>CBDARA010000001.1:0-92995 GCA_965199345.1 Acetobacteraceae bacterium
CACGCCGGGGTTCTGCTTCGGCGGCACGCTGTCGGCGCAGGATCGTGCCATCGCCCGACCGGCGATCAGCATCTGCCGCACGTCGATGCCGCAAGCCGCCGCCGGCACCAAGCCGAACTTCGACAGCACCGAGTAGCGACCGCCGATCTGCTTGTCGCCGTAGAAGATGTCGCGGAAACCGTCTTCCTTCGCGACCTGCTCCATGTGCGACCCAGGATCGGTCACGGCGACGAAGTGGGCGCCTGCCTTGCCCTCGCCGAGCGCGTCGGTCGCGAGCTTGTAGAAATAGGCCTTGAGGATGTTCGGCTCGAGCGTGCCGCCGGATTTCGACGACACGACGAAGAGCGTCTTCGCCGGATCGATGCGTCCCGCGAAGGTCGCGACCTGCTGCGGATCGGTGCTGTCGAGCACCAGCAGTTCGGGCCAGCCGCCGCGATGGCCGAAGGTCTCGGCGAGGACTTCCGGACCGAGTGACGAGCCGCCCATTCCGAGCAGCAGCACGTGCGAGAAACCGCCGCGCTCGACGTCGGCGGCGAAACGCTCGAGCGCGTCGATGTCATCGAGCTGCGCGTCGATGACGTCGAGCCAGGCGAGCCACTGGCCTTCGTCCGCACCGGTCCACACCGAGGCGTCGCGCAGCCAGAGCTTCCGGATAAGGCCGTGCTTCCGCCACTTCTCGAGCTCGGCGCCGACGGCGTGTTCGAGATCCGCGGGCAGCTTCGCGTCGGTGGTGGTGAGGTTCGCCCCGATCAGCGCCGTCCGCTTGGCCGCGACCGCGCCGAGCAGCGCATCGAACGCGTCGGCGAACGATTGCACCCCCTCTTCGACCAGCGTCGTGGTGACCCCGTCGAGGTCGAGCCCGAGCCGCTCGGCTTCCGACAGGACGTGGCGGGCAGCGTCGACATCCGCATTCAGCGTGTCGGCGACCGTGCCGTGATCGCGGAACGCGTCCATCGTGGCTGGCGGCATCGTGTTGACGGTGTCGGCGCCGATCAGCCCATCGACGTAGAGGACGTCGGAATACGCCTTGTCCTTGGTGCCCGTGCTCGCCCAGAGCAGGCGCTGCGGGTTCGCTCCCGCCGCCTTCAGGGTCTGCCAGCGCTCGGAGGCCGAGACTTCGAGATAGTGCTGATAGGCGAGCTTCGCGTTGGCGATCGCGACCTTGCCGCGCACCGCCTTGAGCGCGTCGGCCTCGGCATCGCCCGCTTCGACCCGCTTGTCGATGGCGCCGTCGATCTTGCCGTCGATGCGGCTGACGAAGAACGACGCGACGGACGCGACATGGGAGATGTCCTCGCCCTTCGCGTGTCGCGCTTCCAGCCCCTGCAGGTAGGCTTCGAGCACGGCCTCATAGGCGCCGCGCGAGAACAGCAGCGTCACGTTGATGTTGATGCCGTCTTCGATCAGCGTCCGGATCGCCGGGACGCCGGCCTCGGTGCCGGGCACCTTGACCATCAGGTTCCTGCGATCGACGCGCTGCCAGAGCTTGCGCGCCTCCTTGATCGTCGGATCGGTGGTGAGCGCGAGATAGGGCGACACTTCGAGGCTCACGTAGCCGTCGAGCCCCTCCGTCTCGTCCCAGACCGGCTTGAGCACGTCGGCGGCGGCGCGGATGTCGGTGATCGCGCAGCTCTCATACATCGCCGACGCGTCGTTCTCGCCGGAGCCGACGACCGACTTCATCTCGTCGTCGTATTCGGTGCCGTGGCCCATCGCCTTCTCGAAGATCGACGGGTTCGAGGTAACGCCGCGGAGACCGTCGCGCTCGACCAGCTCCTTGAGCTTGCCTTCGCGGACGAAGCTCCGCTGGATGAAGTCGAGCCAGGGGGCCTGGCCGGCCTGCCCGAGCGCCCGAAGCGTGTTGCCGCCTTCGACCTTGGTCACGACGTTCATGGTCGGGATCCTTCCATCTGTGCCGGGAGCCGTCCCGGAACGGGCGGGCGCGCGCGTCCCCGCCACGACGTCAACGCGGAACTCGCGCTCAATGCGTCCGCTTGGCCTGCTCGCGCGCCTTCTCGAGCACGGCCTCGGGGGTGAAGCCGAACTTCTTCGACAGCGCCGACAAGGGTGCCGACGCGCCGAACGTGTGCATGGCGATGATCGCGCCGCCCGGACCGGCGTAGCGATCCCAGCCGAGGCTCGCCGCCTGTTCGATGCAGACCCGGCCGACGACGGCGCGCGGCAGCACCGCCTCGCGATACGCCTCCGGCTGCTCCTCGAACAACTCCCAAGACGGCAGCGACACCACGCGCGCCTTGATGCCCTCCGCCGTCAGCGTCTCGTAGGCGCCGACCGCGAGCGACACCTCGCTGCCGGTCGCGATCAGGATCACGTCCGGCTTGCCGCCCTCCGCATCGGCCATCACGTAGCCGCCCTTCACCACGTGCGCGGCCGAGGCGTATTTCGTGCGGTCGTAGGTGGGGAGGTTCTGCCGGCTCAGGATCATGCAGACCGGCTGTTCCTTCAGAGGCAGCGCGAACCGGTAGGCCTCGGCGACCTCGTTCGCGTCGGCCGGACGCATGGTGATCAGGCCGGGCGTCGCGCGGAGCTGCGCCAGTTGCTCGATCGGCTGGTGCGTCGGGCCGTCTTCGCCGACGCCGAAACTGTCATGCGTGAAGATGTAGATGACCGGCAGTTCCATGATCGCCGACAGCCGGATCGGCGCCTTCATGTAGTCCATGAAGATCAGGAAGCCGGAGCCGTAGACGCGAAGGCCGCTCACGGCCATGCCGTTCATGATCGAGCCCATCGCGTGCTCGCGGATGCCGAAATGCAGGTTGCGGCCGCCGTAATGGCCCTTCTCGAACGAGCCGGCGCCCTGGAACTTGAGGTCGGTGTTGGTGGACGGCGACAGATCGGCCGAACCGCCGAGCATGAACGGAACGTTCGGCGCGATCGCGTTCAGCACCTTGCCCGAACTCACCCGCGACGCGACGCCCTTCGGGTCGGCGTCGAACACCGGGATGTCCCGGTCCCAGCCTTCGGGCAGCGTGTGCTCGCGGATCATGTCGAGTTCGGCGGCGAGATCCGGGTACTCCACCCGGTAGCGCTCCATCATCGCCTGCCAACCCTTGTGGGCGTCGCGGCCGCGCTTGCCGAAATGGGCGTCGAAATGCTTCGGCACTTCGGGAGGCACCAGGAACTGCGCGTCCTCGGGCCAGCCATAAGCGCGCTTGGCGCCGCGGATCTCGTCCTCGCCGAGGGGCGAGCCATGCGCGGAGTGGTTTCCGGCCTTGGTCGGCGCGCCCCACCCGATCACGCTGTGGACCATGATGAAGGTCGGACGGTCGGCGACCGCGCGGGCCTGCTTGATCGCGTCGACGAACCCGTTGGTGTCGTTCGCGTCGGCGACCTCGATCGTGTTCCAGCCGTAGCCCTTGAAGCGGTCGAGCACGCTTTCGCTGAAGGCGAGATCGGTCGAGCCCTCGATCGTGATGCGGTTGCTGTCGTAGATCCAGGTCAGATTGCCGAGGCCGAGATGCCCGGCGACCGACGCGCTCTCGCCTGACACGCCCTCCATCATGTCGCCGTCACCGGCGAGCGTGTAGACGTGGTAGTCGAAGACCGGGAAGTTCGGCTTGTTGTAGCGGTCGGCGAGGTATTTCTGCGCCATCGCGATGCCGACCGAGTTGCCGCATCCCTGGCCGAGCGGGCCGGTGGTGGTCTCGATCCCCGACGTGAACCGATACTCAGGATGACCCGGGGTCTTGCTGTCGAGCTGGCGGAACTGCTTGAGGTCGTCGATCGTCAGCGCGGGCTTGCTGCGGTCCTCGTGCTCGTTCACGGCCTTGATGCCGGTCAGGTGGATCAGCGCGTAGAGCAGCATCGACGCGTGGCCGACGGACAGCACGAACCGGTCGCGGTTCGGCCAGTTGGCATCGTCCGGATCGTAATGCATGAACTTCTGCCACAGCGTGTAGCCGATCGGCGCGAGCGCCATCGGCGTCCCGGGGTGGCCGGAGTTCGCCTTCTGCACGGCATCCATCGCCAGGGTGCGGATGGTGTTGATGCACAGCTGATCGATGCCGGTGTCGGCCCCCATCGACAGGCCCTCGGGCGCGGCGTTCGCCGCCTTGCGTTCCACCATCGCCGGCACCGCCATGCTCGATCTCCATCCAGGAATGTTGCGCGACACCGAGATGCCGCTCTCGCCCGGCGTGCCACCCGACCCGCCACCAGCCCGCCGCCAAAGGCCCTAGCGCATGGCAGGGGTGGCACGTTCCGCACCATAGCGAAGTGAATGTTCGGCGACGTCCATCGTTGCATCCGGTTGCCGCCGACGTCACCGGAGCGGATATACTTTAGTAGCGCGTAGAATGCAAAACACCCAGATGCCAACCGGCGAATAGCCTTGACACCGGCCTCTGGCGTGGTGATTTGTCCAGCCCCGCCTGTCGACCGGAGATCATCCATGTCCGACGCCGCGCTCGATCGCGCATTGGCTCCCGCGATCCGCGCCGCATCATCGGCCGGGTCGAGGCGGCCGGCGTGGCACCGCCCCGGCCGCGCGATCGGCGTCGCGCGCCGTCTCGCCTCCCCGGTGGCGCTGCTGCTCGCCTGGCAGGCGCTCGCCTCGGCGGGGGTGGTGTCGGAACGGACGCTCGCGTCGCCGCTCCGCATCGTCCAGACCTTCGGCACCCTGATCGCCGACGGCACCCTGATCGACAACCTGCTGATCTCGCTCGCCCGCGTGCTGGTCGGGCTCGCCATCGCGATGGTGCTCGGCGTGTCGCTGGCCCTGTGGTCGGGCCTGACCCGCGTCGGCGAGGAGATCGTCGACGCGCCGCTGCAGATGATCCGCACCATGCCGCATCTCGCGCTGGTGCCGCTGTTCATCCTCTGGTTCGGCATCGGCGAGACGCCGAAGATCGCGCTCGTGGCGCTCGGCGCCGTGTTCCCGATCTATCTCAACCTGCTGTCCGGGATCAGGAGCGTCGATGTCCGCCTGCTCGAACTCGCGCGCACGCTCCGCCTATCCCGGGTCGCGACGATCCGCCACGTTGTGCTGCCCGGCGCGATCGCGCCGGCGCTGACCGGACTGCGCTACGCGGTCGGCGTCGCCTGGCTCAGCCTCGTGGTCGGCGAGCAGATCAACGCGAGCTCCGGTATCGGCTACATGATGATGGACGCGCGCGACTTCATGCGCACCGACATCATCCTGGTCGGCCTCCTGGTCTACGCGCTGCTCGGCCTCGGCACCGACGCGGCGGTGCGCGCACTCGAGCACCGCGCGCTGCGCTGGCAGCGTCGCTGACACACGCGCGCCGACGCGCCTCGGTTGAAGGGTTCCGCTCCATGGACACGCTCGCGCCCGCCTCCGTCCAATCGCCGATCGACATGTTCTGGTTCCTGCCGACCAGCGGCGACGGCCGTTACCTCGGCGGCAACGAGGGCCGTCGCGTCGCCGACAACCGCTACATGCGGGAGATCGCGACGGCAGCCGACCGGCTCGGCTACAAGGGCGTGCTGCTGCCGACCGGGGCAGGCTGCGAGGACGCCTGGGTCACCGCGTCCGCGATCGTCACCCACACGGAACGCCTCCGTTTCCTGGTCGCGCTGCGGCCCGGCACCACGCTGCCGGGCGAGGCCGCCCGGATGGCCTCGGCGTTCGACCGGCTCTCCGACGGCCGGCTGCTGCTGAACGTCGTCGTCGGCGGCAATCCGAAGGACCTCGCCGGCGACGGCATCTTCCTCGGCCATGACGAACGCTACGACCAGGCCGACGAGTATCTTCGCATTTTCCGCGGCCTGATGGCCGGCGAAACGGTGACGTTCTCGGGCCGCTATCTCAAGACCGAGGGTGGCAAGCTGCTGTTCCCGCCGGTGCAGCAACCCTGCCCGCCGCTTTATTTCGGCGGCTCCTCGCCACGCGCCCACGCGCTCGCCGCCGAGCAGGTCGACATGTACCTGACCTGGGGCGAGCCGCCGGCGGCGGTCGCGGCCAAGATCGCCGACATGCGCGCGCGCGCGGCGGCCACGGGTCGCGCGATCCGGTTCGGCATCCGCCTCCACCTGATCGTGCGCGAAACCGACGACGAAGCCTGGGCCGCCGCCGACCGGCTGATCTCGCGCCTGTCCGACGAGACCATCGCCAAGACGCAGGAGTTCATGGCCAAGGCGACCGACAGCGAAGGTCAGCGCCGCATGATGGCGCTGCACGGCGGCCGTCGCGACCGGCTCGAGGTGAGCCCCAATCTCTGGGCAGGCGTCGGGCTGATGCGCGGCGGCGCCGGCACCGCGCTGGTCGGCTCGCCCCACACGGTCGCCGAACGGATCCGCGAGTATCAGGCGCTCGGCATCGATACGCTGATCGCGTCCGGATACCCCCATCTCGAGGAAGCCTACCGGGTGGCGGAACTGCTGTTCCCGGCGCTCGGCCTCGACAACCCGATGACGCGCGGCGAGGGCGATGCGGCCCGCGTGTTCGGTGGCGGCGGCGCGCACGACCAGGCCGTGCTCTCGGCCGGCTCGGTCGCACCCCCTTCACCCGTCTCGGTGAGCGCCGGGCGGCCGTGAGCGGCGCCCACGACGCATCGGTCGTCGCGCGCGGCCTCCGCCGCAGCTTCGGCGACCGGCCGGTCCTCGACGATCTCGACCTCACGATCGGCCGCGGCGAGTTCGTGGCCCTGCTCGGACGCAGCGGCTCGGGCAAGACGACGCTGCTTCGCGCGCTGGCGGGGCTCGACGACGGCGTCGAGGGCGCGCTCACCCGGCCCGAGGCGCGCGCGGTGGTGTTCCAGGAAGCGCGCCTGCTGCCATGGAAACGGGTCGACGAGAACGTCGCACTCGGCCTGCCAGGCGCCGACGCGCGGACACGTGCCGCCGACGCGCTCCGCGAGGTCGGGCTCGAACACCGCGCCGGCGCCTGGCCGCTCACGCTCTCGGGCGGCGAAGCGCAGCGCGCCGGCCTCGCGCGCGCCATCGTCCGCGCGCCCGAATTGCTGCTGCTCGACGAACCGTTCGCCGCGCTCGACGCACTCACCCGGCTCCGCATGCAGGATCTGGTGGCCGATCTCTGGCGCCGTCACCGCTGCGCCGTGCTGCTCGTCACCCACGACGTCGACGAGGCGATCCGGCTCGCCGACCGCATCCTGTTGCTCGACCGCGGCCGCATCGCGCTCGACCACGCGGTCGACATCGGCCACCCGCGCCGGCACGACAATCCCGCGCTCGCCCGCCTGCGCGAGACGCTGCTCGATGCGCTGGGCGTGCCGGTCGCGGCATGAGAGGAGGAAGGCCGGGCGCCTTCCCCCTCGCGCGGCCACCTACGCCGGCAGCTCGATCTGCACCTTCACGACGTCCGGGTGGCCGGCGGCGGCATATTCGAACGCTTCGACGGCGTGCGCGAAGGGGTAGGTTCGCGACACCAGCGGCGCGAGATCGATCTTGCCCGACGCGAGCAGTGCGACCGCGCGCGGGAAGACGTTCGCGTAGCGGAACACCGTTTCGACGCGCAGTTCCTTGATCGAGGCCTTGACGACGTCGAACGACACCGGTTCGGGCGGCATGCCGATCAGCACCAGGACGCCGCCCGGGCAGGCGAGTTCGGTGATGTTCCCGTAGGCGCGCACGCTGCCGCTCGCCTCGAAGACGACGTCGGCGCCCCAGTCGGCGGTGAGCGCGCGGACGCGGGCGACCGCGTCCCCGGTCGCGACGTTGACGGTCTCGATCCCCTCGTAGCGGCGTGCGACGGCGAGTTTCGCGTCGACCACGTCCGTCATGATCACCCGCGCGCAACCGGCCGCGAGTGCGGCGAGCGCGGTCATCATGCCAATCGTGCCGGCGCCGAGCACGACGGCAACCTGGCCGGGTTCGATGCGCGCCTTGGTGGCGGCCTGCATGCCGACGGCGAGCGGTTCGACGAAGGCGCCGGCCGCAAACGACACGCCGTCCGGCAGTTTGAAGGTGAGGTTCGCCGGATGCACGATCTCGGGCACGAGACAGCCGTGCACGGGCGGGGTCGCCCAGAACGCGACGGCCGGATCGAGATTGTAGAGGCCGAGCCGGGACGCGCGCGAGGTCCAGTCCGGGATGCCGGGCTCCATGCAGACCCGATCGCCGGACGCGAGCGTGGTGACGTCCGTGCCGGTCTCGACGACGACGCCGGACGCCTCGTGGCCGAGCACCATCGGCGCGCGCACCACGTAGGGGCCGATCGCGCCGTGCTGGTAGTAGTGCAGGTCCGAACCGCAGATGCCGACCGTGCGGATGGCGATCCGCACGTCGTGCGCGCCGAGCGTTCGCGGGAGATCGATGTCGCGAAGCGCGAGTTCGTGGGCGCGTTCGAGGACGAGGGCCTGCATGGGATCGCTCCTTCGGAAATCGGGCTTTGCCCACGAGGGCAGAGCCCGCACGGCGACAGCACGATCGGCTCCCGAGCCGACGGTGCTCTCGCTTCGTAAGCCATTATTCTCACCCGATCGAACGATCCTGTCCGATCAGGTCATGCTCTAGAAACTCCGCAGCGTGAACGGCGCGACGAACTCGCCCGTTCGTGCCTTGGTGATCAGGATGCAGTTGAACAGCTGCTTTTCGCTCGCGGCGCCCGTCTTGCCGGTGCGGAGGACGCTGTCCGCCTCGTCGACCGCCTTCTTCGAGAACACCGCGACCGGCTGCAGCACCGTGTATTGCAGCTCGCCCGCGTTGATCGCCGACACCGCGTCGGGCGAGCCGTCGAAACCGCCGACCTTGATGCTGGAAAGCTTGCCCGCCTCCTTCAGCGCCGCGATCGCGCCGAGCGCCATCTCGTCGTTGCCGCTGATCACGCCGATGATGTCGGGGTGGGCCTGCAACATGTTCTGCATCTTGTCGTGACCCTGGGTGCGGTCCCAGTTCGCGACCTGCGCGGCCACCTTGTGCAGCCCGTCGTACTGGCTGAGCACGGTCTCGTAGCCATTCGAGCGCGTGGCGGCGTTGTTGTCGGACGGCGAGCCGAGCAGCTCGGCGTAGTTGCCCTTGTCGCCGACATCCTTGACCCATTGCTGCGCCCCGAGTGCGGCGCCCTGTGCGTTGTTGGAGACGAGCTGCGCCTTGGCGAGCCCCTCCTGGTTGATCTCGGCGTTCACGAGGATCACCGGGATGTTCGCGGCGATCGCCTTCTTGACCGCGCCGACGGAGCCGCTCGCGTTGGCCGGATCGAGGATGATCGCGACCGAGCGGTTGGTGATCGCGGTGTCGATCAGGTTGCTTTCGGTGTTGGTGTCGCCCTTCGAGGCGCCGACGATGGCGTGGTAGCCGAGCTTCTGCGCCTCGGCGGCCGCCACCTTCCCTTCCGTGAGCCAATAGGGATTGGCGGGGTCGTTGACGATGATCGTCATGAGACCGCCCGCCGCGGCGGCTGGCCGCGGCGCCCCTGCGAGAACCATGGCGGCGAGCGCCGCGGCCGCCAGCGTTCCGAGTGTTCCGGTCCTGGACATGGTCTTCTTCCTTGCTTGATGAACGTGGCGGTGAGGCCCGCGAGAGCTCAGACCGGTCTCGCGACGGAAGGCTGGCTCGGCGAGCCCGCGGGGCGGGCAGGCCGACGCTTATACTGGACGGCGTTCAGCAGCACGGCGAGGACGATCACGGCGCCGGTGAACACCGTCTGCCAATACGACGAGATGCCGATGATCACGAGCCCGTCCGACAGGAAGCCGATGACAAAGGCGCCGAGCATGGTGCCGCGCATGGTGCCGCGGCCGCCTGTGAGTGCGGCGCCGCCGATCACCACGGCGGCGATCGCGGTGAGCTCGTAGGAGACGCCGGCGGTCGGTCCCGCGGAGGTGAGCTGCGACGACAGGATCAGCCCGGCCGCCGACGCGCAGACGCCCGAGAGCACGTAGACGCTGACCTGCACCGATCGGACCGGCACGCCGGACAGTTCGGCCGCGCGCGGGTTGCCGCCCGCGGCATAGAGCCAGCGACCGAATGCGGTCCGTGCCAGCACGACATTGCCGGCGATGGCGACCACGGCGAGCACCACGACGCCGATCGGGATGCCGAACAGGTGGTTGAAGCCGAGCCAGTTGAAGCCCGTGTTGCCGAGCGCCTTGTTGCCGCCGAGATCGTTGTAGGTGAGGCCGTTGGTGATCAGCAACGCGGCGCCGCGCGCGACATACATCACGCCGAGGGTGGCGACGAAGGCGGGCACCTTGAAGCGCGCGATCAGCACGCCGTTGACGAGGCCGACCGCTCCGCCGAGCACGCAGGTGAGCACGGCCACCACCCACACCGGCGGGTAGAGCGTGACGCCGAGGGACGCGACGGTGACCCCCTGCATCAGGAAGCCGGCGACCACGCCCGAAAGGCCGAGCGTGGAACCGACCGAGAGATCGATGCCGCCGCTCAGGATCACCAGCAACATGCCGACGGCGAGGATCCCGTAGATCGCGACATGCGACGCCATCGTGAGGAAGTTGCCGATCGAGAAGTAGTAGGGCGACAGCAACGAGAACACCGCGACGATCACGATCAGCGCGAAGAAGGCACGGCCCTCCAGCAGCAACCGTCCGACGTCGAGATCGCGCGTCCGCGCGCGATCTGCGAGCGCGGCCGCAGACGTACCCGCGGTGTCTGCCATCTTCTTCATGGCCCTGCCGTCTGCCATCGCGTGTTTCCGAAGTCCGGGCGCGGCATCAGGCGGCCACCACGGCTTCGCCGGACGCGGCCATGATCTCCTCCTTGGTGGCATCCGGCGTGAACTCGGCCGAGATCCGGCCGCGCCGCATCACGACGATCCGGTGCGCGATGCCGAGGCATTCGAGCACCTCGGAGGTCGAGAACACGACCGCGAGCCCGTCGACCGCCTTTTCGCCGAGCAGGCGGAACACCTCGGCCTTGGCGCCGATGTCGATGCCGCGGCTGGGCTCGTCGAGCAGGATGACCTTCGGGTCGGTCGCCAGCATCTTGCCGATCACGACCTTCTGCTGGTTGCCGCCCGAGAGCGAGCCGATCGGCGCGTCGCCGCCGGCGGTCTTGATGTGGACGTTGCGGATCGAGCGGTCGATCAGGCCGCGCTCGCGCGGCCGCGACGTGAGCAGGCCCCTGGTGAAGCCGCGGATGCTGGCGAGCGAGAGGTTCTCGCCGACCGACATCGTCTGCACCAAGCCGTCGCGCTGCCGATCCTCGGGCACCAGCACCAGGCCGCGGCCGATGCGCCCGGCGATGCTCTGGCCGGCGACGGTGCTGCCCTCGAGCAGCACCTCGCCCGCGAGCATCGGCACGCGGCCGGCAACCGCTTCGAGAAGCTCGGTCCGGCCCGCGCCCATCAGGCCGTAGATGCAGACGATCTCGCCCGCGCGCACGTCGAGCGACAGGTGGTCGACGATCAGCGCGCCGGAGCCCGACGCGTCGGCGACGCAGATGTCGCGGAGCGAGAGCGCCACCGCGCCGAACACATAGCCGGACGGCGGCGAGCCGAGATCGTAGTGGTCGCCCACCATGTTGCGGACGATCCAGGGAAGGTCGATGTCGCATGCCGGCGCCGTCGCGGTGATCGCGCCGTCGCGCAGCACCACGGCGTAGTCGGTGACCAGCAGCGCCTCTTCGAGATGGTGCGAGATGTAGACGATCGACACGCCGCGCGCGGTGAGATCGCGGATGACCTTGAACAGCACCTCGACCTCGGTCGCGCTCAACGCCGACGTCGGCTCGTCCATGATCAGGATACGCGCGTCGACCGAGAGCGCGCGCGCGATCTCGACGATCTGCTGCTGGCCGAGCCGGAGATCCTCGACGGGCGTCGCCGGATCGATGTCCTCCTCGAGCGCCTCCATCAGCGCGCGCGCCTGTCGCGTCTCCTCGGCGAAGTCGACGCCGCCGCGACCGCGTATCTCGCGGCCGAGGAAGATGTTGTCGCGCACGCTCAAATTGGGCGCGAGGCTGAGTTCCTGGTGGATGATCGAGATGCCACGGTCGCGCGCCTCGGTCGTGTTGGCGAACGTGACCGCCACGCCGTCGAGCGTGATGGCGCCCGCGGTCGGCGTGGTGACGCCGGACAGGATCTTCATCAGCGTCGACTTGCCAGCGCCGTTCTCGCCGAACAGCGTCGTCACGCGTCCCCGGCGAATGTCGAAATCGACGCCCTTGAGCGCGTGCGTGCTGCCGTAGACCTTGGTGACGCCGCGCGCGGCCAGCACGATCTCGCCGGCCGCGGCCGCGGGCGCGCGCGACGCCGCGGCGCTCATCGGGTGTGGAGCTCCACGGGCGTCACGACCCAGTTGGTCGGATCGGTCAGCTGGAAGACGCCCACCACCGACAGCGTCTTGCCGGAGAGATGCGCCGTGTCGAGCGGCGCGAGCACCGCCTTCTTCATCGCCTTGTTCAGCGCCGCGCCGACGTTCTGATAGACGATCTGGTTGGTGAACTGGCCGAACGTGATGGTGCCGGTGGCGTCGCGGAGATCGGTGCCGATGATCGCCGGCCCGGTCTGCACCTCGACGTGCACGGTGCCGGGCACGCCGGGGATCGCGACGTCGAGATCGCCGCCGTCGGACTTGCCGGCGGCGCCGACGAACTTCACCGGGAATTCGGGACCGGCATCGGAGGCGACGCCGTATTGCTTGCCGGCGGCGGCGGGGTCCTTGGCGATCGCGGCGGCGAGCGTCGCGGCGTCGACCGCCTTGCGCTCGACGGCGAGGCGCACCTTCGGGAACTCGGCGGCACCGAAGGCCGACGGCGAGAACGCGCCCGGCACCACCGGCACGCCGCCGGCGCCGAGATGCACCACTCGGGTGTCGAGCGCCATGGCGGCGACGAGCACGAGTGCCGAACCCGGCAGCACGGCCGCGCGCAGCCTGGTCGCGCGGGTCGACGCCATCACGCCTCGACGCCCCGTTCCGCGGCCGGACCCTACCGTCAGTTCACTCCGGCACCAGCATGATCTTGATCGATTTGTCGCCCTTCTTCATCAGGTCGAAGCCCTGCATGAAGTCGCGGAGCGGCAGCTTGTGCGTCACCACGCCCGCGGTCGGCAACCGCCCGTCCGCGATCGCCGCGATGGTGAACGGATAGCAGTAGGGACCGAGATGCGCGCCGTAGAGATCGAGCTGCTTGCGGTCGCTGATGATCGACCAGTCCGCCGTGACCTCCTCGCCGAACACCGAGAACTCGACGAAGCGGCCGAGCTTGCGGATCATGTTGAGGCCCTGCACGACCGAGGACGGGTGGCCGGTCGCCTCGATATAGACGTCGCAGCCGTAGCCCTCGGTCATCTCCTTGACCGCGGAGACGACGTCGGTCTCGAGCGGGTTCATCACGATGTCGGCGCCGAAGGTCTTGGCGAGCGCCAGACGATCGGGCTTGGTGTCGAGCACCACCAGCTTCGACGGGTTCTTGAGCCGGGCGGCACCCACCATGCCGAGACCGAGCGGGCCGGCACCGGCCAGCACGACGACATCGTCGAGCTGGATCAGGCCGCGGTTCACCGCGTGCACCGAGCATGCGTAGGGCTCGGTCAGCACCGCGCGCTCGAGCGGCAGGTCGTCGGGCACGCGGTGGTTGCGGCCGGTCTTCGGAAACCGCATGTATTTCGCGAACGCGCCGTTGACGTTCTTCTGGAAACCGTAGAGGTCATGCACCTCGCACATCCAGTACTCGCCACGCTTGCAGTAGCGGCACGCGTCGCAGGGCACGATCTGCTCGGAGATGATGCGGTCGCCGATCTTCCAGCCCTCGGCGGCGCGGTTCGCGCCGACCTCGACCGCGCGGCCGAGGAACTCGTGTCCCGGGATCATCGGCGGCTTGACGTAGCGGGGCTGGCCCTTGTTGTCGCCCCAGAACGACGGCGCACCGGTGAAGGTCTTGATGTCGGACGCGCAGATGCCGGCCGCCTCGACCTCGATGATGATGTCGTCCGGCCCGGCGCGCGGCACGTCGACCGTTTCGACGCGATAGTCGTGCGGCGCGTAGCAGACCACCGCCTCCATCGTGTCGGGAAGCGTCGCGATGTCGGCCATGATCGGGCTCCGGTTTCGCTCAGCCGCCCAGCCGGACGGCGAGGCCGTCGGCGAGGGTGCGGAGGATGATGTTGCAGGACGCGGCGCCGGCATCGAGCGAACCGCGCGAGCGTTCGCCGAGGCGGCTGGCGCGGCCGAGCCTGGCGACCATGTCGCGGGTGCGCTCGAGCGCGGCGGCGGCCTCGTCCTTCATGGCGTCGAGGCAGGCGGCGAAATCGCACCCCTGCCCGTGCGCGCGCTCGAACGCCTCGCGCGCCGGCGTGAGCACGTCGATCAGCGTCTTGTCGCCGACCTTGGCCTCGCCGAGATCGGCGACCGCGTCCTCGCCGGCGCGGAGCGCGCGCGCGAGCGTGCCGGCATCGAGCGGGTCCCGATCCTTGATGACGTCGCCGGCCTCGAGGAAGAACGAGCCGTAGAGCGGGCCCATCGAGCCGCCGATCTCGTCGAGCAGCGTGTCGCTGATCACGCGGCAGGCCTCGGCGAGCGTGGTCTCGCGCCCGTCGAGGCGCTCGATCACCATGCGGAAGCCCTTGCCCATGTTGATGCCGTGATCGCCGTCGCCGGTCGCGCCGTCGATCTCGGTGAGCTCGTCCTGGGCGGCGACGATCGCGCGCGCGATGTCGACCGCGATCGCGCCGGTGCCGGCGAGCGGAACGGTGTCGGCCATGTCAGCTCCCCTTCCCGCCGACCACGAGGCCGATCGAACGCGCGGGCGCCGCGAGCTGGCGGTCGAGTTCCGCGTCGAGGCGGGTCACCGTCACCGACACGCCCATCATCTCGAGCGAGGTGAAGTAGTTGCCAACGTAGCGGCGTCGCGGCGTGACGCCGCGGTCGCGCAGGATCGCGTCGACGTGGCCGTAGAGCACGTAGAGCTCCATCAGCGGCGTCGCGCCGAGACCGGACACCAGCACGGCGACGTCCTCGCCCCTGTAATCGACGGTGTCGGCGAGGATGCGGTCGAGCATCATGCCCGCCATCTCGCGCGCCGACGCCGTCGGCATCACCGCGATGCCCTTCTCGCCGTGATGACCGATGCCAACCTCCATGTGCCCCTCGGGGATGGAGAAGTTCGGCTTGCCGGCGGCCGGGATCGTGCAGGCGGACAACCCGATGCCGACCGAGCGCGTGTTCTCGATCGCGTGGCGGGCGGCGGCGATCACGCCGTCGAGGTCGGCGCCTCCAGCCGCGGCCGCACCGCCGGCCTTCCACATCAGGATCTCGCCGGCGACGCCGCGGCGCCTGTCGGCCTCTTCGGGTGGCGCGGAGGCGACGTCGTCGTTGGCGACCACGGTCCTGACCGTGAGCCCGTCCTTGGCGGCGAGGCGGACCGCCATCTTCACGTTCATGTTGTCGCCGGCATAGTTGCCGTAGAGGCAGGCGACACCGGCGCCGCCGTCGGCGGCACGGAAGGCCGCGTGGAAGCTCTTCGCGGTGGGCGACGCGAACACCTCGCCGATCGCCACCGCGTCGCAGAGCCCTGGCCCGACATAACCGAGAAAGGCCGGCTCGTGGCCGGAGCCGCCGCCCGTGACGACGCCGACATGGCCCCGATCGGTGCCGCCGACACGGCGCAGCACGCGGCGGTGGTCGGTCGGCTCGAGCAGGTCGCCATGGGCGGCCAGCACGCCGACGAGACTGTCCTCGGTGACCTGGTCGGGGTCGTTGATGACGCGGTTCAGCACGATCGCGGGACTTCCTCGGAGGGGACCAGGACGAGCGCATGCCGCACGCACGACCCTGACTAAACTGGGCGCGCCATCGCACATATGTCAATCTCGAGATCAATTGCGCAGCGCAGCAAACGCATCGGGACGCGATTGTCCTTGACGACCGCCTGACGCGGCGTGCCGCATACGCGCGACAGGCCCGATCATCTCGACGGGCGGTGAACGGATGCACCGGGGCCCGCACACTCGCATGACACGTGACCGAGACGGATGACGGGGCGAGAAACGATCGAAACGCGGCCCGAGACGGTCGTCGAGATCGCGACGCTCTACTATTTCGAGGATGCGACGCAGGAGGAGCTGTCGCGCCGGTTCGGCATGTCGCGCGCGAAGATCGGACGGCTGCTGAAGCGCGCGCGAAGCGACGGCCTGGTCGAGATCCGCGTGCACCAGCCGCGATCGCTCGGTGCCGGGCTGGAGCGCGAGTTCGCCGAGCGGTTCGGCATCGGCCGGCTGCTGGTCTCGGTCGACCACCGCGATGCCGACGCCCAGCGGCGCGCGGTCGCGAGCCTGGTCGCCGCCCATCTCGAGCGCACGCTCGCCGACGGCATGACGGTCGCGGTCGGCATGGGGCGCAACGTCGCCGCGGTCGCCGACACGCTGGTGGCGCCGCTGGCGGGTCGGGTGACCTTCGTCTGCGCCATCGGCGGCTCGGTGCGGGCGGGCGAGCACATGAACCCCGACCATATCTGCCGCCGTCTCGCGGCCCGTTTCGGCGGCGAGAGCCGCACGCTCTACGCGCCGGCGCTGGTCACCAACACCGAACTCCGCGCCGAGCTCTACCGCAACGAGACGGTGCGCGCGGCGCTCGACCTCGCTCGCCGCGCCGACATGGCGCTCGTCGGCGTCGGCGACCTGTCGGAGGACAGCAATCTCGTCCGGATGGGCTGGTTCTCGCCGCGCGAGATCTCGGAGGCGCGGCTGACCGGCACCATCGGCGACGTGATGGGCTACGATTTCGTCGACATCACCGGAGCACCCGCCAGCACCGCGATGCGCGACCGGGTGATCGGGCTGACGTTGCAGGACCTCCGGCTGATCCCGGACGTGATCGCGGTCGCGTCCGAGAACACCAAGGCCGCCGCCCTGCTCGGCGTGCTGCGAACGGGGGTGATCCGGACGCTCGCGACGTCGCTCACCAATATCCACACCATTCTGAGGCTCGACGAGGCGACCCGACCGAACGGCGCGCGTTCGCCATCGCGTGCCGGCGCCAGCAGCCAATCGCGTGAACGCGTGAAAGGAGTGTCATGACCGACCGGATCGAGGCGCGCGTCCCCGCGTTCGGCGCGATGCTGCTGGTCGGGCTGGCCCTCGGCCTCCTCGCCGGCCAGGCGAAGGCGGCGCCGGTGGTGCGCCCGGTCGTGTCGATGCTCGACGGGATCAGGTTCCGAAGCGTGCTCGTCTACGACGATGCGCAGAGCGGCAGGCGGCCCGGCCTCGTGATGGTGCCGAACTGGTACGGCGTGAACGACGACGCGATCGCCAAGGCGACGATGATCGCCGAGACCGACGGCGCCGTCGTGCTGCTGACGGACGTTTATGGCGAAGCCATCCGGCCGACGAGCGACGCGGCGGCGAGGACGGCGATGAGCCCGCTGCTCGCCGATCGCGTGACGCTCCGCCGGCGCATGGCGGACGCAATCGCGAGGCTTCGCGCGATGGCGGCGTCCGGCGCGGCGCCGGTGGACCCGGCGCGGCTCGCGGCGATCGGGTTCTGCTTCGGCGGCGCGGCGGTGCTGGAGCTCGCCCGCAGCGGGTCGGACGTGAAGGCCGTCGTCTCGTTCCACGGCGAGCTCGGGACGCCCGATCCGAACGACGCGCGCCGGATCCGCGCCCGCGTGCTGGCGATGAACGGGGCCGACGACGCGCTGACGTCGCCGGATTTCGGCCCGTTCGTCGCCGAGATGCGGCAGAGCCCGGCGCCCTGGTCGTTCGTGGTGATCGGTCACGCGGTGCACTGCTTCACGGAGCGGAGCGCGTCACCGGGAAGCGGGATGTGCCGCTACGACCAGGCGGCCGCGGCGCAATCCTACGGGTTGATGCGAAACTGGCTCGCGGCCAGCTTCGGACCGTCCTGAAGGGCAGACGCCCGGCATCGCGCCGCCCGGCGGGCGGAGGCCGGCACCGGTCGCGCGAGACCGGTGCCGGCGCCGTTACTCAGCCATGACGATGATGATAGTGCCGGTAGTAATGATGATGATAGTAATGGCGGTGATACGGCTCCGCGGCGGCGACCGTTGCCAGCAGCGTCGACAGCGCCAGACCGATCAGGCCGGTCTTGATGGTGGCTGACATGGGTGAGCTCCTCGTTTCGGATTATCTATGGCCGGCTTGAGGAGGCAGCGAAAGGCCGGGCGCCGTCGCATCGCGCCGGCTGACCGGTGATCCGGCCGCGAGCGGCGGCAATGCGGCGTCGAAGCCACACCTGATCCTTTCGCGGCGGACTCAGGGCTATGCCCTCATCGGCGAGCGGGGAGCTCGCGGCGTGACCCGCGCCACGGAACCGAGCGGTCCGATACGGCCCGATCCACGTCGCGTGCTGCGCGCGGCACCGTCGCGCCATGCGGCGCGGGCATCCAGCTTCGCGCCATGCGGCGCGGGCATCCAGCTTCGCGCCATGCGGCGCGGGCATCCGCATTCGCGCCGCCGGCGCGACCAGTCAGCTTCGCACCGCCGGCGCGAAGTCGAGGCCAGGGCTCGCCCTGGATGCGGCGCGCTGCTCGACGGACTGGCCGCGCACCGTCTCGCCCGGAGCCACACGATCGGGGGCGTCATGCACCCGCGACACGCCCGCAGCGATCGATCGGGGCACTGCGGCAGTGTTTCGCGGGCGCCCGTCTCGGCAACGACGGCGACGATCCGGCCATGGCGAACGAGCCGACCGGCGCCGGGAGGCTCGATTTCGGGTCGTCCGGCCGACCTTCGGTCGCGAACCCGGACCTTGTCTCGCGCATCCGCGCCGGCGCGCCGCTCGCCGACGCGCCCAACGCGTCCTGGTTTCGCGGCGACGAGACCGGCTATTCGGACTGGCCGACGATGGCGGGACCGCCGCTCCGGGTCGGCTGAGCGGGTGGCGCCGGTCAGCGGCCGGGGCGACGCCGGCCGCGACAAGGCCCGTTCCCGCGGCGGGCCGATCGCTCACCCCAAGTGCCCCCCCCCCCCCCCCGCGGGCGGATGCGCAGCGGCCGAGCGTTTTCCCGACGAGTTTCGGGCAACCGAGAGCCGGATCGCGGCGGGTGTCGCGTAGAAGGTGGCAGCACACCGGAGCGTTCCGTCCGGCAGCTTTCGGCAATCTCGCCGCCGTGCGCGCCACACTGACCCGCGGCGCGCGCCCACACCCCAGCATGGGACATCGTCATGAGCGCCTTCGCGCTGTTCGCGGCCCTTCTTACCGTCGCGTCGGTGTTCGGGGTGCTGAACGGGATGTCGCTGCGACTGCCGCACACGATCGGCGTGCTGGTGATCGCGCTCGTCGCCTCGCTCCTGTTGATCGGCGTCGACGCCGCCTTCCCGCACGCCGATCTCGGCGGCGCCTCGCGCCGCGTCCTGGGGTCGGTCGATCTGCCGCGTGCCCTGATGGACGGCGCACTGAGCTTCCTGCTGTTCGCGGGCGCGCTCGAGGTCGATCTCGGCCATCTCTGGGAGCGGCGCCTGGTGGTGCTCGCGCTCGCGCTCGCCGGCACGCTGCTCGCGATCCTGCTGCTCGCGGGCGGCATGTGGTCGATCTTCGCGCTGCTCGGCGTGACCGTCGCCTGGCCCTGGTGCCTGGTGCTGGGCGCGATGCTCGCGCCGACCGACCCGGTCGCGGTGGTGGGCCTGCTGCGGCGGATCGGACTGCCACCCGGCTTGCAGGCGCTGTTCGCGGGCGAGAGCCTGTTCAACGACGGCGTCGCCGTGGTCGCGTTCTCGGCGGCGCTCGGCTACGCGAGCGGGCCGCATGCCGGGGTGATCGATTTCGGCCGCGTCGCCTTCCATTTCGTCTTCGAGGCGTTCGGCGGTGGCGTGCTCGGCCTCGTGACAGGCTACGCGGCGGTGCTGCTGCTCCGCCGCACGAGCGACCGCAACCTCGAGGTGATGATCACGCTCGCGCTCGCGACGGGAACGTTCACGCTCGCCGATGGGCTCGGGATGTCGGGACCGATCGCGGTCGTCGTCGCCGGCCTGTTCGCCGGCAGCGCGAGCGGCCACGCGGCGATGAGCGACCGCACGCGCCGGGAACTGCCGGTGTTCTGGTCGCTGGTCGAGGAGGTGCTGAACTCGCTCCTGTTCCTGTTGATCGGCTTCGCGGTGCTGGCGCTGCCGTTTCACCGCGCGTCGCTGCTCGCCGGCCTCTTCGCGATCCCGCTCAGCCTCGCGGTGCGTTTGTTCAGCGTCTGGGCGCCGACCGCGCCGCTTGGCATCGACGCGGGCGAGCGGCGCGGCTTGCTGGCGGTGCTCACCTGGGGCGGGCTGCGGGGCGGCATCTCGGTCGCGCTGGCGCTCGGCCTGCCGGGCGGCGGCGAGGCGCGCGGACCGCTGCTGACCGTGGTCTACGCGGTGGTGGTGTTCACCATCGTCGTGCAGGGCCTGTCGATGGAGCGGCTGGCGCGGCGCTTGTTCCCGGCCAGCGGCGCATCGGACTAGGTTCCTGCCCGGTGCGCCGGTCACGCCGGGTCTGATCGAGGCTCCTCGGAGGGCTGGACGCGACACGATGAGCCACGATCGAGGTGCCGTTGCCCCACCTGGGCCGCGGGTTCCGGGTGGATGATCGCGGAATCATGAGCGGCAAGCTGCATCGTTTCGCGAAAACGGCGCGGCCGGGGTTCTTTCGCGTGCGGGCTCCGCACGACAGCCTCCGCCGCGGCAACCGGTGAGCCAGCGCCCGGGTCGCGGCGGTCGACCGCACGGCCGCGCGCCCCCATCGCACCGCAGCGGAGGAAGGAGAGGCGACAGAACCCAGCGATCGGGCGACCACGGCGAACCGGGCCGCCGACATCGCAGTTGGTCAGACGCTGCTCGTCGCGATCGGAGCGCCCGACAATGCACCGAAAGGCTCGCGATGCCGTCGGTCTGAAGGCCTCACTTGTCCGGCAAGACAGCCGACAGGGATCTCGGCGAGGCGAACCGCTTCGGCGCCATCGGCTCAACACACGTCAACGTCGTCGACGATGACCTCCGAGGCGCGAGCACCAAGCCTCGACCGGGATGGTTCAGGCCGTCCGAGGCAGCATGCGAAGCTCGAGGCGCCCTACGCGATCTCCAGTTCCGTCCCGCGAAACTCAATCTGGCGCGTCTCGATGGCGAGTCTCAGACTGCCGGAGAAGGCTTCGGTTGTCGGTCCGCATCCATTTCTCCATAAGCGCACGCCGGAGGCGGCGGGTGAGTTTCGCTTTTCCTTCTGCGTCGCTTGGTAGTCTCGGAGACAAGGAAGATATCGTTGCCGGCGCCATCTCAGACGAGACTTTGGTTTCGGCGGAAAGCGCCGGGGATGACCAGAATTGCTCATTGGGGACCGATGTCGGTCTAGACGGGTGGCGTGGATGATCCAGACGTTCGAAGCTTCGGGTCACCGAAAGAACTCGTCCGAGCTTCTCCTGATTCTGCTCAAGTTACATTGGACACCCAAGGCGTCGACTACGCGGCGTGACTCTCGATATCCCGTTCTGATCGAAGCTTCGTCTGCTGTTTGGCGGATCGGCCCAGCATGACGGCGGCAAGGGTGCTCCTCGCTCCACGATCTCGCCGACTGGTTGATGACTGCGCGGTCGCCATGACGAGTGTTACTGCGGGCTCCAAATGACATCATAAATGAGACAAGCTGGCGCTCTTCAGGTTTTGGCTCTGTTGCGCTTGCATCGGCTTCGGATCCGATCGTAGTGATAGGCAACCCATCGCGCGATGACGTCCAAGATCGACGATGATGGCAATGACAAAGACTGCTCTGCGATCTCCGAGCGACCGGAGCGACGGAACAGCATGGGAGGACATGGAATGACGATCTCACGTCGCGAACTGATGGCGATTCCCGGTTTCGCGATCGCCGCGCATCTGCTCGGGCCGGTGCGGGCCCTCGGGGCGGCGACACCGAAATACCCGGTTACCTACGACCTGTTCTCGCTCAAGATCAACGGCAACCGCATCTATCACTGGTGCGGCGAGTTCCACTACTGGCGGCTTCCGAGCCCCGGATTGTGGCGGGATGTCCTGCAGAAATATCGATCGGCGGGCTTCACCGCCGCCTCCGTCTATTTCCACTGGGGCTTCCATTCGTCGGCGCCCGGCACCTACGACTTCACCGGTGTCCGCGACATCATGCAGCTTCTCGAGATCGCGTCCGAGGTTGGCATCTACATCGTCGCGCGGCCCGGCCCCTACATCAACGCCGAGACGGATTTCGGCGGATTTCCCGGCTGGCTGCTGCCGACGAACGCCGATCTGCGGACCGCAGACCCGAACTATCTGACGCCGGCGCTCGAATGGTTTTCCGCCGTCAACGCCATCCTGTCCAAATACCAGATCGACACCGGCGGACCGATCATCCTCTACCAGATCGAGAACGAATACTCGTCCGGTGATGCAGACGGGATCAGCTATTTCGAGGCATTGGAGGCCCAGGCGCGTTCCGACGGGATCACCGTTCCTTTCTTCAACAACAACATCGGCGCCAACGGCCTGTTCCGTCCTGGAACGCCGGGCGGCGTCGACATCTACGAGGTCGACTCCTATCCACAGGGGTTCAACGCCACCGACCCGCAGAACTGGAGCCAGGTTCCCGACTTCTTCTACCTTCGTCAGGACGGGGCCGAACTCAACCCCGAGGCCATCGCCGAAACGCAGGGCGGCTCCTTCGATCCGTGGGGCGGCGCGAGCTTCGCCAACTGCTACGAGCTGACGGACCCGAACTTCAACCGCATCTTCTACAAGAACAACATCGCCGGCGGCGTGACGATGCAGAGCTTCTACATGCTCTTCGGCGGCACGAGCTGGGGCTGGCTTCCGTCCGAGGACCTCTACACGTCCTACGACTACGGTGCCGCGATCAGCGAAGGACGCCAGCTCACCGGCAAATACGACGAGGACAAGAAGATCGGCTACTTCGTGAACTCGGTCGCGCCGTTGCTGAAAACCGACACTGTTCCTGATCTTTCCTCGTCCAACACAAACCTTCGCGTGCGCTCGCTGGTGAACCCGTCGACGCTGACGCAGTTCCTCACCGTGATCCAGACCGACTCGACATCGACGACGTTCCAGCAGGTCACGTTCCCGCTGTTTCTGCAGAACGCGTCCTACGGAACGGTACCGCAGCAAGGTGCGCTCGTGCTCAACGGACGCGACTGCAAGCTGCTCGTCGCGGGCTACGCGATGGACCGACAGACGCTCCAGTATTCGACGTCCGAGATCATGAGCCATGGACGGGTCGGCGCCGATGACGTGGCGCTCTTCTATGGTCGCAACGGCGAGGATGGCGAGACGGTGCTGCGCATCAGCGGCACGCCGACTGTCGACGTCCTTGCGGGGACGGTCACGAGCACCTTCGACCCGACCACCGGAGATCTGCGGCTCAACTACGTGCATGACGGACTGGCGGCGGTGCGCATCACGGGTGGCCGCGCGCCGCTCCTTCTGGCGCTGGCCGACGATGCGGCCGCAGCGACGTTCTGGCGCTTCGACGTCGCCGGCGAACCCGTCTTCGTGCGCGGGCCTTCGCTGGTGCGCACGGTCGCGATCAAGGGCAACACGGTCGCGCTGACCGGAGACACCGACGCGGCGAGCCCACTCGAACTCATCACCAAGGCGGCGCAGTCGTCACCCGCCGTGACCTGGAACGGCTCTCCGGTCAGTGTCAGCCCGACGAGTTACGGCACGCTGCTCGGCACGCTTGCGGGACCCGCACCGTACACCCCGCCGGCGATCACCGGCTGGCGCATGATCGCCGACGTTCCCGAAGCCGCCGTCGATTTCGACGACGCGAACTGGGTCGTCGCGGCCAACACCACGACCAACAACCCGATGCCGCAACCGGCCGGCGAGGTCGTCCTCTACGCCGACGATTACGGCTTCCATCACGGCGACACCTGGTACCGTGCCCGCTTCACCGCGACGGGCAGCGAGACGGGCATCACGCTCACCGCCTATACTGGGCGACCGGGTTCCTTCTTCGTGTGGTTGAACGGCACCTTCCTCGGCCAGACCGAGGTCGGGCTCACCAACCCGTATGCGACGACCACGTTCGACTTCCCGGCCGGCGTCGTGGTCTCGGGAACGGCGAACGTCCTGTCGGTGCTGGTCGAGAATCTCGGCCACGTCGAGGGAAACAAGCAACCACGCGGGTTGACCGCCTATGCGCTCGTCGGCTCGACAGCCGCGGTCAGCTGGAAAATCCAAGGCGTGCTCGGCGGCGAGCATCCGGTCGACGCGGTGCGCGGTCCCTATAACAACGGCGGCCTGCATGGCGAACGTGCCGGCTACTACCTACCCGGCTATCCGGACAGCGACTGGACGCCGGTCACCCTGCCGGCCAGCCAGCCGACACCCGGCGTCACCTGGTATCGCACGACCGTGCAGCTCGGCATCCCATCCGGCCAGGACGTCTCGCTCGCGCTCGGCATCACCGACGCGAACACGCGCGACTACCGCGCGCGGATCTTCGTCAATGGCTGGCACATGGGGATCTACATCAACAAGGTCGGGCCGCAAACCGAGTTCGTCGTGCCGAACGGCATCCTCGACCCGTCCGGCACCAACACGCTGGCGATCGCCGTGCTGGACGGCGCCGACGGGACCGGCGGTCTGGGCGCGATCTCGTTCGTGGTGATCGGCAACGTCCTCGGCGGCGTCGACGTGCCTCTCGTGAACAGCCCCGGCTACGACGCGTCGATCTACACAGGTTGAGACCGTCTGGTCTCGATTTCCTACGGGACCGGGACCAGCCACGATCGCGATGTCAGGACTCCAGGCCGATGAAACGGGATGCGACCTGGAGTCCGCAGTTCGGGAGTTCCAGCCGCCGGGGATCGCCTGGCGATCCCCGAGATCGTCCGTGCCGACGCTGCGCGTGAGTGTCATCGGGGCTGGCAGCGCCCGCGGCCATGGTGTCGACCATCCTGAGACACCCCGACGCGACAGTCGGCTTCCACCCGCAGCACCCCCACCCCGGCGTTGCCTGGTGCCGTCGCGAGTGGGCCGCGCACGGGACGCCATGGGTGGTCGTCGAGCCCCAGGCTGCCCGGCTCCAAACTCGGGTCGGCGGCGCGCCGGTCGCGGCTGTCGATGAACCGTTCGGACGCGATCGCCGCGAGGGCCCGCGATATCTCGTGTCGCGAGATCGATCGGCGTCGCGTGCGGCCTCAGTTCCTCGACCCGATCGGCGTCCGGGCCATCGCGGAACGCGGAAGCGCGACGCGACCGCGACGCGCTGCCTTCATGGCCGCGCGTCGACGCCGGGGTAGCCCTTCCACACCCAGGCGAGCGCCTCGGGCAGCGTCTGTGCCTCCACGGCGTCGTCGACATGCTTCGCGTTGCGGGCGAACACGAACTGATCGTCATAGCCTTTCGCGGCGAGCACAGCGGCGGTGCGCTCGTCGGCCAGCGTCCAGTCGTGCATCCCGTCCGCCATCGCGGGGACGTAGTAGAACAGGTCGCGGTCGCCGGTTTCGAACCAGAAGCGGATCGGTTTCCGCGCGCTGTTCGGGATCAACGGCGCGTCGGCGGGGAGATCGGACGCTGTGACCGCCTTGCCATGCACGACGAGGTCGGCCTGAGCAGGACCGGGCCATCGGTCGTGGTATTGCCATGCGCCGCCCGGCAAAGCCGGATCGTGCGGCCAAGCCTGGTTCACCATCGTCGGCGAATAGGCGAGCACGCGGTGATACAGTTCGGGATGAAACCACGCCATGGTGAAGGCGGCGGATCCGCTGGAACTGAACCCCATCGTGACGCGCCCGTCGGGATCGGTGGTGAGGCGCACGCCAGTGGTCCTCGCGACCAGAGGCAGAACCTCGTGCTCGACCCACTCGGCGTACAATCCGTTGACGGCATCGTATTCGCGGCCGCGTTCGGAGCCTTGCGCATCCTGGCCGCCAGCGCCGATGCCGATCGCCACCATCGGCGGCAGTCGATGCGCCGCGATCATGTTGTCGAGGATCGTGAAGAGCATCTGCTCGTGGAAGAAGCCGGCAGGGCTACCATCGCCGAACACGATGAACGGGGTCGGGGCGCCGGGCGCGAGTTCGGCGGGAACGTAGACGTCCACCTGTCGGGTCCAGTGCCCGGCGTGGCTCGCGGTGACGAGGAGGTTCGACGGATCGCCCGGCGCGGTGACGGCGGTGTTGACCGCCTGGTTCTCGCAGCCGGCCGCATCGTCGCGGATCACGCCGGGGCGATAGATGACGCTGTCGTCGGAGGTCATCGTGAAGGAGCGGACCGTGCCGCGCGGTACGCCGGCGCGAACGACGGTCTCGGGGGCCGGAGCATGTGTCGGACCGATGATGAAGTTGCCGTTGGCATCAGGTGCGGGAAGCCGCCCGTCCGGAAGCTCGGTGGCCGGCGGATACGCGGGATTGTGAGGGTCGCGCGTCGGCGGGGCGGTCTTGAGGTCGAGGCCGCTCGTGTCGACGAAGAACGGCGCGTCCGGGTGGGTCGTGTTGGCGTCGTTCGGAACGGAAGCGCCGTGCGGCACGCAAGACACCGGTGCGGCACGGACAGCCTGTGCCGCGATGACGGTGACGACGCTTGCGATGAGAACGGTGCGTGACTTGATCATCGGTCCCGATCCTCGGCGTCCTCACGCCAGGGGAGGCTAGGTTTCGTCGGCAAACGCGTCAACGCTCGGACGCCGCGGCGTCCACCCGGCGGCCGCCGGCATCCATCTGGACGGTTCGGAGCGTCCGACGCTGTGACGTGTACGGTCCACCAAATGCGGGTCACGAACCCGAAATCGGCGTCGTCCCGACTTCCCGGCAAAGATCGAGAAGGTCGGGCCGTTTGCCCGACGGCAGGCGCATCACGGCACATTTGAGCTTCGTGGTCACCTCGCCTGCGCACATCCCTCAATCGGGTTTGCCGGACGGTCGGGCTCGCACGAAGCACCGCGGCTTCTCCGGCGAGTGCGGCCTGCCGCTCGGCGTATCAGTCTCCCGTCGCGTTCGGTCGGCGCAGACGCAATTGCCGCCACGTTCAGGAACGGGCCGTCAGGTCGTGGACCGCACCGGGCGTTGCGGGCCCATGCCGCCGCCGGCCGCGGTGGGGCGTGTCAGCGCGTCGGCCTCTGGCACGCTCGCGAGGCCGGTGGCGGAGCGACGCTTAAGCAGAGCGTTGCCGCCGGCCCGGATCGCGCGCTCGCGCCGAGCGCGACCGACCCGACGGGCGGCGCGGCCCTAGCGCACGAAGACCCGCACGACCGAGCCCGCACCGAGCGCCGGCTCGGTCGACGCGGTCAGCACGACCTGCAGGCGGTCGACCCCGTCGGCGACGATCGCGTCCGCGATCGCGCCCGCGTCGTGGGACGCCGACCGCAGGCGGGCCGCCGACGCGGCGGGGCCGCCCGCCGCTCCGGTCGCGCTGTCGACGGTGAACAGGACGTCCGGCTTTCGGGCCCGGGCGAGATCCACCGCCACCCTGAGCGGCCCGGTCCAGTCGTCGGGCGGGCTCGGGAAGCGGATCGCGACCAGCGGCACCGGACCGGGCGTCGCGCGCGCCCGCGGCGGGACCACGACGGGCGGCCGGTCGGCGCCGGCGACGAAGGTCCGCTGATCGACGAGCTTGCACCCGCCGACAAGCCCCAGCGCGGCGACGAGGAAGACGCAGGACCGGAGCAGCGGCATGGCGCGCGACATCGAAACGGTGATCGCAGGCCCGGCACGGGGAGGCAAGCACCACGCCGAGCACGCGGGCTCTGGCGCGGTCCCGTCGCGACGCGAGGCTTGCCGCCTCGGGGCAGAACCCGCAAAACCGGCCGCGATGGCCGAACCTCACGTTGCCGCGGCCAGATCCGACCCCGAGGCGCAGGCGTCCGACCGGACCCTGGCGGGTGCGGACGGCCGGCTCCCGATCGACGCGGCCGATCCCGAGCACGACGATGGCGCGGTCGCGGCCGACGCGGCCGGTGCGCTCGCGACCGGAACGGCCGACGCGGTGTCGCTCGGCGGGCTCGCCGCCGCGCTCGAGGCGGTGGCGTCCGGAATGGGACCGACCGGGCGAGGCCTCGCCTGCTTCCTCGCCGCCCTGTGGTCGCGCGCCCTCTGCTTCGAGGCGAGCGACCCCGAATGGCCGGACCGCGACCGCTTCGTCGTGTCGGACGGGGCGCTGAGCCCGATCTTCTACGCGCTGCTGCATCTCACCGGCTTCGACGGCATGGGACGCGAGGTGCTCGACCGGTTCGGTCGGCTCGGCTCGGCGACGGCGCCCTTCCCGCTGCCGGCACAGCACCCGGCGATCGAGGCGGCGGCCGGCCTGCCCGGCCAGGGGCTCGCGGCCGGCGTCGGCATGGCGCTCGGCGAGCGGCTGATGGCGGCGCGGTTCGGACGCTCGCTGGTCGATCACCGGACCTGGGTGCTGGCGAGCGCCGGCGATCTCGCCGCCGGCCTCGGCCAGGAGGTCGCGTCGCTCGCCGGCGGGCTCCGGTTGGAGCGCCTCACGGTGATCTTCGAGGAGCCGCCGTTCGGGGCCGGGCGCGGCGCCGACGGGCTCGGCCGCGACAAGGACGAGGTCGAGCTGCTGCGCCGGTTCTCGGCCTGCGGCTGGACGGTGCGGAGCGTCGACGGCGAGGACGAGGCGGCGGTGCTGTCCTGCCTGGCAGCGACGCTGCGGGCGCGCCGCGCGACGCTGATCGCGCTCAGGCCATCGTCGCAGGTGACGCGCCGCGACGTCCCGGACGACGCGGCGCTCGGCCAGGCCGTGCGGTCGGCCTGGCGGGTGGCGGGCCTGCGCGGCGGCGCCGCGCGGCGCGGCTGGCTGAAACGCCTCGCCCGCCATGGGAGACGGGCCGAGTTCGAGCGCGCGCTCACCGGACGCCTGCCGCCGTCGTGGCACGCGGAGCTGCAATCGGCCGCGCCGGCGGGCACGGCAGTCCGGTCCGACAAAGAGTCCGACAGGGGGTTCGACAGCGGGGCGGAGACCGGGAGCGTTCCGGCGGCGGCCGGTCCGACCGAGGCGACGCTGCGCGGGCTCGACGCCGTGCTGCAGACGGGGCGGTCGCTCGTGTTCCTGTCGTCGACCCGAACGGCGGCCCTGTTCGCGCATCTGCCGCCGATCGGGCCCGGCGCCTTCGACGGCCGCCACCTCGCCTGCGGCGCGCAGGAACACGGCATGGCGACGCTCGCGAACGGGCTCTCGCTGCACGGCGGGCTGCTGCCGGTGCTGGCGGCGCCGGCGATCGCCGCCGACCGGATCCGGCCGGCGCTGCGCATGGCCGCGCTCATGGGGCGGAAGGCGGTGCTGCTGCTGACCGACGACGGTCTCTCGGCGGCGAGCGAGGGCGCCGCGTTCCAGCCGGTCGAGCAGCTCGCGGCGATGCGGGCCATGCCCGGTCTGTTCGTTTTCCGCCCGTCCTGCGGGGTCGAGGCGCTCGAATGTCTCGAACTCGCGCTCAGGCGTCCCGACGGGCCGAGCGTGATCGCGCTGACCCACGACTTGGTCGCCTCGGGCCGCGTTCCCGGCGAGGCGAACCGGGCGATCAGGGGCGCGCACGTGCTGGCCGAGGGCGCCCGCCGCGACGTCACGCTGCTCGCGAGCGGCGCCGAAGTCGGGCTCGCGCTCGACGCGCGCGCGGCGCTCGCGGACGAGGAGATCGAGGCCGCGGTGGTCTCGCTGCCCTGCTGGGAGCTGTTCGCGCGACAGGATCAGGACTGGCGCGACGCGGTGCTCGGGCAGGCGCCGCGTCTCGGGCTCGAGGCGGCGGGCGGTTTCGGCTGGGAGCGCTGGCTCGGCGAGGACGGCCGCTTCATCGGTCTTGACGGGTTCGGCGCGAGCGGTCGCGTCGACGAACTCCGCACCCATCTCGGCCTGACCGCGGACGCGGTCGCGTCGGCCGCGCGGGACGCCGTGCGGGCGCGCGCGGAGCGAGCCGCGCGCCGGGCCGGCGACGGGCGCGACCGGCCGGGCGCCCACCACGCCGGACCGACCGGGTGATTTCGCCGCGGCGCGCGATGCTCTAGGGTCGCGAGATCTGAACGAAGTGCATGAAGGGACCGCCTCGATGGCCGTGAACGTCGCGATCAATGGGTTCGGCCGGATCGGCCGCCTCGTGCTCCGGGCGATCGTGGAGCGCGGCCGCGACGACGTGATCCCCGTCGCGATCAACGACCTCGGCTCGGTCGAGGCGAACGCCCATCTGTTCCGCTACGACAGCGTGCACGGCCGCTTCCCCGGCGAGGTGATCGTCGAGGGCGACAGCATCACGATCCACGCCGCGGGCAAGACCTACGGCCCGATCAAGGTGTCGGCCGAGCGCGACCCGTCGAAAGTGCCCTACGGCGGCGTCGACGTGGCGATGGAATGCACCGGCCTGTTCACCAGCAAGGAAAGCGCCTCGCAGCTGATCGCCGCGGGCGCGAAGAAGGTGCTGATCTCGGCCCCCGCCGACGGCGTCGATGCGACGGTCGTGTTCGGCGTCAACACCGACGCGATCAAGCCGGGGATGACCGTGATCTCGAACGGCTCGTGCACGACCAACTGTCTCGCGCCGATGGCGAAGGTCATGCACGAGACGTTCGGGATCGAGCGCGGCTACATGGTGACGATCCACTCCTATACGGGCGACCAGAAGACGGTCGACACGCTGCACAAGGATCTCCATCGCGCCCGCGCGGCCGCGCTGTCGATGATCCCGACATCCACCGGTGCGGCCAAGGCGATCGGCCTCGTCCTGCCGGAACTCAAGGGCAAGCTCGACGGCACCGCGATCCGGGTGCCGACGCCGAACGTGTCGCTGGTGTCGCTCGACGTGGTGGTGAGCCGGGCGGCCTCGGCGGACGAGGTGAACGCCGCGTTCCGCAAGGCCGCCGACGGCCAGCTCAAGCCCATCCTCGCCTATTCGAGCGACAAGCTGGTGTCGTCCGACTTCAACCACGTGCCCGCGTCCTGCTCGTTCGACGCGACGCAGACGGCGGCGATCGACGGCGGCAAGCTGATCCGGATCTGCGGCTGGTACGACAACGAGTGGGGCTTCTCGAACCGGATGGCCGACACCGCGGCCGCGTTCGGCGCGGTGTGAGCGGATGGTGACCGAGGCGGCGTTCCGGACGCTCGACGGGCTCGACGCGCGCGGCAAGCGCGTGCTGCTGCGGGCCGATCTCAACGTGCCGGTGCGCGACGGACGGATCACCGACCTCACCCGCCTCGAGCGCCTGACGCCGACGATCCGCGAGCTCGCCGATGGCGGCGCGCGGGTGATCGTGGTCAGCCATTTCGACCGGCCGAAGGGCAGGCGCGTGCCCGAAATGTCGCTCGGCCCGGTGCGGGTGGCGCTCGAGCAGGTGCTCGGCCATCCGGTGCATTTCGCCGACGATTGCCTGGGCGCGGTCGCGTCCGACGCGGTCGCGGCACTCCGCGACGGCGAGGTGCTGATCCTCGAGAACACGCGCTACCATGAAGGCGAGGAGTTGAACGACCCCGAGATGGCGCGGTCGCTCGCCTCGCTCGCCGACATCTACGTCAACGACGCGTTCTCGGCGGCGCATCGCGCGCACGCCTCGACCGAGGGCGTCGCGCGACACCTGCCGGCGCATGCCGGGCGGCTGATGCAGGCGGAGCTCGAGGCGCTGACGCTCGCGCTCGAGAACCCCGAGCGCCCGGTCGCGGCCGTGGTGGGCGGCGCCAAGATCTCGACCAAGCTCGACCTGCTCGGCAACATCGTCGGTCGCGTCGACCTGCTGGTGATCGGTGGCGCGATGGCGAACACCTTCCTCGCCGCGTCCGGCGTCGATGTCGGACGCTCGCTGCAGGAAGCCGACATGCACGCGACCGCGCGCGACATCATGGCGCGTGCGGTCGCGCGCGGCTGCGAGATCGTGCTGCCGACCGACGCGGTGACCGCGACCGAGTTCAAGGCGAACGTGCCGACCCGGACCGTGCCGGTCGAGGCCGTGCCGGCCGACGCGATGATCCTCGACGCCGGGCCGGAAACGGTCGCGGCGCTGACCGCGCGCCTGCCGTCGCTGCGGACGGTGGTGTGGAACGGGCCGCTCGGCGCCTTCGAGATCCCGCCCTTCGACGCCGCGACCAACGCACTCGCGCGCGCGGTGGCCGACGCCACGCGCGCGGGCACGTTGCGGTCGGTCGCGGGCGGCGGCGACACGGTGTCGGCGTTGCGCCACGCCGGCGTGGTCGACGACTTCTCCTACGTCTCGACCGCGGGCGGCGCGTTCCTCGAGTGGCTCGAGGGCAAGACGCTGCCCGGCATCCAGGCGCTGGTGGCGCTGAAGGGCATCGCGTTTCCGGGCTGACGCCGATCCGTTCACCTGCGGTTAAGCTTTGCCGGGCAGGATGCGCGTCATGATCTCGTCCATCTCGGGCGCCAGCGGGGCGCCGCTCCTCCAGCCGATCCGATCGGTGCAGTCGTCGAACGCGATCGCCGCGCCTCCTGCGTCGGGCCGGACGTTGCCGGCCAGCACGGGCGCGTCCGGGCTCGGTGACGGCGCGCCGCCGTCGCCGAACACGCCGCGCGGCTCGCTGCTCAACCTCACGGTGTAAACGGGGCCGAGATTTCGGCTTCGATCCGGTTGCCATCACAAATCTTCTTGATGTTGCGAAGCCGGGCTGCGCATGGTCCGGCATGGCGCGGACCGAGATGCGGACGGTGGCGGGTGACCGGGACAGGCTGACCTGTCTCGATTGCGGCCACGTCTTCTACGAGAACCCCAAGGTCATCGTCGGCTCGGTCGTCGCGCATGACGGCCAGGTGCTGCTGTGCCGCCGCGCGATCGCCCCGCGTATCGGCTTCTGGACGCTTCCGGCCGGCTATCTCGAGCTCGGCGAGACCCTCGAGGAGGGCGCGCGCCGCGAAGCCGACGAGGAAGCCTGCGCCGCGATCGCCATCGAGGGCGTGCTCGCGATCTTCAGCATCAGCCGGATCGGCCAGGTCCAGGTGATCCATCGGGCCCGGTTCGCCGGACCGCCGCACTTCGCGCCCGGGCCGGAGAGCCTGGAGACGGCGCTGTTCGGATACGATGCGATCCCGTGGGACGATCTCGCCTTCCCGTCCGTGCACTGGGCGCTCGACGCCTGGGCGGCGGGGCGGCACGCACCGCTCGGTGCACCCGCCGGCAACCCCGCTTCCGATCCGCGCGGCAGCGTCGCGCCCGAACTCAGCGAGTGTTCGACATGATCATCCGGATGCCACGCGCGGGTCTCGCCGCTCTCGCCTGCTGCCTGCTCGCCGCGTGGCCGGCATCGCACGCCGCCGCCGCCGCGATCGGCGACGAGCCGGCCGGCAATCAGCCGGCTGGCAACCAGGTGGCCGGCGACCAGGTGGCCGGCGACCAGGCGGGCGGCGACCAGACGGTGGCGGCGGTGCCGTCCGACCGGACCGCCGCCGCGGTGCGCGAGGCCAGTGCCGCGACCTTCCGGCCGGCGCCGGTGCCGGACGAGACGATGGTCGTCCCGGGTGCCGCGCCGAGCGCGGACGAGGACGGACCGAGCCTGCACCCCGAATTCATCGGCGTCGGCGAGAAGGACGACGGCGGCGCGATGGCGACGGCGAGCAGCGAATACGACCACAGCGCGCGCATGAAGCCGGCCGGCGGCATGGGTCTCACGATCCCGATGCAGTGACGGCGGGTCGCTGACCGACCGCCGACGCGCGCCCATTCCGGTCTGACCTAGAGAACGATCGGCTCGGAACGAGCCGACGAACGTGCTCAATCTTCATCGAACGTGAGCATTTATCCGGTCGAACGATCCCGTTCGATCAGAGAACGCTCTCGCCGCCGAAGCCGCGCACCTCGCCGACCAGGCCGCGCGCGAACTCGCTGGCGGAGAAGTCCCGGAGGTCGCCCGCGCGCTCGCCGACGCCGACCATGTGCACGGGCAGGCCGAACTGCTCGGCGAGCGCCACCACGATCCCGCCGCGCGCACTGCCGTCGAGCTTGGTCACGACCAGGCCCGTCACCGCGATCATGTCGCGGAACACCCGCACCTGCTCGACCGCGTTCTGCCCCGTGGTGGCGTCGAGCGTCAGCATGACCGAATGCGGCGCCGTCGGGTCGCGCTTCTGGATCACGCGGACGATCTTGCGAAGCTCCTCCATCAGGACGGATTTGTTGTGCAGGCGCCCGGCGGTGTCGATCAGCAGCAGGTCGGCGCCGTCGGCCTCCGCACGCACCAGCGCGTCGTAGGCGAGACCCGCGGCGTCCGTGTTGGGCGGTCCCGAGATCACCGGCGCGCCGACGCGGTCGCCCCAGATCTGCAGCTGCTCGACGGCGGCGGCGCGGAACGTGTCGCAGGCGGCGAGCACCGTGCGCCGGCCCCGCTCGCCCTGCTGCAGCGCGAGCTTGCCGATCGTCGTGGTCTTGCCGGTGCCGTTGACGCCGACCATCAGCACCACGTGAGGCCGGCGCGACGGATCGGGCTCGAACGGGATCGCGACCGGCTCGAGCACGCGGGCGATCTCGTCGGCGAGCGCCTCCTTGACCTCGTCGTCGGTGACCTCGCGGCCGAAGCGGGTGCGGCGAAAGGTGTCGATCACCCGGCCGGCGACCGCGGGACCGAGATCGGCCGCGATCAGCACCTCTTCGAGCTCGTCCAGCGCCTCCTCGTCGAGGCGCCTCCGGGTGAACACGGCCGTGATGCCGCCGCCGAGCTTCTGCGTCGAGCGGGAAAGGCCGTCGCGGAGACGGGAGAAGAAGCCGAGTGCCATGGTGCTCCGTGGCCGGCGCGGCGCTGGGCCTCGCGCGGCCGGCTTGGTTCAGGCGGATGCCGCGACGAGACCACGCTCGTCATGCGCTTCGGCGCGCAGTCGCGCCAGCGTCCCGGGCGGCGCGACCGCACGGTCGAAGCGGATCGCGGCGTAGTGCTCGGTGCGTCCGAGACCTTCCTTCTCGACCAGCACCGAGAGGTCGCGGCCGAGCAGCCCGGCGTGGAAGCGGGACGCGTTGCGCGACGCCGCCGCGCGCAACGTCGCGGCGCGCGCGCGACGCACCGGCACCGGCACCGCCGGCATGCGCGCGGCCGGCGTGCCGGGGCGTTCGCTGTAGGGAAACACGTGCAGATAGGGGATTGCCTCGGCGCGCACGAAGTCGTGCGTCTCGTCGAACAGCGCGTCGGTTTCCGTCGGGAAGCCCGCGATGAGGTCGGCGCCGATCGCGAGGCCTGGCCGCAGCCGGCGGGCCCGCGCGATCGTCGCCGAGGCGTCGGCGACGCTGTGGCGGCGCTTCATCCGCTTCAGGACCAGGTCCGACCCCGCCTGCAGCGAAAGGTGCAGATGCGGCATCAGGCGCGGCTCGGTGGCGATCAGCTCCCAGAGATCCTCGTCGATCTCGGAGGGATCGAGCGACGAGATCCGGAGCCGCTGCAACTCCGGCACCAGGCGGAGCACGCGCCGGGCGAGCGCGCCGAGCGTCGGACGGCCGGGCAGGTCGGGACCGTAGGAGGTGAGGTCGACGCCGGTGAGCACGATCTCGGCGGTGCCCTGCGCGACCAAGGTCCGGACCTGCTCGACGACCAGGCCCGCCGGCACCGAGCGGCTCGGACCGCGGCCGAACGGGATGATGCAGAAGGTGCAGCGATGGTCGCAGCCGCCCTGCACCTGCACGTAGGCGCGGGCACGGCCGGCGAATGCCGTGACCAGCGGCGGCGAGGCGGTCGGTGCGGCATCGACCGGCGCGACCGCGATCGTCGCGTTGCCCGGCGGGCCCGCTTCGGCGGCGAGCCCGGTCCAGGTCCGGCCCGCGAGCTTCTCCTCGTTGCCGACGACGCGCACGACGCCCGGCAGCGCGGCCCAGGGCGAGGGATCGATCTGCGCCGCGCAGCCGGTGACCACGATCCGGGCGCCGGGCCGCTCGCGATGGGCGCGCCGGATCGCGTTGCGGGCCTGGCGCTCGGCCTCGGCGGTGACGGCGCAGGTGTTGACCACCACGAGATCGTCGCCCGCGCCGGAGGCGTGGCCCCGGATGACCTCGCTCTCGAAGGCGTTGAGGCGGCAGCCGAAGGTCAGGATCTCGGTCACGGCGTGAACGAGCCGGTGAACGCGACGCGGGCAGGGCCCGTCATCAGCACGTGCCCGTGCGGCTGCCACTCGATCAGCAGCGTGCCGCCGTCGAGCACGAGCGTCGCCCGGCGCGCCGCGAGGCCGCGCCGGTGGGCGTTGACCAGGGCGGCGCAGGCGCCGGTGCCGCAGGCGAGCGTGAGGCCGGCGCCGCGCTCCCACACGCGAAGCCGGATCCGGTCGGGGGCGTCCACCCGTGCGAAACCGATATTGGCGCGATCGGCGAACAGGCGGTCGTGCTCGAGCGCCTGCCCCGCCGCGCTCACGTGCGCGTCGTCGAGTTGGTCGGTGAAGACGGTCGCGTGCGGGTTGCCCATCGCGCATCCGGCGGGATCGCCCTTGAGCGGCAGGTGCAGCGTGTCGTCGAGCGGGCGCGTGAGCCCGAGCGATGCGCCATCGAGGCGAGGCGGTCCCATGTCGACGCCGACGTTGCCGTCCGGGAGGCAGGCGGCCTCGACCACGCCGGCGCGTGTCGCGATACGGCGCGCGCCCGTCAGCGCGGCGACGCAGCGCGCCGCGTTGCCGCAGGCCGACGCCTCGCTGCCGTCACTGTTGTGCAGCAGCATGAGCAGGTCGGCCTCGCGCCCGGGCGGGCACGGGCGCAATCGGACGAGCTGGTCGAAGCCGATGCCGCGCCTGCGGTCGGCGAGCGCGGCGACGCGGGACGGCGACAGCGCGTTCATGCCCGCGCGCTCGTCGATCACGACGAAATCGTTTCCGAGCCCTTCCATCTTGGTGAAGGCGATCTGCATGGCGCCGCTTATATAGGGGCGCGAGGTCCTGGGGGAGGCGCGCGATGCTGTCGGGTTCGTGCGATTGCGGCGCGGTCACCTTCACCGTTCCCGGTCCGCCCGCCTACCGGAACGCCTGCCAATGCGGCATCTGTCGCCGCTACGGCGGGGTCTGGGGCTACTATCGACCCGATGAGGTTCTTCGGCGGCGCCCCCGAGGCGCTCGAGCGCTACACGCGTGGCCCGACCCGATGATCGCCTTCGTCCGCTGCCGTGGCTGCGGCTGCGTCACGCACTGGGCGGATCTGGATCCGGAAGCGACGCGTCTGGGCGTCAACACGACGATGATGCCCGAGGCAGAACTCGAAGGCATCAACGTTCAATGGCCGCCTGGGCCACCGTGAACGGGTGCCTTACGGACCGGGGTCGCTGGGGCGGAACCTGGCGGCGGGACGTGGACGCGGCGTGGCCGGGACGCGCCTGCCCTAGGCGGCGCGGAGGACGGCCTCGTCGAGCACGCGCTCGTGCGTGTCGCTGTCGTTCCGCACGCGATACTGGTAGCCGCCGGGGGCAGCCGGCATGGTGCGCGTCACCGTGTAGATGCCGGGACGCAGATTTGTGTTGCTGCGGTCGATTCCGACCACGACGCGATCGCCCACGCTGAATTTGGGTGTCGGCACGGTTCAACTCCGGGCGGCAGGCCGCCGATTGCGAAGAAGGACGGCGGCGCCCCGGGGGCGCCGCCGCATCGATCACTCGGCCTTGAGATTGATCGCCGACGTCTTGCCGTTCTGGCCGCGCTCGAGCTCGTAGGAAAGCGTCTGGCCTTCGTTGAGGCTGCTCATCCCGGCGCGCTCGACGGCGGAGATGTGGACGAAAACGTCCTTCGACCCGTCAGACGGCTGAATGAAGCCGTAGCCCTTGGTCGAATTGAACCACTTGACAGTACCCTGGGACATTGCTGCCTCCCTATCGGCGACGCCCACGTGATTGCGAGCGAACGTTACTTTTCGCGAGGGGAGAGCCGTGCCGTGCGTGTCGCAGGGTATCGAGATCTTGCCTCGGCTGAAAAGTTCAGCCGTTCGAGTTAGATAGGCCGATCACCCACGGAACACAAGGAAAGACGCGGACCCGGTCACGGACCGGCGAACGGCCCATCACGGCCGGCGATCCTCAGGAGACGATCGGGCGTTCGATGCGAGGGCGCCACCATGTCGCTCGACCCAGCCGGGCGAGGTGACCGGTCGCCGACGCCGGCAGCGTCCCGCCGGACTGGCGCGAGAGACGACACCGGCCGTGGTCGCTGGGCCGGCGATGCGGCGGCAGCCATGGTGCGCGCGCTTGGTCACGTCGGCCCGCGCCTCGACCCGCGTCGACGGGAAAGGCGGACGCGGCGCGGTCGAAGGGGATCGTGATCGGATCGGCGCGACACCGTCCTCGGCAAACCGTCGCCTGCTTCGTGTCGGTGAGGCCCGCTCGACGCCAGCCAGGCGGCGGTCGCGAACACCCTGCCGCACCGAACCGCCGACCTGGACCGATTGTGAGCGAGCGCTGTTAGCGTTTGCCCGACGATGTCGCTGCCGGCGCGCCTCCGCGGTCCGTCACGTAATAACACGGTGCGCGGATGTAAGTCGTCCATTGCCCGCCGACGCTGGCGGAGCGCTGCCGCATGTTGGGCGCCAGTGCCGGGCGAGTGTTCCGAGGGTCACTCTTCCCAACATCGCGCGGATCGACATCCGGCCATCGTCGCCTGTGAACGCAGGCGTCGCTTCGATGAAGAAAGCCGACAGCACCGATCTGACGTGACTTGTCAAAAATGAGCATAGTTCCGTTAGAAGGGAATGACAGAACAGTCGCGTCGCCTGCGGATACTTAATGAAGATTGGACTCTGGTCGGAAACTGCGCTCTAAGCGACGCGATTGAGCAATCGTTGTTCGCGTAGGAGTCCCTAGATGTCCTTCCGCCTTGCCGCTCTCCGCATGTCCGTTGTCGCGATCGCGGCCGTCGGCGTGGTCTCGGCCTCGCACCCGGCGCGCCCCTCGCATGGCACCCAGGTCGCGACCGTGTCGCCGGCCACCCTTCACAAGTGGGCGAGCGTATCGCCGGGCACGCTCCACAAGTGGGCGTCCGTATCGCCTGGCACGCTCCACAAGTGGGCGAGCGTAGCGCCTGGCACGCTGCACAAGTGGGCGAGCGTGTCGCCTGGCACGCTGCACAAGTGGGCGTCCGTGTCGCCTGGCACGCTCCACAAGTGGGCGAGCGTGTCGCCCGCCACACTCCACAAGTGGGCCTGATCAGACACCAGAACACGTTCAGCAGGACCGGATCCGGTCTGGCTGAAGGTCGTGCTCTAAATCAAGCAGACAGAGGAGCCTGCCTCAGATGGATCGGACCACGACGTGGTCCGATCCATCTGAGGCTGCCCTAGCCGGCTAACGGCCGGCACGAGCCAAGGACGTGCCGACCGGACGCCCGCCAGTTCACTCACGTCGCTTGCGATTTGTCTTGCGCCGCGCGCCGCTGTCGTGATGTTACCCTTGCGTCGCAACGGATGCCCGGCGCCGGAGATCGACGTCGCGCATGGAGCAGAGCCGCAGCCTGTCGGACGCGCTGTTCGCTCGCCTGATGGCCGCAATCTTCGCGCTGGTCGGTCTGCTCGAGGCAACCTCCGCCGCGAGGGCCGGCCAATTCTCGTTCAAACTCTACGATCACGGCGCCGGCCTCAGCGACATCGACGGTGCCTGCCTGGCCCGCGGAGGCGGTGGCATCCTGTTCGTGTGCGGACAGGAGGGGCTCTACGCCTATGACGGGCGTACCTTCACGTCGCTGGGCGCGGATCAGGGTCTCCCGGACGGCGGGCTGATCTTCGACGTCGTCGCGAGCGACAGTGGACGCATCGGCGTCGTGTTTCCCGACGAACTGCTGTTCTCGGCCCCGTCGCGCGACCCGAGCCTCTCGCCCACGACCCTGGCCTTCCGACGGTTCGATCCGCACGGGCGCCACTTCGCGACCGACGCGACGCATCAACTCGTGCCGTGGCGGGATGGGTTCGCGATCCTGCTCGACCGCCAAGTCTTCACCCTGTCGTTCGGGAGCGACCATCCCGGTGGCCGGATCGGCATACTGTCCTACAGTGCGGCCGAACACGCGGCGCTCCGACACGTCGCGCGGCTGTTTGCCGTCCACGGACAGCTCTGGGCGTCGACCGATGCCGGCGCGCTCTGCGATGCCGAGCCGGGCTCGGTTCGCTGCTTCGGACCGGAGCAAGAGCTGCCGCCCGGTCCATGGCTCAGCCTCGTGCACGGCGACGGGTCGACGGTCATGGCGCGGAGTGCGGCCGCGGTCGCGACGATCGACCTGATCACCGGCCACGTCGCCGTCGCTTCACTTCCCGACCAGGGCGGCCTTTACGGCAACTATCAGACTTATCTGCAGCTGTTCCGAACCCCCGACGGCGCGCTGGCGACCCAGGGCGCAACCGGCCTCGTCGTGCTCGGGCCGCACGGCTGGCACGTCCTCTCGACGGCGGACGGCATCCCGGCCGGCATCATCATCGCGACCGCCACGGACCGTACCGGCCAGCTCTGGTTGCAGGTGTTCGGGCATGGCCTCTACCGCAGCCTTGGGTTCGGACGGTGGGATGCGTTACCGGCCTCCGCCGGCCTGTCCTCGGGATTGATCTGGCAGGCGCAGCAGGCCCCTGACGGGACGCTCTGGGTTGCCACCGACACGGGCCTCGTGTCGGTGCGGCGACAGGGGCACGACCTCTCGGTCGGCGACACGATGCCGGGGGCGAGCCTCGCGCTCGCGATCGGACGCGGCGGCCGGATCTGGAGCACGCACGCCAACAAAGGGCTCGAGATCCTGGACGCGCACGGCGCGGTCGACGAACTGATCGGTCTGCCGCCGGTCGACGTCATCCTCCTGCCTGGCGACGGCATCGCCTGGGTCGCGACCGAGAACGGTCTCTATCGCGGCATCGATCAGCCGGGCGTCGGCGCCGGTCTCGAGCGGGTCACGCCGCCTGGTTCGGCCGCCGGCGTGTTGTCGGACGGGCGCGGCGGCGTGTTCTACGTGCTCTCCGGCCAGCTCCGGCATCGTCACGCCGGCGGCATGGACGTCGCGATCGCGGGCGCGCTGCCCACCCAGGATTTCGGCGTCGCCGCCATGGCGAGGGGACCGGACGGGGCGATCTGGATCGCCGGCGAGGGCGGCCTGGTGCGCCTCGATCTCGCAGGCGACCGCCTCGTCGGCCGCAGGCGGATCGACGCGCCGCCCGATCCGATCGGCACCGTGATGGCGGTCCTGGTCGATCATCACGGCCACGTCTGGGCCGGCACCGGGAACGGTCTCCTCGTCGGCAACGGCTCGCGTTGGGTTCGCGTGACCACCAACGACGGCATGCCGTGGGACGACGTCGACCAGAACGGTCTCTACGAGGATGCCGACGGCGCCATCTGGATCTCGACGTCAGATGGTCTGATCCGGCTGCGCGACCCGGACGGCTGGATCTTCGGCACGCAGGCGACATCGCCGCCGATCGTGCGCATGACGTTGAACGGACATGCGCTGGTCAACGGCACGGCGGTGCCGTTCACGACCGCGCCGCTCGACTTGCAGTTCGGCACCTCGGACTACGCCGCCGAGAACGCGATCGCGTTCCGCTACCGGCTGTCGGGCGAGGACACGGTCCTCAACACGACGGCGAGCGGCGCGGTGCACTACCCGTCGATCTCGCCGGGTCCGCACGTGCTGACGGTCACCGCGGTGGACACCGCGCGACAGACCGCGTCGGCACCCACCGTGATCCGCTTTCGCGTCGCGACGCCGCTGTGGCGTCGCTGGTGGGCGGAAGCCGCTTACGTCCTGGTGCTCGCCGCCCTCGTGTTCGCGATCCACCGGCTCCGGCTTCGCGCCCTGCTCCGCCAGCAGCGCGCCCTGCAGGCACTCGTCGACGAGCGCACGCGCGCGCTGGAACTGCTCGCGATCACCGATGGCATGACCGGCCTGTTCAACCGTCAGGAATGCGAACGCCGCCTGTCGTCGGGGCTCGACCGGCCGGGTCAGGACGGCGCCTGGTTCGTCGCTCTCATCGACATCGATCACTTCAAGAGCGTGAACGACAGGCACGGGCACCTGTTCGGCGACGAGGTGATCAAGTCGGTCGCGCGCGAGCTCGCCGCGCGTGCGACCGATCGCGACCTTGCCGGACGGTTCGGCGGCGAAGAGTTCATCCTCGCGCTGCACGACGACGACGGTGCGGCGCTCGAGCGCATCCGGACGTTCCACGAAGCGGTCGGCGAGCTGCGGTTCAGCCGAACCAACGCGACGCTGCGGATCACCTGCTCGATCGGCGTCACGAAGGCCAATGCCGGCGAAGGCTGGGAGACGATCGTCGGTCGCGCGGACGGCGCGCTCTATCAGGCGAAGGCCGCCGGGCGGAACCGCATCCTCCAGCGCGTCACCAACGCGGTGACGGATCTGCCGGTGGCCGATCCTCCCGACCGGGCTGACCGCGGCGCGTCGGTGGCGCGGCCGAGTCGCTTCGCACGGCCGCCGCGCCGGGCGTGACACACGCGACCGCGCCGCGACCTCGTCAACCGCGCGCCCGCGACCGTCTCGCCACGGCGTCGCCGCGTCGGATCGGCAGGCACGACCATCTGCTACGACAGGCCGGCGACCGTTGCGTGTCGACAGAACGGCGACCCTTGCGTGTCGACAGAACGGCGACCCTTGCGTGTCGACAGAACGGCGACCCTTGCGTGTCGACAGAACGGCGACCCTTGCGTGTCGACGCAGAGGTCATTACACACGCGCCCTTCGCTCGCGCGTCCGGGCCTGTGTGGGCATGCCCGGCCGCGACGCACGCGCCCCCTTCCCGTCGGAAGAGATGGGCGCGCACCCGACAGGAGCCCGAAATGCCCAAGATGAAGACCAAGTCGTCGGTCAAGAAGAGATTCAAGATCACGGCGACCGGCAAGGTGATGTCGGGACCCGGCATGAAGCGCCACGGCCTGATCAACCGCCCGCAGAAGATGAAGCGCTCGGCGCGCGGACCGCAGACCATGACCGACATGGACGCGCGGACCGTGAAGCAGTGGGCGCCCTACGGGCTGGGTTGAGGAGGCGGTAAATGGCACGCGTCAAGCGGGGCGTCACCACGCACGCCCGTCACAAGAAGGTTCTCGACCAGTCGAAAGGCTTCGTCGGCCGGTCGTCCACCAACTACCGGATCGCGCTCGAGCGGCTGGAGAAGTCGCTCCAGTACGCGTATCGCGACCGGCGCAACAAGAAGCGCGAGTTCCGCGGCCTGTGGATCCAGCGCATCAACGCCGCGGTGCGCCCGCACGGGATGACCTACAGCCGGTTCATCGACGGGCTGAACAAGGCGGAGATCGTGATCGACCGCAAGGTCCTGGCGGCCATCGCCTATGACGATCCGGCGACGTTCGGCGCCATCGTCGAGAAGGTGCGCGCGGCCCTCGGCTGACCGGCGCGTCGGTCGCGTTCGTCAGGGGCCGTCCCGGTCGGGGGCGGCCCTTCGTCTGTGAGGGGGTCCGATGGACGATTTTCCGAGTGACGCGACGCTCGCGCGACTGGTCGCCGAGACCACGCGCGCGATCGAAGGCGCGGCCGACCTGCGCGCGCTCGACGCGCTGCGCGTCGCCGTGCTCGGCAAATCCGGGTCGCTGACCGCGATGCTGAAGGCGCTCGGCGGGCTCGAACCCGAGCGGCGTCGCGCCGAGGGCGCGGCACTCAACGCCGCGCGCGACGCGATCGGCGGCGCGATCGAGGCCCGGCGGGCCGCCATCGCGCGGGAGGCGCTCGCGACCCGCCTCGCGTCCGAACGCGTCGACGTGACGCTGCCGCCGCCGCCGCCGCCGCCCGGCACGCTCCACCCGGTGAGCCGCACCGTCGACGAGATGGTCGCGATCTTCGGTGCGATGGGCTTCACCGTCGCCGACGGGCCGGACATCGAGACGGACTGGCACAATTTCGGCGCCCTCAACATCCCGTCGCACCATCCGGCGCGGGCGGACCACGATACGTTCTACCTGCCGGCACTCGGCGGCGCGGCCGCGAACGAGCCGCCGCGCGTGCTCCGGACCCACACCTCGCCGGTCCAGGTCCGGACGATGCTGTCCGGCACCCCGCCGATCCGGGTGATCTGCCCGGGACGCGTCTACCGGGCCGACCACGACGCGACGCATGCGCCGATGTTTCACCAGTGCGAAGGCCTGGTGATCGATCGCGGCATCACGCTCGGCCATCTGAAGGGCTGCCTCGTCGACTTCCTCCGCGCCTTCTTCGCGCTGCCCGATCTCCGCACGCGGTTCCGGGCGAGCTACTTCCCGTTCACCGAACCCTCGATGGAGGTCGATATCGGCTGGGACCGGCTCTCGGGGCAGCTCGGCGCCGGCACCGATTGGCTCGAAGTGCTCGGGTCCGGAATGGTGAACCCGAAAGTGCTCGCCAATTGCGGCCTCGATCCGACCGAATGGCAGGGTTTCGCCTTCGGCATGGGCATCGACCGCATGGCGATGCTGAAGAACGCCATCCCCGACCTCCGCCCGATGTTCGAAAGCGACCCCCGCTGGTTGCGTCAGAACGGCTGGAACCCGCTGGCGCCGGCGAGCCTCCACGAGGGGATCTGAGCGGTCATGAAGTTCACCCTGTCCTGGCTGCGCGAGCATCTCGAAACCGACGCGACCGTCGCGCGCATCGCCGAGACGCTGTCGGCGATCGGGCTCGAGGTCGAGCGCGTCGACGATCCGACGGCCTCGCTCGGCGGCTTCGTGGTGGCCCGCATCGTCGCGGCCGCGCCGCACCCCGATGCCGACCGGCTGCGTGTCTGCACCGTCGACGCCGGCGCCGGCGAGACGGTGCAGGTCGTGTGCGGCGCCCCGAACGCGCGCGCGGGCCTCACGACCGTCTTCGCCGCGCCGGGCACCGTCATCCCGGCGACCGGCGCCGCGCTGAAAATCGGCACCATTCGAGGCGTCGAAAGCCGCGGCATGCTGTGCTCGATGCGCGAGCTCGGCCTCGGCGACGAGCATGACGGTATCGCCGAACTCGACGACGCGCTCGCGCCCGGGACGGCGTTCGCGGCCGCGTCGGGGCTCGACGACCCGATGATCGAGATCGCGGTGACGCCGAACCGTGGCGATGCGCTCGCCGTGCGCGGCGTCGCGCGCGACCTCGCGGCGGCCGGGCTCGGCCGGCTGAAGCCCTGGCTGCCGCCGATGATGATCGGCATGACGCCGTCGCCGATCGTCTGGGCGGTCGAGGATCGCGACGCCTGCCCGTGGATCACCGGGATGACGATCAGCGGGCTCGCGAACCGCCCGAGCCCGGACTGGCTGCAGCGACGGCTGCGCTCGATCGGCCTGCGGCCGATCTCGGCGCTGGTCGACATCACCAACTTCTTCACCTTCGATCTCGGCCGCCCGCTCCACGTGTTCGACGCCGATCGCATCGCGGGCGGCGTGCTGACGCTCCGGCGCGGCCGCGACGGCGAGCGCTTCGAGGGCCTCAACGGGGTCGAGATCGCGGTCGGTCCGGAGGACGCGGTGTTCGCGGACGCGGCCGGCGTGCAGTCGCTGGCCGGCATCATGGGCGGGCGCGCGACCGGCGCCACCGAGGCCACCACCGCGGTCTTCGTCGAGTGCGCGCTGTTCGACCCGATCCGGATCGCGCGCACGGGACGGCGGCTCGGCGTCACGAGCGATGCCCGCCAGCGCTTCGAGCGCGGCATCGATCCGTCGTTGCTGACGCTCGGACTGAACGCGGCGGCGCGGCTGATCCTGCAGACCTGCGGCGGGGTGCCGAGCGCGATCACCGAAGCCGGTGAGGAACCGGACTGGCGGCGCGAGGCGACGCTCCGCTTCGCGCGGCTCCGCGACTTCGGCGGCAGCGACATCGCGCCCGACGCCGCGATCGCCCGTCTCGCGGCGCTCGGGTTCGGGGTCGGCCGGCGCGACGCCGACCGGGTGACCGTCTCGGTGCCGCCGTGGCGGAACGACGTCGCCGGCGCGACGCCGCTCGAGCCGGCGCCGGCGATCGCGACCGCGCGCGCGCGCGAACTCGGCGCCGTGGCCGTCGCGATGGAGGCCGAATGCGACCTCGTCGAAGAGGTGCTGCGGCTCGGCGGCCTCGACGCGATCGCACCGGTGTCGCTGCCGCCGCTCGCCGCAGTGCCGCGTCCGGCGCTCGGCGAGGCCGCCGTGCGGAACGCGCTCGCGCGCAGGACGGTCGCCGCGCGGGGCTTTGCCGAATGCGTCTCGTTCTCGTTCATGGACGCGCGCCTCGCCGACGCCTTCGCGCCCCCGCTCGACGCCGACGCCGCGCGCGCGGTGACGCTGCTGAACCCGATCGCGTCCGACCTCGACCGGCTGCGACCGAGCCCGCTCGCCTCGCTGCTGTCGGCCGCGAGCCGCGCGGTCTCGCGCGGTATCGCCGAGACCGCACTGTTCGAGATCGGGCCAGGCTTCGCGCCGGATGGATCGTCGCGCACGATCGCGGCCGGCCTGCGCGCCGGGACCCGCGCGCGTGCGCCGGGACGTCCCGCCCGCGCGGCGGACTGGTCCGACGCCCGGACCGACGCACTCGCCGTGCTGGCCTCGCTCGGCGTGCCGGCCGAGGCCTTGTCGACCGAACGCGTGTCCGCCGACGACGCCGCCTACCACCCAGGTCGGGCCGGCGTGATCCGGCAGGGGCCGAAGATCGTGCTCGCGCGGTTCGGCGCGCTGCACCCGACCGTGACCGAGGCGTTCGGCCTCGACGCGCCGGCCGCCGGGTTCGAACTGTTCCTCGACGCGATCGCCGTCCCGAAGAAGCGGCGCCGGTCGGCGGCCAGGCTGCCGACGTTGCAGCCGGTCTCGCGCGACTTCGCCTTCGTGGTCGGCGACGACGTGCCGGCCGAGGCCGTGCTGCGCGCGGCACGCGGCGCGGATCGCACGCTGGTCGCCGACGTCGCGCTGTTCGACGCCTATCGCGGCGAGGGCGTGGCCGACGGCCACGTGTCGCTGGCGATCGCGGTGACGCTGCAGCCGCGCGAGAAGACGCTGACCGACGCGGAACTCGATGCCGTGTCGGCGCGCGTGGTCGCGGCGGTCGCGAAGGCGACCGGCGGGGTGCTGCGGGCGTAGGAAGGCCAGGGCTCTGCCCCCCGACCCGGCGGCTCCGATCGCGCTTGCGCGACGCGGCCCCACCAGGGACAGTCGTCTCGAGGGTCACTTCGAGTGAAGGAAGACCCCGGGTCCCGGTGCGTCGGGCATCGATGGTGTGGCCGGGGGTTTGCCTGAACTGATGGATCGCAAAGGCCCGGCCTCGGCGGGCGCCCATCGCGCAAGCGCGACGGGACCCGGCCGGGATGGAGGGGCAAAGCGCCTGGCCTTCCTCACCTCGCCCGCCCCGCGCGGGTGCGATAGGATGCCGCCATGATCCCCCTTGCCCGCATCCGCAACTTCTCGATCATCGCCCATATCGATCATGGCAAGTCGACGCTCGCCGACCGGCTCATCCAGGCCTGCGGCGCGCTCACCGACCGTGAGATGACCGAGCAGGTGCTCGACAACATGGATCTCGAGAAGGAACGCGGGATCACGATCAAGGCGCAGACGGTGCGTCTCACCTATCCGGCGGCCGATGGCGAGACCTACACGCTCAATCTCATGGACACGCCCGGCCATGTCGACTTCGCCTACGAGGTGAGCCGGTCGCTCGCCGCCTGCGAGGGATCGCTGCTGGTGGTGGACGCGTCGCAGGGCGTCGAGGCGCAGACGCTGGCCAACGTCTATCAGGCGATCGAGGCGAACCACGAGATCGTCCCGGTGCTGAACAAGATCGACCTGCCGGCGGCCGATCCCGAGCGGGTGCGCGTGCAGATCGAGGACGTGATCGGCATTCCGGCCGACGACGCGGTCGAGATCTCGGCCAAGACGGGGCTCAACATCGGCGGCGTGCTGGAAGCGCTGGTCAAGCGCCTGCCGGCGCCGACGGGGGATGCCGACGCGCCGCTCAAGGCGCTGCTGGTCGACAGCTGGTATGATCCGTATCTCGGCGTGGTGATCCTGGTCCGGATCAAGGACGGGCGGCTCCGGCGCGACGCGCGGGTGCGGATGATGTCGACCGGGAGCGCGCACGTGATCGACCAGGTCGGCGTGTTCACGCCGCGGATGGTCGCGACCGACGAGCTCGGACCAGGCGAGATGGGCTACATCACGGCGGCGATCAAGACGGTCGCGGACTGCAAGGTCGGCGACACGCTCACCGACGACCGGCGTCCGGCCACGGCGGCGCTGCCCGGGTTCAAGCCGTCGATCCCGGTGGTCTGGTGCGGCCTTTATCCGATCGACGCCGACGATTTCGAGAAGCTGCGGGAGAGCCTCGGCAAGCTGCGTCTGAACGACGCGTCGTTCCATTTCGAGGCGGAGACTTCGGCGGCGCTCGGTTTCGGTTTCCGCTGCGGCTTTCTCGGCCTGTTGCATCTGGAGATCATCCAGGAGCGGCTGTCGCGCGAGTTCGATCTCGACCTGATCGCGACCGCGCCGTCGGTGGTCTACCGGATCACCCGCACGAACGGCGAACGGGAGGAGCTGCACAACCCGTCCGACATGCCGGACGGATCGGTGATCGAGCGCATCGACGAGCCGTGGATCCGGGCGACGATCATGGTGCCGGACGATTACCTCGGCTCGGTGCTGACGCTGTGCAACGAGCGGCGCGGCCAGCAGGCCGACCTGACCTATGTCGGCAACCGGGCGATGGCGGTCTACCGATTGCCGCTGAACGAGGTGGTGTTCGACTTCTACGACCGGCTGAAATCGGTGAGCCGCGGCTACGCGTCGTTCGACTACGCGATGGACGGCTACGAGGAAAGCGATCTGGTCCGGATCTCGATCCTGGTGAACGGCGATCCGGTGGACGCGCTGTCGTTCATCGCGCATCGCGCGGCGGCGGAGGCGCGCGGCCGCTCGATCTGCGCGCGGCTGAAGGATCTGATTCCGCGCCAGCTGTTCAAGATCGCGATCCAGGCGGCGATCGGCTCGCGGGTGATCGCGCGCGAGACGCTGGGCGCGCTGTCGAAGGACGTGACCGCGAAGTGTTACGGCGGCGACATTTCGCGCAAGCGGAAGCTGCTGGACAAGCAGAAGGAGGGCAAGAAGCGGATGCGGCAGTTCGGCAAGGTCGAGATCCCGCAGAGCGCCTTCCTGGCGGCGCTGAAGATGGACGCCTGACGCACGTTTGTGTATAGGCGGCCGCTGCCACCGGAGGGATGGCCGAGTGGTTTAAGGCGCACGCTTGGAAAGCGTGTGTGCGTGAAAGCGTACCGTGGGTTCGAATCCCACTCCCTCCGCCACCGACCCTCGTGTCGCTGAGTAGCGACAAGGTTTTGGTCCGAAACGCAGGGCCGCCCCAGTTTGTTCCACCAAGACATTCCCGCCGCTGGGCAGACTGATCGTCTTTCCCCGCTCTCGTGCAGCGACATCGAGGATCCGCTCAGGGTCAGGTGCCGCGGTAGCCAACCCGGCCACGCCGCGGGCTGGACGCGGTTGGGGAGCGGAGATGGGCCGATCGGTCACAGGGACCTGTCTCAGCGTCTTGCTATTCCTGTTCTCCAGATGGACGGCCCAGTTCGGAACCGGCTTCTAGAAAGCACGAGAGAGCGACATGACCGAGAAGGCACCCACGATCGTCAACATGCACACGGCGGCGGACATCGCGGCCGACGTGCCCGCCGCCTGGGCGCATTTCCAGCGCGAGTTGACGCCTGCGATGAAGGAAGCGGGGCCGGGGCGGTTTGGGATGGGCCGCCTCGGCATGAACGCCAGGCGCGTGCCCCCGGGCCACAGCGCGTGCCCGGCGCACACGCACCTGATGGCCGACGAGATCTTCGTCGTGCTCGAAGGGCGAGGTCTTTTCCGCTACGGCGATCGCGTGTACGAGATCCGACCTGGCGACTGCATCTCCTGCCCGGCCGACACGGGGATCGCGCATCAGATCGCCAACCCCGCGACCCCGGACGTCACCGGCGATCTGGTTTATCTCGCGATCGGCGCCGAGCCGCCCGGTGATGTCTGCACCTATCCGGACAACGGTCAGATCGTGATCGATGGTCTCGATCGCCGCGGCTTCCTACGCGAAGCAGGTTACTACGAGGGGCAGCCACAACCCACACCGCTTCTGACGCAGAGCCACGACGCCTCCATCTGACCGGGTGCGTGAGGTTGGCCCCGGGGTGACGTACGGCCCGGGGCGCGTCAGCGGTGCGTCGTCATCTCCGACTTCGAGACAGTCTGCGATGGGTCGGAGACGGCGATCGCGCCCGGCGGAGCTGCACGTTCGGTCCCCGCTGCCACCACACCCCAGGTGCAGTCAGCGCCGCAGGCCGATCCGCCCGGCGGCCACCTGTTCGTCTTTCGCGGCAAGCCCGTCGATAGCGTCAAGATCCTGTTCGGTGACGGGACCGGGAAAACGATTGCAGGATGGTGATGTTGGCGCGGTGACCGGACGGGTCCCGGTCCACCTTACGCCGTCGGTGCGGGTCGACTCCGCTCGCGACAATACCGAAACGTCTTATCCTCGATGCGCCAGCCATACGTTCTGAGCCGTACGTTCTGGGCAAGGAACGAGATCGTTGCACGTCGTTTGAGCGGCGCTCGGGTCCCGCCGGCTCGAGTTGGCCAACCGCGATCGGAGACCCAGCAGTTCTGGATCGGAGCAGCAGCAGGACAGCCATGACGACGCTTGGTCGCAGTGGATCCCGAACGCCCGCGGACGGAATCCTGACCTCTCGAGCGGCCACTGCATCACCGCGTTCCGACGCCTGTCGGGGCGGCGCTGAGCGGCAACGCCGGAACGCAGCGATCGATCGGCAGCTCGAAGCTGCGAGAGCGAAGACTCGGCGGCCGCCTGCTCCGATGAGTTGCGTGGATCGGTTGAGGGCTCGGCCGGCGGATGGTGGCGATACCTCACTATCCCCTCGTGCCTCGCCGTCGGTTCGTAGCCTGCCACCGAGGCAAGGCGCACGGAGTTGTGCCGGCGATCGGCCAACAGCTTCTGCATGCGTGGCGACCGCACGGGCATGCCCGATCGGGCGGTGGGACTCGAGTTCGCGCGCGAGGCTCGACAACGCGCGCCCGCGGCGGGCATTCGGCGACGGCGGCATCCCGCCGAACGGGCTTCGGCCCGACAGCACGCGAGCGACCGGCGGAGTGACATGACCATATCGGCTGCGAAGCAGCGTTGGCCTCGGCTCTCGCGCGCCCTGGTCCTGGTCGCGTTCGCCGTGCTCGTCCTCGTGCGCATGCCGGAGATCGTGCTCAAGGGGCGCTTCTGGGCCGAGGAAGGCCGCAACTTCTTCGCCAACGCCTGGGCCGAGCCGCCGCTGCAGGCGCTGTTCACGTCCTATGGCGGCTACCTGAACCTCGTCGCGAACGGCGCGACGCTGGCGGCGCGCTGGATCATGCCGCTGCCGCTCGCGCCATACCTGACCATCGCCGTCGCACTCGGCTTCCAATTGCTGCCGCCGCTGCTGCTGCTGACCGCACGCGACGCGTGGCTCGGACGGATGCGCACCCGCGTCGCCGGCGTGCTCCTGCTGCTGCTCGTGCCGGGAACGGAGGAAATCTGGCTCCAGACCCTGCACTGCCAGTTCGAGCTGACCCTTTGTTGCGGCATCATCCTGGCGCTGGAACCCGCGGCCGGCAGGGCGGCGGTCGGTCGGCTGGCGATCCTGGCGCTCGCGCCGCTCTGCGGGCCGGGCGCGATCGTGCTGGTGCCGTTGTTCCTGGCCCGGAGCGCGTTCGAGCGGTCAGGCGGGCGCCTGCTGCAGGGACTGACCCTGGCGGCCGCGAGCGCCGTGCAGCTCCTGATGTTCGTCGAGCCGTTCGCCGGCCGGGCGTATCGCCTGCGGCCCGCGATCCTGTTGTGCGTGGTCGCGATCCGTCACGTCATCGAGCCGCTGTTCGGGCTGAAAGTGGCCTACCTGGCGGGCCACGACGTCGGGCGCCACCTGGCGTCCGGCCACCCGCCGGTCTGGGCGATGCTGCTGCCCGGCGCGGTGTTCGTCCCGCTCGCCGTGCTGCTGTGGCGGATCCCGCGCGCGGCGGCGTCGCGCTGGCTGTTGGCGGCCGCCGGGCTGACCGGGCTCGCCGCCTATTACGGCGCGATCGGCGGGGCGGACATCCTGATCGGCGCCCAGTCGGGCGAGCGCTACGTCTTCGTGCCGCAGGCGCTGCTCGGTCTCGCCATCCTGGCCCTGGCGGCGACCGCGTCGGGGACGACCGCCCGCGTTGCCTCGATCGTGGTCGTCTGGCTCATCGTCGTCGGCAGCGCGACGTTCGTCGCGACGCTCCGGGACACGCGGAACGGCCCCTCCTGGCGCAGCGAGGTGCGCGTCTGGCAACGCGACCCGTCGCATGTCCTGCGGATCTGGCCGGACGGTTGGACCGTCACGCTACCGCCCCGCCTGCTCGCGCCCCGCCTGCTCGCGCCCCGCCTTCTCGCGCCCCGTTCCCTCGCGCCCCGTCCGCGCGCGCCCGGGTGACGACCGCAGGGCCGCGGTCGCGTCGAGCATGGCCGCCCAGGCGCCGCGCCCGCCTCGCGAGATGCGGGCGATCTCGCCTCCCAGCAGGCTCACCAGACAGGTCAGCAGGACGAAGATGACCCACCACCAGACGGACTGCATGACGAACCATCCGGGCCGCGACCGGCTGACGATGCCGTCCCACAGCAGCAGCACGATCGCGGCGGCGGTCGACCTGCAGACGACACGCGCCCGCGCCGTCGGCGCCACGCGGACGAGGGCGAGCAGGCCGGGCAGCACCAGCAACAGGAACAACGCGCGGTAGCCGATGTTCTGGTGGCCGAAGAAACAGCCGACGCAGAGCACCGCTCCCACGAGCAGATGCGCGCGCGCGCCCGCCGGGATCCGGTCGAGCGTCTTCCGCCATGCGGGGTCTCTGCCGCAGAGGATGGCAGCCGTCGCGCAGGCGCCGGTCAGCACGACCGACAACGTCCAGGCCGTCAGCGTCATGGTCCGGTCGAGCGCCTCCGGCCCCAGCCAGAAACCGGACGCGTCGCGCAGCCTCGCGCCGCTCGACAGCAGCATGATGCCGAACGGCAGGCTGCGCGCTCCGAACATGTCGCCGAACACGCCATCGGCCATGTTGCCGCCGATCCGCGACAATCCGACGTGGAACATGACGATGAAGGCCACGAGCGAGAGCACGCAGAGCGTGCCCAGCACCCACATGCGCCGCGCGGGCTCGCGCACCAGCAGCGCGAGCAGGCTGAGCGGGTAGAACTTGAGCAGACCGACGCAGAGGATCAACGCGTATCCCGCGATCCGCGCCGGCGCCGACCTGGTCGACAGATGGGCGAACAGCACCGCAGCGGCGAACATCAGGAGATCGGTGTTGCCGCGCTCCATCGCGAAGATCGTCGCCCACGACATCACCGCACCCACCGCGACGACGGCGTCGAAGGGGCCGGCCAGACGCCACGGCAGTCCGAACAGGGCGGCCAGGAACGCGAGGTCGATCGCGAGGCCGAACACCGGCGTCGCACCGTCCGACCGCGCCAGGAACGGCAACCGAAGCCAGAGCGGGGAATAGTCGAGCGTCCGTCCGAGCGGGTCGCACGGGTTCCGCACGTACACGTCGACGCCGCGGGACCAGCATTCCACCTGCGCCGTCACGAACCGCGCGTCGAGGAAAGGACGCGGGAACGGGTGCACGTGGATGGACCGAAGCACCGCGAAATAGACCGGCCGGTCGATCGCGTGGACGAGCGCGAACGCGAGGAACGACACGGTCGCCAGAGCCGGAACGCCGAAGCGCCGCATGCTAGTGTCCTGCCCTCGAGATCCGCCGAACATCACGGCGGACAGCGAGGGTCAGCAGCTATTGGAACGCAAGAGCCGGGAGCCCCCACTCCGGCCGCGCCCCGATGCCACGAACTTGGGAACCGGGACACTAGAAGCGGACGCTTCCGGGCGACAGCGGCAGGCCGAGCCCGGGCTCGTCCTGGATAAGGTGCGAACCGATCGGCCGGCAGGGTCCGGGACGGTACAGCAGGCATTTCTCGTGCGCGCATCGCGAGAGCATGTCGCCGCGTGGAAGATAGGCAAGGGCCGCCTCGTCGGTGAGCAGCGCGTCGAAGCCGGGCGCCGTCTCGGCGAAAGCGGCCGGGGAGCGCAACAGATAGATCGGCACGTTGCGATCGAGCAGGCTGTAGCCGCCCGTCCAATCCCACCATTGTTCGTCGCCGACATAAAGGGCGAGGCCGCACAGGCCTGGTATCTGCCGTGCCTGTCGCATCAGACCGGGCAGGTTGGCGTGGTCGCGCCGGAGCGCCTTGTAGCCGCTGAACGTCGTGGTCACGCACATCGCCACGGTGCCGACGACCGCCCAGGTCGCGAGCGGAACCCGGGTCGGCGTGCCGACCCGCTCGAAGCGCTCGATCAGGGACGCGAGCCCGAGGCCGGCGACGACCAGGATCAGCGGCACCGATCCGGCGATGAAGGTGAACTCCTTGTGCGCGATCAGGCTGTGCGAGAGGACCACCGCCAACGCGACGGCGCCGGCGAGCTTCGCCCTGCGGAAGCCCACCACGAAGCACGCCGCGAGCGGCAGCGAGGCCGCCCCCCAGAACTGCACCATCTGGGACAGGTAGAAGACCGGCGACATGGTGCCGAACAGGTCGGCACGATGTTCGCCGAGATTGACCTCGACATTCTTCCACATCGATTGCAACGGCGCGCCGAGCGTCAGCGCGTCGAGCACCGCCTGGCCCGCGACCGGCAGCGCGGCGCCCAGCAGCATGATCGGCCCGCGGCGCCGCCCATCCATCGTCAAGGCCGCGACCAGCACGACGCCGATGCCCGGCAGCAGCTGGAAACGCAGGATCGCGGCGAACCCGAGCACGATGCCGATCGCGAGCGCGGACCGGACCGAGGCACGGTCGCGGCGATCGGACATGCTGGCCAGCATGGTGCCGATCGCCAGCAGGTTGCCGCCTTGCGACTCCGACAGCGTGTGTGCGCCGTCGAGCACCGTATCGGGCCAGAACGCGGTGAGCACCCCGCAGAACAGCGCGCCCGGCCGGCCCGCGACGACATGCCCGAACCGGATCGCGGCGGCGACGACGGCGAGCGACAGCGTCGCGAAGACGCATTGCACGACCAGCACCGAATGGCCGAAGCCCGCCCACGCTTCCGCCTGCTCGATCGCGGCGATCACGCCGGGCATGAGCCAGGATCTGATCCCCTCGTGCCACTCCCAGGTGATCACGCCGCGGCCGGTCAGGAGCCGGTGTGCCGGCTCGAGCGCCTGGAACACCTCGTCAGGGCGGATGAAGAAGGGGCCGACGAAGACGAAGAACAGCCTGGCCAGCAGGGCGGCCGCGAGCAACGACGCCATCGACGCGACATCGGGCAGCCGAGCGCCCGTGTCGGCCGATCCGCGGGTCGCCGCGGCCCGCACCGATGTCAGGAAAGACTGCATGCCGACCGGCCTCTGCGCGGGAGGCGGCCAGTGTCTAGAGCATTATCCGATCGCGCGGAACCGTCCGATCGGGTGCAGATGCCGGCTCCTCAGCAACCAAGACGCGCGTTCGCCGGCCCGTTCCGAGCGACGTGCTCCGGGGCCGGGCCGAGGCACCGCCAGGATCACGCGCCCTCGCGGTCGGGCGCGCCGGCGGCGAGGCCAGCGCCGTCTGCCCGCGCTTCTCAGCCGGTCAGGGTCGCGGAGCCGGCGGCCTCCGTCAGCATCGCCTCGCCGAACGCGAGATCCCGCTCCGGACGGCCGAGCAGGAACCCCTGAGCGAAAGGGATGCCGTTGTTCCGAAGCCAGTCGACCTGGGCCTCGCGTTCGATACCCTCGGCGACGAGGAACAGGTTGAGGTCGCCCGCGAGGCGCACGATGGTGCGGATGATCGCCGCCACCCGACGCGCGCTGAACTCGTCGTCTTCCCGACCGAGATTGCGGGTGAACATCGCGTCGAGCTTGATGCCGTCGACGTCGATGTATTGCAGGTAGCTGAGCGACGAATATCCGGTCCCGAAATCGTCGAGCACGACGCCGACGCCGATGAGGCGGATCCGCTCGATCTGGGACAGGATCTTGGCCGATCGGTCGACGAACGCCGTTTCGGTGATCTCGAGCGACAATCGACGCGGCCGGAGGCCGGACCAGTCGAGCGCGCTCTTGACGATGTCGGCGAAGTCGCCCGATCGCAGCTGCTGCGGCGAGAGATTGACGTTGATGCCGACCAGGGCGGGCCAGGCTCGGGCGGTGGAGCAGGCTTCCCGCAGCACGAACTCGCCGAGCCGTTCGATGTCCCGGCTGCCTTCGATCAGCGGGATGAAATCGCCGGCGTTCAAACGGCCAAGACGGGGGTGCTGCCAGCGGACCAGCGCTTCGGCGGCCACCACCGAGCCGGAAGCGAGCTCGAAGATCGGCTGATACTCGACGAACATCTCGCCCCGCTCGATCGCACCGGCGATGTCGGCGGATTTCTCGAGGCGGGCCAGGTGATCCTGTTCCATCACGTCGGTGAACAGGTGCGCGACGCGCTTGCCGCGTTTCTTGCTCTCGTAGAGGGCGAGATCGGCGCGGGCGAAGAGGTTCTTGACGTCCGTGCCCTGCAGGGGCGCGAGCGCGATGCCGATGCTCACGCCCGGCGTGATCTCGATCCCGCTCGCGACGCAGGGCGCGCCGACGAGGTCGATCATATCGGCGGCGAACGCGAGCGCGTCCGCGGGCCCGTGCGTCCTGAGCAGGATCGCGAACTCGTCGCCGCCGGTCCTGCCGGCGATGTCGCCCGCCCGGAGCCGGCCGAGGATGCGCGTTCCCACGACGTCGAGCAGCACGTCGCCGACGCCGTGCCCGTAAAGGTCGTTGATCGACTTGAACCCGTCGAGATCGAGCACGAGCAGCGCCAGGTCGGCGCCTTCGACGAGCGACGTCTCGAAGCGGGCGAGGAACATCCGACGGTTCCAGAGTCCCGTCAGATCATCGTGCTCGGCCAGGAACTGGATCCGCGCGGCCGCGACCTTCGCCGACGTGACATCCGCGCCGATGCCGAGGAAGCCGCGGAAGCGCCCGTCCGCGTCGAATGTCGGATGGCCGGTGAGGCTCAGCCAGACCGAGCGCCCGCCCCAGTGCGCGACCGCCTCGAGGTTCCGGAACGGCGTCCGTCGCGCGATATAGTCGGCGAGCGTCGCATCCAGCCCGGCACCGGTCGACCCGGGCTCGAACAGCGACGCGAAGGCGAGGCCGACGACGTGCTCGCGGCCGATCCTCGACGTCTCGTAGAGCCGGCTTCCCGCGCTCACCAGCACGCCGTCCGGATCGGTTTCCCACACCCAGTCGGAGCCACTCTCCTCGTATTCGCGGAGGAACAGGCTGATGGTGCGATGCTCGCGCTGCATGACCACGCGCGCCGCCCAGAGCTCCTTCAGCGTCCGGTTCGAGAACAATGTGGCGGCGATCACGAAGCAGACGAAGACCGCGTACGCGAAGACCGCCAGGGCCCGGTCGGCGGGATCGACGATGCAGACCGGTATGACGCCCAGCGCCGCCAGCGGCAGGCAGTATCCGAGCGACACGGTGAGCGGCGTGCTCAGCATCACGGTCGCGAGCGACGCCGTGGTCAGTGCGACGACGGCCGCGTATTGCGACGGCGCCGCCCCCAACGCGAGGGCGTTGAGCAGGCCGCCCCAACTCACGCCGAGGCAGACGTAGAGGATCAGGCCCCTGCGCAGGAACAGCGCGTCGTTCGGCTGTTTCCGCCAGGCGAATGCCGAGCATCCGATCAGGGCGTAGACGAGCAGGAGTGCGGCGTTGGCCAGGGCGACGGTCGGCCGGTGCAGACCGCCGGTCGCGACCGAGAACGACAACGCGGCCACGGGGCCGGCGAGCGAGAACATGACGGAGTGCAGGAACAGCTGGCGCGACTGGCTGCGGCGAACGGAATCGAGCGGCGCGCCGGGCAGTCTCCGAGCGCCCGGACCCTGCTTCGGCGTGCCTGGCGCGGATGCCGCGGCATGCCCGCCTCCCCCGTGGCCTTCCGCGGCGGCCGGCACCGGGATCGCGGCAGTCGCGACGAGCCGCAAGGTCATCCTCCGCTGTGGTGGGGATGCACCCGGGATCGAGGCGGGACACGGGCTCGAGGCGAGACGCAGGGGGTCGCCCGTGCCGGCGCGGCAAACGGGGTCGGCGCACGCACCCTGAACCGCGGCAGGAACATGCCCGTCCGTTCGCGATACCGTCGATAGTCGCCGGCGAGCCCGGATCGTCGGATCGCCCGTTCCTCGGACCATGCCAAGTCGACGTAGAGCCCAACCAGCATCAGGGCGGGGATCCAGTGCCAGCCTCCCGCCGAGATGGCGGTCGCCAGCCAGAACAGCGCGTAGGAGGTGTAGAACGGGTGGCGGACGAGCGCGAAGGGGCCGCCCTGCTCGATCGCGGCAGGGTGCTCGCCGGAGTAGGCGACGCCGAAGCCAGCCTGACGCGTGTGATGGATCGTGGCCCAGAACAGCGCCTGCGCGCACAGGATCAGCGCGCCGGCGGCGGCGGCACGCGGCATCGGGACGTGATGGGCGAAGATGGCGGTCAACCAGTAGGCGAACGTGAGAATGCTCACGCCAGCGAGGACCCGCATGCGGGTCGGGAACTTGCGACCAGAAACGAAATGGCCGCGAACGCCCCAGGCGAACGAGGCGAAGACCACGAACGCCAGCTCGACCATGACGGGGTCCGAGCCGGCGGCGGTCGGCAGCCTCATCGCGCTATCCATAGGGGGACGGGCTGCCCTTCGAAAAATCCACCGAGATTTCCGGTTGCCTCCCCGAAGGGATCGAGCGTGGGAAACTGCCGTCGCGACAGGTCGAAACGCCGCCGCGTGATCGAGAGCAGATGCATCGGGCAAGACAGGCCGGGATAGGTGCGCGGCTCGGACGAGACATGGTCATAACCGAGGCGACGATAGAAGGAAACATGGTTCGTCCGAACGCAACAGAACATCATCCGGAAATGATGGGCGATGGCCAGGTAGCCGGCGAGACGATAAAGAATGAGAAGAAGGCCATAATTGTGTTCGTGCGCCGGACTGCGAACCAGGCGATTGAGCTCGACCGCCCTGTTGCGGATGGCAGGCAGGGGATCGCGCGACATTTCGTGGCCGATCTCGTCGCCGAAGATGCTCATCGCGGGCAGGGTGCGCGAGGAGCCGGGCTGCAGCAGACAGACCCGAACCGACGCGACCGGAATGCCCTCCTGATAGATCAGGATCGACCGGGCGTTCTCGAAGCCGTCATATTGGTCCGAGAACATCCGGGTGGCGTTGGCCTTGATAAAGCCACCGTTGTGGTAGCTTTGGAAACGCAACCGGAAGACCTCATCCATCTGGCGACCGGTAAGAGCGAGTTCGGCACGATAGGGAGCAGGAGCGCGTGCCGCGACCCCCTGGATGACACGGGGCGATGCCCCCGCCTGCAAACGGCTGCTGAGACCCATGTGCCCGCCTCGATCGCGTTGTTACAACTCCCGTTGTAACGCACGTTCGCCCGCAAAGGAGGGACGAAATCGACGAATTGGAATCACCTGAGGGAGAGTTGGCGGTGACCACCGATGCCGCGCGCGGTCCCGAACGTAGCCTGTCCGCCGGCGGCGACGACGAGGCCGACGAGGGTAGCGTGCTTTGCGGCTACCTCGACGGTGTGCACGGCTACGCGCCGGTCGGCGATATCGGCGACATCGGCGATAAGGAACTCTACGCGCGGGGTTGGCGCCTCGGCGCCGCACAGGCGCGGGCGGTCGCGCGACCCACCGGTGACGGCATGATCAGCCGTCCGGCAACGTTCCCTTGGACGCCCACGACGCGGCGGCGATGAGCGCCGACGGTCCTGTCGCGAGACAGGATGGCGGCATGCGCGGCTGCTTCGCCGCCCCCGAGCCGGCGTCGTTTCGGACGCGCCCGCGATCCCCTGCCCTCGCCGCGATCGACGAGCGCGAAACCGGTCGGGCCGACAGGGCGCGAGGCCCGACGCACCAGAGCTCGATCGAACCGGATGGCGGCCGCGATCACGAGACGGGTCGCGACCCATCCTGCCGAAACGTCGCCGACGGCATCGATCCCGCAAGAGCGGGAACTCTCGCGATGGAGGGGCGTCCTCGTGGGATGGACATCATCGCCAAACCGATCTGGTCCCCGCTCCGGTATGTCAGGACGCCAGCCGTCCCGACACCGGCCGTTGTGTTCAAGTCCGACGACGGCGCTCCGATGCCGGCGATCACCGATCTCGCGCGCGCGGGTCGCGTCGAGCAGCTCGCCCGCCCCTGAACGAGCGCGGCTGCGATGGCCCGAAGCATCGCCCGGCTTCGGCTGCCCGATCCGTGCCGCATCGGTTCGGGCGATGCTCGGCGCGTGTGGGCGCTAGGCGTTTCTTCCGGGCGTGCTGTCAGAGCCCGGCCGGCACGCGCGGTGTCACGCGCGCAACCCGTCGTCGCAGCAGGACGCGGACCGCGGTGTAGAATGCCGGCGTGAACAGCAGGCCGAACCCCGTCACGCCGAGCATGCCGAAGAACACCGCGGTCCCGAGCGACTGCCGCATCTCGGCACCCGCGCCCGTCGCGACCGCGAGCGGCGCCACGCCCATGATGAAGGCGAACGACGTCATCAGGATTGGGCGCAGTCTGGTGCGCGCGGCATGCACGGCGGCGCGATCCGGGGCCGCACCCTCCTCCTCCTTCTGACGCGCGAATTCGACGATCAGGATCGCGTTCTTGGCCGCGAGACCCACCAGCACGACGAAGCCGATCTGCGCCAGGATGTCGATCGGCATGCCGCGGAGCGACAGACCGGTGACCGACGCGAGCAGGCACATCGGCACGATCAGGATCACCGCCAGCGGCAGGCGCCAGCTCTCGTAGAGTGCCGCAAGCACGAGGAAGACGAACAGCGACGCGGCTCCGAACACGAGCAGCGTCGGCGTGCCGCGTTGCTGCTGCTGGAAGGCGAGGTCGGTCCATTCGAAGCCGATGCCCTGGGGCAGCACCTGATGCGCGAGCTGCTCCATCCGCGCGAGCGCGGTTCCGGTCGCGACACCGGGTGCCGCGACGCCCATGATCTCGGCGGCCGGAAATAGATCGTAGCGCGGCACGCGATACGGCACGGTCATGCGGCTGAGACGCGCGACCGTGCCGATCGGCACCATCTCGCCCATCGCGTTGCGGGCCTTGAGGCGGGTGACATCGCCGAGGTCACGTCGGTAGGCGCCGTCCGCCTGCGCGATCACCTCGTAGGTGCGGCCGAGATAATTGAAGTCGTTGACGTATTGCGAGCCGAGATAGACCTGCATCGCGTCGAACACGTCGGTCGGCGTGAGCCCGACCTTCTCGGCCTTCTCGCGATCGATGTCGGCGTAGATCGACGGCGTGCGCGTGCTGAACAGCGTGAACACGCCGGCGAAGTCGGGATCGCGATTGGCGGCGCCGACCAGCGTGTTGGCGGCGGTGGCGAGCGCGTCGGAACCGAGGCCGACGCGGTCCTGCAGCATCATCTTGAAGCCACCGGCGGTGCCGAGGCCCTGCACCGGCGGCGGCGGGATGGTGAGCACGAAGGCGCCCTGGATGACGGAAAGGCGCCGGCGGAGATCGGCCAGCACCGTCGTCGCCGTGACCCCGTCGATGTGGTGGTTGTAGAGCGATGGCAGGCCCTCGAAGATCGTGCCGTCGTTCGACGCGACCGTGAACGTGGTCGCGTCGAGGCCCGCGAACGGCGCCACGTGCTCGATGCCCCTGGTCGACATGATGATGTCGATCGCCTGCTTGACCACGGCCTCCGTGCGGTCGAGCGTCGCACCGGGCGGCAGCTGGAGGACGGTGATCAGGTACCCCTGATCCTGTTCCGGGATGAAGCCGGTCGGCGTGCGCGAGAACTGGAACGCCGCGACCGCGATCAGCACGACGTAGACCGCGATCACCGCGCCGAGCAGGCGGACCAGGCGCGCGGTCACGCGCCCGTACGCGTTCGACAGGCGTTCGAAACCCCGGTTGAAGGCGGCGAAGAAGGCACCGACGGCGCGCCCCGGGAACGAGGGACGCGCAGCGCGAGGCGCCGCGTGCGGCTTGAACAGCACCGCGCACAGAGCGGGGCTCAGGGTGAGCGAGACCAGGCAGGAGATCACGGTCGAGGCCGCGATCGTGACCGCGAACTGCCGGAAGAACTCGCCGCCGATCCCCGACAGGAAGGCGGTCGGAACGAACACCGCGCACAGCGTCAGCGCGATCGCGATCAGCGCGCCACCGACCTCGTCCATCGTGCGATGCGCGGCCTCCTTGGGCGCCATGCCGGCGCGGATGTTGCGCTCGACGTTCTCGACCACCACGATCGCGTCGTCGACGACGATGCCGACCGCGAGCACGAGGCCGAACAGCGACAGATTGTTGAGCGAGATGCCCGCCGCGGCGAGCACGGTGAAGGTGCCGATCAGCGACACCGGGATCGCGACGACCGGGATCAGCGAGGCGCGCCAGGTCTGCAGGAACAGGATGACGACGCCGACGACGAGCAGGATCGCGACGAAGATCGTCTGCACCACTTCGCGCACGGATTTGGCGACGAAGATGGTGGGATCGTAGATCACCCGATAGTCGAGGCCCGGCGGGAAGTCGCGCGCGAGATCACGCATCGTCGAGAGCACCTCGTGCTCGACCGCGAGCGCGTTGGCGCCCGGCTGCGCGAAGATCAGCAGCGGCAGGCCGGGCCCGCGATCCTCGAAAGCGGTCGAGCCGTAATCGGCCGCCCCGATCTCGGCGCGGCCGATGTCGCGAAGCCGCGTCACGCGTCCGTTGCCGTCGTTCTTGACCACGATGTCGTCGAATTGCTCGGTCGTCGACAGGCGGCCGAGCGTCTGCACGTTGAGCTGGAACGCCTCGTGCGAGGGAACCGGCGGCTGGTTGAGGACGCCGGCCGACACCTGCACGTTCTGCGCCCGCAGGGCCGCGAGCACCTCGCCCGCGGTGAGACGATAGGCCGCGACGCGGTCGGGATCGAGCCAGATCCGCATCGCGTAGTCGCGCGAACCGAACAACTGCACGTCGCCGACGCCGGGCAGGCGGGCGAGCTGGTCCTTCACGTGCAGCGTCGCGTAGTTGGACAGGTAGAGATCGTCGCGGGAGCGGTCGGGCGACACGAGATGAACCGCGAGCAGGATGTTCGGGGTCGATTTCCGCACCTGGACGCCGAGCCGCTGGACGTCGTCCGGCAGCCGCGGCAGCGCGTCCTCGACGCGGTTCTGGGTCAGCATCTGCGCGACGTTGAGGTCGGTGCCGATCCGGAACGTGACCGTGATGGTGAGCTTGCCGTCGCCGGTCGACTGACTGCTCATGTAGAGCATGTTCTCGACGCCGTTGATCTCCTGCTCGAGCGGCGTCGCGACCGTCTTGCTCACGGTCTCGGCCGAGGCGCCCGGGTAGGTGGTGGTGATCTGCACCGTCGGCGGCACGATCTCCGGGTATTGCGCGACCGGCAGCGTCGCGAGCGCGCCGAGCCCGATCAGCGTCACGAAGGCGCTGAGGACGGTGGCGAGGATCGGCCGGTCGATGAAGACGTGCGTCAATCGCATGGGTGTGGTCTCTCGGCTGCGCTCGGCTCGGACATGTCGGTGCGGCCGGACCGGTCCGGCCGGACGCGGCTCGGATCAGACGGGACCGTCGCCGGCGGCGAGGTGGATCTCGCCCGGTATCGCCTTGACCTTGGTGCCTGGCATCGCGTGCATCAAACCGTCGACGATGACACGGTCGGTCGGCGCGAGACCGCGGCGGACGACGCGGAGCCCGCCATAGAGCGCGCCGACTTCGACCGGCTTCGGCACCACCGTTCCGTCGGGGGCGACCGTGAGCACCAGCGATTGCGACTGGTCGAGCATCACCGACGCGTCCGGCACGAGCAATTCCGACGTGGGACGGCCGATCTCGAGGGTCAGGTGGGCGAACTCGCCGGGGATCAGGAAGAGGTCGTGGTTCGGGACGACCGCGCGCGCATGGATCGTGCCGCTGCCGCGGTCGAGGCTGTTGTCGATGAAATCGAGCGTGCCGGTGTGCTCGTCCGCTGCCTCGTCGCCGAGATGAAACCGGACCGTCTGGCCGACATCGCCCGGATGGTGGGCGCGCTGGAAGGCGAGGAAGTCGTTCTCGCTCATGTCGAAGTCGAGATGGATGGGATCGAGCGAGACGATCGTCGCGAGCAGCGTGGTCGCCGTGGCGCCGGCGCGGCTGCCGCTGACGAGGTTGCCGACGGAAACCTGGTGGTCGTCGATGCGCCCGTCGAACGGCGCGGTGACGTGGCAGTAATCGAGGTCGAGCTGGGCATCGCGTACGGCCTGCTCGGCGGTTTGCAGGGCGGCCGTCGCGGCGCGCTGCTCGTTGAGGCGCTGATCGACGGTTTCCGCGGTGCCGTAATCGGTGTGTTTGAGCTGCTGCGCGCGCCACAGCTCGGCGCCGGCGAGATCGAGGCGTGCCTTCGCGGTCTCGACCGAGGCCACGGCGGTCGCGAGGCGGATCTCGTAGGGGCGCGGGTCGATGACGAACAGGAGATCGCCCCTGTGGACGATCTGGCCGTCGCGGAAATGGATCTCGGAGAGGATGCCGCCCACCTGCGCGCGAAGCTCCACCCGGTCGACGGCGGAGAACTGGCCGAGGAAGGTCGCGCGCGCCGAAATGGTCTCGCGCAGCGGCAGGCTGACCGAGACCGCAGGCACCGGCGGCGGTGGCGGGCTCGCGCGGCTCGGCTGGCGCGCGCCATCGAACGCAGCGATGGCCGCGAGCGCGGCGATCACGGTGCCGAACACCAGCCGGCCGCGGGGCCGGCCCGGCGCGCGCGCCATCGTCGCGGGATTGCTGCCTCGTGCGCGCTCGTCCATCGCGGCCTTGCTCCTCGGGAACGATCCGCCCGGGACGGGTCGAACCTGCGCATCCTATCGCCCGATACGATATCGAACGGTATGGTTGCTGGACGGCACCTGATCAAGACCCTATGTATTTGGAGCCGATCAGTCCGGCGGGCGGAGGGTGGACGTCGTTGGGGCGACAGAGAGAGTTCGACGCGGACGACGCCCTTGCGGCGGCGCTCGACGTGTTCCGGCGCCAGGGGTTCGAGGGCACCTCGCTCACCGACCTCACGCGCGCGATGGGGATCACGCGGCCGAGCCTCTACGCCGCTTTCGGCAACAAGGAAGAGCTGTTCCGCAAGGCGCTGGAGCGATACCGGTCGGAGTGCCCGATGTTCGGTGACGGCGTGCTGGCCGAGCCGAACGCGCGTCGGGTGGCCGAGCGGTTGCTGCATGTTTCGGCCGACCAGCAGACCGACGCGTTGCATCCGCCGGGCTGCTTCGTGACCACGGGCGCGCTGGTCTGCTCGGACGAGCATTCGTCGGTGCGGCGCGCCCTCGCCGATGCGCGAGGAACGGCGGAGGAGGCGCTTCGGGGCCGCTTCGAAACGGCGCTGGCCGAAGGCGACCTCCCGCCGGGCACCGATCCCGCCGCCCTGGCGCGTTTCCTGATGACGGTGGTGCAGGGCATGGCGGTGATGGCCGCGTCCGGCGCGGGCCGCGACGCGTTGCACGAGGTCGCGACCTTTGCACTGCGCGCCTGGCCGCCGTCATCCTCTGAGACGCCCTCGCGCGCGACCACGCTCGCGTCGGGCTGACCGGCATCCGCCGGGCCAGGCGGTCCTGCCGATGCCGGCGGCGACGTTCCGCGATCCGTGGTTGACACGGCCATGCGTCGCGAGGCCGCCGGGCCGCCGCTCCGCTCGACATGCACTTCGAGGGAACGGATGGCGCGGTGCAGCTTCGGTCGGAGAGGAGTGATCGCTCGAACCCTGCCGGTGGCCACGAGAACTCGGCGGACGCGGCGGACGCGGTGCCTGTGCGATCGTCGTGAAGGTGCTGCGGCGGAAGCCTCGGACCAGGGCGTTCCCGTCAACGCCGGTAAACGACGCGGCGGGCCAGAGGGATCGGGCGGGAGCGCGTGGGGGCCGGCTCCGCTTCTGGTCGCTCCCGACCCGCCTGCGAGCGGGCGCACCCGGCGCTTTCTCGCGCTCGCACCGGGCGAAGGCAGCGGGCGCCGTCGCCGAAGCGCGGAGGCGGGCGGCGCGCGCGAACGCCGACCCGGCCGGCAACGACGGCGACGGACGCGACCCGGATAGAGCACGTTCAGCTAGGCCGGGGTCGGTCTGGCTGAAGGTCGTGCTCTAGAAACTCAGTGGAGAGAGCAACCTGTCTCCTCTAGCTCGCGTCCTCGTGCTTCCGATGGCCGCGCCCCGACTGGGTCTTGAGCGAGCCCATGCCGGCGGCGTGCTCCTTCTCGAGGGCGCCCGCGGTGGCCGTGCTGGTGTTCTCGCCTTCGACGGCGCCTTCGGCGCGCGCGTGCGACGCGGCGCCCTTCGGTGCACCGGCGCCCTCGGTGGGAGACGAGGCGGGGCCGCCTTCGGGCACGTTGTCGCCCGGTTTCGGATGCAGCCCTTTCACGGTGCCGTGGCTGGTGGTCTCGTCGTCAGTCGCGTGATGCGTCGTCTTCTTCGTCACCGTCGATCTCCTGCACTGCGATCGGGACTGCGAACCGCTTCGCGGCGACCGGGTTGCCGCACGCTCGACCGATCATCGCGAGGCGCTCGGCATCGACGGCCGTGAGGAACGGCCCGGACGGCGGCGGCCGAGCCCGGTCGCCGCAATGGGCCGCGCCTCGGGCGCCGTGGGGCGATGTCGACCCGCGCGACTCCCGTCGGGCCGACCACCGGGAACACGGCGAGCACGGAACCGCCGCGGCGGGTGAGCAAGCTGCCGCCAGCGCGCATGGGGTCGAGACCGTGTCGACAGCATCTCGAACGCGTGCTCGGCGCTCGTCGGCTCGTGTTCGGTCCAAGCACTGGCGCGCCATCGCCGTTCCGCGCGCGATCGCCGGACGTCCGGAACATCTGGTCGCCCCTGTCCGCACGCCTCGGCGTCCTGAGCACACCGGGATGGTCACACATCCGGCTCGGCCGAGAGCGTCGTCGAGGGCGGCCGCGCCGCGAGGACCGGCGAGCTGGTACTGGTTCCGGGTGGGCCGCGTGACGCCTTGCGAAAGCCCGCCGCGGCCGAAGGCAACCGCACGGCGGGCGCGTGCTCGATGTGACGAGGCGCATCGATGTCGCCCGGCATGGCGAGGCGGCCCCGTGCGCGACCTGCTGCGGCCCCCGGCAGCTTCTGTCGGTGCCGACGACGACCTCGCCACGACCGGGACGTCCGTCGACCAGCGCACCGATCGGCGAGATGGAGCGGTCGTGGGTCGGAGAGCACGAGACTGCCTCCCGTACGGGCACGGGCGATCCAGGTCACCGGTCGCGTTCCGCGTCCAGGCACGGAGGGTTCGAGCGTGGAGACACGCTTATAGAAGTTCCGCGACCGGAACGTCTCGCCTCCTGACGGATCCGGCCGAGGAGGTGCCGCATGAGTTTCGACCAGGCGTTCGCCCTGACCGTGTCTCCCTCCGTCGAAGGCGGTTACACGTGCACTTCATCTGACCCCGGCAATTGGAGCGGCGGCAGCATCGGCGCCGGCGAACTGCTCGGGACCCAGTACGGCATCAGCGCGGCTTTCCTGTACAGCCTTCCAGCCGCCGATCCGTATGCGCGGCACGCCCCGCGTTCGCTGACGCTCTCGAACTGCGCGGCGATCTATCGCGCGCATTACTGGGATCTCGTGCAGGGCGACGATCTGCCCGCCTCGGTGGCCGGCCTGCTGTTCGATGCGGCGGTGAACCAGGGACAGGGCTGGGCACCGAAATGCCTGCAAGCCGCACTCGGGATCACCGCCGACGGGGCGATCGGGCCGAAGACCCTGGCGGCCGTGCGTGCGACGCGTCCGGATACGCTGCATGCCGAGATCGCCCGCGTCCGCGACGAGCGCTACCGGGCAAGTAACGACTGGACCACGTTCGGGGTCGGCTGGACACGCCGCCTGATGACGGTCGTCGCCGCCACCACCGCCTTCACCTGACAGTCCGGAGGACCCAACATGCGATTGAGATCCTGTGTCGTCGTCTCGAGCGTCCTGCTCGCATCGTGCAGCGCCGGCTCCGGCACGAACACGACGGCGGATGCGGCACTGACGGACGCGGAGGCGATCCTGGCGACGCTCGAAGCCGCGCACGCGGTGCCGACCGCGCTCGAGGCGGACGCCGGCAAGGCCGTCGCCGCGCTCGGGACGATCATCGCGGGCGCGGCGACGGCCGGTGGCTCGTCCCGTGCGGCAGCACTCGCCGCCGCGGACGCGGCCGTGCACGCGATCATGGCGGATGCGCCTGGGGAGGCGGTGCAGATGGCGGGATCGGCCGCTCTCGCGGCGCTCGAGGCCAGCGGTGCCGGCGAAAGCGGCGACGCCGCCGCGGAAGCCGCCGTCGGCGTGCTGCTGCTCGACGGGCTCGCGACCGAGGGGGCGACGCGTATGCTCGCGTCGAGCGCGGTCCGCGAGGCAGGCCGATGACCTGGCTCGTCGAGATGCCCGATGCCGACGGGCAACCCATGCTGGTCAATTTCGACGCGCCGCTGCTGCTGCAGCCGAACGGCGCGCAGACCGTACTCACGGGCGTCGCCGGTCAGGTCGCGCTCGGGCTCCCCTACGAGGACATCTGCGCCCGGCTGCGGCTCAACCCCGCCGACCGCATGGTCGCATCCGGCGGCGCAAGGCGGCTCGGGCGGCTGCCGGCGCGCCACGATGCGCGCGTGCCGCGCCTCGACACCGTCGCGCCCGCGCTGCCGCCGGCGCCGCCGCGCCATTCCGACTACGTCGACGCCGTGTCGTCCTGGATCCTCGGCGGCAACGACCGGATCGGCGACTGCACCTGCGTCGGGCCGGCGAACGTGATCCTCGCGCTCACGACGCTCGCGCAGGCGCCGCGCCGCCTCGCCGACACGGACATCATCGGCTTCTACGCGAGCCTCACCGGCTACAACCCGGCCGACCCCTCCAGCGACACCGGCGCGGTCGTCGACGACGTGCTCGCGGCCTGGCACACGCGAGGCGTCGCGGGCGACCGGCTCGACGGCTACGCGACGATCGACCTCCGCGACCACGACCGGGTAAGGCGGGCGATCGCCCATCTCGGTCCGATCGATCTCGGCATCAACCTGCCGAACGGCTGGCTGCAGGCGACGACCTGGGACGTCGCGACCGCAGGTGACGGCATCGCCGGCGGCCATTGCGTGGCGGCGGTCGGCTACACCGAAGCCGGGCCGCTGGTGGTGTCCTGGGGCCAGGTGTTCACGCTGACCTGGGCGGGATGGGACGCGAGCGTCGAGGAAGCGCACGCGCTGCTGTCGCGCGACGCGCTCGGCGCCAGCGGCAAGGACGCCGGGGGCGTCGACTGGACGGCACTCGAAGGGTTCATGGCGGCCATGCGCGATGCGCCGGCGCAAGGAGAGGACGCATGATCGATCGCACCACGGTTCTCACCTGGCTCCGGCAGCCAACGACGATCGCGGGTCTCGCGGCGCTTCTCGGCGACGCCGTCGTGGCGCTCACCGGCGCCGCCTCCTGGCGGGTGGAGCTGCCGCTGGCACTCGGGTCGCTCGTTGCGGTCGCCCTGCCGGACAACACCACCGCGACAGCACTGGCCGTCCGCACGCTGCGCGACGTGCTGGCGGCCGTCGCGACCAGGGATCCGGCGACGATCGAGGCGGCGGTCGCCGACGCCGAAGCGCTGCTGGCCTCGGTCACCGCGAAGCCCTGACGGCGGGCGTCTGGGAAGCCTAACCTTTGCCCTGGCTTCCCGAGCGCCGCCCGAAGGCGGTTCAGGCGCTCAGGATCATGGCGAGCGGCGCGCGCGCGTTCGGCGGCGGCATCGTCGCGGGACGTGTCGCGGGCGGTGTCTCTAAACCTTCGGCCACGCGCTCGTTCACCTCGATCAGCGGCCCGAGCGGCAGCGGCGACAGGACGGCGCGCGTGCTGTACTGGACCGAGAACAGGGCGAGCGCCAGGCAGTCGCGCTTGAGCACCGGTGGGAGCCGGTTGTTCGACCCGCTAAGGTCGCGCAGCATGACCGACCAGAGCGTATGGTTGAGGTGCAGCGCCTTCGCGCGCGCCGCCTGGTCCGCGGCGTCGCGAAGCTTGCGCGCGGCGAGACGGAGCGCGGTCGCCTCCTCGTCGCGGGCAGCGGTGGAAGACGGCGCGCGATTGTAGATGTCGAGTGGCTTCATGCTTCGGCTCGCGCAACGGAGGCCCAGGATCACGATCAGGCGGATGGCCCGGGCGCACGAGCGCCCGGGCCGTTCGCGATCAGCGGAACAGCGACAGCAGGGACTGCGACTGCGAGTTCGCGATCGACAGCGACTGGATCGCCAGCTGCTGCTTCGTCTGCAGCGAGGTCAGCTGCGCGCTCTCGGCCGAGAGGTCGGCGTCCGTCAGCGCACCCACACCGCTGGTCAGCGCGTCGCTGAGCGAACTCACCGTGCTCTGGAGGCTGGTGAGATCGTTCGAGGACGAGCCGAGAGCCGAGCTGATCTTGTTGATCTTGGTCACCGCGGCGTTGACCGCGAGCAGCGCGTAGGTCGACCCGGTCTCCGTCGACGCGGCGGCCGTGGCGTCGCTCGCCACCGTCACGGTGGGCGCGCCCGTGCCGGAGCCGGTGTAGAGGTTGCCACCGGCGACCTGGAGATCGCCCGTCGTCGAGTCCTTCGAAACGCCGAAACCCTGGTTCTGCATCGCCGACATCATCTGGTCGGCGGTCGCGGCGGGGGAGTCGGTGGTCGCGGTTTGGACGGCGACGAAGGTGCTCTCGGCCGTCACGTTGCCGTTCTGGTCCTCGCCGGTCGACACCTTGATGACGGCGTTGCCGCTGTCGTCGACACCGAAGCTGAGCGTGCTCATGGCGCCGGTCGTGGTGTTGGTCGCGGTGTAGACCGTGTTGCCGTTGCCGTCCGACGCGGTCGAGGTGATCTTAAAGCCGGTGCCCGCAGCGACCGTCGGCGTGCCGGTGAGCGCGCTGCCGAAGGTGAAGTCGAAGGCTGCGTTCGCCGTCGAGATCGCCGTCTGGATCGACGTCGCAGCGGTGTCGGTGGGACCGGTCGTCATCGTGAACGACGTCGTGTTCGCGACGTTCTGCGCGGTCGCCTCGGACGTGCTGTTGACCGAGGTCGTCGACAGCGTGATGTTGTCACCCTTGGCGAGACCGCCGGTCCCGATCGAGATGTCGAGCCCCGACTGGTTGACCGAGAGGCCCGACAGGCCGAGGCCGGCCGAGGTCGCGTTGAAACCGCCCTGCTGGAACAGCGTGCCGTTCACGTCCTGCGCGGACTGCACGGTGGTCGAGGTCACGCCGTTGCCGACGCCGCCCGCGAGCAGGTTGACGCCGTTGAAGGTGGCGCCGAGCGCGTTCGCATCCACGTCCTGCAGGGTCTTCTCGATCGTGTCGTTCATCGTCGTGGCGTCGTAGCCGCTGGTCTGACCCTGCTCGATGGTGTTGGCGAGGTTGGTCAGCAGCGTCGACGAGCTTGAGGCCTGGGTCGACGCCATCGACACCACCTGCGCGGACACCTGCAGGCCGGAGCTCACGCCGGCGAGCGCGGAGATCTGCTCGTTCATCGTCTGCGCGATCGCGTAGACGGCGGGGTTGTCGGAAGCGGTGTTCACCTTCTTGCCGGTGGACACCTCGTTCTCCGTCATGGTGAGCGCGCTGTTGGTCTGACGCAGGCTCGCGAGCGCCTCGAGGGCTGCGTTGTTGGTGTTGATCGAGAAGGCCATGGGTTTTCTCCGTGTCTTTGAGACGACGGGATTAAGCGCGGATGGTGTTGCAAAATCGTTAAGCGCTCTCAGGCCTTCGACCTCGACCGATCACCGCATCTTCGTGCCGGACCAGACGATGCGCCGCGCGCATCGCGACGTAGAAATCGCCGTTCTGGGCGGCGGCCCAGAGCCGGTCGAGCAGGGTGCGCGCGGCGTTCGACGTCGTGGCCTCGCGATACAATCCCACCAGGATGTCCGCCTCGCGCATCGCGCGCGCGGCCTCGTCGGGCTCGCCGACATAGGACGTCTGGATCGCGAGATAAAGCCTTCGCGCCGTGTTGGTGGCATCGTGCGGCGCCATCAGCTGGCGGCCGTAGACGAAGCGAACGTGGTTCGCGAACCGGAACTCGGCGTCGGTCAGGAAATGCATCGCCGCGCCGTTCACGATCATCTTTTCCCCGCGCGTCATGCGCAGATGCAAACCCGCCATCGGGTTCCTCCCGTTTTCGGTTAAACCCCGACGCTGTCTTGCAGCCCAGCCGGTTAACGCTTCGTGGACGCGATCCGGCGATCGATCAGCGTCTCGAGGGCGGACGCCACCCGCCGCGCCGCCGCGTTCTTCGCGGCGAACAAGCCGGCGTCGTCGCGATCGTGGACGATCATGCCGGTTTCGATCTCGAAGACGAGCAGACGGCCGTCAGGTAGCCTCGCGCAATCGACACCGAAATAGTCGAGCCCGATCCGGTCGGCGAGGTGCGCGAGGGCCCGCATGGCGCGCGGACCGAGCACCGCCTCGGGACAGGCGAGGAAAGCGGCCTCCTCGGCACGGCGCTCGGCGTGCCGGTCCATGGCGGCGTTGTAGTACCATACCGCCCAATCGTCGTGGATCGCGAGATGGACCGGATACGGCGCGCCGCCGACGAAGACGATCCGAACCTTGCGATAGAGCCCGTCGGCGCTCCGGTAATCGACGAACGGCGTCGCGTAGAACGACGCCGTGTCCCGGTCTGCGCCGAGCACGGCCTGGAGATCGCCGGGTGCGGCGACGCGGTTGAGCGCCCGCCCGGCATGCGAACCGGCGGGACGCAGCAGGAACGGGAACGGCGGCGCCGTGTCGCGGAGTTCGGCGCGCGCGCACGCTTGCGGCACGGGCACGAGCGCGTCGGGCAGGTCCGCGAGCAGGGCGGCGGCGCCGTCGCGGGATAGGCGGGCGATCGCGGCGCCGTCGTTGAGCACCGGGCGACCGAGCTGGCGTGCGAGCGCGTCGGCGGCGGCGAGATGGCGATGCCGCGACGCGTCCTCGGCGATCACGATCATCACGGCCTCGAAAGAAGGCGGGACCCGGCCGCCGAAGGCGGAGGACGGGCGGGCCAGCACGGCGTCCGGATCGGCGAGGCGGAGCGTGTGCAGACGCGTGTCCGCGCCGAGCAGCAGATCGACCGGACAATTCGCCTGGAAGTCACCGGGTGCGGCGAGCAGAAGCACCGAGCGGCGCGGCGCGGCAGCAGCCGCATGCCGGGTGCGGATCGGGTTGCGCGACATCGCGCGCGCGAGGTGGTCCGCCGCCGCGCGCGCGTCGCCCTCCGCGAGACAGACTTCCCACAACACGTAGTGCGCGTCGGTTCGCGCTGCCTCGACGAGCGGTGTCTCGAGCAACGCCTCGAGCAGTTGCCGGCGCGACGTCACGGTCGGGGCTGGTGTCATCGCAGTGAGGATCGGCCAGACCGATGACCGAAGCGTGAACGGAGGACGACGCCGGACGACGCCCGACGACGACGCGTTCACGAACGAGCAAGAATTCCGGCCAAGGATGGAGGGGATTGCTGGAGCGCGTCGCATGAGCGGTTCCATCGGGGGCGGCCTACCACCGATCCCGACCTATCTCGCGATCGAGAAGAACGAGACGGCAGCCGCCACCAAGGCGGCGTCCGGCAACGCCACCACGTTGTCGAGCGTCGCTCACTTCTCATCGGCCTCGACGACGATCTCCTCGGTCGCGTCGCTGCTCGGCGACTACAAGTCGCTCCAGGTGGTCCTCGGCGCCTTCGGCATGTCGTCGGCGATCGGCGAGACCGCCGTGCTCAAGGACCTGATGACGCAGAACCCGTCGTCCTCGTCGTCGCTCGCCTACAAGAGCGGCAACGCGACCTGGATGCGGTTCGCCAAAGAGATGTCGGGCTGGTCGTCGGGCGCGACGCCGCTCTCGGCCTCGGGCGCCGTCACGGCGATCGTCGGACAGTACGAGGAGAACCAATACGAGACACAGGAGGGCTCGTCGGTTCTCGGGCTGCAGCAGGCGCTCTATTTCACGCGCACGATCGGCAGCGACGGGTCGAGCCTGAACGCGCTGATGTCCGATCCGACGCAGCTCAACGTGGTGGAAACCGTGCTCGGCCTCGATCCGAGCGATTTCGGCGCGCTGGATTTCAGCGAGCAGCAATCGATCCTCAAGAACGGCATCAAGTGGAGCCAATTTTCCTCGACGGCGTCGATCCAGCGCTACGCCGAACAATATCTCGTCATGACGCAGGCCGACCCGCCATCGACGGCGCAGAGTTGGTCGGTCGGCAGCCTCTTCGAGAACGACGACGGAGCCGACAGCCTGCTCGGCATCATCGGCCAGAGCCTGTCGATGAGCGCCTGACCTGAACGCCCCATCGCGGCGGCGCGCTCATCGGGCGAGGCGGTCGCGCACCACGCCGGCGATGGCGGCGGCGGCCGACGCGGCTTCCCTCGATACGGTGCCGAGACCGATGAAGCCGTGGATCAGGGTCGGATGTTCCGCGAGCGTGACCGGGACGCCGGCCGCCTCGAGGACGCGGGCATAGGCGGCGCCGTCGTCGCGCAGCGGGTCGAAACCGGCCGTCACGACATGGGCCGGAGGCAGGCCGGAATGGGAGGGCGCGCGCAGCACGGCGAGACGCGGGTCGTCCCGCTGCACCGGATCAGGGGCGTATTGGTCGAAGAACCAGCGCATGCCCGCGCGCTCGAGCATGTAGCCCTGCGCGTTCGCTTCGTAGGATCCGGTGTCGGTGCGCGTGTCGGTCACCGGGTAGATCAGCAGCTGGAACTGGAGCGCCGGACCGTGATCGCGTGCGTGCCGGGCGGCGACCGCGGCGAGGTTGCCGCCCGCGCTTTCGCCGCCGACCGCGAGGCGTGCCGGGTCGATGCCGAGCGTGCCGGCATGCGCCGACACCCAGTCGAGGGCGGCGATCGCGTCGTCGACCGCGGCGGGGAAGCGGTGTTCGGGGGCGAGCCGATAATCGACCGACACGACGCGGACCGCGGCCTCGCGGCAGAGCAGACGGCAGAAGCCATCCTGGCTGTCGAGATCGCCGAACACCCACCCGCCGCCGTGATAGAACACCAGCGCCGGGGTGAGCCGGTCGCCCAGATGCTCCGGCACGTAGAGCCGCAGCGCGAGGTCGCCGCCAGGTCCGGCGATGACGTGTTCCTCGATCGCGCCGACCGCGGCCGGCGCGGCCGCGAGGGCGCGACGCATGCGCTCGAAGTTCCGCCTGCTCTCCTCGGGCGGCACGTCCATGAACGACGGCGCCGGCGGGTTCGCACGCAAGCCATCGAGATACGCGCCGATCTCGGGGTCGAGCGCCATGGTGCCTCTCCGCTGATGTTGGGGGATCGGGCACAACGGGCCAAGCGGCGTCAAGCCATCGAGCCCCGGCGCGACGCGGCCCATCCCCGTCCGCCGCCGCTGCTTTGACGGGCGCGCCCGGCCACGGTAACGGCGTCCGTGATGGCCAGCCGGCGAGATCTTCCGTTGCTCGTCGCCTCCGTCGGACGCGGCACGATCGCGGGCCTTCGCGCAGTGGGTGCGGTCGCGCTGTTCGGCATCGCCGGCCTCAGCCACGTCGCGCGACCACCCTTCTACGGTCGGGCGTTCGGGCAGGCCTTCGCGGAGTTCGCCTTCTTCTCGCTGCCGGTGGTCGCGCTGACCGCGCTGTTCTCGGGCGCGGTGATCGCGCTGCAATCCTACACGGGCTTCGCGCGGTTCGACGCGCAATCGGCGATCGCCGGCATCGTCGTGCTGTCCGTGGTGCGCGAGCTCGGGCCGGTGCTCGCCGGCCTGATGGTCGCCGGCCGCGTCGGCGCGGCGATGGCGGCCGAGCTCGGCACCATGCGGGTGACCGACCAGATCGACGCGCTCGCCACTCTGTCGACCGATCCGGTCAAGTTCCTCGTGACGCCGCGGCTGCTGGCCGGGCTGCTCGCGCTGCCGCTGCTCGTCGTGGTGGCCGACATTCTCGGCGTGCTCGGCGGCTTCACCGTCAGCGTGGCGACGCTCGGCTTCGACGCGCACGCCTATCTCCGCGCGACCGCCGCCGCGGTCCGCGCCGAAGACATCACCGTCGGGCTCGCGAAGGCGGCGGTGTTCGGCTTCGTGGTCGCCCTGATGGGCTGCTATTTCGGCTATCGCAGCCGCGGCGGCGCGGAAGGGGTCGGCAGCGCCACCACCGCGGCCGTGGTCGCGGCGTCGATCCTGGTGCTCGCGTTCGACTACCTGCTGACCGAACTGTTCTTCGCCCGATGAGCGCGCCGAAGATCCGGATCCGCGGCCTCCGCAAGCGGTTCGGCACCAAGCAGGTCCTCGACGGGGTCGATCTCGACGTCATGACGGGGACGTCGATGGTGGTGATCGGCGGTTCGGGCACCGGCAAGTCGGTGCTGATCAAATGCGTGCTCGGCCTGATCGAACCGGACGAGGGCGTGATCGAGCTCGACGGCGTCGACGTGCTCCGGCTCGGACCGCGCGAGGCGCGCGCACGCCGGTCGCGCATCGGCATGCTGTTCCAGGCGGCGGCCCTGTTCGACAGCCTGCCGGTCTGGGAGAACGTCGCCTTCGGGCTGCTGGCCGGCCAGCGCGGCGGCGTCAAGCTCGGCAGGGGGCAGGCGCGGGTCGAGGCGAACCGCCTGCTCGGCCTCGTCGGTCTCGCCGCCTCCGTCGGCGACCTGATGCCGGCGGAGCTCTCGGGCGGCATGCAGAAGCGCGTCGGCCTCGCGCGCGCGGTCGCGGCGGACCCGGAGATCGTGCTGCTCGACGAGCCGACCACCGGGCTCGATCCGATCATGGGCGCGGTGATCGACGAGCTGATCGTCGACACCGTCCGGCGGCTCGGATCGACCGCGATCGCGATCACCCACGACATGGCGAGCGCCGGGCGCATCGCCGATCGGGCGGCGATGCTGTATCGGGGGCGTATCGTCTGGGAAGGTCCCGGCGAGGCATTGATGTCGAGCGGGGTCGCGGTGGTCGACCAGTTCACCCACGGGCGCAGCGAGGGTCCGATCACGATGGAGCTTCGGCGCTGAGCCGGAGGACGCCGGCCGCCGCGGCTGCGTGCCTGGTGTTCGGCACCGCGCACGCCGCCGATGGGCCAGCGCGCGTGGTCTCGACCTTCGACGCGCTGTGCCTGCCCCATGTCGGCGAGACCGATGCGGTGCGCGCCGCCGCCGCTGCGGCGGGCCTGCGGCGCATCGGTGCCGAAGACGGGCGCGCGACACTCGCGCGCGGCGGCGTCGCCTTCGACGGCGGCGATCGCGACGGCGGCCTCGTGCTGCTCTCGCTCGACGACGGGCTCTGCGGGGTGATCGGCGGCCCGGTCGACGTCGGCGCCGTGATGGCGGCCTTCGCCGCATCGATGGCGGCGATGAAGGTCACTGTGACCAAGCTCGGGGACGCGCCGGACGGCATGCCGCAGGCCTATCGTCTGGCCGGCGACGGCATCGCCGCGGTGGTGATGCTCGGCCTTCGCGGCGACGCGGCCGGGGATGCCGCCGGCAACGGGCCGGCGCCGGGCGCGGCAGGCGGGACCGTGTCGATCCTCGCGACACCGCTCGGTGCGGCGCGCTGATGGCGGGCAAGGGGCCGCGCTTCGTCTGCACCGAATGCGGCCACGCCGAGCCGAAATGGACGGGGCGCTGCGAAGGCTGCGGCGCCTGGAACACCTTGGTCGAGGAGGAGAGCGGTCCCGCGTTCGGCCGCGCCGCGCCGACCGGCAGCGCCGGCGGCGGGCGCGCTTCCGGCAAGGTGCGGTTCGTGGGGCTCGAAGGCGAAAGCCGGCCGCCGCCGCGAACGCCGACCGGCATCGCCGAGCTCGACCGCGTGCTCGGCGGCGGGCTGGTGCCGGCCTCGGCGGTCATGGTCGGCGGCGATCCCGGGATCGGCAAGTCGACGCTGCTGCTGCAGGCGGCGGCCGGCGTCGCGCGCGCCGGACACCGGGTGCTCTACGTGTCGGGCGAGGAGGCGATCGACCAGCTGCGCATGCGCGCGTCCCGGCTCGGGCTGCAGGCGCCCACGCTCTCGCTCGCGGCCGCGATCGACGTCCGCGCCATCGCGCGCGCGATCGAGGCCGAGCGGGAGCCGCGCCTGGTGGTGATCGACAGCGTGCAGACGATGTGGCTCGACGCGATCGAAAGCGCGCCGGGATCGGTGGCGCAGGTCCGGGGCGCCGGCTTCGAGCTGATCCGGCTCGCCAAGTCCCGCGGTTTCGCCCTCGTGCTGGTCGGCCACGTGACCAAGGAGGGGGCGCTCGCCGGGCCTCGCGTGCTCGAGCACATGGTCGACGCGGTGCTGCACTTCGAAGGCGAGCGCGGGCACCAGTTCCGCATCCTGCGGGCGAACAAGAACCGCTTCGGCGCCACCGACGAGATCGGCGTGTTCGAGATGACCGGCACCGGGCTCGCCGAGGTCGCGAACCCGTCGGCGCTGTTCCTCGCCGAGCGCCGCGGCAACGTTTCGGGCTCGGCGGTGTTCGCCGGCATCGAGGGGACCCGTCCGGTGCTGCTCGAGGTGCAGGCGCTGCTCAGCCCGAACAGCGGCGGCGGCGCGCCGCGCCGGGCGGTGGTCGGTGCCGACGGCGCCCGGCTCGCGATGCTGCTCGCCGTGCTCGACGCGCGCTGCGGCCTCAAGCTCGGCGGGTTCGACATCCACCTCAACATCGCCGGCGGGCTCAGGGTCAGCGAGCCGGCGGCCGATCTCGCGATCGCCGCCGCCCTCGCCTCCGCGGCCGCCGACCGGCCGACCGACGCGGACGCGGTATATTTCGGCGAGGTCGGCCTGTCGGGCGAGATCCGGCAGGTCTCGCAGGGCGACGGACGGCTCAAGGAGGCGCAGAAACTCGGCTTCGGGCGCGCCGTGCTGCCGCGCCGCGTGGCCAGAGGCGGCCGCGCGCTCGCCGCCCCCGACGGGCTCGCGCTCGACGAGATCGGCCATCTGTTCGACCTCGTCTCGCCGTTCATGACCCCGGACGCGGGCTGACACGCGACCTGCAAACGCGATCGCGGCCGCACGATATGAGGCACGGATGAATCCGGTCGACATCGCCTCCGTCGCGATCCTCCTCGTTTCGGCGTTGTTCGGCCTCGCGCGCGGCTTCGTGCGCGAGGTGCTCGGGCTCGGCGCCTGGATCGGCGCGGCGGCCGGCGCGGTGATCGCCTTCCCGATCGCCGACCCGTTCTTCCGGGCCGGCGCCGCGCGGCTCGGCGTCCAGCCGGGCGCAGGCGACGTCGCCTGCGGCATCGTGACGTTCCTCGTGCTGCTGCTGGTGTTGTCGGCGATCGCCAACGCCGGCGCCCGCCTGGTGCGGGCGACGCCGTTCGGCGGCCTCGATCGGCTGCTCGGCCTCGCCTTCGGCGTCGTGCGGGGTGCGGCGATCCTGGTCGTCGCCTATGTGCTGGCCGGCATGCTGGTGCCGCCCGGACAGTGGCCGGAGATGGTGCGGCGCGCGGCGGCGACCCCGCTCGCCTTCGCCGGCGCGCGCTGGGCCGTGACGGTGGTGCCGTCCGGCGCACGGCCGCACGTCGCCGCGCCCGAATCGGGCGCGACGGCCGGGCAAAAGGTGTAGGAGGACCGCATGGACGATCATGCCCGCCACGACCCTTACGGGGACGACGATCACCCCCGCGAGGAATGCGGCGTCTTCGGCATCTGGCGAAACCAGGACGCGGCCGCGCTCACCGCGCTCGGCCTCCATTCGCTGCAGCACCGCGGCCAGGAAGCCACCGGCATCGTCTCGTTCGACGGCGCCCGCTTCCACCAGCAGAAGGGCCTCGGCCTGGTCGGCGACAATTTCGGCGACGCGCGGGTGATCGCGTCCCTCCCCGGCCAGGCCGCGATCGGCCACAACCGCTATGCGACCACCGGCGACACGGTGCTCCGCAACGTGCAGCCGCTCTACGGCGATTTCGAGTTCGGCGGCTTCGCGGTCGCCCATAACGGCAACCTCACCAACGCGGTCGGTCTGCGGCGGCAACTGGTCCGGCGCGGCTGCCTGTTCCAGTCGACCACCGACAGCGAGGTGTTCATCCACCTCATCGCGATCAGCCTCTACTCGACCGTGGTCGACCGGCTGATCGACGCGCTGAAACAGGTGATCGGCGCCTACTCCCTGGTCGCGCTGTCGCGCGAGGCGCTGATCGGCGTGCGCGACCCGCTCGGCGTGCGGCCGCTGCTGCTCGGCCGGGTGAAGGGCGGCGGCGCCTGGGTGCTGGCGTCGGAATCCTGCGCGCTCGACATCGTCGATGCCGAGGTGGTGCGCGACGTCGAGCCCGGCGAGATCGTCATCATCGACGATGCCGGCGTGCGCTCGATCAAGCCGTTCGACCGCAGGCCCGAGCGGTTCTGCGTCTTCGAATACATCTACTTCGCGCGTCCCGACAGCGTGCTCGACAAGCGCGCCGTCTACGATGCACGCAAGCGCATCGGCGCCGAACTCGCCCGCGAAAGCGGCGTCGCGGCCGACGTCGTGGTCCCGGTGCCCGACAGCGGCGTGCCCGCCGCGATGGGATACGCCACCGAAAGCGGCATCCCGTTCGACCTCGGCATCATCCGCAACCATTACGTCGGCCGGACCTTCATCGAGCCGACCGACCAGATCCGCCATCTCGGGGTCAAGCTGAAGCACTCGGCCAACCGCTCGGTCCTGCAGGGCAGGCGCGTGATCCTGGTCGACGACAGCATCGTGCGCGGCACCACCAGCAAGAAAATCGTCGAGATGGTGCGCGCCGCCGGCGCGGCCGAAGTGCACATGCGGATCTCGTCGCCGCCGACCACGCATTCCTGCTTCTACGGCATCGACACGCCGGAACGCGGCAAGCTGCTCGCCGCGCGCCACTCGGTCGCCGAAATGGCCGGCCTGATCGGCGCCGACAGCCTCGCCTTCATCTCGCTCGACGGTCTCTACCGCGCGCTCGGCCGGCCCGGTCGCGATCCGGATCGGCCAGGCTTCTGCGACGCCTGCTTCACCGGCGAATACCCGATCGAACTCACCGACACCGCCGACAGCACGCCGAAGCGGACGCAGCAGATGGAGGTGGCGTCGTAGGGAAGGCCAGGGCTCTGCCCCGACCGGTTTCCCTTTGCGCAGGCGCGAAGGCGCCCGACGCCAAGGGACAATCGTCCCTCGGATCCCTTTGAGACAAGGACGCGTCCAAACGGGGCAGAGCGCCTGGCTTCCTACAGCGCCAGCGCCATCTGCGCCCCCGCCGCACGGCCGGGCGGCGCGAAGCGGGTGACGTCGAGCGCGTCCCGTTCGTTCGTCAGTCCGGTCCGGCGCAGCGCGCGGTTGAAGCGTTGCGCGAGCAGGTCGGCGTAGGCGCCGGTGCCGGTCTGCCGCTTGCCCCAGGCGCTCTGGTAGAGCGCGCCCTCGCGGGTCTCGCGGATCAGGTTGAGGACGTGGCGGGCGCGCTGCGGGTAATGCTGGTGCAGCCAGGTTTCGAACATGTCGCGAAGTTCGAGCGGCAGGCGGAGCAGGACGTAGCCGGCGTGGTGCGTGCCGACGCGCGCGGCGGCGTCGAGGATACGTTCGAGCTCGGCGTCGTTCAGCCCGGGGATCATCGGAGCGGCGAGCACGCCGCACGGAATGCCGGCCTGGGCAAGACCCGCGAGGGCGGCGATCCGGCGCGGCGGCGTCGCCGCACGCGGCTCCATGGCGCGCGCGAGCGGAGCGTCGAGCGTGGTGACCGAGACCCAGACGCGGGCGAGGCCGCGCCCGGCCATGCGCGCGAGGATGTCGACGTCGCGCAGCACGCCGGCGGATTTCGTGACGATGCTGACGGGGTGGTTCCAGCGGTCGAGCACCTCGAGCACGCCGCGGGTGAGGGCAAGCGTGCGCTCGACCGGCTGGTAGGGGTCGGTGTTGGCGCCGAGCACCATCGGCCGCGGCGTGTAGCCGGGTCGGGCGAGCTCGCGCTCGAGACCGGCGGCGACGTCCGGCTTGAAGGTGAGCCTGGTCTCGAAGTCGAGGCCGGGCGACAGGCCGAGCCAGGCATGCGACGGGCGGGCGTAGCAGTAGACGCAGCCGTGCTCGCAGCCGCGATACGGGTTGACCGCGCGGTCGAAGCCGAGATCCGGACTGTCGTTCCAGCTGATCACCGACCGCGCGTGGTCGCGCGTCAGCGTGGTCGGCACCGAAGGCGGCGCCGCCATCTCCTCGCCGATGGTGTCCCAGCCGTCATCGAACGGGCTCGATGCGGTGCGCTCGTAGCGGTTGGCGACGTTGGTCGACGTGCCGCGTCCCTTGCGGATCGCGGGCGGCGCGGTGACGTCTGAGGCGGCGTCGAGAGGCATCGGGCGGTCCTCCGTCTTCGGCGCCCGAAGCATGCGACGGGAACGCAGATCTAGGCAAGAACAAAACAAGAACGACTCGCAGGTCCTGCCCGATCGGGTTCCGCCGGCGGCGGCGGACGCGCATGCTGCCGCCCACCCGCCCCGCGCGCGGGCGGGCGGCGGAGGAGACGGGACGTGATCGTGACCGAATACGTCATCCCCGGCATGCGCATCCGGGACCACCGCGTGACCGTGCCGCTCGACTGGGCGCATCCGGACGGGCGGACGCTCGACGTCTTCGCCCGCGAGGTGGCCGACCCGGGCCCGGACGCGGCCGGGCGGCCGCTGCTGCTGTTCCTGCAGGGCGGCCCCGGCGGCAAGTCGCCGCGCCCGGCCGGCGGGCCGCCCTGGCTCGAGGACGCGCTGAAGACGCATCGGGTGGTGCTGCTCGACCAGCGCGGCACCGGCCGGTCGAGCCGGATCGACGCACGCCGGATCGCGACGCTCGCGCCGCCGGAGCGCCTCGCCGAGACGCTCTGCCTGTTCCGCGCCGACAGCATCGTCCGCGACGCGGAGCACCTCAGGACGGCGGTGTTCGGCGGCGCGCGCTGGGAAACGCTTGGCCAGAGCTACGGCGGCTTCGTCACCCTGACCTACCTGTCGCTCGCACCCGAGGGCCTCGCCGCCTGCTACGTCGCGGGCGGCCTGCCCGGCCTCGACGCCCGCGCCGACGACGTCTACCGGCGCACGTTCCCGCGCGCGCGGGCGAGGACCGCGCGCTTCTACGAGCGCTTCCCGGACGACCGGGCGCGCGTCGCGCGCGTCGCCGACATCCTCGCCCGCGACGACGTCCGGCTGCCGGATGGCGATCGCCTCACGGTGCGCCGGCTGCAGTCGGTCGGCATCGATTTCGGCATGAGCCACGGGTTCGAACGCGTCCACTGGCTGTTCGAGGAGGCGTTCGCCGATCCCGCCGAGACGGTCCTGTCGGACGGTTTCCTCGCCGCGGTGCAGGCGCTCACCAGCTACGACGACCATCCGCTCTACGCGCTGCTGCAGGAATGCCTCTACGGCCAGGGCGACGGCGCGACGGGCTGGGCCGCCTCGCGGGTACTCGACGAACACCCGGATTTCGCCCCGGACCGGCGGCCGCTGATGTTCCCGGGCGAGATGATCTATCCCTGGATGTTCCGCGAGATCCGGTCGCTGCGCCCGTTCGAGGCGGCCGCCGAGGCGTTGGCGGCGCACGGGCGCTACGAGCCCCTCTACGACCCGGTCCGGCTCGCGGCCAACCCGGTGCCGGTCGCGGCCGCGGTCTATTTCGACGACCTCTACGTCGATGCCGGCCTGTCGCTCGAGACGGCGGGCCGGGTCCGCAATGTCGAGGCCTGGGTCACGAACGAATACGAGCACGACGGCGTGCGGGCGTCCTCGGCCGTGTTCGCGCGGCTGCGCGAGATGGTGCGCGCGCGCGGCGGTCCGCTGCCGCCCTGAGCGCCCGGTTCCGAACGGACGAGGCAACCGCGCGGCGCGTGCGGCCTTGTGCCCGTCGGTCGAGGAGGGCGGATGATCGACGAGGGCTGGTATGCCGAACAGACGCGTCGGTTCGGCGCGACGTTCGGACTGTTCGGGACTGACGCGCCGCCGCTGCTGCTCAGCCACAACGACGCCGACGGCCTGGCATCGGCCGCGCTGCTGGCGCGCGCGATGGCGCGGAGCGGCGCGCCGCCGACGGTGCGCCTGCTCGGCCGCGGCGAGAACGCCTGGTCGGCCGAGACGCGTGCCCGCCTCGACCGCGGCGACGTCGCCGCCGGCGGCCTCGTGGTGGCCGATCTCGGCACGCGCGGCGACAGGGTCGCGGGCGCGCTCCGCACCGTCCTGGTCGACCATCACGTGCCGAACGGCGCGCCGCTCGACGCCGGCACGGACGGGCTCGCGTCGCCCGTCGCGATCTCCGGCTACGGCCAGGACCCGGTGCCGACCTCGAGCCTGCTCGCCTGGTGGTGCGCGCAGGCGCTCGGTCCGGCCGACGACCTGCTCTGGCTCGCGGCGATCGGCCTGATCGGCGACCTCGGCGACAAGGCCCCGTTCCCGGCGCTCGCGGAGGCCAGGAGCCGCTTCGGCGCGACCGCGCTCCGCGAGGCGACCACGCTGGTCAACGCGCCGCGCCGGACCGCGTCGGGCGATGCGCGGGGCGCGCTCGCGCTGCTGATGGCGGCCGACGGGCCGAAGGATCTGCTGTCCGGCCGCCACGACGGGCTGCAGGCGCTGCACGACGCCCGCGACGAGGTGCGCGCGGCGCTCGAGACCGGCCGACGCGTCGCGCCGAAGGTGAGGGACGCCGTCGCGATGATCCGGCTCGACACGCCGTGCCAGATCCACCCGCAGGTGGCGCAGAGCTGGATTGGCCGGCTGCGCGGCAAGATCGTGCTCGCCGCCAATGTCGGCTACCGGCCGGGCTGGGTGCATTTCGCGGCGCGCACCGGCGGCGACACCGACCTGATCGACTTCTTCGCGCGGCATCGGCCGGACGGCGCCGACGAGCAATACGGCAACGGCCACCGCAAGGCCTCGGGCGGTGCACTCCGCAACGCCGATTGGAACCGCTTCTCGGCCGGGCTCGGGTTCGGGCCCGAGATGGAGGTCGAGGCATGAACGCGATCACGCCTCCGGCGCTGCCCGAGGGCGACGCGCCGACGCTCCGGCTCGGCTTCCCGGTCAAGGTGATGGGCCGGCCCGATCTCAAGAGCAACGACACGCGGCGCTGGCAGAAGAGCCCGCATCTCCAGACCTCGCTCGAATACCTGAGCAACATCCTCGATTACTGCGACAAGCACCGGATCCGCATGTACAGGATGTCGTCCGACATCGCGCCGTATGCCACGCATCCGGACATGCCGCAGTTCCACTCGATGGTCGCCGACAGCGCGGCCGAGCTCCGTGCCTTCGGCGCCAAGGCGCGCGCGCTCGACATCCGCCTCTCGTTCCACCCGTCGCAATTCGTCGTGCTCAACAGTCCCGATCCCGAACTGGTCCGCCGGAGCGTGTGGGATCTCGCGTCGCAGGCCGAGATGCTCGACCGGATGGAGCTCGGCCCCGAAGCCGTCATGGTCATCCATGTCGGCGGCGCCTACGGCGACGTGCCGGCGAGCCGCGATCGCTGGATCGAGACCTGGAACACGATCCTGCCCGAGCCGGTGCGCCGGCGCCTCGTGCTGGAGCACGACGACATCCGGTTCTCCGCCGCCGACGTGCTGGCGATCCACGCGCACACCGGCGTGCGGCTGATCTTCGACCACCAGCATTTCTGGTGCCTCAACCCGGAGGGGCTCGAGATGCTGCCGACGCTGCGGCGCTTTCTCGCGACCTGGCCGGAGGGCGTGCGCCCGAAGGTGCATTTCTCGACGCCGAACACCGGCATGCGCGAGCTGGTGCGGAAGGACAAGAAGACCGGCAAACCGAAGAAGGTGAACGTGGCCCCGGTCTGGACCGGTCACGCCGATTTCGCGAACCCGTTCGAGTTCACGTCCTTCATGCGCCTGGCCGAGGGCCTGACCTTCGACGTCATGCTGGAAAGCAAGGTCAAGGACCTGGCGCTGATCCGGCTGCGGCCCGACCTGCTGCGCTACGCGCCCGAGACGGCGGGCCGGTTCGGCCTGTCGCCCGCGATGGCCGCGCCGCTCGAGGAGGAGGAAGCGGCCCTGGTCGAGGAGGAGGCGGACGCGGGCGCCTGAGGCGGGCCTCCTCGGAAGGGTCAACTGAGGAAGGGGCGGCTCTGCCGGCGCGGTCGACACGGCCCGCCGCGCGTCACCGCGGGTGCGGCGTGCGGCCACGTGTTCAACGGTCGCCTCGCCGGACACGACCGGATCCAGGGGGCGCGTGACAATTCGCAGCAGGTCGGCCGAGCGGAGGCCGGCGACACCGCGCCGAACACTTCGGAAGACGTTCTCCCCAGCGTCGACCCGCCCGCCGCCACGCAGCTCTCGACGGCGATCCTTTCGCCGTCCGGCAGGTGCGGCCGCCCGGCCCTCGGGCCCGGGAGTTAGCGGGGATAGATCCGGATCGACGCCGCGACCGCATCGGCGATCGCGTCCGGCGTGATGACGCCCAGCACCTGGTCGGCGCCGCCCGCGGGCGGCGGTCCGACCACAACGGCCGCCTCGGCGCGGTTGCGCTCCATCGTCGAGATCACGTCGAATGCGACGTCGCGCGGGCCGACGATCACGTAGCGGGCGGTCGCGAGCTCGGCGAGCGTCGCGTTCTCGGCCCCGGCGCGGCCGAGTGCGCGTCCGATCGTGGCGTCGACCCGGATCACGCCCGACACGCGTCCGCCCGCCGTGAGCACGGCGGTCTGCGTGTCGGCCGACCCCGACGCCGCGTGGAACCGCGCGAACGGCGTCGCGCCGTCGAGCACGAGCACGTCGCGGTCCATCAGTTCGGTCACGCTCCGGACCAGGAACATGTTGGCGTGCAGCGCCTTCGGGATCGGATGGCCGCGGCGAACCAGCTTCGCCGTGTACATGTTCTCGCGCGACAGCAGCCGGCGCGTGCCGAGGCTGACCGCGACCGCGATGATCATCGGCAGCACGATGTCGTAGTCGCGCGTCATCTCGAAGATCATCGCGACCGCGGTCATCGCGGCCCCGGTGCCGCCGCCGACCATCGCGCCCATGCCGACCATCGCGAAGGCGGGCAGGCTGAGGCCGAGCCCGGGATCGGCGGCGTTGGCGATCGCGGCGAAACCGGCGCCGATCGCCGTCCCCATGAACAGCGACGGCGAGAAGATGCCGCCCGACGAGCCGGACCCGAGGCTGACCGAGGTCGCGAGCAGCTTGGCCGCGAACAGGAACAGCAGGAACACGCCGCCGGTGATCTGCCGGCTCAGCACCGCCTGGATCGTCGCGTAGCCGACGCCCTCGACGTAGTAGTGCCCGGCGAACAGGTGCAGCGCGTAGATCAGCACGCCGACGCCGCCCATCCCGATCGCGTGCCGCGCGTAGCGGCCGCCGATGCGGTCGAACCCATCCTCGAGCAGATGCAGCACGCGGACGAAGGCGGCGGCGGCCGCGCCCACCACGACGCCGAGCACGGCATAGAGCACGAGGGCGGGGAAAGTCGCGACGTGGGCGCCGCCCAGCATCAGGTCGGCCGGCACCAGGAAGGCGGGTGCCGCGCCGAAGAACAAGCGGCCGACATAGGTCGCGGTGCCTGTCGCGAGCGCCACGGGCAGGAAGGTGTCGACGCTGATCTCGGGCAGCATCAGCTCGGTCGCGAACAGCACGCCGCCGATCGGCGTGTTGAAGGTCGCCGCGATGCCGGCGCCGGCGCCGGCCGCCACCAGCACGATCCGCTGGCCGGCGAGCATCGGCAGGATCTGCCCGAGGGTGGAGCCGAGCGCGGAACCGATCTGGATGATCGGTCCCTCGCGGCCGACCGCGGCGCCGGAGCCGATCGCGAGCGCCGAGGCGAGCGATTTCACCACCGCGACGGCGGGCCGGATCACGCCGCGCTTGTAGTAGATCGCGTCCATCACCTCGGGCACGCCGTGCCCCTTGGCCTCGGGAGCGAAGTTCGACACCAGCCAGGTGACGCCGAGGCCGCCCACGACCGGCACCAGGATGACCAGCGGTCCCCAGGGATCGCGCGGCGTGAACAGGCTCGCGTCGTAGCGGACCGAGAAACGCTGCAGGAAGAAGAGGTTGTGGACGAGGCCGATCAGGTCGCGGAACAGCACCGCGCCGAGGCCGGTGATGACGCCGACCAGGATCGCGCAGCAGCAGAGCAGGAACAGCGGGATCCGCCGCTCCTCCGCTTCGCCTTCGGGATCGGGCGCCGGCGGCGGCCGGATCGACGGCGTCGCGACGCGGGCCTGGGCGGTGTGACGGTCCCCCGTCACCAGGGCCGGATCGCCGATCGCGGGGTTGGCGTCCCCGTCGTTCACGACGACGCGGGCCGGATGAACGAGGCGGGCGTGCCGGAAGCGGGGTCGACGAAATGGATGTCGCCGGGATCGCGTCGCGGCGTGTCGACCGAGAAGAACACCACCGGCTCGCCCGGTTCGAGACGCGGGATCGCGTGCACCACGCCGCGGCGGAAGAACAACAGGTGGCCAGGCCCGAACGGCGCCTCGTGCTCGGGCCCTTCCGCCCAGAACGTGCCCTGCCCCGTGAGCACGTGGAGGTATTCGTCGCACCCCTCGTGCCAATGCGGCGGGGTCGGCCGGTAGACGCGGAAGACGCGCGCGCTCGCCGCCGGCTCGTCGGTCAGCCGGTGGTCGAGCAGCAGCGTCTCGGCCTCGGCCGGAAAGTCGCGCGCGACCGCGAGCAGGTCGAAACGGGCGGCCGGACCGCGCGCGGGGCGATCTCCGGAGCGGACGCGGTCGTCTGACACGGGCGAAACCTCCCTGCTGTCCTGTTCATTAGGGTCCACGTGTCACGGAGCACCCCGTCCATGAAAGCCATCGGCTTCCATTCCGCGCAACCGGCCGACCGCGCGGGCGCGCTCGTCGACTGCGACGTGGCCGAACCGGTTCCCGGCCCGCACGACCTCGTGGTGCGGGTGGATGCCGTCTCGGTCAATCCGGTCGACACCAAGGTCAGGCGCGGCGCGGTCCCGCTCGAAGGCGCCGGTCCGCACGTGCTCGGCTACGACGCGTCCGGAACCGTCGTCGCCGTCGGCGACGCCGTGCGGCGGTTCCGGACGGGCGACGCGGTGTTCTACGCGGGCGTGCTCGGCCGCGCCGGCAGCAACGCGGAACGGCAACTGGTCGACGAGCACATCGTCGGACCCAAGCCGGCCCGGCTCTCGCACGCCGAAGCGGCGGCGATGCCGCTCACCGCGATCACCGCGTGGGAGTTGCTGTTCGATCGCCTCCGGGTGCCGCCGCGCGGCGATATCGGCGTCGAGCCGGGCACCCGGGACGCGATTCTGATCGTCAACGGCGCCGGCGGCGTCGGCTCGATCCTGACGCAGATCGCGCGCCGCCTCACGTCGCTGACGGTGATCGCGACCGCGTCGCGGCCCGAAACGATCGCCTGGTGCGAGGACATGGGCGCCCACCACGTGATCGACCACCGCGAACCGCTCGACGAGGGATTGCAGCGGATCGGCATCCCGGCGGTGCGCTACGTCGCCGGACTGACCGCGACCGACGCCCATCGCGACGCGATCGTCCGCGCACTCGCCCCACAGGGCGCGCTCGCACTCATCGACGACCCCGAGCACTTCGACATCCTGCCCTTCAAGCTGAAAAGCCTGTCCGTGCACTGGGAGCTCATGTTCACGCGGCCATTGTTCCGGACGCCCGACATGGAGCGGCAGGGACGCATCCTCGCCGAAGTCTCGGCATTGCTCGACGACGGCACGCTGCGGTCGACACTGCACGACGATCTCGGCCCGATGAACGCCGCCTCGCTGACCCGCGCCCACGCGCTCGTCGAAACCGGCCGCGCGATCGGCAAGGTCGTGCTCGGCGGGGTGGAGTAAGGCCAGGGGCTTCCTCGCCCCCGAGCCCGCCCTACAGCCGCGGCAGGAGTTCGACGAAGTTGCAGGGGCGATAGCGGATGTCGAGCTGGTGGACGAGGATGTCGTCCCACGCATCGGCGACGGCGCCGCGGCTGCCCGGCAGCGCGAACAGCAGCGTCCGGCCGGCGAGGCCGGCGAGCGCGCGCGACTGGATCGTCGACGTGCCGATCTTCGCGTAGCTGAGCTGTCGGAACAGTTCGCCGAAGCCGTCGATGCGTTTCTCGATCACCCGCTCGAACGCCTCGGGCGTCACGTCGCGGGCGGTGATGCCGGTGCCGCCCGTGCTGATCACCGCCTCGACCACCGGGTCGGCGATCCAGCCGGCGAGGCGGGCGACGATCAGGTCGGCATCGTCGATCACCAGCGCGCGGTCGGCGAGCACGTGACCGGCGGCGTCGAGGCGCGAGACCAGCGCGTCGCCCGAGGCGTCGGTGGCGAGGTCGCGCGTGTCGGACACGGTGAGCACGGCGATGCGGACGGGACGGAACGGACGGTCGGGGTCGAGGCCTGGCATGGCGCGGTCGATACCACGCCGGCCCTTCAGCCCGCGAGGCCGAGCAGGGCGCGGCGGTAGTGCGGCGTCGGGGAACTCGCGCCGAGCATGGAGGCGAGCAGTGCCGTGCCGAAATGCGGGTCGGCGATGGTCAGCACCGGCGCACCGTCGCGCGACACCGACACGCCGTCGTCGGTGAGCAGGAAGGCCTCCGTGTCGCCGGCCCGGACCGGCGTCTCGTGCGCGCTCAGCGCGTGGTAGGCGGCCTCGTCGGCCACCGGGCACGTCGTGTGGGCGCAGTAGGCATCGTGGATGCGGCCGAGCTCGGAGCGGAGCTGATCGGCGGAGGCGGCGTGGAGGAAGACCGTCCGGATTTCCTTCGGCCCCGGCTCGGCGATCACCGCACCGGCGTCGTGCGCGGGCGACGGAACGTAGAGCCCGGTCGCGTACCCGTCGACGACGAGGAAGAAGACGCGGAGCCCGGCGCCGTTCAGGACCAGCGTGTGCCCGGCCGCCTCGACGGAGGGCGGAAACGAGGCGCCGCCCACGGTCACGGCCGCGGCGGCCATGGCGGGCGCGGCGGCGAGCGGCACGGCCGCGAGCGCGGCGGCGACGGTCAGCGCGGCGCATCGGACCACGGGACGGGGGGACGCGGGGCGAACGGTCATGGCGGCGTGTGTACTCCCGGGACGTGCTCGAAGGCGATGCCGGCCTCGCGGAGGGCGTCGGCCTCGCCGGGATGCGGCGACAGCCTGACCACGTGACGGCCCTCCTGCCCGAGGGCCACCAGCCGCGCCGGCTGCGGCCCGGCGAGCACCAGGCGGCTCGCGTCGCGTCGGGCCACCTCCAGCACGGCGGCGCTCGCGTCGGGCGCGTGCAGGATGATGTCGGCCTCGCCGAGCAGGCGGAGCGCGCGCAGCGTGAGCAGGTCGGCCGGTCCTGGTCCGGGCTCGACGAGGTGGACGAGGCCCGCCTCGCGGGTCGCGGCGTCGCGTTCGGCGGCGTCGAGCGCGTCGCGATAGGCACGCTCGGCGCCGTCCGGGTCGCCTGCCAGCATCAGATCGGCGGTCCGGCCGCCGAACGCGCGCTCCAGCATGCGCCGGCGCCTGACGACGTCGGGCAGGCGGCGCCTGGTGTCCGCTTTCAGCCGGTCGGCAAGCGAAGCGAGACGGCCGTAGGCCGGATCGACCAGCGTCTCGATCCGGGCGCGCAGCAGGCGCGCGAGCACCGGTGCGGTGCCGGCCGAGCAGATCGCCACCTGCAGCGGCAGCCGTTCGACGGTCGCCGGCGTCACGAAGCTCGAGAGCCAGGGCTTGTCGACGACGTTGACCGGGATGCCGCGCGCCCGCGCGGCGTCGTGCAAGGCGCCGAGCGCGTCGTCGCCGGCCTCGGCGCCGATCGCCAGCACGCAGCCGTCGAGGCAGCCGGGGGACATGTTCGTCGCCCGCCGGATCACCGCGCCGGCGCGCGCGAGGGTGGCCTCGCGGCGGTCGGCGGCCTCGCCTTCGCCGAGCAGGAAGACGGTGCGGCCGTCGAGATCGAGGAACAGCGGGAAGAGCGGGCGCGGGCTCAGGCGCCGGCCGCCTCGTCCCGCGTCGCGGACCGGTCGACGCCATCGGGCGCAGGCAGCCAGCGCACGAAGAGCGGGCCGGACGCGTCGGCGGTCCAGGTGGCCCGGATCCGGAACGGCGGCCGGTCTCGCGCGATCGCCAACGGGGCGGCATGGTCCGGGCGGGCGGGCGGCATGGCGCGTTCCTCGGCGTCGCCATGGTCGAACGCGCGCGCGCGTTCGCGGTTCTCGACGCGGCAACCCGGCGGGCTCGGCCGGGCTTCTGTGCAGGGCGACGGGGGCAGGACGATGCGGGTCGAGGACGTGATGAGCGGCGACGTCGAGTTCATCGAGCCGAACGCGCCCGTGGTCGCGGCGGCGGTGCTGATGGGCGAGCTCGAAGTGGGCGCGCTGCCGGTGGGATCGGCCGATCGCCTCGACGGCATCGTCACGGATCGCGACATCCTTTACCGCGTCGTGGCGCGCGGGCTGGACGCGACGGCGACCCCGGTCCGCGAGATCGCCTCGCGCCCCGTCATCGATTGCCGGCTCGACGACACCGTGCAGACGGCGATGGACCTGATGGCGGCGAACCACATCCGGCGCATGCCGGTCAGGAACGAGGCGGGCGCAGTGGTGGGGTGGGTCACGCTGGCGGATCTCGCGCGAAAGCTGCTGGTGGACGGGACGGCGATGCAGGACGCGCTGCAGGCGCTGACCGACGCGACGGACTGAGGCGGAGCGGCGCGCGATGCCGAGACTAGATCTGTCCGCACGCGATGCGGACGCGTCTCAGCGCCGATAGCGGCGGTTCGCGCTCCGCACCACGTTCGACGGCAGCGCGAGCCGGGCCGCGAGATACTCGAGGAAGAACTGCGACGTGAGTTCGCGCTGGCCGAGCGCGATCAGGGCCACGACATAGGCATAGGCCGCGAGGCCGGGGGTCGCCTGCACCGCGTGCAGCACCGCGTGCAGCGGCGGCGTCTCGTCGAGCGTGAGCGCGAACATGCCCAGCGTGTCGGTGTCGGCCCCGACCGAGGCGAGCCATTCGCGCGCGGCGAGGCGGTCGTGATCGCCCGCCGCCAGATGTCCCGCGAGCAGCGCGACGGCCATCCATCGCGCGAGCAGCGCGCGCTGCGCGGGCTCGATCGACCGGAAGTTGACCGTGAGCGGGAACAGCACCTGGTGGCGGTTCTGAAGCCAGTAGCCGAGGATCTTCTGGGCCACCTGATCGTGCAGCACCGTCTCGGCGCGATCGAGGCCGCGCCCCCGGCGTCCGACGACCGGCAGGTCGGTCACTCCCGTCGCGTCGGCGCCGGCGGCGCCGTCGCCCCCGACCCCGCCTGGCGGCAGGATCCCGCCTGGCGGCAGGACCCCGGCCAGGGCGGCGCTGTCGAGCATCGTCGGCGTGATGCCGGTGACGTGGCCGACGATCTGATCGTCCGAACCGCTCCGCGTCGCGCGGCGCGTCAGCAGGCGCTCGATCAGGCTCAACCCCCAGGCGCCGGACCGGGCCCGG
>CBDARA010000002.1:0-762500 GCA_965199345.1 Acetobacteraceae bacterium
GCCGTGTCGCTCGGCGGCGTCCGCATGAATTTCGACTACGCCGACTTCTTCAAGGAAGGCCCGAGCACGGGGTACGAGACATTGATCTACGATTGTCTGATCGGGGACGCGACGCTGTTCCAGCGCGCCGACAACGTCGAAGCCGGATGGCGCGCCGTGCAACCGGCCCGCGACAGTTGGGAGGCAGGCGAGGGCATCGTGCACCCGTACGCGTGCGGTTCCGCAGGCCCGCGCGCGGCCGAGGCGCTGCTCGCCCGCGACGGCCGGCGCTGGCTGAGGTTGAGCCGTTGAAAACACCAGCGCGCACGATCCGACTCGTCGTCACCGATATCGACGGCACGCTGGTCGATCCCGACAAGCGCGTCACACCGCGCGCGCAGCAGGCGGTCGCACGCCTTGCCGAACGCGGCATCCGGCTGGCACTGATCAGTGCCCGTCCGCCGCGCGGGCTCGACGCACTGATGCGGACGCTCGGGCTCGACACGCCTCGCGCCGGCTTCAACGGCGGCGAGATCACCGGGTCCGACGGCAGCGTGCTCGACCAGTTGCTGATCGCCGAGACACCGGCCCGCCTGGCGATCGAGATGCTGGAAACACACGGGATCGACGCGTGGGTGTTCGCGGATGACGAGTGGTTCGTGACCAACCCGGCCGGCGCCTATGTGCCGCTCGAGCGCCGGACCGTCGGGATCGAACCGACGGTGGTCCCCGACTTCGAGGGCGTGATCGGGCGTGCCGGCAAGATCATGGGCGCGACCGCCGATTACGCGAAGCTCGCGCGGGTCGAGATCGAGATGCAGAGCGCGCTCGCCGGCAGCGTCGCCGCGCACAGGAGCCAGGACTACTACCTCGACGTGACGCATCCGTCCGCGCGGAAGGACCACGGTCTCCGGCGCCTCGCATCGCTGATGGGCGTGCCCGTCGACGAGACCGCATGCCTCGGGGACATGGGCAACGATATCCCGATGCTCGCGATCGCCGGCCTCTCGATCGCGATGGGCAACGCGACCGAAGAGGTGCAGTCGCACGCCATGTTCACCACGGGATCGAACCGCAGCGACGGCTGGGCCGAGGCGATCGAGACCCTTGTCCTCCCGCGCGCCCCGCAACCGCACTGACCGGAGCTCACACGATGGCGAAAACCTCGCTGCTGCTGGCCGACGTCGACGGCACGCTGGTGACGAAGGAGAAGTTACTGACGGAGCGTGCGATCCGTGCCGTCCGCGCGCTCGAGGACAAGGGGATCCGCTTCGCCGTCACCAGCGGCCGCCCGCCCAAGGGCATGGCCATGCTGTTTGAGCCGCTGCGCATCAGCACGCCGATCGCCGGCTTCAACGGCGGCCTGCTGGTCAAACCCGACATGAGCGTGATCGAGAGCAAGAACCTCGACCGCGACGCCGCCGAGAAGACCGTCGAGAGCCTTCGCCGCCACGGCCTCGACGTGTGGGTCTATGCCGGCGAGGACTGGATCGTGCCCGACGCCGACGGGCCGCATGTCGCGCGCGAGAAGTGGACCGTGAGGTTCGATCCCAAGGTGTCGACCGATTTCGGTGCCGCCCTCGACCACGCCGTCAAGATCGTCGGCGTTTCGGACGACCACGAACTCGTCAAGCGTGCCGAGCACGAACTACGCGACGAACTCGGCGATGGCGCGTCGGCCGCCCGCTCGCAACCCTATTACCTCGACGTCACCCACCCGCACGCGAACAAGGGCGACGTCGTGCTCACGCTCTCCCGCCTGCTTGCCATCCCGGTCGACGAGATCGCGACCTTCGGCGATCAGCCGAACGACATGCTGATGTTCGCGCGCGGCGGCGTCTCGATCGCCATGGGCCAGGCGGTCGACGAGGTGAAGGAGGCCGCGACCTTCGTGACCGACGACAGCGAGAACGAGGGCTTCGCCAAGGGTGTCGAGAAACACCTGCTCTAGCTCTTTGATGGGAGAGCATTTCCTTTCGATCAGACGACTCCGTCTGATCGAAAGATGATCTAGTCGACGAGGCGCTCAGATCCCCGGGAGGATCCATGACACAGATCGACGACACCGAAGTGTTGCCGGATGCCGAGGCTCTGGCGGCGCGGGCCGCGGAATCCCTGCTCGACCGCGCGAACGAGGATCCCGATCGCGCTTTCACGGTGGCACTCTCCGGCGGCTCCACCCCGAAGCGGCTGTACGAGATCCTGGCGGCCGAATACGCCGACCGTTTTCCCTGGGCACGCACGCACCTCTTCTTCGGCGACGAGCGCTTCGTCCCGCACGACCACGCGGACAGCAACTATCGCATGACGCGCGAAGCGCTGCTGGACCACGTCCATCTGCCGCCAGCGAACGTGCACCCGATGCCGACCGACGGCGAGCCGGAGGAGGCGGCGCGCCGCTACCAGGCGCAGTTGATGGCGCATTATCGCGGCGAGAGCCTCGACAGCACACGGCCGCTGTTCGACGTGGTTCTGCTGGGTCTCGGCGAGAACGGCCACACCGCCTCGCTGTTTCCAGACACGCCGGTGCTCGAGAACGTGCTGGACTGGGTGGCGCCCTGCGTCCCGCTCGACGCACCGAACACGCGTCTGACGCTGACCTATCCCTGCATCATGAGTTCGCGGCACGTGATCTTCCTGATCGCGGGCGCCGGCAAGAAAGCCGTCCTCGCACGCGTCCGCGGCGGCGACCGCTCGCTGCCGGCGAGCCGGATCACCAGCGTCGGCCGCGTCACCTGGATGCTCGATGAGGCGGCGGCCGGCGCGGCGGCATGACCGGACCCGCGCCCGATCCGAAGGCGGCGCTGAAGCGGCAGGCCGCGGTCGCCGCCGCGACCCTGGTCGCCGACGGCATGGTCGTCGGGCTCGGCACCGGCTCGACCGCCTTCTTCCTGATCGAGGCGCTCCTCGCCCGCGTCCGCGACGGCCTTCGGATCGAAGCGATCGCGACGTCCGAGCGCAGCGCCGCTCAGGCGCGCGACGGCGGCATACGCATGATCGGGTTCGCCGACACCGACGCGATCGATCTCGACATCGACGGCGCCGACGAGATCGAGCCGACCCGGCTCGACCTGATCAAGGGTCTCGGCGGTGCGCTGTTCCGCGAGAAGATCGTCGCCAGCGCCGCCCGTCGCTTCGTCGTGATCGCCGACGACAGCAAGCTCGTCACACGCCTCGGCGAACGCACCCCCGTCCCGGTCGAGGTGGCGCCATTCGGCTGGGAGGTGACCGACCGCGCGCTCCGCGGTCTCGGCGCGACCACGCGCCCGCGACGCGACAACGGCGGCTCGCTGTTCGTGACCGACGGCGGCAACATGATCCTCGACTGCCACATGGTCTCGATCGACGCGCCGCGTGCGCTCGAGCGCGACATGCGCGACATCGTCGGCGTGATCGAGACCGGTCTGTTCCTCGATCGTGCCGGGCTCGCGATCGTGGCCGGCGCCGACGGCATTCGCGAGATCACCGCGACACGAGACTGAGCCAGAGGACGATACGAGACTTGAACACCTCTCCCGAGACACCCAACCCGACCGCCCACCCCGATCCCGGCGTCACCGCCGACCGAACGCACGAGGCGCTCCGCTCGCATGCCGAAACGCACGCCGACATCGCGGCGATCCGGCCGCGTGTGCTGATCTGCATGGGCGTGTCCGGCGCCGGCAAGTCGACCGTGGCGCTGCTCGTCGACAAGCTGCTCGGCTGGCCGTTCCAGGAAGGCGACGAGCTGCACTCGCCCGAGAATGTCGAGAAGATGCGGCAGGGAACGCCCCTCACGGACGAGGATCGCTGGCCATGGCTCGATCGGTGCCGTGACTGGATCGACGGTCGGCTCGCGGCCGATGGTCGCGGCCTGATCACCTGCTCCGCGCTCAGGCGCGCCTATCGCGAGCGGCTGATCGGCGCGCACAAGGATGCCGTTCGCATCCTTTACCTGCGCGCGTCGCGCGAGATCCTGCTCGACCGGCTGCAGCATCGGACCGGCCACTACATGCCGGTGAGCCTGCTCGACAGCCAGCTGCACACGCTCGAGGAGCCCGCTTCCGACGAGAACCCGATCGTCGTCGACGTCGAGCAGACGCCAGACGAGATGATCCGCGAGATCCTCCGAAAGCTGCGCGAGCAGTCCTGAGGCTACCGGTTCAGCAGCCCGATCACGGTCGCGAACAGCGAGGCGGGATCTGTCGGCACCGGAGCGTCGGTCCCGACATGCGGCTCCGCCGCGACATCGGGGTAGAGAACCTGCGTCGCTTCGGGCAAGGCCGCCTTTGCGCGGCGACGAAGCGCGGCATCGGGCATGTCGGCCGAGGCGAGCACGATCACCCGTGCGGAGCGGGTGGCGGCATCCTCGGGGCGGGCGAGACGAAGGACGTCGCAGCCGGTGGCGAGCAATGCCGCGATCTCGTTGGCGCCGGCATCGGGCCGCTCGTCGACCCAGACCAGCGACGGTCGCCTGTCGGTCGCCGGGCCATGCGGCGGTGCGGACCGGACGAAGCCGGCGGCGTCGGCCGCGGCCGCGGGGGCGTTCGCGGCGCGGCGGCCGGTTCGCGCCGTGTCGGCCTGACGCAGCAGCTGCATCACGGGGGCGGACACCGACAGGCCGAAGCCCGGCACGGACACCGACAGGGTGCCGACCCGCGCGAGCAGCGCGGCCACGCCGTGCCGGAACACCAGCGCGAGCACCACGATGACGGCCGGCCAGGCGAGCGACCGGACGCTGGCGCCGACCTCGCGGATGATCTCGCCCGACGCCCCGTCCATCGCTTCGCTCCGCTCGGACAAGCCGGCGACCGGCTCGTGAAGCGCGACCCTAGAGCACGTTCAGCTGGACCGAAATCGGTCTCTAACTGAAGGTCGTGCTCTAGAAACTGAGTGGATCGAGCAACTTGTCTCATGTGGACGGGACCAAGACGTGGTCTGGTCCATGAGGTTGCTCGAGACGATGACCGGGTTGGATACGAGAACAGGCTCGCGCGCGGGATGCCGCGCGCGAGCCTGTCCTGTCACGGCGAACAGGACCGGCATGCCGGTCCCGGACCGCGTCAGCGCGACTTCTGGTAGAGCTTGGTCGCGATCTCGAACATCTCCTCCGGCGCGTAGTCGGGCGCGAACGCCGACGCCATGCCGGTGAGGTCGTGGATCTTGCCGCCCTCTGGGTGACCGTCGACCACTTCAAGCGGACCGGGCGGATCGCCGGGCAGCGCGTGCTCGCTCGAGTTCCAGATGCCGCTGATCGACTTGTAGTCCTCGGGGCTCCACGTGTAGAGGCGCCGATGCGAGCCCTCGTCCAGGTATTTCTGGCACTCGGGGATCTTGCTGAGATCGATGTTCGGCGTCGGCAGCATCTTCTCGATCTCGACGCCGGTGATCTGCTTCAGCGCGAGCGCGTAGGCGTGCGCGTGCACGGAGCCCCGCACGAGCAGGTAGCCGCAGACCTCTCGGCCGGTCGGCGTCGCCTGCATCTCGTAGACGCGCAGCTTGTGCAGGCGTGCGCCGCACTCGAGATGGAAATTGTGCAGCAGGTCGACGACCACGTTGCCGGTCGTCGTCACCATGTCGACGTTCCACGACATCGAGTTGCTGTTCACCGGCACCGCGCCGCCGCCGTAGGACACGAACGACGCCGTCGAACGGATGTCCTGCATCGCCTCGAACGGTGCCTTCGAAATGTCGGCGCCGCCCTTCTCGTTCTTCGGATCGTCAGGGCCGTTGGCCAGCATGACGACGCCGTTGCTCACGATCTCGAGATGCCCCAGTTCTTCGGCCGTGATGCTCGCGACCAGTTCATAGAACGGCCGCAGCTTCGACTTGGAACGGAAGTTGAAGCTCTGGAACATGTAGTTGCCGAGTGTCGACATCTCGCCGTACTTGCCGCCGAGCAGTTCCTGCAACGCCGCGGCCGCATTCGGGTCGGCTTTCTTGGGTGGCGGCAGCTCCGCCTGCAGCCGGTCGATTCGCATGAACATTGCTGTTCTCCTCTTGAGCCTGCGGAGGCAAGCGAGGAAGGCGGCATCGGTTCCGTGAAGAACGGGCGGCGACGCGGAACGTGATCCCGCGCCGCCGTGCGCGTCAGGCCGCCTCGGCGAGGCGGCCGTCGATGAGCAGGCCATCGGGACCGACCGATACCTGGACCGTCTCGCCGTCGGCGATCCTGCCCTCGAGCAGCATCCCGGCGAGCTTGTTCTGCAGGCTGCGCTGGATCACGCGCTTGAGAGGCCGCGCGCCGTAGACCGGGTCGTAGCCCTCGTTCGCGAGCCAGTCGGTCGCCGCCTGATCGAGCGCGAGTGCGATGTGGCGGTCCTCCAGCAGGCTCCGGAGGCGCCGCAGCTGGATCGCGACGATCCGTGCCATGTCGTCCCGCCTGAGCCGACGAAACAGGATGATCTCGTCGAGCCGGTTCAGGAACTCGGGCCTGAAATGCTCGCGCACCACCCGCATCACCTGCGCCTCGGCGAGCGACGCCTGCTCGCCGTCCGGCAGGCTGGCCAGGATGTCCGACCCGAGATTGGACGTGAGCACGATGATCGTGTTGCGGAAATCGACCGTGCGCCCCTGACCGTCCGTCAGCCTGCCGTCGTCGAGCACCTGCAGCAGAATGTTGAAGACGTCCTCGTGGGCCTTCTCGACCTCGTCGAACAGGATCACCTGGTAGGGGCGCCGCCGCACCGCCTCGGTCAGCACGCCCCCCTCGTCGTATCCGACATAGCCGGGCGGCGCGCCGATCAGCCGCGAGACGGCGTGCTTCTCCATGAACTCGCTCATGTCGATGCGCACCATCGCCCGATCGTCGTCGAACAGGAACTCGGCGAGCGCCTTGGTGAGTTCGGTCTTGCCGACGCCGGTCGGACCGAGGAACAGGAACGAGCCGATCGGCCGCTGCGGATCCTGCAGTCCCGCCCGCGCGCGCCTGACCGCGTGCGCCACCGCGACGAGCGCGTCGTCCTGGCCGACCACGCGCTCGCGGAGCTTGTCCTCCATCCGGAGCAGCTTCGCGCGCTCGCCTTCCAGCATGCGGTCGACCGGCACGCCGGTCCAGCGCGACACCACCGACGCGATCGCCTGCTCGTCGACGCTTTCGCGCACCAGCGTGCCGGGCTCGCCATCCTGCTGCGCCGAGATCTCGCTTTCGAGCGCGGGGATCACCCCGTGCATCAGCTCCGACGCGCGGCCCCAGTCGCCGCGACGCTGGACCATGTCGAGTTCGCTCTTGGCGGCATCGAGCTTCTCCTTCAGGCGCTGCGTTTCCTGCACGCTCGCCTTCTCGTTCTGCCACGTCGTCGACATCGCGTTCGAGCGCTCCTCGAGTTCGGCGATCTCGCTTTCGAGCTTGCCGAGCCGGTCGCGCGACGCCGCGTCCTGCTCGCGCTTGAGCGCTTCGCGCTCGATCTTGAGCTGCACCAGCCGGCGGTCGAGCTCGTCGAGCGCTTCCGGTTTGCTGTCGACCTGCATGCGGAGCCGCGACGCCGCCTCGTCGATCAGGTCGATCGCCTTGTCGGGCAGGAAACGGTCGGTGATGTAGCGGTTCGACAGCGTCGCGGCGGCGACCAGCGCCGCATCGCCGATCCTGACGCCGTGATGCAGCTCGTATTTCTCGCGAATGCCGCGAAGGATCGAGATCGTGTCGGCGACCGACGGCTCGCCCACGAACACCGGCTGGAACCGCCGCGCCAGCGCCGCATCCTTCTCGACATGCTTACGGTATTCGTCGAGCGTGGTCGCGCCGATGCAATGCAGCGTGCCGCGCGCGAGCTCGGGCTTGATCAGGTTCGACGCGTCCATCGCGCCGTCGGCGCGGCCGGCGCCCACCAGCGTGTGCATCTCGTCGATGAACAGGATGATCTCGCCCGCCGCGTCCTCGATCTCCTTCAGGACACCCTTGAGGCGTTCCTCGAAATCGCCTCGGAACTTGGCGCCGGCGACCATCGCGCCGAGATCGAGCGCCATCACGCGCTTGTTCTTGAGCGCCTCCGGCACGTCGCCGTTGACGATGCGGAGCGCGAGACCTTCCACGATCGCCGTCTTGCCGACGCCGGGCTCGCCGATCAGCACCGGATTGTTCTTGGTCCGGCGGGCGAGAACCTGCAGCGTGCGGCGGATCTCCTCGTCGCGCCCGATCACCGGGTCGAGCTTGCCGCTGCGCGCCACCTCGGTCACGTCGCGCGCGTATTTCTTCAGCGCGTCGAACGTCGCCTCGGCACCGGCGCTGTCGACGCGGCGTCCCTTGCGGACCGCCTCGATCGCGCGCGTGATCGATTGCGGGTTCGCGCCGCCGTCGCGGAGCGCGCGCCCGGCGGCGCCGCGATGCGCGGCGAGTGCCGCGAGCAGCCGGTCCTGGGCGACGAAACTGTCGCCGGCGCGCTCGGCCTCGGTCTGCGCGGCGTCGAGCACGCGCACGAAGTCGGGGTCGGCCTGCGGCTGGCCGGCGCCGGATCCCTCGACCCGCGGCAGCTTGCCGAGTTCGGCCTCGACCGCCGATTTCACGCGCGCGGGATCGCCGCCGGCGGCCCGGATCAGCCCGGAGGCCGCGCCCTCGGATCGTCGAGCAGCGCCTTCAGCAGATGCTCCGCCGTCAGTCGCTGGTGATAGTCTCGGATCGCGATCGTGCCGGCGGCCTGGATGAAGCCTTGCGCACGCTCGGTGAATTTGGCGATGTCCATGTGCTTGTCCCTCTCGAGGCAACAGCCGCGCCGGGCCCCTGCGAGGCGACCCTTGGCGCGGGAAGAATATGGGGCGCCGGTGTTTGCCGTAGAAGGGGAGCGGGACCGCGCCGGCGCGCCGCGGGGCGCCGCGACCTGCCCGCCGGCACGCGGCTGCCGGCGTCCGGCTCGCTTCTAGAGCACTTCCCGAGCCAATTGGATCGCGAGGAGTGCTCTAGCTCTCTGATAAGAGAGCATCCTTTCGATCGGACGACTCCGTCTGATCGAAAAATGCTCTAGCCCCGCCCGAAGGCGGCGCCCGGAACCTCGCCGGCCGGCGGATAGGCGGGAAGCGGCGCAGGAATGCGGACGGGAGGGCGCCGATCGGTCCGCAGCCGGGCGAGCGCCACCGCGACCGCGCGTTCGAGCGGCGCGTCGCGATCGGGCGTCGCCGCATCGGGCCTGTCCTCGACCTCGACGTCGGGCGCCACGCCGGCGTTCTCGATGATCCAGTGCCCGTCCGCGGCGAGACTGTCCTTCGGGATCAGCAGGCCGGTGCCGTTCATCAGCGGCCAAGGCGCATCAATGCCCTGCACGCCGCCCCAGGTCCTGGTGCCGACCAGCGGGCCGAGGCCGAACTGCCGGACATAGTAGGCGAACTGGTCGCCGTCCGAGGCGGTGCCATCGTTGATCAGCGTCACCAGCACGGGTGGCGCGGTCAGGCTCGGCAGCGTCTCGGCATGGCGCGCCCGGTTGACGAAGACCCCGGCACGGGCGCGTCGCAAGACGTCGAGCACGGCCTGGCTGGTGAAACCGCCGCGATTGTCGCGAATGTCGATGATCAGGCCGTCCTTGCCGGATTGCGGCCCGTACTGGCGGATGAAGTCTGCCGCACCGCGCGCCGCGAAATCCTCGAGATAGACGTAACCCACGCGGCCGAAGCTGAGCCGGTCGACGCGGGCCCGCGTCCGCGCCACCCAGTCGAACTGCCGGAGCGGCGCCTCGTCGGCGAGCGGCTGGACGGTCACGCGATAGGGCGGCCCATCCGGGTGCGCGAGCGTGAGCGTGACCGAGTTCCGCCGCCCGGACAGCAGCTGGTCGGGGTCCGACGGCGGTCGCAGATCCTGGCCGTCGATGGCGAGGATCGTGTCGCCCGCACGCACGTCGAGGCCGGGCGCCGCGAGCGGGCTCCTGGTTTCGGCGACCGTCGCGTCGCCCGCGAGCACGCGCGCGATCTGGTAGCGGCCGGAGGCCGGGTCGAGGCGGAGATCGGCTCCGAGATGGGCGAGCAACGGACCGGTCGCGCCGCAGTCGGGCGGCGGCACCACGCGCGCGTGCGAACTCGCGAGTTCGCCTTGCAACGCGCCGAGCAGGAACTGCATGTCGTCGTCGGAACCGACCAGTCCAACCAGCGAGCGGTAGTGGTCGTGCACGGCCTGCCAGTCGTCGCCGTTCAAGGCTCTGCTGAAGAACAGGTCGCGGTCGAGCCGCCAGGCGCGGTCGAACATCTCGGCCCATTCCTGTCGCGGATCGACCGGCGCGCGCAGCGACGCGTTGTCGAGCGTCGTCTCGCGCCGCGACGCGGTGTCGGGCGTCGTCGCCCGCCGCGACGCGGTGTCGGACGTCGTCGCCCGCCGCGACGCGGTGTCGGACGTCGTCGACGCGGTGTCGTCGCCCCCATCCGTGCCTGCGCCCGACGACGCGAGATGCCAGTGCCCATCGCGCCGGAACCCGATCCGCGAACCGTCCGCCGACACCAGCGCCGACGAGACATCGGTCGCCACCGTCCGGTCGCCGCCGCCGCCGAGATCGAACGCGTGCAGCGCCCCGGTGGCGCCTGGCAGCGCGGCGCCGAGCGTCGCGACCGGCGCCGTGCCGTAGAACACCGTCGAGCCGCGGATCGCGAGCGAGACGATCTCGGCGGGCGCGATCGGCAGCGCGACCGCGCGGGCCCGCAGCCCGTCGAGATCGATGCGGAACGAGCCGCCCCGGGCGGCGTCGCGGAACGCGGGCGACGACGGCGCCGGGTCCTCGCGGCGAAGCGTCGCGGCCGCGATCGCGTCCGAGCAGACCGCGACGAAGCCGGCGCCGTCGTCGCGGTCCGACATCACCGGGAGCGCGTTCGATTGCGTGACGAACAGCAGCAGCCGTCCGTCGGGCGAGAAGACCGGGCTCCTGTCGCTCTGCATCGGCGTGCCGAGCACGGTCTCCCGTCCCGATGCGAGCGCGCGCAGGTGGATCGCGCGCGTGCCGTTCGGCCGCGTGGCGCTCCAGGCGAGCCAGCGACCGTCCGGCGAGAACGCCGCGTCACGGATCGCGCCCGCCGGATCGCGTGCGACCCGGCTCGCCCCGTCTCGGCCGTCGAGCGGCACCAGCCACAACGTGCCGTCGGCGTCGGCGAGCGCGAGCGCGCCACCGGTCGGCGACCAGACCGGCTCGAACCGCTCGCCCGCGGCGAAACGCGTGACGATCCGTTCGGGACCGCCCGGTTCGGTGCGTATCGCGACCTGCTGCGCGCCGTCGCGCTCGGTCTCGTAGGCGATGCGGCCGCCGTCGGGCGAGAAGGACGGGTGGTCCTCGTCGATCCCGGGCGTCGCGGTCAGGTCGGTCGCCTGGCCGTCGGCACCGAGACGGAACAGGTCGCCCCCCGCCGCGATCACGACCGATCGGCCGTCGGGGGCGAGTGCCCAGTCGATGCCGCCCAGCGCATCCTCGTCGCGCGCGAGGAAGCCGACGGAACGCGTCGCGGCAGCCGTGTGTTGGCCGTCGTCGGGCACCGCGACCGCGACGCGCCGGAGACGCTCGGACGGCAGGTCGAGCGCCCACAGCGCGCCGCCCTGCGAGAAGGTGATGGTGCGGCCGCCGAGGGACGGAAACTCGACGTCAAGATCGGTGAAGCGCGTCACCTGCCGCACGCGGCGGCGGTCGAGATCGTCGGCCCAGAGATTGGCCCGGAAGTCCCGTCCGCGATCGGACAGGAAGTAGATCGTCCGCCCGAACCACATCGGCGCCGTGTCGGTGCCCCGCCAGTGCGTGAGCCGCCGGAACCGGCCGGTGGCGAGATCGTCGATCCCGACCGTCGCGGCCTCGCCACCCAGATAGCGCTTCCGGGTGTCGAGATCGCGGAACACGGAGGCGAACGCGACCGTGTGTCCGTCGGGCGCGAACGACATCAGGCCGGTGCGGTCGAGCGGCAGCGGTTCGGCGAGCCCGCCCGTCACGGGCACCGCGAAGGCGCGATCGATCCGGAACGTCGGCGAGCGGCGTTTCGACAGGAACAGCACGCGCCGCCCGTCCGGCGTCCAGCCGAGCACGAAGTTCTCGCCCGCGACGGCCGGCGCGTCGTGGGTGAGCTGGAAGGCCGGGCCGCCGGACGCCGGCACCACGAACACGTCGAAGCCGCCTCGGTGATGCGCGGTGAACGCGATCGTCCGGCCGTCCGGCGAGAAGTGCGGCGCCATCACGCCATCGCCGTCATCGAACACGCGCCGTGCCGTGCCGCCGGCGAGCGGCACCGTGAACAACGCCGCGTGCGCGACGAACGCGATCGCGTCGCGGCTCGCGTTCGGGAACCGCATCATCGTCGGTGGCGTGGCGACGGGCGGCGCGTCGGCGCCGCGGCACGGCGAGGAGGCGAGGGCGAGGGCGGCCAGCACCGCCACGCGCGCCCGTCGCGGCATGCCGCGCCGCCGGCCGGGCCTCGTCACGAGGTCAGTGCACCGCGACGGGCCGCGCGCCAACGGTCGTCATCCGGCCGCGCTCGAGCGCCCGCACCACCGGCAGCACCGCGGCCGAAAGCAGCGTCGCGCCGCATCCGAGCCAGAACAGGTGCTCGAACAATCCCGCGTACACGCCGAGCGGCGCGCCCGTCGCGCCGGGCGCGATCGCCGCCCCGTTCGCGACCGCGCTGCCGGCATACATCGCGATGCCCACCGCGACGAAGTAGCTGCCCATCATGAAGCCGCCGAGACGCGCCGGCACGTAGCGCGCGATCACCGCGAGGCCGAGCCCGCTCACCAGCAGTTCGCCCGTCGCCAGCAGCCCGTATCCCGCCACCATCACCCAGGACGACACCATCGGACGCGTGCTCGCGGCCGACGCGAGCCACCACACGAGAAAGGCGCCGGCGGTGAGCGCGAAGCCGATCGTGTATTTCGTCGCGATGTGCAGGTCCTGCCCGCGCGCGCCGAGGCGGCCGTAGAGGATCGCGAGGATCGGGCTCGCCGCCATGATGAAGATCGGGTCGAGCGCCTGGAACTGCGCCGGCGACCAGCGGAACAGCAGCAGCGGACCCAGGAAGAAGCGGAGATCGACCGCGCGCGACGCGAACAGCGTCAGCGAGGTCGACATCTGCTGGTAGAAGACGAAGAACAGCATGACCTCGAGCACCAGCACATAAAGGATCGCGAGGCCGCGCCGCTCCGCCCCCGTGCCGTTCCGGTAAAGCCAGGCCCAGATCGCCGCGATCGCGACGGCGGCGAGGTAGACCGCCGCGCGCGCCAGCGCTTCCTGCTGCAGCACGAACGCCACCGCGCCGACCGTCGCGACCGCGCCCAACCCGACCAGCGCGGCCGCGCCCGTCCGAAGCGGTGCGTCGTCCGGCGCCGAGCCGGCCTGCGCGAGCAGCCGGCGGCGCCAGACGAACTGCGCGAGCCCGAACAGCAGCCCCGCGCAGCAGACGCCGAACGCCGCCCGCCAGCCATACCGGTCGCGGAGCCATGGGCAGAGCAGCAGCGACACCGTCGAGCCGACATTGACCGCCATGTAGTAGAGCGTGAAGGCGCCATCGAGCTTCGCGTCGTCGCCCTCGAAGATCCGCCGGACCAGATTGGCCGCGTTCGCCTTGAAGAACCCGTTGCCGACCGCGACGGTCGCGAGCGACGCGAACAGCAGCGTCCGCCCGCCCGGCACCGTCAGCATCGCGTAGCCGAGCGCCAGGATCGCGGCCCCCACCGGCACGCATCGCCTGGCGCCGAGCAGCTTGTCGCCGATCGATCCGCCGACCGCGGGCAGCGCGTAGACCAGCGCCGAGAACGCGCCGAGCAGCAGGTTCGCCTGCCGGTCCGGCAGCCCGAGCCGTTCGACGGTGAACAGCAGCAGCAGCCCCTGCACGCCGTAATAGCCGAACCGCTCCCACAACTCGACGAGGAGCACGGTCGCGAAGGCGGGGTTCCGGGCGGAGCTGTCCATGCGCGTCCATGGCGCAGGTGGCGGGGATCGCACAAGCCTCGGGAGCCTTGCCCCGGAACGCTCGGGTGGAGGCAGCGGTCTCGCGGTCCGCCGTCGGCGGCCGCGTCGCCTGCCGCAGCCGGTGACAGGGGATCCGAGCTCGCCGCGGCTGCCCGAGCGCCCGGGCGCGATCACCGACGCCGCCGCGGAGCGTCGATCGGGGCGGCCGAGCAGGGGTGGGCCGCGACGCGCATCGGCGCCTCGGCCAGGTGCGGCAGGATCTCGTCCCGGAGTGCGTCGGCGAGAGGATCATGCTCGTGGCCGTCTTCGCCGCGTCGGTCGGAACCCCTCGACGTCCCACAGCGCGTCGGGGTCGCCGTCCTCGCGGAGGATGGTGAAGCGATCGGAAGCGCCGGACTTCTCCATGCCGATCGTGGCGAGCGCGAGGAGTTTGTCCCCGCCGCCCGGCTCCGCGCGCATCCCGATGATGTCGGCAGGCTGGTCGCGCCGGTCGTGCTGTTCCCGTCGGTGCAAGAGGTGGACGGTGCGGCGCCGTGGCGGGCGCCGCCACGCGTCCGACAGCCGTCGCACGCCCGGTCGACGTTCGGGTTCCCGGGCATCCCGGCCGCGACCGCCACGCGACCGCCCCTCGACCGGCTCCTTCCGAAGCGTGCGACCCGAAGGTCACCAGACCCCGCCCGCGAACGGCACCCGCCCGAGGCGGAGCCTTCCCCGCGAGCTGCTACACTCTCCCGATGCGATTCGTGCACACGGCCGACTGGCAGATCGGGCGCGCCTTCCGCTTCGCGGACGACGCGACGCTCGCCGTTCTCGCCGAAGCCCGCCTCGACGCCATCCACGCGCTGGCCGCGCTCGCGCGCACCGCCGGTGCGCGCCGCGTGCTCGTCGCCGGCGACGTGTTCGACACCGCGCTGCCGACCGAACGCACGCTGCGCGCGCCCGTCGAGCGCATGCGCGCGGCCGCCGACCTCGACTGGCACCTGATCCCCGGCAACCACGACGCCCACCGGCCCGGCGCGCCCTTCGAGCGGCTGCTGCGGTCGGGTCCGCCGCCGAACGTCCACCTCCACGTCGAGCCGGCGCCCGTGCCGCTCGACGAGCGGCACACCCTGCTGCCGGCGATCCTCACCGAGCGCCATGGCGAGCGCGATCCCACCGCCTGGTTCGACGACGCCGCGACCGCGTCCGGGCAGCGGCGGATCGGCCTCGCGCACGGGTCGGTCCGCGGCTTCGGCGCCTCCGGCGAGCGCGGCCACAACCGGATCGATCCGGACCGGCCGGCCCGCGCCGGGCTCGACTACCTGGCGCTCGGCGACTGGCACGGCGCGCAGGCGGTGTCGCCTCGCGCCTGGTACGCCGGCACGCCCGAGCCGGACGATGCCCGCATCGGCGGCCGCGGCGGCGGCGAGGCGCTGGTGATCGACCTCGACGCCGGTGGCGAGGCGATGGTGACGCCGCACCGGGTCGGTCGCTTCGTGTGGCACCGCATCGAGGCCGAGCTGTTCGGCGCCGACGACGTCGCCGCACTCGCCGGTCGGATCCGCGCGCTCGATCCGGCGCTCGACCGCGTCGTGCTCGAACTCGCGGTCGCCGGGCGCCTCACGCTCGCCGCCTTCGCGCTGTTCGAGCGCGAGATCGCCGACGGCGTCGCCCACGCGCTCCGCTTCCTTCGCCTCGACCGCGCCGCCCTTCGGCCGGTCGCCGACGCGACCGATCTCGACGCCTTCGAGCACGGCCCGGTTCGCGCCGCCGCCGCCCGGCTCGCCGCGCGCGCCGACACGGGCGACGACGTCGCCGCCGGCGCGCTGCTTCGCCTCGTTTTGCTCGGCGCCGGCGCGCCGTGAGGCTGCACGCGCTCGAGGTCGAGAACTTCCGCAAGTTCGACCGGCCGCACCGGGTCGCGGGCTTCGGTGCCGGCGTCAACGTGCTGGCCGGACCGAACGAGCTCGGCAAGTCGACGCTGCTGCTCGCGATCCACGCCGCGTTGTTCGAGAAATTCGACGCCAACACGGCCGTGACGCGCGGCTTCCGAACCCGCGGCAACGACGCGGCGCCGCGCGTGGCGCTGTCGTTCGAGACCGATGCCGCCGACGGCACCGCCGGATCGTGGCGGATCGAGAAGCGCTTCCTGTCGCGTCCGCACGCCGTGCTGACCGGCCCCGACGGACGCCGCCACGAGGGCGACGCCGCGGAAACCCGCCTCCGCGACATGCTCGGCTTCGACCGTCAGGCGCGCAGCGTCGATCTCGGCCTTTGGGACGCGTTGCTGGTGGCGCAGGGCGGCTCGTTCGAGCAGCCCGAGTTCGGCGAGCGCGCCTGCCGCACCATCGGCGAGTGCCTGCGGGCCGAGATCGGCGCGCTCACCGGCACCGGGCGCGCGGATGCCGTGCTCGCCGCGTCGGAGGCGGCGCTCGCCGCCATCCGCGACCGCAACAACCGGCCGCGCGGCCGGGCGCGCGCGGTGCTCGATCGCCTCGCGGGGCTCGATGCCGCGCTCGCGACGCTGCGCACCCGAAGCGAACGCTTCGCCGCCGATGCCGACCGGCTGCTGGCGCTCGAGCGCACGCGGGCGCATCTCCGTGGCCGTCGCGCCGATCCGGCCTCCGACCGCGAGCTCGCGTCGCTGCGCGCCGCCCGCGAGCACGCGATCGAACGCGCCGCCCGCACCGACGCGGCCTTGCACGCCTGCCGCCTCGCGACCGTCCGGCGCGAGGCGGCCGAGAGCGCGGTCGCGCGCCGCGGGGCGCTCGACGATGCCGTCGCCGACGCCGAACGCGCCGCCGCCGCGTCGGCCGCTCGCGAAGCCGAGCGCGCGACGCGGCGCGACGAGCGGACGGCGGAGGCCGCCGCCGCGACGGCGGCGCGCGACGCGGCCGCCGCCGCGCGCACCGAGGCGGCGGGGAGGCACCGGCGCGCCCGCGAGGCCGCCGAGCACGGCGAGGCCCGCGCGCTGCTCGCCGCCCGCACCGCGCTGCTCGCCCGCGCCCGGGTCGCCGCCGACGCGGTGCGCGCGGCGGCGGCCCGCCTCGACGCCCATCGCGCGACGCCGGCCGCGCTCGAGACGATCCGTGCCAGGGCCCGTGCCCACGAGGCCGCGAGCGCGGCGCTGCTGGCCGGCGCGACCACGGTCGAGATCGCGCTCCGCGCCGACGCGCCGTCGGTCCGGCGCGACGGCGCGCCGCTCGCGCGCGGGCCGGACGGCTTCGCGCGCCTCGTGCTCGACGCCGACGCCGTGCTGGAGATCGAGGGCGTCGGCCAGATCCGTATCCGCCCGCCCGCCTCCGACCGCGCCGAGGCGCGCCGCCGGGCGAGCGTCGCCGCGGATGGCCTCGCCCGCGCGCTCGACACGGTCGGTTGCGCCAGCGTGGACGCCGCCGAGGCCGCGCTCGCCGCCCGCGACGCCGATGCGCGCGCGCTCGACGCGGCGCGCGCGTCGCTGGCGCCGCTGGTGCCGGGCGACGCCGCCCGCGACCTCGCGCCCGGCCTCGAGGCGCTCGCCGCCGAGGTGGAGCGCCTATCCGCGCGCAGCTCTCGCCCGTGCCGCCTGCCGACGGGGCGGGCGCGGCGGGCGCCGGCGTGGCGGGCGCCGACGGGGGCGGGCGCCGACGTGGCGGACGCGGACGCCGGGCCAGCCGACGCCGAGGCGCGCGCGCGCGGGCTCGCGGCGTGCCGTCTCGCCGAAACCGACGCCGAGGCGGCGCTCGCCGACGCGACGGCGCGTGCCCGCATGCTCGAGCAGCGGCGCGAAGCGGCGGCGATCGCCCACGCCGAGGCGCGCGTCGAGGCCGACCACGCGGCGCGGGCGCTCGCCGAGCGGCGCGCGCGGCGCGCCGACGAGCAGGCCGCGTCGACCGGCGAGGATCTCGCCGCCGCGCTGGCCGAGGCGAAGGGCGCCGAGGCCGACGCGGCGCGGCGTCTCGAAGCCTTCCTCGCCGCCGCCGCCGGCGCCCCCGAAGCCGAGACGCTCGCGCTGAGCATCACCCGGCTCGAGCAGGGCCAGCGCAACGAGCGCGAGGAGGAGGCGCACCTCGCCGAGGAGGCCGCCGAGCTCCGCGCCCGGATCGACGAGGCCGGCGGTCTCGGCCTCGCCGAGGAGGAGGCCTCGCTCGCGCGCGAGCGCGCGGTGCTCGCCGCCGAGGACGCGTCGATCGGGCGCGAGGCCGCCTCGCTCGAACTCCTGGTCGCGACGCTGCGCGAGACCGTGCTGGAAACGCGCGCGGTGGCGCTCAGGCCGCTCGCCGACGGCGTCGGCCGACATCTCGCCCGCCTGCTGCCCGACGCCGTGCCGCACTACGACGACGATTACGGCATCCGCGCGGTGAGCCGACGCGGCGGCGGCGACGAGAGTTTCGCCGATCTGTCGGGCGGCACCCGCGAGCAGGTCGCCGTGCTCGCCCGCGTGGCGCTCGGCGAGATGCTCCGCGCCGCCGGCCGTCCGGCGATGATCGTGCTCGACGACGCACTCGCCTTTTCCGACCCCGACCGGATCGACCGCATGTTCGATGTCCTGACCGACGCCGCGACCCGCCTGCAGGTGCTGGTGCTCACCTGCCGCGACGACCTGTTCCGCCGCCTCGGCGGCACGCGGCTCAGGATCGAGGCGGTGCCGTGAGCGCCTCGACGGTCGGCGGGCCGCCGGCGCCGATCCGCGCGCTGCTCGGCCACAAGCGGGCGCTGTTCGCCTTCGGGCTCGGTATCGTCGCCTATGTCGCCCTGCCGCACACGCTCGCGCCGCAGACGCGGGCGGTCGCGGCGTGGGATGGGGGCGCCGCGGCGATGCTGGTCGCGATCGCGACGATGTTCGCGCGCGCGCGTCCGGACGACATGCCGCGCAACGCCGAAGCGCAGGCGGAAGGCGAGTGGACCGCCTTCTGGGTCACCATCGCGGCCGTCGTGTTCTCGTTCGTCGCGGTGACGCGGGCGCTCGCGGACGCGTCGCACCTGTCGTCCGCGGTCGTGACGCTCCGGGTGTCGCTGGTGGCGGCGACCCTGCTGCTGTCGTGGCTCGTCACCCAGGCGGTGTTCGCGTCGCGTTACGCGCATGAATGGTACGAGCGACGCGCCGACGGACAGCTCGCGAAGGGCCTGATCTTCCCCGGCGAGGACGCGCCCGACTACTGGGACTTCGTGTATTTCTCCGTCGTGCTCGGCATGACCTTCCAGGTGTCGGACGTGAACATCACCGCCCGGCCGCTGCGGCGCCTCGCAGCCGTGCACGGGTTTCTCGGCTTCGTGTTCAACACGGTGATCGTGGCGCTCACCGTGAACGCGGCCGCCGCCCTGATCTGACCCGCGCCCGCCCGACATCTGGCCCGCGCGTGCGTCAGGCGCCCCGCGCGCGCGGGGGGGATGCCGCGACCGGCACGATCGGCGCGGCGCGGACACGCCGCAGGATCGGCCGCTCGAGCCAGGCCCAGGAGGCGGACGGCAGCGCCACGGTGGCGGCCAGCGCCGCCGCCGCCGCGAGCGGGCGCGGCCAGCCATGCGCCGCCACCGCGTAGCCGGCCATCTCCAGCAGCGTGAGGTGCATGAGGTAGACGCCGTAGGAGCGCGCGGCGACCGCCTCGACGACGCGCGCGACCATCGGCGCGGGCCGCCGCATCGCATCGAGCGCCGGCAGCAGCAGGGTCCAGCCCAGATCCGCGACATCGACCGCGAGAACGTCGTGCACGCGTCGCGCCAGCGCGCCGCCGCCCTGCAGACCGCCCCACCATTGCAGCCCGAGCACGGCGAGTCCGGCGAGCGCGAGCGCGCCGCGACGCCGCCTGATCGCGCCACCCCAGCGCCCGGCGTCGATCGCCGCGAGCGCCACCCCGAACGCGATCGCGTCGAGCCGGAGCACCACGATCGTCCGCGCCGCGTCGTTCCAGTCGAGCGTCGCCGGCGCCGCGATGCGTGCCAGCAACGGCCCGAGCAGGAAGGCGCCGACCGCGACCGCGATCCCGCGCCGCGCGCCGAGGCGGCGCACGGCTGCGAACAGCAGCGCCGGGAACAGCAGGTAGAACCATTCCTCGACCGCGAGCGACCACGACACGCCGAACCAGCCGCCGCGGACCGGCCAGGCGAGGTTCTGCGCGAGCACGAGAAAGAACGGCACGATCCGCGCCGTCGGTCCCCAGCCCTGCCATGGGAGCGGCCGCCAGACCAGCACCAGGCACAGCAGCAGGACGTAGTAGAGCGGCAGCGTCCGCGCCCAGCGCCGGCGCACGAAACGCCGCGCCGCGCCGGGCGGAATGCCGGCCGCGACGACGCCGAGCAGGATGCGTCCGATCAGGAAGCCGCTGAGGACGAAGAACGCCTCGACGCCGAAGAAGCCGCTGACCGCGAGGTGCTGCGGATCCCGCGCGCCGTACCAGCCGGCGATCAGCACGCCCGCATGCGACGAGACCACCATCAGCACGGAAGCGGCCCGCAGCAGGTCGAGCCCGAAGCGATGCGAGGCGGAAGGAGAAGCGGCCATGACGGCCGGTTCCATCCCACGCGGCCGCTTCGCGATCCATCCTGCCCGCCCGGCGGGCAGGATGCGATCAGACCGCGTCGGCGGCGCCGTCCATCAGCGCCCGATAGGCCAGCTGGTCGTCGTGCAGGCGCTCGAACACGCGGTATTTGGCGTCGTGGAAGCCGCGCGTGCGCGGGTCGGGCGCGATGACGCGGCCGGGCGCGGTCATCGCCGCCATGGCGTCCTCGAACCCGATGCCGCCCGCCGCCACCCGGCCGAGGATCGCGCTCCCGAGCAGCACGGCGTCCTCTTCCCGCGGCAGCACGACCCGGCAGCCGGTGGCGTCGGCGTGCTCGCGCAGGAACACCTCGTTCCGCGTGCCGCCGCCCGAGGCGAGGATGGTGTCGATCCCGTAGCCGCTCGCGTTCAGCGATCCGATGATGTGCCGCGTGCCGTAGGCGATCGCCTGGACCGTCGCGAGATAGAGACGCGCGAGATCGTCCGGCCCGGCCGAAAGCGGGAGCCCGCTGATCGTGCCGCGGAGCGTGCTGTCCGCCCGCGGGGATCGGTTGCCGAGGAAGTCCGGATCGACGTGCAATCCCGCGGTCAGCGCGGCGGGGAACGGCGCGCCCGACAGCGGCGCGAGCGCGTCGAGACGCGCGTTCAGCGTCGCGTAGATGCTGGCACCCTCCGCGTCGAGCGCGGGGAACGCCGCGTGCGTGCGGATGACGTGGTCGATCAGGCTGCCGGTCGCCGACTGGCCGCCCTCGTTCAGCCAGCGTCCCGGCAGCATCGCCGAGAAATAGGGTCCCCAGACGCCCGGCACGAAGCGGGGCGCGGGCGAGGCCGCCATGTGGCACGACGACGTGCCGCCGACCAGCGCGACGCGGCGATCGAACGCCTCGGCATCCGCCCGCTCGGCGCCGTCGAGCGCGACGCCGACCGTGCCGATCCCGCCGGCGTGCGCGTCGATCGCCGACGTGCCCACCGGCGTGCCCTCCGGCAAGCCGAGTTCGGCCGCGGCGCGCGCGTCGAGGCCGCGCCCGACCCTGTCGCCGAGCGGCAGCACCTCGCGGCCGATCCGCGCGTAACCCTCGTCGGCGAGGTCGCCGAGCCCGATCGCCCGGAAATAGCTGTCGTCCCAGCGCCCCTCGTGGCCGAGATAGGTCCATTTGCAGACCAGCGAGCAGAGCGAGCGGCTTTCGGCACCCGTCGCCCGCCAGGTGAGGAAGTCCGGCAGGTCGAAGAAGTGCCGTGCCCGGCGCCAACTGTCCGGGCGATGCGACTTGAGCCAGAGCAGCTTCGGCGTCTGCATCTCGAGCGAGATCCGGCCGCCGACATGGCGCAGCACGTCGTGGCCGGTGCGGTTGATCGCGTCCGCCTCCGCCGACGCCCGGTGGTCCATCCAGACCACCACGTTCCAGTCATCGCCGTCGCCGCCGATCCCGACCGCCTCGCCGTCGCCGTCGAGCACGACCAGCGAGCAGGTGGCATCGAAACCGATCCCGCGTATGTCGACGGGCCCGCTGGCCGCCAGCGCCGCGCGCGTCGCCTCGGTCACCGCCCGCCAGATGTCGGCGGACGATTGTTCGACATGTCCCGGGACCGGACGCCGCGTCGCGATCGGCACCGCGTGCTTGCCGAGCGCGCGGCCATCGGCCGTGAACACGCCGGCGCGGGCGCTGCCGCTGCCGACGTCGACGCCGAGATAGGCCACTGTTCTCCGCGAACTCCCCTCGACCATCTCCCGCGAGCTCCGCTCGACGCTCAGAGGTCGAGGTTCTGCGGCACGATCACCAGGTCGCGGATGGTGATGTTGCGCGGCCGCGTCACCATGAACAGCACCGCCTCGGCGACCGCCGACGGCTCCATCAGGCTGCCCGACGCCAGCGCATCGTCGAGCTTGGCCTGCGGCCAGTCCCTGAGCAGCGCGGTCACCACCGGTCCGGGCGCGACCCCGCCGACGCGGATCCCGTGCTTGGCGACCTGCCGCCGCACCGTATGGATGAACGCCTGCACCGCGTGCTTCGACGCCGTGTAGATCGGCTCCCAGACCACGGGCACGATGCCGGCGATCGAGCTCGTCATCACGATGTCGCCGCGCTTGCGCTCGACCATGTGCGGCAGCACCGCGTGCACCGAGCGGAAGGCCGCGTTGATGTTGAGGTTGAGCATCCGGTCCCACGCGTCCGGGTCGCCGTCGACGATCTCGCCACCGACATAGGAACCGGCGTTCGCGTGGAAGATGTCGAGCTGCCCGGCCCGCTCGAGGATACGCGGCAGCATCGACGCGATGCTGCCGCGGTCGGTGAGATCGACGACGACCGGGAACGCGCGCGGTCCGAGTTCGGCGCAGATCGCGTCGAGCCGGTCGGCCGCGACGTCGACGAGCGCGACCTCCGCGCCCGCGCCGAGAAAGGCCCGCGCGCATTCGAGGCCGATCCCCGACGCGGCGCCGGTCACGGCGGCGACCTGCCCTGCCAATTCCTCGCTCATGACGTCTCCTTTCGGGCCGCGCTCAGGCGCGGCCATGCGACACGCGCGAGCGGCGGGCGAGGCTGTCGACGATGACGGCGACGGCCAGCACGGCACCCGTGATCATGTAACGGAGCGACGACGACAGATCGAGCAGCGTGAGCCCGTTCGAGATCGCCTCGATGACGATGATGCCGAGCAGGGCCGAGAACGCGCTGCCGCGTCCGCCGAACAGGCTGGTGCCGCCGATCACCGCGGCGGCGATCGCGTCGAGATTGACGTCGCCGGTACCCGCCTGCTGGCTCGCGGAGGCGAGCCGGGACGACGCCAGCACGCCGCCGAGCGCCGCGAACATCGAGCACAGCATGAACACGCTCGTGTAGACCGCGCGCACGTTGATACCGGCGCGGCGCGCCGCCTCGCGATTGCCGCCGACGGCGGTGACCGAGCGGCCCCATTTCGTCCGCGTCAGCGCATAATGCAGCATCAGCACGAGCACGAGGAAGAAGCCGAGCATCCAAGGCACGCCGCGATCGCGGTCGATGTAGAACACCGCGAGCTCGAGCACGACCGTGACGGCGATCGCGCGCGCGACCGTCGCGTTCAGCGACTGCGACGACAGGTTGGCGGCGCGTCGCCGCCGCGCGGTGCGAAGCCCGGTCCAGAACACGAGCGCGCCGGCCAGCGCCGCGATCACGTAGGCGAGCGGCGCCGGCATGAACAGCGACTGGCCGAAATCGACCATCGCCGATCCGTAGGGCAGGTTGATCGAGCCGCTTTCGCCGAGGATGTAGAGTTGCAGTCCGAGCACCGCCAGCAGGCCCGACAGCGTCGACACGAAGCTCGGCATGCCGAAGCGGTTGAACAGCAGCGCGTAGACGAAGCCGATCACCGCGCCCGCGGCGACCGCCGCCACGATCGCGAGGATCACCGGCAGACCGGCGTTGACCCAGAGCACGCCGACCAGCGCTGAGGCGAAGCCGCTGACCGAGCCGACCGACAGGTCGATCTCGCCGACCATCAGGATGCAGACGATGCCGAGCGAGATCACGCCGACCGTCGAGCTGTCGTAGAGCAGGTTGACCAGGTTGTTGCTCGACAGGAAGATCGGGTTGAGGCTCTCGAACACGCCGCAGATGATCAGCAGCCCGACGATCACGGGCAGCGACCCGAGATCGCCCGATCGCACGCGGTCGAGGAAGGCGCGGATCGCGCCGCCGACGCCGCTGTCCTGTTTGAGACGCTCGTCGGCGCGATCGATCAGGCCGCTGCCACTCATGAGTGCACTCCCTCGATGCCGGTCTCCGCCGTTGTGCCGGCGGTCTCGGCCATCGCGTGTCGTCGCCCGGCCCGGCGCGAGACGGCGTTCTCGGAGGCGCCGGTGATCGCGCTGACCAGCTCGTGGTTGCTGGCGTCTGGCGTGAAGACGCCGTTGTTGCGACCGAGCCGGAGGACCACGATCCGGTCCGCGACCGCGCGGACGTCTTCCATGTTGTGGCTGATCATCACGACGCCGAGGCCGCGGTCGCGCACGCGCTCGATCAGGTCGAGCACTTCGGCCGTTTGCGCGACGCCGAGCGCCGCGGTCGGCTCGTCGAGCAGGATGAGTTTCGGCTCTAGGAGGAGCGATCGCGCGATCGCGACCGTCTGCCGCTGTCCGCCGGAAAGCGACGCCACCGGCTCGCGCACGCTCGGGATCCGCGCCGACAGCTCACGGAGCAGCGTCCAGGCCTTGATCTCCATCGCGACCTCGTCGAGCGCGTAAGGGGTGCGCTCGCGGCCGAGGAAGATGTTCGCGACCACGTCGAGGTTCTCGCAGAGTGCCAGGTCCTGGAACACGGTCGCGATGCCGAGCGACAGCGCGGCACCAGGGTCGGCCAGCACCACGTCCCGGCCGAGGAAGGTCATCGTGCCCGCGCTCGGCTGGTGCACGCCGGCGAGCACCTTGACCAGCGTCGACTTGCCGGCGCCGTTGTCACCGACGAGCGCGACCACCTCGCCGGCATGCACGTCGAGCGAGATGTCGGTCAGCGCCGACACCGCGCCGAAATGCTTCGAGATCCCCCGCAGGCTGAGGACCTTCTCGCCGGACGGCGGGTTCGGAACCGGATCGACCATGGACGTCCCTTTTCGTGTGGCTAGGCAGCCGACATCGCCCGGCGCGGCGAGCGCGCCGGGCGAGACGCATCAGGGCGTGATGCCGAGCTTCGTGCAACCCTCGGCGTAGCGTCCGGTGCACAGCACCGAGGCGGGCTCGATCGGCTTGCCGGCGACGTCCTTGTCGACGATCTCGGCCTTCAGGTTCTTCGCCGTGATCAGTGTCGGCGTGAACAGCTCGGTCGGCGTGTTGAACAGCACGGTCCCGCTCTTCGGCGTTTCGCCGCCGAGCAGCGCCACCGCGACCTTCGCGGCCGCGCCGGCGACGATCTCGCTCGGCTTCGAGATCGTGTTGTACTGGTCCCCCGCGATGATCAGCTGCAAGCCCGCGATCGTCGCGTCGTTGCCGGTGACCGGCGGCACGGGATCGACGCCCGCGGCCTTGAACGCGGCGATCGCGCCACCGCCGGTGCCGTCATTGGCCGCGACGACGCCCACGATCTTGCGTCCGAAGCGTGAGATCTGGCCGGACACCCACTGCTGCGCCTTCGGCGGCTGCCAGTCGGGCGTGTCGTATTCGGCAAGCGTGTGATAGGAGCCGCTGGCCAGACCCTCGTGGATGCCCTTGCGGATCAGGCCGGCCGCGGCGTCGGTCGGCGAGCCGTTCACTTCCAGCACGCCGCCGCTGGTCGGAGCGCCGGTCGCCTTCAGATGCGCGACCAGGGACTGCGCGATGACGCGGCCGATCTGCTCGTTGTTGAACGACACGTAGAAGTTCGCCTGCGCCGACGGGATCGGACGGTCGTAGGCGATGACCTTAATCCCCTGCGACTGCGCCTCGTGCACCAGCGATGCGGCGGCGGTCGAGTCGACCGGGTCGAGCACGATCGCCTTGGCGCCCTGCGAGATCACCGAGTTGAACTGCTGCTGCTGGCGCGAGGCGTCGCCGTCGGCGTTCTGGTAAAGCACCGTGCAGGACGGGCAGATCGTATGCATCTCGGCGACGAAGCCGGGCCGATCGTGCTCCTCGTAGCGCGTCGAGCCCTCGTCGGGCATCAGGAAGGCCACCTTGGCGTTCGCGACGCCGGCCGCGCCGGCATGGGCGAGCGGCACCAGCATCGGCCCCGCGGCCAGCGTGAGAACTCCGAGCGATTTCGCAATATTCGGCATCCTGGATCATCCTTTTATCGTTCTGGTCAGGCTTGGGATCATGCGGCCGGGCGGTCGTGCCCGAACGCGTTCGGAACCGGCGGTCGCGCGCCGAGCGGACCGAGCGTCCGGTCGGTCCGGACCGGGCGTTCGTTCTCGAGCACGCGCCGACGATACTCGCGCGGCGTCATCGCGGTGGTCGCCCGGAACTGCCGGTTGAAGTTCGACACGTTGCTGAAACCGCTCTCGAAGCAGATGTCGGTGATCGCATCCGCCGAGTGCACCAGGCGCGCGCAGGCATGATTGATCCGCATCGCGGTCACGTAGGCGGTGAAGGCCATGCCGGTCTGACGCCGGAACGCGCGCGAGAAACCGCTCGTGGTGTAGCCGCTCAGCGCGGCGAGCTCCGCCTGGCACAGATCATGGCCGAGATTGGCCCTGATATGGTCCAGCACGTGGTTGAGCGGCTGCTCCAGGTAAACGGCCGGCTGCGACCGGTAGCCGACGCTCGCGAGCGGCCGCCGCCGCTCGTCGCGGATCAGGCACTCGACGATGCGCAGGAACAGCGCCGGATGCGACAGCGGATCGCCGGTGAGCATCGCGCGCATCAGCGGCGCGACCGCGCGGCTCGTCGCGTGGCCGAACCCGATCCCGCGCGACGACTGGCGGGCGAGATCGGCGAGGCCCGCGACCTGGAACGTGTCGATGCAGGCGTCGAGGAACCGCACGCCGAACTGCAGCACGATGCAGCGCTCCGGGATCGCGACACCCGGCGCGACCTCGCTCAGCCAGTTGTGCGGCAGGTTCGGCCCGGTCATCACGAGGTCGCCGGGCGCGAACGCGCCGATATAGTCGCCGACGAACGCCCGGCCACTCGTCGTCGTGACCAGGTGGATCTCGATCTCGGGATGATAGTGCCAGCGCACGGTTCGATAGGGGTAGCCGTGCGCCCAGATCTTCAGCGGCGCGCCGTCGGCCGCCGACACCGTCTCGAGCGTGGGCAGCGCCATCAGCGACCGCCGCTTCCATGACGGCGATGGGTCTCCGATCGCGCGGAGGCGCGTGGACGCGGCATGGTTCCTCCCGGCGTTCGGTATCCGGCGAGGCCGTCCCGATCGTTCGTTCTTCGTCATAGACACTTAATCGCTCGCCGGGGCAAATACTTCACCCGACCGAGCCGCGTTTCGATACTTTCTTGACCGGCGCCGGGTGTCGGCGCGGGTCGTCTCAGACCGCCAGCGGCGCCCGGCCGACAACCCACAGCAGCGGGTCGGCGTCCCTCGGCGCATGTCCGTCCGTCTCGATCGCCTCGAACCCGGCCCGGTCCAGATACATCGAAACCAGTTGGGCGTGACCGCGGTCGTCGAGCGCGCGCCAGATCGCGACCGCCTTGGTCGGAAAGCAGCGATTGCTGAAGCTGACGATCGCGGGGGCACCGGGCCGCAGCACGCGCCGGAGCTCGGCGAAGACCGACACCGGCCGCTGCAGATACTGCACGCCGACGCAGAGGCAGGCGGCGTCGACCGTCGCCGTGCCGAGCGGCAGCACCGGGTCGGCGTTGAGATCCTGGACGAAGAAGCGGGCAAGGCGCGGGTTGGCCGCGAGCTCGGCGGCGTTCATGCCGTGGCCGATGACCTCTCGGAGCGGCAGTTCGGGCGGCAGATGGCTGACCCAGCTGCTCATCAGGTCGAGCACCGTGCCGTCGGGCGGCAGCAGGCGGCGGTAAAGCCCGGTCACCGCCGCGATGGCGCCGTCGTCGATATGCGTGACCAGGCGGGGCACCGCGTAGAAGTCGAGATCGGACGAGGGATCGGCCTTCTCGAGCGAGCGGGGCGGGAGACCGGTGATCTGATCCATGCCGCCCGATCTGGTGCGGCGCGCACCGATGTCACCCGGGATCGGCAGGCGCCACCCGATGGCCGCACCCGGGTCCAAGCGCTTCGGGCCCCTTCGGTGCCCCTACACCGGGCTTGCCCGCTGCTCGATGCGGTCGCCATCGCCCGTCGCGGGATCGGCGCTCCGCGTGCGCCGCGTCAGCAGCGCGGCGCCGATCGCGGCCGCGATCAGCGCCGCGACCGCGCCCGACAGCATCGCCCAGCGCGGGCCGTAACGGTTCGCGATCCAGCCCGTGGCCGGCGCGCCGATCGGCGTGCCGCCGAGCGTGATCGCGAGCAGGATCGCCATCACCCGGCCGCGCATGGCGCTCGCCGTCGACAGCTGCACCATGCTCACCGCCGTCGTCGTGACGGTCTGCGCCGCCGCGCCCACCAGGATCAGCACCAGCCCGAACGCCCGCTCGTCCGGCATCAGCGCCGCCGCCGCCATGCCGGCGCCGAACGTCGCGGCGCCGCCGACGAGCAGCCCCTTGCTCGGCGTCTCGCGGCGCGCGGCGAGCGCCGCGCCGAGCACCGAGCCGATCGCCATCGCCGACGCCAGCACGCCGTAGCGGCCGGCGCCGAGATGGAACACGCCGACCGACATGGTCGAAATGTAGATCGGAAAGTTGAAGCCGAACGTGCCGATCAGGAACAGCATTGCCAGCACCACCATGAGATCCGGCCGGCGGCGCACGTAGCGGAACCCTTCCACCAGCCCGCCGGGTCCGACCCGTTCGCGCCGCTTGCCGTGCAGTTCGCCGAGGCGGAGTGCCGCGAGAGACGCGAGCACCGCCCCGTAGGAGGCGGCGTTGGCGAGGAACACCGCGCCCGAGCCGATCGCCGCGATCAGCAATCCCGCGGCGGCCGGTCCGACCAGGCGGGCGGCGTTGAACGACATCGAGTTGAGCGCGACCGCGTTCGAGAGCGCGCCCTCGCCGACGAGGTCGGACACGAAGGCCTGCCGCACCGGGGCGTCGAACGCGCTCGCGCAGCCGAGCCCGAACGCGAACAAGTACACCTCCCAGAGCCGGGCCAGTCCGGCGATCGTCAGCAGGCCGAGCCCGAGCGCCAGCACGCCCATCGTCGCCTGGGTCGCGGCGAGCAGCGTGCGGCGATCCAGCCGGTCGGCGGCGAGGCCGGTCCACGGCAGCAGCAGGAGCTGCGGCCCGAACTGCAGCGCCGAGACGATCCCGACCGCGGCGGCGTCGCGGTGCGTGAGTTCGGTCAGCACGAGCCAGTCCTGCGCCGTCCGCTGCATCCAGGTGCCGACATTCGAGACCAGCGCGCCGGCCGCCCAGAGCCGGTAATTGCGGTTGGCGAGCGAGCGAAAGATGCCGCGTCCGCCGTCCCGCGGTCCCGCTCGCGTGCCGTCCTCCGCCCGCGCGCGGTCGGCAGGCCCGGACCTCGGGTCCGGGGCGGATCGGTCTTCGGTGGCGGTCATGCCTCCTTGTGCCGGACGCTTCCGCCGGCGCGAACCCCGCGCGGCCGCGGTCCCGCGTCACGATCCGTTAGATTCCGTCACGCGGCGGTCGCATCCGACCGCTTGCAGGGTCCGTATGATCGCGCGTCCCCCCGATGCGGTGCGCCTGCCGCGGTCCAGGAGCTGGCATGATCAGGACCTACACCTCGCGCGCCTTCGCGATCGGCCTGATCGGGTTGTCGCTCGCCTCGCTCTTTCTCTAGGGCACGAAGGTCGTGCTCTAGAAACCCAGTAGACAGGGCAACCTCAACCGCCGGTGCCGCTCCCTCGTCACGAGACGAGAGCACCGCCACGCGAGGACGCTGTCCGGTCGGACGTCGCCCGGACCGGCCGCGGCGGTCGGCTCAGGCGCTCGCCGCGTCGAGCGCCGCCATCGCATCGGCGTCGAGCACGAGCGAGGCCGCGCGCGCGAGCGTCGCCACCTGCGCCGTCCCGGTCGCGCTCGCGATCGGCGCGGTGATGGTCGGGCGCGCGGCAACCCACGCGATCGCGACCGCGCCCGGCTCGGTGCCGGTGCGCGCGGCGACCGCGTCAAGGGCGGCCAGCACCCGGTCGCCGCGCGCGCCGAGATATTTCCTCGCGACGTTGCCGCGCGGGCTCTGCCCGAGATCGGCCTCGCTTCGATACTTGCCGGTGAGGAAGCCCGACGCGAGCGCGTAGTAGGGGATGACGCCGAGCCCGGCATCACGGCACACCGTCTCGAGCGCGTCCTCGAAGCCCGGCCGCTCCATCAGGTTGTATTGCGGCTGCAGTGTTTCGTAGCGCGGCAGGCCGTGCTCGGCGCTGGTGCGGAGCGCCTCCTCGAGCCGCGCCGCGGCGTAGTTCGACGCGCCGATCGCCCGCACCTTGCCCTGCTCGATCAGGCGGGCCAAGGCGCCGAGCGTGTCGGCGAGCGGCACCGACGGATCGTCGCGATGCGCCTGATAAAGGTCGATGCGGTCGGTGCCGAGACGCCGGAGCGAGTCCTCGGCCGCGCGCACGATCCAGTCCGGCGACAACCCCTCGTGCCCCGACCCGAGCTTCATGCCGACCTTGGTCGCGATCACCACGCGGTCGCGGCAGCCACGCGTCCGCATCCAGTCGCCGATCAGCGTCTCCGACTCGCCGCCCTCGTGGCCTGGCACCCAGGCGGAATACACGTCGGCGGTGTCGATGGCATCGAGCCCGGCCTCGAGACAGGCATCGAGCACGGCGAACGAGGTGTCGCGGTCGGCGGTCCAGCCGAACACGTTGCCGCCGATCATCACCGGCGGGATCTCGATGCCGGATCGTCCGAGCGCGCGTTTCCGCATGGTCATTCCTCCCGTGTTCGGCCGAAACGTGCCGGCGCCGCCGCTGTTCGTCGGCGCCGCCGAAATCCGGCCCGTCAGCGCACCCCGAGATGCGCGGCGAGGTAGTCCGCCCGCGCCACATCCACCCGCGTGCGGAGCGTCGGGTCGGACAGCAGGTGCGTCCCCGGCAGCAGCATCAGGTCGTAGCGACGCCCGGCCTTCGTGAGCGCCTCGGTCAGCTTCACCGTATTGACGAAGTAGACGTTGTCGTCGGTCAAGCCGTGGATCAGCAGCAGCGGCCTCGAGAGTTCGTGCGCATGGGGCAGCACGTCGCTCCTGGCGTAGCCGGCCGGGTCGGCCTGCGGCGTGCCGAGGTAACGCTCGGTGTAGGCGGTGTCGTATTCCGCCCAGTCCGTCGGCGGCGCGCCGGCGACGCCGACCCGGAAGATGTCGGGCCGCCTGATCGTCGCGGTCGCCGTCATGAAGCCGCCGAACGACCAGCCGGCGACGCCGACCCGACCGAGGTCCATCGCCGGGAACCGGGCGGCGAGCGCCCGCAGTCCGGCCACCTGGTCGTCGAGCGGCACGTCGGCGAGGTCGTCCTTGATCGCCCTGACCTCGTCATGGCCGCGGAGCGGCGTGCCGCGCCCGTCGAGGCTGACGACGATGAAGCCGCGGTCGGCCAGGCACTGGTCTTCGACGAACAGGCGCGGCGTGCGGGTGACGATCTTGACCCCCGGTCCGGCATAGACCGACAGCACCACCGGATAGCGCCGGCCCGGCACCATGTCGGAGGGGCGCACCACCGCCGCGTCGAAGCGGCGCGGACCCGCCTCGGTGAAGGTGACGTGCACCGCGGGCGGCGTTTCGGCGCGGCTCGCGACGGTCGCGCGCACGCGGCCGTCGCGGTCGCGCAGCACCGTCGCGCGCGCGCCGTCGGCGCCGTTCACGTCGTCGACGAAGACGTCGTGCCCGCCGTCCGCGAAGCGCGGCGCGTGCTGTCCGGGCGAAGCGGCGATCGCCACCGGCGCCCCACCGCGGAGCGGTATTCTGGTGCCTCGGAGCGGGATCCGGTAGACCAGAGCGTCGAGCCCGTCGGGCGCCGCGAGCACGGTCGCGGTGCCGCGCGCGGCGTCGACGTCGGCGAGCGAAAGAAAGGCGAGGCCGGGCGGCGTCAGCACGCGATCGAGCGTGCCGTCGGCGTGGTGGAGCTCGAGCCGCCACGGTCCGGTGCGGTCGCTCGCCCAGAAGAAGCCGGACCCGTCCGGCAGCCAGCGCGGCAGCGGCGCCGTGTGCCATTCCAGACCGGGCGCGACGTCGATCCAGGCCGGATCGCTCTCGTCGAGCAGCACCGTCGCGTGGCCGCTCGCCGGATCGACCGCGAGCAGGCGCTGCTCGGTTTCGGCGCGGTTCATCACCACCAGCGTGAGACGGCCGGGGGCGGCGGGCCACACCACGCGGACGAGGTAGGGGAACGCGTCGCCGTCCCAGTCGACCGCGCGCGGCGCGCTGCCGTCGCGGCCGACCAGTGTCAGGCGGACGCGGGCGTTCGGCGTGCCGGCGCGCGGATACCGGAACTCGACCGGCGCGCGATCGGGATGGCCGGGGTCGGCGATGTAGTGCGGCTCGACGCCGCGCGTGTCGCTGGTTTCGTAGAGCAGCGTGCCGCCGTCCGGCGACCACCAGGCGCCGTCCGAGCGGCCGAGCTCCTCGGCGGCGGCGAATTCGGCGAGCCCGTGGGTGAGCGTGGGCGTGCCGCCGGTCGTCAGCACCCGGTCGGCGCCGGTCGCGATCTCGACCACGTGCAGGTCGTCATTCCGCACCGCCGCGACGAACCGCCCGTCGGGCGACAGCTCCGGCGCCTCCCAGCCGCTGCCCGCGACCGGGCGCGCCGCGCCGCCCGAGGCGAGCGGAATGACCGAAAGCCGGTCGGCCTCGCTCACCAGCACGGTCGCGCCGTCGCGCGACAGCGCGAAATCGGTGATCCCGGACAAGGTCATGCGGGCCCGTTCGCGCCGCGCCTTTTCCTCGACCGAGAGGTGCTCGTCGCCGGCCGGCCGGGCGAGCGCGCGCTCGGTGCCGGTCGCGACGTCGAGCGCGAACAGGTCGAGCGCGGTGTCGCGCGGGCCGCTCCGGAGAAACAGCACGGTGCGCCCGTCGGGCGTCGGCGTCGCCTCGCGTGGCAGGCCCAGCGTGCCGTTCCGCGTCGCGGCGGCGTTGGCGAAGCAGGCCTCGCCGGGGCGGGGCGGTGCCGGATCGGCCGCGCGGGCGGCCGGGATGACGGCAGCGGCGAGTGCGGCGGCGAGTGCTGCGGCGAGGACGAGACGAGGCATCGGGGCTCCGGGATGGCGACGCGCCATCCTTGCGAGATCGGTGCCGCCGGGCGAGCCCCGCCGTCGGTCGGAGGCGGGATCAGCCCAGCTTCGGGTTGGTCGCGATGAAATCGGCCGCCGTCACCGCGTGCACGTTCGTTCCCGCGAGCACGATCTTCGTGCCGTCGGTCAGCGTGAGATCGGTGTTGGCGCCGACCTGCACCGCCGACCGCAGCGCCGCCTCGATGCCGGCCTGCCCGTAGCCGAACAGCGCGATGACGTTGCCGGAGGCGGCGGCGAAATCGCTGATGGTCGCCTGCGTCGCCGAACTGCCCTGGACGGCGAAGAACGCGAACATGTTGGCAGCCCCCGAGCCGCCCGTCAGCGTCGCCGCCCCCATGCCGGCGGCGAGCGTGTCGGCGCCGGCGCCGCCGATCAGCGTCGCGTTGCCCGAGCCGGCCCAGAACTCGTTGCCGCCCGCGGCGGCGCTGCCGTCGAACGCGATCGCGCCGCCGGTGATCACCGTCGGGTCGTTCGCGACGAAGACGTTGTCATGCGTCGCGGTGTCGAGCGTGAACACGCCGTCCGCCGCGCCGTAGAGCGTGTCGATGCCGCCCGCGACCGTCGACGTGCCGCCATGGCCGACGAAGCGGACGGCGCTCGAAACGTCGACCAGCGTGCCCGCGCTGCCGTCGTTCTCCACCACGAGCGAGCCGGTGCCGCCGATCACCGTGCTGCTCGTCCCGGCGCCGTCGACCATCACGGTGTCGGCACCAACACCGGCGCGGATCTGATCGCTGCCGAAACTGTCGACATAGGCGCTCGCCGCCGCCGACACGTCGACGATGTTCCGACCGCTGCCGGCGGCAATGGTGTCGACGCTGCCGCTGCCGGCGACGATCGTGTCGTTGCCGCTGCCGGTCGCGACGGACGCGCTGCCGCTGCCCTGGTAGAGCACGGAGGTGCCGTCGCCGACCAGCAGCGCCGAGGAGGCCGAGGCGCCGTCCACGGTCACCGTGCCCTGGCCGGCCGCGACGGCCAGCAGCGATGTCGCGCCGGAATAGGAGAACACGCCGGCCGCGACCGAGGCGTAGGACGCGGTGAGCCCGGCGAACCGGCTGGCGAGTGCCACGCCGAAGGGATCGCTCGTCAATTGGATCGCGGCGCTGCCGATCGCCGCGCCCGCCACCGTCAGGACGCCGGTCGCGGCATCCGCCATGACCGCCCCCATCCGTTACGGCAGCGTTCATTTACATTCTATTAACGAAATGATCAAGGCGTCCGTGCGAGGGTTCCGGCCCGGCCTCCGGTTCAAGCCTCAGCCCGCGCGGCCGACGCGTCGCGCGTCGGCCAGCGCCAGCGCGTCCCGCGCCGTCGGCGCCTCCTCGCTCGACGCCGCACCGAGGCTGATCACGACGCGCGTCGCCGCGTCCGACCGCGCCTCGGCCCAGTCCTCCAGAACCGACCGGATCCGCGCCGCGAAACGCGGTGCGTCCGCGGCCTGCGCCAGGCGCACCACCGCGAACGCCCGCTTGCCGGTGGCGGCGACGCAATCCGTCTCGCGCAGCGCGCCCCGGAGGGCGACCGAAGCCGATCGCGCGAACCCGTCGCGCGCCGCCTCGTCCGGCGGCGTGCCGTCGGAGCGCAAGGCGTCGACGCCGACCGCCAGCACCGCGTGGGGTGTCTCCGCGCCGAGCGACGCGAGCACGGCCTCGAGCGCCAGGCGGTTCGCGGCGTCGTCCGGAGCCGCCTCCGACGCTTGTTTGAGCAGCCTGAACGCCTGGGTCGCGAGGGCCTGGTTCGAGGCGGCGAGGCGGGCGACGAGCGCCTGCTCGGCGGTGACCTGCCGCGCCAGAAGCGCCGCGTCGTCGGTCATGCCGGCGGCGCGCGCCCGTCGCTCCGCGCCGTCGCTCGCCTGGCGCACGTAGAGCGCGTGAAAGCCGCGATGCGCCGCCAACGCCTCGGCGAGACGCCCCTGCGCCTCGAGCACGTGAGCGAGATCCTCGGTGGCCTGCACGCGGAGGAAGATCGTGTCAGAACGCTCGCATTGCGCTAGGCAGGCCACCAGCGCGTCTCCGGCCTCGGCGAGGCGGCCGAGCCGCAGCAGGCAGAGCGATCGCGCGTGATCGCGGTGGGCGTGGTCGAGGGCGGCCAGCTCGCCGACCGGCGCCGGCTCGCGTTCGAGCAGCGCGAGCCCTTCCTCGGGCCGGCCCTGGTCGCAGGTGATCTCGGCGAGGTTGCAGACCGCGATCCGCGCGATCCAGTCGTCCGACGTCGCGCGCGCGAGCGCGAGCCCCTCGGCGGTGAACAGCGCGGCGTCCGCGAGATGGGCTGCCCGGCCGGCCTGGTGATCGGACGTCTTCGCCCCGTCCTCGGCCATCGAGAGATGCGCGAGGCCGAGGTTGACCAGCGCGCGTCCCTCGAGCGTCTGGTGTCCGGCCGCGCGCGCGGCCCGCCGCGCGGCATGCAGGTGGCGGATCGCGAGGTCGCCCTGGCGGGCCGCCGCGTAGACCAGGCCCAGCGACTGGTTGGCCCAGCCGATCGTCTCGGGATCGGCGGTGGCGGTCGCGAGCCCGAGCCCGAGACGACCCTCCTCCAGCGCCTCCGGATCGCCGAGTTCCAGCAGCAGCCAGGCCGATGCCGCGCGCCCCAGCGCCTCGCCACGAACGTCGCCGAGGGCGCGGAAGATCGCGACCGCCGCGCGCGCGTGCGCGAGCCCCTCCTCCGACGTCGCCAGCATCACCGCCGTCCAGGCGAGCTCGGTCGAGGCGCGCGCCTGCAGCAGTCGATCGCCGCGGTCCACCGCCTCCCGATGGATCGCCGTGAGCGCGCTCTGCGCGCGCGCCGGCTGGCCGGCGAGGCCGAGCGCGCGCGCGCGCTCGACGCGCTCGAGACCGTCGGACCCGGAAGCCGGCGCACCGCCGTCCGGGAGCGACCGATCGATGGTCAGGCAGCCTCCTCGATCACGCTCGTCACTCCCTCGATCAGTGACGCGAGCGCCTCGGTCCCGATCGTGAAGCAAGGTGTCAGATAGATGATGTTACGGAATGGACGGACGAACAATCCACGTGCGACGAAACGTGCCTTCAAGACGTCGAGCGGCGGCATCGCGCCCGGTTCGAGCTCGACCGCGCCGACCGCGCCCCGCACGCGAACCGCCCGCACGCCGGGCCGCGTCGCGCAGTGCCTGAGCCCCGCCTCGAGCGCCGCCTCGATACAGCCGACCGCCCCGAGCCTGTCATGACGTTCGAACAGATCGAGCGACGCGTTCGCCGCCGCGCACGCGAGCGGGTTCGCCATGAAGGTCGGCCCATGCATCAGCGCCGCGTCCGCGCGGGCGTTGTCGAAGGCCGCGAACACGCGCGCGCTCGCGACCGTCGCCGCCAGCGCCATCGTTCCGCCCGTGAGCGCCTTCGAAAGGCAGATGATGTCCGGCACGATCTCCGCCTGCTCGACCGCGAACATCGTGCCCGTTCGGCCGAAACCCGTGAATACCTCATCGGCGATCATCAGCACGCCGTGATCGTCGCAGGCCGCGCGGATGCGCCGGAGCACGTCGGGCGCATGCATCCGCATCCCGCCCGCGCCCTGCACCAGCGGCTCAACGAGCACGGCCGCGAGCGATGCGGCATGTCGCGACATAACGGCAGCGAAACGCGCCGACGAGGCGTCGTCGACCGGCAGCGGCGCGATCACCTGCTCGGGCAGCACGCCGCGAAACAACGCGTGCATGCCTTCCTCGGGATCGCACACCGACATCGTCATGAAGGTGTCGCCGTGATAGCCGCCCTCGAAGGCGAGCAGGCGCGTGCGGCCGCGCTCGCCGCCGTTGAGGAAATACTGCACCGCGATCTTGATCGCGACCTCGACCGAGACCGAGCCGCTGTCGGAGAAGAACACCCGGTCCAGATCCCCCGGCAGCATCGCGGCGAGCCGGGCGGCGAGCCGGATCGCCCCCTCGTGCACCAAGCCGCCGAACATCACGTGCGGCATGCGCGCGAGCTGCGCCCGCACGCGATCGGCGATGTGCGGGTCGTTGTAACCGTGACACGCGGTCCACCACGACGCGATGCCGTCGATCAGCGTCCGCCCGTCGTCGAGCGTGATGGTGGCGCCGTCGGTGCGGGCGGCGACCAGGCGCGGCGCCGCGCCGCGCATCGGCGTGTAGGGCAGCCAGAGATGCCCGTCGGCCGTCACGCGCGGATGCGCATCCCGAGCCGGTCGAGCAGCGCCGCGTCGCGGTCCGCACCCGGGTTGGGCGTCGTCAGCAGCGTCCGACCGGTGAAGATCGAGTTCGCCCCGGCGAGGAAGCAGAGCGCCTGGCATTCGTCGCTCATTCCCTCGCGACCGGCGGCCAGACGCACGCGCGATCGCGGCATCATGATCCGGGCGGCCGCGATCACGCGCACGAAATCGATCGCGTCCACCGGCTCGGCCGCCGCGAGCGGCGTGTTCGAGACCCGCACAAGCATGTTGATCGGCACGCTTTCCGGCGGCCGGGGCAGGTTGGCGAGCTCCGCCAGCAGCCCGGCCTGGTCGTCGACCGTCTCGCCCATGCCGACGATGCCGCCGCAGCAGACATGGATCCCGGCGTCGCGCACGTGCGCCAGCGTGTCGAGCCGGTCCTGGTAGGTGCGGGTCGAGATGATGTCGCCGTAGAACTCGGGCGAGGTGTCGAGGTTGTGATTGTAGTAATCGAGCCCCGATCGCTTCAGCCGTCCTGCCTGCCCGCCGGTGAGCATGCCGAGCGTCACGCAGGTCTCGAGCCCGAGCGCGCGCACGCCCTCGACCATCGCGCAGACCTGCTCGAGCTCGTGATCCTTCGGGTTGCGCCAGGCGGCGCCCATGCAGAACCGCGTCGCGCCGCCCGCCTGTGCCGCACGCGCGCTCGCGAGCACGTCGGCGAGCGGCATCAGCTTGCTCGCCGGGATGGCGTCCTCGTGACGCGCCGACTGCGGACAATAGGCGCAGTCCTCGGGGCAGCCGCCGGTCTTGATCGACAGCAGCGTCGAGACCTGCATCTCGCGGGGATCGAACCGCGCGCGATGCACCGTCTGGGCGCGATAAAGCAGCTCGGGGAACGGCAGGCGCATCAGCGCCAGCACGTCATCCCGCGCCCAGCGCGGCGGCGGCGACGTGTCGGCACCGGTCACGGCCCCGGCCACCGCCTGGGGTCCGCGCTCGCCCGCGTCTCGGGTCGGCGGCATGTCCATCGGATCGATCCTCCTCGGCGCTCTCGCTCGGCGCTTGTGTGACACTCCGGGGAAGCGGAAACAACGCCGCGCGGGTCGCGGGCGGTGGGGGGCAAGGGCGTTGGACAGTCTCGATCGCTTCGCGCAGTCGAAGCTCGCGATCCTCGACGCCGCCGATCGCCGCCGCACGCTCCGCGCGGTCGATCGCGACGGGCTCGCGCCGCCGCTGCTCCGGCGAAACGGCAGGACGCTGGTCTCGCTTTCCTGCAACGACGTGCTCGGCCTGTCCCGCCACCCCGACGTGCTCGCCGCCGCCGCCGCGGCACTCGGGCGGCACGGCGCCGGCGCCGGCGCCTCGCCACTGGTCACCGGCGAGACCGCGCCCGTCGCCGCGCTCGCCGGCCGTCTCGCCCGCCTGAAGGGAACCGAGGCGGCGCTGGTGTTCGGCTCCGGCTCGCTCGCCGGGCTCGGCGTCGTCCCGGCGCTGGCCGGCCCCGGCGACCTCGTGCTGCTCGACGCACTCGCGCACGCCTGCCTCAACGGCGGCGCGGCGCTCTCGGGCGCGACAATCCTCCGCTTCCCGCACAACGACGCGGCGACCCTCGCGCGGCTGCTGGCCGCCGAGCGCGGCAAGCATCGCCACTGCCTCGTGGTCACCGAGACGGTGTTCTCGATGGACGGCGACCGCGCGCCGCTCGCAGCCCTGGCGGCGACCGCCCGCGCCCACGATGCCTGGCTGCTCGCCGACGACGCGCACGGGCTCGGCGTGCTGGGCGGGGGTCACGGCGGCGTGCACGCCGCCGGTCTCGGTCCCGACGCGGTGCCGCTGCAGCTCGGCACGCTTTCGAAGGCGGCCGGCAGCACCGGCGGCTATCTTTGCGCCTCGCGCGCGGTGGTGGACCTGCTGCAGTCGCGCGCCCGCACCTTCGTCTACGCGACCGGGCTCGCGCCCGCCGCCGCCGCCGCCGCCGATCGGGCGCTGGCGCTGATCGAGGCCGATCCCGCGCGCGCGGAGCGGCCGCTCGCGCATGCGCGCCGCTTCGCCGCCGCCGCCGGCCTGCCCGTGCCCGAGAGCCACATCGTCGCCGTGATGCTCGGCGCCGCGCGCGCCGCGCTCGACGCCTCGGCGGCGCTGGAACGCGAGGGCTTCCTCGCGGTCGCCATCCGGCCGCCGACGGTTCCCGAGGGCACCGCCCGCCTTCGCCTCGCCTTCCCTGCGGCGCTCGAGGACGCCGATCGCGACCGGCTCGCCGCCCTGGTGCGGCCGATGATCCGCGCGCCGATGGCGGTCCGATGACGCGCGCCCTGTTCGTCACCGGTGCCGGCACCGGGGTCGGCAAGACCCACGTCTCGGCCGGCCTCGTCGGCGCCTGGCGATCGGTCGGACGCGCGGTCGTCGCGCTGAAACCGGTGCTGAGCGGCTTCGATCCCGCCGACCCCGATCACGACGCCGCCCGGCTCGCGCGCGCCGCCGGCCTCGATCCCGCCGATGCCGCGATCCTCGACCGCATGGCGCCGTTCCGCTTCGCCGCCCCGCTTTCGCCCGACATGGCCGCCCGCCGCGAAGGCCGGACGATCCCGTTCGACGCCCTGGTCGCGCACGGGCGCGACGCGATCGCCTCGGCGCCGCCGGGCGCCGTCGTCCTCATCGAAGGGGTGGGCGGCGCGATGGTCCCGCTCGACGACAGCCACACCGTGCGCGACTGGATCGCGGCCCTCGGGATCCCGGCCGTGCTGGTCGGCGGCACCTACCTCGGCGCCATCAGCCACGTGCTCACCGCCGCCGCCTGTCTCGCGACCGCCGGCGTCACGCGCGCCGCCATCGTGCTGAGCGAGAGCGCGTGCGCCGAGGTCGACGCGGCGGAGACGCTGGCGACGGTCGCGCGACACGCAGGCGGCGTGCCGGTCCATCTCGTGCGCCGCGCTGCGCCGGGAGGGACGCCGGACCCCGACCTCCGCCGCCTTGCCGCTTGGCTCGGCGCGGACTAGACGGGCCGCATGGCGAAGCACTGGCGCATTGACGACATGGATTGGGCGGCGTTCGACGCCGCCCGTGTCGACCCGGCCCTGATCCCCCTGGTCAAGGCCGCCGCCGTCGTCGAACGCAACGGCATCGACTACGCCCGCTACCTCCGGAACGTGTTCCACGACGATCCCGATTTCGCCTTGGCGGCCGACAACTGGGCCGTCGAGGAATGCCAGCACGGCGACGCGCTCGGGCGCTGGGCGACACTCGCCGACCCTGCCTGGGACTATCCGGCGGCCTTCGAGCGTTATCGCGACGGATACAAGCTGCCGATCGAGGTCGATCGTTCGGTGCGCGGCTCGCGCACCGGCGAGCTGATCGCCCGCTGCATGGTCGAGACCGGCACGTCGTCCTTCTACACGGCGCTGTCCGAGAACACCGACGAGCCGGTGCTGCGGCAGATCTGCAAGCAGATCGCGGCCGACGAATACCGTCACTTCAAACTCTTCTACGACCACATGCACCGCTATCTCGGCCGCGAGCGGATCGGCGTCTGGACCAGGACCCGCATCGCGCTCGGCCGCGTCACCGAGAGCGAGGACGACGAGCTCGCCTTCGCCTACCACGTGACCAACGAACAGGACGTCCCAGGCGGTCCCGCCTACGACCACAAGCGCTGCATCGCGCTCTACATGAGCAAGGCGATGGGCTGCTACCGCCGCCCGCACCTCGCGCGCGGCATGGGCATGATCTTCAAGACGATCGGCTTCACGCCGCACAGCAGGGTCGCGTCCGCCGCCACCACGCTCGCCTGGGCGCTGCTCCGCCGCCGCCGCGAGAGCTTCCGCCGCGCCCTCGCGTCCGGCGAGACCGTCCCCCACGCCCGAGCGGCGGCGCTGCGACCGGCCTGAAGCACGCCCGGCGCCACGACCGCCTCGGCAGATGATGCCGGGCGGCACGTTCCGCCCCGGCCTCCGCGCGCGAAAACGGCGGAAATCCGCCACGCCGACCCGGCATCGCGCTTGCTCTTCCCCCGGACATCCTCGTCCTCCATCCGGGAGACCCACCATGAGCGGCAGCATCACCGGCGCCGGCAGCACCAACGTCCCGACGGTCGTCTCGTCCCCGCACGGCCACCACATGCGGAGCCGCGCCACCGACGGGACCTCGGGCACGAGCGGCAGCGACACCACCGCGGGCTCGAGCGCGTCCGGTGTGCCCGCCGGCGCGTCCCCCGTCTCGGCGCCGATCACCGGCGGCACGACGGGCCCCGGCTTTCCCTCCGACATGATGTCGGTGCTGATGAACATCGGCAGCGACGACGACCAGGCCGCCGGCACCGCGACGTCGAACGGCACCGCGTCCCCGAACGCCGCGACGACCGCGGCCGCCGGCAGCACCGCATCCGCCACGCCGCCCGACCTCATGCAGCGGTTGCAGAACGCGCTGCAATCCTTCGGCAGCGCCGCCGTCAGCGGCGCGAGCCAAGCCGCCCTGGCGGGCCTGATCGTCTGAGGCCGGCGGCCTGCGTGTGGGAGAAGGCCAGGGCTCTGCCCTGGACCCGGTTCCCTTTGCGCAAGCGCAAAGGGCCCGACGACGGGCACCCGTCGCGCTCGCGCGATCGGGCCCGACTAGAGCGACATTCAGCGACCTTGTTGCAGGAACCAGAAGGCGGGCGCACTACGCCGCCCGTTCGCTTGCTCTCTACGCGAAGCGGGCATAGCTCGGGCGTCCGAGGTCGAGCATGCGGTTCAGCGCGTCGACGGCGATGGCAACTTCGGTCGCACGGCGCCGGTCCGTGCGTGAGCGCAATGCGTCCCCGATCACCCGCTTGAAGCGGCTCATGTCAGCCTCCACCAGCGCACGCCAGTGATACCCTGACGCCTTCAGCCACCTCGTCCGGCCATGCTCGGCGATATCCTGCAGGTGCCGGTCCCGTTGGCTGGGTGCCGTCGTAGCCGTGTCGCTCGGAACCGCGTTGCATCGTGGTGGAACGATCACGGCGGCATCGGGGCGTCGTGCAGCGACGTCATCGTAGACACCCTGCTGGTCATGCGCGCCGTCGGCCGTGAACGAGGCAACCGGATCCATGACCTGGTCGAGCAAGGGGCCGACCTGCGAGGCGTCATCGACGTCACTCGTGGTGAGCGTCGCAGCGACGATCTGGCCGGTGTCGGCATCCACGCCGATGTGCAGCTTGCGCCAGGAGCGCCGTGTCTTCGTGCCATGTTTCTCGAGCAGCCACTCGCCCGATCCGCACAGCTTCAGCCCCGTGCTGTCCACCAGCAGGTGCACGGGCGCCGAGCCCGGCCGTGGTCGTGGCACCTCCAGCGTCTCGGTCCGGCGGCTCAGGGTCGAATGGTCCGGCACCGCCAGGGTGAGGCCGAGCAGGGTGATGACGGAGCCGATCAGCCCTTCGGTCTAGCGCAGCGCCAGCCTAAATACCGCCCGCAGCGTCAGTGCCGTGGCAATAGCCAGGGCCGAGTAGAGCGGCTGGCCGCCTCGCGTGGTGCGTGGCTCGGCCTTCCAGGCGGCGATCGCCGCGTCGGTGAACCAGACGGTGAGGCTGCCGCGCTGACGCAGGGCCGCGTCATACGCGGCGGAGTTCGTCACCCGATGACGCTGCCGGGGAATGTGGTGGCGGCGGTCAGCATTGGCCTTGAACGGCAAGGTAAGAACCTCGGACAGCGGTGGGGGACCAGCCGCACGATCCTACCCTAAGCCGGGGAGGGCGGCTGATCCCTGCAACACGGTCGCGCCATGCTGCAGCCGTCTTCAAACGCGGGATGCTGGCGCTGACACGGCCCGCTACGATGGCTTCATCGCTTGGATGCGGGCCACGTCGGCTTGACGCGCGAGCGGCGCCGCTGCGACCATGGCGTCTACCAGGATTTGGCATTCGTCCTTACCGGTCGCCAACACCTCGCGGAACGCGGCGATGCGCGATATGGACCACAGCGTTGCCGCTAACACCGCTATCGGGCTGCTGTCGATCACCTTCTTGGCGCCCGGGTAGATAGGGTAGCCAAGCCCCTTGATGAGGCTGAAGCCTGCATGGACTCCGCGTGCCAGGACAACCGCTTCTCCCCACGAGGCGCCGCCTCCGCGCCGCTCGCCGGCGACCGCCACGCTCTCGAAAGCGATGCACAGCGGAACGTGGCAGCGCAGCCAGAGAGGCATGTCGGGTTCGATGGCGGCGGGCAAACCGGCAGCATTGAACACATCCACCCAGCGTTGCTCGCTCATGATGGTCTTCTGGCCGGCGGCACCGATCGTCGCCTTCAGCTTGCCATCGCCATCCAGCGTCGCTTGGACGAATGGCATGCCCAATGCGCAACGCCCGGCATCGATCGCGTCTTGCAGGCGCTCCGGGTGGAACGTGTTGAACATGAACTGGACGCATTTGGCAGCGCTACGCTGCAGCGTGGGCAGCATCGCATCAGTCTGGTGGGCCAGGAGTGTGACGATCACCAGGTCATACGGGGTCTCCTCGTCCAGGGTATTGATCACCCGGACGCTCGCCCGCTCGCCCTTGACGTCGATGATCCCACCGTCACGCTGCAGATGTTTCAACCGTACGGACCTTGGCCGCGCGATGGCTGTGACATCGTGACCGCCAACGCGGGCCAGTTGGAAGGCGAAAACGCTCCCAATCTTTCCCGCGCCAAGGACAGCGATCCGTAGACCTGATGAGGGCGTAAGCACGCCCATGATCCTAGCGCGCGCCCCTTGCGCCCTGAGCTGACCAGTATTTGGTCCAGGGAAAGAAGACATTACCTAACGACTGCAGCAGCCACTCGGTCGGACCGATCGCTACGACCCGATTTTTGACGGCTGCCAGGCCAATCGTCGTGGGCGGCGCAGGTCTCTCCATACAATCCGCCAAACCACCCTCGCATTCTTACGCCGTCTGGATCAGACTTTGCCATCCCGCGTTTCTGGTCAAGCCAAATTCTGTCGGTGTAAGGATGGCGTGAAACGGCCCTACCACCATGGTGCGCTGCGAGAAAGCTTGTTGGCGGCAGCCGAAACCATTCTCGAACGCGATGGCGTCGAGGCAATGACCTTGCGCGGGGCGGCGCGAGAGGCCGGCGTGACGCATGGGTCGCCCGCCCATCACTTCGGTGACCTGGCGGGCTTATTGAGCGACTTGGCCGCAACCGGCTTCCTCCGTTTCCACACGCGGTTGCAGGCCGAGGCAGCGGTCGCCGGCCTGGATCCTAAACTCCGCGTGATCAGTCTCTGCCGTGGCTATGTCCAGTTCGCGCGCGACAGCCCCGGGCTGTTCCAACTGATGTTCCGCTCAGAGCGGCTGGACTGGTCGCGCCCAGCACTGGCGACTGCGGGCGCCAACGCGTTCGCTCTGTTGATGGAGCAGGAGGGCGAAACACCTCCTGTCGATTTCGGCGTAGCACACCTCGCTACCGCCACAGCGCACTGGTCATTGGCACACGGCCTCGCGATGCTGCTTATTGACGGACGCCTTGGGCCAATAATGGAGAAGGCGTCAGGACTTGACGTCGAAACACTCGTCGAAGCCGTGCTGACCAAGGGCCTGCTTTAGACTGCGAGGCATCAAGGCTGCCAAGGCGAATGGGTCTATACGCCAGCATGCTTCCGTCCGCCAAACCACAACAGTTGGCGGACACCTGGCAGATCCGCTCTCGACCCATGTCGGTCTTAACCGGAAAGCGGGGGACGCGCGAAGCGGACATCCGTACGGTATATGATTAGTGACCCGGCGCCCCTGTCACAGGCTAGAGGATGATTGACACGAACTCGGGCACGCGATCTAAGTCCGGCTGGACGTGCGAAAGTCACTGCCCGGTCGGTAGTCCGGGTGACGTTTTGCGTTCGTGCAGCTTACACGCTCTATCCTAGACGTGGGCAACCTGCGCGTCCTTTCCCTGCGATGGGAGAGGAGCGTCCTATGGAATTTGCCCGTTACCTGATTGCCTTCGTTGCCGTGTGCAATTTCGGCGGTCTGGTTGCTGATGCGATCGTGCCAGCCACTGCCCGGCAGCACCTGCTCAACCCGCACTGGCCACCGCACGCCAAATTCCACAATGCGCAGACCATGCTGATGGGCCTTGTGAGCGGCACGATGTCCCTCGCCATCCTATTCGGCACGCCATCGCTCACCCTCCCTGTCTTCTTGCTGGCTGCGGTGATCGCGGCCAACTACTTCGTGACGATGGCGCTCGCGCCGTTGTTTTCGGGTACCGCCTGGATGGACCCAGAGTTCGTCGCAGGCACACCCCGCCCCCTCGGCTTGGCCCCGCAACAGCTTATTTGCTACGTGGTTTGCGGCCTCGCAATAATTGCGGTTTTACTAGCGGTGTCCACTTAGCTGCGGGGTCAGTCCGCTGTCCAGCTCTCTTACCCGAGAGCGGACTGACCGCTCACCACCACCTAGGGTCGTAGCTGGCCGGGTCAGCATCTTGCGGTGCCCCGCGCAATCAGTCTGATTCTCCACCAAGCTATCCCTGACCCACCACGCCTGACCTGTCCGGGAACTCCGGGCTTCTGACGCCAAGACGGGGTCGCCACACGATTTGTCCAAAACTGTACGTTTGAGCCCGTTCGCAATTCGGTTGCCTTCGGAAAAGTCGCCTAGTTCCGCAACCATAGGCGATTCTTTTGTAAACGACCGTTTGTGCATGCGGCGCTGATGGAGGAAATCTCAACGAACGATTCCGATCCTACAGCAGACGTTACTGCACTGCGACCATTCGTGCCAGCTAAGGACTTCGATACCAGCCTCCGGTTCTATTCAGGTCTGGGCTTCAGCACATTTCCGCTGGGAGACGGGATGGCGTCCATGCACCTTGGCTCTTTTGCCTTCCTGCTTCAGTCTTAGTCTCGGAAAGACTTCGCTGAGCACTTTATGATGCACCTGCTTGTCAAAGACGTAGGGGCTTGGTGGATACGCATCGCTGCTCTTGATCTCGCTGGCCGTTGTGGCGTCAACCCTCCCGCCGCGCCAGCGCTTCAACCATGGGGTCTCGTCGTCGCCTATGTCTGGGATCCGGCGGGGGTGCTTTGGCACATCGCTGAGGAGCGAGGCCGCATCTCAGTCGTGCCCTTGTGCTTAGCGTTTTGGACAAATCGTGCGGCGACCCCAAGATGCTTGTTAGCAATCAGCGGCAGTGCGGTCGACCCAAACGACTTTCATAAACCTAACAAAGCTTCGGCGTTCCCATGAGCAATCTTCTCCTTGTCGGCCTGGCTAATCGGTAGTCGCTCCAGAAAGCTCCGCGCCCCGGTATTGGTCAGGTAGGGGTAATCGATCGAGTAAAGGATGCGGTCTGCACCAACTACTTTATGAATAAACTCGAACTGCGGCATATAAAGCATGCCGCTCGGTGTAACGTAGACCTGCGAGGTATAGGTTTCGGTGACGGTCCGGGACAGTCCGGTGACCTCGCGCGACATGATGTCGTCTAGGCGTTGGAGGTAAAAGGGGACCATCTCGCCCCAGTGGCCGCTGATGACGCGCAGATCGGGGAACCTGTCGAACGTCCCGGACAGGATCATGCGGATGACCTGGGTGCCCGCTTCCGCGTGCCAGCCCCACCCGGCCCCAGACAGACGCGCCGTCACCTCCTTTCCAAACCCGCCGTAATAGGGCTGCTGCACTTGCGGCAAGGGAACGCCGGGATGAACGTAGAGGGGAACCCGCAACTCGTTCAGCTTGGCAAGCACGGGTTCGTAGCGCGCATTGTCCAGGAAAGTCTGGCCGGGCCGGCCAATGAGCAACGCGCCTTTGAGATGCAGGTCCTTGACGGCCCGCTCCAACTCCCCAGCCGCCGCCTGCGGATTTTGCCACGGCAGCGCCGCGAAGCCGGCAAAGCGGGTGGGATAGGTCCGCGCAGCGTCCGCCAGCCTGTCGTTCGCGGCCTGCGCCAGTTCGATGCCCTGGCCCGCCGGAGCTAACTGGAGTGGGTTGCTGTAGGACAGGACCTGCATGTCGATCCCGTGCGCGTCCATGTCGGCGATGCGTCCTGCGCCCACGTCGGCGGCCTTCGGCAGGACATCTCGCATCGGCAGCACGTAGGGACGGTCCGCCGAAACCGGAGGCTTGTCGTCGGCGCTGGCCCCCAGATCCGCCAAATACCCGGCTTCTGCCGCCAAAGCCGCGCGCGTCGCTCTTTCGATAACGGGATCGCTAGTGTGTTCCTCGACAGCGATGATCCTCATTCGTCGGCTCCTGAAAGGAATGCTGGTTCTGCGGGCCTTTAGCCGGGAGGACACTCTTCCCTTCGCCCGGTGTGCGAGGCTCTGATGTTGTCCCGTTCTCCTGCCGTGGTGAGGAGATGGCTGTCACGGTTCTGGCATGCCGAAAGCCACTGCCGTCTCGCAGGGCATGGAGGGATGATAGCCGCACGCAGCGTTCAGCCCTGTTGCAGCCATTCGCGCTCCTTGGCTCTCAGGGCGGCAACCATCTCAGGCTGGTCTACGCCCGGGAGGTCGTTGTGAGCGGGACTTCCCCCAGCAGTGAGGATGTAGCTCAGATAGCGATACGACGAACGGAACCCGCGAAGCTTCTCTTGGTCTATTTTTGGGACCTTGCTCGGATCGCGCGGGATCAGCGTATCGCGAATGTAAATGCCCCGAAGTCCTTGGATGAGCCACTGCCCCTTGGAGTGCTGAACTCGCCACAACAAGCGTGTATAGTTCGTCGTGCTGACCTCTATATTGTCCAGCCGCGAGAAGGTGTGGACCGCGCAGGCTGTGTCAGCGATCGCGCGGTCTTTGTTGAGCCAGACGACGCCGGGGCTCATTGAATCGAAGTGTACGGTTTCCGTGTCGGGGTTGTTCTTCCCGGCTTCGACGAAGGCAGTGCCGCTGCCCTTGAACCAAGACACTTCGACTATCGCATCGGGATGGAAGCAGGCTGCGTCCTCCGCCCAGTTGTGGGTCTCCCGGGCCAGGCGCTCGCGCATGATGACGTCGGTGACTGCGCTGGAGTCGGTCGCGACCTGCTGCTTGGTCCGACTGTCGGCACGGGTGCCGCTTGATGGATTAGTTCGCTCATCGCCGGTGCCGGGTGGCGTGTTGGTTGGCGCCGCCGATGCCAGATTGGCTATCAAGCCCGAACCGAGCAGCGACGCCCAAGTTAACGCGCGGCGGCGGGAGGATGCCACATAGTTCAAGCCTCGGTTTGAGGGGTGAGGTTTAAGAAGCATCAGGACCTCCTCGTATGCGGGCATGCGAACCTGCCGAGACATCTGCTGAGATCATAGGCTGCACCCTTCCGGTGATTATGGCTCGACAAACCAAGCCTTTGAGTTTGGCGTAGCGGCGCAGACGCGCCCGGCAACCCGCACGACGAGCGACACAAGTTACCAAGCCTAGGGTTTAGGGACAACTTTGCCTTGGATTAGGCGGCCACGGGCTGGTTCGCCCCCTGGTCTGTCCGAGCCATCATGCTGCGGCATTAGGCTACTATGAGCTGGTCATCGCAGTGAACACAGTACTAGACAGCTCACCTATTTTAACCATGCGACTGACTAGCTTCAGCGCTGGCTTCGTGCGCAACATCGAAAATACCCGGCTGCTTGTGGCACCGATCGCTTTCCAAGGCCTCCCGTCGGCCTACCTCACCGCGCACGTACGGCGCTCGCGTTTCATACACATTTTTGATGTGTGACCATAAGGAAGAAGATGACAAACCCCGGCTGCAGGAGGGCGGTTTGGCTCGCCGCAAGTGCACTGACCATTATTGCGGCGAGCACCGCCGGGATCGCCGCTGATCCGTCGCTTCGTTTCCGGATTCCCCCCACAGTCTCACCCCAGGCGGCCAAGGATCTGGCCGTTATCTATGCTTCCTCATCCCGACGACCGCCGCCGTCCAAGCCGACATCCCTCAAGGATTGGGACGATCAGCGGGAAGCAATCGACAAGCTCATGACTCCCGCTTCCAACGCGATTGTCGCCAAACTGAGCGCAAGCGTGCAGGACGACCGCATCGGCAACGTTTCGGTCGTAAAGATTCGGCCGGCGGAGTACGAGCCGAACGGTCGCGCGCTGATCTACCTGCATGGTGGCGGCTATACCTTTTTCTCCGCACACTCCCGCCTGGGACTTCCGGCGCTGATTGCAACTGCAACCGGCGATGAGGTGATCTCGATCGATTACACGGTCGCTCCTCGCGGGAACTGGAGGACCATCACTGACGAGGTGATTTCCGTATGGAGAGCACTGCTCGCCAAGGGGATCGCTCCAGCGCGCATCGGGATGTTTGGCGACTCCGCAGGCGGCGGAATAGCGGCAGGGTCGGTGCTCAAGATGCGGGATCAAGGCCTCCCTTTGCCCGGCGCTCTTTATCTGATGTCGCCGTCCTGCGACCTCACGCAGCAAGGCGACAGTTATCAAACCCTTTCCGGCGTCGATCCCGTACTTGATCCTGAAAGCTCGGCCTGGGGTGCGGACGCATACGCTGATCCGCAGGACCAGAAGAATCCTTACGCGTCGGCTATTTACGGTGATTATGCAAAGCCCTTTCCGCCAGCGTTGATCCAGGGTGGCACGCGCGAGATGCTTCTCAGCAATGCTGTGCGGGAGTATCAGGCGATCCGCGGCGGCGGTCACGAGGCTGTTCTAGACCTTTATGAAGGTATGCCCCACGTCTTTCAGGGCTCGATACCAAATGCGCCGGAGACGCGCACTGCGCTCGCTAGAGCGGCCACGTTTTTCAGTGAGCATCTGCGGTGACAATAACCACGACATTGCTGCCGGTTCGCTGCCGGTCAGGGTTACGGGGTTCATCGGCGGCGGCTGGCTATTCCTGTTCACCTTCGCCTCGGCTTCTTGCCAATAAACATCCTAGTACCAGCTTCAATCATCGTGCTGATGTGGTTGGGCTTTATCGCCTGGCAGAACGGAGCGATGTCCGCGTCCAGAGTGCTGTCAAACCAACGTGGCGGCGCCGGGAGTTAGCAACTAGGCGGCGGCCGATCGGTTTAGCGCACGCACGGCTGAGCCTAGTCCTGCCGACACTGAGCCGCGAGGCATTCTCCGCCACGGCCAGCAGAGCGTCGGCCATCAGCCAACGCGTGGTACCCCGATCATGCCGCTGTCACGAGAGACATCCTGGGCTACAAGACCGGTTAGCAGCATGTCGGTCTGCACAGAGACTAGGCGGCCACGGGGCTGGTTCGCCCCGTGGTCTGTCCGAGCCATCATGGTGTTGCGAGGCATCATGGAGGCGAGGACATGGGTGAGCGTCTCATCGAGAACGCGGTGAGGCAACGGAGGCTCGCCGCCTTGGAGACGGGCACTACATGCACCTGCACGACCTCTATTTGGCTCACCAAGGGTGTTGGGTTGGACGAGTGTCTGCATTGTCGTTGAGGAAAAAGCCGCCGGTAGGGCCAAGCCCGTCCAACGTAGCAAGACGGACGGCAATCGGCGCCGCATCGCATGGGGTGCGAGTGCCGATATGACCGGTCAGATCGGTCGCGGTTAGGCCGGGATCGGCAGCGTTAACTTTGATGCCTTCCGCCGCCAGTTCTTTGGCAAACTTGACCGTGAACATATTGAGCGCGGTCTTTGACGCACAGTAGGCTCCAGACCCTATGTTCCAGTTCTCGCTTGTCATATCCAGCGTCGACCCGATTGAGCCAAGTCCGCTGCTCATCATGACGATCCGCGCCGCTGTCGACTTGCGCAGGAGGGGGAGAAACGCCTGGGTGACCCTGACCGCGCCGAAGACGTTTACATCGAAGATGGCGCGCATTTCGTCTACGAGTTCTTGGCTCGGTGGCGGTGGGCGCCCAAAGTTCATGCCTGCGTTGTTGACGAGGGCGTCAAGCGCTCCGATCTGGCTCTGCAAGTGCTCGGCGGCGCCCTGGACGCTGCCGGCGTCCGTGACGTCCATTGCCAGGCAGGACGCCTTTACGCCTTTTTCGCGCAGGGCAGCCGCCGCCGCTTCCCCGCGGCTCTGATCACGGCAACCCAGCCACACGGCGAAGTTCCGCGCGCCAAGCTGGCGGGCGATCTCCAGGCCAATGCCCTTGTTGGCCCCGGTAATCAGGGCGGTCTTCTGGATGGGAGTTGTCACAGCGGTTTCCTCGTAGTGTATCGGGCAGCTTAGAATTCGCGAAGCGACGCAAGCCCTATTACCTCTGGATGACCCGTTAGCGACGCCTTGGCAGCCGTGGCGAACCGCCGCCAGGCGCTTGATAATGGCGACGGCGCTCACGTTAAAAGTCAATAATCCGGGCCCCTCTGGCGAGGACGATGACATGGTGTCGTCCTACCTCGCGATGTCGGATCACCGTGCCTCGCGCTAGCGCGTGCCAGGACGATTGTGATCTGCGGGTCGGTAATTCTTCGTCCCGCGACACAGCCACCCTGCTGCTAGTGCGCTCACGGTGCATTCACCGAGGAGTTGCTGGTACGTGCAAAATTACAGAATCGGCTTCGAGCCTATATACAGTGGTTCGACCAAGAGTTCCGATCAGCGAGAACGGCGGTTAGAGCTGTTGATTCAGCGCCTGCCGGTCCGCGTCCAAACGACTGTGCGTTGGTTGCGGCAGCCTTCTAAGCGTTGGGCAAGAATTCCTGCTGGCTTGTTGCTCATAATAGGCGGGCTGCTCAGCATTTTGCCACTTCTTGGCCTATGGATGCTCCCACTTGGTTTCATGCTGCTTTCAGACGATGTGCCGCTTCTGCGAAGTATGACTGGTAGCGCTTTAGCCTGGGTGGAGCGTCGTCGGCCGCATTGGATGGGTCTGCCGCACGCCCCACAACACCCGGCTTGCGGGCCAAGGGAATCGTCATGAGCGTAGAAGATTTCTCGACTCGTACCTCGGGTGCAGCCTGGACCGATGCCGTCGCTATCGACGCTGGTCTGCGGCGCTACATGGTGGCGGTCTACAACTACATGGCAGCCGGGCTCTGCCTGACCGGCTTGGTGGCCTACGTCGCCGTCACAACGGGCTTCTATCAGGCGATCGCAGCAACGCCGTTCATTTGGCTGGTCATGCTCGCCCCGCTGGCTGCGGTGTTGTTCCTGAGCTTCCGCATTGACCGGATAAGCGTCGGCGCAGCGCAGGCTGTCTTTTGGGGCTATGCGGCAGTTATGGGGCTGTCGCTTGCTGGGATTTTGTTAATCTACACGGGAACAAGCGTCGCACGCGTTTTCTTTATCAGCGCCGCGACCTTCGCTGCGATGAGCCTGTACGGTTACTCCACCAGTCGGGGATCTATCGCGGCTGAGCTCGTTTTTGTTTATGGGCTTAATCGGCATCGTGCTTGCCGGATTTATCAACATCTTTGTCGCGTCAAGCGCATTGCAGTTTGCAATCTCTGTTATCGGCGTGCTGCTGTTCACCGGGCTCACTGCGTACGATACGCGGCGGCTAAAGCAGGTTTATTTTACCGTGAGTGCCGCTGGCGACCTCGCGAAGCCAGCGCTGATGGGCGCGCTCACACTTTATCTCGACTTCATCAACCTGTTCATCATGATGATGCAGCTCACGGGCGATCGCCGTGGTCGATAACCCGCCCGTCCCCCATGGCCGCGTCATATAGCCATGGAGTGGCTTTCCGATCCGAATGTCTGGGCCAGCTTCGTCACTTTGGCGGCGCTCGAGATTGTCCTTGGGATCGACAATTTGGTCTTCATCGCTCTGCTGGCGGGCCGCTTGCCCGAAAGCCAAAGAGCCAGCGCACGCAAGCTCGGACTCATAGTGGCGCTTGGGGCGCGGCTCGGGCTGCTCTGGTCGATCGTCTGGCTGGTGCACCTGACCGAGCCCATACTGTCAGTGGCCGGTCGCGGATTCTCCTGGCGGGATCTGATCCTGATTGGCGGGGGAGCCTTCCTGCTCTTAAAGGGCACGCAGGAGATCCATTCGCGCGTGGATGGTGAGGACGAGGAAGAAGAAGCCAGGCGCAAACAACCGGGATTCACGAGCACGGTTGTGCAAATTGTTCTTTTCGATATCATCTTCTCCCTCGATAGCGTGATTACGGCTGTGGGAATCGTTCAGGAGATCTGGGTGATGGTGGCCGCAATCGTGGCCGCAATGGCCCTGATGCTGGCAGCCTCGGGTCCGCTTGCCTCATTCATCGAGCGCCATGCGTCGGTCAAAATGCTGGCACTGTCGTTCCTACTGCTGATCGGCATGGTGCTGGTCGCCGATGGTTTTGGCTATCACATGCCGCGCGGTTACATCTATGCCGCCATGGGCTTTTCGGTCGCGGTGGAGAGCCTGAACATACTTGCTGCACGACGACGGAGGAATAAACGAGTGCAAGTGAAACCAGCCGAAGTACATGGCAGCTCGCATGCCGGAAAGCCACAATGACGGTGCCGCAACTACGCGCCTCGCATAACATCGTAGGGCGCACAGTTGAGCAGCTCATCTTCGCTAGCCGGTGGCTGCTTGCGCCTATCTATGTCGGATTAGCGATAGGGCTTGTTCTGGTTCTTGTAAAATTCGTCCAGCGGGCGATTGATTTGGCTGGCAATGCACTCACGACCTCTGGAGATGACACGATTGTCGGCGTGTTGGGGCTGATCGACCTGTCCTTGATGGGTAGCTTAGATCGGAATCGGTCTGGCTGGACGTGCTCTACCGGATGGGTTGTCAAGGCCGCGCCTCGCGGGCTTTCATGAAGCCCCCGCCTCGCCGCGGCGCAGCAGCAGGACGGCGGGGATCGCGAGCGCGATCGGCAGAAGTGGGTGGTGCATCACCGACGCGAGCCCGGCACCGATCCCGGCACCCGCCACGTAGGCGAGCCACACCGAGGGCACGAGGCGGAACAGCACGGCGTCGCCGGTCCGATCGTCGGGCTTGGCGCGTCCGACCGCGTGGCGGCCGAGTGCCAGCGCCCAGGATTGCAGGCTGCCGGTCAGGAAGCTCGTGTTGATGCTCTTGCCCGCGAACTGGTGCAGCGTCGCGTTCTGCATCGCGAGCGCCACCGCCAGCAGCAGCACGTCGGCGGGGGCCGTCCGGGCGAGGGCGGCGGCGAGCGCGAAGCCGGCGGCCACCGCGATCGAGAGTGTCGTTCCTGCACCCCGTCGCGTGCCGAGCGCGGCCGCCAGCACGAGCCCGCAGACGAACGACGCGACCGTCGCGAGACGGATCGCGGCGAGGTGCCACTGCGAGGCCAGCACGGCGACGCCGATCAGCGCGGTGTTGCCGGTCATGTGGGCGGGGAACACGCCGCTGCCGACCCAACCCGCCGCGTCGGCGGCGCCGGACACTACGCCGAGCCACACCACCCGCGCCCAGGGGCGCCACAGTTGTTCGCTCACGCGGCGCGCGCGCGCGTGCGCGCCTCCCGGTGCCCGACGATCACGGGCGCGAGGGGGGGCGCGAGGGGGCACGAAGCGAGCCGGCCGTCGCGCCGCCGCGGCATCCCCGCGGCGACCGGGTCAACCAGGGCGCCGGCGGGTCCGGCCGCACAGACGTCGGCCCGGCTCGGCCCGGCGTTGGCGACGCGCGTCATGGTGGCGCGCGCCTCGGGTGCGCCCGTCGTCCCGCGCCCCGCCGCCTCGCCGCGTCCGGCCCGGCGAGGCGGGCCAGACCGTCGGCCCGCCGGGCGTTCGCGAGCAGGTCGGCGATGGCGGGCAGCGTGTCACCGGGGTCGAGGGCTTCGATCAGGCGGTCGCGCGCGACCGGGCCGCCGCGTCGGATCTCGCGCCCATCGTCGTCGGTCGTCACCGGCCCGTCCGCGTCGCGGGCGAGAAGCGTCGGCATCCTGTCTCCATTCACGAGCGCGCGGGGATGGTCGTCGCCGCGCTGTCCGTCCGGTAGATCGCACCGATGGACGATCAGATCGACGACGCGGTCTCGGCGCAATACGAGGCCTACCCGTATCCGCCGCGCGACCCGCGCGACGAGGCCAGGCGCCTCGTGGTCGGCAGCCCGAGCCATCTCCGCGAGATCGACCACTGGGTGTTCGGTGCGTCGCGCCCGGCGTCGCATCCGCTGCGGGCGCTGTTCGCGGGCGGTGGCACCGGCGACGGCGCGATCATGCTGGCCGCCCAGCTCGCCGAAAGCGGCCGTCCCGGCACGGTCGTGCATCTCGATCGCGCCCGCGCGGCGAGCGCCGTCGCGATGGCCCGCGCCGAGGCGCGCGGCCTCCGCAACATCGTCTTCGTGCACGGCTCGCTGCTCGACGCGCCGCCGCCCGGCGAGGCGCCCTACGACTACATCGATTGCTGCGGCGTGCTGCACCACCTGCCCGACCCGGCCGCCGGCCTTCGCGCGCTCCGCCGCCGGCTCGCGCCCGACGGCGGGCTCGGCGTGATGGTCTACGCGCCGCACGGCCGCACCGGCGTCTACGAGTTGCAGGCGGCGCTGACCGCCCTCGCGCCCGCCGCCCTGCCGCCCGCGACCCGCCTCGAGATCGCCCGCCGGATGATGCGCCACCTGCCGGAGACGGCGTGGCTGCGCGGCAACCGCAACTTCGCCGACCACCTCGCCGGCGGCGATGCCGGTCTCTACGACCTGCTGCTCTCGCCGCGCGACCGGCCATTCGACGTGGCGGCGTTCGCCTCGCTCGCGGCGTCGGGTGGGTTCGTCGTCGACACGCTGATCGAGCCGCTCCGCTACGATCCGCGCCCGTTGCTGCCCGACCCGGTGCTTCGCGAGCGCGCGTCCGGCCTCGACCGGCTCGGTCGCGCGGCGCTCGCCGAACGGCTCGCCGGCGACATCGCGACCCACATCGCCTATCTCCGCCCGATCGAGGCCGCGCCGCCGCGCCGCGCCGATCCGTGCGATCCGGCCAGCGTGCCGATCGGCCGCGAGACGACGGGCGAGGCGCTCGCCGCCCGGATCCGGCCCGACGACACCTATCCCGCCCGTTTCGGCACGCTGCCGATCCCGCTGCCGTTGCCCAAGCGCGCCGGTGCCGTGCTCCGCCTCGTCGACGGCCGGCGCGACGTGGCCGCGATCGCCGCCGAGGCGGCCGCGCGCGGCATCCCACCGCGCGACGTCGACCGCATCTGGCCCGCCCTTTTCGCGGCGCTCGAGAGCGCCAACCGGCTGCTTCTCCGCGCACCAGACTGAGGGATCAGGCGGTCGACATTCCGGCGACCAGCGCGTCGAACACGGCGCGGCAGGGCGCACTCGCGCGCAGATCCTCGTGCATCACGATCCAGAGGCCGAGCTCGAGCGCGAATTGCTCGGCCAGCACGCGCCGCAGCGCCGGATCGCGTCGCGCGAGGCCGACCTGACAGACCCCGATCCCGAACCCCGCCCGGATCGCCGCGAGCTGCGCGAGATCGTTGTCCGCGCGCAGCGCGAAGGACGCGCGTCCGAGCATCGGAAAGCGGGCCACGTGGGCGCGGATCGCCGGTGTCTCGCGGTCGAACCCGACCAGGTCGTGGTCGCGCAAGGCGTCGAGATCGGCCGGCACCCCGCGCCGCGCCAGGTAGTCCTGGCGCGCATACAGCCCGAACGGCAGCGGCGAAAGCTTGCGCGCGACCAGCGCCGCCTGCGCCGGCGCCAACATCCGCACCGCGACATCGGCCTCGCGTCGCAATAGGTCGTCGACCGCGTTCGAGAGCGTGAGCTCGACGACCAGCGCGGGATGGGCGGCGCGGAGCGCGGCCAGGATCGGCGGCAGGTGCTCGACGCCGACCACCTCGCTCGCGCTCACCCGTACCGTCCCCGCGACGGCGTTCGCCGTCCCGCTCGCCGCCCGCAGCAGCGCCGCCGCGGTGGCCGCCAGCGTGTCCGCGAACGGCGCCAGCGCGCGCGCCGCCTCGGTCGGTTCCAGGCCGCGCGGCGAACGGAGGAAGAGCGCGCGTCCGATCGTGCGCTCGAGCGCCTCGACATGGCGCGCGACGGTCGGCTGGGTCAGCCCGAGCTGACGTGCGGCCGCGGAGAACGAGCCCGCCAGCAGCACCGCGCGGAACGTCCGGTAGAGCGACCAGTCCGGCTCGGGGCTCATCGTTTTCCGTCGGGCTGTTCCACGCGCACCGACAATCCCACATCGCCGCCGCCCGGCGCACCTCCTCGTCGTCGGACCGCACCCGAGAGGAGATCATTCCCGATGAGCCCCATCACAGTCTTCGGTCACGGCGCCACAGGCCGCCTGATCGTCGCGCGCCTCGCCGCGCGCGGCATCGCCGTCCGGGTGGCCCAGCGCACCGATCCCGGCCTTCTGCCGGCAGGCGCCACGTTCGTCCGCTGCGACATCCTCGATCGCGAGGCGGTCCGGCGCGCGGCCGACGGGGTGGCCGCCTGCGTGATCGCGGTCGGCTTCCCCTACGACAGCCGCGTCTGGCGCATTGCCTGGCCGCGGGCGATGCGCAACGTCCTCGCCGCCTGCGCGGCGGCCGACGCCCGTCTCGTCTTCATCGACAGCCTCTACCAGCTCGGCCCGCAGCGCGGGGCGTGCGACGAGGACACCCTGCCGGTCGCCTCGGGCATCAAGCAGGGGATCCGCGCCGAGGTCACCGAACTCTGGATGAGCGCGCGCGGGCGGGTGCCGGTCGCCGCGTTGCGCTGCCCCGACTTCTACGGGCCCGCGGTGTCCAACTCGCATCTCGGCGCGCTCGGGCTCGCGCGCCTCGCGCGCGGACGCGCCGCCGTCCTGATGGTGCCGCCCGACATCCCGCATGATTTCGCCTATGTGCCGGACATCGCGCGCGCCGCCGTGACGCTGCTCGATGCGCCCGAGGACGCCTACGGCCAGGCCTGGAACATGCCCTGCGCGCCGACGCTCACGCCGCGCGCCATCCTGGCCCTCGGCGCCGCCGCGTCCGGACGCCGGCCGGCGGTCCGTGCGATCCCGTTCCGGCTGCTGCCCGCGTTGGGGCTCGTCTCGCGGATGGCCAGAGAGGTGGCCGATATCGGCTTCACCTGGGACCGGCCCTACCGCGTCGATGCCGGCAAGTTCGGCCGCCGCTTCTGGTCCGACGCGACACCGTTCACGGTCGGCACCGAGGCGACCGTCCGCTCCTTCGCGCCGGAACCCGCGTCCGCGCGTGACGCCGGCCGGGCGGAACGCTTCGCCTGACGCGAGGCGGGACGCCGCGTGCGGGGTTCGCCTCCGCGCGGCGATCGGCGCAGCCTGTCTTCCGAACCCTGGGATTGCGCCGCAAGCACCGGGAGGATCGCCGCGTCGCGACGGCGCATACGTGACGCGCGGCATGGGCGAGGGGCTCAGGGCGCCCGGAGAAGGACGCGGGACGATGGACGCGACGGACATGGACACGGGCATCGGCGAGACCGTACGCGTCGAGGAGGCGCGGTTCGCCGCGGTCGCGCGGCGCGACAGGTCGGCCGACGGACGCTTCGTCTTCGCCGTCCGCACCACCGGCATCTACTGCCGGCCGAGCTGTCCCGCCCGTCCGGCGCTGCGGCGGAACGTCGTTTTCTTCCCGGACGCCGCGGCGGCCGCGTCCGCCGGCTTCCGCCCGTGCCGGCGCTGCCGTCCGGACGCGGACGCTGCCGATGGCGCCGGGCGGCGCGATCACGCGCGAGTGGCGCTCGCCTGCCGCCTGATCGACGGTGCCGAGGCGGGCGCGCCACCCGCGCTCGCGGCGCTGGCGCGTGCCGCCGGGCTCAGCCCGTGGCACTTCCATCGCGTGTTCCGCCGCGTGACCGGCGTCACGCCCAAGGCCTACGCCGACGGACGTCGGGCGGAGCGGCTGCGGACCGCGCTCGGGGCGGGCGGCAGCGTGACAGCCGCTGGCTACGACGCGGGCTTCAACGCCTCGAGCCGCCTCTACGCCGATGCGCCACGGCGTCTCGGCATGCGTCCGGCGACGTATCGGTGCGGCGGAAAGGGGGTCACGGTCGCGGTCGCGATCCGCCCGTCGTCGCTCGGGCTCGTTCTGGTCGCCGCGACGGCGTCGGGCATCGCCGCCATCGCGCTCGGCGACGAGGCCGACGCGCTGCGGCAGGACCTCGCGCGCCGTTTCCCGCACGCCACGCTGCGCGACGGCGACGCCGCGTTCGAGGCGCTCGTCGCGCGCGCGGTGGCGCTGGTCGAGACGCCGGGCGTCCCTTGTGAGCTGCCGCTCGACGTCAGGGGCACCGCGTTCCAGCTCCGCGTCTGGCAGGCGCTGCAGGCGATCCCGGCCGGCCGCACGTCGTCCTATGCCGCGGTCGCCGCCGCCGTGGGCGCGCCAGGGGCGGCTCGCGCGGTGGCCAGGGCCTGCGCCGACAACCGGCTCGCGGTCGCGATCCCGTGCCATCGGGTGGTCCGCGGCGATGGCGCGCTCTCGGGCTATCGCTGGGGCGTCGCCCGCAAGCGCGCGCTTCTCGACCGCGAGGCGGGATCCTCCGAGACGGTCTTGCGCGCCGTCGACGACGCGTAGCCCAAGAGCCCGTGCCGGACGGCCCAGGGCCCAGGGCCGGGGGACCCGGGGATAAAGAGGTGACCCGCCCTCACGCCCGCTCGATCCGCCCCGCGTAGCAACCCCGTTTCGCGTTGTGCACGTGCAGCACGTCGACGAGCGGATCGGCGAAAAGCCGGGCGACCAGCGTCTCGAGCGCGACGCCCTCGGTCACGTCCGCGTCGCGCATAGATCCCGCGGCATCGAAGGCGCGCACCGACAGCAACCGCCGGCGAAGAACCGCCGGCACGATCCCGACCGCGTCGAAGCGCGCCGTCGCGCCCTCCCGCACGAAGATCGCGTGCGATGCCCGATACGCGGTCGCGGCCGGTTGCGACACGTGGTTCAACAGCAGCATCGTCTCGCCCGGGTCGGCGTCCCGCATCTCGATCCGGCACGGGAATCCTGGCGAGCGATCCGCCACGTGGCGCGACATCCCGCGCGACGCGAGTGCGCGCTCCGACAGGCCGAACAACGGCCGGAACGGGTCGGGCGAGAGCCCGGTGATGCGGAAAAGCATGGCGGCGTCCCCTCGGCTGAGGCGGCCATCGAGCCATGGTGCCGCCGTCCGCGCGTCCCGCTTCTTGCGCCCATATCGCCGGTGCACGGCGGCGCCCGTCAGAGCGGGAACGTGAGGAACCGGTTGAAGCCGGTCGGGACGTAGTCGCCGAACGCCTCGCCGTCGACGAAGCCGTGACGCCGGTAAAGCGCGAGCGCCGGCGCGAAGGCCGGTCCGCTGCCCGTCTCCAGCCGCAGGCGCGCGAGCCCGCTCGCCCTTGCCACATCGACCAGGTGGGCGAGCAGCGTCGCGGCGATCCCCCGGCGCAGGTGGTCGGGATGCGTCCGCATCGATTTCACCTCGCCCTCATCGCCGGCCAGCAGTCTCAACGCGCCGATCGCCACGACCCGGTCCGCCGGCCGGGTCCGCACCGACCACACCGTCACGTCCGGCCCGCGCAGGCCCGAGAGGTCGAGTGCGTTCACCTGGCCTGCCGGCGTGTCGGCGTGCATGCCGGCGAGATGCAGCGCGAGAAGGGCAAGCGTATCGGCGCGGGACAGGTCGTCCGGCGCGACCGCGTAGGCGCCGACGGTCGTCGTCACGTCACCCGCCATGCGCCGCGCCGTGGGCGGCGAGCCAGGAGGCGGCCGGCGCAAGATCGACGCCGAGGCGCGCGCCGAGCGGCGCGATCTCGTCCGGCCGCAGGCTTCCGTCGCGCACCGAGGCGATCACGTGCAGCAGCAGCGAGCGCAGCCCGCTCTTGCAATGCGCGAGCACCGGCCCGTCGGCCGCCGCGACCGCCGCCCGGAAACGTGCCACGTCGTCCTCGGTGATCGCGCCCATCGCGACCGGAACATGCGCGTAGGCGAGCCCCACCGAGAGGGCGGCCGCGCGCTCGGCGGCGTCGCCCATCTGGCCCGGCTCCTCGCCGTCCGGGCGGTTGTTGATCAGCGCCGCGTAGCCTGCCGCCCGCGCCGCGGCGAAATCGCCAGGACCCGGCTGCGAGGCGACCGCCATCCTGTCATCCACCCGAACGATCCGCATGACGTCACACCCCGCCCTGTTGCCACGCGCGGCGCGCGCGGCAAAGCTCCGCTTTCGGATCTGCAGAGGAACGAAGATGTCCGCTTCGAGCAAGACCGCCTTCGTCGTGATCGCGACCTTCACGGTCAAGGCGGGCGCGATGGACGAGTTCCTGGCCGTCGCCGCCGCCGACGCGCGGGACAGCGTCGCCAACGAGCCGGGTTGCCAGCACTTCGACGCCGTCATCCCGGCCGACGCGACCGATCATGTCGTGCTGTACGAGGTCTACGACGACCGCGCCGCATTCGAGCGCCATCTCGAGCAGCCGCACTACGCCCCGTTCCGGGACGCGGTGCCCCGGCTCACCGAAGGCGAGCCGGTGGTGCGCTTCTGCACGCGGGTGGCGTAGGGGCGGGGAGGCGCTGGCCTTCCTGCCTCCATTCGCATCCGCGGCGCGACCGCCGCGTTCGTCCTTTGCCGTTCCAGGAGCCCCGCGATGAGCGCCCAGTCGTCCCAAGCGCCGAAGCCGCCTGCCGCACTGCCCGCCGACCTCGTCGACGACCCCGCCGATCTGCCGTTCGTCACCGAGCCCGGCGAGCGCCGCGGCGACATGCTCTACCGGCGTTTCGGCCGCACCGACGAGATGATCTCGGCGATCGGCATCGGCGGCTTCCATCTCGGCAAGAAGGCGCTCGGCGACGACGACGCCACGCGCCTCGTGCACGCCGCCATCGATCGCGGCATCAACTTCGTCGACAATTGCTGGGACTACAACGAGGGCGTGTCCGAGCTCCGCGTCGGCGCGGCGCTCGCGGCGGGCGGTTACCGCCGGCGCGCGTTCCTGATGTCGAAGATGGACGGCCGCACCAAGGACGAGGCCGCCCGCCAGATCGACACCTCGCTCAAGCGCATGCGGACCGACTGCATCGACCTCGTGCAGCACCACGAGATCCTCCGCTACGACGACCCCGACCGCATCTTCGCCGAAGGCGGCGCGATGGAGGCCTTCGTCGAGGCCAGGCAGGCCGGCAAGCTCCGCTACATCGGCTTCACCGGCCACAAGGACCCGCGCATCCACATGCAGATGCTGGCGGTCGCGGCCGCGCGCGGTTTCCGGTTCGACGCCGTGCAGATGCCGCTGAACGTGATGGACGCGCATTTCCGCTCGTTCGCGCACGGCGTGCTGCCCTACCTGGTCGCGCAGAACATCGCCGTGCTCGGGATGAAGACGTTCGCCGACAGCGTCATCCTGAAAAGCGGCGCGCCGATCACGCCGGTCGAGTATCTGCACTACTCGCTCAACCTGCCGACCTCGGTGGTGATCACCGGGATGGAAAACGAGCGCGATCTCGACCAGGCGTTCGAGGCCGCGCGCACGTTCCGCCCGATGGACAGGGCGGCGGTCGCCGAGCTGCTGGATCGCGCCCGGCCGCACGCGATCGCCGGACGCTACGAGCTCTTCAAGACCAGCGCGATCTTCGACGGCACGGCGAAGAACAACGCCTGGCTCGGCGACGACGTCGCGTCGGCCCGGGCGCTCGCGCCCGTCATGGAGTGATCGCGGGCGGGCTCGCCGCGACGGGCGGCACCGGCGTCCCGTCGCGGGTCGCCGCCTCCTCGCGGACCGCGTTCTCCAACGCCTGCCGCAGCGCCGCCGAGGCCGCTTCCCAGGCGGCCCGGTCCTCCGTTCGGCGGTCGATCAGCGTGTGGAAGTGCCGATGCTCGAGGCCGATCGGCCCGTCGTGCCGGCCGCACGCGTCGAGCCAGCGCCCGACCGCGCAGGCGTGGGGATCGTTCGCGTCCGCCGGCCATCTGACCGGCAGCGCCTGGTTGTCGAGGGCCCGGCAGGCCTCGACGACGCCGAGATGCACGCCGTAGGCAGCGAGCACCGTCTCCGGCTGCCGCTTCGCCGGCACCGGCACGTGCCGGGCGAGCCAGGTGGCGATCCCCGCCGCGTCCATCGGCCGCGCGATCGCGAAGCCCTGCGCGCCGCGCACGCCCATGACGCCGAGCACGTGCAGGATCTCCGGCGTCTCGACGCCTTCGATCACCAGGTTCATCCGGAGGCCGCGTGCGAGCGAGCGCATCGCGACGACGAATGTGAGGTCCTCCGGTCGCCGCCCGAGGTCGCGCACGAAATCCTGGTCGAGCTTGCAGCCCTGCACCGGCAGTTCCCGGAGCCGCGTGAGCGAGGAAAAGCCGCGCCCGACATCGTCAAGCACGACCGAGAAACCGGCCGCCCGCAGGCGGAGGATGGCCGCACGCGCCTCGGCGACATCGGGAAACGCGTCGTTCTCGAGCGTCTCGAGCCAGATCCGTTTCGGAGCGATGCCGTTGCGCGCGACCGCCGCGCTCACGCGGGCGGCGAACGTGTCGCGCACCATCAGCAGCGGGCTCACGTTGAAGGACGCCGTCAGGGTCGGATGCCGCGCGGTCGCGGCCGACAGCACGGCGAGCGCGGGCGGCAGCGACGCGAACAGCAGCGCGTCCAACCGGTCGACCGTCAGCCCCGCCAGGAACTCACCGGGCAGCACCAGTTCCGCGCCGTCACGCAAGCGTCCGAGCACTTCGAACGAGAGCACCCGCCCCGACCGCAGGTCCACGATCGGCTGATAGTGGTTCTCGAGGCTGCCGGCGTCGATCAGGCTTGCATGCCGTGTCGCGCGCTCCGGTACCGTGCCCATCGACACCTCCTGTCGTCGCGACCCCGACCCGTTATGGTAGGCCGTTCGCTCGACGACCGAACAGATTTTCTGGTGTCGCGGCAGCGGTGACACGTTACCGTGACGCGGGTGCTACCCGTCTCGAGAGATGGGCCACGAGGCCGATCGCGGCCCAGGCCGCGAACCACAGCAACGTGCGCCACGGCAGACCCGCGAGCAGGAACAGCGATCCGGCGCAGCCGATCGAGGCGACCAGCGGCAGCGCCGGCACCGCGAACGACGCGGCCGGACGTCCGTCGCGCCGGCGCAGCACCAGCACCGACACGTTTACCAGCGCGAAGGCGGTGAGCGAGCCCGCGTTGACCAGTTCGGCGACGGTCCGGATCGGAAACGCCGCCGCCGCCACCGCGGTGACCGCGCCGGCGAGCAGCGTCACGCGATGCGGCGTGCCCCAGCGCGGGTGCGTCGCCGCGAGCGCGGCCGGCAGGCGCCCGTCGCGCGCCATCGCCCAGGCGATCCGCGTGGACGCGAGCAGGCAGGCGAACAGCACCGAGGTGATGCCCGCGACCGCGCCGACCGAGACCAGCGCCGCCGCGCCGGGCGCGCCGACCAGCGCGAAGGCGCGCGCGACCGGCGCCGGATCGTTGAGCTGCCGGTAGGGGACCATGCCGGTCAGCACGCCGCACATCAGCGCGTAGAGCACGAGTGCGATGGCGAGCGACAGCAGCACCGCGCGCGGCAGGTCGCGCACCGGATCGCGCGCCTCGGCCGCCGCCGCCGTCAGCGCGTCGTAGCCGAACACCGCGAAGAACACGACCGAGGCGCCGTGCACGACGCCGCTCCAGCCGAACGGCAGGAACGGTGTCCAGTGCGCGACGCGCACGTGCGGAGCGCCGAGCACGACCACCAGCGCCACGGCGGCGAGCTTGATGCCGACCACCGCGCCGTTCACCCGCGCGCCCCATTCCACCCGGACGACCAGGAGGGATGCGGTCGCCAGCGCCACCAGGCCCGCGAGGATGTCGACCGTCTCGCCGACATGGCCTGGCCGCACGGTGCCGAGTGCGGCGGGGAGGGCGAGGCCGGCGCCGGCGAGCAGCACCCGGACGTAGCCCGACCAGCCGATCGCGACCACCGAGACGATCAGTGCGTATTCGCCCACCAGCACGAACCCGACCACGGTGCCGACCAAGCCGCCGAGTGCGGCGCCGCAATAGGCATAGGCGCTGCCGGCGCGCGGGATGCGGCCTGCGAGTTCGGCGTAGGAGAGCGCCGACGCGCCGCTGACCAGCCCCGCCAGCGCGAAGGAGAGGATCACCGCCGGCCCCGCGGTGGTGGCCGCGACCAGCCCGGTCAGCACGAAGATGCCGACGCCGATGATCGCGCCGAGGCCGATCGCCGTCAGCGCCGGGAGGCCGAGCACGCGCCTGAGCCCGTCCTCGGTCGCGCCGGAGGTCTGTCCGCTCACGTCACGGAAGCGGCACGGGCCGGCACCGGACCCTGGCGGACGCGATCAGCGCGAGACGCGCGACGCCGCGTGCGCCTCAGGCGGCGCCACCGGTGCCGCCGACCGTGAGCCCCGTCATCTTGATCGTCGGCTGACCGACGCCGACCGGCACCCACTGTCCCGCCTTGCCGCAATTGCCGACGCCGCGGTCGAGCGCCAGGTCGCCGCCGACCATCGAGATCTTGGTCAGCGCGTCGGCGCCGTTGCCGATCAGCGTCGCGCCCTTGACCGGGGCGGTCACCCGCCCGTCCTCGATCAGGTAGGCCTCCGAGGTCGAGAAGACGAACTTGCCCGACGTGATGTCGACCTGGCCGCCACCGAAATTCACCGCGTAGAGGCCGCGCTTGGTCGAGCGGATCATGTCGTCGGCCGACGCCTGGCCCTCCAGCATGAAGGTGTTGGTCATCCGCGGCAGCGGCCCGTGCGCGAAGGACTGCCGCCTGCCGTTGCCGGTCGGGCGCTCGCCCATCAGCCGCGCGTTCAGCCGGTCCTGCATCACGCCGGTGAAGATGCCGCGCTCGATCAGCACCGTGCGGCCGGACGGCGTGCCCTCGTCGTCGACGGTGATCGAGCCGCGCCGGTCGGGGATGGTGCCGTCATCGACCACCGTCACGTCGTCCGACGCGATCCGCTGGCCGCGGAGCCCGGTGAAGGCCGACGTGCCCTTGCGGTGGAAATCGCCCTCGAGCCCGTGCCCGATCGCCTCGTGCAGCAGGATGCCCGGCCAGCCGGCGCCGAGCACCACCTCCATCTCGCCGGCCGGCGCGGGCCGCGCGTCGAGCCTGACCTCGGCCTGGCGCAGCGCCTCGTCGACCGCGCCGTGCCAGACCGCCTCGTCGAGCACGGTCGCGTAGGCCGCGCGTCCGCCACAGCCGTAGCCGCCGCTCTCCCGCCTGCCGTCGCGTTCGAGCACCACCGAAACGTAGAGGCGCACCATCGGCCGCAGATCGGCGACGCGGGTGCCATCGGCGCGCATGATCTGCACCGCCTGCCATTCCGCGCCGAGCGAGGCCGAGACCTGCACCACGCGCGGGTCGCGCCCGCGGGCATAGGCGTCGAGCCGCCCGAGCAGTGCCGCCCGCCCGCTGAAATCGCCCTCGGCGACCGGGTTCTCGTCGCCGTACAGCCGGCGGTTGGTCGAGGCCGGCGCGCCGGCATACTGGCCCGAACGACCGCGCAGCGCCGCACCCGCCGCGGCGCCGGCGCGCTTGAGCGCGTCGGCGGTGATCTCGCCCGAATGCGCGTAGCCCTGCTCGGTCCCCGCGACGCAGCGAAGTCCGAAGCCGCCGCTCGCGTCGAAGCTCGCGCTCCGGATCACCCCGTCGTCGAGCGTCACCCCTTCGCTTTCGCGGTATTCGAGGAAGAGCTCGCCGTCGTCGGCGCCGGCGAGCGTGTCGGCGACGGCGCGTTCGGCGTCCTCCCGGGCGAGGGTCGCGGTCTCGCCCTCGAAGAAGATCCGGTCGGTGGCCGCCAGCGGCGAGATCGCGTTCATCTGTGTTCCTGGTCGAGGGGGATGATCCGTGGCCGCGACGTCAGCGCGCCCCGCGAAGCGTGTGCAGCGTCACCAGCAGCGTCGTCAGCAGCAGCACGGCGACCGACTGGTGCAGCGTGCCGAGCGCCACCGGCACATGCGTGAGCAGCGTCGTCACCCCGAGCGCATATTGGCACGCGACCGCGATCCCGATCGCCACCAGGGCCGCGCGCGCCGCCCGCGGCAGTGTCGCGCGGAACCCGACGAGGACGGTCGCCAGCACCAGCACGGCCGAGAGCGTCGCCAGCACGCGATGGTCGAACTGCACCGCGGCCGTGTTCGCGACCATGTTGAGCCACCACGGGTCGAGCGTGCCCCAGGCGGCCGGTACGACCTGCCCGCCCATCAGGGGGAACGTGTTGAACACGAAGCCGGCATGGGTGCCGGCGACGAAACCGCCGGCGACGATCGTCAGCGCGACCGCGAGCGTCGATCCCTGCACGAGCCCGAGCACGTTGCGCCCGCCCGGCGCCGGTGTCGGCTCCGGGTAGCGCACCGACAGCGCCGTCCAAAGGATGGCCGCGTAGAGCGCGAGCGCGAGCGACAGATGGATCACCAGGCGCGCCGGCGCGACCGAAACGTTGTCGGGGAAGAACCCCGACGCCACCATGAACCAGCCGACCGCGCCCTGCAGCCCGCCGAGCACGAACAGCGCGACGAGGCGCGGCACCAGCCGGAGCGGGATCTGCCGCCGCACCGCGAACAGGATCAGCGGCAGCAGGAACGCGACGCCGATCAGCCGGCCCCAGAACCGGTGGATCCACTCCAGCCAGAAGATGTGCTGGAAGCCCGCGATGCCGAACCCCGCGTGCTCCAGCCGATACTGCGGCGTCTGCTGGTACAGCGCGTAGAGATGCGCCCAGTCGGCATGCGTGAGCGGCGGCACGATGCCGTCGAGCGGCGCCCATTCCATGATCGAGAGACCCGACCCGGTCAGCCGCGTCGCGCCGCCGAGCGCGATCATGACGAGGAACATGGCGCAGACCACGAGCAGCCAGGTCGAGACCTGGCGCCGGTCACGCGCGCGGATCCGGTCGGCGTTCATCGCCGGCATCACGGGCTCGAAGGGCATGGGTCAGCATATTCCGCCGCGCCGCGGAGACCGCAAGGGCGTGCGGCTTGGGGAAGGGAAGGGAGCGCGCCGTGGGGGCCCGCCGTCGGGGTCACTTGCGCTCGCGCGAACGGAACCCGTCCAGGGCAGAACCCTGGCCTTCCACCCTGGCCCTTGCCGGTGCGGCGTCGCAGGCGGATCTAACGGGAATGACCACGACACTGTCCGACGCGGACCGCAGCGCGATCGCGCGCGCGCTCGCCGATCCGCGACGCTTCCAGATCCTGCGGCAGATCGGCGCCGCCGGCGACGAGCTGCCGTGCAGTGCCCTCGTGTGCGCCCATCCGGTGAGTGCCGCGACGATCTCGCACCATCTGAAGGAGCTCGAGACCGCCGGTCTCATCGCGATCCGGCGCGAGGGAAAGTACGCGCATCTGTCGCTCCGGCGCGATCGCGTCGACGCCTACGCCGAGGCCGTGAAGACGCTCTGAAGCACGATCGGCTCGGAACGGCCCGATGACGGTCCTGTTCGATCAGATGTTGCCCAGGCCGGCCTGCTCTCCCTCCGGGCGATTGAAACGGTTAGACCGCCATCTAAGTATGACGCCAGGCGGGCGGTGGGCGCCCGCGAGCTGACGGAGAATCACAGATGGCCAGGCTGCAAGGCAAAGTCGCGCTGATCACTGGCGGCACCAGCGGGATCGGCGCCGCGACGGCGCGCCTGTTCCAGGCGGAGGGCGCCACCGTGATCGTCACCGGCTCGAACCCGACGACGCTCGAGGCGGCGCGGCGCGAGCTCGCCGGGATCGAGGTCGTGGCGTCCGACATCGCCGATATCGACAAGTCGCGAACCGTGATCCGGGAGCTTCGGGACCGCCACGGGCGGCTCGACATCCTGTTCGCGAACGCCGGCATCGCGAAGTTCGCGGCGAGCAGCGACGTCGACGCGGCGCATTTCGACCTGCAGTTCGCCATCAACGTCCGCGGCGCCTACTTCGCGATCAAGCACGCGGCCGAGGTGATGGAGGAGGGCGGCGCCATCATCCTGAACGCGTCGGTCTCGGGCGCGATGGGCGGCGCCGGCCAGACCGTCTACGGCGCCACCAAGGCGGCGTTGCGGTCGTTCGGGCGGACCTTCGCCGCCGAGCTCGCGCCGCGTCGGATCCGCGTCAACACGATCAGCCCCGGCCCGATCGACACGCCGATCGCCGGCAAGCTCGGCCTGCCGCCCGAGCAGGTGAGCGCGATGATCGAAGGCTTCGTCGCCGGTATTCCGCTCGCGCGCTCGGGCCGGGCGGACGAGGTGGCGGCGGCCGCGCTGTTCTTCGCCGCCGACGCCACCTACACCACGGGCGGCGAGCTCTTCGTCGACGGCGGCCTGATCGACGTCTGAGCGACGCCGGTCGGCGGCCGCCCGACCGGATCATGGCGGCGCCGCATCGCCGCCATGCTTCCGCCATGCGGGGCCGTCACGAACGGAAACCGACGGCGCATCCGCCTTGCGTCGCCATGATCCGGATGTCATCGCAAGCCATGAGCCCGAGCGCACGGTCGATCCTGAAGGCGGTGCTGCTGGCCGCCGGCCTCGTCGCCTGCGGCGTCGCGGTCCGCCTCCTCGCGCCGGGCTTCGTCGCGGGCGGCACGTTCGGGCTCGACGCCGCCCGGCACGGCGCCGCCGGGCTCGCGACCTTCCTCCTGCTCGGCACCATCGCCTGCGCCGTCGGCCTGCCGCGCCAGATCGTCTGCTTCGCCGCCGGCCTCGCCTGGGGGGCGCTCGCCGGCACGGGCCTCGCGCTGGTCGCGACCGTGCTCGGCTGCGCGCTCGCCTTCGTCTGGGCGCGCGCGGTCGCGCGCGACTGGGCCCGACGCGTGCTGCTCGGCCGCTTCCGCCGCCTTGCCGCGCTCGACCGCGCGGTCGGTGCGCGCCCGTTCGCGACCGTGCTGACGCTTCGCCTGCTGCCGGTCGGCTCGTCGCTCGCGGTCAGCCTCGCGTCCGGTCTGTCGCGCGCGCCGTTCGGCGCCTTTTTCGCCGCGACCGCGCTCGGCGCCCTGCCTCAGACGCTGGTCTTCGCGCTGCTCGGTTCGGGCGTCGGCATCAACCATGTCGCGCGCATCGCGGTGGCGGTGGCGCTTTTCGTCGCGTCCGCGATCGGCGGCGGCGCGCTGATGCGCCGGCGCGACACCGCGCTCGAAACCGCCGGCGCGGATTGAACAACGTGCCGCGCCGGTCGTTACGCGCGTATCGTCCCGGGCAACGCCCGACCAGCGAGGGAGACAGACCATGACCACGTCCCGCAACGCATCCACCCGTGTCGCGACCGTCGCATCGCTGATCGCGGCACTCGCGCTCGCCGGCGCGCTCACGGCGTGCAACACGGTGGCCGGCGCCGGACAGGATGTCGGCAGCGTCGGCCACGGCGTCACCAGCGGCGCGGACGCGGTGAAGAACAGCATGTGATCCGCGGGGCGGAGCGGTTCTTCAGGGCTGCCTCGCCGCTGACCGGACGACCGTCCCTCGCATCCGCGCGGTGATCGGATGAGCCCGGCCGGCGGGCGTTTACGTCGCGCGTGCCTGGCGCTCGTCGCGCTCGGCGCCCCCGTCTACGCCGCCGCGCAGGCCGTGCCCGGTGGCGCCGCCGTCGACCCTGCCGTCGTCGACGTCCGGGATTTTGGCGCGCGTGGCGACGGCGCGAGCGACGACACCGCCGCGCTCGCGTCGGCCGTCGCCGCCGTCAATCGGCTCGAGGCAGCCGGCAGGAGCGCGGTGCTCCGCGTGCCGGCGGGAACCTACCGCGCGCGCGCCGTGCCGCAGATCGACGCCGTCGTGCACCAGGCGGTCTCCGTCGTCGGCGACGGCAACGGCGCCTCGACGCTGTCGCTTCTCACGAACGCGGGCGGGATCAGGATCGTCTTCCATCCCGCCGCCGACCGGCGGGGCACGCCGTCCGGCCAAGGCAACATCAGCGGCGTGCGCGTGACACACGCCGCGTCCGTGCGAGGTGCGAGCGGCGACGCGTTCGCGCTGATCGGCGTCTCGGAAGCGGAAGGCGGCGGCGTCACCGGCGGCGTGCTCGACGATCTCCGCTGCGACCCGGTCGCGTCCGCGTTCGAGGCCTGCCTGCGCCTGCAGGACGTGAACGACATGCACGTCGGCCGCATCGACTACGAGGGCTTGCCGTTCGGCACCGGTCGGATGCTCGACGGCACCGGCGTGCTGCTCACGAGCTCGCCGGGCAGCTACTCGGTCGACAACGTGATCGATCAGCTGGTGATGGCGTCCGGCGGCTTCGCCGGCGTTCGGACGATCGGCCATGTCGAGGGCACGCACGTCACCAACTCGACGATCTTCGGCGCCGCCTACGGGCTCTACTTTCCCGAGTGGAACGACGGCGCCGACGGCAATCTCTACGGCAGCGTCATCGGCAATCACGTCAACACGTTCGTCCGCGGCGTCTACGTCGAGGGTGCGGTGTCGTGGAAGATCGCGGACAACCTGTTCTACTTCTTCTCGATCGGCGGCCGGCAATGGGCGAACCTCGCCGTCGGCGCCACACCGCCCATCGATGCGATCCACAATCCCGCCGACGCGGGCGAGATCCAGTGGAGCCCGATCGATCTCGGCAATCCGGTGACCGACCAGATCACCGGCAACGATCTCGACGGGTTCGACGCGTCCGGCAACGGCATCTACCTGCACGTGCAGGCCTATGGCCGGCAGCCGCGCGGCGCCTGCGCCTCGAACACGATCACCGCGAACAGCGTCGTCGGCATCGGCGGCGGCGCGATCCTCGTCGACGATGCCTGCAAGATGACCATGGTCACGGGCAACGTCATGACCGCCAGCACCACCTACGCCTTCGGGCCGGGCGCGCTCGCGGTCGACAACGCCTGGAACGGCAGGCTGATCGACGCGGCCTGGCACGCCGGCACGTTCGACGTGACCGGCGGCATCCGGGCGACGGGCGCCGTCACGTCGCGCGGCTTCGTCGCCTCCGGCAACGGCGTCTATCTCACGGAGGACGCGCACGGGCCCGCGGGTTACGTCGCGCCCGATACGGCGGGCGGCCTGTTGTTCCAGACGTTGCGGACCGGTGTCGGCGTGGAATATGGCGCGCCGCCGACCGTCGCCTCGGCGCTGCCCGCCTGCAACGCCGCGACACGCGGCCATTTCGCGACCGTTACGGACTCGCGCCGCCCCGACACCGGGGCCGATCTCGGAACCGCGCTCTCGGGGGGTGGGCGGAGCTACAGCGTCGTCAATTGCGACGGCTCGCACTGGACGCTGCATTGATCCCGCTCCTGCTGGCCCGGGGCGCGAGCGCCCGCCCGGCCCGGTGGGGCGGAGCTCGCCGCCGGTCGCGCGCGACAGAGCGAGAAACGCCGATCGCGATGTCGTTCCCCGCCAGCGCTTCGTCTGGACGACCGATCGTCCGGAAAGCGCCTGCCGCGCCGAACGCCTCCTCGATGCGATCGCGCCTGCTCGCCTGTTCGATCGCGCCGCGATCGTCGCCGTTCGCCTCGATTGGGAGTCCGTGATCTCCGAACGAGTCAGCCGATGAGCGGTATGTGCGGAAGCTGTCGACGATCGTCGATCGTTCGTAACTTGCGTGGGCCGCGCGGCGGGCGTGACGGTGACGCCGAGGATGATGCTCTGACGTCCTCAGCGTCCGCGTCGTGGTCGCTGCTCCGAACTCGGGAGCCCGCGCGAAGGGTCCGCCCGATGATCCGGGGCGTGCCGTGACAGATGATCATGTCGCCTCGGATGCGGTTGCCGGGCGGATCGGAACCCACGGCGACAGGACGCGACCGGTCGAAGCCCGCACGGCGGCGACACCGCCCGCGGCGGCTTCCCGACGTCCGGCTTTGGAGGATCGCGCTTGTCTCCGCGACGGGGGCGGGCATGCCGTCGATCGCCGCCTGGGGTAGGCTCGTCTTCGGCCTCGCACGCGAGGGGAGCGTGTCGGCCCGCGGCCACCTGCCCGCACGGTCGCCAGGCGGCATCCCGCGTCGCGCCTCTTCGCCGCGCGTGCGCGCGGCGAAGTCCGGCCGAAATCTCATCACCGGTACGGCGCCCCGCGACGGACGACCCCGTCTCGGTTATAGGCGTTCCGACCAACCGAGCCCGAGGACGGCATGGATCTCAAGGACCACATCCGGGGCGTGCCGGACTTCCCGAAGCCCGGGATCCTGTTCTACGACATCTCCACCCTGCTGCGGCATCCGCCGGCCTGGCAGGTCACGGTCGACCGGCTGACCGACATCGTGCGCGCGCTCGCGCCCGACATGCTCGCCGGCGTCGAGAGCCGCGGCTTCCTGCTCGCCGCCCCGCTCGCGCTCCAGCTCGGCTGCGGCTTCACCATGCTGCGGAAGTCCGGCAAGCTGCCGGGCGCGACGATCGGGCTCGACTACGACCTCGAATACGGAACCGACCGGATCGAGATCCAGGCCGACGCCGTCTCGCCCGGCAGTCGCGTCGTCGTGGTCGACGACCTGCTCGCGACCGGCGGCACGCTCCGCGCGTCGATCGACCTGCTGCGGCAGGCGGGCGCCGAGGTGGTCGGCGCGGTCGCGATCGTCGAGCTGACCTTTCTCGGCGGGCGGGCGGCGATCGACGTGCCGTTCCGGGCGCTCGTCGCCTACGACGCGTGAGGCCCGGCGGGCCCGGTCCCGAGAGCCCGCCGTGCGCCCCGCCTCGTGCCGGCCGGGCTCAGGCCTTCGCGTAGGCCTCGATCGCCGCCAGGATCACCTCTTCGGCCTTCTCGCGATTGGCCCAGCCGGTCACCTTCACCCACTTGCCCGGCTCGAGGTCCTTGTAGCGGGTGAAGAAGTGCTCGATCGACTTGCGGTAGATGTCCGGCAGGTCCTCGACCCGCTCGATCGTCGTCCATTGCGGGTGGATCTTGTCGTGCGGCACGCACAGGATCTTCTCGTCCTGGCCGCTCTCGTCCTCCATCAGCAGCACCCCGATCGGGCGCGCCCGCACCACCGCGCCCGGCACCACCGGCGAGGGCACCAGCACCATCGCGTCCGCCGGATCGCCGTCGGCGGCGAGCGTGTTCGGGATGAAGCCATAGGCGGCCGGGTAGGCCATCGACGTGAACAGGAAACGGTCGACCACCACCGCCCCGCTGTCCTTGTCCACCTCGTATTTGACCGACGACCCCTGCGGGATCTCGATCACCACGTTGATGTCGGACGGCGGCGCCTTGCCGGTGCCGATCTTCGCGATGTCCATGCTCTGACCTCTCGTTCGGTCCCGGAAGCTACCCGTCGCCTCCCGACCCTGCCAAGAGCGCGCCCGCTTGAAGTCGCGCCCGGCATGCGCCACACGTTGGGCGCCCCATGCGCCTGTAGCTCAACGGTTAGAGCGGGCCGCTCATAACGGCTTGGTTGCGGGTTCGAGTCCTGCCGGGCGCAGGCGGCACCCGCGTTCGAGCACACCCGGAAGACCGATCCATGGCCGCTTACCAGTACGTTTACGTGATGAAGGACGTCACCAAGGCCTATCCGGGCGGCCGCGAGGTGTTCAAGGGCATCACGCTTTCCTTCCTCCCCGGCGTGAAGATCGGCGTGCTCGGCGTCAACGGCGCCGGCAAGTCGACGCTGCTCAAGATCATGGCGGGCATCGAGACCGAGTATGGCGGCGAGGCCTGGGCGGCCGAGGGGGTGCGGGTCGGCTATCTGTCGCAGGAGCCGAAGCTCGATGCCGGCGACACCGTCGGCGAGAACGTCATGGCGGCGTTCGGCCCGCTCAAGACCGCGATCGAGCGCTTCAACGAGATCTCGAACCTGTTCGCCGAGCCGATGTCGGACGACGAGATGAACACGCTGCTCGCCGAGCAGGCCGAGCTGCAGGAGAAGATCGACGCCGAGGAAGGCTGGGAGATCGATCGCAAGATCGAGATCGCGCTCGACGCGCTGCGCTGCCCGCCGGCCGAGGCCCGGGTCGGCACGCTTTCGGGCGGCGAGCGGCGCCGCGTCGCCCTTTGCCGCCTGCTGCTCGAGCGCCCCGAGGTGCTGCTGCTCGACGAGCCCACCAACCATCTCGACGCCGAAAGCGTCGCCTGGCTCGAGAAGACGCTCCGCGACTACACCGGCACCGTCATGGTCGTGACCCACGACCGCTACTTCCTCGACAACGTCACCAACTGGATCCTCGAGATCGAGCGCGGCCGCGGCTACCCGTTCGAAGGCAACTACTCGTCCTGGCTCACGCAGAAGCGCAAGCGCCTGCAGCAGGAGGAGAAGGAGGAAAGCGCCCGCTCGCGCGCGCTCGCCGCCGAGCAGGAATGGATCGGCTCCTCGCCGCGTGCCCGCCAGGCCAAGAACCAGGCCCGCATCAAGCGCTACGAGGAGATGCTGGCCGAAGGCGCCGAGCGCTCGACCGGCGTCGCCGACATCGTCATCACGCCGGGGCCTCGCCTCGGCAACCTGGTGATCGAGGCGGAGAAGCTGCGCAAGGGCTTCGGCAACCACCTGCTGATCGACGACCTGTCGTTCAAGCTGCCGCCGGGCGGCATCGTCGGCGTGATCGGCCCCAACGGCGCCGGCAAGTCGACCCTGTTCAAGATGGTGATCGGCCGCGAAACGCCGGACAGCGGCGCGCTCCGCGTCGGCGACACGGTCGAGCTCGGCTACGTCGATCAGAGCCGCGACAATCTCGACGACGACAAGAGCGTCTGGCAGGAGATCTCCGGCGGCACCGACATGATCTATCTCGGCAAGCGCGCGGTGCAGAGCCGGGCCTATGTCGGCGCGTTCAACTTCAAGGGTGCCGATCAGCAGAAGAAGGTCGGCATCCTCTCGGGCGGCGAGCGCAACCGCGTGCACCTGGCGAAGATGCTGAAGCAGCCGCACAACGTGATCCTGCTCGACGAGCCCACCAACGATCTCGACGTCGATACGCTGCGCGCGCTCGAGGAGGCGTTGCAGGAATTCGCCGGCTGCGCCGTCATCATCAGCCACGACCGCTGGTTCCTCGACCGGCTCGCGACGCACATCCTGGCCTTCGAGGGCGACAGCCACGTCGAGTGGTTCGAGGGCAATTTCGAGGCCTACGAGGCCGACAAGCGCCGCCGTCTCGGCGACGCCGCGGTCGAGCCGCATCGCATCAAGTATCGTCCGCTGGCGCGCTGACGGCGCGATCGTGGGAGCCGCCCCGGGAGAACCCGACCGTGGCGTCCGGCCGCGTGTTGCGCACCGCGCGCCTGACGCTGCGCCCGGTGAACTGGTCGGACCTCGCTGACGTCACGCGGCTGAAGACCGACCCGACATCGTTCGCGCTGATGCTGGGCGGCGTCCGTTCGCCGCAGCAGGCGGCATCCGAGATGGCCGACGACATCGCCTTCTGGTCCGAGGCGGGCGTCGGCATCTTCGTCATGCGCGCGACCGCCGATCCGAGCCCCGCCAGCAATTTCCGCGGCATCACCGGCGTCCACCGCCGGCCCGACGGGCGCGGCATCGGCCTTCGCTTCGCGCTCGCGCCGGTGGCCCGCGGCCAGGGCCTCGCCCGGGAGGGCGCCGGCCGCGCGCTCCGCTTCACCCATGACGAGGGCGTCCCCCGTATCGTCGCGGTCTGCCGCGAGGACAACCGCGCGAGCCGCCTCGTGCTCGGCGGCATCGGCATGCGTCTCGCCGAGACCTTCGAGCGCGATGGCCACGCCATGCTGGTGTTCCAGAGCCTGCGGCCCTGACGGTTCTGCTGCCACCGTCACAATAACAAGTAAGTCGATGCAACGACGCGACTGCTTCTACTTATCATGTCGGCCGCGAAGACTTTCGTTGTGACGGTGCTTTTTCTGGCAACGTCCCTGGCGTTGTGCGATTACCGTGGACGACGTGCCGGTCAGGAGACACGACATGACGAGGCGGACGGCGATGGCTTCCGGCATCCTGGTCGCGACGCTCGCGGCGATCGGCGTCACCGAGCGCGCGCGCCTCGTCGACCCGTCCGGCCTGTCGGCCGCGACGCCGCGCATCGATGGCCCGCTCGTCGTCTTCGCCGGCATCCGGTTGCTGCCGCATCACGCCGTCGCCGTCGCCGTCGCGGCGCGGCCGCCCGAGCGGGCGGCCGATCGGGACGCGGACGACGACTGGCTGCATCCGACGCCCACCGCCTTCGTCAGCCCGGGCGCGAGGGTGCTCTCCTCGATGGTCGCCTACGGCCGGCAATACGACGAGGTGCTGTCGCCATCGGGCGTGCCGGAATGGGAGGTCGACGGCGCGGCCACCGAGCAGATCGCCGACAGCGACGGGGAGCGGGCGACGCTCTACGACGCGCTCACCACCCGTCCGCTGTCGCTGGCGGAGATGGAGGCCGCGCAATCCTACGGCAGCACGCTGAACGCGCCGCCGGTGACCACGCTCGCGCCCGCCGACCAGGCCAACGCGCTCCGCGCCGCCTGGTCGCAGCAATCGAGCCTGCAATGGCTGAACGGCCAGAAGGCGATCGCCCCGTAGTGCGGTGCCCGCCAAGGGCACGGAGGGGGCGGGCGCCCACTCCGTCAGGCCGCGTCCTGCAGCGCGTGCACCACACGCCCCGCCAGCATCTCGCGCACCCGCGCGCCGTAGGCCTGCATGTGCGGCGACCCCGCATGCGCCCGCAGCGCCGCCGCGCTCTCCCATTTCTCGACCACGATGAAGCTGTCCGGGCCGAGCGGGTCGAGCCCGGGCAGGCCGGCATCGACGACCGGCGCGTATTCGATGCAGCCCGCCTCGGCCTGCACCGCCGGCATGTTTTCCCGGAACGCCGTCAGCACCGCCTCGCGGTGTCCGGGCGTCGTCGTGATGATCGCGATCACGTGGATCATGGTCCGTCGCTCCCCTTCGATCGCCAGAGTTGACCGCAGAACCGGCGCCCGGCCCAGCCCCCGACGGCGGGTCGGGCGCGCGGTTCCTTGTGTCGCGTCGGCCGCATCCCCACCTTGCAGTAACGCGACGATCGCGCACGCGGGCCCTGACGGGCGCGAGCCGCGCCCGTCGCGATCCGCGCCCGAGATCCGCTTCGATGCGCGACGGCGAACCCGCCCTTCCGGCCACGCCGTCCGTGGCGCTCCAGCCCTGGATGACCCGATGACCGCCTTCTCCGCACCGACCGCGCGCCGGAACGTCACCAATGCCATGGCCGACGAAGCCGCCCGCCGGACCGCGCGCCAGAAGGAGAACCGCTCCGACGAACGCCCGTTCGAGCCGGGCGAGGCCGTCGTCTATGCGGCCCACGGCGTCGGCCGGATCGAGAAGATCGGCACCGAGGAGATCGCCGGCTACGCCGTCGAGGTGATCCTCGTCTCGTTCCCGGCCAACCGCATGACGCTTCGCATCCCGAAGGCGCGCGCCCGCGAGGCCGGCCTTCGCCGCGTCGCCACGCGCGAGCGGGTCGACGAGGCGATGGCGGTCATCGCCGGCCGGCCCCGCGCCGGCAAGGGCCTCTGGGCGCGGCGCTCGACCGAGATCCAGACCCGCATCGCCACAGGCGAGCTGCTGCAGATCGCCGAGGTCGTCCGCGACCTCCGCCGCTTCGCGATCTCCGACAAGGGCAGCTTCAGCGAGCGCCAGCTGTTCGTGTCCGCCTTCGAGCGGCTGACCGCCGAGGTCGCGATCCTGCTCGACACCGACGAGCCGGCCGCCGCCGAGCGGCTCACCGCCATCATCCGCAAGGCCGAGGCGGCGGCGCCGACCGAGGCGCCGGCCGACGACGAGGTGGATGCGCCGGAGGCGGCCCGCCTGGACGCGCCCGACACGACGGCCTCCGACCCCGCCGAGGCCTGAGCCCCGCTTCCCGAAGGCCTCCGGTCGACCCCGGTTCCCGTCCGCTCGGAGCCCTCCTTCGGGCCCAAGCCCCGGCACGTCGAAGCACCCATCGGCGCCGGGCGCTCCGTCCCTACGGAGGCGCCCGCCACGCCCGAGCCCGCGCGCCCCGGCGACGTCCGCCGGAGCGCGCCGCCCCGCGCCGGCGGACCCACGAGGCCCTTGGAGCGCCCCCTCAAGCCCGGGGTCCCGCGCGCCCCAGGCGCTCGCCGAGCCCCGAGGCCCCGCCGCCTTTGCCGCGCCTGCCAGGGCGCGAGGCCGCGCGCCGCCACCCGGGCGCGATTGACGGCGCCGGGTGGACGTCGCACCACGGCGCGACACAACAGCGGATCGATCGATGACGGCTTTGACGCGGGCGCTCGCCCTTCTCGCCCTGTTCGCGCCCGCCGCCCACGCCGCACCCGCCCCGCTCGCCTCCGAGATCCCGGCGCACTTCACGCCGGTCACCACCTCGTTCGACTACGTCGAGCGCGACATCATGATCCCGATGCGGGACGGCGTCCGGCTCTCGACCGTCATCCTCATCCCGCGCGGCGCCCGCGACGCGCCGATGCTGCTCACCCGCACTCCCTACGGCGCGGCCGAGCGCGTGTCGGAGCATCCGAGCGCCCATCTCGCCACCGTGCTCGGCGACGGCGACGTCGCGGACCGCCTCGTGCTCGAGCACCACTTCATCCGCGTCCTGCAGGACATCCGCGGCAAGCACGGCTCGGAGGGCGGCTACGTCATGACCCGGCCGCTCGCCGGCCCGCTCAACGGCAGCGGTGTCGACGAGTCGACCGACGCCTACGACACCATCGACTGGCTTTCGAAGCACGTGCCCGAGAGCAACGGCCGGGTCGGCATCCTCGGGATCTCCTACGACGGTTTCACGTCCCTGATGGCGCTGATCCACCCGCATCCGGCGCTTCGCGCCGCCGTGCCGATCAACGCCATGGTCGACGGCTGGACCGGCGACGACTGGTTCCACAACGGCGCCTTCCGCACCGGCGCCTGGGGTTACGTCTACGAGCAGGAGGCCGATCGCGGCAGCACCGAGCGCTGGTGGTCCGACGCCTATGACGAATACGCCGACGACCTCCGCCTCGTGTCCGCGGGCGAACTCGGCCGCAGCCGCGGCCTCGACCAGCTCGGCTTCTTCGGCAAGGTCACCGCGCACCCTGCCGACGACGCGTTCTGGCAGGGGCAGGCGCTCGACAAGCTGCTCGCCGCCCGCGGCCCGCTCACGGTGCCCACCATGCTGGTCCACTCGCTCTGGGACCAGGAGGACATCTACGGCAACATCGCCGTCTGGCACGCGCTCGCGCCGCACGATCCGAACCACATGCTGCACCTCACCATCGGCCCCTGGTTCCACCACCAGGAACGCCTCGACGGCAGCGCGATCGGCGCCATCCGCTTCGGCACCGACACCGCCGCCTGGTGGCGCGACAACGTGCTGACGCCCTTCCTCCTCCACGCGCTCACCGACGACCACGCGACGGCCGCGACGCCGACCGTCACCGCCTACGAGACCGGCACCGATCGCTGGCAGCGTCTCGGCGCCTGGCCCGCCTGCGACGACGGGCCCGGCTGCCGCATCGCGCCGACGCCGCTTTATCTCGCGCCGGGCCACGCGCTCGCCCTTCGCGCGTCCGGCGCCGTCCGACGCCGCCGTCAGCTACCTCGCCGATCCCGCGCACCCGGTGCCCTTCATCCCCCGCCCGGTGCATCTCGGCGGCGCCGCCGGCGAAACCGACTGGCAGCACTGGCTCGTCTCCGACCAGCGCACCGTGTCGGACCGCCCCGACGTGCTGTCGTTCGAGACCCCGCCTCTCGACCACCCGGTCCACATCGCCGGGCAGCCGGTCGCCGACATCGACGAGACCACCACCGGCACCGACGCCGACGTCGTCGTGAAGGTCATCGATGTTTATCCCGACGAGAACGGCCGCGACCCCGCGCTCGGCGGCTACCAGCTGATGATCTCGGCCGATATCCTCCGCGGCCGCTACCGCGACGGCGGCGACCGGCCGACGCCGGTGCCGGCCAACCGGCCGACCCGCTACCGCTTCACCCTGCCGACGACGAACCACGTGTTCCTGCCCGGTCACCGCGTCATGGTGCAGGTGCAGTCGAGCTGGTTCCCGCTCTACGACCGCAACCCGCAGACCTGGGTCGACAACATCTTCTGGGCCGCGCCCGACGCCTACCGGGCCGAGACCGTGAGCGTCGCCACCGACGGCACCAGCACGATCACGCTCCCGGTCGCGCGGTGAGGGGCGGGGGGGAAGGGGGGAGGAGCACGCGCCCTGCCCGTGGCCACCGGCCTGACGAGGAGCCGATGACAGCGCCGCCCAGATTGCTGGCCGGGCTGCTCGGTGCGATCGGCCTGATCGGCTCGAGCGTCGCCGCCTCGTCGGCGGCGGCGGCTCCGGACGTCGCGACGTCCTACCCGATGTCGGCCGATCTCTGGACCATGGAGCCGGCCATCGTCTCCATGGGCGGCGAGACCGGTGCCGCGACGTTCGCCCGCTACGAGGGCATGCCGACCGGGACGATGACGCTGAACGGAGGGGTGGCCGCGTCCAGGACGGCGCGGTTCGCGGCGGGCAGCATCGATTTCGACATCAAGCCGCTCGGCTACGACGACGCGGGCGTGGTGTTCCATCGCGAGGGCTCGGCCGAGGGCGAGTTCGTCTACCTGCGCGCCGATCCGGACTGCCCGGCCGCGGACGACTGCATCCAGTATGCGCCCATCACCCACACGATGATGGGCTGGAACGTGTATCCGAACGACCAGGGCCCGGCACCGATCTCGCCCACCGGCTGGAACCACGTCCACATCGAGGTCGCCGCCCAGGGCATGCGGGTCTACGTCAACCACGCCGCCGAGCCGTCCCTGGTCGTGCCGACGCTCTGGGGGTCGAGACACGACGGCGGCCTCGGGTTCAAGGGACCGGCGGTCTACGCCAACCTCGTCGTCGATCCTCGCGCCGCCGCCGGCCTGCCGGTCGTTCCGGCCGCCTCGGTCGAGGCCGGGACGATCATGGAATGGCGCGCCGCGCCGCCCACGGCATACGACCGCCGCGGCACCGTGCTGGCCCGGGACGCGCCGGCCGGCGACGTCTGGCGCCCGATCGGGGCCGAGCCGACCGGCCTCGTCGATCTCGGCCGCGCGTTCGGCCTCGCGCGCGCGCCGTCGCCCTCGCTGGCCTGGCTCAGGACCGACATCACCGCCGACGCCCCGATGCGCAGGACCCTGCAGGTGGGCTTCGCCGAGGAGGTGTGGGTGTTCCTGAACGGCCAGCCCGTCTACGCGGGCAGCAATCAGTATTTCCCCGCCGACCGCCGCCTGTCGCCGGACGGCCGCCTCGAGCCCGACAACGCGTCCTTGTCGCTCGCCCTGCGCAAGGGGCGGAACGAGATCGTCCTCGCGGTCGGGAACGACTGGCGCTCCCACGCGGGCCCGCTGGAGCCGTCGCCTTACGGATGGGCCGCCGAAGCCCGCTTCACGCGGACGGAAGGGCTGGACCTGCACTGACCGCCCTCGGGCGTGGGCGGCGCAGCACGCGATGGGACGTCGCGCGGCGACCGCCCAGGCTCACACCACCGGTTCGCCCGGCGCCGGCGCCGACTGCGCGGCGCACACTTTCGCACGAAGAAATCAGGTTTCCTGAAAATCCTGCCCGGTGTAGGAGTTGAGGGAAAGCTGGAGCCGGTCGATGTGCGGCATTGTTGGTCTGTTTCTGAAGCGATCGGGTCTCGAGGACAGGTTCGGCGCTCTTCTCGCCGGCATGCTGGCGACGATGCGCGATCGAGGGCCCGACAGCGCGGGGTTCGCCCTGTACGGCGCCGAAACGGCGAGCGTGAAGCTGACGGTCCGCGACGACAGCCCTGGGACGGCCGAGTGGGCGCGATCCGCCGGTCTCGCCTTCGAGCGCCGCGACAGTCACGTCGTTCTCCACGTTCCGGCCGACGAGATCGACAGGGTTCGCGACCGGCTGCGCGCTTTGCCGTCCGCTCCGACCATTGTCGGCGAAGGCCATCGCATGGAGGTCTACAAGGAGGTCGGGTTGGTCGCCGATGTCAGCGCGCGGTTCGGATTGCCGTCCATGACCGGTAGCCACGGGATCGGACATACCAGGATGGCCACCGAAAGCGCGGTGACCACGAACGGCGCCCACCCCTACACGACCGGCACCGATCAGTGCCTCGTCCACAATGGCAGCCTGTCGAACCACAGCTCGGTTCGCCGCCGGCTTGTTCGGGAGGGCCTGTCGTTCTCGACGGAGAACGACACCGAGGTCGCCGCCGCCTTCCTGACCTGGCGGATGCGCGAGGGGGACACGCTCGAAGGCGCGCTCGAGGCGGCGCGCGGCGCGCTCGACGGGTTCTACACCTTCGTCGTCGGCACCAGGACGGGCTTCGCCGTGTTGCGCGACCCGATCGGATGCAAACCGGCGGTGATGGCGGAAACCGACGAGTGGGTCGCCTTCGGCAGCGAATATCGCGCGCTCGTCGATCTGCCGGGCATCGACGGGGCGCGGGTTTGGGAGCCTGAACCTGCCCGCGTCTACGCCTGGGACCGCGCCGCGTGAGCGCCGAGGTGGTCGATCTCGCGGACGCGACGGTTCGGAGCCTGAACGCGTCGCTGCACGCCCTCACCGCCGACACCAACCGGACGTTGTGGCACGTGCTGAACCCGCGTGGTCGTCACGCGCTCGCCGTCGGCGTGGACGCCTCGGTTCGGATCGAGATCGTCGGCCATGGCGGCTATTACTGCGCCGGCATGAACAAGCGCGCGACGATCGTGATCGAGGGCAACGCCGGCAACGGTGTCGCCGAGAACATGATGTCGGGCCACGTGCTCGTGCGCGGCAGTGCCGGCCCGGCCGCCGGTGCGACGGCGCATGGCGGCATGCTGGTCGTCGAAGGTGACGCCGGCGCGCGCTGCGGCATCGCGATGAAGGGCGTCGACATCGTCGTGGGCGGCAGCGTCGGCCCTATGAGCGCCTTCATGGCGCAGGCCGGTACGTTGACGGTGCTCGGCGACGCGGGCGAGAGCCTCGGCGACAGCATCTACGAGGCGCAGTTGTTCGTCCGCGGTCGGGTCGCGAGCCTCGGCGCCGACTGCGTGGAAAAGCCGATGCGTGACCACCATCTCGCGGCACTCGCGGCACGGCTGGAGCAGGCGAACATCGCCGGCGTCGCGCTCCGCGAGTTCCGCCGCTACGGGTCGGCCCGGCAACTCTACCATTTCCATCCCGACAACGCGGGAGCCTACTGATGACCGGTCGCGAAAGTGCAACCTTCGATCGCCACACGCTGGCGGAGATCCGGCGTGCCGCGGACACCGGCCTCTACGAGATCCGAGGCTACGGCGCGAAACGCGCGCTGCCGCATTTCGACGATCTGCTGTTCCTCGGCGCGAGCATCAGCCGCTATCCGCTCGAGGGCTACCGCGAGCGTTGCGGCACCGACATCGTGCTGGGCGGCCGATACGCGCGCAAACCGCTCGAACTCGCCATTCCGGTCACGATCGCCGGAATGAGTTTCGGCAGTCTGTCGGCACAGGCGAAGGAAGCGCTCGGACGCGGCGCCACCATCGCCGGCACCAGCACGACGACGGGCGACGGTGGCATGACACAGGAGGAGCGCGCGCATTCGCGCCTGCTCGTCTACCAGTACCTTCCCAGCCGCTACGGCGCCAACCCCGACGACATGCGCGCGGCGGACGCGATCGAGATCGTGGTCGGCCAGGGTGCCAAGCCGGGCGGCGGCGGCATGCTGCTCGGCCAGAAGGTCAGCGAACGCGTGGCCGCGATGCGCACCTTGCCCGCAGGCGTCGACCAGCGCAGCGCCTGCAGGCATCCGGATTGGACGGGACCGGACGATCTCGAGATCAAGATCCAGGAGCTTCGCGAGATCACCGGCTGGGAAAAGCCGATCTACGTGAAGGTGGGCGCCTCGCGCCCGTACTACGACACCGCACTGGCCGCGAAGGCGGGCGCCGACGTCGTGGTGCTCGACGGCATGCAAGGTGGCACGGCGGCGACGCAGACGGTGTTCATCGAGCATGTCGGCCTGCCGTTGCTGGCGGCGATCCGGCCGGCGGTGCAGGCGCTGCAGGACCTCGGTCTGCACCGGACGGTGCAGCTCGTCGTTTCGGGCGGGATCCGGAACGGCGCCGATGTCGCCAAGGCCATGGCGCTCGGCGCCGACGCGGTGAGCGTCGGCACCGCGGCGCTGACCGCGCTCGGGGACAACGATCCGCGCTTTGAGGAGGAATACGCGGCACTCGGCGCCCGGGCGGGAACGTTCGACGCCTGGCAAGGCGGCCGCGACCCGGCGGGCATCACCACCCAGGATCCCGTCCTCGCCGCGCGGCTCGACCCGGTGCTCGGCGGCAGGCGATTGGCCAACTACCTGTCGGTGCTGACGATGGAGGCGCAGACGATCGCGCGCGCCTGCGGCAAGAGCCACCTGCATCACCTCGAACCCGAGGATCTCGTGGCGCTCACCGTCGAGGCCGCCGCGATGGCGCGTGTCCCGCTCGCCGGGACGAGCTGGATCCCCGGTCTATGACGGCGCTTTCGGCGATCGCGCGCGAGCGCGGCATCCGCTACTTCCTGATCGCCTACACCGACCTCCGCGGCGTCCTGCGCGCCAAGCTGGTGCCGTCGCGCGCGATCGACGAGATGGCGAGGAACGGCGCCGGATTTGCGGGTTTCGCCACCTGGTTCGACATGACGCCGGCCGACCCCGACGTGCTGGCCGTGCCGGATCCGGCGACGTTGATCCAGTTGCCCTGGAAGCCCGAAGTCGGGTGGATGGCGGCCGATCCGATCATGGATGGCAAGCCTGTGGAGCAGGCGCCGCGCAACGTGCTGCGCCGGACGATCGCGAAGGCTGCCGAACTCGGGCTCGAGATGCGGAGCGGGGTCGAGCCCGAGTTCTTCCTGATCCAGCCGAGCGGCGACGCGATCGCCGACGGCGCCGACCTGCAGGCCAAACCGTGCTACGACCAGATCGCCCTCATGCGGCGCTACGACGTCATCGCCGAGATCGGCGACGCGATGGAGGCGCTCGGTTGGGAGCCGTATCAGAACGACCATGAGGACGCGAACGGCCAGTTCGAGGTCAACTGGGCCTACGCGCCCGCGATGGTGACCGCCGACCGGCAAGTCTTCTTCAAGTTCATGGTGCGCACGATCGCCGAACGGCACGGGTTGCGTGCGACGTTCATGCCGAAGCCCTTCGCCGCCCTGACCGGGTCGGGCTGCCACGTGCACGTCTCCGTCTGGCGGAACGACGACAACCTGTTTTCGGGCGATGACGCGCTCGGATTGTCGCCGCTCGCGAGACAGTTCGTCGCCGGCGTGCTGGAACATGCCCCCGCGCTCTGCGCGCTCGGCAATCCCACCGCCAACAGCTACAAGCGGATCAACGCCTCGACGACGTCTTCGGGCGCCACCTGGTCTCCGAGTTCGATCAGCTGGGGCGGCAACAACCGGACCCACCTGGTGCGCGTTCCCGGACCCGGTCGCTTCGAGTACCGGCTCGCCGATGGCGCGGCGAACCCGTACCTGCTGCAGGCCGGTCTGCTGGCAGCCGGCCTCGACGGCGTCGCGGAGCGACGCGATCCGGGCGAACCGCTGGACGCCGACATGCGCGCGGCGTTCCCACGCCATCGCGCGTCACCCGCGAGCGAGATCCGCCGGCTGCCTCTGAACCTGCTCGACGCCGTGCGTGCCCTGGAAGGCTCGCCTCTCCGCGCGACCCTCGGAGAAGGGTTCACGTCGTCATACGCCAAGCTCAAGCGACAGGAGTGGGACGACTACGTGGGCCATCTCAGTCAATGGGAACGAGATCACACGCTCGATTGCTGATCCGCGGACCATCGTCATTCCCGCTCAAGGCCGCGGGTACGAGATGATGGAGAGATAGGTCGACGGCAGTTCGGGCATGCGTTCCGGACCATGATGCGCCGTCGCATCGAAGAACAAGGTGTCACCCGGGCTCATGTCGTAGACGGCATCGCCGTGTCGATACACGACGCGTCCGGTCAGCATGTAGATCAGTTCGACACCGGCATGCTGGAACGCCGTGTAGGGTTCGGCGTCGTCGGCCAACGTGATGAGGTAGGGCTCGACGACCATCGGGCCGGCGACCGAGTGCCCGATCAGATCGTACCGGTGACCGGCCTTGGTGCCGCGACGGTCGATCCGGACGCCCGTTCCGTTCTTCACGAACGAGCAGTCGCGACGGGTTTCCGTTCCAGCGAAGATCGAGGCCATCGACACGTTCAGCGCACCGGCGATGGCTTCGATCGTTCCGAGTGAAGCCGAGATCTGGCCTGTCTCGATCTTCGACATCATGCCCGTCGAAATGCCTGCGAATTTGGCAAGTTCGGCGCAAGTCAGACTAAGCCGTGTCCGCAACGACCTTATTTCGCGTCCGATCCGCTGCTCCAGGCTTCCGGTGACCTCCGGCGAAGCGCTCGACGCGGTGGCCAACGCGGCTGTCGTCGGCATGAGAGTGGCCGTCTGGATCTTCCGCATTCCCCTGCTCCGACATGGCATTGTTCTTGCGAGTAAACATATTTAACGCCGAGGAAACGCCGTGTTCCTCGCTCATGGGCATTGCAGGAGATTGGACATGGAGCTCAGAAAAGACAGTCTGTCATTCCTGGAAACGCTGGGGCAGTCGGTCGCCAACGTGTCACCGACGCTGACGCCAGCGCTTGCCGTCGCGGTTGTCGCCGGCATGGCCGGGACGGCCTCGTGGCTGGTTTACGTCGTCGCGACGCTCGCGTTGCTCGTCGTCGGCGTCAACGTGGGCAAGCTCGCGCAGCGTATCCCGAGCGCAGGCTCCTTCTTCATCTACGTGTCTCGATCGCTCGGACCGGTCGCCGGTATGCTCGCCGGCTGGGCGATGCTCGCCGCCTATCTCTTCACCGCGATGGCACTCACCGTCGCGACCTCCATCTTCCTCAAGACATTCCTCACCGCTCTGCATGTCGGCTTCAAACCGAACAGCATCCTCATCTACGCCGTGGTGTCGGCGGCTGTTCTGCTGCTCGCGGTCCGCGACATCCGGCTGTCTTCGCGCGTCGGCCTGACCATGGAAGCGATCTCCGTCGCGATCATCCTGGTCGTCAGCGTCGTCGCGCTCGGACGATCCGGTTTCCAGCTCGACACCAAGCAATTGTCGCTCGCCGGCATCGCGCCCGGCAAGACGATCCAGGCCATCGTCTTCGCCATCTTCTCCTATGTGGGTTTCGAGAGTGCGGCGACGCTCGGCCGTGAGGCGCGCAATCCGACCATCGTGATCCCGCGCGCGATCAAGGCGACCGCTCTCGCGGCCGGCCTGTTCTTCGTCTTCACGACCTACGTCGTGACGCAGGGCTTCCACGACGACGCCACCAAGCTCGGCGCCAGCGGTGCACCTTTGGCCGATATCCTCAGCGGCGACAGCTCTCTCCTGACGGCGCTGGTCTACTTCGGAGCGGTGATCAGCAGTTTCGCATGCGCACTGGCATCGCTGAACGCGTTTGCCCGGATGCTGTTCTCGCTCGGTCGCTACAATTTCGTGCATGAAGCAGTCGGGCGCGTGCACGTGACGCATCACACGCCATACATCGCGCTTGCCCTCGGTGCGATCTTGAACTTCGTGCTGGTCTCGGCCTTCGTCGGACAGGCCGAGCTGGACACGTTCGGCTGGTACGGCACCATCGCCTCGTTCGGCTTCATCATCGTCTATTTCCTGTGCTCGGTGTCGGTCATCGTCCTGCTCAGGAAGACCGGCGAGCTTCGGTCGATCGACGTCGTCTATGGCGCGCTCGGTGCCGCGCTGATGGCGTTGGCGCTCGTCGGCAGCCTCTATCCCGTACCCGCCTATCCGTACAACCTGCTGCCTTACGGTTTCCTCGCCTACATGGTGATCGGCGCCCTGTGGTTCCTCGTGCTGAGGGCGAGGACGCCGATGGTGCTCCTCGGCCTCGAGCAAGATCTCGAGCTGGCGCTCGATACGCCCGCCGATCCGGCGTTCAACTTCGTGGGCAAGCTGGTCCCGTGAACGTCGGCGGCCGTCTCTTCGCTTTCGGCTGATCGACGTCCATCGCAGCCGGCGCCGATCGGCGAACCATCAGCCGCGAACGCGCCGGCGTGTTCTGAACCCAAGCAGGTGAGACGACGATGTCCTCTGTCCTGGAACGCGCCTGGCGCGGGCCTTTCGCCTTCATGATCGCCCTGTCTGCAGTCTCGACGAGCGCCGCCCGGGCGCAGCAGGCGTCCACGTCCGCGCCGGTCGGTATCCCGGCGCAGTCGTCCACGGAAACCGCGCCGACACCGGCACCGACCACCAAGACCACGCCGACCGCGACCTCCCCCGCTGCCGCCGCTCCCGCGACGGCACCGGCCGCGCCAGGGTCCTGGGCCAGCACGATCTCGCTCGGGCTGCAGTTCGAGGGGGGCGCCACCCTCAGCCCCGAGCGGCCGAGCAACGGCATCGACTATGGGCGGCTGTTCGACGACAAGGCGAACACGTTCCTGCTCAACCAGGTTCAGGCGACCGCCACGCGTCCGATCAATTCGAGTGCAACCGGCTACGATGTCGGGTTCACGCTACAGGCCACCTATGGATCGGACGGGCGCTACATCCACTATCTGGGTGAGTTCGACGACCTCACCCAGAGCCGCTATCAGCTCAGCCTGTTGCAAGCCAACGTGCTTCTGCACACGCCCTGGCTCACCGCCGGCGGCGTCGACTGGAAGCTGGGCCAGTTCCTCACGCCCTTCGGTTACGAGACGATCGATCCAAGCACCAACCCGTTCTACTCGCATTCCTACATCTTCAACTTCGGCGGGCCCTTCCTGCACACCGGCTTGCAGGGGGTCTGGCACTACAACGCGACCCTCGACGTGTACGCGCAGATCGACACCGGAGAGAATACGACATTCGGATCCGAGAATGGCGACGACAACGGCGAACCCGCCGGCCTCGTAGGGTTCGGCCTCAACAATCTTCTCAACGGCAATCTGACGGTTCTCTCGCTCGCCCATCTCGGGCCGGAGAACCCGTTGCGCAGCGACCCGCAGGCGAATAGCCAGATGCGCTACGAGAGCGACACCGTCGTGACCTACAAGGTCGACCCGAAGCTGACCTCCGTCACCGAGCTCAACGTCCAGCATGACGACGGCTTTGGTGCTGACGCCTATGGCGCTTCGACCTACCTGTCCTACACTCTGACGCCTGCTCTGACCTTGAACGGCCGTGCCGAGGTCTACCGCGACAACGCGGGCTTCTTCGTGCTGGCGTTCCCAGACACCCAGGATTTCGTCAACGCGCTTTCCGGCAAGCCGAACACGGCGTTCACGGTGGGCCGCGCGACCTACAGCGAGTACACCGTCGGCATCACCTACAAGCCGACTGTCAAGCCCCTCGCTCTGCTCGCGTTCAGACCCGAGATACGCTGGGATAAGACGCTGAGCGGAACCTCGCTGTTCGTCGATCACCTGCAAACCAACTACGTCACACTGGCGGCCGACGTGATCGTCGGTTTCTGAGCGGTTCGAGCGATCAGCCGTCGGCGACAGAACTTATCCGGGCGAGGAGGGCGTTTGCCTCCTGGCCTTCGAGTTGGAGGCAGGTCGGCGGGTCGCCGACGATCGCCGTGTCGCCCGGAGCCATGTCGACCTCGTTCGCGGTAAGCGCGCCGAGTGCGTAGATGATCGTACTGCCGGTCGTCCACAGCGTGAACGTTCCGTTCACCCTGACGCGTTCTACCTGATGGTCCCCGGTCCGTCGGTCGGTCATGACGTTGAAGTTCGACACCGGGCCATTCACGAGGCGCCCGAACGCCGGCACGTCGCCTGGGAAGCGAAACGGCTCGCTGTTCAAGCCAAGACGACGGAGCCCGCCCGACCCGACAGCAAGGTCGAGGCCTACTCCATCGACCACGACGAGTGTCCGGTCGATGCCGGGCAGCGGCGAGAAAGCGGCATCGGCGGTCATGCGCGCGACGCTCACCCGCCAGTGAAAGTCGTCGAGACCGGCGTCGGCCGGGAAGACCGCGATTTCGGTCGTGACCCCCATCCCATTGGCCCATCGCATGCGACGCCCATCGGACGCGAGCACATGCCGGAACATCGTCAACGGTCGCGATCATCGGCGCCGTCATCGCCCGAAGGCAGACGGCAGGCCGAACCGTCAGCCGCCGCGGGGTGGTTCGTTGGCGCAGGATGGTGTGGGGAACGGCCGGCACGGGCGAACACCAGGCACTCGTCGAGCACGCGAGCAAGCGTCTCGCGCAGCGTCATCGCGAAAGCCGGGTCGAACGGAACCGGCCAGTTCTTCTCGTCGACCGGGCCAAGCGGCTCGTGGAGGTAGCCGCGGCACGCGAGCTCCATCTGGATGGCGTGTAAACCCGATCCGGGACGACCGAGGCGGCGGACGATCGCGCCGCCACGGAACCGGCCGTTGACCACGTGGCTTCGACCGGAGCAGCGACAAGCCGCCGCGACCGCAGCCGAAAGGACCGGATCACAAGTGCGACCGTCGTCGGTGCCGAGATTGAACACCGGAAGCGTCCCGTCGAAGAGGTTCGGCACGCGCGAGCGGATCGAATGGCAATCGTAGATCACGACCTTGGGGTGCTCGGTCCGTAGTCGCGCCACCTCGTCGTCCAGGGCCAGGTGATAGGGGTCGTACCAGCGCGTGCGACGCTCGTCGATCTCGTCGTCGTGGGGCGCTTGGCCGTCGCGGTACAGTGGTTCGCCATCGAAGGTCGTCGTCGGGCAGAGCGTGGTGCCTGCCAGGTCCTGGTAGAGCGGCACGTCGTTCCTGTCACGATTAACGTCGATGACGGTCCGCGACAATCTGGTGCTCACCACCGTGGCATCGAGATCCGCCGCGAAATCATAGAGGCGGTCGAGCCACCAGTCGGCGTCCTTGCGCGCGCGCCACGTCGAGACGAGGCGCTCCTCGAGCGGATGCGGCAGCTCGGTGCCGGCATGCGGGAGGCTCAACACCAATGGCGTGCGCCCGCGTCGGATCCGAAGCCATTCGGAAGGCGCGCTCACGATCCTGCACCGGTCAGCCGCGCGAGTGAGAAAGGCGTCAGGTCGAGCCGACTGCGCCCCTCGGCGAGGAGCTCCGCGACCGCGACGCCGATGCCGGCCGAATGTTTGAAGCCATGACCCGAACAAGCGGAGATCGCCAGCACGCGGTCGTTCGTCGGGTGGCGGTCGATCACGAAGCCTCGGTCGGGCGTGACGGTGTAGAGGCACGCGGCTGATGCGGCGACGCGTGACGTGACGCCGGCCAGGCGGCCCGCGAGGTGATTGTCGTACAGGCGCCTGGCAAAGGCGGGATCGATGACCCGGTCCAGCGTCTCTGCCGTGCAGGTCGTTTCGTATTGCTCCTGCGCGGCCTTGAGGCGGAGATCGCCGGGTAGAGGAGGAAACCCGTAGAAATATTCGCGGTCTGCGCCCCCGTGCATCCAGATATAGGCGGGCGAGTCGGCGTCGTACGCGGATGCGTCATCGAGCTCGAACCAGTGAAGCAGCTGTCGGCTCACGGTGAGGTGACGATCGAAGGGCGGCCCAAGTAACGGCGCGTTCCAGGCGCCGGCAGCCATGATCACCTGTCGGGCACGGAGCGAGCCTTGGTCGGTTTCGATCAAGACCGCGTCGCCGTCCCGCTCGACCGCGCGCACGGTGTTGCCGAACCTGATGTCGGCGCCGGCAGCAGCGGCGACCGCCAACTGTGCCCTGATGCAAGCCTCTGGCCTCAGGTAGCCTCCGCCCGGCTCGTAATAGGCCTTTTCGTCGCCCGTGAGACCGAGGAACATCGGGAAGCGACGCGAGACCTCGGTGCCGTCCAGCACCTCGTGCTCGATCCCAAATCGGCGCGCGGCTTCGATCGATCGGCCGGTGAAGTCAGCGATGCCGTGGTGGGAGCTGACACCATCGCCGGGTCCGATCACCAGCGCGCCGCACCGCGTGAACAGGTCCTCGCCTGTTTCGGCTTCGAGCTCTCGCCAGATCCTGTGCGATTGAAGGATGAACGGAACATAGGCTTCTCCCTCTCCCACGGCTTGGCGCGTGATCCGGGTCTCGCCTCCGCTCGACCCGAGCGCATGCGGCGGAGCGTGGCTATCGAGCCCAACGACTTCCACGCCGCGCCGGGCGAGCTGACAGGCGACGGCGCTGCCCATGGCGCCCAGCCCGACAACCGCGAAGGCGACGGAGTTGCTCATGGAGCGACGCTGCGGACAGGCATGCCGATAAGACTGATCAGGAGCATGCGACCCCATACAGGAGATCCGGTAGCCTGTGAAGAAACACCCGTTCCCTTCAGGAAATCAGCCGCGATCGCATCGTCCAGCGCCGATCGGTGACCGGTCATGCCGGCGAGTAGCCGTGAGCTTGGAGAGCGGCCGCGGTCGCCGAACTGCCGACAGCGCGATTGCCCGGCGGACGCACCGGCCGAATTCGCACCACCCGACGCGCGACCGAAAATTCGAACGCCTGGTGGTGCGCCGTCGTTTGTCGGCTGTGGATCGCCGCGCTGACGGCCGAGAGAGTGCCAAAGCGCGCGACGCCATCAAGGTCGCAGCGGACGTCCCATGCAGGATGGAGGCCCGCCCCGCCCAAGCCCGCCCCGCCCAAGCCCGCCCCGCCCAAGCCCGCCCCGCGCAAGCCTGCCCTGCCAGCGCGCCCCGCCCGCGTGCGCATGTCCCGAGCGCGCCGCGCGCGATCGGGACTCGACTCCGACGCCTTCGTTCTGGTTTTGTTCAGGTATGCCGAAGCCCCCGCTCCTTTCCGCGCCGATCCTGACCGTGGCCGCCGGCCTGCCCGCCCCGGCGACGAGCTATGTGGTGCGGCCGGCGCCGCGCCCGCCCGCGCCGGTCCTGGAGACGCTGGCGCATCGCGCGCCGTCCACCGCGACCGGACCGGTGTGACGACATGCCCGACGGACCGCGCGAGAGCTTCCGCCCGACGCCGCGCCTCGCGCCGCGACGCGCCCCCGAGACCGGCTTCACCGCCTCGAACACGTCGGGCCTGACCGCGCGCGAGATCGCCATCCTCAACCGCGTGCTGGCGCGGCTGATGGCGTGCGGCCTGTCCGAGCCCGCGGCCAAGCTCGCGATCGACGCCGCCGTGCGCGACGGCCTTGAGCCGGCCGACGCCTGCGACGCCGATCTCGACCGGATCCTCGCCTGGCGCTGAGCCGGTCTGTTGCGGTTGCGCCACAGCTCCGACGTCGTTGTTTCAGAACGGTGACGACCCGCTTGGCGGCGGCGGCGGCGTGCGTCGAAATGGCGCGCGGCTGACTGTCGGGATCGTCATCGTGATCAAGCCGCGTTTCCTCCTCGCGAGTGCCACCATCCTCGCCGGCGTCGCACCCGGCGCCTCGGCCTTCGGCGCCACGCCGGAGGGCGAGATCGCGACGATCGAGCGCCAGATCGACGCGCTGAAAGAGCAGCTCGCGCGCGTCCGTCACGACGAGGCCGCGCGCCGCGCCGAGACGGCGCGTGCCGAAGCTGTGGCGCACGAGGCGCGTCTCGAGGCGCAGCAGGCGAACCGGCGCGCCATCGCGCTCAGCGGCTCGACCACGTTCGGCGGAACCGCGAGCGGCGCCCTGGTCGGTCCGGCAAACAATGTGCGCACACCCGGCGTGTTCCGCGCCGAGGATCTTCCGAGCAACGGCGTCGGGCCGCACGGGGCAGGGACGGGCGGCGAGCAGCAGGCTTCCGCGCTCGGCCCCTACGGCAGCATCCAGCTCGGCAACGTTTCGGTCACCCTCGGCGGCTTCGTCGAGGCGCTCGGCATCGAACGCACCCGCAACGAGACCTCGGATTTCGCGTCGAACTACGGTGCGATCCCGTATCCGCAATCGCCGGCCTATCACGAGCCCGAGTTTCGCGGCACCGCGCGCCAGAGCCGGTTCTCGATGCTGATCGAGGGCAAGCCCTCGCCCGCCGTGCGCGTCGCCGCCTATCTCGAAACGGATTTCGGCGTCGCCGGCGTGTCGTCGAACTCGAACGAGAGCAATTCCTACGCGCTGCGCCTCCGGCAGGCCTACGCCACCTACGACAACGCCGATCTCGGCTTTCACGTCCTCGGCGGCCAGGCCTTCTCGCTGGTGGTGCTCGATCGCGTCGGCATCACGCCGCGGCAGGAGAGCGTGACGCTCAACCCGGACGGCCAGTTCGTGGTCGGCTTCAACTGGGCCCGGCAATGGCAGCTCCGGTTCGTCCAGGAACTCGTGTCACGCCGGCTCTGGGCCGGCCTGTCGGTCGAACAGCCGCAGACACTCTACTCCGTCGCCACGCAGAACGTCGCCGGCGTCAACAATGTCGGCGGCGTCATCGGCGGGGTCGACAACTACGACAACCTCGGCGGCTCGCTGCTGAACTCGACGGCGAACTATTCGCCCGACATCGCGCCTGACGTCATCGCCAAACTCGCCGCCGATCCGGCGTTCGGACATTACGAGATCTACGGCATCGCGCGCATCATGAACGCGCGCGAAACGCTCAGCGCGCCTTTCGTCAACAGCGGTCGCAATCGTACGGTGCTGGCGGGCGGCGGCGGCGCGGGCATGCTGCTGCCGATCATCGGCCCTAAGCTGGTCTTCCAGGCGACGGCGATGGTCGGCCAGGGGATCGGCCGTTACGGCTCGGGTCAGTTGCCGGACGCCACCATCAACCAGAACGGCACCCCGATCCCGATCCCGGAGATCGACGCACTGGTCGGTCTGGTCGGTCACCCATCGAAGCAGGTCGACCTCTACGCCTATGTCGGCACCGAACAGGAGGCCAAGCGCTCGTTCAACGAGCGCATCGGTGGCACGACCGACGCCTTCGGCTACGGCAACGGCGGCTTCATCGACACCGGCTGCGAGACCGAAGGCTCGACCGCCGCGTGCTCGGGCCAGACGCGCGGCCTCGTCGAGGGCGTGGTCGGCGGCTGGTGGCGCTTCCTGCACGGACCCTACGGCACGATGGAGATCGGTCCGGCCTGGGAATACATCCGTCGCACCGCGTTCCAGGGCACCAGCGTCGCGACCGTCGGCAAGACCACGGTGGACACCAACGTCACGCCGAAGACCGACGAGAACGTCATCCTGTTCTCGTTCCGCTACCTGCCGTTTCTCTGAGGGCGGCGCCGGCTCGGCCGGCGGCGAACCTCGGCGGATTGTTGCGACATGGCCACAGATGCGCGCTCGCCCCCGACCGCGTCGATGACGAGGCTGGCCGGGACGACGCCATCGGCCGATATAGTCGCCCAGCTATTTCGACGGATGATCCTGGTGCGCTTGTCATCGAAGTTCCTGCTCGCGAGCGCCACGGTCCTGGCCGGAGGCGTGAGCGGCGTCGCCCCGGCGTGTGCCGCCGCCGACGATACCTCGCTCGCCGCCATCCAGCGCCAGATCGACACGCTGAGGAGCCAGCTCGCGCACCTCCGCACGGCCGAGACCGCGCGCCGCGCCGAAACCGCGCATGCCGAGGCCGTGGCGCGTGCGGCCCGCGTCGAGGCGCAGCAGGCGAACCGGCGCGCCCTCGCGATGAGCGGCTCGAATTCGTTCGAAGGAGCGGCGACCGGCGGCGTGTTCGGTCAGACCGGCAATGGACGCACGCCGGGCGCCTTCCGTGCGCAGGACCTCGCGAACAACGGCGTCGGGCCGCATCGCGCAGAGACCGCCGGCGAGCAGCAGGCTTCCGCCCTCGGCCGTTACGGCACGATCCAACTCGGCCAGGTCTCGGTGACGCTCGGCGGCTACATCGAGGCGCTCGGGATCGAGCGCACGCGGAACGAAATCGCCGACTTCGCCTCGAACTTCAACGCCATTCCGTATCCGCAATCGCCGGCCTATCACGAGCCGGAGTTCCGGGGCACGGCGCGCTCGACCCGGCTTTCGATGCTGATCGAGGGCAAGCCGTCGGCGGACATCCGCGTCGCCGGCTATGTCGAGACCGATTTCGGCGCCGCCGGTATCTCGTCGAACTCGAACGAGAGCAATTCCTACGCGCTCCGCATCCGGCAGGCCTACGCGACCTACGACAATTCGGATTGGGGCTTCCACTTCCTCGGCGGCCAGGCCTGGTCGATGCTCGTGGTCGACCGCGTCGGCATCACGCCGCGACAGGAAGCGGTGCCGCTCGTGCCGGACGGCAACACCACCGTCGGCTTCTCCTACACGCGACAGTTCCAGCTGCGCTTCGTGAAGGATTTCGACCGGCGGATCTGGGCCGGGCTGTCGCTCGAGGCGCCCGAGACGCTCTACAACGTGACGACGCAGAACGTCGCCGGATCGAACGACATCGGCGGCGTGATCGGTGGCACCGACAATTTCTACAACGCCGGCGGTTCGCTGCTGAACGCGAACGCCAACTACGCCGACAACATCGCGCCCGACGTGATCGCCAAGCTCGCGGCCGATCCGGCCTTCGGCCATTACGAGGTCTACGGCCTCGCCCGCTTCCTTTCGACGCGCGAGACCGCGACCACGCCGGCCAACTCCGGCAGCAACCGCACCGCGCTCGCCGGCGGCGGCGGCGGCGCGATGCTGCTGCCGCTCGTCGGCCGCAAGCTGATCTTCCAGGCGCAGACCCTGGTCGGCCAGGGCATCGGCCGTTACGGGCCGGGTCAGCTGCCGGACGCGACGATCAACCAGAACGGCACGCCGATCCCGATCCCCGAGGTGCAGGCGCTCGTCGGGCTGGTCGGCCATCCGAACAAGGCGGTCGATCTCTACGCTTATGTCAGCACCGAGCAGGAGGCGAAGCGCTCGTTCAACGAGCGCATCGGCGGGACCAACGTCGCGTTCGGCTACGGCAATGGCGGCTTCATCGACACCGGCTGCGAGACCGAGGGTTCGGCGGCGGCCTGCTCGGGCCAGACGCGCGGCCTGGTCGAAGGCACGCTCGGTGGCTGGTGGCGGTTCCTGCGCGGACCCTTCGGCACGATGGAGGTCGGACCGGCTTGGGAATATCTGCGGCGGACGGCCTTCGAGGGCACGTCGGTGACCGGAACGGGCGCGCGTGCCGTTTCGACGGCGGTCACGCCGAGGACCGACGACAACACCATCCTGTTCTCGTTCCGGTATCTGCCGTTCCTGTGAGGGCGGTGCGGGCAAGGTTCCCGCCTCGCGTCGGGAGACGATCCGGACCGTCGCGGTCCGAGTGAGCCGGGTCCGGCGCGCGTCGCGCCCCGGACCCGTTCGCCTCAGTAGTTGACGATCAGGTTCGTCACGTTGACCGTGCCGAGACCGGTCGCGAGGTCGTAACCGACGCCGGCCGGAAAGGCCGGATCGTTCTTGCCGGCCACCGACGTCAGCACGCCGATGCCCTGGGTCGAGTTCGCGTTCGTGTAGCAGTCCGGCGTGCCCGCCTGGCAGGCGACCGAGTTGTCACCCGTGTTCACGTCGTAGAAGACGCAGGCGGCCGAGACCGCGTTGCCCTTCGACGCGAGGCACTGCTTCGCCAGCGTCGTGCTCGCGTATTGCAGCGCGGCGAGCTGGTAGAGGCGCGGCGCCATGTTGCCGACCCGGTAACCCTTGAACTGCGCGACCAGTGCGGCGATGCCGGCGAAGTCGGGCGCGCCGAACGAGGTGCCGCCGTAGGCGCTGTCGAGGAAGTCGGTCGAGTTGTAAGGATCGCACGGCGCGCCGCCGGTCGCCGTGTTCGACTGGCACTCGAGGTAGAAATGGTTCCAGAAACCGTTCGCCGCGAACAGCGACACGTCGGGCAGGTCGCGGACGCCGTCGTTCGGCACCCCGGCCAGAGACGTCGTTTGCCAGTCGGGCTTGGCGTAGATCAGGCTGCGGCCGCCGCTGCCGCCGACCACGTTCTGGTAGTTCACGCCCGCCGGCGGGTTGTTGCAGTTGAGGATCGGCCCGGTCGCGCCGACATACTTGTAGTTGATGCTGTTGGTGCAGGAATTGTCCCACGGGATTTCCGGCACGTAGGACAGCGCCGAACCGCCGGTCGCGCTGTTCGTCGACGACCAGTACACCGCGTTCTCGTTCTTCGCGGTGTCGCCGAAATCGGTGCCGCCGATCGCCGTGTCGTACGGGTTCGACGCGAGACCGTTCACCGACAATCCGGTCGTCGCGACGGTCGCCCCGGTGTCGCCGATGTCGGACGCGCCGTCGCCGGCGGAGACGAAGATCGAGATGCCCTCGGACGCGCCTTCCTCGACCAGGTTCTCCCACATCTGCAGGAAGGCGAGGCCGTTGCCCTGTTCGGAGCCGCCGTAGGAGATCGAGATCGCGACCGCCGGCGTGCCGAGCTCGACCAGGTTCTGCAGCGTGGTCATGACGCCGAACGTGGTCGCCGTTCCGGCGCAGGCGGCCTCGATGATGTTGGCGCCGGGCGCGACGGCCGACGACCATTCGGAGTCGATCGCCGCCTCGGTCTCGTCGGCAACCGTGAAGCCCGGATCGGCGCAGCCGCCCGGATGGGTGATCGAGAGCGTGCCCGGATACGAGCTCAGACCCGAAAGCGACCGGAACGTGTTCCAGTCGGCGGGATTGATGTCGGTCTGCTCGGCGACGACCAGCGTCACGCCGGCGCCGGTGAGCGCCGCGCCCGCGTAGCCGTTCCGCGCCTGGTTGACGTTGTAGATCGTGGCGAAATCGGCCGGCGTCACCGCGTAGAAGGTGGTGCCGTCGACCGTGTCGGTGAGGCTGGTGCCGATCTTGCGCACCTGGCCGGACGCGACCTGCGAGGCCACGGAAGCCAGCGGCGCCTGCGCCTTCTTGAGCACGGGATGGGGGAAAAAGTTGCTCAGCGTCACGCCCGCGACCACGGGCGAAAGCGCCGCGGGGATGGTCGGCACCGTGGCCGACGCGAGATGGCTTTCGCCGTTCCGCGCGAAGCCGTGCATGGCGGCGTGGAAGGCGGCCTTGAGCGACGCGGCCGTGCCCGAAAAGTCGATCGACATGCCGGTCGCGGAGACCTTGTTGACCGTCAGCCCGTGCGCGGTGAGCCAGCCGGTCACGGCGTCGATGTCGGATTGCGCCGGGCCGTAGTCGCTGCGGAGCTGCGCCGGCGTCAGCCACTGGTGGTATTGCGGCGAGGCGGGATCCGTCTGCGCCGCCACCAGCGCGTCGAGCGCCGCCTGGCGCGCGGCCGGGCGCTGCAGCGCGAGCTGCAGATGCGGGAAGCTGGCCGTGGACGCGAGCGCCCCCGTGTCGGTCGCGCTCGCGAGCGCGGCCGGGACCGACGCCGTGAGCGCGGTGGTGGTCGCGTCCGAGATCGCGCCGGTGACGAGCGGCGTCGCCGCCGCCGTCGCCGCATGTGCGACGCCGAACGGCGCGAGCGTGGTCAGCGCGGTCGTCGCGAGACCGGCCGCCGTCAGCGCCGACCGGGCGGTGATGGCGTGAAAAGCTGTCCTGAAGCGCAAGACGGTCACTCCGTTTCGCCCCGTCCTGGGGCGTGAGCGCCGTGCCGAGCATTGTCCTCGCGCCGCCCGGTCTGAGCGCCGGGCTGGCGTTGTGACAACGTTAACGGGACGGACAGGTCGCGGCAATCTCCCCGTCAGCGCAATCCGTTCAAAACGGTAACAACGCGGCGAACCCAGGCACGCCGCTCGCGCGCGTGTCAGGCCCGAGGCCGATCTTCCGCGCCCCCGGCACGCGACGGCCGGTCCAGCGCCAGCATCACCGGAACCGCGAGGACCGCGGCCGCCACCGGCACGAGCACGCCGACCAGCACCGTGCCGGGGCGGAACGGATCGGGCGCCAGCGCCAGGATCACCGTCCAGGTCGCGATCACCGCGGCGGCGAGCACCGCGCTGAGGCGCCCGAACAGGCGCGGATCGCCGGTGACCGAAGGGGATGGAAGATTGACGAACATCGCGACCTCCTTTCGACCCGAAAATTATCATTGCCGGCCCGCGCGCGCATCATCTTTGCGCGGTCTCGCGACGGGAGTTTGACGTGGCCGTCCGGCCGCGCCACCGATGCGGCGGGTACGGACCGGGCAGGGGAGGGCAGGCGATGAAGACACGCGCCGCAGTGGCGTTCGAGGCGAAACGGCCGCTCGAAATCGTCGACGTCGATCTCGACGGACCGAAGGACGGCGAGGTGCTCGTCGAGATCATGGCGACCGGCCTCTGCCACACCGACGCCTACACGCTCGACGGCCACGACAGCGAGGGCCTGTTCCCCTGCATCCTCGGCCACGAGGGCGCCGGCATCGTCCGCGAGACCGGCGCGGGGGTGACCTCGGTGAAGCCGGGCGACCACGTGATCCCGCTCTACACGCCGGAATGCCGGCAGTGCAAAAGCTGCCTTTCGGGCAAGACCAATCTCTGCACCGCGATCCGCGCGACGCAGGGGCGCGGCCTGATGCCGGACGGCACGAGCCGCTTCAGCCACGCCGGCAAGACCCTGTTCCACTACATGGGCTGCTCGACCTTCTCGAACTTCACCGTGCTGCCCGAGATCGCGGTCGCCCGCATCCGCGACGACGCGCCGTTCAGGAGCGCCTGCTATGTCGGCTGCGGCGTCACCACCGGCGTCGGCGCGGTGGTCAACACCGCGAAGGTGACGCCCGGCGCCAACGTGGTCGTGTTCGGCCTCGGCGGCATCGGGCTCAACGTGATCCAGGGCGCTCGCCTGGTCGGCGCCGACCGCATCATCGGCGTCGACCTCAACGACAGGAAGGAGGCGTGGGGCCGACGCTTCGGCATGACGCATTTCGTCAATCCGACCCGCGTCGACGGCGACCTCGTCGCCCATCTCGTCTCGCTCACCGACGGCGGCGCCGACTGGACGTTCGACTGCACCGGCAACACCGACGTGATGCGGACCGCGCTGGAAGCCTGCCATCGCGGCTGGGGCGAGAGCGTCATCATCGGCGTGGCACCCGCCGGCCGCGAGATCGCGACGCGTCCGTTCCAGCTCGTCACCGGCCGCGTCTGGCGCGGCTCGGCCTTCGGCGGCGCGAGAGGGCGCACCGACGTGCCGCGCATCGTCGACTGGTACATGAGCGGCAAGATCGAGATCGACCCGATGATCACCCACGTCCTGTCCCTCGACGAGATCAACGAGGGCTTCGCGCTGATGCACGCGGGCGAGAGCATCCGGAGCGTGGTCGTGTTCTGACCCGCGCGCGCGCGGGCTTCCGGGAAGGTCGCCGATCGCGCGCCGATGCGGCGCCCGTCCGGTCCTCGCGCACTCCCGCGTTCATGGTTTGGTGACGGTCGCCGCGCGATCCTGCGGGCTGCAGGCAGATCATCGCGACCGACCGAGGGCAAGAAAGATGGCACGCATCCGGCTGCCGCGGTCGGGTTGGCTGGCACGGATGCTCGGCCATCTCCCAACGGTCATTCTCCTGCTGCATCTGCTGATCCCGAACGCGCGCGCGCAGTTTACGCGCTTCCAAAACTACACGGACGATCAGGGGCTCGGGAACCTGAGCGTCACGGCGCTCGCCCAGGATAGGAACGGCTACGTCCTGCTCGGGACGCAGGGCGGCCTCTATCGCTTCGACGGGACATCGATCACGCCCTACGACACCGCGGTCGGCCTGCCGTCGTCCACCTGGGTGTCGCAACTCGTCGACGACGAGGCCGGCCGGATCTGGGTCGTCACCAGCTCCGGTATCTTCGTCCGGCTCGGGGCGGTGTTCCACCGGGTCGACGTCGGCAGGACCTATTACGACCCGGCTCAGAGCCATCGCCTGGCCGCGAGCGGCGGCCGGGCTTTCCTGGTCGCCGACGGGCGGCTCCTTGCGGCGCGGGTATCTGACGGCGCCATCGAGCCGTTCCGCCCGGCTTTCGGCAGCGCGACGCCGGTGGCACCCGATCTCGCGCAAACCCGCTTCGTGGTCTCGGACCCGCGTGGCGGGGTGCTGCTCGGATGCGGGCAGGCGATCTGCCGTCTCGCCGGCGACCGCCTCGTGCGGCTGGACAGCGATCTGCCGGCGGACGAATGGCAGGCGGCGCTGCGGACGCCCGATGGCACGTTGTGGGCCCGGAGCCTCGATCACCTGGCCTGGATGCAGCCAGGCCACCGATCATTCGCGGTCGTCGACGTGCCGGGGCAGCGCAGCTCCTACTTTGCGGGCCATGCCGCGGAACTGGTCCTCGCGTCCGACCAGCACGGCGGCGTCCTGACCCAAGGCGAGAAAGGCCTCCTGGATTGGACCGGCAAGGCCTGGCACGCCCTTCCGCAACACGAGGGCGGCTTGCCGCCGAGCGTCGTCATCTCGCTGATGTACGACCGCGAGGGATCGCTGTGGGCCGGCAGTTCGGGCTACGGCGCGTTCCGCAGCCAGGGTCTGCGGGAATGGGAGAACTGGACGACACAGGACGGGCTGCCGGACGACAATGTTTGGGCGTTGCAGCCGTCGCCTTCCGGCCGGCTCTGGATCGCGACCCAAAGCGGCACGGCCTCGCTCCCCACGTCCAGATCGACGATCCCGGCGAGCGACTACGCACTCGCACGCAGCATGCAGGGCCGGCTCTGGGCGGCGCCGATGGGCGGCAATCTGGTTCGCCTCGACCCGTCCACCGGAACCACCGAACGCTTTGCCTCGGTCGGGACCGTGCTGAGCGCGGCGGTGGACCGGGCCGACAAACTCTGGCTCTGCACGCGCACCGCCCTGTTCGCGATCGACAATGCCGACGCGCCGGCGGCGGAGGTGCACGCCCGTTTCGTGACGTCGCGCGGGCCGATGAGCGTCAACGTCGATCGGTCGGGGACGGTCTGGTTGATGTCTCAGGACGGCGTCTTTCGCGAGAACGCGTCGGGCTCGTTCGACTTGGTCGTGCCGGCAAGCGCGCTCAAGGATCAGCCGATCGAAGCCAGCACCACCGCGACGGGCGAACTCTGGGTCGGCACCGAGCGGAGTGGTGTCCTGCGCTTCCGCCTGTACGGTATCGGCCCGAAAGCCATCGACGACGTGAGGCTGCCGCCGCTCAGGACGCCCGAGATCAGCTCGGATGCCATTCTGTCCTTATTTCGTGATCACCGCGGTTGGATGTGGATCGGGAGTGATCACGGCATCGACGTCCGAGAGGAGCTTGGATGGCGTCATTTCGACAGCAGCGATGGCATCATCAGCAACGATCTCGACGAGTGGTCGGTCGCCGAGGGCGGCGACGGCTCGATGTGGTTCGGGACCAGCCACGGATTGTCGCACCTCATCGATCCGGCCTCCCTGCCGAGGACAGCGACGCTCCACCCCCGCGTGACGGGGGTGACCTGGGGCGACCGCATGCTCGATCCGCTGCTCCCGGTCGACGTCGCCTGGAAAGCGGCGCCGTTGGTCATCCATTTCGCCGATCTCGACTTCAGCCTGGGTCGAATCGGCTTCCGCTACCGCATGCTCGGACTGGATCAGGCCTGGAGCGAGGCGACCGACCGGGAAGCGCGTTACGCGCATTTGCCCGCCGGGAAGCTGCGGTTCGAGCTGGTAGCGTTCAACATCGAACACCACCTCGTATCCCAACCGATCGGCTTCACGCTGCGCATCAACGCGCCCTGGTGGCAGCGCTGGTGGTTCTACACGCTGTGCGGCGTCTCGAGCGCGTTCATCGTGCTCGCCCTGTGGCAGGTGCGGGTGCGGCTCCTGCTGCAGCAGAAGCGGCGGCTCACGGCGCTGGTCAGCGCACGGACAGCGGAGATCGAGGCGGCCCGGAAGGAGCTCGAGGCCAAGGCGCTCGAGAAACAGGAGCGGCTCGCCGGCGAACAGCGGCGTCTCGAGGAGATGGTGCGGTTGCGCACGCTCGAGATCGAGCTGGCGCGGCACGAGCTCGAGCGGCTGGCGATGTCGGATGCCCTGACCGGTCTCGCGAACCGGCGCGCGATCATGGAGCGCCTTGAAGCCGCTATGGTGGAGGCGGAAGCCTCCGGGACCACGCTCGCCGTGCTGCTGTGCGACGTCGATCGCTTCAAGGCGATCAACGACGCCTTCGGTCATCTCGCCGGCGACATGGTGCTTCGCGAGTTCGGAACCAGACTGAGCAATGCGATCGATCCCGTCGATGTGGCGGGGCGGTATGGCGGCGAGGAGTTCCTCCTGATCCTCCCCGGCAGTCCGGAGGGCGTGCGGTCTCGCGTCGACGCCCTGCGTTACTCACTGAGCGGAGCGCCGTTCGTGTTCGGCGAGGCCGAGCGCGTCATCACGATGAGCGGCGGCCTCGCGTTCCGGCGGGACGGCGACACCGCGATGAGCCTGGTCGGACGCGCCGACGAGGCCCTTTACCGCGCCAAGCGGGGCGGCAGGGATCAGGTCGAGGAGGAACAGAGCGCGATCCCGGCCGATCCGTCGCCGCTCGACATCCTGCCGCCGAGCCGGCCGAGGCGGCGACCATCCCTCGGTCGGTCCGCGGACTTGGAACACGAATTGCGGGTCGCGTTGGCCGATGCTCAGTTCGAGCTGCACTACCAGCCGATCATCGACGTCCGCGACAACCGGGTCACGTCGTGCGAGGCCCTGCTGCGATGGAACTCGCCTGTCCTCGGACCAGTGTCGCCCGCCGTGTTCATCCCGCATGCCGAGCAGATCGGCCTGATGCCGGCGCTCGGCGACTGGGTCCTGCGCGCCGCCAGCCGCGAGGCGGCGTGCTGGCCCGACGATGTCGGGGTGTCGGTCAACCTTTCGCCGCTCCAGCTCCGACGTCCGGATCTGAGGCAGAGGGTCGCGTCCGCCCTCGCGGAGTCTGGCCTCGCCGCCCGTCGACTGGAACTGGAAGTGACCGAAACCGCGATGATCGACGACGTCGCGGGCGCCACCTCGGTGCTGATGGCCTTGAAGGATCTCGGTGTCACGATCGCACTCGACGATTTCGGAACCGGCGCGTCATCGTTGAGCTTCCTGCTCACGCTTCCCTACGACCGTCTCAAGATCGACAAATCGTTCGTGCACGACCTCGGGGTCAAGCCGGAGGCCATTCTGATCGTGCGCGCGCTGGCCGCCTTGTGCGGCAGTCTCGATCGCGGCATCACCGGTGAGGGTGCCGAGACCGACATGCAGATCGCGATGCTTCGCGAAGCCGGCTGCGCCGAGGTGCAGGGGTTCGGCATCTGTCGCCCGGCACCGCCGGCCGAGCTGAAGACGTGGTTGGCAGGGTTCGGCAAGCGCCGCCGGCGCGTCCTGACCGCCGACGCGGTGCCGGCGCTCACCGTCTGACCCGCGTCGCGCGCCGGGAACGACGCCGGCTCGTGCGCGCGGACGAGCAATCGGGAGGATCGCCGCGCTTCGATGGCGGGCGAGCGGAATCGCGCAACCGGTGGTCCGGTCAGTGCGCCGCGTCGGCGAGCTTCGCGCATCGGGCGACGACGCCGGCGAGGTCGGCCCCGTTCGGCACCTCCCGTCGCGCGTCGGCCAGGACCAGGCCAGCGTGGCGGCGGAGCGCCGGCACCCGGTCGGGCCGGTGCTCGCAGGCGGCCACCGCAACGAGCACGTCGGCGAGCCGCGTCAGCACCGAAACGCTGCCGGCGGCGTTCCGCCTGATCTCGTCGAACATCGCGTCGGCGAGCCCGTCATAGTCGAGCGCGGGGACGACGAGCACGGCGCGACCGTCGCGCACGGTGACGCCGCTGCTGAGATGGACGGGCACGAGGTCGCAGAGCGCCACGCCGAGCCGGTCCAGCACGGCGACCGCCGTGTGCGGGTCGTTGATGCCGGGCGACAGCGCGCGGACCGCGACCTCGACCAGCTGACGGACCGGAAAGCCGAGATCGTCGGCACTGCCGCGCGACGCTCCGAGCGCGGTCGCCTCGCGAATGGCGGCCGCGATGCCGTCGACCGCCGGGTCGGCCAGTGCGATCGGCGCGCCCGGGAACACGTGGTCGCCCGGCCGGACCAGGAGCCGCAGCGCGGTGCCGTGTCTCGCCGCCCAGTCGGCGAGACCGCCCTCGTCGAGGTGCTGCAGATAGCCGCGGCGCATGTCGGGCACCGGCGTCGCCCGCCGCCAGACCGCCTCGTCGGGCGGCACCGGCGGCGGCGCGTCGAGCGACAGTCGCGCCAACGCGAGCCTCAGATCGTGGCTGACCAGTTCGACGACGGTGTCGACGTTGATGCGTCCCGCCATGTGGCCGACGAAGAACACCAGCATGCCGACGCAGACGAAGGCGAGCAGGATGCTGACGCTGAGCGCCAGATGCGGCACGAACCCGCCCCGGCTCTCGGTGCGGACGCTGCGCAGCACCATCAGCGCGTAGGAGAACGTGCCGAGAAAGGCGCCGAGCGTGAGCTGATTGCCGCGATCGCGGGTGAAGTTCCGGAGCAGGCGCGGCCCCATCTGGCCGGCCGCCAGCGACAGGGCGGCGATGGTGATCGAGAACACGGTGCCGGCGACGCCGATCGTCGACGAGGCCACCGCGCCGAGCAGCGTGCGGGCGCCGGTGCCGTCGCCGTTGTAGAGCCACGGGCTGTCGATCAGCCAGTGCGGCATCGCGCCGACGCGGTCGAGATGGATCAGCCCGAGCCCGAGCAGGATGCCGCCGACGACGAGGGCCGCCGGCACCAGCCAGAAGGTCTCACCCGATCGTGCGAGCAGTTGCCGAAGACGCGCGTTCAAGCCGGTTCCGATCCGACGGGGCCGTGCGCCGGCCGCCGGCGCGGCGAGCCCGTCGACCGGCCGGTCCGTCGCCCTGTCCCGGGCCGGGGACGGCGACGCCCTATAGGCCCGATCGCCGCGCCGGACCAGCCGGCGCACGGGTGCCGCCTCGCCCGACGCGAGACGGCCTGGTCCGCCGGCGCCGAGGCCGAACACGCGGATCACCAGCGAGATGAAGTCGTCGCAGACCACGAGGAGGGCGAGCAACGCGGTGAGGATGATCATCTCTGCGACGAACATCTTCTCGCGGCCGAACCGGTCGGACAGGCCGCCGAGGAACACCGCGCCGATCATGATCCCGAACAGGCTCGCGCCGCCGACGAGTCTCTTGCCGACCGATCCGATGTCGAACGCGCGCGCGACCAGCGGCAGGGCGACGCCGGTCAGACCCGGCCGAGGCGCGCCTGCCCGAACGTGCCCGGCGCCAGTTTCACGGTGAGTTCGGCGAGCCGGTGCGCCGCCGCGACGACGCGGTCGAGCGCCTGGACGCGTTCCGCGTTGCCGACCTCGTGCAGCACGCCGTGGAACTCCGCCTCCAGATCCGGGACGACATGCGCCTCCCCGAGGCTGAACTCCTTGAGCCAGGCCGGTATCCCGTAGGTGATGTCGAGCTGGTTGCCGAAGTAGTATCGAAGGGCGCCGCTTTCGTCGCGGATCGGCGACAGGAACAGCAGGTTGTAGAACTCCTCGCCGTCGCGGCGGTAGTTCACCAGCCATTCGATGCAGCCCTGTCCCGCGTCGACGCACGCGCGGATGCGACGCGTCGACCCCGGGTCGGTCTTGGCGCCCTGCAGGAAGCGGCAGTTGCGGCCGAGGGATTGGTCGGCGTCGTAGCCGGTGACCGCCGTGAAGGCCGCGTTGACCGCGATCATCGGGCAGTCCGGCAGGTGCGGATCGGACAGCACCATCGCGGCCGTGCTGTGCATCATCGCGGCCTGCAGCGCGTCCCGGATCGCGTCACCCATGCGCTCGGCCCCTGTCGGTCGTTTCAGATCCCGGTCACGGCACGTGCCCTCCGACGACCATAGCCGATCGTCGGGCGGAAGCGCGCCGGTTTTTCGGACGGGCCGCGGGCAGGGCCCGTCTCCCAAGCCGTCTCGCGAGGCGATAGGATCCGCCCCGTTCGGAGGACGCCATGCCGGGCCCCACGCCACACGCAGCCGAGACCGCCCCGTCCGACCCGTCCGCTCCCGTTCACACGGGGCTGCGCCGGGCGACGCCGGCCGATGCGTCCGTTGTCCGCGACCTGACGCGCGCGGCCTATGCGAGGTGGATCCCGGTGATCGGCCGCGAGCCGCGGCCGATGGTCGCCGATCAGGTCGCCGCCATCAGGGACCACCGCGTCGACCTCGTGGAAGTGGACGGCGCGCTCGCGGCGGTAATCGAAACGCGCCTCGAGCCCGACCACCTGCTCATCGTCAGCATCGCGGTGTCTCCCGCCCGGCAGGGGCGGGGTCATGGACGCGCCCTGCTGGCCCACGCCGAGGCGCTCGCCCGGTCGGCCGGCCTGAACGAGACACGCCTCTACACGAACGCTCGCTTCGCCGAGAACCTGCGGCTCTACGAGCGGGCTGGTTACCGGGTGGAACGTGAGGAAACGTCGGATCTCGGCGTCACCGTATACATGAGCAAGCGTCTGTGACCGATGCCGGACCGCGGGCGTCCGTGAGACGCCGTCGCCCCGCGCGATGCCGTCGCGAAAGGGGGACGAGCCGCCGCGAACAAGCGTAGACGACCGGTCTAATCTGTGCTCTACGAGGGTCATGGACAGAGCGACGCTCCAGGACACGCCCGGTGTCCGCGGCAGCATCCTCCAAACTGGCCAGCGCCTGATGGCCGCCAAGGGCTTTTCTGGGGTCGGCCTCACGGAAATCCTGGCCGAGGCCGGAGTGCCGAAAGGGTCGTTCTACCACTACTTCGGCTCCAAGGAGATGTTCGGCGAGGCGTTGCTCGAGGCCTATTTCGAGGACTACCTGGCCGACCTCGACGAGATACTCTGCCGGCCCGGTCTGACGATGGCGGCGCGACTGATCGCCTACCTGCAGCATTGGCAGGAAACCCAGTCGTTCTCCGATTGCCAAGGCAGGTGTCTCGCGGTGAAGCTCGGCGCCGAGGTCGCGGATCTTTCGGACGCCATGCGTGCTGTTCTGAAGCGCGGCGCGTCCGGGATCATCCACCGCCTGACGCGCGCCATCGAAAGCGGCGTCGCGGATGGGTCGCTGTCAGTCGGCGCCGCGCCGGGCAGCGTCGCCCAGAGCCTCTACCAGCTGTGGCTTGGTGCCAGCGTGATGGCGAAGATCGTCCGCAATCCCAAGCCTTTCGAGTCGGCCATGACGGCGACCCGCCAAATCCTCCATCTTCCCACCTGATCGGGACGGTGTCGGTGGCATCTCGTTCCGGGATGCCTGCTCCCCTGCCGCAAGACGACCGGTCTATTCCGACCGCTCACACAAGGACACGCAACGTGAAAATCCTCATGGTTCTGACCTCCCACGCCCGGCTCGGCGACACCGGGCGCGAGACCGGCTTCTGGCTCGAAGAGCTCGCCGCGCCCTACTATGCGTTCCGCGACGCCGGCGCCGACATCGTGCTGGCCTCGCCCAAGGGCGGCCTGCCGCCGGTCGACCCCAAGAGCCGCGAACCGTCGTTCCAGACCGACCTGACCCGGCGCTTCGAGGCCGACACGGCCGCCAAGGCGCAACTTGCCGCGACGCTGCGCCTCGACAGCGTCACGCAGGCGGCGTTCGACGCGGTGTTCTATCCCGGCGGCCATGGCCCGCTCTGGGACCTCGCCGAGGACCGGGCGTCGATCGGCCTGATCGAGGCCTTCGTCGCCGCCCGCAAGCCGGTCGCCCTCGTCTGTCACGCGCCGGGCGTTCTCCGCCACGTCAGGGCGCCGGACGGCAGGCCGCTGGTCGAGGGCAGGAAGGTCGCGGGGTTCACCAACACCGAGGAAGACAGCATGGGCCTGACCGAGGTCGTCCCATTCCTGGTCGAGGATGAACTCAAGGCCAAGGGCGGCCTCTATTCCAAGGGACCCGATCTCGCGCCCTACGTCGTCAGCGATGGTGACCTGATCACCGGCCAGAACCCCAACTCGTCGGGCTTGGCCGCGAAGTTCCTGCTGGATCAGCTCGCCCTGACGGCCGCCTGAACGAGGCCGCCTCGTCGGGAGGGGGTAAGCCTGCCTCCCGCGACGCGCTTCGGCCCTGGCGGGGCGAACGAGGGGAGGCGGGCCGGTGGCGCATCGATGCTGCCGACCCGCTCACGCCCGGCTCACGACCAGGTGGCAGAGCCGCGGGATCCGCCGGGTGACCTGGTCGCCGCCATCGCCGCTCCGGCGGCTGCATGACCGCGACTGCTGCGTCACGAGCCGCGCCGAGGCCGTTCCGGCCATCACCGGACGCGGCGATCCGCGGCCGGTCTCAACGCACCGGCGGCGACCGCGCCGGCAGCGCGCCGCCGATCCCACCCGACGGCGCCCGCCGCCGGCCGAGCCGTCCCACGCCGCGCAGGATCCGCGTCGTGCGCGTCTCGGCGTCGTCCATGACGAGATAGAACGCCGGCACGAACACCAGGCTCAGCACGGTCGACGCCGTCAGCCCGCCGATCACGCCGATCGCCATCGGCGCGCGGAACTCGCCGCCGTCGCCCACCCCGAACGCGCTCGGCAGCATTCCCGCGATCATCGCGATCGACGTCATCACGATCGGCCGCGCCCGCATCCGCCCGGCGGCCTCGAGCGCGTCGCGTCGCGCCATGCCGGCCGCGCGCGACCGCACCGCGAAATCGACCAGCATGATCGCGTTCTTCGCCACGATGCCGATCAGCATCAGCAGGCCGATCACCACCGGCATGCTGATCGGCTCGTGCGTGAGCTGCAGCGCCCCGATCACGCCGCCGAGCGAGAACGGCAGCGACAGCAGGATGGTGACCGGCTGGAACACGCCGCCGAACAGCAGCACCAGCACGGCCAGCACCAGCATCAGCCCGGTTCCCATCGCGGTCACGAAACCCGCGAACACCTCGCCCATGATCTCGGCGTCGCCGCCGTTCTCGAGCCGGACGCCGGCCGGCAGACCGTGCGCCGCCGGCAGCGCGAACACGCGGCCGATCGCGTCGCCGAGCGCCATCCCGGGCGCGAGGTCGGCGGCGAGCTCGACCCGCCGCTCGCGGTCGTAGCGATCGATCGAGGAGGGCCCCTCGCTGTGGCGGAGGTCGGCGACCGCCTCGAGCGGCACCGCGACGCCGCCCGCGCCCTCGACCGGCAGCGCGCCGAGCGCGCCGAGATCGGCGCGGAGGCGCCGCGCCACCTCGACCCGGATCGGGATCTGCCTGTCCTCGTCGCGATAGCGCGGCAGCGCGGCATCGACGTCGCCGAGCGTCGCGATCCGCACCGCGTCGGCGATCGCCTGCGGGCTCACGCCGAGCTTCGCCGCCTCGTCGCCGCGCGGCACCACGGCGATCTCGGGACGGTCGAGCCCGGCGCTCGCGGCGACGTTCGAGAACCCCGGCAGCGTCCGCATCGCGCTCTCGAGACGCGACGACGCGGCGTAGAGCGCATCGGCGTCGTTGCCGAGCATGCCGACCTCGAGCTGCCGCCCGCCACGATCGTTCACGTACCAGCCGCGTATGTCGGGCACGGTCGCGAGCGCGCGGGTGAACTCGCCCTCGAGCTGCTTCTGCGTCCGCACGCGCGCCGAACGCGGCGTCAGCGTCACCACCAGGGTGGCGCGCCGGACGTCGTCGTCGCCGAGCGGCGTCCTGCCGCCGAGCACGTAGACGCGCTCCACCTCGGGCAGGCGGCGGAACAGCGTCGCGACCAGATCGGTGCGGGCGCGCGTGTCCTCGAGCGTCGAGCCAGGCGGCAGTTCGACCGACATCACGCTCCGCGCGCCGTCGCCGGCCGGGATGAAATCGGTCGGCAGCAGCGTGGTCGACCACAGCGACGCGACGAACAGCACGAGCCCGATCGCGAGCGTCGCGTAGGGCCGCGCGAGCGTCGCCCGCAGCACGCCCAGATAGGCCCGCATCGCGCGCCCGCCGGTCGCGGCGTGAGGATCGTGCGGCGGACGCGAGGCCCCATCGTGCGCAGCACGCGACGCCCCATCGTGTGCAGCACGCGAGGCCCCATCGTGCGCAGCACGCGAGCCCCCATCGTGCGCAGCACGCGAGGCCACCGCCCGCGCCTCGTGCCGGAGCAGGCGCGCCGCCATCACCGGCGTCAGCAGCCGCGCCACCAGCAGCGAGCTCAGCACGGCCGCGCCGATGGTCAGCCCGAACTGCTTGAAATACTGCCCGGCGATGCCGCTCATGAAGCTCACCGGCGCGAAGATCGCCGCGATCGTCAGCGTGATCGCGATCACCGCGAGCCCGATCTCGTCGGTCGCGTCGATCGCCGCCTGCATCGCGGGTTTCCCCATCCGCATGTGGCGCACGATGTTCTCGATCTCGACGATCGCGTCGTCGACCAGCACGCCCGTCACCAGCGTGATCGCGAGCAGGCTCACGAAATTGTAGCTGAAGCCCATCAGGTGCATCGCGAGGAAGGTCGGGATGATCGAGAGCGGCAGGGCGGCGGCCGCGACCAGCGTCGCCCGCCAGTCGCGGAGGAACAGGAACACCACCAGCACCGCGAGCACCGCGCCCTCGATCAACGCGTGCATCGCCGCGGTGAAGCCGCCGAGGCTCTGGTGCACGGCGTCGTCGATGCGGGTGAAGCGCACCTCCGGATGCGCGCGCGCGAGCTGCGCCAGCCGGTCGGCGACCACGCGCGCGACCGCGACGTCGCTCGATCCCTTGGCGCGCTCGATGTCGAACGCGACCACCGGCCGGTCGCCGTCGAGCCGCGCGAACACGCGCGGCTCCTGGAAGCTGTCGGTGACCGTGCCGAGGTCGGACAGCCGCGCCTCGCGCCCGCCCGGCAGCATGATGCGCGTCGCCGCCAGCGCCGCGATCGAGCGGGCGCCGGCGAGCGTGCGGATCGCCTGCTCCTGCCCGCCGAGCTCGGCGCGGCCGCCCGCGAGATCGACGTTCGTCGCCGCCACCTGGCGGTTCACGTCGCCCGCGGTGACGCCGAGCGCCGCCAGCCGGTCGGGATCGAGTGCCACCCGGATCTCGCGGGTGACGCCGCCGACCCGGTCGACCGCGCCCACGCCCGGCAGCCCCTGCAGCGCGCGGATCACGACGTCGTCGACGAACCACGAGAGCTGCGGCGGCGTCATGCCGGGCGACGACGCGGCATAGGTCTGGATCGCCTGGCCGACCACGTCGACGCGAGAGACGACCGGCGGATCGATCGTCGCCGGCAGCTGGTCCTGGATCCGCGAGACCGCGTCCTTCACGTCCTCGAGCGCGCGGTCGACCGGGGTGCCGAGCCGGAGCTCGATCACCGTCGACGAGCTGCCGTCGGTGACGGTCGACGTGATGTGCTTGACGCCGATGATGCCGGCGACCGCGTCCTCGACGCGGCGGGTGACCTGCGTCTCGAGCTCGCCCGGCGCCGCGCCGGCCTCGGTCACCACCACCGACACGATCGGGATGTCGACGTTGGGCGCGAGCGTGATCGGGATCGCCCGGAACGACACCAGGCCGAGCACCAGCAGCACCGCGAACAGCACCAGCGCCGGCACCGGCTTGCGGATCGCCAGCGCGGACACGTTGTAGGCCATCAGTCGGTCCTCGCCGTCGTCGCGGCCATGCCCGCGCCCGCGCCCGCCGCCGGGTCCGCCGCCGCGACCGGCAGCACGCGGTCGCCGTCGCGGAGGAACGCGCCCGACACCGCGACCACCCGGTCGCCGTCGGCGAGGCCGGCGTCGATCTCCGCCTCGCGGTCGTCGGACAGCCCGACCACGACGCGTCGCGTGACGACCCGCGTGGCGGCACCCGCGTCCTGCCCGGGCACGCGCGGGGCGACGTCCACGACCGGACCGCCCGGCGCGAACAGCACCGCCGACAGCGGCACGACCACGCCGGTGCGCGTCGCGACCGTGACGGCGGCACGGGCGAAGCTGCCGACCGGCGGCGGGGTCGCCGAGCGGTCGTCGAGCGCGATCCGGACGCTGCCGAGCCGCGTGGTCGCGTCGATCTCGGGCGAGACCAGGCGGACATGCCCCGCGAGGCGCCGCTCGACCGAGAACACGGCCGCCGCCTCGCCGGGCCGCACGCGCGCGAGCTCGGTTTCCGGCACGCTCGCCGCCATCTCGATCGCGCCGTCCTCGGCGATCCGGAACAGCGGCGCCGACGCGGTGCCGACCACCGCGCCGAGCCGCGCGGTGCGGCGGATCACCAGCCCCGCGACGGGGGCCACGAGGTCGGTGCGCGCGAGATCGACCGCGAGCGCCTGGTGCTGCGCGCCGGCGAGCGCGAGGTCGGCGCGCGCGACGGCGAGCTGGTCGGTGGCGGCGCGCAGCCGCGCGTCGGCGATGTCGGCGGCCGCCTGACGCTGGTCGAACACCTCGTGCGACAGATCGCCGTGCGCCAGCAGCGCGTCGGCCCGCACCAGGGCGGCGGCGGCCTCGATCCGGTTCGCGCGCGCCTCCTCGATCGCCCCCTCGGCCGACGCGATCGAGGCCTCCGCGCGATCGGTGTTGGCGGCGTTCTCGGCGAGCGAGGCCTCGATCGCGTCGCGCGACAGCCGCGCGAGCACCTGGCCCGCCGCGACGTGGTCGCCCTCCTCGACCAGGATCGCGGTCACCGGCAGCCCGTCGACCTGCGGCGTCACCATCGCCTCCTCGCGGGCGACGAAGGTGCCGATCAGGGTCGCGCGGTCGACCAGCGTGCCCCGGCGCGCGTCGACCACGGTCACCGAGGGCAGCGCGCCGATGGCGGCGGGCTGGGTGGCGGCGCGGGCGGCGGCGCCATCGCATGCGAACGCGGCCGCCGCGAGCGGCAGCCATCTCAGCAAGTTCGTCCGGTCCGGCCGCCCCGTCATCCTGATCCTTCGTGGCGCGTGCGCGCGAAGGCATCAAAGCACGGCTCGGGGCCGGCGGCATCAGCGGCGATGTGTCGGCCGCCGACGCCGTCCCGGCCAGGCGCGGAGCGGGCCCGCTCGAAACCGACGCCCGGCGGGTTCAGGCGGCGATCGGCGCGGTGCGCCTGTGACCCTTCACGTCGAAGCGGTCGAGCATCATCACCTTCTCCCACGCGCGGACGAAGTCGCGGACGAAGCGCTCGTGACCGTCGCGCGCCGCATAGATGTCGGCGATCGCGCGAAGCTGCGCGTTCGACCCGAACACCAGGTCATTGCGCGTCGCCCGGAACCGCGCCGCGCCGCTGTCGCGGTGCCTGAGCACGAAACGCATCTTCGTCTCGTCGGCCTCCCAAACCAGATCGGTGTCGGTCAGGTTGACGAAGAAGTCGTTCGTCAGCACGCCGACCCGGTCGGTGAAGACGCCGTGATCGGACCCGTCATGGTTCAGGTTCAGCATGCGCGCGCCCGCGGTCAGCACCGCCCATTCCGGCGCGGTCAGCGTCATCAGGTTGGCCTTGTCGAGGAACATCTCCTCCGGCGCGACGCTCCGCGAGATCTCGGCGAACTCGTCGGCGACGTAGTTGCGGAACCCGTCGACGATCGGCCGCAGCCACTCGAACATCTCGACATCGGTGCGGTCCTGCGTGGTGTCGACGCGCCCCGGCGTGAACGGCACCGCGACCGCGACGCCGGCGTCCCGCGCCGCCTTCCCGACCGCGACGCAGCCGCCGAGCACGATCAGGTCGGCGAGCGAGATCCGCGTCCCGCCGGCCTCGCGTCCGTTGAACGCGGCCATCACGCCGCGCAAGCGCTCGACGACCGGGGCCGCCCGGCGATTGACCGCCCAATCCTTCTGCGGCGCGAGCGCGAGCCGGCCGCCATTGGCGCCGCCGCGCTTGTCGCTGTCGCGATATGGCACGGCGGCCGAGAACGCCGCGAACGCCAAGTCCGACACCGACAAACCGGTGTCCGCGATGGCCTGCGTCAGCGCGGCGATGTCGGCGTCGTCGACCAACGCGTGGTCGCGGTCCGGGATCGGATCCTGCCACAGCAGACCGTCCTCGATCGCGACCTCCGGGCCGAGATAGCGGTGCTTGGGCCCCATGTCACGGTGAGTGAGCTTGTACCAGGCTTTCGAGAACGCCTGCGTGAACGCGTCGAAATCGCCGAGGAACTTCTCGCAGACGCGGCGATATGCGGGATCAACCTTCAGTGCGATGTCGCTCGTCATCATCATCAGATCGTGCGTCTGCCCCGCGACATGCGCGTCGGGCGTCTTCGGCGCGTTCGGTTCCTTCGGCGCCCATTGCAGCGCGCCAGCGGGGCTTCTGGTCTGCTCCCAGTCGAACCGGAACAGGTTCTCGAGATAGGAATTGTCCCAGCGCGTCGGATCGGGCGTCCAACTGCCCTCGATCCCGTTGGTCATCGTATACTGCGCGATTCCCGTTCCCTTCGGGTTGGCCCAGCCGAGGCCCATCGCCTCCATCGGCGCGATCTCGGGCGGCGGACCGACCTCGTCGGCCGACACCATGCCGTGGCTCTTGCCGAAGGCGTGACCGCCGGCGATCAGCGCCACCGTTTCCTCGTCGTTCATCGCCATGCGCGAGAACGTGACCCGGATGTCGCGCGCCGACCCCATCGGGTCGCCGTTCGCGTAGGGACCTTCCGGGTTCACGTAGATCAGCGCCTGGTGCGAGGCGCCGAGCGGGTTCTCGAGATCGTAATCCGCGTCGCCGTTCCGGCCGCGCCAGCGCTTGTCGCGCGTGACCATGCTGTCGAAGCTGCTGACGTCCGTCGGGTCCCAGATCTCCGGACCCCAGCAGGTGGCGTTGTCGGCCTCCCAGGCGTCGAGCCGCCCGCCGCCGAAACCGTAGGTCGGCAGCCCCATGGTCTCGAGGGCGCAGTTGCCCGTGAGAATCATCAGGTCGCCCCAGGACAGGCCGCTGTCGTATTTGTGCTTGATCGGCTGCAGCAGTCGGCGCGACTTGTCTGTGTTGCCGTTGTCCCACCAGCTGCTGATCGGCGCGAAGCGCTGCATCGCCGTGCCGGCGCCGCCGCGCCCGTCCGCGATGCGGTAGGTGCCGGCGGCGTGCCACGCCATGCGAACCATCTGCGGGCCGTAATTTCCGTAGTCGGACGGCCACCACGCGACCGAACTCGTCAGGAACTGCTAGATGTCGCGCTTCAGCGCCTGGAAGTCGATCCGCGCGAAGGCCGCCGCGGAGTCGAAACCCGCGCCGAGCGGATCCGCCGCCAGCCCGTTCTGGTGCAGCAATTCCACCCGCAGGCGATCCGGATACCAGTTCTCGAGCGTGGGTGGGCTGCCGAACGCACCGCCGACCCGGTCGCCACCGAACGGACACCGCCCGCTCATCTCGAAGGTCGAGGTGTTTGTCTTGTCTCGCGTCATCTCGTCCATGGATGCTCCTGTCTCACCATCTGGCGGCTCGAACGGCGCGGGCTCGCCCCGCAGCCGACCGCCGGGAGCGCCGCGACGAGTGCACAGACACTTGGGGTGGTCCGACCGACAGAGCGAACAGGTGACGAGATCTTCACCGGATGACGGCGGCTTCTTCAGATCCGGATGCGTGACGACCGGCGTCCTCGGGTCGTCCGACCGGCGCTAACCCACGGTCGAGAACCGGAACACCGTCGTCTCGTCGAAGACCTGGCCCGGTTTCAGTTCGACCGTCGGGAAGTCCGGCCGGTTCGGGCTGTCCGGGAAGTGCTGCGTTTCGAACGTGACCCCGTCGGTCTGGCGATAGACGCCGCCGACGCCCGCGCCCGCGCCGTTGAGGAAGTTGCCGGTGTAGATCTGCACCCCCGGCTGCGTCGTCAGGCACTCGAGCACGCGGCCGCTCGCGGGATCCATCAGGCGCGCGGCGAAACGCGGCGTCGTGCCGCCGCGCGCGCCGTTCAGCACCCAATTGTGGTCGTAGCCGCGCGCCCAGAGCAGCTGCTGGTCCGGGTCGCGGAGATGCGCCCCGATCGCCCGCGGCACGCGGAAGTCGAACGGCGTTCCCGCGACCGAAACCGCCGGCCCCGCTGGGATCGCCGTCGCGTCGGTCGGCGTGTAATGGTCGGCGTCGACGGTCATCACCTGATCGACCACGCCGTGCGGCGCGCCGACGCCGGCGAGGTTGAAGTAGGAATGGTTGGTGAGGTTGATCACCGTGTCGCGGTCGGTCGTCGCGCGATACCGGAGCGTCAGCGCGTCGTCGTCCGACAGCGCATAGGTCACCGACACGTGCAGCGTGCCGGGATAGCCCTCCTCGCCGTCCGGACTGGTCAGCGTGAGCGTCGCGTCCACGGCCTCGCCCGAAATCGCTCCCGGCGCCACGTCCCACACCTTCTTGTCGAACCCGACCAGGCCGCCGTGCAGCGCGTTCGGTCCGTTGTTGACCGGCACGCTGTATTCCTGGCCACCGAGCGTGAACCGGCCGCGCGCGATCCGGTTGGCGAAGCGTCCGATCAGCGCGCCGAAATAGTAGCCCTCTTTCGCGCTGGTCGTCTGGTAGCCCTCGAGATCCGGGAAACCGAGCACGATGTCGGCGCGGTGACCGTGCCGGTCCGGCGCCTGGATCGCGGCGATGATGCCGCCGTAGCTCATGAACTTCACCACGAGCCCGTGCGCGCTGGTCATCGTCCAGAGCGTCACCGCCTCGCCCGCGTGGGTGCCGAACGGCTGCGACATCAGGGTCGCCGCCGACGCGGAGCCGGCTGCGAGCAGCACGGCGATCAGGACGACGAGACCGGTGCCGATCCGACGGGACATGGCGTTCCTCCCCTGGTCGGCCGCGGCGTCCGCGGCCGTCGCGCTCGTGCGACGGGGTCGATCATCCGGGCGATCGCGTGCCCGATCAAGCGCGTGGCTACGGCCGCAGCAGCGCCAGCACCACCTCGATCACGATCAGCACCACGATCGCGAGCTCCATCGCCGCCGCGCGTCCGCTCGACGCCTCGGTGTAGAGCGCCGCGTACGTGTCGCGGATGATCGCGAGCTTGCGATCGACCGCGGCGCTCACGATCCGCACGCGGAACAGATCGAGCGCCGCCGTATAGATCCGCGCGAGATAGACGTCCTCGGTCACCTGCAGCGCGTTGTCGACCCGCTCGGTGAGCTCGGTCACTTCGGCCACCAGCGTGTAGAGCCGACGCGCGAGGCTCGCGAAACGCCGCGAGCTCAGCAGCCCGCTGGTCCGTCGCGTGGTTTCCACCAGGTCGTACATGCGCGGCAGCTCGTCGTCGAGCAGCTCGTCGTAGTAGCGCATCTCCAGCAACTGCGCGTTCGCGACCTCGAGCACGTCGAGCACGTCGGTCTCGCCCCTCGGCTCGTAGATGAAGGCGCGGTCCCAGGTCAGCACCGCGAGATCGTCGCGGTAGTACGAGAACCGCTTCCGCAGCAGGTCCTGCCGCGCCTGATCCGACAGCGCCATCCGCTCGCCCGACAGCACCGGCGCGAGATCGACCGCCTCCTGCAAGGTCGCCGCCGTCATCGGGCGATCGAACCCGTGCACGACGCCGACCAGGTAGTCCTCCTCCAGCAGCGAGGCGGCGGGCCGGACGAGCGCGGCGCCGAGCTGCGCCCGGAGATCGTCGGTGATCCTGCCCCAGTGCGAGCTTTCGGCGCCCGGCCCGACCAGCGCGTTCACCGCCTCCATCCGGTCGGCGAACGCGTCCCATTCGAGATCGCCGGCGGGCACCCGGATCGCGATCGTCAGCACGCCGAAATCGTAGAGCCGCGCGGTGACGCCCGCCGTCACCGCGGCATCGGGCAGCGCGAGCCGGATCGGGTCGAGTGCCAGCACCAGCGGCGGCACGTCGTAGGCGACGGCCTTCGGCGACGTCGCGATCAGGCGCTTGCGCGCGCTGCCGGCACCGGGTCGCGCGTTCCACAGCGCCTCGGCCCGCCCGAGATCGACCGCGTAGGCGAGGTCGAACAATCGATACGCGATGATGTCGCCGGCGACCACGCGCGGCGCGCCTTCCCGCCTGCCCTCGCCGGCGGCGGTGTCGACGCGCTCAAGCACGGGGGCGTTCAAGCACGGGGGCGCTCAGGCACGGGAGCGCTCAAGCACGGGAGCGCCCAAGCACGGGGGGCGCGTCCACGCGCGACACCGCCGCGACGCATGAGCGCGACACCGCCGCGACGCACGAGCGCGGCACCGCCGCGACGCACGAGCGCGGCACCGCCGCGACGAAGGAGCGCCCCGTCACGCGGCCGCCGCCGGCGGCCGCAGCACCACCCGCATGTCGGCGACCGCCGGCATCACCGGCTTCGGATCCTCGGCCGACGCGATCGACACCGACTGGCGGCCCTTGAAGCGCATCAGCGTCATCGTGCCGTCCCCATCCTCGTCCATCGTGTCGGCGATGGCGGCGAAGCGCCAACCCGCCTCGTAGCGCCGCTCGAACAGGCCGAACTCCCAGCCCGCCTCGCCCAGCATCTTGCCCCTGATGTCGCGGCTCAGGCCCGCGTGGCGGTCCGTGTGGCTGCCGCCCGGGCTGATCTGGAACACCCGCTCGCGGCCGAGCTCGGGCGCGAGATGCGCGCACACCATCCCGTTGTAGATGGCGTCGGGCGTCGTCGCGAGCAGATAGTCCACCGGCCAGTCGTCGAGCGCGTCGCGACCGTGCGTCGACAGCAGCTCGGCCTGCAGCACCGCGACCCCGCGGGCGCGCGCGACCGCGAGCGCGCCGGGGAAGATGTCGACCAGCAGCGTCGGCACGCCCGACCGGCTCAGCACGGTCGCGAGATCGGCCGACCAGTCGGACGCGCCCAGGATCGCGAACCCCTTCTCCTCGCTCAGCGTGAGGCCGAGGCGCCGCGCCAGCGGCCGCAGCGTGAAGCCGTGCAGCACCATCGTCGCCGCGATCACCGTGAACACCGCCGGCATCACCAGGTCGGCGGTCGGGTAGCCGCCGCGCGCGAGCCGCAGCCCGGCGACGCCGGCGACCGCGGCCGCCACGATCCCGCGCGGCGCGATCCAGGCCGCGAGCAACCGCTCCGCGCCGCTCAGGCCCGACCGGACCGTCGACAGCAGGATCGCGAGCGGCCGCACCACGAACAGCACCGCGACCGTGAGCGCCACGATCCGCAGCGACACCCGCGCCAGCACCGACCGGTCGAGATCGGCGGTCAGCACGATGAACAGCGCCGACACCATCAGCACGACCAGGCTTTCCTTGAACCGCTTCAGCTCGCCGAGGCCCGGCACCCGGAGATTGGCCAGCGCGATCCCGAACACGGTCGAGGCGACGAAGCCCGCGCCCTCCATCACCATGTTGCCGGTCGCGTAGGACGCGAGCGCCAGCGTCAGCAGCACCGGCGTCTTCAGCACCTCCGGCATCTGGTCGCGCACGAAGGCGGCGCGCACGGCGAGCGCCGGCAGCACGCCAGACGCGACCGCGACCACGAGGCCGAGCAGCAGGTTCGGCACCAGCGACGCCACCACGAACGGCGTCGACGACCCCTGGTGCGCGTGGGCCGCGAGGAGCACCTCGAGCACCAGCGTCGCCAGGATGGCGCCGACCGGGTCGTTCAGGATCGCCTCCCAGCGGAGGAACGCCGCCGCCCGCCGCCTGAGCCGCGTGTGGCGCAGCATCGGCAGCACCACCGTGGGCCCGGTCACCACCGTGATCGCGCCGAACAGCAGCGCCGGCCCGAGCCCGAGCCCGCCGATCAGGCGCGCCGCCAGCGTTCCCAGCACCCAGTTGATCGGCAGCGCGACCGCGGTCAGCCGCAGCACGCCCGCGCCTGCCGCCCGCCATTCGCGGAAATCGAGCGCGAGCCCGCCCTCGAACACCACGACCGCGACCGCGAGCCCCACCGCCGGCTGCAGCGCCGCCCCGAAGGTCGCACTCGGGTGCAGCACGCCGAGCGCCGGCCCGATCGCGAGACCGAGCCCGAACAGCAGCACGATCGCCGGCAGCCGGAACCGCCAGGCGATCCACTGCGCGACGAGCCCGCCGCCGATGACCGCGAACACCCACAGCGCGACGTTGTCGGCCAACCGGTCGATCTCCCTCGCGACCGACGCGCGACGACCGACAACGGACGCGCGGTCGGGCGGGTTGCCGCGCCGCCGCCGCCGGCCCGGTGGCGCGTCTTTCGCGCATCACCGCCGGCCCGCGCGATCCCGGCCCACCCGATCGGCACGCGCATCGCCCGTGGGTAGTTTCCGATCCTGCGCCCGGCCGATCGCGCCCTGTAGGCAGCAGGCGATGGGCGCGCGGTCGCGCGGACGCGCCGGCGGGGGTGGGGTCATGCACATCGCGTTCATCGCCGCGACGGCAGCCCTCGGCGGCCTGCTGTTCGGCTACGACACCGGCGTCATCTCGGGCGCGCTGCTGTTCCTGCGCGCGGCCTTCGGTCTCTCGCCGCTGCTGCTGGGCGTGGTCACCAGCACGGCGCTCGGCGGTGCCGCGCTCGGCGCCGCCTTCGCCGGCCGTCTCGCCGACCGGTTCGGCCGCCGGCCGATGCTGCTGCTGACGTCGACGATCTTCGTCTGCGGCGCGCTCCTGTCGGCGCTCGCGCCCGATCTCGCGACCCTGCTCGCCGGGCGCCTGGTGGTGGGCGTCGGCATCGGCGGCGCGTCGATGCTGACGCCGCTCTACCTCGCCGAGATCGCGCCCGCCAGCGAGCGCGGCGCGCTGGTGTCGTTCAACCAGCTCGCCGTCACGCTCGGCATCCTCGGCTCCTACCTGGTCGGCTACGCGCTCGCCTCGGACGGCGCCTGGCGCTGGATGCTGGGGCTCGGCGGCGTGCCCGGGGTTCTGCTCGGGATCGGCATGGTTCTCCTGCCCGAGACGCCGCGCTGGCTCGCCGGCCACGGCGATCCCGAAGCGGCGCGCGCCGCCTTGGGGCGGCTTCGCGGCCGCGGCGCCGACGTCGACGCCGAGATGGCGCTGCTGCGCGACGACCTCACCGCCCGCGCGCGAGCGACCCCCGGGAACCGGCTCGGCCACCGGTCGGCCCGGCTGCCGATGATCGTCGGCATCGGGCTCGCGATCTTCCAGCAGGTCACCGGCATCAACACGGTGATCTACTTCGCTCCGACGATCTTCCAGGCGGCCGGACTGTCCTCGGCCTCGGCCGCCATTCTCGCGACCGCCGGGATCGGCGTCGTCAACGTCGTCATGACGGTCGTCGCGATCCGGCTGGTCGACCGGGTCGGCCGGCGCGCGCTGCTGCTGTGCGGGCTCGGCGGCATGGGGATCAGCCTCTGCCTGCTGGCGCTCGGCTTCCTGCTCGGCCGCGGGCCGGCGCTCGGCGTGCTCACCGCCGCCAGCCTCGCCGCCTATATCGGCTGCTTCGCGATCGGGCTCGGCCCGGTCTTCTGGCTGCTGATCTCCGAGATCTTCCCGATGGCGATCCGGGCGCGCGGCATGTCGGCCGCGACCATCGCCAACTGGCTGTCGAACCTCGTGGTCGCGCTCACCTTCCTCGATCTCGCCGGCCTGATGGGCCATGCCGGCGTCTTCCTGCTCTACGCGGCGCTCACCTTCGCCGGACTGGGCTTCGCCTACGTGCTGGTGCCGGAAACGAAGGGCCTCAGCCTCGAGGCGATGCAGGCGCTCTGGATCCGGCGCGCGCGCGGAACGCCGCCGCTTCCCGCCCATCCCGCGCCCGTGCCGCGATGATCGCGCCGACGGCGGCAATCGCCGGTCGCGCCGAAGCCGGCGGAACCTCGCGGCCTTCGCCCGGGCCACCGGCCAGCGGTCGCCCCCGCGTCCCGCGTCAGGGAGCGGCATCGCCGCTGCTCGTCCTCGCCCGCGGACGGACACGTGATCGCCGACGCCAGGCCCGGTCCCCGCCGGACGGTTCTGGTGCGCGACGAGGGTCGGGTCCTCAGCGACTCCCGAGCGGCGTGTCGCCGAGGCGCCCGGCCGCGAGCCCGTCGCGCCGCCGCGACGCCGTTGCGGCGAGCACCACCAGCGTCGCGCCGGCCAGCCCGGTCGCCGGCAGCAGCCCGATCCCGTCCGCGCTCCAATCCCCGAACGTCGTGCCCGCGGTGCGGATGAGCACCACCGCGATCCAGTAGAGCGCGAGTGCCGTCCCCCGCGCGCGCGACCGCAGCGCGAGGCCGGACGCGAGCACGAGCGGCGGCAGCAGCAGCAGCGTCGCATCAGCGGTCCCGAGCGCGAGCCCGTGCCGTCCCGCAAGCCCGTCGCCGCCCACCGTCCCGAGCGTCCCTGCGAGCGCCATCGCGATCCAGTAGCGCCAGCCGACCGGCGGCTTGCCGTCGTCGGTCCCGTCGCGCACCGCGTGCCGCACGTGTGCGGCCGCGAACGCCGCCGTCAGCAGCGCGAGCACCGCGCTCACGGTCCCGAAGCCGAGCCTGAGATCGTGGGTGAGGAAATCGGCGGCGTTGGTCGCGGCGGTCCGCAGCAGCACGATCGCCGCCCAGTAGAACGCGACCGTCCTGAACCCGGCGCGCCGCTCGGCCAGCAGCACGAGCGCGAACGCGGCCGCGAGGAACGGCAGGCCGCGCACGTGCCCGAGCCCGAGCACGTGGGCGGCGGTGTCGCCGCAATCGGCCCCGAACACGCTCGCCGCCGACAGCGCCGCCCAGAAGGGAACACCGGCAGCCGGGACGTCGTCGGGTTTCATCCCGGCGACAAACAGGCGGCCGGCGCGGCGGTCAACCGAGGCCGCGCCGTTGTCACGGCAACGTCACGGCCGCCCGCGCCCGATCGGGCGACCTCGGTCGATCGACGACCGGCTGCACGACCGGGCACCCAGGGCGACCATGGCCGCCCTGTTCGGCTCGCCGGGCGGCGAACTCCACGGACTGACTTCCGGCGCCGCGCCAGGCCCGGAGTGGCCCTTGTTCCGCGCGGCCCAGGATCGCACGATCGTCCGATGTCCGACGACGCCGAGCGGATCATCGATCTTTACCGGCGTCACGCGCGCGCCTGGACCGCCGCGCGCCGTCGGCAGCAGATCGCCCGACCCCTCGAGGCAGACTGGCTCGACCGATGGCTCGGCCTGCTGCCGTCCCGACCGGACGTGCTCGATCTCGGTTGCGGATCCGGACACCCGATCGGTGCCTATCTCGCGGCGCGAGGCTGCGAACCCACCGGCGTCGACGCGGCCCCCGAGATGATCGCGCTCTGGCAAGCGGCGTTGCCTGGCCGGTCCTGGCACGTCGGCGACATGCGGACGCTGGCGCTGGGCCGCAGCTTCGACGGCATTCTCGCCTGGAACAGCTTCTTCCATCTCTGCCCGGACGATCAGCGGCGCATGTTCCCGGTGTTCAGGAGGCACGCGGCGCCCGGCGCGGCCTTGATGTTCACCAGCGGAACGCACCACGGAACCGCGATGGGCACGCTCGAAGGCGAGCCGCTCTACCACGCGAGCCTCGACGCCGCCGAGTATCGCGCGCTGCTCGCCGCGCACGGTTTCGCCGTCGTCGCGCACGCGATCGAGGACCCGACCTGCGACCGCCACACGATCTGGCTGGCACAGCTCGCGTCACCCGGTCCGTGACGGCGACCGCGCGCCCGGCTTGGCCCACTCCATGATGTGGAAACAGGGAACGCGGCGGAAACGATCGGCCTTCGCCGGATCGCCGCCGGTCGGTTCCGGCTCGGCGAAATACCGCAGCGCGAGGCCGTGTCCGAGCAGCGGCGCCATCGTGGCGCTCAGGGGCCGGTGCCAGTTCCGGACATGGATGCCGCGCCAGCTCACCCACACCGCCCGCTCGTCGAGGTAATGGTCGATGCAGAAACGCGGCTGTCCGTTCGCGTCGGTGACCCACGGGTCCGGCAGGCCGGCCGTGAAGAAGCCGTTGAGGTTCGCGATCAGCAGGGTTCCCCCGGGCCGCAGCGCTTCGACCATCGCCCGGAGCGCGGTCGCGAGGTCCGGGATGTCGACGAGCGTCAGGTAGCTCACCACGAGATCGAACGTGTCGGGAACGACGCCGGGCGCCTCGGCCCGCGCGACCCGGTAGTCGCCGGCGGGATCCCGTGCGCGCGCGTGATCGATCAGCGCTTCCGTGGGGTCGATGCCCACCGTCTTGATCCCGAGCCCCTGCATCATGCGGCAGAACCGGCCTTCACCGCAGCCGACGTCGAGGGCGTCGCCGTAACGACGCGCCCGAAGGCGATCGATCATCGGCCCGTCGAGAACGTGACGACGCCCGTCATCGCCTGCCTCGCCGACTTCCCGGATCCAGGCTTCGGCCGAAGCGTCCCAACCTCCCGTCGCGTCTTCCATCGCAGCCACTCCCGTTGCCGACCCGACGCGGACAGCAGCCGCGGCAGGCCGCCTCGTCGAGGCGTATCAGAGAAAAGGCTGCCCCTGACCGGCTTCGGGCAGGCCCTCCTCGACAAGCGGCAGGGCTTTGCCCGGGCCGCGATCGCCGGCGATGGAACGACGCCGAGCGGACCTTGCATCCGCCGGGTCGAGGCCGGGGCGCAGACCGCTGGCCCGTGCCACACGTCCCGCACGCGCGCGATCTGCGCTCTCGGTTTGACACGAGGCTGCTCGGCCTCGCATCGTTCGCCCGGCGCCCCTCACCTGGCGAGGTCCCTGAGCTCCGATGGCGGCGACCCCGAACCGACTCGCTCGCTCTGCCCGACCGGCCATCGCCGCAGCAGCCGCGTGGCCTCTTGCCGGTTACGCGATCGCCTTTGCCCACGCGGCGATCTGGCTCAGCGGGCACCCGATCCCGCGCTGGATAAGCTGGCAGGGGCAGGCGATCCCTCTTCTGCTCACAGGGTCAACCATTCTGCAGGCCAGAATGGCTGGCAAACCGTTCTTCCAAGTCGAGGGCATCACGCCGCCCATCATCCTGATGACCGGCTTGCTAATCTTTGTGATGTATCTGTTCGTGCGCTATGGCGCGACGCATCCCTTGTTCCTGAACGCTTCGATCGACGGGATGCTCGCCACCTGTCTCGTCGCAGAGGCGGTCCGCCGTTCGTATCGAACCGTGCGGTCGCGCGACTTCTGACCGACTGTCCGCGTGACGCCGCGCCGCGCCGCGCGCAACAGGATCCCGCTCGCGGACGACGCGCCCGATCGGTGATGACCCCCCAGCGTACCGCCTACACGATGAAATACTTCGCCCTCGGATGCAGGATCACCAGCGCGCTGGTCGACTGCTCCGGATGCAGCTGCCACTCGTCCGACAGCGACACCCCGATCCGCTGCGCCTCCAGCAAACGCAGGATCGGCGCCTGGTCCTCGAGCCGCGGGCACGACGGATAGCCGAACGAGTAGCGCGACCCGCGATACGACTGGCTCAGCATCCGCTCCATCTCGCGCGCATCCTCGCCGGCATAGCCGAGCTCGGCACGGATCCGCTTGTGCGTGTACTCCGCCATCGCTTCGGCCATCTCGACCGAGAAGCCGTGCAGATAAAGGTAATCCTGATAGCGGTTCGCCTCGAACCATTCGCGCGCCACGTCCGACGCGCGCTGCCCGACCGTCACCACCTGCAGCCCGATCACGTCGCGCTCGCCGCCGTCCACGTCGCGCACGAAATCGGCGATGCACTCGCCGTCCGCGCGCGGCTGCCGCGGCAGCGCGAACCGCGCGACCTCGCGGTCCCGATCCGCCGGATCGAACAGGATCAGGTCGTCGCCCTCGCCGGCGGCCGGCCAATAACCGTAGATCGCCTCCGGCGCGAGAATGTCCTCGCGCTCGCAGAGTTCGAGCATCCGCATCATCACCGGCCTGAGCTCGCCGCGCGCCCAGGCGAGGAAATCCTCGATGCGGCGGCCCTGTTTCCGGAACCCCCATTGCAGCTGATAAAGGCTCCGCTCGTTCAGGAACGGCAGCACCGCGCGCGTGCCGGCCTCGATCCGGCGCGGTCCCCAGAACGGCGGCGTCGCCACCGCGTGCTCCGCCGCCAAACGGTCGCGCCGCCGCTTCGCCTCCGCCCGATCCGAGGGAGGCGGCGCCAAATCCTCGCGCATCGTGCGCGACGGCCGCTTCGCGCCGGTGCTGCGCTTCGCGCGGCTCGCCGCGAGGAACGCGTCGAGCCCGCCGCCCGTCACCTCCTCCATCAGCTTCAGCCCGTCGAACGCGTCGCGCGCGTAGGCGACCGCGCCGGTCGGATAGGCGCTCGCGCAATCCTCCTCGACATAGGACCGCGTCAGCGCCGCTCCGCCGAGCAGCACCGGCACGTCGAGCCCCTCGCGCGCCATGTGCTCGAGATTTTCCCGCATCACCACGGTCGACTTCACCAGCAGACCCGACATGCCGATCGCGTGCGCGCGATGCTCGCGCGCCGCCGTCAGCATGTCGGCCACCGGCACCTTGATCCCGAGATTGACGACCTTGTAGCCGTTGTTGGTCAGGATGATGTCGACGAGATTCTTGCCGATGTCGTGGACGTCGCCCTTGACGGTCGCGAGCACGATCGTGCCGCGCTGCTCGCCCTCGACCCGCTCCATGTGCGGCTCGAGATGCGCGACCGCCGCCTTCATCGTCTCCGCCGACTGCAGCACGAACGGCAACTGCATCTTGCCGGCGCCGAACAGCTCGCCGACCGTCTTCATCCCTTCGAGCAGCACCGTGTTGATGATCTCGAGCGGCGGCCGCGCCGTCATCGCCTCGTCGAGATCGGCCTCCAGTCCCTTGCGGTCGCCGTCGACGATCCGGTCCCGAAGCCGCTCGTCCGGCGTCTCCGCGCGCCTCCGCTCCGTTGCGTCGGCGAGCTTGCGGTCGGCGAAGATCTCGAGCAATCGGTGCAGCGGGTCGTAGCCCTCGCGCCGCTTGTCGAGCAGCAGGTCCGACGCGACCTCCACCTCCTCGGCCGCGATCGCGTGCAGCGGCCGGATCTTGCTCGCGTGCACGATCGCCGACGTCATGCCCTCCTTGACCGCGAGGTCGAGGAACACCGAGTTCACCACCGCGCGCGCCGCCGGGTTCAGCCCGAACGACACGTTCGACAACCCGAGCACGATCTGCACTTCGGGGAACCGGTCGTGGATCGCCCTGATCCCGTCGAGCGTCCAGGCGGCGAGCTTGCGGTCGTCCTCGTTGCCGGTCGCGACCGTCAGCACCAGCGGGTCGATCATCAGGTCTTCGCGCGGCAGACCGTGCGTGTCGCAGCAGAACGAAACCAGGCGCGCGGCGATCTCGAGCTTGCGCTCGGCCGTCTTCGCCATCCCCTCCTCGTCGATCGTGCCCGCGACCACGGCCGCGCCGAACTTCCGCGCCAGGCGCAGCCGCTCCAGCGCATGCTCCTCGCCGTTCTCGAAGTTGAGCGAGTTGATGATCGGCTTGCCGCCGTGCAGCTTCAGCGCCTGCTCCAGCACGTCGACCTCGGTGCTGTCGATCATCAGCGGCGCGTTCACGCTGCCGGTGAAGCGCCGCACCACCTCGTTCATTTCCCGCGCCTCGTCGCGCCCGACGAACGCCGTGCACACGTCGATCGCGTGACTGCCTTCGACCGCCTGCTCGCGGCCGACCGCGACGCAGCCGTCCCAATCGTGCCGCTCCTGCAGTTCGCGCCACTTCTTCGAGCCGTTCGCGTTGCAGCGCTCGCCGATCGCGAAGAACGCGTTCTCCTGCCGCAACGGCACCGCACCGTACAGCGACGCGACCGCCGGCACCGGATGGATGGTCCGCGCCACCACCGCCGGCCGCGCGCGTCCGCCGGCGCGGTCCCGCAGCATCGCGTCGAGCGCCGCGATGTGGTCGATCGACGTGCCGCAGCAGCCGCCGATCAGGTTGAGCCCGTCCTCGGCGACGAAGCGCGCGAGCCACGACGCCATCGCGTCCGGCCGCAGCGGATAATGCGTCTGCCCGTCCACCAGCTCCGGCAGGCCGGCATTCGGCTGGCACGAGATCAGCCCGGCCCAGTTCTTCGCCAGGTAGGCGACGTGCTCCGCCATCTCCTGCGGCCCGGTCGCGCAGTTCAGCCCGAGCAGCGGCACGTCGAGTGCGGCCACCACCGTCGCCGCCGCCGCGATGTCCGGCCCGACCAGCAGCGTGCCCGTGGTCTCGACCGTCACCTGCACGAAGATCGGCGTGTCGCGCCCGAGTTCGGCGCGCGCGATCTTGGCGCCGTTCACCGCCGCCTTGATCTGCAGCGTGTCCTGGCAGGTCTCGATCAGGATCGCGTCGACGCCGCCCTCGATCAGGCCGCGGCACTGCGCGGCGAGCGCCGCCTCGAGCGGGTCGTAGGCGATGTTGCCGAGCGTCGGCAGCTTCGTGCCGGGCCCGACCGAGCCCACCACCCAGCGGTGCCGCCCGTCGGCGAAGCCGTCCGCCGCCTCGCGCGCGAGCTCGGCCGCGATCCGGTTGATCTCGTGCGCGCGGTCCTCGAGACCGAACTCCGCCAGCGTGATCGGCGAGCCGCCGAAACTGTTGGTCTCGACCAGGTCGGCGCCGGCCTCGTAATAGCCGCGATGGATCTCGCGCACGAGGTCGGGCCGCGACAGGTTCAGCACCTCGGTGCAGTTCTCGCGGCCCCAGTAGTCGCGTTCGACGTCGAGCGTCAGCGCCTGCACGCGACTTCCCATGCCGCCATCGCACAGCAGCACGGTGTCGCGGAGCGCATCGAGGAGGTGTGGCCGGGTCATGGTGAACCCATGTGGCCCACCGGACGCGAAAAGGAAATCATCGATGGCGTTTCGGATCGATGCCCGCCTCCCGGTCCACCTCGCCGGGCCGGAGGACGGCCACGCACGAGCGTCCGACCACGCCTTCCTCCTCGTCGAGCAGGGCCTCGACCCGGCGATCCAACGCGGCGCCCTCGCATTCCGCGAGGCCGCCTTCGCCCCCGACCACGATACCGCACCAGGATCGGGCCCGCCCGCCTGCGCCTGCTGCACCGGCCGGCCGCCTTTCGCGACCGCGCTCGCCACCCTGTTCCACGACCGCGCCAAGGGCACCGCGCCGTTCTTCGCCGCCGTCCACGCGGTCGGGAGCCCACGCGGCCTCGCCCACGCCCGCGCAGCCCTCGCCACCGACCCCTTCCTGCTCGCCCGCTACCGGATGGCTGGGGGGCTTGGGTGAGGGCAGCGGCCTGGACGATCCAGTCAGTTCAGGAAAACCCCGGGCCGCACCCTTGATGCCCGCGCGACCGGGGCCCGGAATTTTCCTGAGCTGAGAGGGATCCAAGGGACGACTGTCCCTTGGCGGCGGGCCCCTTTGCGCTTGCGCAAAGGGAACCCGGCCCAGGGCAGCGCCCTGGCCCTCCCTTCCTCCGCAGCCCACCAGCACCCCCGGCCGGACCGGTCGCGGTCCGGCCGGAGGGGCCGCGTGTCACGGCATCAGGACGCGGTTGACGACCATGACCATGCCGTTCGACTGGGCGACGTTGGTGACCGTGATGGTCGCCTTGTTGCCCTTCTCGTCGGTCAGCATCAGGCGGCCGTGCGGGGCGGCGCTGACGGTCAGTGTGCCGCCTTCGACCGTCTTCAGCATCGCCGCGTCGCCGCCGCTCCGGGCATCGGCGCGCAGGTCATGCGCGGTCAGCCGGCCCGAGACCACGTGATAGGTCAGGATCTGCGTCAGCTTCGCCTTGTTCTCCGGCTTGACGAGCGTGTCGACCGTGCCGGGCGGCAGCATGTTGAACGCGTCGTTGGTCGGCGCGAACACGGTGAACGGACCGGGCCCGCTCAGCGTCTCGACCAGGCCCGCCGCCTTCACCGCGGCGACCAGCGTGGTGAGGTTGGGCGCCGCGCCGGCGTTCTGCACGATCGTCTTGTCCGGATACATGGCCGCGCCGCCGACGGTGGGATCCGTGACGGCGAAGGCGGGTGTCGCCGCGAGGGTGAGGACGGCGAGCGTCGCCCCGAGTGTCGTGCGCATGTGTGTCTGCTCCTATCGAGCGCGACATCCGCCGCGCCGTGCCTCCCATCCGCGCGGGCCCACCATTTGGATGCGGCGTCGAGATGTTTTTCTCGAGACCACCGTGGCCTGCGCGTCGTTTCGAGCGCCTGTGTGTCTTCGCCGCCGAAATCCCGCCGTTGTGATGACGCCGCACCTGTCAGCTTCGGAGATCGGCTTCACCTGTGCGCCCGACGAGAGAATGCGAGGCGACATGACCCCACAGTTCTGGCTCTGGCTCGATGCAATCCTGATGGCCGGAGGAGGCGCGCTGCTTCTCGCGATCGGGAAGCGCCGAACGCCGCACGAGGAGGCGCACACCGCATTGCACGGTGTCGTCCCGTTCATCGCGGCCTGCGCTTATTTCGCGATGGCGGTCGGACAGGGCCAGTTCTCGCTGCCGATCGCGGGTGCGGGCGGTGTGGCGCGTGACTTCTATTACGCGCGCTACATCGACTGGCTGTTCACGACGCCGCTGCTGCTCGTCGCGCTCAGCATGACGGCGGTCCACGCGATGCCGCGCCGCCATGGCACGGTCGCCGCGATGCTGGTCGCCGACGTGATGATGATCGTCACCGCCTTTCTGTTCGGCGTCTCGGTGTCGCCGGAGTTGAAGTGGACGTGGTTCATCATCTCCTGCGCCGCGTTCCTGCCCGTGTACTGGGTGATCTGGCGTCCGCTCGACGAGGAGGCGCGGATCGAGCGCGACGACGTCCGCAAGGCCTGGCGCACGGAAGCGACCATGCTGTCGGTGCTCTGGTTCACGTATCCGGTGATCCTGCTGATCAGCACGGACGGCCTCGGGCTGGTCGGCGCGACCGCGTCGGTCGCGCTGATCGCGATCGTCGACCTGTTGTCGAAGCCGGTGTTCGGGTTCGTCGCGATACGCAACCAGTCGCGCATCGTCGAGCGTGATCTCGCCGAGGGCGACGGCACGAAGGCGACGCTGCGCCGCGCCGCCTGACCGAGCGGATGGCGGTCGCGCGCGTGTCCACCATCGGCGCGCGCGCGACCGGTCGACCGGGTGCGGTGGCGCTTGCCGCGGCCGCACTCGTGGTGGTGTCGACGCTGCTGCCGTGGCCCGCCGCCGATGCGCGTCTCGCGATCGTCGCGTCGATGATCGCGTTCGGTGTGCCGCACGGCGCGCTCGACGGCGAGATCGCGCGCGACCTGCTGCGGCCTCGCTTCGGCCGCGCCTGGTTCGCGATCTTTTCCGCGCCCTATCTCGCGCTCGTCGCGGCCGTGCTGATCGCGTGGCATCTCGCGCCGCTCGCGACGCTGATCGGTTTTCTCGCGCTCTCGGTGCTGCATTTCGGCACCGAGGATGGCGGGCGCGGGTTCCTCGGCGTCGTCTTTCGCGGCGGCCTGCCGATCGCGCTGCCCGTGCTGATCCATCCCGATGCGACGGCGCGGATCTTCGGCGTGTTCGCCGGTGTGTCGCTGCCGCATGCGCCGGTCTGGTTGCTGGCCGGCACGTGCGGGTGGGTCGGCGCGGCGGCGATCGCGTTGCGTCCGGGCGGCCCGCTCTGGCGCCGCGCCGCGTGGCGCGACGAGGCCTGGCCGAGCGCGGCATTGCTCATCGCGGCCGGCTTCGTCGTGCTGCCGCCGCTAACCGCCTTCGCGCTCTATTTCGTTTCGGTGCACGCGCCGCGCCACACCGCGGCGCTGATCGCCGACACCGGCCGCGCGCCGCGCGTGCGTTCCGAGCGCGACGCCTGGCGTCTCGCCCTGCCGCTCACCGCCGCGACGGTCGCGATCGGTGCCGCGCTCTGGCCGCTCGGTCACGGGCCGGCACCCGACCGGTTGCTGTCGCTGACGATCGAGTTGCTGGCGGCGCTCACCGTGCCGCACATGCTGCTCGACCAGTGGTCGTCCGCTCAGGCCCGGCGTCGCGCGGCGGCGCGCGTCGGCGTCTTCCCCCGCGCGGGTTTGGCCACCGGCGGCGCGGCCTTCTTCGAAGCGGCGGCCGTGCCCCGCTTCGACCCGCCCGTTTTCACCGGACCGGCCTTGGCCGCGTCCCGCTTCGGCGGGGCCGGCGTCGGCGTCGCCGCGCGCGCCTTCGCCGTGGCCGGCGTCGCCCTGACGCCCTTGCCGGCACCGGCGCCCGACGCGCCGGCCTTGCCGCCGGCCGGCCGAGACGCGCCCTGCGAGGCATCCGCCCCGGCCGCCGTCCCCGACCGCCGCGCCGGGGCCGCGGGCGCCGATTGGCCGAGGGATCGCCGGAGCGCCGCCATGAGGTCGACCACGTTGTCGTCGTCGTTCGCGTGGCCCGGCGGCGGGTCCGGATCCTCGCCGCGGATCTTGGCGTCGATCACCTCGCGGAGGCGCGCCTCGTAGCGATCCGTGAGATCGGCCGGGTCGAAGCCGCCGGTCTGGCGCTCGATCAGCTGGCGCGCGAGATCGACCATGTCGGCTTCGGGCCGCGCCGACGGCACGCCCGAGAACGCCTCGTCGGCGCTCGCGACGTCGGCCGCGTCGTGCAGCGTGTGCAGCACGAGGCCGCGGCCGAGCGGGTGCAGCGCCACCGCCCGCTCCCGCCGCGCGATCACCAGCCGCGACAGCGCGACCTTGCCGGTGCGCGCGATCGCGTCTCGCAGCACCACGTAGACGTCCGCGCCGCCGCCGCCCTGCTCCGCGTCGGGCGTCACGTAGTAGCTCTGGTCGTAATAGATCGGGTCGATCTCGGCGACCGGCACGAACTTGTCGATCGCCAGCAGCGACGAGCTTTCGACGCGCGCGATTTCGAAATCCTCCTCGTCGATGATGACGTAACGATCCTTCTCGTATTCGTAGCCGCGCGCGAGGTCGCCGCGCGACAGTTCCTCGTCGGTGCCGGCATCGACCGTCACCTGCCGCACCCGGTTGCCGGTGTCGGGGTTGATGAAGTGGAAATGGATGCCGGCGGTCGACCGGTGCACCGTCTGCAGCGCGATCGGGCACGAGACGAGGGCGAGGCGCAGATGACCGCGCCAGACGGGACGGGACGCCATCAGGGATCCTTCATGGGCGAAGGGGGGACGGGCGAAGGGGGGACGAGCGAGGGGAGGGCGGCCGCGGCGGCGGCGTCGAACCCGTCCCACGGGTCCCGCCTCCGTTTGGCGAGACGGGCCGGGATCGTCTCGATGGTGAACGCCGCCGGGTCGAGCCCGGCCGCGACCTCGCGCCAGGCGAGCGGCGTCGCGACCGGCGCGCCCGCTCGCGCGCGCGGCGAGTAGGACGCGATCGCCGTCGAGCCGAGCCCGTTCCGCAGCCAGTCGATCAGGATGCGCCCGGTCCGCGGCGCCTTTCGCGTCGTCGACGCGATGAAGCGCTTCGGCTCGCGCCCCTCGCAGGCGACCGAGAAGGCGCGCGACCACGCCCGCACCGTGTTCCAGTCCGGCCCCGGTCGCAGCGGGATCACCAGATGCAGCCCCTTGCCGCCGGACGTGCGCGGGAAGCACGCGAGCCCGGCCGCCTCGATCGCGCGGCGGAGATCGTTCGCGGCCGCGATCACCGCGGGAAAGGCGACGCCGTCGCCGGGATCGAGGTCGAGCACGATCCGGTCCGCGCGTCCGGGATCGTTCAGCGACGAGCCCCAGCTGTGCAGCTCGATCGCCGACATCTGCGCGAGCGACACCAGGCCGCGCGTGTCGTTGATCGAGAGATACGGCGCGCCGTCGCAGGCGCCCTCGTGGATCGCGTCCGGGAAGCCGGGTGTCGCGTGTTTCTGGAAGAAGCTTTCGCCGTCGATCCCGTCCGGGCAGCGCAGCAGCGCCAGCGGCCGGTGCGCGACGCCGCCGAGCGCCGCATCGGCGACCGCCTCCCAGTATGTCGCGAGCGTGCGCTTGGTGAGCCCCGGCCAGAGTTCGCGATCCGGGTGCGACACGCGGACGCCGGCGATCTCGGCCGCGTCGCCGCCTCGGCCGCCGCCGCGGACCCGCCGCGTCGGCGCGCTCTGGGGCACGCTCGCGGGTGCGCTCTGGGGCGCTTTGCCGGCCGCGCCCTCGGGCGTTCTCTTGGACGTCTCTGGGGCGTTCTCTGGGACGTTCTCTGGGGGCCGGCATCGACCGCGACCGCCGCCGGCGCCCCGGCCCGCGCCGCGTGCTTCTTCGCCGGCTCCTTCGCCGAGACCGGCGCCGGCAACGCCGCCCGCACGCGCCTCGGCGGCGCCGCGTCCACCGGCGGATCGCGCACCACCTCGTCGGCGTCCTTGTCCTCGCGAAGGCCGAGGAAGCGCGCGTGCCGCAGCAATCCGCCGCCCGTGAACCCCGCGTGCCGGATCTCGCAGACCAGGCTCGGCGTGCACCAGGCGAGCCCGGCCGGCGGCTTCTCCGGCGTGACCAGTCCCGTCGGGCGCGTCGCGCCCGCCGCCGCGAGCCGTGCGGCGAGGTCCCGCAGCACCGCGTCCGAGAAGCCGGTGCCGCAGCCGCCGGCGTACCAGAGCCGCCCCGACCCGTCGCGATAGCCGAGATGGATCGCACCCAGCCCTTCGCGCGCACCGCGCGGCCGGGTCGCGCCGAGGATGATCATCTCCTCCCGGTGCTCGCACTTGACCTTCACCCAGTCGGTGCCGCGGCCTGGGCGGTACGGACTGTCGGCGCGCTTGCACACCAGCCCCTCGAGCCCGAGCTTGCAGGCGCGCTCGCGGATCCGGGCGGCGTCTTCCGTGAGGTGCTCGGAATACCGGATCGTGCCGTCGGCGCTGCAAAGCGGCGCGAGCCTCGCCTTGCGGTCGAGCAAAGGCCGCTCGCGCAGATCGGCGTCGTCTTCCGCGAGCAGGTCGAACGCGTAGAGGACGAGCTTCCTGTCGTCGCCGTGCGAGAGCGCGTCCTGCAACGCCGCGAACGAGGTGACGCCGTCGCGCCCGAGCGCCACGAGCTCGCCATCGACCAGCAGCCGCGTCGCCCCGAGCCGTCCGACCGCGCGCGCGATCGTCGGCAACCGGTGCGTCCAGTCGAGCCCGTTCCGCGTGATCAGGCGGACATCGCGCCCGTCCTTCCGCGCCAGCATGCGATAGCCGTCGAACTTGATCTCGCTCACCCAGCCGGCTCCGGACGGCGCCTGCTCGACGGCGGTCGCGAGCTCGGGCGGCACCCGATCCGGCAGCGGCGCCGCATTGCTTCCGGCCGCGGCGCGGCGGCGCCGCTTCGGTGCGGATGCGGGCTCGTCCGCCGCGGCCGCGACGGGCGCGGCCCGCCGTCGCCTGCCGCGCGGCGCCGCCGGCGCCGTATCGGCGGCGTCACCCGCCGGCACGGGTGTCTCGGCCGTGTCGCCCGCCGGCGTGGCCGCCCCGGCCACGTCGCCCTCCAGCGCCGCGGCATCGCCGCCCGGCCGCACCGCGTCGTCCTTCTCCTTGATCAGCAGCCAGTTCTCGGCGTGCTCGCCGCCGCGCGGCTTCAATCGCACCAGCACGAAGCCGCCACGGAGACGCTCGCCGTCGAGCCTGAACTTCAGCTCGCCGCGCGCGAGATCGGCCGCCGCGTCGCCGAGCGGCGCCCAGGTCCCGCGGTCCCAGATCGCGACCGTGCCGGCGCCGTAATTGCCTTCCGGAATGGTTCCGGAGAAGTCGCGATAGTCGAGCGGATGGTCCTCGACATGCACCGCGAGCCGTTTGTCGGCCGGATCGAGCGAGGGACCCTTCGGCACCGCCCAGGACCACAGCACGCCCTCGTGCTCCAGCCGGAAATCCCAGTGCAGCCGCCGCGCGTGGTGCTTCTGCACCACGAACGACGCCGCCGCCCGGCCGCCCGCCTTGCCAACCGACGCCTTCCGGCCGGCCGCGCGCGACGCGTCCCCGCTCGGTTCCGGCGTGCGGCCGAAATCGCGCTTCTCGGCGTAGCTCTTGCGTGCCGCCCGGTCCGCCATGACCGACGAACGGTCACGATGCCGAACGGTTGCGAGACGTGAGCCGCCCGGGCCCCGGCCCGGGTTGCGCCCGACCCCCGCACGCGTCAGGTAGGCGCCGTCGAGAGGGGATCCGCACATGGACGGACAAGAAACGCAGAACGCCTACCATGTCGGCGCGAGCTCCTCGAACGGCGAGCGCCGGGTGCACGCGCTGAAGAGCGGCGACACCTTCGGCGTCTTCGACCAGAACGGCGACGTGCTCGGCGCCGGCGACGTCGCCGACGGGCTCTATCACCAGGACACCCGCTACCTGTCGCGGCTCGAACTGCGCCTCAACGGCTTCGCGCCGATCCTGCTGAGCTCCAACCTCCGCGACAACAACGCGACGCTCACCTGCGACATGACCAACCCGGACTACCTGCGCGACGACGGATCGGTCGAGCTCCAACACGACACGCTGCACCTGCGCCGCACGCGCTTCATCTTCGCCGACCGCTGCCACGAGCGGGTTTCGTTGCGAAACTACGGCGATCGCGACGAGGAGATCACCATCCTCCTCCGTTTCGACGCCGATTTCGCCGATCTGTTCGAGGCCCGCGGCATGCGGCGCGCGCGGCACGGTCAGCATCTCGAACCCGTCCTCGCGCACGGCGATACCGTGACACTCGGCTATGTCGGCCTCGACGATCGCGCCCGGTCGACACGGTTCCGTTTCTCGCCCGCGCCCGAACGGCTCGACCCGAACGCCGCGGTGTTCCGCTTCCGCCTCGCGCCGCAGCGGCGCGCGGTGCTGCATCTCGAGATCGCGTGCGACCCGCCCGAGCGCCCGCCGGCGCACGACGCCGGCCAGCAATTCCTGTTCTCGCTGATGGAGGCGCGCCGCGCGCTCAGATTGTCGTCGTCGCGCGCGGCCGCGATCGCGAGCTCGAACGAGGTCTTCAACGAGGCGATGCGGCGGTCGATCTCAGACCTCTACATGCTGCTGACCGACAAGCCGACCGGCCCGTTCCCCTACGCCGGCGTGCCCTGGTACAGCACGGCGTTCGGACGCGACAGCATCATCACCGCGATGCACGCGCTCTGGCTCGATCCGTCGATCGCCCGCGGCGTGCTGCTCTACCTCGCCGCGAACCAGGCCGACAGCGTCGATCCCGGCGCCGATGCCGAACCCGGCAAGATCCTGCACGAGGTGCGGAACGGCGAGATGGCCGAACTCGGCGAAGTGCCGTTCCGGCGCTACTACGGCTCGGTCGACAGCACGCCACTTTTCGTCTGGCTCGCCGGCCTGCATCTCGAACGCACCGGCGACATCGCCACCGCCCGCCGCCTCTGGCCGCATGTCGAGCGCGGCCTCGCCTGGATCGACGAGCACGGCGACCGCGACGGCGACGGCTTCGTCGAATACGGCCGCCGCAACGCCGACGGGCTGCTCAACCAGGGCTGGAAGGACAGTTTCGACAGCATCTTCCACGCCGACGGCGCCCTCGCCGAAGGCCCGATCGCGCTCTGCGAAGTGCAGGGCTACGTCTACGCCGCCAAACGCGCCGCGGCCTCGCTCGCCCGCGCGCTCGGCCTCGGCGCGCGCGCGGGTTCCCTCGACGCGCAGGCGGAACGGCTGGCACGCCAGTTCGAGGCCGCGTTCTGGTGCGAGGACATCGACACCTACGCGCTCGCGCTCGACGGCAACAAGCGACCCTGCCGGGTCCGAAGCTCGAATGCCGGCCACCTGCTGCTGACCGGCATCATCGGCGACGAGCGCGCCGCCCGCGTCGCGCGCGGACTGATGTCGCGCAACTTCTTCTCGGGCTACGGCATCCGCACGATCGCCGCCGGCGAGGCCCGCTACAACCCGATGGCCTACCACAACGGCTCGATCTGGCCGCACGACAACGCGCTCATCGCGCTCGGCTTCGCGAGATGCGGTCTCAAACAGGAGGCCGAACGCGTCTTCGCCGCCATGTTCGACGCCGCCTGCGAGGTCGAGCTCAGGCGCCTGCCCGAACTGTTCTGCGGCTTCCCGCGGGAAGCCGGCATGGGCCCGGTGCGCTACCCCGTCGCCTGCTCGCCGCAGGCCTGGGCGACGACGACACTGCCGGCGCTGGTGCAGGCGAGCCTCGGCATCCGCTTCGAACCCGCCACGCGAACGGTCCATTTCGACCGCCCGAGACTGCCGGATTTCGTGTCCGACATGGTGCTGCACAATCTCGGCAGCGGCGGCGCCACCGGCACCATCCACGTCCGCCGCGCCGCCGGCCAGGAAGTCGCGGTCAACGTGCTCTCGCGCAGCGGCGGATTGCGCGTGCAGACCACGAGTTAGAAGGCCAGGGGCTCTGCCCCTGGACCCCGCCAAGGGCCCGAGGCCCTTGGATCCCGTGAGTGAAGGAACGCTCCGGGCCTCGGTCGTGCGGCCCGGGGTTTTCCTTACTGATGGATTGCAAAGGCCGCTGCCTTTGCTGGGGGTCCAGGGGGCAAAGCCCCCTGGCCTCCTCACTCACGCCGCGCGTGCCATGCCGCGCAGCACGTAGGGCAGGATGCCCCCGTGCCGGTAGTATTCGACCTCGTCGAGCGTATCGACGCGGCAGATCAGTTGCACCGTGTCGGTGCGTCCGTCGGCGCGATGGATGGTCATCGCGAGATCCATCCGCGGCGTGATGCGGTCGAGCCCGCCGAGATCGATGATCTCCTCGCCCGTGAGTTCGAGCGTGTGGCGGTCGACGCCTTCCGGGAACAGCAGCGGCAGCACGCCCATCCCGACCAGGTTCGAGCGGTGGATGCGCTCGAACGATTCCGCGATCACCGCGCGGATGCCGAGCAGGCGCGTGCCCTTCGCCGCCCAGTCGCGCGACGAGCCCATGCCGTATTCCTTGCCGCCGATGACGATCAGCGGGACGTTCTCGTCCGCGTAGCGCATCGCGGCGTCGTAGATCGACATCGGTTCGCCGTCCGGCAGATGGCGCGTGACGCCACCCTCGACGCCGGCGACGAGTTCGTTGCGGATGCGGATGTTCGCGAACGTGCCGCGCACCATCACGTCGTCGTTGCCGCGGCGCGAGCCGTAGGAGTTGAAGTCCCCCTGTCCGACCTGCCGCTCCGACAGGAACAGTCCGGCGGGCGACGATTTCTTGATCGAGCCCGCGGGCGAGATGTGGTCGGTGGTGATGTTGTCGCCGAGCAGCGCCAGGATGCGCGCGCCGGTGATCGCGCCGGGCGGCGTCGGCTCCGGAACGATCCCCTCAAAATAGGGCGGGTTCTTGACGTAGGTCGACGACGGATCCCAGCGATAGGTTTCCGACCCCGTCTCCACCGACAGGTTCTGCCACTCGGGCGTGCCGAGGGTGACGCGGCCGTAGCGCTCGATGAACTGGCCGCGCGAGATCGACGAGCCCACCAGCGCCGCGATCTCGGCGTTGCTCGGCCACACGTCGCGCAGATAGACGGGCTCGCCGTTCGAGCCGGTGCCGAGCGGCACGGTCGTGATGTCCTCCCGCATCGTGCCGAGCAGCGCGTAGGCGACCACCAGCGGCGGGCTCGCGAGGTAGTTCGCGCGCACGTTCGGGCTGATGCGGCCTTCGAAGTTGCGGTTGCCGGACAGCACCGAGACGGCGACCAGCTTGTTGTCCTCGATCGCGTCGACGATCGGTTCAGCGAGCGGTCCCGAATTGCCGATGCAGGTCGTGCAGCCGTAGCCGACCGTGTTGAAGCCGAGCGCGTCGAGGTCGGCGGTGAGGCCCGCCTTGTCGAGATAGTCGGTGACCACCTGCGAACCGGGCGCGAGCGAGGTCTTCACCCACGGCTTCGGCGTGAGGCCGAGCGCGCGCGCCTTGCGGGCGACCAGGCCGGCCGCGATCAGCACCGCCGGGTTCGACGTGTTGGTGCACGACGTGATCGCCGCGATCACCACGTCGCCGTGGCCGAGCGCGTAGTTGCTGCCGGCGACGTGCACGCGCGTCTCGATGTCGTTCGCGGGCACGCCGAGCGAGCCCGACAGTTCCGCGTTGAACGCGCCCGAGGCGTTGGCCAGCGCCACGCGGTCCTGCGGCCGCTTCGGCCCGGCGAGCGAGGGCTCGACGGTCGCGAGGTCGAGTTCGAGCGTCGACGTGAACACCGGCTCCGGGCTCGAGGCGTCGCGGAACATGCCCTGCGCCCGCAGATAGGCCTCGACCAAGCGGACGCGATGCTCGTCGCGGCCGGTGCCGCGCAGGTAGTCGAGTGCCTGGTCGTCGATCGGGAAGAAGCCGCAGGTGGCGCCGTATTCCGGCGCCATGTTGCCGATCGTCGCGCGGTCGGCGACGGGCAGGTGGTCGAGCGCCGGGCCGTAGAACTCGACGAACTTGCCGACCACGCCCTTGCGGCGGAGCATCTGGGTGACCGTCAGCACGAGGTCGGTCGCGGTCGCCCCTTCGGGCAGGCGGCCGGTGAGCCGGAAGCCGATCACGTCCGGGATCAGCATGGCGATCGGCTGGCCGAGCATCGCCGCTTCGGCCTCGATGCCGCCGACGCCCCAGCCCAGCACGCCCATGCCGTTGACCATCGTGGTGTGGCTGTCGGTGCCGTACAGCGTGTCCGGGTAGGCGTAGCTTTCGCCGCCGAGTTCGGCGGTCCAGACCGCCTGGGCAATGTATTCGAGATTGACCTGGTGGCAGATGCCGGCGCCCGGCGGCACCACGCGGAAATTCTCGAACGCCTCCTGGCCCCAGCGGAGGAACGCGTAGCGTTCGCCGTTCCGCTCGAACTCGATCGAGACGTTCCGCTGCAGGCTGTCGCTGTGGCCGAAATCGTCGACCATCACCGAATGGTCGATCACGAGGTCGACCGGCACCAGCGGGTTGACCTTCTGCGGGTCGCCGCCGAGCGCGATGATGCCGTCGCGCATGGCGGCGAGATCGACCACCGCGGGCACGCCGGTGAAGTCCTGCATCAGGATGCGGGCCGGCTTGAACGGCACCTCGCTGTCGGAGCGGCCCTCCTTCAGCCAGGCGGCGATCCGGTGCGCGTCGTCGGTCTTGTAGGAGCGCCCGTCCTCGAAGCGCAGCACGTTCTCGAGCAGCACCTTGAGGCTGACGGGGAGGCGGGACATGTCGCCGATCGCGGCCTCGGCCTTCGGGATCGAGAAGTAGTGGTAGGTCTTCCCGTCGACGGTGAGCGTGTCGCGCGTGCCGAGCGTGTCCTGGCCAACCGTCCTCATGCGTGCTTTCTCCCTCGGCCGGCGTCGCGCGTGCTGCGGCCACTGCCCGCCGACTACATAAGTCGCCCCTCCATGGGCGCCAAGCGACGGACGGTCCATGCTTCTTTCGGCCCGCGGCCTGGCGGTGATCCGCGGCGAGCGCCTGGTGCTGCGCGGCGTCGACCTCGATCTACGGGATGGCGGCGCGCTGCTGCTGACCGGTCCGAACGGCGCCGGCAAATCGTCGCTGATCCGGGTGCTGGCGGGCCTTCGCCGTGCCGACGCCGGCACGCTCGACTGGGACGGCGTGCCGGTCGGCGACGATCCCGTGCTGCATGCGAGGCGGATCGCCTTTCTCGGTCCGGCCGACGCGCTCAAGCCCGGGCTCACCGCGCGCGAGAACCTCCGCTTCTTCGCGCGCCTGGCCGCCCGCTCCGGCGACGAGATCGAGACCGCGCTCGACGCGGTCCGGCTCGGCCCGATGGCGTCGTTCCCGGCGCGCCATCTGTCGTCGGGGCAGAAGCGGCGTCTGGCCATCGCCCGGCTGCTGCTCGCCCGCGCGCCCCTGTTCCTGCTCGACGAGCCGACCACCGGCCTCGACGCCGCATCGGTCGAGCTGCTGGGCGGCATCCTCGCGCGTCACCGCGCCGCCGGCGGCACCGTGATCGCGGCCACCCACGGGCCGATCCCGCTGGCCGGGGCCGCGACGCTCGCGCTGGTGCCGCCCGCCGCATGAGCGCGTTCCTGGCCCTCGTCGCCCGCGAGCTCGCGCTGGCGCTGCGGCACGGCGCCGACACGGTCGCCGCGATCCTCTTCTTCGTGCTCGCCGGCGCGCTGTTCCCGCTGGCGCTCGGACCTTCGCCCGAGCTGCTGCGCCGCATGGCCCCCGGTATCCTCTGGGTGCTGGCGCTGCTCGCCTCCCTGCTGCCGCTCGACCGCATGTTCGGCGCCGAACTCGAGGACGGGTCGCTCGACCTGCTGCTGCTGAGCGGCCTGCCGCCGTATTCGGTCGCTGCCGGCAAGGCGGTCGCGCACTGGCTGACCACGGGCCTGCCGCTGATCGTGGCCGCGATCCCGCTCGCCGAGATGCTCGGCCTCGCGCCGCGCGCGTTCCCGGTGCTGGCGCTGGCACTCGGGCTCGGCACGGTGATCCTGTCGCTGCTCGGCACGATGGGCAGCGCGATCGTGCTCGGCGCCAGGCGCGGCGGCGTGCTGCTGCCGCTGCTGATCCTGCCGCTCGCGAGCCCGGTGCTGATCTTCGGCGCCGCCGCCACCGACGCGGCCGCGAACGGTCTCGCGACGCGCGGCCCATTGCTGCTGCTGGGCGCGCTGGTCGCACTCGCGCTGCCGCTGTGTCCGCTGGCCGGCGGCGCGGCGCTCAGGGCGGCTGCCGAGTAGCGCCCGGCCTCGGCGTTCCGGCGGACGACCGTCTTCGGGTGGGGTGTCGTCGTCGAGGCTCACCCGCGCATGCAGGCTGTCGACCGCGATCCCGGCGCCGATCTCGGGCCGCGCCAGCGTGTCGCCGGCCTCGAGCGTCTGGAAGCGCCAGGGCTCGTCGGGCTCGCGCCACAGCACCGTGAGCCCGATCACCGTCTGCTCGACGATCACGTCGCGCCGGATCGACGGCACGGCCGCGTATTCGTCCGGCTCGAGGTTTCTGTCCCCTCGCACCGACGAGGGGCCGACCACCTCGAACACGATCACCGGCGCCCGCACCAGCTTGCCGCGCCCGTCGACGGCCGTGCTGGTCACCAGCGTCCGGGTAGCGGACCGCCTTGCCCTTCGTTTCGACGCCGGCGTCGACGAGCGCCTCGCAGCGGCCGTCGCGATGCGGCGAACGGTCGGATGCGGCAGCGATGTTGACGATGATCCGGGAATGGTTCCCGGACCCGCCGCTCGTCGCGACCGGCCGGACGCCGTCGAACTCGTTGGCGCGCCTCCCGGACCTCCGCCCGATCGAGGAACTCCGCCTGCGTCATCGTCGGGCGAAGAGCGACATTCGTGCGAGCGAAAAAAAAACTTAGCAGACAGGGCAACTTGCCTCATATGGACGCGAGGGTGCTCTGCACGGCGCCGTCATCGCAGCGTCGCGATGTAGCGCGCCACCGCGTCGCGTTCCGGCCCCGTCAGCGACCGCGCCTCGTGCTGCATCACGGCGTTGTCGCCGCCGCCGGTCGCCAGCACGTCGAGATTGGTCGTGACACCCTGCGCGGTCAGCCCGGCGATCTCGGGCGCCGACCGGCCGCGACCGTCGATGCCGTGGCAGGCAGCGCACGGGATGACACCGCCCGGCGTGCCGTGCAGGAAGATCTGCTGCCCGTCGAGTGCCGCAACCACGGCGAGCGCCGGCGCGAGCACCCGCGCCGACCTCACACGAAGCGATCGAGCCAAGACACCTCCGTCGGCGATCGCCCGAGCCGCGCCATGTCGCGCGCTACGCCCTTGATGTCGGGCGTCGCGCTGGCGAGCGACGGCACGATCAGGCGCGCGCGCCCGCGCGCATCGAACACGTAGATGATCGAGGTGTGCGTGACCGTTTCCGGTTGACCCGGCGTCGCCGGCGTGACCGCGTAGGCGATCCGGAAACGCCGCGCCAGCCTCGCGAGCTGGTCCGGCGTGCCGCGCAGCCCGACGAAGCGCGGGCCGAACAGCGCGACGTACTGGCCGAGCACCGGCAACGTGTCCCGGGTCGGATCGACCGTCACGAACAGGAACCGGACGTCGGCGGCCGCGGGTCCGGCGCGGTCGAGCGCCATGCTGACGTTCTGCAGCGTCAGCGGGCACACGTCCGGGCAGTTCGTGTAGCCGAAATAGAGCATCGACGGCGCGCCGCGGAAATCGGACGCGGTCACCGTCCGGCCGGTCGGCGCCTCGGCGAGCGTGAAGGCGAGGTCGGGCGAGGTGCCGGTGACGTCGATGTCGGCCCACGCATCGCCGTCGCAGCCCGCCAGTCCCGCGGTCGCGATCGGCAGCGCGGCCAGGCCGGCGAGCGCGCGGCGGCGGCCGATCACCCGCGCGCCCCGACCACGTGGAACGGCGCGGTGACGGCGGCTCCACCCTCGAACGACAGCGTCATCGCCACCGCACCGCCGGGCGTCGCGTGCGGCGAGACGCATATCAGACGGGTGTCACCGGGCGCGAAGCGGAGCGTGCCGTCCGCCGGCACGACGATCCGGGTTCCGGTCGTCATCGACGACATGCCACCGCTCCCGGTCGAACGATGCAGCATCACGCCGTCGCCGCAGACGGGGACGCGGCGCCGATCAGCGCGAGCGAACGCGCGCCATGGTTCAGCAGCGCGACATCGCCTGCCGCCGGCAGGCGCACCCGAAGCCGCGCGTCGGCGATCGAGACCGGCGGCGCGGCGAACGCGTCGACCGACGCCGCGACCGCCGCCGTCACGGACGCGAGGACCGCTCGCCGCACGCTCAGCGTCCGGTCCAGTCGGCCGACGACAGCACCGTCCCGCCCACCCGGATGTCGTCGACCCGGTCGGCCGGCAGCCCGTCCTCGGCGCGGCGGAAATTGTTCATCACCAGCATGAAGGCGATCGCGCTCATCATCGCCGCCGGGATCCAGATCACGATGCCGCCGATATGCTGGTCGGTGATCGGCCCGATCGACGGGAACAGCCGGCCGCACAGGTCGTAGGATGGGTAAAGGTCGCGGTCGCTGAACGCGATCCGCGACCCGATCAGGATCTGCGGGAACTCGACCAGCAGCACGGTCAGCAGCCGCACCGGATAGGAGCATGACGCGAGCGGGGCAGGGCGGGGATCGAGCACCAGGAAGAAGAACAGCAAGCCGTCGACGATCATGCTCCAGTTCATCAGCGCGTAGAGCGGCGGCGACAGCATCGCCGGGAAGTGGATCACCGGCACCAGCCAGAAGCCGATCAGCCCCGCGAACAGCGTGCCGGCCAGCAGCGGGTTCTGCACCACCCGCAGCAGCAGGCGCACCGGCCTGGTGCGGCACAGCGTGAGCACCGGCCCCGGCGTGCCCCGGGCGAGCACCGCGCCTGGCCAGCTCAGCGCGATCAGGAAGGGGCCGAGATGGTGCATCGAGAGATGCTGCAGCCGGTTCAGGAAGAACGCGTGCTGCGACAGATAGAGATAACGTGTCTCGAGCACGCCCCACAGCAGCCCGAGCCCGGCGAAGAACAGCACCGGCGACAGAACGCCGGGTCGCGCGGCCCGCTCCGTGAGGCGCCAGCCCCGCACGTACCAGAGCGCCGGAAACGCGAGACCGGCATAGATCGCCGGGCCGAACGACCAAGGCGCCCAGGCCGGCATCCGGGTCGGGAACGCCGCACTCACCGCCCAGAGCACCGCGCCGAACATGATCACGCCGATCTCGCCCGCGGGCACGCGACCCCCGAAGCGGGATGACCGGTCGATCGCGGCCGTCGTCGTGATGCTCATCGACCCCGACCTATGCCCGCTGCACGCGACTCGCAAGCGCAGCGTCGCCCGGTTGGAAAGGAAGGCCGGAGCTCTGCCCTGGACGGGTTCCCTTTGCGCGAGCGCAAAGGGGCTCGACCGGGGTCCAGGGGCAGCGCCCCTGGCCTTCCTCTCCCGGCCGCTAGACGTAGTGCTCCGCCAACGGCGCGAAGCCGTTGAAGGACTGGCTCGCGTAGGTGCTGACATAGGCGCCGGTGTCTTCCAGCGTCACCAGGTCGCCGGCGGTGAGGCTGACCGGCAGCCGGTAGTTGGCCCGCTCGTAGAGGATGTCGGCGCCGTCGCAGGTCGGCCCGGCGATCGCGACCGGCGTCGTCCGGTCGCCGTCATGCGCGGTCGCGATGCGATAGCGGATCGCCTCGCCCTCGGTCTCCGCGAGGCCGCCGAAGCGGCCGATGTCGAGATAAACCCAGCGCCGGTCCTCGTCGCCCTTGCGGGTGACCAGCACGACCTCCGAGCGCACCACGCCGGCGTCGCCGACGATGAAGCGTCCAGGCTCGACCACGATCTCCGGCAGGTCGTTGCCGAACGTCCGGGTGATCGCGTGCATGATCGCGCGGGCGAAGGTGTCGATGCCCGGCACGTCGTCCCGGTAGCGCACCGGGAAGCCGCCGCCGCAGTTGATCATGCGGAGGTCGACGCCGGCGTGCCGGAGGTCGGTGAACAGCATGCCGACGCGGCCGATCGCCGCCTCGTAGGCCTCGGTCTGGATCTGCTGGCTGCCGACGTGGAACGAGAGGCCGTAGGGATCGAGGCCGAGGGCTGCCGCCCGCACCATCAGGTCGCGCGCATGCGCGAGGGTGGTGCCGAACTTGCGCGACAGCGGCCACTCCGCGCCGTCGTTCTCGACCAGCAGGCGGCAGTAGACGCGTGCGCCCGGCGCGTTGCGGGCGAGCTTGTCGAGCTCCTCGTCGCTGTCGAACGCGAACATCGAGACGCCGTGCGCGTGCGCGCGCGCGATGGCGGTGGCCTTCTTGATCGTGTTGCCGAACGAGATCGCGGACGCGTCGGCGCCGGCGCGGAGGCACATCTCGACCTCCTCGATCGACGCCGCGTCGAACGACGAGCCGAGCCGCACCAGCCGGTCGAGCACCGGCGTCGCCGGGTTCGCCTTCACGGCGTAGTAGATGCGCGCGAGCGGCAGCGCGTCCGACAGCGCCGCGTAGTTCTGTTCCACGCGATCCACGTCGACGACCAGGCACGGCGTCGCCGGCGTCTCGGACGCCAGAAAACGGGCGATCTTCGGGGTCATAGCACCCGGACCTTTCCCAGAGGTCGCCCGCTTGTTCAGTCTGCGGGCGGAGTTTCGAAACGGTCGAACGAACCAGCGACCAAGTGAGACACCGCTGTAGGGGCTTCGAACCCCACCGGCGGACCCGGCTTGCCAGAACGCTTGACGTCGTTGCGTAACCACTTGGGCCAGAGGCACGTGCGCTGCTGCGTGGGAGCGGCAAATAGGGCCAGGGGGGGTGGGATGCAACTGGTAATCTTCACCCGTCGTTCCGGGCAGGATCGGACGGCGCTGCGGCGCCGGCGCGGAGGGGCTCGATGGCGGTCGGAGACGGTGCGTTGGGGCAGGCGGAGCGGCCCGGTCAGGCAGCGGCGACGGCGGCGGAGCGCGGTCGCGGCGACGTCGCGGGATCCGGCCGCGAGGCGGAGTGGCGCTCCGAAACCGGGCGCCGCCTCGGCCGTCAGGCGGTGTCGCCGTGGCAGATCCCGTGGGCCGGCTGGATCCGGGTGCTCAAGCGCACCGGGTCGGAGGTGATCGGCGACCGGGTGTCGCTCGCCGCCGCCGGCTGCGCGTTCTACGCCATCCTGGCGCTGTTCCCGGCGATCACCATGCTGGTCGCCCTCTACGGGCTGTTGTTCGACCCGCACACGGTCGAGCCGCAGTTGCAGGTGCTGCGCTCGGTGCTGCCGCGCGCCACCTTCGAGCTGATCGCCGACCGCGTCCACGCGCTGGTCTCAAAGCCGAGCGCCACGCTCACCTTCTCCTTCGTGATCAGCCTGATGATCACGCTGTGGTCGTCGTCCGCGGGCACCAAGTCGATGCTGTCGGCGCTCAACATCGCCTACGAGGAGAAGGAGACCCGTTCCTTCTTGCGCTATCAGGCGACCGCGCTCGCGATGACGCTCTGCGGCATCGTCGGCACCGCGTTCGCGGTGGCGTTGCTGGTCGCGATGCCGCCGATCCTCACCTACCTGCCGTCGCGCCTCGGGCTCGACGAGGTCACCGACGCGATCAGGGGCTGGATCAGCATCGGCTCGTTCGGCCTGATGCTGGTCTTCGTGGTGCTGGGGCTGAGCCTGCTGTACCGGTTCGGCCCGTGCCGCCGGGCACCGACCTGGGGCTGGGTGTCGCCGGGCTCGCTGCTCGCGACGCTGCTCTGGCTGATCGCCTCGATCGCGTTCTCGTACTATGTCGGCCACATCGCGAGCTACGACGCGACCTACGGGCCGCTCGGCGCGATCATCGGCATGATGATGTGGTTCTACGTGACCGCGCTGGTGGTGCTGGTCGGCGCCGAGCTGAACGCCGAGCTCGAGTTGCAGACCGCCGAGGACAGTACGGCGGGCGGCGTGCAGCCTATCGGCGCGCGAGGTGCCTATGTCGCAGACCATGTCGCGCGCGAGTGACGCGGGGCGCGGCGAGGCCTCCGTCGTCGTCCGGCGCTTCGGCGACCTCGTCGGCGCTCGCGCTGTCGAGCTGGTCCTGCAACGCGATGTCGTGCGGCGTCGCGGTCGCGATCTCCACGTCGGCGACGCCGCGCCCGATCATGCCGAGGCGGCTCGCCGCCGCGCGCGAGAGATCGATGATGCGGTCGCCGTGGTCGGGCTGGCGGTCGTTGACGGTGACCACCACGCTTTCGCCGCTTTCCTGGCAGGTCACCAGCAGGCGCGTCCCGAGCGGCAGCGAGGCGTGGGCGGCGGTGAGCTTGGATTGGTCGAACCGCGCGCCCGACGTGGTGCGATGCCCGACCCAGTGATTGCCGTAGTAGCTGGCCTCGCCGTCCTGGATCCAGCGATGCAGCGTGTCGCTGAGCGACGCCGCGTGGGAGGGCGTCGCGACGACGCCCGCACCCGAGGCGATGACGCAGCCGGTCACCAGACCGACCATCGATAACCGCGATCTCGCTCGCACGATCGCGCCACTCCCCCAATCCCGGGCAGCATTCGGCCATCACGACAAAGCGAGGTCAAGAACTTTCGACCGGTCCACCGATCCTTGCGCAATCATGCCGGATCGAAACGACCGCCTCGGCTTGATCCCTGCCTTGCGGAAAGGGCGCGGATCTTAACGGTTCCTTGATGAAGCCGGCCGGCGCTCGGTGTTACTTCCGACGACACCGCGTTATTGTGCACTGCACGATTATCGGATCAGCCCGGTCAGCGGGCTCGAGGGATCGGCGCCGAGCCGGCGTGGCATCCGCCCCGCCCGGCGCGCGAGCCGCCCCGCCGCGACCGCCGCCCGCATCGCGCCCGCCATCAGCACGGGCGCGCCGGCATGCGCGATCGCGGAGTTCAGCAGCACCGCGTCGCAGCCGATCTCCATCGCGATCGCCGCGTCCGACGCCGTCCCGATCCCGGCATCCACCACCACCGGCACCCGCGCCGCCTCGATGATCAGCGACAGCATCGCCGCGTTCTGCAACCCGAGCCCGGACCCGATCGGCGCGCCGAGCGGCATCACCGCGACGCACCCCATCTCCTCGAGACGCTTGGCCGCCACCGGGTCGTCGCTGCAGTAGACCATCACCTCGAAGCCGTCGGCGATCAGCGCCTCGGCTGCCTCGAACGTCGCCTGCATGTCGGGGTAGAGATGCGGCGGCGGCCCGAGCACCTCGAGCTTGACCAGGTTCCAGCCGCCCGCCTCGCGGGCCAGGCGCAGCGTGCGGACCGCGTCCCGCGCCGTGTGGCACCCCGCCGTGTTCGGCAGGTAGGTGTAGCGCTTCGGGTCGACGTGATCCTGCAGCATCGGCGCGCCGGGATCGGACAGGTTCACCCGCCGCACCGCGACCGTCACCATCTCGGCCCCCGAAGCCTCGATCGCGCGCGCGGTTTCCTCGAGATCCTTGTAGCGTCCGGTGCCGACGATCAGCCGCGAGCCGAAGCTGCGGCCTGCCACGATCCAGGGATCGTCCGTCCCGGCGTCCTGCCCGGTCCCGACCGGCATGTCCATGGGTTCAGCCTCCGCCGATGAAGTGCACGATCTCGAGCCGGTCGCCCGGCAGGAGCAGGGTCTCGGCATAGCGCGAACGCGGCACGATCGCCTCGTTCCGCTCCACCGCCACCTTGCGTCCGTCGAGCCCGATCGCCGCCAGCAGGGCGAACACGGTCTGGCCGGGCGCCAATGGCCGCCGCTCGCCGTTGATCTCGATGCCGGCCGCCTCCGTCACGCTCCACCCCGATCCCGCCGCAATCGCCGCATATGGCACCGGGACCCCGAGGGTTGGAGGGGCGGCGGGATGATGCTAGGGGGCACCGGATGGCGCGACCACTGATCGCCGTCCTGAACGGCCCCAACCTCAACATGCTCGGGTTCCGTCAGCCCGCGATATACGGAGCGGCGACGCTCGACGACGTCGAGCAGGTCTGTGCCGCGACGGCGGAGCATCTCAACGTCGGGATAGACTTCCGTCAGACCAACGGCGAAGGCGAACTCATTTCGTGGGTGCAGGAATGTCGTGGTCGGGCGAGGGGGATGGTGATCAACCCGGGAGGGTATTCTCATACCTCCGTCGCGCTGCTCGACGCGCTTCTGGCGGTGGACCTCCCGACGATCGAGGTGCACGTGTCGAACATACACCGCCGGGAGGAGTTCCGACGGCACTCCTACGTGTCGCGGGCGGCGACGGGCGTGATCTGCGGCCTGGGGATACGTGGCTACGCGCTGGCGTTGACCGCGATGGCGGAATTGCTGATGGACGAGGACGACCGATGAGCCGGCTGCCTGTGGACGCGGAGGCGATCCGGGCGCTCGCCGCCATCCTGACCGAGACCAACCTGACCGAGATCGAGATTTCGGAGGGCGACAGCCGGGTCCGCGTGGCCCGCATGCCGGCGCCCGTCGCCGCCTTCGCGCCCGCCGCGTCCGTCGCCGCTCCCCCGGCGTCGGCCGGCGCCCTCGCCGTCTCGGCCGCGTCGTCCGGCGAGGCCGACTGGTCGCGCCACCCCGGCGCGGTCACCAGCCCGATGGTCGGCATCGCCTATCTCACCGCCGAGCCCGGCGCGCCGCCTTTCGTCACCGAGGGCCAGTCGGTCGCCGCCGGCCAGACGCTGATGCTGATCGAGGCGATGAAGACCTTCAACCAGATCAAGGCGCCGCGGGCGGGCATCCTGCTCGCGATCCCGGTCGCCGCCGGCGCGCCGGTCGAGTTCGGCGAGGTGCTCGCCGTCATCGATTGAGTCAGGCCATTGGGTCAGGCCATGTCCGCGCCCGCCCCGCCCAGCCTTCGCCCCCGTTCCGATCCCCGCGTCCCCGTATCCCGTTTCGACGAGCCTCTCGGTGCGGCAGACCGCACGACGCTCCTAGGCCCGCCATCGCCATGTTCAGCAAGATCCTGATCGCCAACCGGGGCGAGATCGCGCTCCGGATCCTGCGCGCCTGCCGCGAGCTCGGCATCGGCACGGTCGCCGTGCACTCGACCGCCGACGACGAGGCGATGCATGTCCGCCTCGCCGACGAATCGGTCTGCATCGGCCCGCCGGCGGCCCGTGACAGCTACCTCAACAAGGCCGCGATCCTCACCGCCGCCTCCATCACCGGCGTCGACGCGATCCATCCCGGCTACGGCTTCCTGTCCGAGAACGCCGGCTTCGCCGAGATGGTCGAGGCGCACGGCCTCGCCTTCATCGGCCCGTCGGCCGACCACATCCGCATGATGGGCGACAAGATCACCGCCAAGACCGCGATGGCGCGCCTCGGCGTGCCGCTCGTCCCCGGCTCGGACGGCGCCGTGCCCGACCTCGAGACCGCGCGCGGCGTCGGCGACGCGGTCGGCTACCCGCTGCTGATCAAGGCCGCGGCCGGCGGCGGCGGCCGCGGCATGAAGGTCGCCCGCCGCCCCGACGAACTCGAGGACGCCTTCCGCACCGCCCGCGCCGAGGCCAAGGCCGCCTTCGGCAACGACGAGGTCTATATCGAGCGCTATCTCGACCGCCCGCGCCACATCGAGCTGCAGGTCCTCGCCGACGCGCACGGCAACGTCGTCCATCTCGGCGAGCGCGACTGCTCGCTGCAGCGCCGCCACCAGAAGCTGCTCGAGGAGGCCGGCTCGCCCGCGCTCAACGCCGCCGACCGCGACCGTATCGGCGCCACCGTCACCGGCGCGCTCGAGGTCCTCGGCTACCGCAACGCCGGCACGCTCGAGTTCCTCTACCAGGACGGGCATTTCTCGTTCATCGAGATGAACACGCGGCTGCAGGTCGAGCACCCGGTGACCGAGATGATCACCGGCATCGACCTCGTCCGCGAGCAGATCCGCATCGCCTCCGGCGAGCGCCTCGGTTACGGCCAGGCCGACATCCGCTTCTCCGGCCACGCGATCGAGTGCCGCATCAACGCCGAGGATCCGGTCACCTTCGCGCCCTCGCCGGGCCGCATCGAGGCCTATCACGCGCCGGGCGGCCTCGGCGTCCGCGTCGACAGCGGCATCTACGCCGGCTACGTCGTGCCGCCCTATTACGACAGCATGATCGGCAAGCTGATCGTGCACGGGTCGGACCGCCTCGAGGCGATCCGCCGCATGGACCGCGCCCTCGAGGAGCTCGCGGTGATCGGCATCAAGACGGTCGCCCCGCTGCACCGCCGCATCCTCGCCGATCCGTCCTTCCGGCGCGGCGACTACACGATCCACTGGCTCGAGAACTTCGTCGGCGGCTGAGGCCGCGCCCGCGGGTCAGACCGGCATCCCCGCCAGCCGCTCGATCAGCGCGGCATAGGCGTCGAGATAGTCGTCGAGCGACAGCGTGCGCTCGGCGAACGCGCGCGCGGCCGACGACAGGCGCCTCGCGAGCGCCCGATCCTCCAGCACCTCGAGCACCCGGTCGGCCAGCGCCGCCGGATCGAGGAACGGCGCCACCAGCCCGTTCACGCCGTCCTCGAGGAACTCGAGCACCGGCGCGGTGTCGCTGCCGATCACCGCGCAGCCGCTCGCCAGCGCTTCCCGAAAGCTCCAGGACAGCACGAACGGATACGTCAGGTACACGTGCGCGTCCGAGCGCTGCAGCAGCCGCCGGTAATCGTCGTAGTTGAGCTTGCCGACGAAATGCGCCCGCGACGGATCGAACCCGTCGCCGACCTCCCTCAGCATGTGCTCGCGCCAGGTGCCCTCCGAAAGCCGCGCGCCGTACGACACGCCGTCGCCGCCCACCATGATCACGCGGAGATCGGCGCGCGCCGCCAGCATGCGCGGGATCGCGCGCATCAGCGTGTGAAAGCCGCGATAGGGTTCGAGATCGCGCGAGACGAACGTCACCAGCCGCTCGCGCGGCGACACGCTCACGTCCTTGAGCGTGAAGCGCCGCCGCTTGGCGGCAGGATCGGGGCGGCAGAGCGCGAGATCGACGCCCTCCGGCAACAGGTGCAGCCTGTCCTGCGCCCAGTCCGGGAACGTGTTCTTCTGGAACAGCGTCGGCACCTGGCCGTGTCCGCCGTTGTGCAGCGCGAGCAGGTTCACCGCGTTCTTCGCGCGGATCCGCGCATGGTTCTCGACCGGGTTCGGGAATTCGGGATCGAACCCGACATCCAGCCCGTGCAGCCCGTAGAAGAACTCCTGGTAGCCGAGCAGCGGCGCGTCCGGCCACACGTCGCCGATGTCGAGCAGCTCGCCCCAGCCGTGATGGCCGATGACGATGTCGGGCACGAAGCCGAGCTGCCTGACCTGCCTTGCGACGATCGCGACGGCGTGCGCGCGCACCGTCGCGCGCTCGAAATCATGCGCGACCGGAAACGTCTTCTCCCCGAGCGGCGCGGGCATCTTGTAGAACAGCCGGCGCACGCCCTCGAGCCGGTTGGCGTTGTTCTCGCCGATGAAGACGATGTCGTGCCGCGCGTCGGCCACCAGCCGCCGCAGCAGATGGACGAACTGTCCCGGGAAGTTCTGGTGGACGAACAGGAACCGCATCGTCGTGCGGCGGCAGCGCCGCCGGTGCGATCAGCGGCGACGTGCGGCCGTGCCGCGCGCGCCGCCGGCCGGCTTCGTCGGCGCCGGTGACGGCGGCACCGCGCGCGCGCCCCGCCCGGACGCCGCCGGTCCGGCGGGCACCGGTCCGGCGGCCGCGGACCTGCCGCGGGCGCGGGCCTGGCCGGCGCGGGCCTGCTCGGCGCGGATGGGGCCGGGGCGGGCTTGCTCGCCGCACCCTTGGCGCCGCCCTTCGCCGCGGCCTTGCGGCCGGCCGCGGCAGGCGTCGGGGCCGGCCCCTCGTCCATCGCCTGCTCGGCGGCGCCGTGCGGCACGAGCTCGATCCGGAACGCCTCCAGCGGCGCCAGCGTCTCCGCCTCGCAGGTCTCGTCGCCGCCGAGCGGCCCGACCCGCGTGCCGTCGGTGAACGTCGCGCTCACCCGGACCGCGTGGCGGGACGCGGTCTCGCCCTTGAGCCGCACCCTGAGCCCGAGGATCGGCAGCGCCATGCCGCGGCTGCCGCAATACTGGCCGGCATCGGACCAGGGCGACAGCCAGCCGCGGCCGAGCACCGCCTGGTATTCGAGCTCGGCGGCCGGCACGCCCTCCGGCGCGAACGAGAACCCCTCAACCCAGCGCTGGCTGCCCGGATCGCCGACCCACTCGCCGGCGCGCGCGGTGATGTCGCCGCGCCGCTGCACGTGCGCCGAGATCTCGGCGCGCACCGCCCCGGTCGCGGCCTTGCCGGCGGCCGACGCCTGCGACGCCGCGGCCGTCGGGCCCGAGGCCGGCGCGCCCCCGGTCAGCAGCTGGATCTGGATCTTCGGCGCCGGCTCCGCCGCGCCCGGCCGCTGGTAGACGGTGATCAGCACCGGCGCGGCGCGGCCGGTCACCCGCACCAGCGCCGCACCGTCCCGCACCCAGCCGTCGGGCCGGAACCCGACCACCTCGACGAGGCCCGCATCGGCGCCTTCGGGCGCGCGCGACACCCTGATATCCGGCAGCCCGGTCGCGGGATCGACGGACTGGCCGGGCGCGGTGCGGAACACGCAGTAGACGCCGGGCTCGAGCATCATCAGATGCGCCGACGTCTTGAGTTCCCCCGAAAGCGTCCCGGCATCCTTGCTGGGCGCGTCCGCGTTGCGTGCCTCGACCATTGCGTGTTCGAACCCTCTGACCGGTCGGCGCGGCCGGTTCCGATCGTGACCGACGGCGCGGACAGTGCGACGCCGGCCCCCGGCGCGCAAGCCGTCGGAGCCGCCGCTCGTTTCGTTTTCGCCGGCCCGTGTCCGGCTCACGTCCGGCTCATGTCCGTGTCGGGCCCGGGGCTCTCGCGTCCGGCCGGTCGGGCGCGAGCGCGCGCGCCGCCGCGAGCAGCCGGTCGTTGATCAGGTCGGGCGCGAGACCGGGCGGCAGCAGCACGCCATCCCCCCACGCGGCCACGCGCGCGGCCGGGGTGCCGAACGCGAAGCAGGCGACCCTGAGGCCGGCGCGGCGGCACTCGGTCAGCACGTAGGACCAGGTCTCCGGCCAGACGGACGGCAGGAACGCGAGACGCGCGCCGCTCGCCCGCAGCAGCGTCACGGCCTCGTCCTCGTCGTAGGGCCCGGTGACGAACACGCCGAGACCGAGCAGCCGGTCGTCCTCGGCGGTGTGCCCGACCACCGTGAACCGGAGCGGCAGGGCGCGGTCCCGCGCGTCGCGCGCGCAGGCGAGCAGCACGTCGACGCCTTTCTCGCGGCCGATCGCGCCCGGCACGACCACCGTCGCGACCGCCTCGTCGGCGATGTCGGGCGGCGGGGCGGCGACCGGTTCCTCCTCCCAGGGCGACACGGTCGGGCGCGGCAGCGCGGGAAAATGCGCGTGGATGCGGTCGGCGACGTCGTCCGACGCCGCCACCACGCGCCGTGCCGCGCCCAGCAGCGCCGCCGAGCGCGCGAGGAGTGCGTCGACGCGCCCCGCGTCGCCCACTCCGGCGACGCGCCCCGCGTCGCCCACTCCGTTTACGCGTCCCGCGTCGCCCACTCCGTTCACGCGCCCCGCGTCGCCCACTCCATCGACGCGCCCCGTATCGCCGGCTCCGGCCGCGCGTCCCACGTCGCTCGCACCGCCGCGCGTCCCGCGTCGCTCGCACCGGCCGTGCGTTCCGCGTCGCCCGCGCCGTCCGCGCGCTCCGCACCGCCTGCTCCGCCCCCGCGCCAGACGTCGGCCGATGCGCCGACGCGCCCCGTGTCGTCGGCGCCCTTCGCGCGTTCCGGGTCGCCCGCCCCGTTTCCGCGGCCCAGGTCGCCCGCGCCGTTCGCGCGTCGCGGGTCGTCCGTGTCGCCCGCGCGTCCCGCATGACCCGCACCGTCCGCGGGCTCCGCGCCGGTCGCGCCGTCGGTGCGCTCCGCACCGCGCCTCGCGCCGCCCGCATCGCCCCCGCGCCACGCGTCGCCGGCCGGATCGACCAGGCTGCCGAGCTCGGCGACGCAGGCCCGGCACCCCGCGAGATCGGGCTCGCCGCAGTAGTGCCGCGCCGGACCGAACAGCGCGATGCGGTGGCAGAACGACGCGTAGTCGTGGATCCAGACATCGAGCGGCGCACCGAGCGACCGCAGCAGGTCCGGCACCGCCGCGTCGTGCCCGAGCAGGTGGTGCAGCTCCACCGCGACCGGGCCGAGCGACGCGAGCAGGGCGGCGAGCGCCGGCGCCTCGTCCGGCAGCGCGTAGCGCAGATTGGCCGGCGCGCCGGCCGCGTCGCCGCCGGCCGCGTCGCCGGTCTCGACGATGCAGAGATCGTCCCGCATCCCCTCGGGATCGCCGCGCAGGACGACCGGCCGCCGGCCGGCGCGTCGCGCGTCGGCGATCCGCGCGCGCACGAAGCGCTCGACCCCGCCGCCCGCCGCATGCGTCACGAACAGCACCGCCTCGCCGCCCGCCGACGCCGCCTCGTCGAGCACGCGCACCCGGTCGAGCCGGCGCCGATACGGCGCGAGCGGATCCGCCGCGATGAAAGCGGCGATCATCGCGTCATAGCCCGGGTGCAGACGCTCGAGGATCGCCCCGTTCCGCCGCAGCAGCGCCTCGCGGCCGGCGCCGAACGAGGCGCCGCCGGCATGCGCCACGTAGGCGTCGAGGCAGGCGACGTGGCGGAAGCCGCGATGCCGCGCGCGCAGGCACCAGTCGTTCTCCTCGCCGTAGCCGCGGCCGAACAGGTCGGTCCGGAACACGCCGACCGCGTCGATCGCTGCCCGCCGGAGCAGGAGGCAGAACCCGACGCCGACCGGGATCTCGACCGTCTCGCCCGGGTTCGCCGCCGCCGCCCAGGACGCGAGGCGCGCGCGTGCGGGCGCGTCCGGCATCGGGTTCGGCCGGCAGGCGCGCGGATACGACAGGATCGATCCCTCGTTGCTGAGCGGCGTCGCGCTCGCCACACCTGGCGCCGACGCGGCGGCGCGAAGCCGCGCGAGCCAGTCTCCGGCCGGGATCGCATCGGCGTTGAGCAGCACCACGTCGGCCTCCGGCGCCGCGCGCGCGATGCCGAGATTGGCCGAGGCCGGAAAACCGAGATTGGCCCGGTCCGGATGCCGGTGCAGCGCGATCCGTCCCGCCTCCGCCTCGCGCTCGATCAGCGCCACCAGCGCCGCGTCCGGCGACCCGTCATCGACCACGTGCACCGCGGTGCCGGCGGGCACGGTCGCGAACACCGCCTCGAGGCAGGCGCGCGTCTCGCGGAGGCCGCGATAGACCGGGACCACGATGGCGACCGGCGCCGCGCGCGCGACCCGCCGCCGGCCGGGGGCCGCCCTCGGTCTCGCCGGATCGCCGACATGCCGCGCGTCGACGGGCGCGAAGCGGCGCGCGTCCGCCGCCGCCCCCGGCGCGTCGGGATCGGCGCGCGCCGCCATCGCCCGGACCTCGATCCCGGCTTCGACCGGCGAGCCGCCGAGCGGCCGCCCGCGCTCGTCGCGGAGCACCAGCCCGCCCGGCGGGCAGTGCGCGGCGGCGACCCGGAAGCCGCGCGGCACCATGCCGAAGGTCCGCCCCTCGATCACCGGCTCGATCGCCGCATCGGTGCCGACGGTCGCCAGCACGCGGCCGTCCGCCGCCCGCGCGAGCGTCAGCACGGGCGCGTGGGCGGGCGCGTTCGGCCGCCAGGCCCAGCCCTGCAGGCCGCCGGCGCCGTCGGTCTCGACGAGGCCCTCGAGCGATGCGATCGCGGCGAGGTCGATCGAGGGCGCGAGCAGGCGCACCCCCTCGGGCGCTTCGACCAGCAGGCGGTCCGCCCGCAGCACGCCGTCGGCGCCGAGCCCGAGTTCGAACGGCCGTCCGATCGCCGCGACCCCGCCGCCGACGGGCGTGCCGTCGCGCGAAGCGCGCACCTCGAAGTCGCGCCAAGCGCGCACCTCGAAGTCGCGCGAAGTGCGCACTTCGAAGTCGCGTGAAGCGCGCACCTCGAAGTCGCGCGGTCGGCGCAGTTCGAACGCCCGCGGCGCGCGCCCTTCGGTGTCGCGCGGGACGCGCATGTCGGGATCCCGCGCCGCGCGCGCCCCGGATTCCCCCGACACGCGCACCCGCAGCACCCAATCGTCCCCGATCGCGCACCAGCCGTCGAACCCGGCATCGCGCGCGATCGCGTCCGCGACCGCCGGCAGCGACGGATCGCCGGTGTCGAACAGCTGGCCCGACAGCGTGCCGGCGAGCAGATGCGCCGCCGCCGCCGTCAACCCCTGTCGCCAGCGCGCGATCGCGAGCGCGACCGCCGCCTGGCGCAGCCCGAGCGCGCGGTGGATCGCGAGCAGCGGCGCGACGGCGCCCGCCGCGTCGCCGGCGCGAAGCCGCGCCAGCGCGAGCGCGAAGCCGATCGTGTGGTCGGCGCGGGCGAGCCGGTGGGCGCGATCGAGCCAGCGCGACGCGCCGGCATGGTCGCCCGACGCGTCGAGCGCGGTGCCTCGCCGGAACGCGTCGCGGGCGCGCCGCGCGGTCGCCCGTTTCTCGGCCGCGAGCGCGTCGGCGCGTTCGAACGCCGCCTCCCGCGCCGCGTCCCGTGCCGCCTCCCGTGCAGGGTCTCGCGCGCGCGCCACCGGCGCGCGCCCCGGCACGGGCGGCGTCGCGCCCGCGCGTCCGGCCGCCGGGCGGTCCAGCCGTCTCAGCCCGACGCGGTCGCGCGCCTCGGGGCGGGCAGGCGGGCGAGCTCGGCCGCCGCCTCGCCGAGCCCCTGCGCCGCGGCGCGCTCGAACAGGCCACGCGCCGCCTCCGCGTCGGCCGGTCCGCCATGACCGTGGGCGAGGTAGCGGCCGGCCATCAGCTGCGCCAGCGCATGGCCGCGCTCGGCCGCCCGCAGGAACCATTGCCGCGCCAGCGTCCGGTTCTCGGCGACATCGTGGCCGCCGCCGTTGATCGCGCCGAGCGAGAACATCGCGCCGACATGACCGGACGCGGCGGCGCGGCCGAACATCTCGAGCGCCAGCGCATGGTCGCGCTGGCCGGCCCGCCCGTCGACCAGCATCATGCCGTAGAGAACCTGCGCGTCCGGCATGCCGCGCTCGGCGGCGCGCGCGATCCAGCGCTGCCCCTCGGCGGGATCGGCCTCGACGCCGCGCCCTTCGAGCACCATCCGGCCGTACCAGTACTGCGCGTTGACGATGCCGTCGGCGGCGCGCCGGAGCCACAGCATCGCGCGGCGCTCGTCGCGGGCGACGCCGACGCCTTCGGCGAGGCAGAGGCCGAAATTGAAGGCGCCGAGCAGGTCGCCGCTGCGGGCGGCGATCTCGAAGGCGGAGCGGGCGACGATCTTGCCGTCGTCCGACACGCCGCCGTTCACCAGGTCCGCGAGGTCGCGCGTCGCCGCCGCGTCGCCGCCCTCCGACGCGCGGCCGAACCAGCGCGCCGCCTCGTCCGGATCGCGCGGCACGCCGGCGCCCGTCAGGTGCAGCAGACCGAGCTGCCGCGCCGCCGCCGCATGGCCGGCCGCCGCGGCGCGGCCGTACCACATCGCGGCCTCGGCGTAGTTCGGCGGCAGGTCGCCACCGCGCGCGTAAAGGTCGCCGATCAGGGCGGCGGCCTCGACGTCGCCGGCGACGGCCGCGCGGCGGAGCCAGCTCTCGCCTTCGACGACGTTGCGCGCGACGCCGTGCCCCTCGACCATCGCGAGGCCCAGCCGCGCCTGCGCCGAGCGATGCCCGATCGCGGCGGCGCGCCCGTAAAGCCGGATCGCCTCGGCGCCGTCGCGCTCGAGCCCGGCACCGCGCTCGCGCATCACCCCGAGCAGGTAGAGCGCCGTCGGCAGGCCGGCGGCCGCCGCGAGGCCCATCTCGACCGCGCCCTGTCGGACCGCGTCGGGCCCGCCGTGGCGGAGCAGCGCGAGCGCGTGGCCGAGCCGGCCGCGCGGGTCGCCCGCCGCGGCCGAACGGCGATAGGCGTCGTCGCCCGCCTCGGCGTCCCGGAGGTGCTCCGGGCCGGAGGTCAGGATGTAACCCACCAGCGCCTGGGCCTCGGGCGATCCCTCGGCGGCGGCGCGCCTCGCCCAGCGCAGCGCCGCGTCGTGATCCACCTCGTCCGGCGCGCGGCCGAGCGCCGGCCCGAACAGCGCCTCGCGATCGGTCGCCGACCCGCCGAGCCCGCCGGTCAGCAGCAGCGTCGCGAGCGCGGTCTGCGCGTCGACCCAGCCCGCCTCGGCGGCCCGGCCGAGCCAGCGCGCGCCCTCGATGCGGCTCGCCGGCACGCCGGCGCCCTGGAGGTAGGCGCGGCCGACCCGGTCGGCGGCCTCCGGGTGGCCGGCCTCGGCCGCGCGCGCGAGTTCCGGAAAGGCACGCGCATGCGCGCCCGCCTCGCTCAGCCGGATGGCGCGCGCGAGACGCTTGCGGGGTGACAGGAGAAAGGTCAGGCGGTCAGACAGCGACATCGGGTTCCGATCTTCTTCCTCCGAAGAAAAAGAAGCAGGGTGACTTCTCTCGTTCGGCGCGCGTCGGTCGGCCCGATCCGAGCCACGGCGACGAGCCGCCGCTCACGGCTCGCGCATGCCCTCCCGCATCGTCGGCATCACCGAGCTCAGCAGATACTGCATGATCGTCCGCCGCCCGACCTTGATGTCGGTCGTGACCGGCATGCCCGGAACCAGGTGGAAGCCGCGTGGCATGTCGCGCAGCGTGTAGCGGTCGATCGCGATACGGGCCCGGTAATACGCGCGGCTCTGGTCCGGGCCGATGCCGGCCAGCCCGACGCTCGCGTCGCTGTCGCCGCCGGTGAAGCTGTCGGCGCTGATGTTCTCGACCGTGCCGACCGCGCCGCCATAGGTCAGAAACGGAAAGGTCACGAATTTCAGGTTCACGTTGTCGCCGAGCCGGACATAGCCGGACTGCGCGGCGGGGATCCGCGCCTCGACCTCGAGCTTGCTGTCGACCGGCATCAGCGTGATGAACTCGGCACCGGGCGACAGCACCGAGCCGACCGACACCTTCGCGATCGTCAACACGATCGCCGGCTTCGACGCGCGGAACACCACCAGCCTGTGGCGGAGGTCGGCGCTCACCAGCCGGTCCTTGGCGTCGTCGAGCTTCCGCTCGGCGTCGGTCAGCTTGGTGTAGATCTCGGCCCGCCAGTTCTTCTCGAACGCATCCCGCTGCGCCGCGAGCGACGCGATCTTGCCGGTGGCGCTGTTGGCGTTCTCGATCGCCTCGGCTTCCGAACGCTGCATCTCGGCGACGTTGTCCATCGCCGCGAGCGAGTTGAGCCGGCTGCCGATCGCCTCCTGCTGCAGCCGGAGCCGCATCGACTGGATGTCGGTCGCGACATGCAGTCGCTGACCGAAGGCGCTGGCGCTCGCCTGGTAGCCGGCGAGGTCGGCGCGCGCGCTCGCGATCTGCTCGTCGTAGTTCTGCACCTGGGCGCGATACACGGCCTGGCGCTGCAGGAAGGCGGCCTCTTCCTCCGTCTGGTCGGGATTGCCGTCGTCGGGCCGATAATCGGTGCCGTCCGCCTCGGCGCGGATGCGCGCGGTTTCGGCCGACAGGCTGCTCACCTGGCTTCGGAGATTGACCACGTCGGCCTCTGAGACCGTCGGATCGAGCTTGGCCAGCACCTGCCCCGGCTCGACGATGTCCCCCTCGTGCACGTCGATCGAATGGATGATCGACGGGTCGAACGGCTGCACGACGATGGTTCGGTCGACCGCCGACAGCACGCCGGTGCCCGTGACCACGCGGTTGAGCGGGCAGAACGTCGCGATCGCGATGAACGTCGCGACCATCGCGGTCACGATGCCGATGACCGATCGCGCGCCGCGCCGGATCGGCGTCGCGATCACGCCTGCGCTCGGCGAGTGGAACTCGAGCAATGCGCGCGGCATGTCGTCGTCGCGGACCGGCTTGAGCGCGCGCCGGGACGGGGTGAGTTCGTTGGCCATGGCGGTCAGTCGTCACCCTGCGCGAGGACGGCGGCGGGGCCGGCGGCCCGGGCGCCATGCGGATCGAGATGGCGGTTCTGCTGCAGCCAGAGCGACCGGTAGATGGCACAGCGCTCGACCAGGATCGCGTGCGGCGCGACGTCGATCACCTGGCCCTTGTCCATCACCAGGATCTGGTCGCAATCGACCAGCGACGACAGCCGGTGCGACACGATGACCATCGTGCGGCCGCGGGCGATCCGCTTGAGGTTCGCGTTGACCAGCGCCTCGCTTTCGGGATCGAGCGCCGACGTCGCCTCGTCGAGCACCATCAGCCTCGGGTCCGAGATCAGCGCGCGCGCGATCGCGAGGCGCTGCTTCTGGCCGCCCGAGATGTTGGTCGAACCCTCCTCGATCCACGTCTCGTAGCCGGCCGGCATCCGCTCGATGAACTCCTCGGCGCCGGCGAGGCGCGACGCGCGGATCACGTCCTCGATCGTGAGACCGGGGCGACCGGCGGTGATGTTGTCGCGGATGGTGCCGCGAAACAGGAAGTTGTCCTGCAACACGACGCCGAGCGAACGCCGGAGATGGGTCAGGTTGATCTCGCGGAGATCGACGCCGTCGAGCCGGAGATTGCCCTTGTAGCCGCGGCTGACGCCCTGCAGCAGCCGGGTCAGCGTCGACTTGCCCGAGCCAGACCGGCCGACCACGCCGAGCATGGTGCCGGCCGGCACCTCGAAGGTGACGTCGTCGAGCGCCAGCGTGTCGCTGCCGGGATAGGCGAAGTCGACCGCCTGGAACGAGATCGCGCCCTTGAGCGCCGGCCGCATGCCGGTCGTCAGCGCGCGCGTTTCGGTCGGCTGGTTCAGCACGTAGCCCGCCTCGCCGAGCGAGGCCTTGACGTCGTTGAGGTCCTCGAGCAGCCGGGCGAAACCGACCAGCGGCTGCGCCACGCGGCCGCCGAGCATCATGAACGCGACCAGCCCGCCGAGCTGCACCGTCGTGCCGTGTTGCAGGATCAGCAGCGCGCCGAGCAGGATCACGCCCATGTTCATCATGCGCTCGACCGGCGTCACCAGCGTGTTGAGCACGTTCGACAGCCGGCTCTCGGCGAGCGACGCCTGCGCGGAACTGGCGACACGCTCGTCCCACTCCGCCTTCCTGGTCGGCTCCAGCGCCAGCGTCTTGACCGTGCGGATGCCGGCGACGGACTCGTACAGGATCGAGCCCTTCTGGTTGTCGTGATAGGCCCGCTGGCCGGCGAGCCGCAGCAACGGGCGCATGAACACCGCGATCATGAAGCTGATCAGTCCGGCGCAGGCGAGCACCATCCAGGCGAGCGTCGCGTCGAGGTAGAACAGGAACGGCAGCAGGATCAGCAGCGTGAAGCAGTCGAGGAACACCCCCATCAGCCGCCCGGTCATGAAGTTCCGGAGCTTGTAGACCGACGAGATCCGCATCACCGTCATGCCGGCCTGGTTGCGCTCGAAGAACTCGAGCGGCAGCGCCAGCAGCCGGTTGAACAGATGCAGCTGCAGCCGGACGTCGATCCGGGCGGACGCGACGTTGGTGATCTCGCGCCGCGCGTAGCCGAGCACCGTCTCGTAGGCCACCAGCATCACGATGATCGCCGTCATCGTGGCGAGCGTCGCCGCGGAATGGAACTGCAGCACGCGGTCGATCACCTGCATGACGATCAGCGCCGGCAGGATGGTGATGATGCTGAGCGTCATCGACGCGACCGCGATGTCGCGGAGCGACCGCCGCTCGGTCATGCACAGCTTGCCGAGCCAGCGAAGGTCGAACTTCTGCTCTTCCTCCGACACGTCGCGCGCGCGACGTGCGAGGATGACGTCGCCGGTCCACACCTGCGCCAGGCGCAACTCGTCGACCGCGACCGGCGGCTCGGCCTCGTGCCGCAGCGGGTCGCGCATCCACACCACGTTGCGCTCGGGATCGGCGCCCACCAGCAGACCGGCCGAGCCGTCGCGGAACGTCAGCACCACCGGCGGCGTCTCGGTCATGCGCACCACGTGGCGCCATTTCAGCCGCATCGCCGTCGCGATCACGCCCTGCTCGCGAAGCCAGGCGACCAGCGTCGCCGGCGACGGCGTTTCCTCGCCGACCGTGCCGCGAAAATCGCGTATGTCCATCTCGACGCCGTGATACAACGCGGCGGCCATGACGGCCCGCAGGCGCGCGATCAGCGGTGTGTCGAGGCCGCGCTCACCCGGCGTGCCGCCCGCGTTCGACCCCGCCCCCGCGCCCAGCCGACCGCCGTCCATCGACGCTCTTTCCGCTTGATCCACGCAGACCTCTCGTTTCGAGCGCGCGACCCAACCGACGCCGGCGCGATGTAACGCGGGCAGGCGCGCGCGCGGTCGCGGCGCTCCCCTCAGACTGGTCGTTCCTCTAGCATAGCGAGGGCGGTTGCGGCAGCGAAAACCGGCCCGAACGGACAGGGCGCCCTAACAATCGGTCAGAACGGAGCGTTGGCGGAATGGAAATCAGGGGAGCGCGACCGGCCGACCTGCCGGAGATCCAGTCGATCTACGCCCACCACGTGCTGCACGGCACCGGCACCTTCGAGGACGAGCCGCCGCCGGTCGAGGAGATGGCGGCGCGCCTCGCCCGCTGCCTCGGCGCCGGCCACGCCTGGATCGTCGCCGCCGACGAGACCGGACTGCTCGGCTTCGGCTATTACGGCCCCTTCCGCGACCGCAGCGCCTACCGCCGCACCGTCGAGGACAGCCTCTACGTGCGCGACGACGTGCGCGGTCAAGGCGTCGGCAAGGCACTCGTCGGCCGGCTGATCGAGGCGGCCGACGAGGCCGGCCTGCAGCAGATGCTGGCGCTGATCGGCGACAGCGACAACGTCGGCTCGATCGGCGTCCACGCGAGCTGCGGCTTCGCCCGCACCGGCGTGATGCGCGCCGTCGGCACCAAGTTCGGCCGCACCCTCGACGTGGTCATCATGCAACTCACCCTGGCGGCGGGGGGACGGTGAGGGAAGGCCAGGGGCTCTGCCCCTGGACCCCGGCAAAGGCTGAGCCTTTGCAATCCATCAGTTAAGGAAAACCCCGGGCCACACCATCGATGCCCGACGCACCGGGGCCCGGGGTTTTCCTTAACTCAAGGGATCCAAGGGCCTCCGGCTCTTGGCGGGTCCAGGGCAGAGCCCTGACCTTCGTTCCACTCACCCAGCCACGAGGATGACGTGACATGAGCCGACGCGTCGGGGTGGTGGGGAGCAACATGACCGATCTCGTGACCATGATCGATCGGTTGCCGGAGGCCGGGGAAACGCTCGCGGCGTCCGGGTTCGCGCTCGGCGGCGGCGGCAAGGGGGCGAACCAGGCGGTGGCGGCGGCGGCCCTCGGCGGCGACGTGGTGTTCGTGTCCTGCGTCGGCGACGACGTGTTCGGCCGGGAAACGGTCGCGCGGCTGGGCGCGCGGGGCGTCGGCACCCGGCATGTCCGGGTCGTCGCCGGCGTGGCGAGCGGGGTCGCGCCGATCTTCGTCTCGCCCGATGGCGAGAACCGCATCCTGATCGTCAAGGGCGCCAACGACTGCCTGTCGCCGGACGACGTCGACGCCGCCTGGCCGGATCTCGGCGGTTGCGCGCTGCTGCTGCTGCAGCTCGAGGTGCCGTTGGAGACGGTCTATCACGTGATCGCACGCGCCCGGGACGACGGCGTGCCGGTGCTGCTGAACCCGGCGCCGGCGACGGCGGCGTTGTCGCTCGACCGGATCCGTTCGGTCGCCTTTTTCGCGCCGAACCAGACCGAGCTCGCGATCCTCACCGGCCGCCCGACCGCGACGCCCGGCGAGGCGGAGGCGGCGGCCCGCACCCTGGTCGACGCCGGGGTCGGCGGCGTGATCGTGACGCTCGGTGCCGCGGGTGCGTTGCTGGTCGCGGCCGATGGCACGACCGCGATCCCGCCGGTGCCGGTGCGCGCCGTCGACACGACGGGCGCCGGCGACGCCTTCATCGGCGCCTTCGCCTATCACCACGCCGCCGGCCTCGCGGTCGCCGCGGCCCTGGCGCGCGCCGCCGCCTACGCCGCCCTGTCCGTCACCGGCCACGGCGCGCAGTCCTCGTTCGCCGGCGCGGCGGCGTTCGGCGCGTTCCTCGACGCGCGAGGGATCGCCTGACGGCGAGTGGGGACAGGCGATCTATCTCTTTGATAAGAGAGCATTTCCTTTCGATCAGGCGGCTTCGTCTGATCGAAAAATGCTCTGGGCCGATCGTTTGAATAATCCAGGAATTCCGGGCCGTCCGACGGGGTTTCCCGAGGACGGCGCGAGCGCCTGCGCGTGCGACGGTCCCTGAGTTGCCCCGCGCGCCGCGGATGCTAGAAGACGCGCATTCGCAGAGGATCGACAGCCCCATGGCCGCTCAGGACTTCAAGGTTCGCGACATCGCGGAAGCCGGCTGGGGCCGGAAAGAGATCAGCATCGCCGAGGACGAGATGCCCGGCCTGATGGCGCTCAGGGCCGAGTATGGCACGAGCAGGCCGCTGGCCGGCGCCCGCGTGGCCGGCTGCCTGCACATGACCATCCAGACCGCGGTGCTGATCGAGACGCTGATCGCGCTCGGCGCCAGCGTCCGCTGGTCGTCGTGCAACATCTTCTCGACCCAGGACCACGCCGCCGCCGCCATCGCGGCCGAGAACATCCCGGTCTTCGCCTGGAAGGGCATGGACGAGGAGGAGTTCTGGTGGTGCATCGAGCAGACCGTGCGCGGGCCGGACGGCTGGACGCCGAACATGATCCTCGACGACGGCGGCGACCTCACCAAGCTGATGCACGACAAGTATCCGGAGCTGCTCGCCGGCGTGCGCGGCATCTCCGAGGAAACCACCACCGGCGTCCACCGCCTCCGCGACATGGCGCGCGACGGCCTGCTGCTGGTGCCGGCGATCAACGTCAACGACAGCGTGACGAAGTCGAAGTTCGACAACCTGTACGGCTGCCGCGAAAGCCTCGTCGACGGCATCCGCCGCGGCACCGACGTGATGATGGCCGGCAAGGTCGCGGTCGTCGCCGGCTTCGGCGACGTCGGCAAGGGTTCGGCGGCCAGTCTGCGGAACGCCGGCTGCCGCGTCGTGGTCACCGAAGCCGATCCGATCTGCGCCCTGCAGGCGGCGATGGAGGGCTACGAGGTCACCACGATGGACAAGGCCGCCGGCCGCGGCGACATCTTCGTGACCTGCACCGGCAACATCGACGTCATCACGATCGAGCACATGCGGGCGATGAAGCACCGCGCGATCGTCTGCAACATCGGCCATTTCGACAGCGAGATCCAGATCGAGGCGCTCCGCAATTACCGCTGGGAGAACGTCAAGCCGCAGGTCGACGAGGTCGTCTTCCCCGACGACAAGCGCCTGATCGTGCTCTCGGAAGGCCGCCTGGTGAACCTCGGCAACGCGACCGGCCACCCGTCCTTCGTGATGTCGGCGTCGTTCACCAACCAGGTGCTGGCGCAGATCGAGCTCTGGACCGCGCCGGCCGGGAAATACGAGCGCCAGGTCTACGTGCTGCCCAAGGCGCTCGACGAGAAGGTCGCCTCGCTCCACCTCGCCAAGGTCGGCGCCGAGCTCACCCGGCTGTCCGCCGAGCAGGCCGCCTATATCGGCGTCGGTCCGAGCGGCCCGTTCAAACACGAGGAATACCGGTACTGACGAACGGCCCCGCCGGCGCGGCGACGGCGCGGCGAAGGGGACGGAGAAGTGGGCGCGGGCCGACGGTCCCGCGCCTTCTTGTGCGCCGCGCAAGACGGCAGGTGTCATGCCAAGTTCACCGCAACGTGAATTCTGCCGGGCTAGAGTTTCCGCGTAGTTCCGACGCCGTTTAAGCTGACGTCAGCGCAATCATTATTGCTGTTGCACCTCGGCCCGGGAGGCGCTGGAATGGTCTGGACCTGCGCGAACGGGTCGAGAACCATGCACGCCGGCGCGGCGGACGCCCGCCGGCGAGGCAGGGCGGACGAGGGGCGGCCGATGGGATCGATGAATGAGCCGCGGACGGAGGCGCTCCGCCGGGCACTCGCCTGCTGCGAGCCGAAGGTCGCCGACGAACTCCGCTTTCTGGAGGCATGGGAAGCGGCGCCGACCTACGGCCTCGGCACCGCGCTGCGGGTCGGTCAGATCAGGCGCGCGAACCCCGCGCTCGCCGCCGCGATCCGGGCCGAGCTCGCCGGCCGCGCCGGCCCGGCCAAGGCGCCGTCCGCGAGCGCGCCGACAGCCGCCCCTATGTCCTGACCGGTCGTTCGGCCACGAAGCGTTACGGCCATTTTCTCGCCGCCATCGAAGGCCAATCTATCGCCCATCGATGAACGTCGAGACGTTCATGGAGGAGGATCGAACATGCGACGCACAACGCTCACGGCCGTCGCGGCCGCGTCCCTGCTGACGCTGTCGGCGCCGGCCTTCGCCCAGCGCGGTGGTTTTCACGGCGGCGGCGGCTATCACGGCGGTGGGTATGGCGGCTACCACGGTGGCTATGGCGGCTACCGCGGCGGCTACGGATACGGCGGCTACGGCCGCGGTTTCGGCTATGGTTTCGGTGGTCTCGGCTTCGGCTTCGCGGCCGGCGCCCTGACCGGCCTCGCCCTGACCGGCTATCCGTACGGCTACGGCTATGGTTACGGCTACCCGTATGCCTACGCCGCGCCGCCCGTCGTCTACGCGGCGCCGCCCGTGACCTATTACGGCTACTGACCCTGTGGGGAGGCTGGCGCCCGGCGCGCCGGCCTCAGACGCAACGCGCTCGTGCCTTCGCGTGAACTCCGTGTCAGGATGGCCTTCGAATCGCAGAACGCGGAGCGAGGAGCGCATGCCAACTAAGAAGAAGACCGACGAGGCCCACGAGCCGGCCACCGGCAAGAAGGTCGCCAAACCCAAGGAAGGCGCGAAGCCCAACGCGCTGCAGACGCCGCTCACGCCTTCGAAGGAACTTGCCAAGGTCGTCGGCGAGGGACCGCTCGCACGCGGCGAAGTCGTGAGCAAGGTGTGGGAGTACATCCGCGCCCACAATCTCCAGAACCCCGAGAACAAGCGGGAAATCCTCGCCGACGCGAACCTCGAGAAGGTGTTCGGCAAGGACCGCTGCACGATGTTCGAGATGAACAAGTATCTCTCGAAGCATCTCAGCTGAACGGCGAGCGGCGGGGGCCTGCTTGCCGGCGGCGCGCGGGGCTCGGCATGCCGAGCCCCGTCCGCCCTCGCACCTCACCGCCTGATCGAACAGGATCGTTCGATCAGATGACGCTGCTCTCACCCGACGAAGACAGGGCACGCTCGTCGGTTTGTTTCGAGCCGATCGTGCCCCGGAGCGCCCCATATGGACCGGACCACGTCGCGTTCCCGTCCACGCGAGGAAAGTTGCTCTGTCCACTGAGTTTCTTGACCACGACGTTCAGCCAGACCGGTTCCGGTCTAGCTGAACGCGCTTCAGGCGAGTTCGAGCAGCACCTTCGACGCCTGGCTCCTGTCGCCTGACAGCGCGAACGCCGCCGCGTAGTCGGCAAGCGGGAAGTCCCGCGTCACCAGCGCGTCCGCGATCCCGGGATCGGCGGCCAGCATCGCGAGCGCGTCGTCGAACTCGCGGTCGAAGCGGAACGTGCCGCGAAAGTCGATCTCGCGGCTGATCACCAGCGACAGCGGCGCTGAAACGTCGCCTGGCGCGAACATGCCCACCTGCACCAGCACGCCACCGCGTCGCGTCCGCAGCAGCGCGCCCCGCAGCGCCGCCACCACCCCGGTCGCCTCGAACACGAGGTCGAACTCCTCGTCCGGCATCGCGGCGCCCGCGTCCCAGCCCTCGTCGGCCCCGAGGCTGACCGCGACACCCCGCGCGTGTGCCGCGAGATCGGTCGCCACCACCCGTGCCGCGCCGAGGCGGCGGAGCGCCGCCACCACCAGCGCCCCGATCGGCCCGGCGCCCTGCACCATTGCGCGCCGTCCCTCGAGCGGCCCGGCCCGGCCGACCGCGTGCAGCGCCACCGCCAGCGGCTCGGCGAGCGCCGCGCGCCGGAGGTCGAGCCCCGCGGGCAGCGGTCGCGCCTGATCGTGACGGACCACCAGCGCCTGGCGGAACCCGCCATCGGTGTGGGGCAGCAGCGCGGCGCTGCCGAGGAACCGCATGTCGCGGCAGAGATGCGACGTGCCGCGCCGGCATTCCGGGCACTGCCGGCACGGCCGCGCCGGATGGATCGCGACCGCGTCGCCCACCGCGACCGACCGCACGTCGCGCCCGACCGCGTCGACGACGCCGCTCACCTCGTGTCCCAGCACCATCGGGGCCCGTAGCACCGAGGCGCCGACACCGCCGTGCCGGAGGTAGTGAAGATCGGAGCCGCAGATGCCGCCCCAGGACGGACGCACCCGGACCTCGTCCGGCCCAGGTTCGCCGGCCGCCACGGTTTCGAGCCTTAGATCGCCGGCGCCGTGGATGACCAGCGCCTCGCTGCCGGTGTTCACGCCGTCGCCACCAGCACCGCGACCGGCAACGTCGCGAACAGCGCGTCGGTGTCGATCGAACCGGGTGGATGGCGCGTTCCGGTGAGCGCGTCGACGACATCGCCGTCGCCGAGCCGCGCCACCAGCGCGTCCGCCGCGCCGGCGCCCGGGAAACGCCGCACGAACACCAGCACACGGTGCCGGCCGTCGTTCCGTTCGAACGCGATCGCGCGTTCGGGCGCGTCGCCCTCGAGCGCGATCGGCTCGTAGCCGCCGTCCGCAAACAGCGACGGCAGCCGCGCCCGGAGCGCCAGCAGCTTCTGGGTGACCGCGAGCTTGACCGCGCCGTCCTCCCATGCCGCGTAAAGGCGCGCGAACGCCGCCGCGGCACCGCCGCCGGTGATCTCGCCCTTGAGCGACGCGAGCATGTCGCGACGCGTCTCGTAGTCGACCGGCCGCCGGTTGTCCGGATCGACCAGGCTCAGATCCCACAGCTCGGCGCCCTGGTAGATGTCGGGCACGCCGGGGAGCGTCAGCTTGAGCGCGAGTTGCACCAGGCTGTTGTCGACGCCGAGCTGCGCGATCCGGCGCGCGAACGGCAGGAACGATTGCAAAAAGGCCGGCCGCGCAGGGTCGAGCGCGTCGGTCGCGAACCCCTGCAGCGCGTTCTCGTAGGCCTCGTCGGGCGCCGACCAGGTCGAATGCGCCTTGGCCTCCCGCATCGACTTCTGCAGCGCGCCGCGCAGCCGTTCGGCGTAACGCGCGAGCCCTTCCTGCCCCGACTGGCGCTCGAGCGCGTCGGTGTCGAGCAGCTCGACCGGCCAGGTGCCGATCAGCAATTGGTAGAGCAGGTACTCGTCGTTGCGGTCGGGCGGTGCGGTGCCCTCGACGTCGCCGCGCCGGGCGCGGATCAGCCGGCTCCAGCCCTGCACGTGGCGCAGCCACTCGTCCGGGATCGACGACAGCACCGCGAGGCGCGCCCGCGTGTCCTCGCCGCGCTTGGTGTCGTGCGTCGAGGTGCCCAGCATCGATGCCGGCATGCGGCGCGCGCGCTGCGCGTTGGCGCGGTGGAAGCTCTGCACCGTCAGGCCGAACTGTTCGGGTTCGCCGCCGACCTCGTTGAGCGCCACGAAGCGGTTCCAGCGATAGAACGCGGTGTCCTCGAGCCCCTTGGCCATCACCGGGCCGCTGTATTGCTGCAGCTTCATCGCGAACCGCAGCACCGACGCGCGCGAGAAGCCGCTTTCCGCCTTGGCCACGAGGTCGCCGGTCAGCAGGCCGTCGAGGAAGTCGAACACCGAGCGCGGGATCTCCGGCTCGAGGCGCCGCGCGGTGGTGATCGCCCACTCGAGGTCGCGACGGTCCTCGTCGGATGCGGCGCCGTCGCGGGCGAGGTAGGTGCGGTAGACCGGGAAGCAGGCGACGGTCTGGCGGATCGCGCGCTGGAGGATGTTGCGCGTGAAATCGGCCGTCTTCGGGTTCTGCCGGGCGATCCGACCGGCATCGCGGCCGAGCACGTTGAGCTCGCTCGCCATCTCGTTGTCCATGATGCGGAGCTTGCAGGCGTGCACCACGTCGTGGAAGGGCGTCGTCTCGCCCGTGAACGTGTGATAGGCGCGGGTGAAACCCTCCTCGCCGGCCGGATCGATCAGCGCGCCGAGGACGAGGTTGGTGAAATCGTAGCCGGTCGTGCCCTCGACGGGCCAATCGTCGCGCAGGGTCTCGTGGCGCGCGAGGATCTTCTCGACCACGAGATAGAACGGCCGCGGGGCCGCCGCGCGCAGCCGGTCGAGATACTCCTTGGGGTCGAGCAGGCCGTCGATATGGTCGAGGCGCACGCCGTCGATCGTGCCGTCGGCGATCATCGCGAAAACGCGCCGGTGCGCGGTCTCGAACACCACCGGAAGCTCCATCCGGATTCCGGCGAGGTCGTTGATGTTGAAGAAGCGCCGGTAGTTGATGTCGTCGCCCGCGACGTGGAACGAGGCGACCCGCCACCATTGCGCGCCGATCAGCGCGTCGAGCGCGGCCTTGTCCCCGTTCAGCCGGGCGACATGCCGCTCGAGCGCCGCGCGGGCCTCGGGATCGACGCGGATCAACGCCGCGAGCTCCGCCTTGAGTGCGTGGGCACGTCCGGCGATCTGCGGCCGCCATGCGGCGAGATCGGCGAACTCGTCGCCGAGCCGTTCGAGCGGGAGGCTGTCATGGCCGAGCACGACCGGATACTCGGTGGGCGTGACCGGCAGCTTGTGCGTGCCGTAGGCCCAGATCGCCAAGGTCCCGGCGTCGCGGTCGAGCACGAGCTCGAGATTGTTGTTCTCGAGCTCGACCCCGTACTGGTCGCCGAGGAACGGCACCAGCAGCTTCTCGTGCAGGTAGCGGCGGTCGGGATCCCAATCGATGTCGAACCAGCCCGCGTGCTCCGATTGCGGTCCCCATTCCAGCACGTCGAGCCAATAGGGATTGTCGCTGCCGCCGATCCCCATGTGGTTCGGCACGAAGTCGAGGATCAGGCCGATGCCGCAGCCCGCGAGCGTCTCGCGGAGAGTGGCGAAATCGTCCTCGTCGCCGAGCTCCGGGTTCAGCGCGGCGTGATCGGTGATGTCGTAGCCGTGCATGGAGCCAGGCCGCGCCTTGAGGAACGGCGAGGCGTAGAGGTGGCTCACGCCGAGCCCGGCGAGATAGGGCACGATCGCGGTCGCGTCGGCGAAGCGGAAGCCCTTGTGGAACTGCAGCCGGTAGGTCGCGCGCGGACGCGGGATGGTGTCGATCATGGTTCGATCCTCGACCAGCGCACCGACCAGGGGCCGAGCGTCCCTTCGGTCTCGCCTTCGGCATGGAACACGCGGCCGCTCTCGCCTTCGGGCAGCGCGCAGGCGGTGTCCGAGAGATTGGCGGCGAGCAGCAGCCGGCCGGCATCGCCCGCCCGCCACTCGACCGCGACGGCACCATCGGCCAGGACCCGTGCCTGACCGCCCGCGCCGATATGGGCGAGCAGCGGCAGGATCACGCGGCGCCTGGTCTCGAGCACGCGGCGCGTCCAGGCGAGCGCGTCCTCGTCGATCGCGTCCCAGTCGAGTTTCGCCGAGGCGAACGTGGCGTCCGCCAGCGGGTCGGGGATGCTGTCGCGCTTGGCCGGATCCTGAAACTCGGGGAACCGCTTGAACTCGTCGCGGCGGCCGTTCCGCACCGCGTCGGCGAGCTCGCCGGAGAAGTCGCAGAAGAAAGGGAAGGGGACCGCGCTGTCCCATTCCTCGCCCATGAACAGCATCGGCACCTGCGGCAGCAGCAGGGCGACCGCGCGGATCGCGCGCAGCTTCGGCCGCGCGACGCTCGCCGCCAGCCTGTCGCCGAACGCCCGGTTGCCGATCTGGTCGTGGTTCTGCGTGAAGGCGACGAACGCGAGCGGCGGCAGTCGGGCACTCGGCTCGCCGCGGGTCTCGCCGCGATACGCCATCATCTCGCCCTGGAAGGCGAAGCCCTCGGCGAGCGCGCGCGCCAGCAGGTCCGTGCGGCCCGCGTAGTCCTTGTAGTAGCCTGCCTCCTCCCCGGTCGCCGCGACGTGGAGCACGTGGTGGACGTCGTCGTTCCACTGCGCGGTGAAGCTCGTGGGCTCGCCTTCCGCATCGCGACGGAGACGGGCGGCCGAGTTGTCCTCGTTCTCCAGGATCAGATGCGTCGGACGGTCGCGGCGCATCGCGCGCACGGCGTCCGCGAGCTCGTCGAGCAGATGGGTCGGACTGTCGTCCATGATCGCGTGCACGGCGTCGAGGCGGAGCCCGTCGAGATTGTACTCCTCGAGCCAGTAGAGCGCGTTCTCGATCGCGAAGTCGCGCACCGGGCGGCCGTCCTCGCCGTCGTAGTTGATGCCGGCGCCCCACGGCGTCTTGTGGCGGTCGGTGAAGAAGGTCGGCGCGTAGACGGGCAGGTAATTGCCGTCGGGTCCGAAATGATTATAGACGCAGTCGAGGATCACCATCATGTCGCGTCCGTGCGCGGCTTCGACGAAGTGCTTGAAGTCGTCCGGCCGGCCGTAGGCGGCGTCGGGCGCGTAGAGGAGCACCCCGTCGTAGCCCCAGTTCCGTCGCCCCGGGAAGTCGGCGACCGGCATTACCTCGATCGCCGTGATGCCGAGCGACGCGAGATGGTCGAGCCGCCCGATCGCCGCCGCGAACGTTCCCTCGGGCGTAAAGGCGCCAACGTGCAACTCGTAGACGACGGCCTCGGCCCAGGGGCGGCCGGCGAACCGGTCGCTCCAGTCGAACGCCGCCGGGTCGATCACCTCGCTCGGCCCGTGCACGTCGTCGGGCTGGAAGCGGCTCGCCGGATCGGCGACCAGCATCCCGTCCGGCAGTCGGAACCGATAACGCGTGCCGGGCCCGGCCGCCTCGGTGACCAGCTCGTGCCAGCCCTCGCCGGTCGCCGTCATCGGCACCGGCTCGGTGTCGTCCATCGCGACCGCGACCGAGGCGGCGCCCGGTGCCCAAAGGCGGAACCGCACGCGACCGTCGGCCGCGATCTCGGCACCGTGCGGCATGGAATGGCGTCTCGTCACGGTTCCGCTCAAGGCGCGCGCTCCTGTTGTGAGCGACCGATCGGCGCCCGCCCGGCACGATCAACAATCCGATGCCGCGGCCGGTTCCTGCCGTCACGACCGCGCGCGTGATTTGACCGATCGGTCAGCGGACCGCTACTGATGCCGCCGTCCGGCGATCCGCCTTCCGCCCTGCGTTCGACCACGCTCAGCCGACAGGAACCAAGATGTCGCGCTTCGTCCATCCCGCAGCGATCGCGGGCCTTCTGCTCGCGACCGCGCTCCCGGTCACGGCCGCAGCCCAGGCGCCGGGCGGCAAGCCGCCGGCCGTCGGCACGATGGTCGTCCACCGCGAACCGGTGATCCAGACCAGCGAATATGTCGGCCGTATCCAGGCGATCGACAGCGTGGCGTTGATCGCCCGCGTCACCGGCTATCTCGAGCAACGGCTGTTCACCGAGGGCAGCGAGGTCAAGAAGGGCACGCTGCTCTACGTCATCGAGCAGCCCCCGTATCAGGCGGCGGTACAGGCCGATCAGGGCGCCCTGGTGCAGGCGCAGGCCAATCTCGTCTACGCCACCGCCCAGTTCCAGCGACAGAAGAACCTGCTCAGCACGCCGGCCGGCCAGCGCTCCAGCTACGACCAGACCCTGGCGACGCAACAGGCCGATCAGGCGGCCGAACTCACCGCCGAGGCCAATCTCAAGACGGCCGGGATCAACCTCGGCTACACCGAGATCCGCGCCCCGGTCGATGGCCGCGTGACCGCGACCAGCGTCAACCCGGGCAACGTGGTCAGCCCGAGCAGCGGCACGCTGGCGACCATCGTCACGCAGGATCCGATGTACGTGGTCTTCCCGGTGGCCGAGCGCGACGTCGCCGCCCTCGAAGCGCGCTACGCCGAGGCGGGCGGTCTCGCCGCCGCGCACATCAAGGTGCGGCTCAGCAGCGGTCAGGTCTATGACCAGTCCGGCAAGCTCGACTACGTGTCGCCGACGGTTTCCGACACGACCGACACCATCACGCTTCGCGCGACGATCGCGAACCCGGTGCGCAACGGGGGCGCCACGAGCGGCACGGGCGATCGCATGCTGGTCAGCGGGCAGTTCGTCACCGCGCTGATCCAGGCGCCGCAGCCGATCTCGCTCATCACCGTCCCGCAATCGGCGGTGCTGTCGGACCAGCAGGGCAGCTACGTCTTCACCGTCGACGGCGGCGATGTCGCGCACCGCACCAACATCCACACCGGCGAACAGACCGGCACCGACATTGCCGTGCTCAGCGGCCTTTCGGACGGCGCGTCAGTGATCGTCGATGGCCTGCAGCGCGTCCGCGACGGCGGCAAGGTGGCGCCCGGCCAGCCCGCTGCCTCGCCGGTGCCCGCCAACGCGGCGCAGGGCGGCACGACCCCGCAGGCGGCGAACTCGAACGCGGGCAAGATCGGCACCACCACCAGTGGCGGCAATGGCGGGACCCGGTAGCGCGCGATGATCTCCGCCACCTTCATCGACCGGCCGCGCCTCGCGGTCGTCATCGCGATCGTCATCACGCTCGCGGGCCTGGTCGGGCTGTCGCGCATTCCGGTCGCGCAGTTCCCGGACATCGTGCCGCCGCAGGTGTCGGTGCAGGCGACCTATCCGGGCGCGTCGGCGGCCGTGGTCGAGAGCTCGGTCGCGCAGCCGATCGAGGCGCAGGTCGTCGGCGTCGACAAGATGATCTACATGCGGTCGTTCAGCGGCAACGACGGCTCCTACAACCTGACCGTCTCGTTCCTGCTCGGCACCAATCCCGACATCAACACGGTCAACGTGCTGAACCGGGTGCAGACCGCGACGCCCGAACTGCCCGCGGAGGTGCAGAGCGAGGGCACCACGGTGCAGAAGCGCTCGTCGGCGATCCTCGAGTTCGTCAACTTCTACTCGCCGAAGAAGACGCACGACGTGCTCTTCATCGCGAACTTCATGACGATCAACGTCATCGACGAGATCAGCCGCATCACCGGTGTCGGCCAGGCCGCACTGCTGTCCCGGCAGAAATACTCGATGCGGATCTGGTTCGACATCAACCGGCTGAACAACCTCGACCTCGCGCCGTCGGACATCATCAACGCGGTCGGCGCACAGAGCACGGTCGCGGCGATCGGTCGCGTCGGCGCGCGGCCGATCAGCAACCAGCAGCAATACCAGTTGAACGTCCAGACCACCGGGCGTCTGACCAGCACCAAGCAGTTCGCCGATATCGTGCTGCGGGCCAACCCGGACGGTTCGGTGCTCCGGATCGGCGACGTGGCCCATGTCGAGCTCGGTGCGCAGAACCTCGACAGCGAGGCGCGCCTCGACGATTCGCCCTCGGTTCCGCTCGCGATTTATCTCGCGCCGGGAGCGAACGCGCTCGACACCGCGACCGCCGTCAACAACCGTCTCGCCTTTCTCAAGGCACGTTTCCCGCACGACCTCGAATACAACATCACCTACGACAGCACGAGCTTCGTCCGCGACACCGTGCACGAGGTGTTGAAGACACTTGCCGAAGCGTTCGTCCTCGTGGTCCTCGTGGTGTTCCTCTTCCTCGGCTCGGTCCGGGCGACCATCATCCCGACCGTCGCGGTGCCCGTCAGCCTGATCGGCGCCTTCGCGATCATGACGTCGCTCGGCTTCTCGGCCAACACCGTCTCGCTGCTCGCGATGGTGGTGGCGATCGGTCTCGTGGTCGACGACGCGATCGTGGTCGTCGAGAACGTCGAGCGCGTCATGGAGGAGAATCCCGAGATGTCGCCGCCGGACGCGGCGAAGCTCGCGATGACGCAGATCACCGCGCCGATCATCGCGATCACGCTCGTGCTTCTCTCGGTCTTCATCCCGATCGCCTTCATTCCCGGCCTGTCGGGCGAGCTGTTCCGGCAGTTCGCGGTGACGATCTCGTCGGCGATGGTGATCTCGGCGCTGAACGCGCTGACGCTTTCGCCCGCGCTCTGCGCCGTGTTCCTGCGCCATTCGGGACCGAAGCGGGGCATCATGGGCCGCGTGCTCGCCGGCATCGACCGCACCAGGCGAGGCTACGCGTCCGTCGTCACGCGATTGCTGCGGGTCGCGATACTCGGCCTCGTGCTGGTGGCGGTCGTCGGCGCCGCCGCCGTCGGTCTCGCGGGTTCGCTGCCGACGGGCTTCCTCCCCGAGGAGGACCAGGGGGGCTTCTTCGTGCTGGTCTCGCTGCCCGATGGGGCGTCGGTGCCGCGCACCGCGCAGACGATCGGCCAGGTCGCCGACATGATCGCGCCGCTGCCCGGCGTCGAACACGTGTTCCAGGTGATCGGCTATTCGATCATCGACACCGTGCAGGAATCGAATGTCGGCTTCCTGTTCGTGCGGCTCAAGCCGTTCGCCGACCGCACCTCGGCCGCGACGTCGGCGCAGGCGCTGATCGGACGCATCTTCCGGATGGGGCAGCAGGTCCGCACGGCGACCGTGTTCCCGTTCAATCTGCCGCCCATCATCGGCCTTTCGACCGCGGGCGGCTTCGAATACGAGCTGGAAGGCGTCGAGGGCCAGGACTTCAACGACATGAACGGCGTGATGCAGGGGCTGGTGGCCGCGGCGAACGGCGATCACCGCCTCGCCCGCGTGTTCTCGACCTTCAGCAATGCCACGCCGTCCCTATTCCTCGACATCGACCGGGCGAAGGCGCAGGCGCTCGGCGTCAACATCAACGACATCTTCACGACCCTCGGCGCGACCCTCGGCGGCATCTACGTCAACGATTTCAATCTCTACGGCCGCGTCTGGCAGGTGAACGTCCAGGGCGAGGAGCAGGACCGCGCGGCGATCAACGATCTGTGGCGGATCTACATCCGCAACAGTTCGGGCGGGACGGTGCCGCTTCGCGCCATCGCCTCGCTCCGCATCGTGACCGGCCCGCAGGTCGTGGTCCGCTACAACAACTACCGGGCGATCACGGTCCAGGGCTCGCCGGGTCCGGGCCAGTCCTCCGGGACGGCGATCGAGGCGATGGCGAAGATCTCCGACAAGACGCTGCCGACCGGATACTCCTACGAGTGGACCGGAACCGCCTACCAGCAGCAGCAGGCGGCGGGGCAGACGGGCGCCATCCTCGGTATGTCGCTGCTGTTCGCCTTCCTGTTCCTGGTCGGCCTCTACGAAAGCTGGATCATCCCGATCCCCGTGCTGCTGTCGATCACCGTCGGCGTGCTCGGATCCTGCATCGGCATCACGCTGGCGGGACTGTCGCTCGATCTCTACGCGCAGATCGGTCTCGTCGTGCTGATCGCGCTCGCGGCGAAGAACGGCATCCTCATCGTCGAATTCGCGAAAGAGCGACGCGAGGCCGGGCAGTCGATCGTCGATGCGGCGATCCAGGGCGCATCGATGCGGTTCCGCGCCGTGATGATGACCTCCGTCGCCTTCATCCTCGGTCTCGTGCCTCTGGTGTTCGCGCACGGGGCCGCGGCGATCAGCCGCCGCGACGTCGGCACGCCGGTGTTCGCCGGCATGCTCGCGGCGTCGGGCATCGGCATCTTCGTCATCCCGATGCTCTACGTGACATTCCAGCGGCTGCGCGAGTGGGGCCATCGCAAGGCCGGAGGCGGCACCGGCGGGCCGCCGCATGTCCGCCCCGACCCGGACGGGCCGCGCGACGCACCCGCCAGTCCGACGGCCTGAACCGAGCCGGAGCAGCCAAAGGCGGAGGAGCGGCTGCGACCCGCGCCGGTGCGGGATGCCGCACGGATCGGCGCGCGTGGGCGATCAGCTCGGGAGATCGGTGACGCCCCTCGGCGCCGGGCGCGTCATGGCCGGCGCCGGGGCGTCCGGCGAAGCCCGATCCGGTCGCCCGGAGCCCGATCGGGATCCGGCGGACGCCGTGCCGGGATCATGCGCGTTGGACGTCCGGATGGTGGGCCGGCGTCGCGCCCCGGCCCACCGCGCCGGTCAGGACGCGAGGCGCGTCGCGTCCGGCAGCGCGATGCCGGCAAGCCGGGCGCGGATCGCCTCGAGGCGAGGGCCCTCGAGCACCATCTCCGCGCAGGCCGCCCCGACGCGGGCCGCACCGCTCACCGACAGCTCCGGCCGCAGCGACACGAGCGACGCATTCGAGAAGGTCTGGCGGTTGCCGGTGTCGAGGTAAGACTCCGCCGGCGCACCCTCGGCAAGCAGGATACCGTGCCGCGTCAGCTCGACATGGACGTACTCGACCAGATCGACCCGCTCCTGGCGGATGCGCGCCCCGTCCACCAGCAGGCCGGCCGGCACCAGCACGCCGTCGAGGAACAGCGCATGGTCCGGGCTGACCACCAGGTCGCGCAGCGGCAGGCCGTCGCCGAGCGCACCGGCGCCGACGCGGATCGGCCGGCGCAGCTCGGGACCGTCCGACGCGTCGATCCGCAGCCGGCGCGTGCCGACCCAGACGACCGTGTCCTGGCCGCCCTGCGCGAGCGTCACGCGATCGCCCTCGCCGAGGGTCTCGACCGGCACGTCGCCGCGCGGCGTCCTGATCAGCGTGCCCCGCACGAAGCACGGCGCCTGATACGGATTGCCGTCGAAGATGCTGTTCGGCAGCACGACGATGTTGCCGAGATTGAGGCTGTCGGCGTTCGCCTTCAGCGACAGCGCGAGGCTCGCCAGCGACGGGTCGGTTCCCGCGATGTCGCTGAGCGCCGTGTCGAGCGTATAACCGCCCGCCAGCGCGCCGTTCGAGACGACGTAGCTGCTGCCGCCCGTGTAGAAGCCGAAACCGGTGCTGCCCTGCTCGGCGATGTCGGTGAGCGGGAGCGTGGTCGCGACGCCGGTGTCGCTGGTGAACGACAGGTTGGACCCGTCGAAGGTCACCGGCGTGCCGGACGCGATCGGCTCGAACAGCAGCACGTTCGGCTCGCCGACGGCGGTCGCCAGCTCCTCGGCCCCGGCGCCGAACTCGTCGGCCGTCACGAGAGAGTAAACGTAGAGCCCGTCATAGGTGCCGGAGGTCGGGATAGCCATCGACGCGATCCAATCAGGATTTGTTACCAAATCCTTGATGGCAGAGCGTTGTAACAAGAACAAGTTCAAACGGGGCGTTTTTCGACCTGCAGCAGAGGCCGGGCGAGGCGACGCGACGCGTTTTAAGTCCCCGGCCTTCGCTAACGGCCCGTGACAGCACGAGCGGCAGGTCGCGGGTTTGCCGGTTCGAGATCGTCCGCGCGATCTCGGCCATCTCGAGCGCGCCGCGCGCCGCCATCGGTGACCGCGCGGCGCTGTCCGGGCCGTCCGGCCCGCCGCGGGTGAGCGCCGGGCCGAGCGAGGTGTCGAGCCCGTCGAGGAAGGTCGCGACGTCCGCCCCGAGCGCGCCCGCGACGAGGAACAGCCGGGACGCCGCAAGGGCGTTCTCGCCGGTCTCGCATTCGGCGACCTGCTGTGGCGCGACGCCGATCATCTCTCCGAGCGCCGCCTGGGTCAGGCCGCGCGTGCGGCGTCGTTCGCGCAGGCGCCGCCCGAGACGGCGGTCGAGCGTTCGCAGGATATCCTCTTGATCGCCCGCTCCCTCGCCAGGTCCGCTCTCGCGATGCCGTCCGGGAAGCGGGATCGTTCCGCCAAATGCGTCCCGGGGCAATCGTCGCCGACGCTGCTTGACAACCCCGCCGGGCGGTCCGATCAGGCAGCGCGTCCCCGGGCGGATTGGAGAGCGGTTCACGTGAACATTCACGAATACCAGGCCAAGCAGCTCCTGAAGGGTTACGGCGTCGCGGTTCTCGACGGCGGCCTCGCGGCCACGCCGGAGGAGGCGGAAGCGGCGGCGCAGCGGCTTCCGGGCCCGGTCTACGTGGTCAAGAGCCAGATCCACGCCGGCGGCCGTGGTGCCGGCCGCTTCACCTCGGACCCGGACGGCAAGGGCGGCGTCCGTCTCGCCCGCTCGCCCGAGGAGGTTCGCGCGGCGGCCGAAGCGATGCTCGGCCACACGCTGGTCACCAAGCAGACGGGTCCGCAGGGTCGCGTGGTCCAGCGCCTCTACGTCGAGGCTGGCTGCGACATCAAGCGCGAGCTCTACCTCTCGCTCCTGGTCGATCGCGCCACCTCGCGCGTCCTCGTGATGGCGTCCACAGAGGGCGGGATGGAGGTCGAGGAGGTCGCCGAGCAGCATCCGGAACGGATCCTCCGCGCCGCCATCGATCCTGCGACCGGCGTGATGCCGTTCCACGCCCGCACGCTCGCCGCCGGTCTCGGCCTCGTCGGCAAGCAGGTCGGCACCTTCGGCAAGTTCCTGGCGGCGATGTACGAGGCCTTCGTGGCGCTCGACTGCGCGGTCGTCGAGATCAACCCGCTGGTGGTCACCGGCGGCGGCGAGATCGTGGCGCTCGATGCGAAGGTGTCGTTCGACGACAACGCGCTCTACCGCCACCCTGAGCTCGAGCAGCTGCGCGACGAGGCGGAGGAGGACCCGAAGGAGCTCGAGGCGGCCCGCCACTCGCTCTCCTACGTGGCACTCGACGGCACGATCGGCTGCATGGTGAACGGCGCCGGCCTCGCGATGGCGACGATGGACATCATCAAGCTGTACGGGGCGGAGCCCGCGAACTTCCTCGACGTCGGCGGCGGCGCCACGCGCGAACGCGTGACCGCCGCCTTCAAGATCATCCTGTCCGACCCGAACGTGAAGGGCATCCTGGTCAACATCTTCGGCGGCATCATGCGCTGCGACGTGGTGGCCGAGGGCGTGATCGCCGCCGCGCGCGAACTCTCGGTGACCGTGCCGCTCGTGGTCCGGCTCGAAGGAACCAATGTCGAACTCGGCAAGAAGCTGATGGCCGAAAGCGGTCTGGCCATCATCCCGGCCGACGATCTCGCCGACGCCGCCGCCAAGGTGGTCCGGGCCGTGAAGGAAGCCGCGTAATGGCCATTCTCGTCGACGCCGACACCCGCGTCCTCACCCAGGGCTTCACCGGCGCCCAGGGCACGTTCCATTCCGAGCAGGCGATCGCCTACGGGACACGTGTCGTCGGCGGCGTGACCCCTGGCAAGGGCGGCCAGATCCATATGGAACTGCCGGTGTTCGATACGGTCGCGGAAGCCGTGCGCGCGACCGGCGCCAACGCGTCCGCGATCTACGTGCCGCCTCCCTTCGCCGCCGACAGCATCCTCGAAGCGATCGCCGCCGAGATCCCGCTGATCGTATGCATCACCGAGGGCATTCCGGTGCTCGACATGGTGCGGGTCAAGCGGGCGCTCGACGGGTCGCGCTCCCGTCTGATCGGTCCGAACTGCCCGGGCGTGATCACCCCGGGGGCGTGCAAGATCGGTATCATGCCCGGCCATATCCACCGGCGCGGCACGGTCGGCATCGTGTCGCGTTCCGGCACGCTCACCTACGAGGCGGTGGCGCAGACCACCGCGGTCGGTCTCGGCCAGTCGACCTGTGTCGGGATCGGCGGCGACCCGGTCAAAGGCACCGACTTCATCGAGGTGCTCGAGATGTTCCTCCGCGACCCGGAGACCGAGAACATCATCATGATCGGCGAGATCGGCGGCCAGTCGGAGATCGACGCCGCCGAGTTCCTCGCTCGCGAGAAGTCGACCAAGAAGGTGGTCGGCTTCATCGCGGGTGCCACCGCGCCCAAGGGGCGGCGGATGGGCCACGCGGGTGCCGTGATCTCGGGCGGGCGCGACACCGCCGAGGCCAAGATGGAGGCGATGCGCGCGGCGGGGATCCATGTCGCCGACGAGCCGTCCGCGCTCGGGTCGACGATGGTCGCCGCACTCGGCGGCTGAACCGCGGCACGCGTCGCGACAGCAGCCGCTCGGGGGCGCGCGCTGGTGCCGTGCGCGCGTGTTCGGCATCGAGAACCCGCGCGCGGCCGAGCCGCTCGTCGAGGTCGGACGCGGACCGTGCTCGGCTGAACAGGACACTCAATAGGTCGAGCAACCTGAGATTGCTCTGGCGGAGCTCCGCAGCGTCGCGCCGGCCGCGCGTCGGTCTGCTGCACGGTCTCGCGCGGACCAGGGTGATCCCGCGCGCCCGAGACACCGCGAACGGTCGCGGTCGATCCGGCCCGGCTTGCGCCTCGCGCCCTGTTCGGGGAGGCTCCGCCCGTCCCATCACGTCGCGTCCGGAGGCTGCCATGCCGACATTGTTCGATCCGATCCGCATGGGCGCGCTCGACCTGCCGAACCGGGTGGTCATGGCGCCGCTGACGCGCGCGCGCGCGACCGAGGACGGGCGCGTGCCGACCGACACCATGGTCGAGTACTACGCCCAGCGCGCCTCGGCCGGTATGATCCTCACCGAGGCGACCTGCGTCTCGCCGTCAGGCGTCGGCTACGTCCGCACGCCCGGCATCTGGTCTGACGAACAGGTCGAGGGATGGCGCCGGGTGACCGACGCCGTGCATCGCGAAGGCGGCCGCATCCTGATGCAGCTCTGGCATGTCGGGCGGATCTCGGACCCGTCGCTGCTCGGCGGCGCGCTGCCGGTCGCGCCGAGCGCGATCGCGGCCAGCGGCCACGTCTCGCTGCTCCGTCCCGAGCGACCCTACCCGGTGCCGCGCGCGCTCGAACTCGACGAGATCCCGGGCATCGTCGCCGATTATCGGCGCGGCGCCGAGAACGCGCACCGCGCCGGCTTCGACGGCGTCGAGATCCACGGCGCCAACGGCTACCTGCTCGATCAATTCCTGCAGGACGGCACCAACAAGCGCACGGACGCGTATGGCGGCCCGGTCGAGAACCGCGCCCGCCTGATGCTCGAGGTCACCGATGCCGCGATCGCGGTCTGGGGCGCGGACCGGGTCGGCATGCATCTCGCGCCGCGCGGCGACGCCCACTCGATGGGCGACAGCGATCCGGCTGCGACCTTCGGCTACGTCGCGCGCGCGCTCGGCGAACGCGGGCTCGCCTTCCTGTTCGCGCGCGAGCACGTGGCCGGTGACAGTCTCGGACCGGCGATCAAGCGCGCGTTCGGCGGCCCGTTCATCGCCAACGAGCGCTTCACGATCGAGCAATGCGAGGCGGCCCTCGAGAACGGCGAAGCCGACGCGATCAGCTTCGGCGTGAAGTTCATCGCGAACCCGGACCTGCCGGCCCGTCTGCGCGCGGGTGCGCCGCTCAACGAACTCGACCGCGCGACCATGTATGGCGGCGGCGCCGAGGGCTACACCTCCTACCCGGCCCTGACCGCCTGACCGCCTGACTGCCTGACCGACCGACCGCCTGATTCCGGACCGCCGGACCTCAGGTCCGGGTCGCCGCGTCGAGGCTCGCGAACTCGGCGTCCGACAGCGCGAGCGAGGCGCCCGCCACGTTGTCGTCGAGATGCGCGACCTGGCTGGTGCCCGGGATCGGCAAGGTCGCCGGGCTCCGGCGCAGGATCCAGGCGAGCGCCACCTGGCTCGCCGTCGCCCCGTGCGCGTTGGCCACCCGGTCGACCGATCCGCCGGGCCGCGCCAGCGCGCCGGAGGCGAGCGGATACCACGGAATGAAGCCGATGCCGCGCGCGGCGCAGTGCTCGACCACCGCCTCGTCGGCACGATCGGTCAGGTTGTAGCGGTTCTGCACCGTCGCGACCGGGAAGAACGAGGTGGCCGCCTCGATCTCGTCCACGGTGACCTGGCTCAGGCCGACATGCCGGATCAGCCCCTCCTGGCGCATCGTCGCGATGGCGTCGAACTGCTCGTCGCGCGGCACCTTCGGATCGATCCGGTGCAACTGCCACAGATCGATCCGTTCGACCCGCAGCCGGCGCAGGCTCATCAGCACGCACTGCCTGAGATACTCGGGCCTGCCCACCGGCGCCCATCGGTTCGGCCCGAGCCGCGTCAAACCGCCCTTGGTCGCGATCACCAGGTCGCGGTACGGGTGCAGCGCCTCGGCGATCAGGTCCTCGCTGACGAACGGTCCGTAGCTGTCGGCGGTATCGATGAAATCGATCCCGAGCGTCGGCAGGCGACGCAGCACGCGGAGCGCCTCGGCGCGGTCGCGCGGCTCGCCCCAGATCCCGTCGCCGGTGATCCGCATCGCGCCGAAACCGATGCGCACGACGGGAAGATCGCCCCCGATCGTGAAATGTCCCGATGCGCGCGCGTCGACGGTCATGCCCTGTCCTCCCGGTGGACCCGACGCGCGATGACGGACGCGGTTCCTTACGTCGCCTTTACGCGGCGGCCTGCCTTCGGCATCGCGCGCTTAGCCCCCGCGGCGCTAGGACGATGCTCTCGATCGGAGAACATCCATGTTCGACATCCTCGCGCTCGCGCTCGGTGCGGGCGGCATCATGCTGATGGCGGCCTACGCGCTGCTCTGCGACCGGATTTGACGCGCGCCATGTTCGATCTCGTGCTCGGCACCGCCGTCTTCGGCGCGCTCTTCATCTACCTCGTATGGGCGCTCGTCCGCCCGGAAGATTTCTGACATGGCCGGCACCACCGTCGCGGGTTGGAGCGAAATCCTCCTCATCCTGCTCCTCGTCGCCGCCTGCGCCCTGCCGCTCGGCCGCTATCTGGCCGCCGTGTTCGCGGGAAGGGTGACGTGGCTCCGTCCCGTCGAGCGGATCTTTTATGCATGCGGCGGCATCGATCCCAATCGCCTGATGGGCTGGCGCGAGTACACCGCCGCCTTCCTGGTACTGCAGGCGCTGCATTTCGCGGTGCTCTACGCGATGCTGCGGCTGCAATTCTACCTGCCGCTGAACCCGATGCACGTCACCGGAATGTCGCCGCGGCTCGCCTTCAACACGGCGATGTCGTTCGTGACCAACACCAACTGGCAGGCCTATGCCGGCGAGCAGGCCGTCTCCTACGGCACCCAGATGTGGGGCCTCACGGTCCACAACTTCCTGTCCGCAGCCTCGGGCATCGCTGCCGCGGCGGCGATCGCGCGCGCGTTTTCCGGCAGTCGGCTCAAGGGTCTCGGGAATTTCTGGGCCGACCTGGTGCGCGTCACCCTCTACGTCATGCTCCCGATCGCCTGCGCGATGACGGTGTTGCTGATCGTCGGCGGCGTGCCGCAGACCTTCGCGCCGACCGCCGACGTCACCACGCTCGAGGGCGCGCACCAGCTGATCGCGCGCGGTCCGATCGCCTTCCAGGAAGCGATCAAGCTCGTCGGCACCAATGGCGGCGGCTTCTTCAACGCGAACTCCGCCCACCCGTTCGAGAACCCGACGCCGCTCACCGACGTGCTCGAGACCTGGTCGGAGATCGTGATTCCGTTCGCGCTCTTCATCGCGCTCGGCCACATGGTCGGCAACCGGCGGCAGGGCATCGCGCTCGCCGCCGTCGCGGCGATCGTGATGGTCGTCTGCATCGGCTTCGAATACGCGATCGAGGCACACGGAAACCCGCTGCTGACCGCGCTTGGCGTCGATCCGTCGCAGGGCAACATGGAAGGCAAGGAGATGCGGTTCGGCACGCCGCTGTCGGCGATCTTCACGATCACCACGACGGCGACGTCGGACGGCGCGGTCATCGCCATGCACGACAGCCTGCTGCCGCTCGGCGGCGGCCTGTCGATGTTCATGATCCAGCTCGGCGAAGTGGTGCCGGGCGGCGTCGGCTCGGGTCTCTACGGGCTGCTCGTCTTCGCCATCCTCGCGATGTTCGTGGGCGGCCTGATGGTCGGCCGCACGCCCGAATATCTCGGCAAGAAACTCGAATCGAAGGAGGTGAAGCTCGCGGTGCTGGCGGTGCTGATCCTGCCGGTCTCGATCCTCGGCGGCACGGCGATCGGACTGAACAACGCGAGCGGCCTCGCCTCGCTCGCCAACGCCGGTCCGCACGGATTGTCCGAGATGCTCTACGCGTTCACGTCGGCGACCGGCAACAACGGCAGCGCGTTCGCGGGCCTCTCGGCCGACACGCCGCTGCTCGACTTCGGTCTCGGCATCGCCATGATCCTCGGCCGGTTCGCCTTCCTGATCCCGGTCTTCGCGATCGCGGGATCGCTCGCGGCCAAGCCCAAGCTCGGCGAAAGCGCGGGCACGTTCCCCACCACCGGCCCGCTGTTCGTCTTCCTGCTGATCGGCACCGTGCTGATCCTGGGCGGCCTGCAATACCTGCCGTCCCTTTCCCTCGGTCCGCTCGCGGAACATGGCGCGCTGCTCGCCGGCAAGACCTTTTAGGACACGACGATGCCCGAACAAGCCGACGCGATCGCGCTCTTCAGCGCACCGCTGCTGGCGCGCGCGACGCGCGACGCCTTTGCCAAGCTCGATCCGCGGACATTGATCCGCAACCCGGTGATCTTCGTCACCGAAGTGGTGGCCGCCCTCGTCACGGTGCTGACGATCGAGGACATCGTTCGCGGCCGCGCCTTCTCGTTCGCTTTCGCGGTCGCGCTGTTCCTGTGGCTCACGGTGCTGTTCGCGACGTTCGCCGAGGCGGTCGCCGAAGGACGCGGCCGGGCGCGCGCCGAGAGCCTCCGCCGCGCCCGAAGCGAGACGATGGCGAAGGTGCTGGTCCGGCCCGACGACCGCGCCATCTTCAAGCCGACGCCGGCGTCCACGCTCAAGCAGGGCGACTTCGTGCTCGTCGAGGCGGGCGACCTGATGCCTGGCGACGGCGAGGCCGTCGAGGGTGTCGCCTCCGTCAACGAGAGCGCGATCACCGGCGAAAGCGCGCCGGTGATCCGCGAGGCGGGCGGTGACCGTTCCGCCGTCACCGGCGGAACTCAGGTGATCAGTGACTGGCTGGTCGTGCGCATCACCGCCTCGGCCGGGTCGAGCTTCCTCGACCGCATGATCGCGCTCGTCGAGGGCGCCTCGCGACGCAAGACCCCGAACGAGATCGCGCTCGACATCCTGCTCGCCGGGCTCACGATCATCTTCCTGATCGCCGTCGTGACGCTGGTCGGGCTCGCCCATTACAGCGGCACCAATCTTTCCCTCGTGGTGCTCGCGGCGCTGCTGATCACCTTGATCCCGACCACGATCGGCGGCCTGCTGTCGGCGATCGGCATCGCCGGGATGGACCGCCTCGTGCGCTTCAACGTGGTCGCGACCTCCGGCCGCGCGGTCGAGGCGGCCGGCGACGTCGACACGCTGCTGCTCGACAAGACCGGCACCATCACGTTCGGCAATCGCGCCTGCAGCGCGCTTTATCCGCTCCCGGGTGTCAGCGAGCGCGACCTCGCCGAGGCGAGCGCGCTCGCGAGCCTCGGCGACGAGACGCCCGAGGGCCGCTCGATCCTCGCTTTCGCGCGCGATCGCCACGGCATCGACATGTCGGCGCCGGCGAACGCGACCGTGGTGCCGTTCAGCGCCAACACGCGTGTCTCCGGCCTCGACGCCGACGGCCATGCCTGGCGCAAGGGGGCGGTCGCGAGCGTCGTCGCCGGCGCCTGCGGCCACATGCCCGCGCCGCTGGCCGATGCCGTCGACCGCATCGCGCGCACCGGCGCGACGCCGCTCGCGGTCAGCGTCGACGGCCGCCTGCTCGGCGCGATCGAGCTCAAGGACGTGGTCAAGCCCGCGATCCGCGAGCGCTTCGACGCGCTCCGGCGCATGGGCATCCGCACCGTCATGGTGACCGGTGACAACCGCACCACCGCGGCCGCGATCGCCGCCGAGAGCGGCGTCGACGACTTCATCGCCGAGGCCAAGCCCGAGGACAAGCTCGCCTATATCCGCAAGGTGCAGTCGGAGGGGCGCCTGGTCGCGATGTGCGGCGACGGCACCAACGACGCGCCGGCGCTCGCGCAGGCCGATGTCGGCGTCGCCATGCAGACCGGCACGCAGGCCGCGCGAGAAGCCGGCAACATGGTCGATCTGGACAGCGACCCGACCAAGCTCATCGAGATCGTCGAGATCGGCAAGCAGCTGCTGATCACCCGCGGCGCGCTGACCACCTTCTCGATCGCCAACGACGTCTCGAAATACTTCGCGATCCTGCCGGCGATCTTCGTCGCGACCTACCCGGAGCTCGCCGGGCTCAACATCATGCATCTGGCGACGCCGCGGAGCGCGATCCTGTCGGCGGTGATCTTCAACGCGCTGATCATCGTCGCCCTCGTGCCGCTCGCCTTGCGCGGCGTCGCCTTCCGACCCGTCGGCGCCGCGGCGCTGCTGCGCCGGAACCTGCTCGTCTACGGGCTCGGCGGCCTCGCCGCGCCCTTCGTCGGCATCAAGCTGATCGATCTTCTCCTCAACGCACTGGGTCTCGCCCGATGATCACCGCGTCACTTCGCCCGGCGATCGCGCTGATCGCGCTGTTCACGTTGCTCACCGGGCTGGCCTTGCCGGTGGTGTGGACCGGCCTCGCGACCGCGATCCTGCCGGACAGCGCCAACGGCTCGCTCATGCGGGTCGCCGGGCGTCCCGTCGGCTCCGCGCTGATCGGGCAGGATTTCGAGGCGCCCCGGTATTTCCACGGCCGCCCGAGCGCCACCACCGACACCGACGCGAACGGCAAGACGGTCTCCCGCCCCTATGACGCGAACAGCTCGGGCGGTTCGAACCTCGCGCCGACCAGCAAGGCGCTGATCGATCGCGTGCGGGCGTCGGTGAAGGATGCGGGCGGCTCCGGCGTCCCCGCCGACATGGTGACGACGTCGGCGAGCGGCCTCGATCCCGACATCTCGCCGGCGGATGCCGACCGGCAGGTCGCGCGGGTGGCCGCGGCGAGGCATATGGCACCCGACGCCGTCCGCGCGACCGTCCGGAGCGCGACCGTGTTCCCGTCGCTCGGCTTCGTCGGCGAGACGCGCGTCAACGTGCTTCGGCTCAACCTCGCGCTGGACGCGCGGCATTGATCCGGCGCGCGCTCGACCTCCGGCGCTGACACGGCCGGGTGCCGGTGACGGTTCTCGGTTGGCGCGCACGGTGGCGCGCCAACTGGTAGTCTCCGCGGTGTGACGAACGACCGGCCCGATCCCGATGCCCTGCTCGCCGACGTGAACGGCGCCGCGCGTGGGCGCTTCAAGCTCTTCCTCGGGGCCGCCCCCGGCGTCGGCAAGACGTTCGAGATGCTGGCGCAGGCCCGCAGGCGGTTGGCCGACGGCGTCGACGTGGTGGGTGGCGTGATCGAGACCCATGGTCGCGCCGAGACCGAGGCACAGGTCGGCGACCTGCCCCGCCTCGCGCCCCTGATGGTGCCCTACCGCGATCGCACGATCGAGGAGTTCGATCTCGATGCGGCGCTCGCCCGGCGCCCGGCGCTGCTGCTGGTCGACGAACTCGCCCACACCAACGCGCCCGGCCTGCGGCATGCGAAGCGCTGGGAGGACGTCGACGAGCTGCTCGCCGCCGGCATCCCGGTCTGGGCGACGCTCAACATCCAGCATCTCGAAAGCCTAAACGACGACGTCACGCGCATCACCGGCGTGCGCGTCGCCGAAACGCTGCCCGACCGCGTGCTGGAGATGGCCGACGACATCGAGCTGGTCGACCTGCCGCCTGCGGAGCTCAGGAGCCGCCTTCGCGAGGGCCGCATCTATCGCGACGAGACGGCGACGCGCGCGCTCGAAGGCTTCTTCCGCGAAAGCAACCTCACCGCGCTCCGCGAGATCGCGCTCCGGCAGGCGGCGAGCCGGGTCGACCGCGACGTGCGCGACTGGATGCGGCGCAGCCTGACCGCGGGTCCTTATCCCGCCACCGCACGCATCCTCGCGCTGGTCGGAACCGGCGAGCAGGGCGCAACGGTGGTGCGCTACGCCAAACGCCTCGCCGACGCGCTCCACGCCCCCTGGATCGCGCTCCATGTCGAGCGCGCGGTCGGGCCGCGCGATGCGCCGCTGCCGGCACGCGGCGCGCTGGCGCTCGCGCGCCATCTCGGCGGCGAGGCGGAGACGGTCGCCGCCGACGGTTCGCTGCTCGAGACCGTGCTCGCCGCCGCCCGCGCCCGCAACGCGACCGAGATCGTGGTCGGGCCGTCCACGCGCTCCCGCTTCCGCATCCGCCAGCCGTTTCGGGCGGGGCGGCTCGCGCCGCTGCTCGCCGCCCGCGCGCCCGAGTTCGGCGTCCACGTCGTGCCCCTGCCGGACCCGACCCGGACCGCGTCCGCCCGCCGCCCGCGTGTCCGGTCGCGCCCGGGCACCTCCGCGCTCTCGGCCGCGTCGCTGCTCGCCGTCGCCGCCGTCACCGCGACCGGTCTCGCCTTCCGCCCGGTGCTCCCGGTCGAGGCGGCGGACATGATCTATCTCGTGCCGGTCATCGGGGCGGCGATGCTCGGCGGCACCGGTCCCGCGCTGGTCGCCGCATTCTCGGCCGTTCTGGCGTGGGACTTCTTCTTCGTCCCGCCCTTCTACCAGGTCACCATCGATCGTCCGCGCGACGTCATCACCGGCGTCGTCTTCGCCGCCGTCGCGATCCTGACCGGCAGCCTCGCCGGTCGCGTCCGCGCCGAGGCGCGCACCGCCGCCGCCCGCATCGAGGGTCTCCGCCGCATCGGCGCCTTCAGCCGCCGCTTCACCCAGGCGAGCGCGGAACCCGAGCTGCTCCGTGCCGTCGCGGCCGAGGCCGCCGCGCTCTGCGGCGGCGCCGCGTCGGTGCTGATGCCGGCCGAGGCGACGGCGGATCTCGGGGTCCTGCCCGCCACCAGGGCGGGCTCCGCCGCGGAGATCGTCGTCGCCGCCGTCTCGCCAGAGGACACGCGGCTCGACGAGGGCGCGCTCGCCGCCGCCCGGCGGGCGTTCACCCAGGGCGAGCAGACCGGCAGCGGCACGGCGACCCTGCCGGGTGCCCGGTTCCGCTTCCTGCCGTTCGGCACGGCGACCGAGCGCCGCGGCGTGCTCGGGGTCGCGGCCGCCGGCACGCTCGACGGCCCGACGCTGCAGGCGCTCGAGGCGCTGGTCGACCAGGCCGCCGCGGCGCTCGAGCGCGTCCGCCTGATGGCGGGCGCCGCGCGTTCGCGGGCGCTCGAGGAAACCGAACAGCTCCGCACCGCGCTGCTGGTCTCGCTCGGCCACGATCTCCGGACGCCGCTCGCCGGCATCCAGGGTGCCGCGGGAACGCTGCGCACGTCCTGGCACGATCTCGCGCCCGCGACGCGCGACGACCTGCTCGCGTCGCTCGAGGAGGACGTCGCCCGCATGGCGCGCTTCCTCGCCAACATCTCCGAGCTCACCCGGATCGAGGGCGGCCAGCTCAAGCCGCGCTTGATCCCGATCGCGGTCGGTCCGGTGATCGACGCGGCGATCGCCCTGCTTCCCGGTGCGCCGCTGGTCTCGACCGGCGTCGGTGCGGGGGCGGGGCTCGTCGCCCGCGCGGACCCCGCGCTGCTCGAACAGGCCCTGTTCAACCTGCTCGACAACGCCGCCCGCTACTCGCCCGAGAACGCGCCCGTTGCGGTCGGCGTGCGGCGCGAGGGCGACACGGTCGCGATCACGGTCGCCGACAGCGGCATCGGCATCCCGGCCGCCGACCTGCCGCACGTCTTCGAGAGCTGGTATCGGGCCCGGCAGGCCGATCGCGTCGCACCCGGGACGGGGCTCGGCCTCGCCATCGCCCGCGGCCTGATCTCCGCCCAGGGCGGCACCATCGAGGCGCGCTCGCCGAACCCCGATGCGCCGCGTGACGGGCTGCCTGGCACGGTGATGATCGTCCGGCTGCCCGCCGGGGTGGAGGCCGCCGGGACGCCTGGGGTCGGCCGTGCACCATCCGATGCCGGACGTGCGGAGATCCTGCCCTGAACACCGCCCGCATCCTCGTCGTCGACGACGAGAAGCAGATCCAGCGTTTCCTGCGTCCGGCGCTCGAGGCGGCCGGCTTCGCGGTCGAGACCGCCGAAACCGCCGCCGACGGGCTCCGGCTCGCCGCCGCGCGCGCGCCCGACCTCGTGCTGCTCGATCTCGGCCTGCCCGACGGGGACGGCCACGCGGTGCTCACGTCGTTGCGCCGCTTCAGCGACATCCCGGTGATCGTGCTGTCGGCGCGCGACCGCGAGGCCGAGAAGATCGCGGCGCTCGACGAGGGGGCTGACGACTACGTCGAGAAGCCGTTCGGCGTCGGCGAGCTGCTGGCCCGCATCCGCACCGCGCTCCGCCACCGCGCCGGCCGCAGCGCGGCGCCGCGGGTGCTCGAATGGCCGGGCCTGGTGTTCGACCCGGTGCGGCGCGAGGCGCGCACGCCGTCGGGTCCGCTCGCGCTCAGCCCGCGCGAGTGGAGCGTGCTGGCGCTGCTCGCCAACAATGCCGGGCGCGCGCTCACCCATCGCCAGATCCTGACCGCGGTCTGGGGCCCCGCGCATGCCGAGGACGTGCAGTATCTCCGCGTCTATGTCGGCCAGCTGCGCGGCAAGCTCGGGGATGCCGCCGGCCTGCTGCGGACGGAGCCCGGCGTCGGCTACCGGCTCGCCGAGCCGCCGCTGCCGGACGCCTGAACGGTGCCCGCACCGGCGCCCGCACCGGCGCCCGCATCGGCGGCAGGAGAGCCCGGCGCGTCGCTCGGGACCGGCTCGGCAGGCGGGCCCGGCCGCCGCCGGTGGACCACTGGCCTTCACCGGACCCCCATGGTAAGGCCCGCGCAACGACGCATGGCGGGAACGGTAGACTTGGCCCAAAGCGTGACCGCGGCGACCGCGGCGGACCGGCTGCCCCCGGACGAGGGGGCGCTCGCGCGCCGCTACGCGGGCGCGCTCTACGATCTCGCCGCCGAGCGCCGTCTGCTCGACGAGACGATCGACCAGATGACGGCGCTCGGCCGCCTGATCGACGAATCCGCGGATCTGCGGCGCCTGCTCGGCAGTCCGCTGGTGCGCGCCGACGAGGGGCGGCACGGGCTCGACGCCGCGCTGCGATCGCAGGGCTTCGGCGAGCTGGTGCGCCACCTGGTGGGCGTCGTCGCCGCCAACCGGCGCCTCACCCGTCTGCGCGCCATCGTGTCCGCCTTCGCGGCGCTGGCGGCGACGCGGCGCGGCGTCACCACCGCCGAGGTCACCACCGCGCACGGGCTCGACGACGTCCAGCGCGCCCAGCTTTCTGCCCGCCTCGCCGAATCCGGCTACCCGCAGGTCCGCCTCGTCGAGCGCGTCGATCCCGCCATCCTCGGCGGCCTCGTTCTCCGCGTCGGCGCCCGCCTGTACGACGCATCCATCAAGAGCCGGCTGCAGCGCCTGGCCTTTCGCATGAAGGAAGCCGCGTGATGGACATCCGTCCCGCCGAGATCTCGGACATCCTCAAGCAGCAGATCGCCTCCTTCGACACCGACGCGTCGGTCGCCGAGACCGGCCAGGTGCTGTCGGTCGGCGACGGCATCGCGCGGGTGTTCGGCCTGCAGAACGTGATGGCGGGCGAGCTCGTCGAGTTTCCCGGCGCCGGCCTCAAGGGCATGGCGCTGAACCTCGAGACCGACAACGTCGGCATCGTCATCTTCGGCGACGACCGCGGCATCCGCGAAGGCGACACCGTCACCCGCACCGGCGACATCCTTTCGGTGCCGGTCGGCCGCGGCCTGCTCGGCCGCGTCGTCGACGGGCTCGGCCAGCCGATCGACGGCAAGGGCCCGCTGGTCGACGTCGAGATGCGCCGCGCCGAGGTCAAGGCGCCCGGCATCATCCCGCGGAAATCCGTGCACGAGCCGATGCAGACCGGCATCAAGGCGATCGACGCTCTGGTGCCGATCGGACGCGGCCAGCGCGAACTGATCATCGGCGACCGCCAGACCGGCAAGTCGGCGATCATCGTCGACACCTTCCTCAACCAGAAGGCCACCAACGACGGCGCCGAGGACAAGCAGAAGCTCTATTGCATCTACGTCGCGATCGGGCAGAAGCGCTCGACGGTCGCGTCGCTGGTGCGCCAGCTCGAGGAGTCGGGCGCCATGGGCTACTCCATCATCGTCGCCGCGACCGCGTCGGATCCGGCGCCGATGCAGTTCCTCGCGCCCTACACCGGTTGCGCGATGGGCGAGTTCTTCCGCGACAACGGCATGCACGCGCTGATCGCCTACGACGACCTGTCGAAGCAGGCGGTCGCGTATCGGCAGATGTCGCTGCTGCTGCGCCGTCCGCCGGCGCGCGAGGCCTATCCGGGCGACGTCTTCTATCTCCACTCGCGCCTGCTCGAGCGGGCGGCGAAGATGAGCGACGCGTTCGGTGCCGGCTCGCTCACCGCGCTGCCGGTGATCGAGACCCAGGCGGGCGACGTCGCGGCCTACATCCCGACCAACGTGATCTCGATCACCGACGGCCAGATCTTCCTGGAATCCGACCTGTTCTACCGCGGCATCCGCCCGGCGGTGAATGTCGGCGGCTCGGTCAGCCGCGTCGGCTCGGCGGCGCAGATCAAGGCGATGAAGCAGGTCGCCGGCCGCATCAAGCTCGAGCTCGCGCAGTATCGCGAGATGCAGTCCTTCGCGCAGTTCTCGTCGGACCTCGATCCCGCCACGCAGCAGCTGCTCGCCCGCGGCGCGCGCCTGACCGAGATCCTCAAGCAGCCGCAATTCTCGCCGCTGAAGGTCGAGGAGCAGGTGGTGTCGATCTTCGCCGGCACGCGCGGTTACGTCGACAAGGTCGAGGTCGGCCGCGTGGTCGAGTTCGAGCGCGCCATGCTCGACGCGCTGCGCAGCGACGGGCGCGACATCCTCGACGCGATCCGCAACGATCGCGAGCTCAAGAAGGAGACCGAGGAGCGCCTCGGCACGTTCCTCGACGAGTTCGTCGGCCGCTTCGCCGGCCGGAACTAGGCCGTTCGGCATGCCTTCGCTCAAGGAGTTGCGCGGCCGGATCAACAGCGTGAAATCCACGCGCAAGATCACCAGCGCGATGAAGATGGTCGCCGCCGCCAAGCTGCGCCGGGCGCAGCAGGAGGCGGAGGCCGGTCGCTCCTACGCCGAGCTGATGGCGCGCATCGTCGTCAACCTCGCCCGCGCCGCTCGCGACAACGACGCCGCACACCCGTTGCTGAGGGGCAACGGGCAGGACCGGACGCATTTGATCGTGCTGGTCACCGCCGACCGCGGTCTCGCGGGCGCGTTCAATTCGAACCCGTCGCGCCAGGCCCGCAATCTCGCGCGCCGGCTCGAGGCCGACGGCAAGGAGGTCAAGCTCCTGACGATCGGCCGCAAAGGCGGCGACTATCTCCGTCGGGAGTTCGCGACCGACCGGTTCCTCGACGCGGTGCCGTCCACCGCGGCGAAGATCGGCGGCTTCACCGACGAGGCCGAGCGGCTCGCCCGCGCCATCGTGGACAGCTTCAACGACGGCGGCTTTGATCGCGCGACGTTGATCTACAACCGCTTCGTCAACGTCATGACGCAGACCCCGCAGGAGCTTTCGCTCATCCCGATCGGCGTTGCCGGCAACGACAACGAGTCCGCGAACGAGAACGCGCCCGGCCCCGACAGTCCCTACGAGTTCGAGCCCGACGAGGCCTCTGTCCTCAGCCGGCTGCTCGCCCGCAACATCGCCGCCCAGATCCAGCGCGCCGTGCTCGAATCGGCTGCAGGCGAGCAGGGCGCCCGCATGACCGCGATGGACAACGCGACCCGCAACGCGGGCAAGGCGATCGACCGCCTCACGCTCCGCTACAACCAGACCCGCCAGGCCAACATCACGCGCGAGCTGATCGAGATCATCTCCGGCGCGGACGCCGTCTGAGCGAAGGGAGACCGCCATCATGTCCGAAGTGCTCGACCGCCCCGCGACCGGCACGCCCGGCCGCAACAACACCGGCCGCATCACCCAGGTGCGCGGCGCCGTCGTCGACGTCGAGTTCGACGGCGACCTGCCTTACATCCAATCGGCGCTGACCACGCGGAACGGCGACGTGACGCTGGTGCTCGAGGTCGCCCAGGAGATCGGCGAGCGCACCGTTCGCTGCATCGCGATGGACAGCACCGACGGGCTCGTCCGCGGCCACGAGGTGACCGACACCGGCCGGCCGATCCAGATGCCGGTCGGTCCCGAGACGCTCGGCCGGATCATGAACGTGATCGGCGAGCCGATCGACGAGCGCGGCCCGATCGGCGCGAAGCAGACCTACCCGATCCACCGCGACGCGCCGTCCTTCGAGGATCAGGCCGCGGCGGCCGAGATCCTGGTCACCGGCATCAAGGTCGTCGACCTGCTCTGCCCCTACCTCAAGGGCGGCAAGATCGGCCTGTTCGGCGGCGCCGGCGTCGGCAAGACCGTGCTGATCCAGGAGCTGATCAACAACGTCGCCAAGGCGCATGGCGGCGTGTCGGTGTTCGCGGGCGTCGGCGAGCGCACCCGCGAGGGCAACGACCTTTATCACGAGATGATGGACGCGGGCGTCATCAAGCTCGGGGAGAACGGTTCGACCGAGGGCTCCAAGGTGGCGCTCGTCTACGGCCAGATGAACGAGCCGCCCGGTGCGCGCGCGCGCGTGGCGCTGTCGGGCCTCACGGTCGCCGAATACTTCCGCGACGAGGAGAACCAGGACGTCCTGTTCTTCGTCGACAACATCTTCCGCTTCACCCAGGCGGGTTCCGAGGTTTCGGCCCTGCTCGGCCGCATCCCGTCGGCGGTCGGCTACCAGCCGACGCTGGCGACCGACATGGGCGCGCTGCAGGAGCGGATCACCAGCACCAAGAAAGGCTCGATCACCTCGGTGCAGGCGATCTACGTGCCGGCCGACGACCTGACCGATCCGGCGCCCGCGACGTCCTTCGCCCATCTCGACGCGACCACGGTGCTCAACCGGTCGATCGCCGAGCTCGGCATCTACCCGGCGGTCGACCCGCTCGACAGCACCTCGCGCTCGCTCGATCCGCGCATCGTCGGCGACGAGCACTACAAGGTCGCGCGCGACGTGCAGCGCATCCTGCAGACCTACAAGTCGTTGCAGGACATCATCGCCATCCTCGGCATGGACGAGCTCTCGGAAGACGACAAGCTGACGGTCAACCGGGCGCGGAAGATCCAGCGCTTCCTGAGCCAGCCCTTCCACGTCGCCGAGGTGTTCACCGGCGCGCCCGGCAAGCTGGTCGCGATCGAGGACACGGTGCGGTCGTTCAAGGCGATCGTCGCCGGCGAATACGATCACCTGCCCGAGAGCGCCTTCTACATGGTCGGCGCGATTGAGGAAGCGGTCCAAAAACACGAGAAGAGCCAGAAGAAGTCCTGATGCCGATCCGGATCGACATCGCGACGCCGACCAGGAACTGGATCGGCAAGGACGTCGACATGGCGGTCGTGCCGTCGGTCGACGGCGACATCGCCGCCATGGAGCAGCACGCGCCGGTGCTGATGCTGCTCCGAGGCGGCATCGTTTCGCTCTACGAGGGCGACCAGGTCACCGACCGTCTCTACGTGTCGGGCGGCTTCGCGGAGATCACCGGGACCACCTGCGCGGTGCTCGCCGACGAGGCGATCGCGCTCGATGACATCGACCGCGCCGAGGCCGAGCGCCGCCTCGAGGAGGCGCAGCGGGGCTACAACGAGGTCGACATGGGCGACGACGCAGCGGTGCCGGCGGCGCTCGAGCGTCTGCAGGTCGCGCAAAGCCGGGTCGAGGCCGCCGACGCGGCTTAGGGACGTCCCATTGCGAGCGGAGAGTGCGAGCGTGGATTGCGTCACATCGTCGCCGGACCGATCGCCTCGCCCCGCTCTCCCATCGCAAGAAGAGGCATAGTCTCAGCCAGACCGACTGCGGTCTGGCTGAACGTGCTCTAGGCGGCACGCCGCAGGGCGGCTTCCGTGGCCGCGCATGACGCGTCGGCGTTGCGCATGTCCGCGATGAAGGCACCGACATCGGCTGAGAGATCGTCCGCGCGACCGGCGAGTTCGGTCGCGGCGCGAAGGACCTCGCGCGACACCTCGCCGGCTTCCCGGGCCGCGAGACGCACCTCGCCGAGATGCGTCGCGACCGTCGCGCGCGCCTCGGCGCTCCGCCCGACGTCGCGGACGATCGATTGCGCCACATCGCTTCCGCTGGCGACCGCGGCGGCCATCGCGCCACCGAGCGCGCCCATGCTCTCGATCCGGGAGGCGATCGCGCCGACGGCACCGACCGCTTCCCCCGTCGCCTGCTGGACCGCGGTGATCCGGCGGCGGATCTCGCCGGTGGCGCCCGCGGTCTGGCGGGCCAGGTCCTTGACCTCCGACGCCACGATCGCGAAGCCCCGACCGGCCTCGCCGGCGCGCGCGGCTTCCACCGTGGCGTTGAGCGCGAGAAGGTTGGTGCGCCGGGCGATGTCGTCGATCAGGCCGGTGATGATGCCGATCTCGCCGGCATGGTCGTTCAGCGCCTGCACCAGCCCGTCCATTCGGCGCGCGTCGAGAACGGCCTCTTGCAGCAGGCCGCCCGAGAGCGCCACCTGGCCGGCGATCGCCTCGACCGCGACGCGAAGCGCGCCGCTCGCGCCGGCGGCCGTGGCCGAAAGCCGCCCGACATGCTCCGACACGTCCGACACGTCCGTCGCGCCGCGGTCCGCGCGGCTCGCCATCCCGGCCATGCGCTCGGCCTCGTTGCGGAGCGACGCGGCCGCGACGGAGAGGGTGCCGACGACCCTGCCGATCCGTCGCTCGAAATCGGCCGCCGCCTCGTCTCGCGCGGTGCGGTCGGCGCGGGTCGCCCCCTCGCGCGCGGCGTCGCGCTCGGCGGTGAGGTCCCGGTTCTGGCGGAGCGCGTCACGGAAGACGGCGACGGCCCGGGCCATGCGTCCGATCTCGTCGAGACGTGAACTGTCCGGCACGGCCGCGTCGAGATCGCCGCTCGCGAGTTCGCCCATGGTCCGCCGCAACGCCTCGAGAGGCTTGAGCAGGCGTCGGGTGGTGAGGAAGGTCATCGCGAGGCCGATCGACGCGAACAGCGTGTCGCACAACAGCGCCCGATGCCGGAGTTTGGTCTGGAGCACCGTGAACTGCGTTTCGGGCGTCCCGACGAACAGGATGCCGGCCACGCGTCCCGCCTCGTCGCGGAGCGGCTCGTAGATGACCGCGTAGCGCCGTCCGAGGATCGGAGCGCTGCCCTCGAACCGCCTGCCGGCGTCGAGGACGGTGCTGCGCGCCGGTCCGGGCGCGAGCCGTGTGCCGATCGCGCGCGTGCCGTCGGCTTTCCGGATCGTGGTCGCGACGCGGATGTCGCCGCGGAAGATCGTGGCCGCGTCGCCGCCGCCGAGCGCGCCGATGCGGTCGACGAGATGGAGGTCACCATCGAGGGCTCGGCCGTTCGGGGCCACCAGACGATGGTCGGCCAGTCGGAAGGCGCCGTTGCCGCCCGACAGGCGCAGCAACTCGTGCGCGACCCGCAGGTCGGCCTCGAGATGGGCCTTCTCCTGCGATGTCAGCGCCGCCTCGGCCTCGCGATCGACCGACATGGCGGCGAGCCCGACGGACGCGGCGACCGCGAGCCCCACGACCGCTGAAAGTCGCGCCGCGATGCTCCAGCGCGAGGGCCGGAGACGTCCGGTCAAGCCGTCACTTCGGGTCGACATCGAGGCCTCCGGGCGCGACGGTCCGAGTGTCCGACATCGACGTGAACGAGACGTTGACGCCGGTCGGCGCCGGTCTTCGCCGGCGTCGAGGGGCGTCGCCGGTGCCGATGCACGCCGCCGACGAGCCCCGGCGGGGCTTTCCCCGCCGCTCGTGGAACGCGCATTGCGAGCGACGGCAGGGCGCCCAATCTGACCCGGAGGCGCCCGATCGACGCCGCCAACCTCAGATGCGCGCCCGGAGCGCTACGCCCATGAACAGGACCCTCCTCCCGGTCCTCCTCGCCCTGCCGATCCTCGCCGGTTGCGCCGACACCTCGGCGACACCGTCACCGGGATCGGCGTTCCACACGGCGCTCGCGCTGCCTCGGCTGCAGCACGTCACCGACGCCCATTACAGCGAGGTTCCCGGCCGGCCCGAATGCACCGCCTATGCGGTCACCGGCACGCTCGACGGCGCCCCCAGGGTCGCCGACGGCGTGTCCTGCCGACAGCCGGACGGCAGCGCACTGGTGCGCGAACGTTCACCGACGGGCGGTCCCGATCTCGTCGAGACCGTGCCGCCGCCGATGCCCGCCTATGCCGGGGGAGCCGGCTACGACGGTGCCGGATATGTCGGTTACGGCACCGATTACGCGTTCGGTGGCCCGTTCGGCTACGGAGCTTTCGGCGACGGCCTGTTCGGTCTTGATGGCTTCGGCTTCTTCGGTCCGGCGATCTTCTTCGGTCCGGTGTTCGTGCATCATGGATACTATGGCGGACGTGGCGGCTTCCACGGCGGCGGCTTCCATGGCGGCGGCGGTCACGGCGGCGGCCACGGCCGCTGAGATCCGGGCGGGCGAGGGGGCACGGCCTACCGCCCCTTGCGGTCGCCTTGTGGCGGCCGATCGACCGGGCGCGGTTCGGCACCCGACGTGACAGGGCCGAACCGATCTCTTAGTTTCTGCACCGATGTCCGCGGACCACCCGTTCCAGGCCGAGATCGATGCCGTCGCGCGGGTCCCGACCGTCCCCGCCATTCTCGACGTCGTATGCCGCCTGACCGGTGCCGGCATCGCGATCGTTGCGCGCGTCACCGAGGAGCGCTGGATCGCCTGCGGCGTTCTGGATCGCATAGGCTTCGGTCTCGCGCCCGGCGACGAGATGGAGCCGGACAAGGCGATCTGCGGCGACGTTCGGCGCGAACGTCGCCCGATCGTCGTCGGCGACGTGCTCGCGGTCCCGCGCTATGCTTGGCACGCCAGCGCACCGCGCCACGCGTTCCGCGCCTACATCGCGATGCCGATCATCCTGCCGGACGGCACGTTCTTCGGAACGCTCTGCGCGCTCGACCGCTCCCCGCGCCGCCTGGACGGGCCGGAGATCACCGGTGCGCTCCGCCTGTTCGCGGAACTGATCGCCTTCCATATCGACGCCATGCAGAAGCTCGCGACGTCGGACGCGGCGCTTCATCGCGAGCGTGCCGTCTCCGAACTGCGCGAGCAGTTCATCGCCGTGCTCGGACACGATCTTCGGAACCCGCTCGCCTCGGTCGCCGCCGGCACCGAACTGATGCGACGCCATCCCGAACGCGCGCCCGAACTCGCGCTGTCGATCGAGCGCAGCATCGCCCGGATGTCCGGGCTGATCGACAACGTGCTCGATTTCGCGCGCGGCCGTCTCGGCGGCATGTCGCTGTCGCTCGAGCCTGCCGTCGACATCGCGCCCACGCTCGCGCATGTCGTCGATGAGTTGCGGAACACGCATGTCGATCGCGCCGTCGCGACGTCGTTCGACGTCACCGAGCCGGTGAGATGCGACCCCGCCCGCCTCGGACAATTGCTGTCGAACTTGCTCGGCAACGCATTGACGCACGGCGCGGCATCCTCTCCGGTCGCGGTCAGGGCCTTCACCAGGGAAGGCGTGTTCGAGCTTTCGGTCGCCAATGGCGGCGAACCGATCCCCCCTGCCGCGATGAAGCAGTTGTTCCAGCCCTTCTTTCGCGGCGCGGTCCGGCCCAGTCAGCAGGGTCTCGGCCTCGGATTGTTCATCGCGTCCGAGATCGCACGCGCCCATGGCGGGCAGATCGAGGCCGCCTCGACCGCGGCAGAAACGCGCTTCACGTTCCGCATGCCGACCCGTGCGACGGCGTCGCACGACGGTCCGGAACCGCGACCGTCTCCCTGAGCGGGACGGCTTCGGACGGAGGCCTTCTCGCCTTTTCTTGGCGTGTCGTCCGGATCCGCCACCATGGTGTCGTGCGTCGACCGGATCGACGCGGCGATTTGCCCGCATCCCGCGTGTTGCCGCTCGGTGGCATCGTGAGGCCGCTCTGATCGCGAGACCACGAGGACGGTCGGGGTGGCGAACTCATCCGGCATCGGCGCCGTCGCCCCGACCGGGCGACGAACCGTGTTCGCATGACCTCTGCCCCGTCCATCGGGGTGTTCGAGGCGATCCGAGCGCTCGGCTGCGGCGTCTCCCGACCGCGACGGCGACGGCGCCCAGGCGCGGCTCGGCACGCGGGGCAGCGCACGCCACGCGGCCGACATCGTCTCCGGGGCGATGACGACGGCGCGGACGGACGACGCGCGGTGCTCGGCATCGCCGAGGCGCCGGCCGGACTGCACGGCGCCCACGCTCCGGACAGACAACCACGGCGAGCCCACGACGGGGCGCGCGGCAGGCGGAGCACGGCGCGAACCTTCGGCCTGACGTTTCACGCGCCCGCCCTTCGCACGACCGGGTCGTGCCGGACCGGGAAGTTCACCGAGCGTGCGATGAAACACTTGGCATGCGCGCGCGCGTGCAACCGGAGCGCCGTCCTCTCGTCGGATGCGGCGGCGATGGTGACGCGCGGCCGCAACGTCGCGGACGCGAACTGGCCGCCACCGTCGTCATTCTCGATCATGATCGCGTCGGCATGGTCCTCGTAGGCGGTCACCACCACGCCCGCTTCGGCGCAGAGGCCCAGATACCAGAGCTGGTGACAGGCGGAGAGCGATGCGATCAGCAGCTCTTCGGGGTTCCAGCGCGACGGGTCGCCACGAAACGCCGGGTCGGACGAGCCGCCGATCGTGGGTTTGGCGCCCCGATCGATCTCGTGCGCGCGTGCGTAGGCGCGGACGTCCGCCGTGCCGGCGCCGAGATTGCCGGTCCAGACGACACGGACCGCATAGCGATGCTCGCGATCGGGCACGACGCAGAACTCCCTGTCGCCGCATAGGACGTCGCGCTCGACGGCCGCGCAACGCTCATCGCGCACGGACGCCGTCCAGCAGCACGCGCGCGACGGCGTCCGGCATCCCCGCCGCGCCGCCTCCGGCCAGCCCGTCGCTCGCCGGCCCGTCGATCGCCGGCCCATCGATCGCCAGCCCGTCGATCGCCAGCATCGTCAGCCCGTGCACCAGCGCCCAGGCGGTCAGCACCAGCACCTCCGCCGCGGCGGCGCCCGTGAGGCCCGGCACCGCGAACGACCCGTCGGCGACGCCGCGCCCGACGATCCCCGCGAGGACCGATTTCGCCGCGCCCGCCTCGGTCGCGACCGACGCCGACAGCGTCGCGTCGGCGTCGGACCCTCGCTTGGGAGAGGCGCCGAACATGAGCCGGTAATGCGCCGGGTTCGCCACCCCGAAGCGCACGTAGGCGCGGCCGATCGCCGCCAGCGCGTCCGCAGCCGACGCGACGTGCGCCGCCTCGGCGTCCATGCGCGCCCGCAGCGCCTCGAAGCCCGCCGCCGCGACCGCGTCCCGCAGGCCGTTCCTGTCGGCGAAATGGTTGTAGGGCGCGTTGTGGCTCACCCCCGCGCGCCGGGCCACCTCGCGGAGCGAGAACGCCCAGTTCCCCGTCTCGGTGACCAGCGCCAGGGCGGCGTCGATCAGCGAGCGGCGGAGATCGCCGTGGTGATACCCGCCGGTCTCGACCGGCGTGCGGTCCGCCCGGGCGTTTTCGCGCGCTTTCCTCATCGACACCCGATCCGCGACGCCATGTTGACAACGTCAACATCAGGCTTGATGTTGGCGGTGTCCACATAGCGCGGCGTCCTGTCGCGCCCAAGCTTCGATCGCGATCGGAAGGAGCCGCCATGGCCGAGATCATCCCCGACAAGGTGACCGCCGAGATCGACGGCGAGATCGTCGTCTTCCTGATCGGCATGCGCATCAACCGGATCTGGAAAGTGTGGCGTTGGTTTCCGGTGTTCCGGGCGATGGGGCGAATGCTCGCCGAACTCTCCGCCGATCCCGCGCTCGGATTGCTGTCGTCGCGTGCCATGATGGCGTGGCGCAGTCCGACGCTGCTGCAGTACTGGAAGAGCGCGGCGCATCTCGCCGCCTACGCGCACGGCGCCGACCACGCGCACCGGCCCGCCTGGCAAGCCTTCAACCGGGCGGCGTCCGGCAACGCCGATGTCGGGATCTGGCACGAGACCTACATCGTCCGCCCGGGCCAGCGGGAGACGGTCTATCGCGCCATGCCGGCGACCGGTCTCGGCGAGGCCGGCACGATCCACCTCGCGACCGGCGACCGCGCGACGGCGGCGCGGCGCTACGCGCGCGACGCCAGCGCGAACGCCGCTCTTCAGCCCGTGCCGAGCTCCGGCAATCCGCCGCCGTCGCGATAGGCGTCGCGGAAGCTGTCGCGCCCGCGCCAGCGCTGCCAGTAGCGGTCGAGCTGCTCGAACCGCTCGTCGAGCGGCGTCGCGATGACCTTGAACTTCGAGAACGCGATCGTCGTGCAGAGCGTGATGTCGCTGAACGTCGGCTCGGGACCGCCGAGCAGCCAGTCGCGCCCGTCGGCGAGATGCCGGTCGACGAGTGCGGCGTGCGCGATCGCCTCCTTGCGGCAATGCTCGCCCCAGGCCGGGTTGTGGGTGAGCTCGAGCTTCGGTCCGAGGCCGCGATGCAGAACGTGGAACGCGGTCGTCAGCCGGTAGAGGATCTGCACCCAGATCCGGTTGTCCCACATCAGGTCCTCGGCCTGCTCGCGCGGCGTCTCGCCCATGATGCGACGTCCGGGGAACGCCTGGTCGAAATAGCGGCCGATCGCGGCGCTCTCGGCGAGGTAACCGCCGCCCGGCAGTTCGAGCGTCGGCGTCTCGCCCCAGGGGTTCCGCTTCAGATGCGCCCAGCCGCGCTGCGCGCCGCCCGGGGTCATGTCGAGCAGCACCTCCTCGACCCGGTCGACGATCCCCTTCTCGTGCAGCAGGAGCCGCACGCGCTGCGGGTTCGGGAACACCGATGTCGAGGTGAACAGGCGCAACGTCTCGGTCATCGGCCCCCCGCTCGCGACGGCGTGCGCTCGGCACGTAAGTGTCCGTTGAACGCTCCGACCCCGCTCGGGATCCGCCCCCGCGCCCGAGGCACGCCGCCACGCGGGCCAGACCGGTCTTCGCCCGCGGGCCGCGGACGCGCTCCGGTGCGGTTTGGACCGGTCGCGGGCCGCACGCCGACCGGCGGCCGTGCCGTTGGCCGCGTCGCGCGGGAAAGCCGTGCCGCACTGGGGCGCCGGTTACCGCAGTCTCCACACCGGCGCGCCCGTCACCGCGAGATCCCCGAAGGGACGGTCGGCGAGGTGGCAGCGCGCGGGCCAGCCGATCAGCCGCAGCCGATCCGACGGATCGAACGACGAGACAGGCCGGCCCCGATCGGGCGCAGCGTTCTCGGACGCCGGAGCGCCGGCGACGTGAGGCGCGACGTTCTCGCACCCGATCCGGACTGTGCGATGCCCGGCGCGAGGCCGCCGGGCACCGTCGCGTCGCCCGAACTCATCGTCGAGCCGCCGGTCGCGTCGCGGCCGGGCGCGAGCCACAACCGGGCAAGCCACACCCGGGCAAGCCACACCCGGGCAAGCCACACCGGGGGCAAGCCACACCGGGCGCGAGCCGCGGCGCGGCGGCCATCCGTTCCTGTCCGTCGCCGGCGCATCAGCGAGGCCCCTCGTCCTCGACCCGGGTCGGACCGTCGTGGCGTGCTGCCAAGCGTGGCCGGCCGGAGGCGAGCGCGTCGCGTGCCGGCGCGACGCCGCGCGCGGCTGCATCCCGCGCGCGCCGATCGGGCCGGTCGCCGGGACGCGGGCACGAAGGCAATCGCGCCTGCCGGGACCGGTCATGCCGCACCGCAACATAAGTCGCGGCCGCACGACGTCCCGACCCTTGCGACGGGGTGGCCACCCTCCATTTTTGGTCTCGGCGCCCGCGATCGCGGTAGAGCGAAGTCGGTCTTCCGGATCGGCTCTGCCGCAACTGCGGGCGACGCAGACGTTCTTAGTCATGGTCGCGGTGTTCGGGACGACCGGTCGCGTTCTTGTCCGACGTGAACTTTTCGCCAGTTCCTGCACCGCGTCTTGTAAACATGAGCGACCGCTCGAACAAGAGTGGCAATCTCCCGTCGAGACTGGGCCAGCAGAAGAACTGCGCATGGTTCGCCCGACACTGGCCGAAGATCGATCGGCATCGGGCGGTGGAGTAGTGGAATGATCGAGAATACACCGTCCGTGCTGCTGTCGCGACTGGACTTCGGCTGGATCACGACGCTCCACATCCTGTATCCGCCGCTGACGATCGGGCTCGCGGCGATGCTCTTCGTCGGCGAACTCTTCTGGTATCGGACCAACGACGAATACTGGTATCGCCTTTGCCGGTTCTTCGAGCGGCTCTTCATCATCAATTTCGCCGCGGGTGTCGCGACCGGCATCACGATGGAGCTCGCCTTCGGCATCCTTTACGGCCCGTTCTCGCAGGCGGCCGGCCCGTTCTTCGGCCAGGTCCTCGGCTACGAGACCATTACGGCCTTCATGTACGAGGCAGGCTTCATCGGCCTGATGATCTTCGGCTGGGGCAAGATCAGCAAGCGGATGCACCTGTTCGCGACGTTCAACGTCGCGCTGTCGTCCGCCCTGTCCGCGTTGTGGATCCTGGTCGCGAACTCGTGGATGCAGACGCCGGTCGGCGTCACCTTCAAGCACGGCGTGTTCTACGTGAAGGATTGGTGGCGCGCGCTGTTCAACCCGGACGTGATCTACGCCTTTCCGCACATGCTCGTGGCGGCCTGGGAACTCGCGATCGGCTTCGTGCTCGCCATCTCGGCCTGGTACCTGCTGAAGGGCCGCCACACCGCGATGTTCCAGCGCTCGATGCGCGCGTCGATCATCGCGCTGCTGGTGATCGCGCCATTGCAGATCTGGCTCGGCGACTCGATGGGCCTGACGGTCGCGGAAGATCAGCCGACGGTGCTCGCCGCGATGGAAGGGCATTGGCACACACGGAACGCCGACGGCAGCCCGAACACCTCGTGGAGCCTGCTCGCATGGCCGAACGCCAAGGGTGACGGCAACGCCTGGGCGATCAAGATCCCGCACGTCCTCAGTCTGCTCGAAACCCACACCTGGAACGGCACCGTCCGCGGCATGGACGAGTTCCCGGCCCAGGATCGCCCGCCGATGGTGATCCCGTTCTACGGCTTCCGCGTCATGGTCGCCTGCGGGTTCTTCATGTTCGCGATGGCGCTTTGGGGCAGCTGGCTCGTGTTTCGCGGCCGCATGAAGACCTACACCGCCCGCACCAACACCTGGTTCCTGCGCGCGACCGTCTTGGCCGGCATCGTCCCCTACATCTCCGTTTGGGTCGGCTGGTGGACCCGCGAGGTCGGCCGGCAGCCTTGGGTGGTGTTCGGCATGATGCGGACGTCGCAGGGTGTCAGCCACATGTCGATCGCCCAGGAGATCGGGTGGCTGGTCGGCTACGCCGGCTTCGAGCTGATGGTCTGGGGCGCGACGTGGTGGTTCCTCGGCAAGATCGTGCACGGTGGCCCGGTGATGGACACGCCGGTGCCGCAGGAAGGGCACGACACGCTCGGCACGCCGGCCCATCGCAACGACCCGGCCGGCGCGCGCGAAACGCCCAAGGCGACCCACTCGGCCGCGCCAGGGATCCCGCATCCGGCCTGATCGGCCGGCTGACCACCCGACCGCGCGCCACGAAGACGTCGACCCACCGGAGACGAGAGCAGTGGAACCACTCACCCATCTTCAGCACGTGCTGGCCATCGGCTGGTGGTTCACGGTCGCCTTCTCGATCGTGCTCTACATCGTCCTCGACGGTGCCGATCTCGGCGCCGGCATCTTCTCGCTGTCGTTGCGTGACGGCGACGAGCGCGGGGCCGTCATGCAGGCGATGGCGGGCACGTGGGACGCGAACGAAACCTGGCTGATCGTCGCCGGCGGCGTCCTGTTCGGCTCGTTCCCGTTCGTCTACGGGTCGGCCTTCAGCTACCTGATGGTGCCGCTGGCGCTGGTGCTCTGGGGCATCCTGACGCGTGCGGTCGCGCTCGAATTCCGCCATCTCGCGGCACCCAACACGCGCCGCTTCACCGACTGGGCGTTCGGCCTGTCGAGCCTCGCCGTCACCTTCTTCGGCGGCATGTGCGTGGGCGCGCTGCTGCACGGCTTCCCGCTCACCCACGAGCCGAACCAGGTGCCGGCCTATGTCGGCGGCGCACTCCGCTTCGTCAGCCCGTTCAGCATCTGGATCGGCGTCGCGGCGGTGATCGCGGTGTCGCTCTCGGGCGGCCTGTTCGTCCGCGCGCGTTTCGAAAGCGAGGAGGAGGTCCGCAAGCACGCGGCGACCTGGACGGACCGCGTCTTCTATCTCGCGGTCGCGGCCGTGCCGATCTCGACGCTCTGGATCGCGATCGAATTCCCCTGGGCCGCCCGGAGCTGGTTCGGCCATTACTTCTGGGCGTGGTGGCTGATCCCGGTGGTGGCGATCGGGACCTCGTTCCTGATGCGTCATGCCTCCAGCCAGAACCGCGACGTGCTCGCCCTGTTCTGGCTCAACGTCACCATCGCGATCATGGCCTGCGCCCTGCTCGCGACGATCTATCCCGACATGATCCCGGAAACGTGGACCGTCGACGCCGCGGCGAGCCGCGAGATCTCGCTGTTCACGTTCCTCTTCACGGTCGTCGGGCTGTTTCCGGTGATGCTGATGTACAACTGGTATCAGATCTGGGTCTTCCGGGCCCGGATCACCAAGATGGGCTCGTACCACAGTTGACGCGCGCCGATCGCAGCCGGCCCCTGTTCGAAGTCCTCTGGAACCTGCGCGGCCTGGCGCTCTTCCTGGTCGGCCCGGCGGTGGGCGTCGCGCTCGGCGCCGCCATCTTCGGCCTGCCGCAGCCGCTCGAGATCGCCGCCGTCGTGATGTTCGCCTTCAGCCTCGGCGTGCTCGCCATCCTCGGCCGCGCCGAATGGCGGACGGTGCGGCTCCGCGACACGGGCGGACCGCCCGGCGGCGCGCGCCGATGACCGCGCACGCCGCCCCGCGCTCGCGCGCCGTGTCGCGGACGCTCGAGACCTTTCTCCGCCGTCAGTCGCCGCTCGCGCGCCGTCCGCTCGCCGCCGCGACCGTGGCCGGCGCGGCCGCCGGCCTGACGCTCATCGCGCAGGCCTGGCTGCTCGCCCGCGCCGTCGATCTGGTGGTGATCGGCGGGCACGGTCTCGACGCCGCCCTGCCTTTTCTTTGGCCGCTGCTCGCGGTCGTCGTGCTCCGCGCGCTGCTCACCGCGTTCGCCGATGCGATCGCCTTCGAGGCGGGCGCCTCCGTCGTGCAGGACATCAGGCGCCGGCTGCATGCCCACCTCGCCGCGCTCGGCCCGTCCTGGACCCGCCGGCAGCGGACCGGCGACGTCGCCAGCACCATCTTCGACGCCGCCGAGAGCATCGGCACCTACTACGCCGCCTACCTGCCGCAGCGCGTGCTGACCGCCTTCGTCCCGCTCGCCATCCTGGCCTTCGTCCTGCCGACCGACTGGGTGTCGGCGCTGATCCTGATCCTGTCGGCGCCGCTGATCCCGGTGTTCATGATCCTGATCGGCCGCGGCACCGAGGCGCTGAACCAGGCGCAGTGGCGCAAGCTCGCGATCCTCGCCGCACACCTGTTCGACGCGATCGAGGGGCTGACGACGCTCAAGCTGTTCCACGCGAGCCGCGCCGAGACGGACGCCATCGCGCGCTCGTCGGAGGACTACCGCAGGACCACGATGGAGGTGCTGCGGGTCGCGTTCCTGTCGTCGCTCGCCCTCGAATTCCTGGCCACCCTCAGCATCGCGATGGTCGCCGTCTATATCGGTTTCCGCCTCTACTACCGGGAGCTGCACTTCCTGCCCGGCTTCGCCGTCCTGCTGCTCGCACCCGAATTCTACCGGCCGCTCCGGGCGATGGGCACGCAGTATCACGCCCGCATGGCGGCGATCGGCGCCGCGGAATCGATCGTCGCCCTGCTCGAAACGCCGGTGCCGCCGAGCCTCGCCGGCACCGAAACCCTCCCGTCCGCGCCCGTACGCGCGATCCGCGTCTCCGGCGTCTCGTTCTCCTACGGCGACGCGCCGGCGCTCGACGGCGTCGACTTCACCCTCGCCCGCGGCCGCCTGACCGCGCTGGTCGGCCCGTCCGGCGCCGGCAAGACCACGGTGAGCCAGCTCCTGCTCGGCTTCCTCTCGCCGACCGCCGGCACCATCACGGTCGACGGGGTCGATCTCGCGACCGTCTCCCCCGGCGACTGGCGCGCTCGGATCGCCTGGCTGCCGCAGCGTCCGACCCTGTTCCACGGCACCGTGCGCGACAACATCCTGCTCGGCGCGCCGGATGCCGACCCCGAGCGCATCCGCGAGGCCCTGGCGCGCGCCGAGGCGACGGCACTCGTCGCCCGCCTGCCGCACGGGCTCGACACCGTGCTCGGTGACCGCGGCCAGGGCCTGTCGGGGGGCGAGATCCAGCGCATCGCGCTCGCCCGCGTTTTCCTCAAGGATGCCGACCTCGTCGTGCTCGACGAGCCCGGCGCCGCGCTGGACCGCGACACCGCCGCCCTGATCGAGCGCTCGATCGAGGCGCTCGCGCAGCGCGCGGCACTGCTCGTCATCGCCCACCGGCCCGAGACCGTGCGCGACGCCGACGAGATCCTCGTCCTCCGCGACGGCCGGATCGTCGAACGCGGCCGCCACGCCGACCTGTCCGCCCGATCCACGCTCTACGCCGAGATCATGGGTCTCGCCGCCGCGGCGGCCGGACGCGGGTCCGGCCTCGCCGCCGGTCCGGGCACGACGGGGGAGGCGAACGATGCGCGTCCGCTCCGCGCGGCGCTCGAGGACAGTTTCGTCACCGGCGCAGCGGCGGCCGGCGCATGAAGGATCTGCTCCGGCTGCTCCGCCTGTTCCGCCCCTATGCCGGCGCGCTCGCGGGCGGCGTCGCGCTCAACGTCGTGGTCATCCTGTCGAACGTCGCCCTGCTCGCGCTGTCCGGCTGGTTCATCGCCGCCATGGCGCTCGCCGGGCTCGGCCGCGTGCCGATCGAGTATTTCGCGCCCGCCGCCGCGATCCGCGGCCTCGCCATCATCCGCACCGGCAGCCGCTACGGCGAGCGCCTCGTCAGCCACGACGCCACCTTCCGGCTGCTCGCGGGACTGCGCGTGTGGCTCTACGCGCGGCTCGAACCGCTCGCCCCCGCCGCCCTGCAGTCGCGCCGCGGCGGCGACCTGCTGAGCCGCCTCCGCGCCGACGTCGACAGTCTCGACAACCTTTACCTCCGCGTGCTCGCGCCGACGATCGCGGCCGCAATCTGCGTCCTCTGCCTCGTCGCCTTCCTCGCCCTGTACAGCGTCCCGGTCGCTGTCCTGCTCGCCGCCGGCCTGCTCGCGTCGGGCGTCATCCTTCCGTTGCTCGCCCAACGTGTCGGCCGCGCGCCGGGCCGGCGCGCGGTCGCGCTGCGGTCCGACCTCCGCGCCACCGTGACCGACAGCGTCCAGGGTCTCGGCGAGCTCCTGGTCGCGGGCGCCGACGCACGCCAGTCCGCGACCGTCTCCGACCTGAGCGCCGCCCTGGTGGCGCAGCAGCGCCGGCTGGCCCGAACCGCCGCCGTTGCCGCTTCCCTCGCCGGCCTCGCCTCGCAACTGGCGCTGTGGGGCGCCCTCCTCCTGTCGATCCCGCTGGTGCGGAGCGGCGCGCTCACCGGTCCCGACCTCGCGATGATCAGCCTCTTCGTGCTGGCGAGCTTCGAGGCCGTCGCGCCGCTACCCGCCGCCTATCTCGCGCTCGGCGAGACGCTCGCGGCCGCGCGGCGGATCTTCGAGCTCGTCGACGCCGCCCCCGCGATCGTCGAACCGAGCCCCGGCGCGCGGCCACCGCAACGCCCCGCGCTCCGCATCCGGGGTCTCCGCATGCGCTACGCCGACGGGGCCGCCCCCGCGCTCGACGGCCTCGACCTCGATGTCCCGGCCGGCGGCTCGCTCGGCATCCTCGGCCCCAGCGGCTCGGGCAAGACCAGCCTGTTCAACGTCCTGCTGCGCTTCTGGGACTACGAGGGCGACGTCGCGATCGGCGGCGTCGCCCTGCGCGACCTCGACGGCGACGCGGCCCGCGCGCTGTTCGGCGTGGTCTCGCAACAGACCCATCTGTTCAACCGCAGCATCCGCGACAACCTCCTTCTCGCCCGGCCCGACGCGACCGACGCCGACCTCACCGACGCGCTCCGCGCCGCCCATCTCGAGGACGACGTGCGGCGCCTGCCGGAGGGGCTCGACACGCTCGTCGGCGAGAACGGCGCACGGTTCTCGGGCGGCCAGGCGCGCCGGCTGTCGATCGCGCGCGCCCTGCTCAAGGACGCGCCGATCCTGCTGCTCGACGAGCCGACCGAGGGTCTCGACGCGGCGTCCGAGGCGGCCGTGCTCGACGCGCTCGCCGTGCTCGCGCGCGGCCGGACGACGTTGCTGATCACCCACCGAATGCCGGCGCTCCGCATCGTCGAGACCACCGTCACGCTCGAACACGGCCGGATCCGCACGGCCGCGCGCGCGGCCTGAGGGCGACAGGGAGGCAAGGCCAGGGGCTCTGCCCCTGGACCCCGGTCAAGGCGGCGGCCTTGACAATCCATCAGTTAAGGAAAACCCCGGGCCGCACCACCGATGCCCGCGCGACCGGGGCCCGGGGTTTTCCTTAACTCCTGGGATCCAAGGGCCTCGGGCCCTTGGCGGGTCCAGGGCAGAGCCCTGGCCTTCCCTTCTCAACCCCCCGCGATCGTGTCGAGCGTCGCGACCGCGTCGGCGGGCAGCACGAGTGCGGCGGCGGCGAGGTTCTCGTGCAGGTGGCCGAGCGACGACGTGCCCGGGATTGGCAGGATGTTCGGTGCGCGCTGCAGCAGCCAGGCGAGTGCCACCTGCATCGGCGTGGCGTCGAGCCGGGACGCGACGTCGGAGAGTTCGGCCGATTGCAGCGGCGTGAAGCCGCCGAGCGGGAAATAGGGCACGTAGGCGATCCCGTCGGCGCGGAGCGTCTCGACCAGCGCGTCGTCCTCGCGGCGGGCGACGTTGTAGAGGTTCTGCACGCAGACGATCGGTGCCATCCGCCGTCCCTCCGCGATCTGGGTCGGCGTCGCGTTGCTGAGCCCGATCTGGCGGACCTTGCCTGCGTCCCGCAGGCCCAAGAGCACCGAGAGCGGTTCCTCGATCGAGCCTTCGGCGGGGCCGACCTGGCCGAACATCAGCCGCAGATTGACGATGTCGAGCGCGTCCACCCCGAGATGGCGCAGGTTGTCCTCCACCGCGTCGCGGAGCTCGGTCGCCGAGAAGGCCTTGTTCCAGGATGCGTCCGGGCCGCGCTTGGCGCCGATCTTGGTGACGATCACCAGGTCGTCCGGATACGGGTGCAGTGCCTCGCGGATCAGCTCGTTGGTGACGTGCGGCCCGTAGAAGTCGCTGGTGTCGATGTGGTTGACGCCGGCCTCGACCGCCGCGCGCAGCACCGCGAGTGCCGCGTCGCGGTCACGCGGCGGCCCGAACACGTGCGGTCCGGCGAGCTGCATCGCGCCGTAGCCGAGGCGGCGCACGGTGCGGTCGCCGAGGAGGAAGGTCGCGTGGTCCTGCGTGTGGCTCATGATGGTGGTGCTCCGTGTGACCGGCCGGATATGAGCGGGACGGAACGCGATGATAATCCTCGACGTGTCGCACGGGGCGTGCAGGATCGTGGACAATGGCGCCCGACCTCGCCGACCTTGCCGCCTTCATCGCTGTCGTGCGCTCCGGCGGCTTTCGCGATGGCGCGCGCGCGAGCGGGATGTCGGCGTCCGGGCTGAGCCTCGCGATCCGCCGGCTCGAGGCGCGTCTCGGCACCCGCCTGCTCCATCGCACCACGCGGAGCGTCGTGCCGACCGAGGCGGGCGCCCGCCTGTTCGAGAACCTGTTGCCCGCGCTCGGCGCGGTGGAGGACGCGCTCGACGGCATCAACGCCTTCCGCGAACGTCCGGCCGGCACGTTGCGCCTGAACGTGCCCGCGAGCGCCGCGCGCCTGATCCTGCCGCCGATCGTGCCCGCCTTCCTCGCCGCCTATCCCGACATCCGGCTCGACGTGATCGTCGATGACGGCTTCGTCGACGTGCTCGCGGCCGGCTGCGATGCCGGGATCCGCTACGACGAACGGCTCGAGCGTGACATGATCGCGATCCCGATCGGCCCGCGCGTGCAGCGTTGCGCGACCGCCGCCGCGCCGTCCTATCTCGCCTCGCGACAGCGGCCGGTGCACCCGAGCGACCTGCTCTCGCATGCGTGCCTGCGGGGGCAGTTCGCGAGCGGCACCATCCCGGCGTGGGAGTTCGAGCGCGCCGGCGAGGTGGTGCGGATCGATCCCGCCGGTCCGCTCACCGTCCGCCTCGGCGCCGCGGTCGACCTCGCCGTCGACGCGGCCGTCGCCGGTCTCGGCATCATCCACCTGTTCGAGGACTGGCTCGGCCCGAAACTCGAGGCCGGCCTGCTGGTGCCGTTGCTGGAACCCTGGTGGCAGCCTTTCCCGGGCCCGTTCCTGTATTATTCCGGACGCCGCCACCTGCCGGCGCCGCTTCGCGCCTTCGTCGATTTCGTCAAGCTCGACGGCGTGGGCGGCGGCTTGCGGGCGCGGCCCTGAAGACGGGCGAGCCTCAGGCGGTGGCGCGGTGCGTACGCCGCGTCGTGCGACGCGCGAGATGGCCGGACAGGCGTCGCGCCGCGAAGCCGGCGCCGCAGGCGAAACGCAGCATCGGGCCGAACGCGTTCGAGGCGCTGACGCCGGTGAAGTAGAGCCCGGGCACCGAGGATTCGAACCGGCGCGAAAGGGCGGGCGTGTCGGCCTCGCGCGCGATCGCCGCGCGGAGCGGCGCGTCGATGAAGGTCAGCCGGTCGAGCTCTGCCCGGAAGCCGGTCGCGGCGACGACATGGTCGACGTCGAGCGTCGCCGGCCGCCCGTTCGACTGGTAGGTGAGGCGCACGCCGCCCTCGGGGCGGGGCTCGAGCGCCAGATCTGTCACGGCCTCGTGCAGCCGCACGCTCTTCTCGAACGGCGCCCGCGTGAACCAGCACGGTGCCGGGCCGAGAAACCGATTGGTCACCCTGATCCGGAACTCGGCCGGCATGGCGTGGAAGAGATCCGGCAGGCGCGTGCACAGCACGCCGCGCCACCCCGGTCCGACGGTCGACATCGGCCAGCGCAGGCGCTGCTTCAGCGTCCGCGGCCCAGGCGGGGCGTGGAACGCCAGCGCGTCGCGCCGGGTCAGCACGTGCGCCTCGGCGCCGATGCCGGCGAACATCACCGCGCTGTCGATCGCGGACGAGCCGCCGCCGATCACCGCGACGCGCTGTCCCGCGAAACGTTCGGGGTCGGCCGCCGCCGACGAGTGCGACAGCAACTCGGGCGGCAGTGCGCGGAACGTGTCCGGCAGATGCGGGTAGTGCGCGATGCCGACCGCGAGCACGACGTGGGCGGCGCGCAGCATGGCGCCGTCCTCGAGTTCGAGAACGAAGCCGCGATCCGACGCGTCGCGACGCAGCGAGACCACGTTCCGCTCGTCGAGCCCGGGGACGAAACGCTTCTGGAACGCCAGCGCGTAGGCGCAGAACACGTCGCGCGACACCGGGGCGCCGGTCGGCCGATAGGGCAGACCCTGCTCGGCGCAGTAGCGGCGCAGCGTGAAGCGTCCGCTCGGCTCGTACAGGTTGGAGGCGAACGGCTCCGATTTCAGATGCATGTCGCGCGGCATCCGCTCGCGCCACATCTGCATCGGGCGGCCGAAGATGCGGAACGGAACGCGACGCGCCCGCAGATGCGCCGCGACCGACAGCCCGTACGGGCCGGCGCCGACGATCGCGACAGGCGTCTCGTCCCATTCCGCTTCGTCGTCCGGCATCGCGTCGCGAAGAAAGGCCCCGTCCGGCATCGCCCGCCCCGTCTCGATTTCATCGATGCGTAACACTGGACGCTACATAATAACAAGCTTAACGTCATAACGCGCCACTGTTGCGCGACATCGCTTGTGGCGGGAGACGATGAGATGGTGGCGACGGACGAGGCTCTTCGTGGAGAGCATGCCGACGTTGCCGACCGATCCCCGGCAGCCGACGTCGCGCACTGTCTCGGCTCCGCGACCGCGACGACATCCCTGCAGGATCTCGGGATGGCGCCGGTCGCGCCGGCGCAGAGGCCGCGCGTCCTGGTCGTCACGACGAACAGGTGGGGGTCGGACTTCACGTTGCTGCGCGCGTTGCGCGACGCGGGCGCGGCGGCCGCGATGCTGTGCCCGACCGGCCATCCCGTGCGCGCCGCCCGATCCGACGGCTTCTTCATTCTCGATCTGTTCCGGTCCGGACGGTCGCTCTCTCGGGCGATCGACGCGTTCTCGCCCGATGTCCTGGTGCCAGGCGACGAGCGCGCGCGCCGCTTCATGCAGGCGTTGCACGATCGCGGCGGGACGCGGGAGCGCCGCCTGATCCGCGCGTCGCTCGGACCGCCTGACGGTTACGACGTGATGATGTCCCGCCGCCGCAGCATGGAAGCGGTCGAGGCGGCCGGCATCCCGGCGCCGGATCTGATCGCCGACACGTCGCGGGCGAGCCTCGTCGCCCGATTGCGCGTCGAACCGTTCGGCATCGTGCTGAAGGCGGACGGGACCTGGAGCGGCGACGGCGTGCGCGTCTGCCGCACGGTCGGTGAGATCGATGCCGCGCTCGCCGATCTCCGCCCGGGCAAGCTGCTCCGCGCGCTGAAGCGGCGACTGGTGAACCGGGATGCCGCCCCGCTCGCCGATTGGCTGTTCGGCCCGGCGCCCTCGCTCAGCGCGCAATCCTGTCTGCCGGACGGACGCGTCGGCGACGTCGCCGTGTTCTGTCACGAGGGCACGGTGCTGGGTCTGACCTGCGCCGAGCGCGAGGCCGGTATCGGCGAGCATGGACCATCGACGATCGTCCGCATCGTCGATCGCCCGGCGCTCGCCGATGGCGTGCGTCGCTTCGTCGCCGACCTCCGCCTGTCGGGCTTCATCGGCTTCGACTTCATGGTCGATCCGCAGACGGACGTGGCGCACGTGATCGAGGTCAACCCGCGCGCGACCGCCTTGGCCGGCATCCATCCGAGGCGGGGACCCTCGCCGGCCGCCGCCGCCGCTTCCCTGCTCGGAGGCGTGCCGGTCGCCGAGGCGGCGCCTCACCGGGAGCTCGTCGCCTATTTTCCGAAGGCCTGGCAGACCCATCCCGACGACCTGCGGCTCGCGCTCTGCCAGGCCGACATGCCCGCCGACGAGCCCCTGCTCATCGAGGCCCTGCTCGGACCGCCCTGGGTGGATCGCGGCCGTCGCGCCCGTCTCTGGCGCAAGGTACGCCACCTCGTCGGCCGGCAACGGGATCGCGTGCTCGGCACCCGACCGATCGCGCCCGCCTGACCCGGCGACGTCCGGCGCCCGTCAGCCCGACACCAACCCGTGCACGCTCCGCCGCCCCAGGACGGCGAGCGTCGACAGCAGGCTGAACCCGGCCGCGACCCACAGCGCGTCGCTGGTGCCGAGTGCGCTCGCCATCGGCGCCGCGAGGACGTAGCCGGCCGGCAGCAGGCAGACCGAGCCGAACGTGTCATAGGCGCTGACCCGCGACAGCACCGCCGACGGGATCTCCCGCTGCAGCGTCGTGCTCCACAGCACGCCGAAGCCGGTCAGGCCGACGCCGCCGACGAAGAAGGCCGCGAGAGCCACCAGGAACGGCGCCTTGCACGCCAGTGCCGCCGGCACGACCGCGAAGAACAGCAGCAGGATCAGGCTCACGCGGAGCGGATAGCGGGACCGGATGCGCATCGCGAGCGCGCCGCCGAGCAGCGCGCCGGCGCCGAGCGCGCCGAGCAGGGTGCCCCAGACCGACGCCCCGTGCGCCTCGTGCCGATAGGCGAGCGGCCCGAGCACGAAGATCGGTCCGACCACCAGCAGATGGAGCATCGCGAACAGCAGCACCACCAGCCAGAGCCACTGGCGGGCCAGGAACTCGCGCCAGCCGGTCACCAGTTGCTGGGTGAAGCTTTCGCCGCGCTGGACCGCCTGCGCCGAGACACGGAGCAGCAGCAGGCAGATGGTCGAGACGCCGTAGCCGATCGCATCGATCCCGATCGCCCAGCCCGGACCCGCGGCCGCGACCAGCACGCCGCCGAGCGCGGGGCCGATCACCGCCGCGAGCGCGCCCGCCATCGACAGGATCGCGTTCGCCGACTGCAGCTGAGAGGTGGGCACGAGCTGCGGGATCAGGCCGTTGCGTCCCGGCGTGAAGAACGCGTCGCCCGCCCCGATCACCGCCGCCAGCACCATGATCTCGGGCAGCGACGCGTGATGCGTGAGCAGCAGCACCGCGAGCACGCCCTCGCTGACGAACCGGAGCACGTCGGCGCCGACCATCACGAGCCGTCGCGGCAGCCGGTCGGCGATGACCCCGCCCACCAGCAGCAGCACGGCCATCGGCGCCGTCTGCGCGGCGAGCACGAGGCTCACCTGGGTCGCGCCGCCGCCGAGCCCGAACACCGCGAACGAGAGCGCGACGGAGACCATCGAGTGCCCGAGCAGCGAGATCGTGTAGCCGGCGAAGAACAGGGTGAAGTTCGGGTTGGCGAAGGGTCCGATCGCGCCCTGCGGCGCGGCGATGTCGGCGGAGGTTGACCGAGGCAACATGGTTGTCCGCCCGCCCGTGCTCACACGCCTGGAAGTTCGACCTGTTTCGACCGCGCGGCGGATCGCGGCAGGAGGCATCGTAGGGCAGGGCAGGGAGCGGCGCGCCTTCGACCTGTCGGAGGCGTCGAGATCGTGGACCGTTCGAACGAGGCAATTGGGCCCCGCTCTCGATCGCGGGTCCGGTTCCCTTCGTGCTTGCCGGGAGGCCCTGCGGTCAAGAGCCGCCGCGTCGCGGCCATGTTTCGCGCCGCGCTCACGCCGATGCGCCATCCCCGAGCGACAGCACGGCATGGATCAGCGCAAGATGGCTGAGTGCCTGCGGCATGTTGCCGAGCATCGCGCCGTCGCGCGGATCCTGCTGCTCGTTGAGCAGGCCGAGATTGATCCCGGTCACTTCGAGCAGGCTGTCGAGCAGCGTGCGCGCGCGTTCGGGCTCGCCGAGCAGGGCGTAGGACTCGACCAGCCAGAACGAGCAGGCGAGGAAGCAGCCTTCCTCGTCCTCCATGCCGGAGTAGCGGTAGATCAGCGGCAGGCGGCCGAGCTCCCGGACGATTGCGTCCCGCGTCGCGGCGAGCCGGTCGCGCCGTTCAAAGCCGAACCGCGTCGCCAGCAGGATCGCCGCGTCGAGTTTCTCCGTGCCGGGGTGGAGCGTGTAGGATTGCCTGGTTTCCGACCAGCAATGCCGGTCGACCCAGTTCCGTATGTGGTCGCGCTCGCGCGTCCATCGGGCGCAGTGGCTGGCGTCGATCTGGCCGGCGGCAGCCAGCTCGATCGCGCGGTCGAGCGCGGTCCAGCAGCCGAGCTTCGACATCGTGTAGTGCTCCTGCTGCTCGAGCTCCCAGATGCCGGCGTCCTTCCGCCCCCACTGGTCGGCGCAACGATCGGCGAGGTCGGCGAGCAGCCGCCTGGTGACGAGGTCGAGCACGTGGCCGCGCGCGACGAACAGGGCGGCGGTTTCCAGGATGTCGCCGAACACGCCGAGCTGGATTTGCGAGCGCGCCCCGTTGCCGCGCAGCACCGGGGTGCTGCCGCGGTAGCCGGGGATGTCGAGCTCGTCCGGCTCGGGCGCGAGCGAACCGTCGAGGCTGTACATGATGTGCAACCCGCCATGCCGCCGGATCGTCGCCGTCATCCACGAGAACGCCGCCTTGGCTTCCTCGAAGGCGCCGACCCGCAGGAACGCCGTGATCGTGTAGGCGACGTCGCGGACCCAGCCGTAGCGGTAGTCGTAGTTCTTGCCGCCGCCGATCTTTTCGGGCAGGCCGTTCGTCGCGGCGGCGGCGATCGCGCCGGTCGGCGAGAACAGCAGCAGCTTGAGCGCGAGCGCGCTCCGCCGTAGCACGTCGCGGTACGGCCCGTCCGCCTCGAGGTTCAGCGCCCATTCGCGCCATGCCTGGTCCGAGCGGTCGATGCGGGCGTCGATCGTCTCGAGCTTCGACAGGATCAGCGGCTCGTCGTCGGAGGCGAGCAGCGCGGTCACGCTGCGCGATCCGGGCCGCGTGACCACCGTCGCCTCCAGGCGGTCGTCCGCCTCGTTGGTCCTCCTCACGTCGTCGGTGCTGCGGAAGGCGCAGATCAGGCCGTCGAGATGCACCACGTCGCCGTGCGGACTGTCCTCGTGCCAGGGCCGTGCCTGCTCGAGGCGGCTGCCCGCCCAGACCGCGATGTCCAGTGTCACCGTGCCCTCGAGCCCCTCGATCCGGTGCGCGAGCTCCGTCCAGGGCAGGCGGCCCGAGATGCCGCTGTTGAGCGACGAGGTGATGCGGACGCGGCCGGTGCCGGTCGTGAACACCTGCTCGAGCACGTTGCTGTGGTCGCGATAGCGCCGCTCGACCGTGAACGGGCTCGCGGGCGTCACCGAGAAGCGGCCGCCGGTCGGTCCGGCGATCAGCCGGTCGAAGAACGCGACGCTGTCGAGGCTCGGCAGGCACCACCAGTCGATCGCGCCGTCGGCACCCAGCAGCGCCACGCTGCGCCCGTCCCCGAGCACGCCGTAGAGGGCGAGAGGCAGGGCGTCGTCGATCCGCTCGGGTGTCATGGCGTCAACATAGGCAAGCGGCCCGAGCCTGCCACGGAGCGCGCGAAAGGCTGGACCGATCGGCGCGCCGGTGTCAGGGCTGGTCCGACGAGAAGGGGGCGGAACCATGCCGACACCATCGCGCCGCATCGGGCTGGACGCTCTCGCCTCGCTGCTGTCCGCCGATGCGTCGGCACGCCGCCTCGTCGCGATCGCGGGTGCGCCGGGGTCGGGGAAGTCGACGGTCGCGGACCTTCTGCTCGCCCGTCTCGCGGCGACCGGCACGCCGGCTTCGATCCTGCCGATGGACGGTTTCCACTTCGACGACGCGGTCCTGCAGGGGCGCGGGCTGCTCGCCCGCAAGGGCGCGCCCTCGACCTTCGACGTCGGCGGCCTCCGCCACGCGCTGCTTCGCCTTCGCGCCAACGAGGAGGACGCCGTCGCGGTGCCGGTGTTCGACCGTGCGCTCGAGATCTCGCGGGCGAGCGCACGCCTCGTGCCGAGCGCGACGCGGATCGTCCTCGTCGAAGGCAACTATCTCCTGCTCGACGTGCCGCCCTGGGACGTCCTGCGGGATGCCTTCGATGTCACGGTGATGGTCACCGCGTCGGACGCGGTCCTGCGGGAGCGGCTGATCGCCCGCTGGCGGTTCTACGGCCTGTCGCCGGAGCAGATCGACGCCAGGGTCGAGGCGAACGACCTGCCGAACGGGCGCCACGTGGTGGCGGCGAGCCGGCCGGCGGACCACGTGATCGAGAACTGAAGCCCGAGGGGAGGGAACCTCGATGGCCGCGCTCGGCCGGGTGCTCGCCGACAGGATCGGGGCCATGTTCGGAACGTCGCCCGCGTCCGAACCTTCGTCGGCCGGCCTCGCGTCACCCGCGCCGTCGACCCTCGGGTGCGCACTCTCGCGATTTCGGCGTTCGGCTGCCCGGCACCCCGGGTCCGCCGGGCAGTTCACGCGGCGACGCGATCGCGCCCGGCCCCGTCCAGGTCCGTCACACGCTGCCGATCGTACCCCCTCCTCGCCTCGGGAGCGCCATGACCGCCTTCGCCACGCGTCGCGACCCGCTCGCCTCGCTGCTCCAGTCCGCCGCGCTCTCGCTCGCCCGACGCGGCGGCGCCGGCCACGACCATCCGCTGCACCGCGCCGCGACCGCGCTGGTGACCGCCGGGACGCCCGACCCGACCGCCGCCTATGCCGGCATGGGAGCGGGCGTCGGCAACGCCGCGACCTGCGCCGGCCTCGGTCTCGATCTGCTGCGCGCCGTGGTCGCGAACGACGCGGCCGCGCGCGGAACGCTGCTCGACCGCATCCGCTTCTCCGCCTGCGATCCGCTCTGGGCGGCGACGCTGCTGGACTACGCCGACCGCTTCCTCCCCGGCGGCGTCGCGCGACCGATCCCCTATCGCCGCTACGCGACGCTCGACGACTTCGTGATCGATTGGCCGCGTCGTCGCGTCCGCGTGGCCCTGGTGTCCGACTGGGGCACCGGCACCGCGGCGGCGGCTTGCGTCGCGGCCCTGATCGCCCGCCAGCTTCCCGACATCGTCATCCATCTCGGCGACATCTACTATGCGGGGACATCCGAGGAGTGCGACGCGCATTTCCTCGCGCCGCTCCGCGCGGCACTCGGGACCGGGCCGCGGCTGTTCTCCCTGTGCGGCAACCACGACGTCTACAGCGGCGGCGCCGGCTATTACGGGCTGCTCGGCGAGATCGGTCAGCCGGCCTCCTATTTCTGCCTTCGCGCCGCCGATCACTCCTGGCAGTTCCTCGCCGCCGACACCGGCCTGCACGACCGCGACCCGTTCGACGTCACGACGGCGCTGACCTCGCTCGATCCCGACGAGGAGCGCTGGCACGCCGACAAGCTGCGCGGCTTTCCCGGACGCACGATCTTCCTCACCCATCACCAGCCGTTCTCGGCCTTCAGCCAGATCGGCCCCGCCGCACGGCACGATCCGACCAATCCGAACCTGATGGCCACACACGGCCGCCTCGCGGCCGCGGGCGCGATCGACGCCTGGTTCTGGGGCCACGAGCACGCGCTCCGGCTTTACGCGCCCTATCGGGGTGTCGGCTGCGGCCGCAACATCGGCTTCGGCGCCGTCCCGGTCGAAGCCGCGCGGCTCGCGTCGGCGCCGCTCGCCGGCCTCGACGATCCGCCGCGCCTCGCCGCCGACCTCCGTCTCGACGTCGTCGCGGGCGCGAACACGCACGGGTTCGCGACCCTCGACCTCGCGCCCGCCCGGATCGACGCCGCCTACTGGGAGATCACCCGGCCGGACGCGCCGATCTATCGGGAAACCATCCCGCGCGCCGATCCGGCGCCCGGCGCCGCCATCGCCTGACAGGTCCGGCCCCCGCGGCGCCGCGAGCCCCCCTCGGGCGCGCGCCGGCGCATCGATCCCGTGCGCCGGGCCGGCGACCGGACGGGAGCCGCCCGACCTCGTGGACCAGCCGCGTCGCGTCCGGGGCCTGGAGCGCCCTCGCCGGCCTCCGCCGCGCAGCGCGGATCCGCCCGACCGGCCGGTGTCGCGCCCGGGCAGCGCGGGCGCCCGTGGTCGCACCGTCCGCGCGTCGGCTGCGGGCCACCGGCCGATGTCAGGTGCGGGGTCCGCGCGCGAGGACGCGTTCGAGCCCGTCGGGCGCCGCGTCGCCGTCGAGCGCCAGCGCCATGTCGCGCATCACCTGGTCGGCGACGCCGGTCCGGTAATGCAGCGGATCCCAGAACTGCCCGCGATCGCGCGTCACCGCGTCGGGGATCGCGAAATCGAGCAGCAGCGCGTTCGGCGTCGCGCGCACCGCATCGGCGGCGATCTCCCGGCATCGCGTCCAGTCCGCCCGGATCGCCGAGCCGGGCCGCCCGAGCATGTCGAGCGTGATCGGCGGCAGGAACAGGATCTTGGTCGCCCGCGCCGGCAGCCGTCCGAGCAGCGACGCGAGGTCCTCGGCATAGGGGAGCGCGGCCGGGGTCGCCGGCGCCGGCGCGTCGCTGACCGGCCCCCAGCGCCGGAAGATCGCGTCGACCCGCGCGCGGTCGTAGGCGCCGTCGGGCGGCAGGAAATCGGTGTAGCCGTCGCGCCCGTAATGCGATCGCTTGATCCCAGCGTCGACCGCGAACTGGTTCGCCGCCTCCTGCAGTGCGTAGAGATCGAACATCCGCCCGTAGCCGCGCCAGGGCGTGCCGCCGTACATCCAGCGCGGGAAAGCGCGTCCGGTGAGGCGCGGCGCGTCCGGCCCGGCCTGGCACCAGGACGCGTCGAGGTCGAGCACCAGCGCCCGCATCGCCGGGTGATGGCGCACGAACAGCTTGAGCAGCATCGATTGCTCCCAGGCCGTCGCCGCGTTCATCGCGAGGTTCGCGAACCGCACGCTCCGGCCGCGCCGGCCGAACGTCGCGTCGAGCACGGCCGGTCGCAGCAGGCGCGCGGTCGACGTGCCGATCACCACCGCGTCGAACCGCTTCGAGACCGCGAGCGCCGGGAACGAGAAGCGCGCGTTCGTCGAGATCGGCACGCGGTCGAGCGGGAGATGCACCGGCAGCATGCCCCACGGATCGACCAGCGCGACGAACAGGAACAGCAGCGCGACCGGCGCGAGCGCGCACCCGACCAGCAGAAGCAGGAAGCGGCGCCAGGGCGCGGCGGCCGCGGGCTCAGAACTGGAAATAGATGAATTCCTCCGGCAGCCGGCCTCCCACCAGCAGGACGAGGAAGGCGAGCAGGCCGCCGACCGGCACCGCGAGCAGGGGCAGCGGCGGCAGGCGCCGGAGCGCCGCCTCCTGGCTGGTCGGTCCGACCAGCGCGACCGCGATGCCGATCAGCACCACGGCGGCGTTCCGGACATGGATCGGCTGCCACCCGTGCAGCCCCGCCATGCCCGCCAGCATGCGGGAGGCGGTGCCGAAATCGGGCGCCCGGAACAGCACCCAGGCGACGAGCACGAAGGCCGTGGTCAGCACCCAGCCGACCGGGCGGCCGAGGCGGCGGCCCGATCTCGCCCAGACATGGTTCGCGGCGAGCCCCGCCCCGTGCAGCGCGCCCCAGGCGACGAAGGTCCAGGCGGCGCCGTGCCACAGGCCGCCGAGCAGCATGGTCGCGAACAGGTTGCCGAGCTCGCGCGGCCGCGCGCACCGGTTGCCGCCGAGCGGGATGTAGACGTAGTCGCGCAGGAACCGCGACAGCGTGATGTGCCAGCGGCGCCAGAAATCCCGCAGCGACACCGACCGATAGGGCGCGTCGAAATTGAACGGGAGCCGGAGCCCGAACATCAGCGCGAGCCCGATCGCCATGTCGGAATAGCCCGAGAAGTCGAAATAGATCTGCAGCCCGTAGGTGACCGCGCCGGTCCAGGCGGCGAGCAGGCCGGGCGCGTGACCGGCCGAGGCGGCGGCGAACACGGCGTCCGGGTTCACCGCGATCACGTCGGCGATGCCCGCCTTCTTGGCGAGCCCGATCGTGAACAGCACGAGGCCGCGCGCGAGGTGCTCGGCGGTGTCGGGGCCGCGCACGGGACGTCCGAACTGCGGGATGATCTCGTGGTGACGGACGATCGGACCGGCGATCAGCTGCGGGAAGAACAGCACGAACTCCGCGAAGTCGAGCAGACCGTAGACGCGCCGGTCGCCGCGCCGGAGATCGACCAGGTAGGCGATCTTCTGGAACACGAAGAACGAGATCCCGAGCGGCAGCACGATCGGCCAGTGCCGGTGCACGCTGCCGGCCAGGGCGGCCAGGTTGGCGGCGAGGAAGTTCGCGTATTTGCAGACGCCGAGCACGCCGAGGTTGAGCGCGATGCCGGTGTCGAGCCAGAGACGACGGCCGTCGCGTCCGTGCAGGCGGGTGAGCAGCCAGTTCGCGAGCGTGAGCGCGAGCAGGAAGGGTGCGAAGCGCCAGTTCCAGCACGCGTAGAACAGCACCGAGGCGCCGACGACGACCAGCTGGCGGAGCGTGCGGCGTCCTGCCGCGAGATAGTAGAGCGCGAGGGTCGCCGGCAGGAAGGCGAGGATGAACGGCTGCGAATTGAACAGCACGTGCCGTCAGCCGTCATGTCCGAGCGCGACGGGGGCGGGGCTCTCGGTCAGCGTCGCCGGCCGGCCGGCGGCGTCGGCCGATCCCTCGTCATGCGCGGCGTGGGCGCCGCGCCCGAAGCTCACCTGCTGGACCGGGATCGCGAGCGCGATACCGTCGGCCGCGAAGCGCGCGCGCATCCGGCGCATGAACTCGCGCTGCACGCCCCAGCGGCCGCCGTCGGTGCAGACGATCTGGCCGGCGAGCGTCACCGCCTGACCGGTGACGGCGTTCACGCCCCAGTATTGCAGGTCGCTGAGCATGCCGGGACCGAACGCCTCGTCCTCCCGCATCTCGCGCGCGATCGCCTTCAGGAGCTCGCCGGCCCGGTCCGGATCCTCGTCGGCGGCGATGTCGACGGAGACCGCGGCATTGCCGAGGCCGCGATTGGTGTTGGTGACCGTGCTGACCGAGGAGAACGGGATGATGTGGATCGAGCCGTCGCCGGCCCGGAGGCGCATGGTCCGGATCGAGAGGTGCTCGACCGAGCCCGACAGGCCGCCGGCGGTGATCCAGTCGCCGACCTGCATCGTGTTCTCGAGCAGCAGGAAGATGCCGGTGATGAAGTCCTGCACCAGCTTCTGCGATCCGAAGCCGATCGCGACCCCGATGATCCCGGCGCCGCCCAGCAGCGGCGCGATGTTGACGCCGATCTCGGACAGCACCGTCAGGATCACCACGGTGAGGACGAAGATGAACAGCACGATCCGCAGCATCGGCAGCAGCGTGTTGAGTCGGGCGACCCGCGCGGCGGCGCCCGCGGAGGCATCGCCGCGCAGCCGGTCGAGATGGCGGTCGACCGCCGTGTTCGCGGCCTCCCAGAGCAGCACGCCGATGGCGACCGAGGCGAAGATCGACAGCCCGGCGCCGACCACGCGTCCCCCGAGCGCGCCATCGCCGAACCACCGGAACGCGTGCAGGCCCCAGACCTGGAACAGCGTCACCGCGGCGATGGCGAGCACGACGAGCGTCACCAGTCGGCGAAGCGGCGGGTAGTAGCGGTCGACCCGCATCCGCAGCCAGGGGTGTCGCGCCGCCATCGCGGGATCGAGCCGGAGCGCCCGCTCGAGGCTGCCCAGCAGCAGGATGGCGACGATGCGTGCGGACACGCCGACCGCGACCGTCTCGATCGAGAACGTCCAGAGCCGCGCGTAGCCGTTGCGGAGCTCGGCGGCCCAGATCACCCAGAACGCGTAGTCGAAGAAGAGCGCGTAGAGCCACCAGCGCCTTCCCAGCGCCGCGAGCACGCGTCGGGTCGGACCCCGGACCCGGCGTGGCGGCTGCAGGCGCCGCGCGACGTCGCGCCGTGCGGCGACGATCAGGCAGGCGAGGAGGGTGTGCTCGACCAGCACCACGGCCTTGCTGAGCGCGACCGCGCTGTAGCCCGGCAGGCCGAGCGTCTGCGCCACCACGATCGCGGCGAAGGCGAAGGCGCCGAACACGATGCCGAGGCGCGTCCAGAACGTGACCCGCCGCGCCGGTCCGTCGCGCAGCAGGATGATCCTGAGGGGGGCGGCCTCGGGCGCGAACAGCGTGTTGACGATGCCGATCATCACGCCGCCGAGCACGAAGCTCCTGATCGCCGCCGACACCACGACGAGGCTTTCCGCCCGCGCGACGAAGCCGATCGCCTCGCACAGGCTCGAGATCCCGACGAAGGCGAGCACCGGCAGCAGCTCGAGCCCGAGATGGGCGACCCCGAGCGGGATCCGTCGGAGGCCGTGCAAGAGCCGGGCGAAGCCGAGACCGTGCGATCGCCGCGCGCCGGCCTCTTCGGGCAACGCGGCGTCGGCCGCGCGCGCCCCCGTCTCGCCCGCTTGCGTCTCGGCCGCCTCGTCGGGCGCGGGCGGCGGAGGCCGGCCGCCGGCGAGGCTCGCGAGTGCCGCGATCGGCCGCTGGATCAGCCGCCTGACGACGACCACCGCGGTGAGGGACAGCGCCAGGATCGCCACCAGCCGCCACACGCTGTCGAGGACCACCGCGCGCCGGCCGGGATCGTGCGTGATCCCGTTCATCCAGGGGCCGAGCTGCTGGAAGTTGGCCAGCGCCTCGGCCGCGTCGTGCGATTGCGCGGCCAAGCTCGTGCCGAACGTCCCGACGTCGCCGAGCAGCTCGGCGCCGAGACTGTGCGGGGCGAGCCCGGCGGGCGACGCCGTCGTCGTCGCCGCGGTCGCGCGCACGAGGTTGTTCAGCGTCGTCGTGAACGCGGCGCGCTTGGCCGGGTCGTTCAGCACGCCCAGCAGCTGCCGCATCTCGGCCGGCGTCAGTCCGGACGCGGCCGACGGCGTGGATGAAGGAGCGGCCGCCGTCACCGCCGCGGCGGACGCCTGCGACCATGCGGGCGTCAGGGCGGGGAGGAGGACGCCGAACCAGGCGAGGAGGAGCGTCCGACAGAACCGTGCGACGATCATCGGCGCTGCGTGTCACATAAGCCGGCGCCCGATGCAAAAGGGCCGCGGCCGATGGACGGATGGTCACCCAGGGGCCATCTGAACCGCGCCGAACCGGCAGGTCAGGACACGATGCGCGCCCTTCTCACTTTCCTTCTCGTCGCCGCCATGCTCGGCGTGGTCGTCATCCTGGCGATCGGCATCATCAACCTGGTCCGGGGTGCGGGGCGCGATCCGCACCGGCAGAACGCGCTCATGCGCTGGCGCATCCTGCTGCAGGCCGTCGCGATCGGCCTGTTCCTGCTGATCCTCACCTTCTTTCGCCGCTAGAGCGCGTTCCGCGAGACCGGAACCGTCTGGCGGACGGTCGAGTCGCAGAATCTCAGTAGACAGAGCCCGGCTTGCCCGGCGAGCGCGCGCCGGCATTCGCCGGCAAGAGCGCACCTGGCGGTCGCGACGTCGGATCAGGACCGGACGCGTCGCAGGAAGGGTTTGCGCTACCAGGCGGTGACGACGAGCCGGCCTTCCTCATAGCCTCGTGACCAGGCGGCGGCCAGCGCCGGCGGCCAGGCGGCGGTCACGGTCGACTCCCGGCCCTTGAGCCCGGCGTTCCAGCCATCCTCGTAGGCCTGCTTCTCGGTGACGTCGCGCGGCTGCCCGAGATGGTCGGTGAACAGCCTCTGCACTTGTTGCAGCATCTCGTCGCTCCTTCGTAGATGTAACAACCGATGACAGCACTCGGCCGCATTGGCGACCCTGAATTCCCGTCCCGTTGTAACAATGTCGCGAGCGGAACAGGGGTGTGGGAGGGGGTCTTCGCTCCCTGGGATGAGAAAATACTGCGGATCGCGTTCGGCGAGACTACGTGACGATGAGCGGACACTTGCCCGGCCGACACTCTTTTATTGGACGAACCTGGACGTCGTTGTTTCGAGCCGCGGCGCGGCCTTCGCCGACCCGTCGAGGAACGACCTGAGCGTGTCGACGGCGTCCGGCGCTTCCTCCTGCGGGATGTGGCCCGTGCCCGGGAGCGCCACCAAGGTCGCGTTCGGCAACGCCGCACTGAAATCGGCGGCGTTCGAGAACGGGATCATCGCGTCCTGCTCGCCCCAAAGCAGCAGGGTCGGCGCCGCGATCCGGCGCAGCAGCGGCCGGGGATCGACCAGCACGGACTGCGACATCCTGGCGACGATCGCGCGCCTGACGCCCGGCGCCAGCATCATGTCCCGGTAGCGTCTGAACAAAGGCGGCGTCAGCACCCGCTCGTTCACGAACGCGGGTGCCATCGCTGCCCGCAACAGAAAGGGCGGCATCACGTAGGGCAGCGCCCGCATCATCGCGGGCATCTTCGGGGCGACGCCGTAGACGAGGCCGGGGCTCGCGAACCCGTCCGGCGACACGAGGACCAGCCTGTCGACGCGGTCCGGATGCTCGGACGCGAAGGTCCAGGCGATGCGGCCGCCCATGGAATGGCCGACGATGCTCGCGCGCCCGATGCCGAGCCGTTGCATCAGGGCCAGCAGCACGGCGGTGCCGCGCGCGTCGGAATAGTCGCCGGTCGGGTCCGCCCCGGTCAGGCCGAAGCCCGGCAGGTCGTAGCGGACCACGCGGTGATCGCGCGCGAGATCGCGCGACCAGCTTTCCCAAGTCTGCAGGCTGCCGCCGAACCCGTGCAGGAAGACCACTGCCGGTGCGGTGCGCGGGCCGGTGTCGCGGAGGTGCAGCCGGAGCTCCAGGATGTCGAGGAACATCGAGGGTGGCCGCGCATACTCGGCTTCCAGCCTGGCCCGGCTCTCGTCCGGGGTGTAGAGCCACGCCATCGCGCCGAGGCTCGCGAGGGCCAGCAGGATCGACCCGTCGCGCAGAACCTCTCGCATCGACCGCCATGTTCCTCGCCACGCCGGATCACCGAACATGATCGACGGAGCGGCGCAAGTCCCGGTGCGAGCCGGCTGACACGGGCAGTGGGCCTGGCCGCGCCGCCCGCCCGCATCGCCGGCCCCGTCAGAACTTCGCAGTCACCGTGAACGTGGCGGCGAACGGCTCGCCGGGCAGTCCGTCGTTGAAGGTCGGGCCCGTGTAGAGGCCGGTCGACTGGCCGACGAACGGTCCGCTCGTGAACGTGCCCGCTGGACGTGGGGACACCTGATTGTAGAAATAGGCGAAGTAGTGGTTGTTGAACAGGTTGAGAATGTTGAGGTCGAAGTCGAGCTTCTTCAGGTAGGCGACGCCGATCGTTTTCACCGGCAATGAGTAGTTGAGGTCGAGATTGAACAGGACGAACGGCGACAATCCGCCGTTCGGGTCGTAGGTCGTCGCGCCGGTCACGACGCTGTAGTAGCCGTAGGTGCCGTAGGCGGGCTGATACGGCAGCGGTCCCAGGTTCTCGAACCCTGTCAGATCGTAGCTCGTCGCCTGATGACCGGTGTACTGGCCTTCGAAACGGGCGTGGAACTCGTCACCGCGGAGGAACCAGTTCCGATGGTCGTAGTCGACGCCGAAGGTCGACAGGAAATCGGGAACGCCGGTGATGGGCGTGCCGCGCTGCACGATCCCGTACTGGTCTTCCTGGATCGTGATGCTGCCGAGATCCGTCTTGAGATACACCGCCCGCTGATGCGAGAAGTTCCCGAACACCTGCCAGTGCGGGTTGATCTGCCAGATGATCGACGCTTCCTGACCCTGGAACTGGCGCTGTCCGAGGTTGTTGTAGGCCGACAGCCCGGCGAGCGGGCCGAACTGGTATTCGAAGAACCCGAAGTCGCGGTCGACCTTCTGGTAGAAGTCGTCGGCGGAGATGGTGAGATTGCCGGTGTTGTACTTCGCACCTGCCTCATACATGTGGACGATCGAGGCCGATGGCGGTCCGAGGCCCTCCGTGTTCGGCGAGAAATCCCCGACAGGCGCGAACAGCGCCGACTCGCCGTAACTCGCGTAGAGCGACGTCCCCCGCAGCGCGGGCACGATCTTGTCGAGGTCGTAGTCGACGTTCACGAACGGCAGCAATTCCCGGTCGTCCTTGACCGCCGCGTAGGAACCATAGGCGCACGAGTTCGCGGGATCCTGGCAGAACGGCGTCGCGAGATTGCTGGCCGATGGCGTGCCGCCGAAGGTCGTGCTGCTGCTGAAGCTCGAGCTGCTGTATTCGAACGTCAGACCCGGCGTCACGTGGAACGTGTTGTCCGCCATGTCGATCTTGTCCTGCGCGAACACCTGATAGATCGTCCGCTGCGTGCCGCCGTCGTATTGGCCCCCGAACAGCCCGGCGATGTTGCCCGCGGTCTCGGGGATCTGCGACGTGCCCCATTCGTAGGACGGGAGGAACGGTGACGTTTCCTTCGCGATGAGGGCGCCGGTCTTGATCGTGTTCGCGATCCCGAAGGTCGTCGGCAGGGTCAGGGTCACGCGGGGCTGGAATCCGTAGGTGTCGGTCTGCGTCAGCACGAGATGCGCATTGTAGCCGCAGGGCGTATTGAGGCCGGCCGCGGTGAACGCTTTGCCGACGGAGCTCGGGCAGTAGGCCGACCCGGTCGGGAATTGCGCGTTCCCGTTGTAGCTGTAGCCGGCTGGCGGATCGTAGAAGACGCCGCCCGGCCCGTAATCGTTGGTCACGCCGAACCCGGCGATCGTCTGGTTGAACGGCGGCGCACCTCCGACCGTCACGACGCCGGGATCGCCCGGAGCTTCGAAGATCGTCGGGTTGCCGTAGGTCTCGTCCGACGAGTTGGTGTATTCGTAGAACACCGCCGCGCCGACATTGACGTAATCGTTGATGTAGGTGCTGTCCTTCAGGATCGTCGTCAAGTACTGGTTGGTCTGACGATCGAAGGCGAGGTTCGGCGCGAAGTTGCTGTACATCCCGTTCTGCTGCAGGTAGGGCAGCGGGATCGGTTCGTCGTTGTAGAGGCCGCTCGCCGTGTTGTAGAGGACGGTGGCTTGGAATTTCGACAGGCCGTCATCGTAGGGCTTGTCGAACGCGAACTCGAAATTGTTGTACCGCGCCGGCGTGTAGTCGACGTAGCCCTTCGTCTGCAGGTTCGAATACTGGGCAAGGATGGTCGGAGCGTCGTAGCCGGACCCGAAAAAGCCGTCGAGACGGCCCGTGTTCAGCGTGATGCCTTCTTGAAAGGTTCCGAACGAGCCGACCGACCCGAGCACGTCGACCTCGCGGTCGGAGCTCGGCCGTAGGCTGTCGTAGGCCACCGTGCCGCCGATCGTGCCGAACGTGTTCTTGTCGGGGTAGGCGACGCCCGGGTAGATCGACACGCCGCTGATCTGGCTGAGGTCGAACTTGCCGCCGAGGATGTTCTGCAGAAAGGCGCCGCTGCCGCCGGAAAGCAGATCCTGTGTCGGAACGTCGTCGAGCGTGGTCGCGACCTCGATGCCACGGAGACCGCGGATCGACAGGACCGGCTCGTTGTTGCCGATCCCCTGCTGATAGACGTTCACCGACGGCGCCTGGCGCAGGAGGGTCGCGACCGACCCTTGCACGCCGACGGTCTGGATGGCGTTCGCGCCGAGTTCGGTCACCGCGCTCGGCGAGTTCTTCTCTCGCAACAGGAGACGTCGCGCCTTCACCCGGACGCGTTCGACCTGCTCGACCTGACCGGACGCGGTCTGCGTCGCGACACCGTTGCGAACGGTCGAGCCGTTTTCGGCAGAACCTGCCACGCCGGCTTGCGCGCGCGCGCCGTCGGCCGCGAGCAAAGCGCCGCTCAACGCCGTCGCCGCGAGGACGGACCGTCGGAACGAGAGATCAATGATCATCGCCTGGGAATCTCCTTCGGATATCCATGATGTCGTGGACGCCGGAACATGGGAGCGATGAAGCAAAACTCGTTCCAGATCTTTATCGACGAACCTCCTCGGCGTCATCGAGGGCGCCATGTTGCGTGGCGGCGCACCCGGCCGCCGGCGCGTCGTCCCGATGGGTCGCGATGAACATGCGGCCATCGACCGAGATGGAGCCACGGAACATCCCGAGCGTGTTGAACGGCAGCGCGATGTCGCCGTGCGCGTCCATCGCGACCAGACCGGCTCCGATGCCGAACGGCGTGAGCACCTCCGTCACCACGTGCTGCGCGGCCGTGGCCACGCTCTCGCCGAGAAAGCGCATGCGTGCGGAAATCTCGTGCGCGGCGACGTTCCGGATGAACAATTCCCCCTGCCCCGTGCAGGAGACGGCGCAGACGCCATCCCGGGCGTAGGTCCCCGCACCGATGATCGGCGTGTCGCCGATCCGGCCCGCCGGCTTGTCCGTGTAGCCGCCCGTCGACGTGGCGGCGGCCAGATGCCCGGTGCGATCGAGTGCCACCGCACCGACCGTTCCGTGGCGCTCGGCCTCGGTGGCCTCCGCCGCGCCGCCGCTCAGCCGCCGCGCCTGCATCGTGGCGCGCGAGGCGATCCGGCGCGGCGTCGTGAAATGGGACGGTGGCACCATCTCGAGCCCCGCCTCGGCCGCGAAGCGGTCGGCCGCCGCGCCGGCGAGCAGGACCGCGTCGGCCTTCTCCAGCACCGCGCGCGCGGCGCGGACCGGGTTCCTGATCGTGCGGACGCCGCAGACCGCGCCCGCGGCCCCGTTCGCGCCGTCCATGATCGCCGCATCGAGCTCGTGCTCTCCGAGGCGGTTGAGCGCCGCTCCGTATCCTGCGTTGAAATGCGGCGAGTTCTCGAGGACCACGACGCAGGCCTCCACGGCGTCGAGCGCGCCGCCGCCCTCGCGCAGCACGGCCCAGCCGGCGCGCAGCGCGGTCTCGATGTCGGCGCGGGCCTCGGCCCATTCCGTCTCGGTGAGATCGTCCCGCGCGAGCACGCCGCAGCCGCCGTGAAGCGCGATCGCGATCGGCGCCTCGGCCACGGCGCTCACGCCGCGGTCGCGATCAGGGCCGCCGCCTTGCCGGCGAGATCCGCGAGATACGGTGCGGGATCGAGATCCTGTCCGGTCGCCTCGCGCAGGATCCGTTCGCGGTCCCGGCTGCGTCCGTGCCGGTGCACGTGACTGGCCAGCCAGCCGCCGAGAGGCCGGTAGTCGCCGGTGTCGAGCCCGGCGGCCACGTCGTGGTCGCGACAGGCCGTCGCGAAGAGCTGCGACGCCATGACGTTTCCGAGCGTGTAGGTCGGAAACGATCCGACATACCCTGCCGACCAGTGCACGTCCTGCAGGACGCCGTGCGCGAGGTCGGGCACGTCGAGGCCGAGGTCCTCGCCGACGCGCTCGTTCCAGATGCCGGGCAGATCGGCCACTTTGATGTCGCCCGCGACCGTCGCGGCCTCGAGCTCCACCCGCAGCATGATGTGGGCATCGTAGGTCAGTTCGTCGGCTTCGACGCGGACCAGTCCGGGACGCGGCGCGTTCACCGCGCGCCAGAAGGCGGCGGCATCCAGACCGGCGAAGGCCGGGCCGAACGCGTCCCGCAATCTCCCGACATGCAGTTCGGCGAAACGGCGGGAGCGGCCGACGCGGTTCTCGTAGAGACGTGACTGGGCTTCGTGCAGACCGAACGTGCGGCCGCCGACCGCGTAGAGATTGAGCACATCGATCGAGCCCGCGCCGCGGCTCCAGCGCGGCGACACGTTCTGCTCGTAGATCCCGTGCCCGGCCTCGTGCAGCGACGCGAACAGACCGCCGCCCGGCCGATCCGCGTGGAAGCGGGAGGTGATCCGGACGTCGTCGCGGGCGATCGGGATCTCGAACGGGTGCACGGTCTCGTCGAGCCGCCCGCGCGCGAAATCGAAACCGAGGAGGAACGCGAACTCCCGCGCGACGCGTTTCTGCGCGTCGATCGGAACGGGGCCGGGCAGGGTGCCGAACGCGACGCCTCGAAGCGCGTCGAGCAGCGGCGCGATCCCGGCGCGGAGCGTCGCGAACAGCGGCCGGAGGCGAGCGATCGTCATGCCGTCCTCGTATTGGCCGGCCAGCGCGTCGTAGGGATGATCGTCATAGCCGATCGCGTCCGCGGTCGTGCGCTGGAGTGCGAAGATGCGCTCGAACGACGGCTGGACGACCGAGAAATCGTTCGCGTCGCGGGCCGCGATCCAGGCCGCGTGACAGGTCGTGCGCAGCGCCGCCATCTCGACGACGAGATCGTGCGGGATCCGGCGCAGCGTCTCGACACGATCGGCGAAGACGCCGACGAGCGCGCGCTCGTCGGGGTCCGTCGCGCCCTCGGCCGCCGCGGCGAGGGCGTCGCGCATGCGGGGACCGGTCGCGCAGTCGCGCGCGATGCCGGTCAGCGTCGCGATCTGCCGGGCTCGCGCCTCGTTGCCGCCGGGCGGCATCTGTGTCCGCGCGTCCCACGAGAGCAGGTTGATCGCCGACAGGATGTCGCTCAGCCGCGCGGTTTCGCTCGCGAAATCGGGATCAGGCATCGGAACCTCTCACGGGCCGCGTCGGGCCGACGCGGCGACGGCATGGCAGGCGACCTCGTGTCCGGACGCGACCACCCGGAGCGGGGGCGCCTCCGCGGCGCAACGCGGCTCCGCGAGCGGACACGAGGGACGGAACACGCAGCCCTGCTCGACCGGAGCGCCGCGATCGGGCGCCCGCGCCGGCGACGCCGGCCTGGCTCCCGGTGTCAGGGGCGGCGCCGACCGGATCAGCACCTGCGTGTAGGGGTGGAGCGGCGCGTCGAAGACCGCGCCGCGATCGCCGACCTCGACGAGCGTGCCGCGATACATGACGGCCACCCGGTTCGAGAGATGCCTGACGAGATGGAGGTCGTGCGCGATGAACAGGATCGCGAGGCCGAGCTCGCGCTGCAGCGAGAGCAGCAGGTTGACGATCTGCGCCTGCACCGACACGTCGAGCGCGGACACGACCTCGTCGGCCACGATCACCTCCGGACGGAGTGCCAGCGCACGCGCCAGCGCGGCGCGTTGCAGCTGTCCGCCCGAGAACTCGTGCGGCCGGCGTCGGATCGCGTCCGGCGGCAGGCGGACGCGGTCGAGCAGGGCGAGCGTTTCCGTCTCGACCGCGCCGGGGGGACAGATCCCGTGCACGCGGAGAACCTCGCCGATCGCCTGCCCGATGCTCATCCGCGGGTTCATCGCCCCGAACGGATTCTGGAAGACGAGTTGGGTCCGGCGATGGAAGCCGCGGCGCTCCGCCCCCGACATGCCGGAGAGATCCTGCCCGCGGAACAGCACGCGGCCGTCGTCGCACCCGTGCAGCGCCGTCAGGCAACGCGCCAGCGTCGACTTGCCGGATCCCGATTCGCCCACCACGCTCAACGCCTCGCCGGCGTAGAGCGAGAGGCTGACCGAGGACAGCGCCGACAACGGGCGCGGATGACGACGCCGCAGGATGTCGACGGGCGATCGGGATCGCGCGAACCGCTTGCTGACCCGATCGGCCTCGAGGAGCGGTCTCGCGCTCACGAGGCGAGGGCCCAGCCGCCGATTTCGGCGACCCGGTGGCACGCCGCCGCTCGACCCGCGTCGCCCTCCTCGAGCAGCGGCATCCGCTCGGCGCAGCGTGGCCTCGCCTCCGGGCAGCGTGGGTGGAAGGCGCAGCCGGTGGGACGGTCCTCGATCGCGGGCGCCCGGCCCTCGATCGCGGACAGCGTCGTGCGCGGCGCGACCCGCCCGGGCGCCGAGCCGAGCAGTCCGCGCGTGTAAGGGTGGCGGGGCGATCGGAACAGGTCGACGACGGTCCCGTGTTCGACGATCCTGCCGGAATACATCACGGCGGCGCGGTCGCAGGCGCGGGCGACCACGCCGAGGTCGTGCGTGACCAGAACGATCGACATGCCGAGCCGGTCGCGCAGCGACAGCAGCAGCGTCAGGATCTCCTCCTGCACCGTGACGTCGAGCGCGGTGGTCGGCTCGTCGGCGAGCAGCAGCGCGGGCGTCGAGGCGAGCGCGATGGCGATCATCACGCGCTGCAGCATCCCGCCCGAGAAATGGTGCGGGTAGTCGCCGAGCCGGGCGTGCGCCGCCGGTATCGAGACCTGTCCGAGCAGTTCGATCGCGCGCTGCCGCCGCCCCGCGCGGCCGAGCGCGGTGTGGGCGCGCAGGCTCTCGTCGATCTGCGCGCCGATCGTCAGCACGCCGTTGAGCGCGGTCGAAGCGTCCTGGGTCACCAGCGCGATCTCGCGGCCGCGCACCGCGCGCAGCGCCCGGGGCCGGAGCGACGCGAGGTCCCGGCCGGCCCATATCACCTCGCCGCCGAGTTGCGCGCCCCGCGGCGGCAGCCGCATGATCGCGCGCAGCAACTGGCTCTTGCCCGAGCCGCTTTCGCCGACGACGCCGAGGATCTCGCCCCGATCGAGCGAGAGACTGACCCCGGCGACCGCGACCGACCGCACCCCGCGACGGTCGAAGGCGACGCTGACGTCGCGCAGTTCCAGCAACGCGCTCAACGGCGGATCTCGAGCATGGTGCCGAGCCCGTCGCCGGCGAGGCTGAAGGCGAGGCCCGTGGCGACGATCGCCGCGCCAGGAAACAGCGTCATCCACCACGCCGTGTTCATGAAGTTCTTGCCGCCGGCGATCAGGGCTCCCCATTCGGCGACCGGCGGCTGGGCGCCGAGCCCGAGAAAGCCGAGGCTCGATCCAAGCAGGATCGCGAGCGCCATGTCGGTCATCCAGTAGACCAGAACGGCGGTGACGACGTTCGGCAGCAGGTGGCGCAGGATGACGCGGGTCCGGCCGAAACCGAGGATCCGCGCCGCGGCGGCGTAGTCGAGGCGGCGCTGCACCTTCATCTCGGCGAGCGTCAGGCGGGCGTAGAACACCCAGCCGACGAGCGCGGTGGCGCAATACATGCCGACGAGGCCGGGGCCGAGCACCGTCACGATGGCGATGATGAGCACGAGGAACGGAAACGCCACGACCACGCTGACCATTTGCCCGAGCAGCAACTCGAACCAGCCGCCGAAGAAGCCGGCGAGCGCGCCCGCGACCGTGCCGATCACCAGGGCCGGCACGGTCGCGAACACCGCGATCTGCATGTCGACCGCGTAACCCCAGATGATGCGCGACAGCATGTCGCGTCCGAACTCGTCGGTGCCGAGCAGATGCGCCGAACTCGGCGGCGACAGCAGATGCGTGTAGTCGAACCGGAGCGGATCGGTGGGGGCGAACAGCCCGGGGAGCGACGCCATCGCGACACTCGCGAGCAGCACGGCGCTTCCCGCGACGAACGGCGCCGGCAAGGCCGCCGCGCGCGAGAGCGAGGACGCGATCACCGCCCCATCCTCGGATCGAGTGCCGCCTGCAGCAGGTCGGTCGCGAGAAGCGCGAGCACCACGAGCGCCGCGAGCAGAAGCGTGAGCGCCTCGATCACCGGGTAGTCGCGGCCGAACACGCTGTCGACCATCAGCCGCCCGACGCCGGGGATCGCGAAGACCGTCTCGGTGATCACGGCGCCTCCGAGCAACGTGCCGGTGTTCAGTCCGAACAGCCCGATGGTGGAAAGGCCGGCGTTCCGGAGCACGTGCCGGCCGATCACGCGCGCCGGCGAGAGACCCTTCAGTCGGGCGAACTCGACATGCGGCGCGTCGAGGACCTCGCAGATCGCGGCACGAAGGCTCCGCATCAGCACCGCCGCGAAACTGAGCGCCAGCGCGAACGAGGGCAGCAGCAGGTGCTCGACATGGGCGACGAAGCCGTCGCCGTAGCCGCCGACGGGAAACAGCCGGAGATCGGCCGCGAGGAACGTCAGCAGCAGCAGGCCGAGATAGAAGGTCGGCGTGGACAGGCCGATCTGCAGCATGCCCCGGAGCAGGAGATCCGGCGCCCGATCGCGGAACAGCGCGGCGAGCAGCGCGAGCGGGACCGCGATCAGCACCGCCATCGCCGATGCCATGGCCGTCAGCAGCAGCGTCACCGGCAGACGCTCGTCGACGAGCGTCCGGACCGGCACGCCGAGACGCGTCGAGCGTCCGAGATCGCCTCGCGCCAGCGCCGCGACATAGGTCTCGAACTGGTCGATCAGCGGCCGGTCGAGGCCGAGACGGGCCTTTTCGCGCGCGATCTCGGCATCCGTCACGCGGTTTCCGATCACCGCGCCGGCGGGATCGCCGGGCAGCAGGCGCACGATCAGGAACGTCAGCACGACGATCGCGACCAGCGTCGGGATCGACTGCAGCATGCGCCAGGCCGCGCCCGAAAGGCTCATCGCGCGAGCCAGGTCGCGTCGAACACGTTGTTGCCGAGCGGCAGCTGGTCGAAGCCTCGCACGTTCCCCCGGAGCGCCACCGCGTAGGGCGTCTCGAACAGCGGGATCATCGGCCCGTTCCGATAAAGGAACTGGATGCGCGCGTAGTCGGCAGCCCGGCGCGCGGTATCGAGCTCCCGACCGGAGCGGACGAAGAGACGATCTGCCTCGTCGTCGTGCCAGCCGGAATGCAGCGCCGAGATGGTCGGCGAATAGACCGCGTACGACGTCATCTCGTCAGGGTCGGCGATGTCATCGGTCCAGATGCTCAGCATCGTCATGAAGGCGCCGGTCCGATAGAGTTCGGTGCTGGTCGCCTGATCGACTTGCCGCAGTTCGAGGTCGATGCCGATCGCCGACCACATCGCCTGCAGGCAGGTGCCGATCTCGATCTCGTCCTCGTTGCCGGCGAGAATGAGCATGGTCGCGCGGAAGCCGCCGCCATATCCGGCCGCCGCGAGCTTGCGGCGCGCGTCGGCCGGATCGAAGCGCGTCGCGTCCGGCAGGTCGACGTGCAGCGGCGTCGCATGTGACAGGAACGAGGTCGCCACGGTCCCGAGCCCGTGCGTCACGATCCTGATCAGGCCGTCGCGATAGACCGCCTCGCTCATCGCCTCGCGGACGAGCGGCGATCGGAGCGGGTTCGGGGACCCGTCCGGCAGCCTGCTCCGCACGTTGACGTTCGCGAACACCGTTCGCGTCGCGGGGAACAGGCGCACCGCGAGCTGGGCGTCGCCGCGGAGCTCGGCCACGCGGGAGAACGGGATGAACTCGGCCATGTCGAGTTCGCCCGACTGGATCTTCAGGATCCTGGTCGCGTCGTCGGGCACGATCTCGAACCGAATTCCGTCGAGATAGGGCAGTGGGCGTCCGTCCAGGCCGGACTGCCAGTAGAACCGGTTGCGCACCAGGGTCATCTCGGCCCCACGTGCCCAGTCGGCGAGGGTGAACGGTCCGGAGGTGACCGGGTGGCGCGAGAACGCCAGCGCCTTGTCGGCCGCCGTGGTGCCGGCCGAGGCCAGGACGGCGGCCTTCGGCAGGATCGCGGCGTTGAAGACCGAGAGCGCGGCCAGCAGCGACGGGTCGGGATGCCGGAGGTGAAGGGTCACCGTCGCGCCTGGCCCGATCGAGATCGACGCGATCGACGCGAGCAGGAAGTTCCAGATGCCATTCTGCGGATCGCGGGCGCGATCGAGCGACCAGCGGACGTCTTCGGCGGTGATGGCTCGCCCGTCCGAGAAGCGGATCGCGTCACGGAGCGTGAACGTGAGCGACATGCCGTCCGGGCTGGTCGTCCAGGACGAGGCGAGCCCGGGGCGGACGCCGCGTCCATCGTCGGTCGGCAGCACGAGCGTGTCGTAGAGGTCGGTCAGGATCCAGATGTCGGTGTTGGAGTCGTTGAACACCGGATCGAGCAGCAGGCTGTCGGCGAAGCGGCCGAAGCGGAGCACGCCGCCACGTTCCGGCGGCGTCGCGACGGCGGGCGCCGTCACGCAGACGGCCAGCAACAGGAGCACGACGCATCGGTGTCGCAAACTGCCTCCCGCGCATCCGCCGTCATAATGACGTAGCACATTAGAAACAGCGCGCGCGCCAGGTCAATCGGTATGCAGTCGACGGCCGCCGCGACCGCAGATGATCGATTCCGCAGCTTCTGCAAGCGAAAGAGGCGAATACGCGCGTGTCGATCCCCTGGCGGCGGGCGCGATGGTCGATTAGCATCGTACTGCCATGACAGAACACGGGCTCACGACGCGCGCGCTCACGCCCCACGCGCTCACGGACGGCGAGGCGGATCTCTCGGCCTTCACGATCGACCGCGACCTGCCGGTCGCGCTCGGCACGCAGCTGCGCGGCGTGGTCGAGTTCGGCATCGGTCTCGGCGCGCTCCGCCCCGGTGATCGCCTGCCGTCGGTGCGCGATCTCGCCGACCATCTCGGCATCGCACCGATGACGGTGGCGCAAGTCTACGGCGACATGCGGCGAAGCGGCGTCATCGTGAGCCGGCCAGGCAACGGCACGTTCGTCGCCGACATCGCGCCGGCGGTCTGCCAGCCGGTCGGCGACGTGGCGCTGCACCGGTCGATCGACCTGCTGATCGCGCAGGGGCGCGCGCTCGGCTTGCGCGCCAGCGATCTCGTGGGTCTGATCGCGGCACGCGCCGGAACGCCGCGCGCCGCGTCGGGCCGTCGACGCGTGGTCCTCGTCGGCCATTTCGCCGCGACGACGGCGTCGTACTGCGCCGCCATGCGCGCGATCGTCGGCGACGCCATCGAGCTCGAGCCGGTCACCCTCGCGGCCATCCGCGACGAGGCCGACGAGCGCCGGCGGGCCGCCGGCGCCGATCTCGTCATCACCTTTCCTCATCGCCGCGCCGACATCATGCGCTTGCTGCCGCACACCGCCATCGCGGCCATGACGTTCATTCCGTCCTCCGAGACGCGGCAGGCGCTCGCGGCGCTCGACCCGGGCGAACGGGTCGCCATCGTCTCGGTGTTTCCCGAGTTCGCGTCCGTCATGAAGGCGGCCGTGCGCCGTTTCGCACCGCACGTGCCGTCGATCTCGGTCGTGCTCTACGACGCGGCCGACCGCGACGACGTTCTCCGCCGAGCCGGCGTGGTCGTCTTCGCGACCGGCGCGGACGACCTCGGCCTCGACCTGCCGCACGGCGTCGTCGCGTTCGAGTTCCGCTACACGCCGGATCCGGCCGATATCCGGCGGCTGCTTCTCCCACTTCTCGACGACGAGCGCGCGACGCCCGCCTTGGAAAGGGTCTCATGAGGATCGACGGCACGAACTGGCAGATGGTCGACGAGCTGCTCGCGCGCGGCGAGACGCGCGCCGTGATCCCGCTCGGCTGCACCGAACAGCACGCGCGGCTCAGTCTCTCGACCGACAGCATCCTCGCCGAACGCGTGGCGACCGAGGCCGCCGATCCTCTCGGCGTGCCGGTGTTTCCCGTCCTGCCCTACGGCATCACGCCGTATTTCCTCGCCTATCCCGGGACGGTGTCGTTGCGGCTCGAGACCTACGCGCACCTCCTGCGCGACATTCTCGACAGTCTGTCGGGCCAGGGTTTCCGCCGCTTCCTGCTCGTCAACGGTCATGGCGGCAACCTGCCGGCGCAGGCGATCGCCGCGGAATGGCAGGTCGCACGCCCGGACTGCGCGGTCGCGCTGCACAATTGGTGGAATGCACCGCAAACCTGGAGCGCCGTGCAGGCGGTCGATCCGGTCGCCTCGCATGCGTCCTGGATGGAGAACTTCCCGTGGACGCGTCTGTCCGGGGTCGCGCAGCCGGCGGACGCGAAGCCGGCGGTCGACACCGCGAGGATGCGGTCGATGGGGCCCGGCGCGATCAGGACCTTCCTGGACGACGGCAGCTTCGGCGGCTTCTATCAGCGCTCGGACGAGGAGATGCTGTCGATCTGGTCGACCGCCGTGAACGAGACGCGTGGCCTGATCGAGGCGATGCGCGGTTGAACGGCGTCGAGAACCGACGCTTCCTCCTGACCGGCGCGGCCGGCGGGATCGGGCGGGCGATCGCCGCGGCGCTGACCGGCTCGGGCGCGGCGCTGGTCGCGACCGATATCGACGCCGAGGGTCTCGCACGCACGCGCGAGCGCGCCGGACCGTCCTGCGAAACATGCAGGCTCGACGTCACCGACGAGGACGAGATCGGCGCCGTGATCTCGGCGCACGGACCCTTCGATGGGCTCGTCTACAGCGCCGGGGGCGTCGCGGGGCAGGTCGGGCGGCCGATCGAAAGCGTCACGCGGATGGATTGGAACCGGGTCTCCGAGATCAACCTGACCGGCGCCTTCCTGCTGGCTCGCGCGGTCAGCGGCGGCATGAAGGCGCGGTCGAGCGGTTCCATCGTCATGATCTCGAGCGGCGCCGGCATCGACGTCAGCCTGACCGGGATCCAGGCCTACGCGAGTGCGAAAGCGGGTCAGCTCGGCCTGGTCCGCCAGCTCGCGCACGAACTCGGGCCCTGGAACATCAACGTCAACGCCGTGGCGCCCGGCTTCGTCCGCTCGAACGAGGCCACCGAACGGCAATGGCACGCGCTCGGCGAACAGGGGCAGCAGGAACTGATCGGACGGATCGCGCTCCGTCGCATCGGCACACCCGAAGACATCGCGCAGGCGACCCTGTTCCTCGCGTCTCGGTCGTCCTGGATCACGGGTCAGGTGCTGCGCGTCGACGGCGGTCGTTAGACGCAAGTTGCTCTATCTACCAGGTCGATAGAGCACGACCTTCAGCCAGACCGGTTGCGGTCTCGCTCGACGTGCTCTCACGCGGCGTTTCTTCCGCGATGCCGCACACGAGCCCGTCCGCCTCCATCGCCGAACTCAGGACCAGGAACAGGATCTCGCCCGACACCGGTGAGACCAGGTCCTCCAGGACGCGATCGAAAAAGTCGACGACCGTGCCGAGCGTCGCCCCGGTCGCGACACGCTCGCCCGCCGCGACGCGAGGCCGGAAGAACCCGGCCTCCCGCGCGCGGACGGAGACGAAGCGGTCGTGAAGACGCGGCGTGTCGCCCGGCTCGACGGCCGCGTCCGACATGTCGAGGTGGGCAAGCGCACGCGCGAGGCCGTCCAGCAACCGGTGTGCGCCGTCGGGGTCCAGCACGCCGAGGCCGCCATCCTCGACGATGATCGACGGCACGCCGAGACGGGCGCCGGCCGAACAGGTTGGACCGCTGATGGCGGCCGACCCCGCGTCCTGCGCGAGGATGATCGGCTGCCCGAACGCCTCGGCCAGGTCGTGAGTACGCGCATCGACGTCCGGCCGCCCGCTCCGCTCGTAGATGGTGAACGGAACGAGTGCCTCCGGGATGTCGCCGCCATGCAGGTCGATGAAGGCGTCGGCGTGCCGGATCGCGCCCTCCGTCACGCGGCAGGCCAGACGTTCGCTGAAGCTGCCGGCCGCATCGCCCGGGAACACGCGGTTCAGGTTCTTCCCGTCGATCGGGCAGACATAGGCGACGCGTCGCCAGAAGGCAGGCGGGTTCAGGAGCGGCAGCACGAGGACCTGGCCGCGGAGGCGTTCGGGATCGAGCGCGGCGGCGAACCGGATCGCGGCGTCGATCGAGGTATACTCGGATCCGTGCACGCCCGCCGTGACCAGCAGGCTCGGACCGTCCAGAGCGCCGTTGACCGCGATGAACGGCCACTCCCAGCCGGTCAGGACCTCGTCTCGCCAGTCCACGACGCCTGATCGCCTTTCGCCCGACGCGAGATCTCCTGTGAGGGAAAAACGCCATTCGTTCACGCGGGCACTCTCCGAGGGTGGCGGGGTGACGAGGCACGCGCCGAGCCGACGTCGCGGCCCGAGCGAGGCAATCGCGCGCGGCATCCGCTCCGGCGGCCGACCGCGGCTCGTCGAGAGCGCGCGCGGGGACGGAGCTCCGGCCCGCCCAGGCGGCGATCGCGTCGCCGCCGCGAACGGGCGGACATCGAACGGGAGACGATGCGTCCCGTTTCGGACTGCGCGGAGATCGTCGCGTGATGCCCGCCGGGGGACTCGAACCCCCACGCCATCCGGCCGCGGATTTTAAGTCCGCTGCGTCTACCGTTCCGCCAGGCGGGCACGACGCGGCGCCGTCGTCAGCCCACGCGGAGCAGGGCCGCCCCGTGCGCGCGGAGCCAGGCCGATGCGACGGTGCGCTCCGGCGAGAGCCGGTCGACCAGGGCCCAGAACTCGGCGCCGTGGTCCAGGTGGCGCAGATGGGCGAGCTCGTGGGCGACGACGTAATGCTGCACGCCCGGAGGCGCCATCACCAGCCGCCAGGTGAACATCACCACGCCCGATTCCGTGCAACTTCCCCATCGGGTTCGGGTGTCCTTGATCGAGATCCGGCGCGGCGCCAGGCCGAGCGGCCGGCCGATCGCGGTCGCGAGCGCGCCGAGGCGGCTCCGCGCCTCGGCGCGCAGGAAATCGCCGAGCCGACGTGGCAGGAACATCGCCTCTCCGGTCACCACGATGGTGTCGTCGCCCTCGAGCCAGGCGCCGCCGCGCAGTTCCGGCGCGTGGCGGACGCGACGGAGCGTGCCGCAGAACGGCAATTCCGCGCCGTCGTGGAACACGACCGGTCCCGGCAGCTTGTCGAGATGGGCGCGCAGCCAGTCGGCGTGCGTCTGCAGCAGCGCGAGCCCGCTCGCCCGGCTCGCCCGCGGCGGCAGCGTCACGATCACCGCCCCGCTCCGCGCATCGACCCGGAGCGACACCTTGCGGGCCCGCGCACTGCGCCGCCAGACCACGTCGGCCGCGACGCCGGCCAGCATCGTGCGCGCCGGCTCGGCCGCCGCGAGGCCGGCGGTCGCCGGCCTCAAGGGACCGCGACCTTCGGGCGTCGCACCACGGGCCGCCGGCGCGGCGCCCGCGGCGACCGGCCGGGCCAGTCGACGACGTGGTGCTCGAGCGGGCCCGCGACCCGCTCGTCCACCGCGCGGCCGCGCACCGACACGCCGGCGCGGTGCACGCTGTCCGGATCGCCGCTCACCAGCGGGTGCCACGACGGCAGCGGTTCGCCTTCCGCCAGCAGCCGGTAGGCGCAGCTCGGCGGCAGCCAGTCGATGTCGCGGAGGGCCTCGGGCGTGAGACGGACGCAATCGGGCACGCGCCGGGCCCTTCGCGCGTAGTCGCCGCAGCATCCGGTGTCGGGGTCGAGCAGGCGGCACGCGACGTTGGTGAAGTGGATCGCATCGTCGTCGTCGCGGAGCTTGTGCAAGCAGCAGCGGCCGCAGCGGTCGCAGAGCTGCTCCCACTGGTCCCGCGACATGGCCCCGAGCGGCACGGTTTCCCAGAAACGGGCGCTGTCCGACATGAGGCGACACTACGGATTACGGCGCCGGGACGGAAGCGCTCCGCAGCACCGCGCGCACCACCAGCACGCCGGCGCCGCCTCCCGCGGCGAGCAGCAGCGAGGCCGCGAGTTCCGGCAGCACGACGGTGCGTGCGGCGAGCGACCGCGACGCGCCGAGGTCGCGCGCCATCCGCCACATGGCCGGGTCGACCCGCCGCATGCCGAGCGCCAGCACCGGCAGGAGCAGCACCGCGAGCCCGCCGAGCGTCGCCGCCTCGCCGGTCGCCCCCAGCACGAGCGCGAGCGCGGGGAGTGCGAGCACCGACGCGGCGATCGCCATCGCGAGCGGTCCGCTCCGGCCGGCGCGCGCGGCCGCGGCGGCGACCGTCGCGGCCGCGAGCAGACCGCCCGCGAGTGCCAGTGCGTCGCGCGCGAGCTCGGACGCCGTCACGATCGCAGCCAGGCCCGGAACCGTGCCCGGAGCGCCTGGTGATCACGCCAGAAGGCCGCGTCGAGCACGAGCGCGCCGCGATCGGGCGCGGACGCGTTCGGCGTCGCGCCCGCGCCCTTTCCCGGGCCGGCCCGGTGCGCCGCGATCGCGGCCGTGATGTCCGGACGCGTCAGCGTCGCGAGCAGCTCGGACGCTGCCGCCGGGTTCGGCGCGTCGGCCGGCACCGCCCAGGCCATCGTCTCGGTCAGGCCGCCTTCCTCGCTCGTTGTCACGTGTGACCCGGTCGAGCTCGGCCAGGCGTGGTCGGGGAGCACCGAAAGGATCACCGCGCCGGAGGCGAGCGCGCGCGCCGCCTCGTTCGCGTCGGTCCACCAGGCGATGTAGGGCCGGAGCTGGTCGAGCTTGCGGAAGGCCCGTTCCGCGCCCCCGGCGGTCGCGAGCGTCCGGTAGATGTCGCCCGGCGACACCCCGTCCGCGAGCAGCGCGAGTTCGAGCGTGCCGATGCCGTCCGCCGGCAGGCCGCGCCGTCCCGGTAGACGCACCGCGTCCCAGAGCGCGTTCCAGCGCGGCGGCGGCGCTCCGGGTCCGGCCATCGCCGCGAGCACGATCCGGCGCGACATCGCGGCGGTCGCGCAGTCGGCGTCGTTCGACCTGCGCAGCAGGCCCTGCGCGCAGCCGATCGCGATGTCGGCATCGGCCGCGAGCACGAGGGAGGGGAGCGTTCGCGCCGACGCGGTCGCGTCCGCGACCGTCTCGAGCGGGTGAGCGCTCACGGTCACCACCACCTGACGACCGCCGCCGAGCGCCGCGCGGATCGCCGCCGCGTCGTCCTCGTCGGGCGCCACGACCTCGAGGGGATGATCGGCCGGGCGCGCGGCGGCGCTCGCCGGCGCCTCGGGCGCCTGGCCGAAGGCCGACGCCAGGACGAGCGCGACGCCGACGTGCCGGGCCGGACGCTGCCGTCTCACCGGTCCGGATGCGGAAAGGCCGTGGCGTCCGCGGCACGCCAGGCGATGCAGGCGCCGAGCGGCTCGGCGGCGCGGGCGGCATCGCGGGACGACAGCGCGCCGGTCGGGCGATGCACCGTGACCGCGGTGCCGTCCTCGAGCCGCAGCCGCAGCCGCAGATGGGTGCCGAGATTCTTGTGCTCGACGAGGGTCGCCGGAATAGCCGATCCGCCCATCCGCTCGGCCGGGATCGGCGCCAGCGCGATCCGGTCGGGCGGCACGGCGACGAGGCAGAGATCGCCGGCGCCCACCCCGGACGCGAGACGCGCGACCATCGTGCGGCCGCAGGCGAGACGCACGTCCACCTCGTCGGGATCGCACGCGTCGCCGACGCGCGCGACGAGAAGGTTCGCGCCGCCGAGCGCGGCCGCCGCTTCGGCCGAGCCGGGATCGGCCAGCAGCGCGGCCGGCGGCGCGATGCGGAGCAGCTGGCCCGCGCGGTCGAGCACGCCGACGCGGTCGCCGAGCGACAGGGCCTGGGTGCGGTCGGCGGTGATCACCACCACCGCCATCTGCCGGCGCTGCGCGATGCGGCGGATCATGGCGTCGAGGCCGTCACGCTCGGCCGCGCCGAGCCCGAGCCCCGGCTCGATCAGGATCAGCCGCGCCCGTCCGGTCGCGATGCCGCGCGCGATCAGGAGACGCACGCGGTCCGAGGCGGCGAGCGAGACGGGCATCCTGCCGGCCTCGCGCTCGAGCCCGGCGAGCGCGAGCAGCTCGGCGGCGAGCCGATCCCGTTCCGCCGCCGGAATGCCGCGCGCGCGCAGGGGAAAGCCGAGATTGGTGCCGACATCGAGCCGGTCGAACAGGCGATCGTGCGGCGTCACGACGATCGACGGTGCATCGGCGTCGCGGGCGAGTGCGGTCACGAGGCGCTGCCGCGCCGTCTCGTCCGGTCCCAGGAGCACGACGCACTCGCCCGGTCCGACCGACAGGCCAGGCGCCGTCCGGTCCGGCATCGCGGGGCTGTTCATGACGGGAAGGTTTCACGTCCGCCGGCCAAGCGGAACCCTGCCGAGCGCCATCACGTTCGATCCTCCTGGCAATCGGAGTGCGAACACGTGTCGAACAAGGTTCAACAGACGGCCGACGAAACGAAGGAGCAGCTTCTCGCGCTCCGCGCGCAGATCGAAGGCCTGCTCAACGATCGCGTGACGCCGACCATCGCGGACGCGGCCGAGAGGGCGGGAAACGTGGTCTACACGGCACGGGACGTGACGTCGTCGACGGCCGACAACGTCGCGACGCGGGTGCGCGGCCGTCCGCTGATCGCGATCCTGATCTCCGGCTCGCTCGGCTATCTCGCCGGACGGATCGTGCGATAACCACGTCCTCCGGCCCGGTTCAGGGTCAGTCATCGTCAACGCCCGGACCACGACCTGTCCGGCGCCCGGAAGGACAAGCGAACAGTCATGCGGATAGCAGACCTCGGACGAACGGCGCTGCAGGCCGAGATCCTCCGCTACAAGGCGATCGCGCTGCGGAACGTCCGGCGGATCGCCCTGCTCGTGATCGCCGGCGTGTTCGGCCTTCTCGCGCTGGCAGCGGGGGAGGTCGCACTCTTCTTCCTCTTCCACCTCGATGCCCGGATCACGCCCGCCTGGTCGGCGGTGATCGTCGGCGGCATCGATCTCGGCTTCGCGCTGTTGCTGGTCCTCGCCGGATCGGCCGGCGGGCCGGGACCGGTCGAGATTGAAGCCCGCCTGACCCGTGACCGGGCCCTGTCCGAACTCCGAAGCGCCGTTGCGTTCTCGGCCGTGACCGGTCCGGCCGGTCGCCTCGCGGGTCGAGGCTTCCTCGGCCTCGTCCGGCGCGGCGTCTCGCGCCGGCGGCGTCGCTGAGGGTCGCCGGCGCGTTTACGTCGCGCTGCCGCGGGGTCACTCGGGCGCGCGGGGTCAGTCTGACGCGCCGGCGCGCGCGGTCGTTCTATTGCGACGAGGTTCGCGGTCAAGCTGTCACGGCGCGCGCCGACACTCTGGCTCGCCGGCCCGCGGTCATTCGGATGCGCGGACACGGGACGCGATCTCGTCGAGCGTGGCGGTGTCCCGTCGAAAGCTGACGAGCGCCTCTTCGGCGCGAAGGCGCTCGAGCAACGTCTCGATCGCTTTGCGTTCGGCCGTCGCCGCGGCCAGCGAGGCGCGCGCGGCGTTCACGGCCTGCATGGTCGCCTCCTGCCGGCGGGTTGCCGACGCGATCGCGAGCCGTCCCCGTGGCAACCACCCCACGTAATTCTCGACCGCGCCATCCGGCGCCGCCGGGTCTAGGGCGGCCGCCGCCTCGTTCGCCACCTGAAGCCGAGCCGTTCGGAGATCCCGCGCGGCCAGGCCCTCGTCGGCGATAGAGGCTGCGAGCGCGCGCCTGGCCTGGTCGACCGCCTCCAGCCGGATGCCGAGCAGGCGCTGCAACAGGTCAGCGCGCATCGTCGCCCTCGAGCGCGGCGGCGAGTGCCGCAAGGCCGGTCGCGCGATCGCTTCGCTCTGCCTTCGCCTGCCGAAGCACGTGTTCGATCCGCGGCGCGAGACGGATCGCCTCGTCGACCGACGGATCGGTTCCGACCTTGTAGGCGCCGAGCCGGACCATGTCCGCCATGTCGTTCCAGCGCGACAGGATCCGACGCGCGTCCGCCACGCGCGCGGCATCTGCCGGCTCGAGGCACCCCGTCGCGGCGCGTGAGAGCGAACGAAGGACGTCGATCGCCGGGTAGCGGCCGAGTTCGCCGATGCGACGATCAAGCACCACGTGGCCGTCGAGGATGCCGCGCACGGCATCGGCGACCGGCTCGTTGTGATCGTCGCCTTCGACCAGCACGGTGAATAGGCCGGTGATCGATCCGGCATTCTCGCCCTCGCGGGCGAGACCCGGTCCCGCACGCTCCAGCAGGCACGGCAATTCGGCAAAGACGCTGGGCGGAAATCCTCGCGTCGCAGGTGGCTCGCCCGCCGACAGGCCGATCTCGCGAAGCGCGAGACAGAACCGAGTGACGCTGTCCATCATCAGCAGGACCCGGCGGCCTTCGTCGCGGAAGCTCTCGGCGATCGTCATCGCCGCGTACGCCGCCTGCCGTCGCATCAGCGGCGACTGGTCGGAGGTCGCGACGACGACCACGGAGCGCGCGAGACCTTCGGGCCCGAGATCATCCTCGATGAACTCCCGGACCTCGCGGCCGCGCTCGCCGACGAGCGCGATCACGACGATGTCGGCCGCGCTCTGCCTGGCGAGCATCGAGATCAACGTGGACTTGCCGACCCCCGAGCCCGCGAACAATCCGAGGCGCTGGCCCTCGCGCATCGGGCAGAACAGGTCGAGCGTGCGCACGCCGAGCGCGAGCGGCCCGCCGAGGCGCGCGCGTCGTGTCGCGTCGGGAGGTTGCGCGCGCACCGCTCGGCTCCGGCCGGGCGCGAGGCGACCCTTGCCGTCGAGCGGCGTTCCGAGGGGATCGATGATCCGGCCGAGCCACGCCGGCCCGACCGCGAGGGTCGCCGAGGATGCCCGACCGGCAACGGAGGGCGCCTTGCGAACGACCTCGACCCGCGTGCCCGCGCCGATCCCGGCTAGATCGCCGAAGGTCATTGCGCGGGCGCAGCCGTTCCGGAACGCGATCACCTCGGCCTCGACCGGGCCGTCCCGGCCGATGATGCGAACGCGATCTCCGAGCCCGACAACCCCTGCGATCCCAGCGATCTCGACCGTCAGTCCGGCCGCGCCCACGACACGGCCGCTGACCACGAGCGATGGGGCTTCATCCAGCATCGCGAGCAACGTCGCGAGGCGATCTTCCAGTCCGAGCATCATCGATCCCGAGCGTGACGATCCATGATGCAATCAAACCATGAAAAATCTATCGACAGCCACAACCTGAGGTGGTAGAAAGCCTTCAACGCACCTACCTGAAGGAATGCAAAATGCGGACCTTGCTCGTCGAGAACGACATCATCGCAGCGCGCGGCTTGCTCCACCTGTTCCGCGCCCAAGGGGTCGTCGCCGATCTGGCCGATACCGCGAGCGAGGCGCTCGAGCTGATCCGCCACTACGACTACGATCTGGTCGTCGCGGACCTTGCGCCGACCCCCGCAGTGGGCGGTGATCTGGTGCGTCGGCTCCGGACAGCTTGCATCAACGTTCCCGTTCTGATCCTGTCGGAAGCCGGCGACAGCGCCGCGCGCATCCGTGCCTTCACCGCCGGGGCGGACGATGTGGTCGCCAAGCCATTCGACGGCGGCGAACTCCTCGCGCGCATGCGGGCGATCGTGCGGCGGTCGAAAGGCTTCGCCGAGGCTGCCCTCAAGGTCGGCTCGCTCACCATCCGCCAGGACAGTCATGAGGTTCTGGTGCAAGGCCGGGAGGTGAAGCTGACAGGCAAGGAATACGCGATCCTCGAGCTGCTGGTCCTTCGCAAGGGTACGGTCCTCAGCAAGGACGCGTTCCTCAACCACATCTACGGCGGCATGGACGAGCCGGAAGCCAAGATCATCGACGTCTTCATCTGCAAGCTCCGCAAGAAGCTGAGTCTCGCGGGGGGCGGCAATCTGATCAACACCGTCTGGGGTCGCGGCTACATGTTGAAGGAGCCGGCGCCGGTTCCGGTGCCGTCCGGTCCCGCGACGGCGCCACTGGCCGCGGCGCTCAACGCGGCCTGACACCGTTCACGCGGTGAACTGCTCGACGATGATCCGTTCGGACAGGTTGAGCGCAGGATCGAACAGCAGCGTGATCATCACGCTGCGATCCTCGCTCACGCCGACCGACACGACGTCGCGAACCTCGGTGAAATCGGCCACCGCGGCGAGCGGCCGCTTGTCGGGCTCCAGGACCTCGAAACCGACATCGACGGAACTCGGCAGCAACGCCCCGCGCCATCGCCGCGGGCGAAAGGCGCTGATCGGGGTCAACGGCAGCAGGTTCGCCGACAATGGCACGATCGGACCGTGCGCCGACAGGTTGTAGGCCGTGGACCCGGCGGGCGTCGAGACCAGTATGCCGTCGCAGACCAGCTCCGCGAGCCGGACCTTGCCGTCGACGGTGATCCTGATCTTGCCGGCCTGCCGGGTCTGACGGAACAGGAACACGTCGTTGAGCGCCAAGGCCTCCTCCACCACGCCCGACGTCGTGACCGCGTGCATGCGCAGCGGGTGAAGGATCGCCTCCTGGGTCTGTGCCAGACGGTTCGGCAGATCGTCGTCGGAGAACGGGTTCATCAGGAAGCCGACGGTGCCGCAATTCATGCCGTAGACCGGGACGCCGCTGTTCATCGTGTCGTGCAGCGTCTCCAACATGAAGCCATCGCCGCCGAGGCACACGATCACGTCCGCTTCCTCGACGAGCGCGTCGCCGTAGCGACTGGTCAGGCGATCGAACCCCTCCTTCGCGGTCCGTGTCGGCGCGGCTCGGAACGCGATCCGCGCGGCGGGCCGCCCCGTGGTGGCGACGGATGCCGGACCCGCAGTCGGCGACAATCTGTTCAAGCGAACGGTCGCCGATGTGACCAGACAGGCATGTCGCGTCGGATGCGCTCGCCCAGTGCGTGATCGACCGATGCCGAGGCCCAGCCGACGCCCGAAGAGGCTTGCGCGACGACGGTGCCCCAGGGATCGCAGATCATCGAGTGTCCGAACGTCCCCCTGGTGCCGCCGCTGCCGTCCGCATGCGGTCCGGTCGTGGCGGCGGCACACATCCAGATCTGGTTGTCGATCGCGCGCGCTCGCAGCAGCGTCGACCAATGCGCCTCGCCCGTGGGCACGGTGAAGGCGGCCGGGAGTGTGACGAACACGCACCCCACGTCCCGCAACGCGGCGAACAGGGCGGGAAATCGGAGGTCGTAGCAGATCGCGCATCCGCCGATCATGCCGCACGCTTCGAACGTCGCGAGCCTCTGTCCGCCCTCGAAGCGGTCGCTCTCGCGATACGCGGATCCGTCCGGCGTCACGACGTCGAACAGGTGGATCTTGCGGTATCGCGCACGCTCCTGCCCGTCGGGGCCGAACACCAGCGTCGTGTTGAACAGGCGCGCTCCTTCGGTTCTCTCCCCGACCGAGCCGCCATGCAGCGTCACCCGCTCGGATCGCGCGAGGGTCCGCAGCGCGTCATAGATCGGTCCGATGGCCGGCGCCGGCTCGCCGGGATCGGGCAGGTTCTCGGCGGCCGCCCATTTCGCGTCCAGGTCGCCTCCGAGGCAGCTCCACATCTCGGGGAGCACGACGAGGTCCGGCCGATCCGCCTGGCAGGCCGCACGAACCAGGCTCGTCATCGCCGCCAGGTTCTCCCCCAGCGCATGGCCCGGCGACATCTGGATCACGGTGACACGCATCGGAACCCTCCGACGGCCCCGATATCAATTCGTACCGGGCAATGTCTTGATCAGCGCCTCAAACTCCGGCGGCAGCGGCTCGTCGAGCACTGCATCGTATTTCCGCGAGAGCGAGCGGAGCAACCATGCGTTCACCGGCACCGCCCGCCAATCGCTGGGGGCCGAACCCGTCGGAGCCTCGCCGTCGATGCACCTGTTACTCATGAGAACGGAGCGCGAGCGAACCGAGCGGGTTCCCGACCGGAAGGCGTTTCGGCATCATAACGCTTCGTCCATCGCGTGAGCGTCGTCGCGAAGCGAGCGGGCCAGACGTTCGACGTCGCAGGCCGCCGGAGACAGCGGATACCGGAGCGGCAGAGGCACCTGGTTCCGGATCGCGTCGCGCATGCGCTCGTCGCGCCGGACGATGCCGCCGCAGGCGGGACTGTAGTCGAGATAGGCGGCGCACACCTTTGCCAGGGCCGCGTAGGTCCGCTGACCCGATCCGGGACTGACGGCCTGATTGATCACGAAACGCGTGTCGATGCGCGCGCGCGCGGCGGCGGCCAGCCGGCGCTTGTCCTGGACGTGCAGCTTCACCACGACATAGGCGTCGGTCAGCGACGTCGGCTCGTCCGTCGCCACGACCAGGAGCGTGTCAGCCCAGCACGCCATGCGGCGGACGGCGCGATCGATACCGGCGCCGAGGTCGATGAGGACCACGTCGTAGCGTGTCTCGCGCGACAGGATCAGAAGCAGGCTTTCCAGATCGGCGGCGCCGAGGCTGGCCAGCGCGCCTGACCCGGCCCGTCCGGCCAGCAGGTCGAAGGCGCCGGCCGGACAGCGCGTGACGGCGCCGGCGAGGTCGCGCGTGCCGGCCACGAGATCACCGAGGTCGAATTCGGGGGTGAGCCCGAGCTGCACATCGACGTTCGCCAGACCGAGGTCGCCGTCGACCAGGAGCACGCGGGCACCGTCGCGCGCGAGCGTCGCCGCGATCGCGACGGCGAGACAGGTCTTGCCGACACCGCCCTTGCCGGACGCGATCGCGACCGTTCGCGCGCGTCCCCGCACCGTCGGCGCCGACCCTTCAAGTCGAAACACAGATGGCCGGTGCTCGTCTTCCATGGTCTCGCTTGCTCCCGATCGTTGGATTGTCGGCCGTCCGCTCCAGACGGTCCGCGATGAGACGCGCCGTCAGCGGCACGAGGCCGTCGGCGGCGTGCGGCCCGGTGCCCGCCTCCGTCAGCGTCAGACCGGCCCGCCAAGCCGCCTCGACGACCCCGCCGAGGCGACGGGCGATATCGAGGCGTGTCGCGATCATCTGGCGTACCCCGAGCGCGCCGTGCAGGCATGCGAGGTCGGCGGCTTCATGCGGATCGAGGCCCGCCGGCATCACGAGCACGAGGTCGGCGTCCGCCGCGTCGGCCAGCTCCGCGAGATGCGCCTGCTCGGTCGCCTGGTGGAGGGCAAGGCCGGGTGCGTCGATCAGCACGGGCGCTCCATCGCGACGGCGCCCGAGGGCGCGGCTGACTTGCTGCGGGTCGGTCGCCACGATCATCGTCAGGCCGAGCAGCTGCGTCATCGCCGCGAGCTGCTCGATCGCGCCTGCCTTGCATCCATCGGCCGAGATGACGAGCGGCGATCGACCGCCGAGGACGAGGCGGGTCGCGAGCTTGATGATCGACAACGTCTTGCCCGCGCCTGGTTCGCCCGTGACGAGCAGGGGCTTGCCATGAGCTTCCAGCGGGAGATCGCCGAAACGCACTGATTTCGTGATCGCGTGCACGAGATCGGGCTCGAGAAGGCGCGTGAGCAGCGGGTCCGAGATGCCGTGCCAGGCGAGCGCCTTGCGGCGGTTGTCGGCGTCCGTGCCGCTGGCCGGCGGGACCGCGAGCGGCTGCGGCGCTTCGTCCTCGTCCGCGCCCCGCACGGCCACCAGCACGTCGATGCCGGCAGGACCCTCGCATGTCTCGAGGATGAGGGCGTCGTCGCCGAGTGCCTGCCGGACTGCCGACAGCGCGACGGCGATCGTGGCGCCGTGAAAGCGGCGGAGCCTCATCGCGCTGCGGCCAAGACGGCGATCAACCGATTGTCCCCACGGTCTTGATCCGGGCGCGCAGCGCGATCTCGGTCTGCGACAAGACCGCGGTCGAGGGTCGCACGCGGTCGACGATCGCATGCACGTGCGGCCGCAAGGTCTGGCTCACGAGCACGACCGGCGTCTCGCCGCTCCGGAGACAGGCGTCGATCGTCGTCCGCAGGCGCTCGACGAATTCGGTCAGCTTCGTCGGCGGGATGGCGAGCTGACGATCATCTGCCGAGCCGCTCAGGCTTTCGGCGAACAGCTGCTCCCATTCCGGCGACAGGGTGATGAGCGGGATGTAGCCGCCGGACCGGTGTGGGCGTCGCTGATCTGGCGCGCGAGCCGCGCGCGGACATGCGCGAGGATGGCACTCATCGCCCGCAGCCCGCTCCCGGCCGCCTCCTGGATGCCTTCGAGGATCGTTTGCAGGTCGCGGATCGACACGCGTTCGGCGAGGAGGCCCTGCAGCACGCGCTGGACGGCGCCGGTCGTCACCACAGCGGGCACGAGGTCCGAGACGAGGCGCTGCTGCTCACGTGGCAGATCCTCGAGCAGTTTCTGAGTTTCGCTGTAGGTGAGCAGCTCGGCCATATGCTCCCGCACGGTCTCTGTCAGGTGCGTCGTCAGAACACTGGCCGCATCGACGACGGTGCAGCCGCGGAACACCGCCTCGTCGCGAAGCGACGCATCCACCCAAAGGGCGGGGAGGCCGAACGCCGGTTCCTGCGTCCGTTCGCCCGGCATGTCGGGAGAGCCGCCGCGCGGATCCATCACGAGCAGGCGAGACGCGCGAACCTGGCCCCGAGCGGCTTCGATCTCCTTGATGCGAACGACGTAGGTCTCGGCGTCCAGCTGCATGTTGTCCTGGATGCGGACCGCCGGCAGCACGAATCCCATTTCGCTCGCGATCGTCCGCCGCAACGACTTGATCTGCTCGGGCAGTCTCGCCCCGTCGCCGCTGGCCAAGCCCAGCAGGCCATAGCCGAGCTCGAGGCGAAGCATGTCGATCCGCATCGCCTCCGAGACGGGTGCCTCGATCGCCGCCTGCGACGCGGGAGCGACCAGGACCGCATCCTCCGCGTGCTCGGACGGCATAGACGGGTTCTTGTGGCGGAACCAGGCCGCCGTCCCCGCCAGCGCCGAGAGAACGAGGAACGGAAAGGCCGGCAGTCCCGGCATCAGCGCGAGCAGGGCCGCCGTACCGGCCGCGAGAGCCAGCGGCTTTGGACTGCCGCCGAGCTGGCGCACGAGCGCCGCGTCGGCCCGACCATCGATGCCGCCCTTCGTGACCACGATGCCCGCCGCCGTCGAAACCAGGAGCGCCGGAATCTGCGACACCAACCCGTCGCCGATCGTGAGCGTCGTGAAGGTCGAGGCGGCATCCGACACCGCCATGCCGTGCCGGATCAGTCCGATCGCGAGGCCGCCGACGATGTTGATGACGGTGATCAGCAATCCGGCAATGGCATCGCCGCGCACGAACTTGGCAGCACCGTCCATCGCGCCGTAAAAGCCGCTTTCCTCCTCGAGCTCGCGCCGGCGCTTGCGCGCGATCTTCTCGTTGATCGCGCCCGACGAGAGCTCCGCATCGATCGCCATCTGCTTGCCGGGCATCGCGTCGAGGCTGAAGCGCGCCGCGACTTCCGCGATCCGGCCGGACCCCTTCGTGATGACCATGAAGTTCACGACAAGCAGGATTGCGAACAGGATCGCGCCGATCACCACGTCGCCGCCCATCAGGAAACCGCCGAACGCGGCCACGACGTGCCCGGCGGCCAGCCTTCCCTCGTTGCCGTGCGCGAGGATCAGGCGTGTCGTCGCGACCTCGAGCGACAGTCGCAGCAGGGTGGTGAGAAGGAGCAGCGTCGGGAAGCTGGTGAAGTCGAGCGGGCGGTCGAGGAACAGCGCCACCATGAGAACCAGGATGGAGGCGGTCACCGACAGTGACAGGCCGAAATCAAGCACCATCGTCGGCAGCGGCAGGATCAAGATCGACAGCAGGGCGACGACGCCGAGCGCGAGAAGGACGTCCGATCCGGGCGACCGTCCGCGCAGACGCGACAGCAACGTCTCGAACGGCCGCGCTTCCCCGCTCGAGAGCGATGCGCTCATGCGGCGACGCCCGCGGTCGGGGCCGGTACGTCGATCCCCTCACGCGCATAGTCCCTGAGCTTGTTGCGCAGCGCGCGGATTGAGATGCCGAGGATCGTCGCCGCGTGCGTCCTGTTGCCGAACGTGTGCTGCAGCGTCTCGAGGATCAACGCCTGCTCGACCTCGTCGACCGAGCGGCCGACCAGGCCTGCGACCGGGCCGCGTTCGCCGCCGGGCAGCGACGGCGCGTGCGAGACGGCCGTCGTCTGACCTTTCCCGTCGAGCTCGAGCGCGACCGTATCGATGAGATCGCCTTCGGTCAGCAGCACCGCTCGATGCATCGCGTTCTCGAGCTCGCGAACATTGCCTGGCCAGCGATAGGCCAGCAGCATGGCGAGGGCGTCCTGCGAAAGCCGCCGTGGCGCGAGACCGTTCAGTTCCGCGAACCGTCTGGCGTGATGCTCGGCGAGAAGCGGGATGTCGAGTGGCCGAACCCGAAGCGGCGGGATGGTCAACGACACCACGTTGAGCCGGAAGAACAGATCTGCGCGGAACCGTCCGCTTTCCATCTCCGCCTGCATCTCGCGGTTCGTCGTCGCGATCACCCGCACGTCGATCCTGACCGGACCGGTGCCGCCCAGCCGGTCGATCTCGCGCTCCTGCAGCGCGCGCAGGAGCTTGGCCTGCAGTCGCGCATCCATCTCGCTGACTTCGTCGAGCAGCAGCGTGCCGCCCTGCGCCGATTCGAATTTGCCGATACGTCTGGCGAGCGCGCCGCTGAACGCGCCCCTCTCGTGGCCGAATAGCTCACTCTCGAGCAGCGTGTCGGGGATCGCGGCGCAGTTCATGGCGATGAACGGCCCTGCGGCACGTCGTGATTTCGCGTGGATGCGGCGCGCGAGCACCTCCTTGCCGGTGCCTGATTCGCCTCCGATCAAGACCGAGGCATCCGATGGCGCGATCTGCTCGGCGCGACGTAGCAGGCGGAGCATGGCAGGATCACGCGCGAGCAGCGGGTGTGACGAGCCGGAGGCCGCTTCCAGGATCGCGGCGATCAGGTCCGGATCGGGGGGCAAGGGCAGGAACTCGGCCGCACCGGCGCGGATCGCGGCGGCGGCGAGCGATGGAGCAACATCGCGGCCGCAAGCGATCACCGGGACCCGGATCCGTTCAGCGCGGAGCCGCCCGACGAGCCAGCCGATGTCGTGTCCGATCTCGCAGAGGACGAGGGCGAAACGTCCATCCGCCCGCAAACGATCGATGGCGCCGCTCGGTGCGTCGGCCTGCTCGAGCGCGGCGCCCCGCGCGGACGCGATCGCGGCCGCCCGTCCGAGTTCGCCCGCGAGCGAACCGATGATCATGACACGCATGGCTCAGCCAGCCCGGTCGGTCTTGATGATCTCGGTCATGGTCACGCCGAGGCGATTGTCATCGATCATGACGACCTCTCCGCGCGCCACGAGCCGGTTGTTGACGTAGATGTCGATCGCCTCACCGAGGCGGCGGTCGAGCTCCACCACGGCGCCGCGGCCGAGCTTGAGCAGTTGGTTGACCTGCATGGTCGCTTTGCCGAGCACCACGCTGACGGTCACCGGGATGTCGAACACCGCGTCGAGATTGTACGCCGAGCGTGGCGGGCCAGGCGGCTCGGCGATCGCTGGTGCGGGGGCGAACTCGTTCAGATCACCGTCAGTCGACATCGGCTACTGTCCTTCCCTCGGCATGATCGGCCGCGAGCAAGCCGACGCTCGCCAGCCCGCGCGCCATGAAACGGCGCATGTCGTCACGGCTTCGCTCGGCGGATCCGTTCCGCCACGTAATCCTGAGATCCCCGGACGCCATGTCGTCGCGGCCGAGCACGGTCAACGCCATGACAGGGGCGAGGCGTGCCAGCTCGTCCTCGACGGCGCTCCGCAGGCTCGGGTGAACCGCGATCGCCAGTCGATCCTCGTCGGCGAGCGCGCCCACCATCTCGCGCAGGCTCGCCCGGACCTGATCGTTCGCGAAACGGTCAGCGATCGCCGGCAGGAATCCCGTCACCATCGACAGCATCGCGGATGCGATGCGGGCGCATTCCGAGTCGATCGCGGCGCGTATCTCGGTCCGAGACGTCGTCAGAGCCGCGCGGATGGCCTCGCGCAACGCCGCCTGTCGGGCCAGCAGTGACGTTTCCGCCTCGTCCCGGCCCGCTCTCAGGCCGTCATCGCGAGCGATCGCGACCGCGTCCCGGAGATCCTGGTCCGAATGGCGCGGCCGTTCGTCCTCGGGCATCGTCGACGGCTCGACTTCGGTTCTGGTCGCGGCGTCAAGAGGCCCCGATCCCGGCACGGTGCGGTCGGGAGCGACGTCGTCGAAGTCCTCGGCAAAGAGAACATGTGAGAGCGCGTAAGGGCGATTGATCCTCGTCATCAAACGACCATCTCGTCGGCGGCACCCTGAGAGATATCGATTTCGCCACTTTGCGCCAGTTCCTTGGCGGTCGCGACGATCGCTGCCTGCGCCTCGTCGACGTCGCGAAGCCGGATCGGCCCGAGTGCCGCGATCTCGTCCCGAAGCATTTTCTGGGCGCGTTCGGACATCGCGGCGAAGAAGACGTTCGCGATTGACGGTGAAGCGCCCTTCAGCGCGATCGGCAGTCTGTCCTTCTCGACGGCCCGGAGAAGAGTCCCGATCGCTATCGGGTCGAGGCGCGCCAGGTCCTGGAAGGTGAACATCAGCGATTTCACGCGCTCTGCCGCGTCGCCGTCCCGTTCCTCGAGCGCGATCAATAGTCGCTGCTCCACCTGTCGATCAAGATTGTTGAAGATCTCCGCCAACAGCTCGTAACTGTCGCGATGCGTGCTGCGCACCAGGTTAGACATGAATTCGGCGCGGAGCGTGTTTTCGACCCCGTCCAGCACTTCGCGCTGCACGCTTTCCATATTGAGCATGCGGGAAACGACGTCGACGACCAGCGCCTGCGGCAGCAGCGCGATGACGCGCGCGGATTGCTCAGGCTTGATCTTGCTTAGTACGACGGCGATCGTCTGCGGGTACTCGTTCTTCAGGTAGTTGGCCAGCAGCGTCTCGTTGACGTTGCCGAGCTTGTCCCACATCGTGCGGCCTGCCGGACCGCGGATCTCCTCCATGATGTGCTGTGCGCGGTCGCGAGGCAGCGTGCTCATGAGCAGCCGCTCGGTGCTCTCATACGTGCCGCGAAGCGAACCGGCATTGCCGACCGTATCGCTGAATTCGTGGCATAGATGCTCGACGAGTTCGGCGGGGATGGTGCCGAGCCGGATCATCGCCGTCGAGATCTCTTTGATCTCGTCCTCGTGCATCGACTCGAACAAGCGGGCGCAGCGCTCCTCGCCTAGGGCGAGCATCAGCACGGCGGCCTTCTGGGCGCCGGTGAAGCCGAGCGTCTGATCGGGCGTGCTCATTCCTTTTGGCCCTCCGCCAGCCAGCTTCGGACGATCGACAGGCTTTCATCGGGGTATTGCTCGACCAGCGTGGTCAACCGACGGATCGATTGCGCCTGCACTCGGCCGTCGACGCGGTCGACCGAAACGGTCGGGCCACCCTCCGGCCGGGCCCCGGCGGGCGCGGGCAGGCGGGGCTGACCGTCCTGACCGATCGCTTGCGTCCCCTGCGGCGCCTCAACCCCCAGACTGGCCTCGCGCGCAACGACCGCTTGCGTCGCGCCGAGCTTGATCAGTCGAACGATCATCGGCCGGAACACAAACAACGCGACGAGGAGGGCGACAAGGGCGAGCAGCGCACTCTGGCCGAGGCGGATCGCATCGTTTTCGGGCAGGCCGAGTAGACGGCGGGGTTCGGCCGTTTCCATGTCGTCGACGGGCGCCGTGAACGGCATCGAGACGACCGTCACCGCGTCGCCGCGTTTGGCGTCGAAGCCGATCGCGGTCTTGACCAGGGCAGTGATCGACGCGAGTTCGGCGTCCGATCGCTTCTGCCAGACCGGGCGGCCATCCCTGCCGACGCTGACGACACCGTCGACCATCACCGCGAGACTGATGCGCTTGACGCGCGGCGCTGACTGCACGAGCGTCCTCACGGTCTTGCCGATCTCGTAATTGTCGGTCTCCTCGCGTCGATCGTCCTGGCTCCCCGCCGGCTGTCGTCCGGCATCGGCGTTCGGCAGGTTATTCTGGACCGTCGTGTTCTCCTGAGCCTCCTGGCGCACGTTCTTGTCGGACGTGGTCTGCTGGCTTCGGATCACCTGCTGGTCGGGATTGTAGGTTTCATCGGTTTCGTTGACCTGGTCGAGATCGAGCGTCACGGCGGCCTCGGCCCTCACCTTGTCGGGCCCGAGCGAGGCGTCGAGCATCTCTTCGACCTCGTGCGAGAGCCGGAGCTCCATCGACTGGCGAAGCTCGTCCTCGGTGGTGGCGAGCGCGCTCGCGCCGATCGGTGCGCCGGCGCGCGCGAGGACATCGCCGCGATTGTCGATGATCGCGATTGCCTGCGGCCGGAGGCCGGGCACGGCGGCCGCGACGAGGTTCAGGATCGCCTGGACGGCTTCGGGGTCGAGCTTCGATTGACCGCGCAGTTCGAGCAGGACGCTCGCCTGGGCCGCGTTCTCCGTCGCGGCGAATGGCTCCCGATGCGACAGAACCAGGTGGACCCGGGCGTTACGAACACCCTCCAGAAGGCGGATGCTGCGGACAAGTTCGCCTTCGAGGGCGCGGGTCCGATTGATCTCCTGCTGGAACGGGGTCGTGGTGAGGCCATCGCCCTTGTCGAAGATCTCGTCGCCGATCGACCCTCCGGACGGCAGGCCCGACTTGGCGAGAAGGAGACGGGCGGTCGCGACCTGATCGGCGGGCACGGTGATCGCGTCGTCGGACGCGCTGAGCGCGTGTGCGATATGGGCCTTGTCGAGCAGGTCCGACATCTCGGCGGCTTCGTGGATGTCGAGGTCGCCGTAGAGGAGCGACATCCCGCCCTCCGTGCCGCCGCTGCCGCGCAGCACGAGGACGGCAAGCAGGCAGAGCATGCCGACGGTGACGAGGCCCATCGCCGCGAGTTTCGCCGGGCCGAGCGCACGAAACCCATCGAAGATCGATCGGAAGACGCTCTCGGGACTGTCGCTCGCGATCAAGGTGTCCATCGGCCTGCATGTTCGATCGGGCGACGTATTGCCGCCCGCCGAATGTGCGCCTCGATGCTTGCGAACCCGTTAACAGCCCGGCACGAAATACCGGGTGACGCTCGGTCCAGAGCAACGTCATGTGGGCCGGACCATGTCGTGGTCCCGTCCACAGGAGACAAGTTGCTCGATCTACTAGGTTTATAGAGCACGATCCTCGGCCAGACCTAGTCCGGTCTCGCTGACCGTGCTCTCGCGTGTCGCTCGATCGGACAGGATCGTTCGATCGAGTGGACATGCCCTACCCGGACAGCCCGGTGATGTCGCTCTCGTCGAGCGTCGTCGCACCGAAACTGTAGCTGATCGAGTTGCCGTTCTTGGTGACGGCGGTCGGCGTCGCGGCAGCGGTGAACGGCACGGCGGTGATGTTGCCCGAGGCGTCGCTCGTGTCGATGGAGACGTTGTAGGGCCCGTCCGCGAGTTGGGCGCCGGTATTCGACGTGCCGTCCCACGTCCAGCTGTTCGCCCCGGCGCCCGAGGTCAAGGTGACGTCCTTCACGTCGACGCCGGCACTGTTGGTGATCGAGACGGCGATCGGTTCGGCGGCCGTGGTGGTGAAGTCGAGCGCCGCCTTGCTGTTCTCGAGCGGGACGGTGCTCCCCGAAACCGACACGGTCTTGCCGACCAGGCCGGACGCGCTCGACAGGTCCTGAGCCTGGGTGAGCTGCAGCAACTGGGTAAGGTTGCTGTTGGTCTGAACCTGCTGCTCGACGTTGGAAAACTGCACGAGCTCGGTCGTGAACTGGTCGGAATCCATCGGGCTGGTCGGATCCTGATCCTGCAGCTGGGTCGTGAACATCTGCAGGAACTCGTTGTAGTTGCTTGAGAGCGAGCTCAGCGCGTTGCTCGAACTCGAGGCCGGGCCCGTCGACGCCGACGAGGTGGTCGCGCTCGCCGCGCTCGCGGACGAACTGGACGCCGTGCGTGCCGCGGTGGCCGCGGCCGACGACAAGGCGGTCATCTGCGCATTGGTCAGGGTGATGCTCATCGGCGTTGTGTCCGTGTTCAGGCGGTGATGTCGATGGAGGCGACGACGCTGCCGCGTCGGGTGCGCGCGCCGAGGGCGATGGCGGGCTCGTTCGCCGTGGCGTCCGAACCGGCCCCGCGCACGAGCGCCTCGTCGTCGCGTCGGCGCTCGCCCGAGCCGTTCTCGCGGCCGCGATCGGCCGGAGCCTCGCCGAAACCGGCCGTGCTTGCCGACGGGGCGTCCGGCAGGGGCTGGGCCATGCGCTCCTCGAGGCTGAACGAGACGATCCGGTCGCCGGCGCAACCGGCCTGATCAAGCATCGCGCGGAGGGAACCGTGGTCGGTCATCATCGACCGGAGCGTTTCCGAGCGGTCGACGACGATCGCGACCCCGCTCGCGGGCGCGTCGCCATGCGGCACGTGCACTTCGATCGTTCCGAGCGTCGCGTGGGTCAGACGCACCGCGAGCGGAGCCGCCTGCGAGCCAGGTCTCTCGATCGAGACGATCGCGACCCGGTCGGGCGCGTCGGCGTCGGCGTCGCCGCGCGGCCCCGGTGGCGGTGCGGCCGGCGCGCGCGTCGCGGTCGACGCGACGGTCGGCGGCGTCGGCGATGCCGGGCCGGCACTCGTCGCGTCGACCATCGGCGCCGCGAGCGGCGTCACCGATGGCGCCGATCCGCCGCCGGCCGGTTCGGTCGGGGACGGCGCTCCGGGCGCCGGCGAGACCGGGCCGGGGCCGGGGCCGATCGGTGTCCGCCCGCCGGTCGCCTCCGGCGTGGCGCCGTCCGGCCCGCCCGCGTCCGCGCTGGTCCTTCCCGGAAGGCGCGTGTCGCGCGGCGCGGTGGGTGGCGCGCGCCCGCCGTCGGCGAAAGGCGCGGCCTCCGCCCCGACCGGCGAAGCGTCGTCGCCCGTCGCGTTCCCCGCCGGAAGCGGCGCGGCGGTGGGAGCGGCGACGGACGGGGCGGCATCGGCAGCGACGACGTGGCCGCCTGCGGCCCTGCCGCATCCCTCCGGCCGCGTGTGGATCCCGAGCCCTTCGGGGTTTTCGTCTCCGAGCCCGGTCCCGTCGGGCGTGAGGCCGCGCCGGCAGCGGGCGGGAGCAACGCTGGCGCCGACGGCACGGCCGCGATCGGCACCGGATCATGCACCCGCGCATCGCCGCCCGCGGCGGGTCTCGACGCGGCGGCGACCGATCCGACGGCGGCATGGTGCGGCGTCGGCGCGGGTCCGGTTCTGGCCTCCGGACCGGCCGCGTCGAGCGCGGCTTCGAACGCCTGACCGCCGCCCGCCTCCGCGCCTCGGGCAGCGGTCATGCCGTGCATGCCCGCGTGCGCCGCGGTTCCGGGATGCGTGATCATCGCTCTTGGCGATCCATGCTCTGCATGAGCGTTCCAGACCTGACGACGGGACGGTGACGGAGCGGGATTGCAAACGGCGGACCAGAGCAGCGGCGAGCGCGCAGCCCGGCCGGATCGCGAAAGATCCCGGTCCAAGCTCGCCCTACCGGCAATTCCTGCCCGGCACGACATGCCGCATCGGCCCCGAAGCGAGACGATCGGCCGTCGTCGCGAACGTTCCGGGCGTTGGCATGAACCATGCTGAACGGGTCGGGTATCTCGGTTCGGATCAGTGCCGCGCCACGCGCGTGGCGCAGCCTCGCTCGGAAGGATCAGCCCATGTCTCTACTCGGCGCGATGAACACGGCAGACAGCGGCCTGACCGCGCAATCCGCCGCGTTCACGAACATCAGCGACAACATCGCGAACAGTCAGACGGTCGGCTACAAGGGCGTCACGACGTCCTTTGCCGATTACCTCACCAGCAGCACGGCGTCCGAGAACATGTCCGGCGCGGTCACGACCACGCCGCAGTATCAGAACGACGTGCAGGGCACGATCACGCAGAGCTCCGACCCGCTGGCACTCGCGATTTCCGGTCAGGGCTTCTTCAACGTCAGCGAGACCACCGGCTCGACCGGGACCGCCTTCAACGGCGAGCAATACTATACCCGGGACGGCGACTTCACCCAGAACACGCTCGGCTACCTGGTCAACGGCTCGGGGGAGTATCTCGACGGCTACAGCCTGAACGCCCAGGGAGTGATCGACACCGGCAACCTGCAGCCGATCCAGGTCAACGAGAGCCCGCTTCCCGCGGAAGCGACATCCTCGGTCACGTATTCGGCGACGCTTCCAACCAGCGACGGCACCAGCACGACCCCGACGACGCCGTCCGACGTAAGCGTCTACGACAGCAGCGGCACTTCGCACGACATCGCGATGACATGGACGCCGGTGGCAGGTCAGACCAACACCTACACGCTGTCGATGAGTTCCCCCGATGTCGGCGGCGGCAGCGCGTTCGCGACCGCGACGGTCGCCTTCGACAACGGCGGCAGTCTCGCGAGCGTGACGCCCGGAACGGGTGCCACGGGCGGCGGCAACACGGTCGGCAGCGCGGCGACGTTGTCGGTCGATCCCGATTTCGGATCTGGCGCGCAGCCGATCGCAATCGAACTCGGCACGCTCGGCCAGACCGACGGCGTCGCCGTCAGCGGCTCGACATACGACCTCAAGACGCTGGCCGCGAACGGCGCCTCCGTCGGCAACTACACCGGCGTCTCGATGACCAGCAGCGGCGACGTCGTCGCGTCGTACGACAACGATCAGACGCGCGTGATCGCCCATGTGCCGCTCGCGACCTTCGCGGCGCCTGATGCGTTGCAACGTCAGAACGGCCAGGCCTTCACGGCGACGGCCGGTTCCGGTGCGGCGACGCTCGGGAACGCCAATCAGAGCGGCGACGGCTCGCTCGTCACTGGATCAGTCGAAAGCTCGAACGTCGACATCTCGACCGATCTCACCAGGCTCATCTCGGCCCAGCAGGCCTATGGCGCCAACGCGAAGATCGTCACCGCCGCCAACCAGATGATGCAGACGACGATCGCCATGATCCAGTGACGTTAACCGGCGGTTCACGACCCGCCGTCATGCTGGCGTCGAAGGGAGAGGCCGGACCGTGACCAGTCTCGACAGCGCGCTCTCGATCGCGACCAGCGGGCTCGCGGCGATCCAGGGCCAGATCGCGGTCGTTTCGCAGAACGTCGCGAACGCCGGCACGGCCGGCTACACCGAAGAGGTCGCGTCGGCGGAATCCGTCGACGCCGGCAACCTTCCATCCGGCGTGCGCCTCGCGCCGACCACGCGCATCACCGCGCCGGCGCTGCAGCAGAGCCTGCTGACGCAGAATGCATCCGTCGCCTATCAGGCGACGCTCAACACGGCGCTGACCGCGATCACCTCGGTGGAAGGCACGACCGACGCGACGGCGGGTTCGACCGGGTCGCTGACATCCTATCTGTCAGACCTGCAATCGTCCTTCACCGCGCTGTCGTCCGATCCGTCGAGCGCCGCCGCCCAGACCACCGTGGTCGACAGCGCCGACAGCCTCGCGACTGGTGTCCAGAGCCTCGCCGGCGCCTACGCGTCGCAACGCCAGGCTGCCTCCGACGGTGTCGCGTCGGGTGTCGCCGGCATCAATCAATCGCTCGCGGCGATCGGCGCGCTGTCGACGCAGATCATGTCGCTGCGGTCGCAGGGGATCAGCACGGTCGACCTCGAGAGCCAGCGCGACGCCGCGATGTCGACGCTCTCCTCGCTGGTCGGCGTCAAGTTCCAGGCGCAGGCGGACGGCAACATGCTGGTCAGCACCGCGAACGGGCTCGTCCTGCCGACGAACGCGACCACCGGTCCGCTCTCCTACGCGAGCACGACGCTGTCGACCGACAGCGCCTATGGCGGCACCGGCGGCGATGCGATCCCCGGCATCCTCCTCGGCGGCACGGACGTGACGGCGAGCCTCACGGGTGGGTCGCTCGGCGCCAACCTGCAGCTTCGCGACACGATCCTGCCGACGGACATGGCCGAACTCGATCAGTTCGCGTCGGCCGTCGCGACGCGTTTCAGCGCCCAGGGTCTGACGCTGTTCACCGACGGCAGCGCCACGATCCCGGCCGCGGCAACCGGCTTCTCGACCACCATCAGCGTCAACCCGGCGGTCGCCGCCACGCCCTCGCTCGTGCGGGACGGCACCAGCGCCGTCGCGTCCTCCCCTGCGGGACCGGACGCCTTTACGCCGAACCCGACCGGCGGCCCCGCCGGCTTCGCGACGCTGATCGACCGCGTGCTCGACAACACGTTCGGCGCAACGGTGGGCTCGAGCGGCACGGCGCAGAGCGTGCCGACGACCGGCCTCGGTCCGCTCGGCACGTTGAGCCTGCCGTTCTCGGGGGCCGGCACGCTCGCCGATCTCGCGTCGAACGTCATTTCCGCACAGGGCACGGATGCCGCCGCGAGCACCGTCGATCTCGCCACCGCGACCAGCGTGCAGACGGCGCTGCAGAGCAAGATCAGCACCGCGACCGGCGTCTCGATCGACAGCGAGATGTCCAGGATGACCTCGCTCGAGAACAGCTACACCGCCAACGCGAAGGTGATCGCGACCGCGCAGACCATGTTCACCGCCATGCTCGACGCGATCGAAGTGTCGTGAGCGGGTCGATCTCCGGTTCGTTCGACGCCTACGGCACGCTCGGGCGGCTCGGGGTGGACGCGCTCGCGCTGGCGCAGAGATCGCAGACGCTGACCGATCAGTCGGCGAGCGGTCTGATCGCGCCGGCCGTCGCCGATCTCGGCGCGGCCACGCCGCTGGTTCTCGATCTGCAGCCGCAACTCGCCACGCTCGATGGCTGGAGCGACAACATCACCGCGGCGGGCGCGCGCATCGATGTCGCGCAGTCGGCGCTCACGAGCATCGGACAGATCGCGAGCACGCTGTCCGATACCCTGACCGGCCTGGAGGGTGAGACGGGGCAGTCGCTCTCGACCGCTCTCACGAGCGCGTCGCAGCAGGCGACCGCGGCGCTCGGCCAACTCGGCGGCCTGCTCAACACGCAATCCGGCGACACCTACGTCTTCGCGGGCGCGGCGACAGGCACACCGCCCGTCGCGTCGACGACCGCCTTGACGAGCGGTGCGCTCGCCTCCGGGATCGCCTCGGCGCTGGGCGGCCTCGGCACGGACGGCGCCGCTGCCACGCTCGGCCAGATCGTGGCGCTCGCCGGCAACACGGCACCCGGGCAGCCGTTTTCCGCCTTCCTCAGCACGCCTGCCGCGGCGAGTGCCACGATGCCGATCGGCCCCGGCGAGGCCGTCGCGATCGGCGTCACCGCGACCACCGGCGGCGCCCCGACCGCCACCTCCACCGGATCGCCGATCCGCGATCTTGTCGCCTCGCTCAACGCGGTCGCCGGGCTCTCCGCCTCGACCGGTTCGCCGGGCGACCTCACCGCCTTGATCACGTCACTCAACCAACTCGCCACCGGCGCCGCCTCCGGCATCGCGACCATGCAGTCGACGATGGGCGCGACCACGGACATGCTCACCGAAAACGGCGCGATCTATCAGTCGGCGGCCACCGCGATCGGGAGCCAGATCTCGTCGCTGACCTCGGTCGACCTGCCCTCCGTCTCGACCGAGCTGACGGCGACGAACAACCAGCTGCAGGCATCCTACGAGCTGATCGCCGGCATGAAGTCGCTGTCGCTCGCGAACTATCTCTGATGATGGACGGCGCGTCCTCCGACGACGTTCACCCGGACTTAAGACGATGCCCGCATGCTGTGGTGGTCGGTATCGGACGCTGAACGCCGACCGCATCGCACGAGGCAGCCATGTCCACTCTTGTCCTGGAACTCAAGCCGGGAGAGACGATGCTGATCAACGGGGCAACCCTTCGGTTCCGAACCAAGGCGCGCCTCGAGCTCACCTCGCGCGCGCGTTTCCTGTTCGGCAAGCAGATCATGTCCGAGCACGAGGCGGTGACGCCGGCGCGGCGCCTCTATCTCCTCCTGCAACGCGTCTATATCGGTTCCGAAGACGAGAGGGCGGCCGCGCTGTCGGCGCTTTCCCGATCGCTGCCGGAGATCGCCGCGGCGCTTCCGGACATCGAGGCGGGACGCCTGCTCGCCCTCGTGTTGACCAGGGTCGAGGCCGGTGAGTGCTACGCCGCGCTCAAGCTCGCGCGCCAGTTGGTGCGCCTCGAAGTGGCGGGTGCGTCCGAGGGCACCCCCGGCGAACGTGCCGCGACGGGCGCTCCCGGCCCGGCCGACATGGCGCCGGCCTCGGTCCGCTCGGCGGGAGGCGAGAACCCCGGCAATCGTCCCGCGTGCATCCCGTCCCGCGCACGGCTCGCACCGGCCGGCCAGGCCGCGATGCTGATCGGGTCGGACGCCTAGCTAGAGCACGTTCAGCGAGACCGGAACCGGTCTGGCTGCACGTCGTGCTCAGGAAACTTGGTAGATAGAGCGCCGCATCCGGGTGCCGTGCGTCGCCGCCCCGAGCGGTCCGGCCTTCACGCCTTGACGCGGTCGGTCGGCTACCGCGACGCGATCGCAACGCGACGGGCCGTCACCGGCTCTCAGCGTTCGTGCGTGGTGTCGAGATCGGCGAAGCGGGTGAACTCGGCCTCGAAGAACAGCGGGATCCGGCCGGTCGGGCCATGGCGCTGCTTCTCGAGCAGCAGCTCTGCCTTGTTGTGAACCTCCTCCATGTCGCGCTGCCACTTCTCGAGCGCGCTCTGGAACTTCTCCTCGTTGTCGAACGCCATCTGCTTCGGCGCGCGCTGCTGCAGGTAGTACTCGTCGCGGTAGACGAACATCACCGCGTCCGCGTCCTGCTCGATCGAGCCGGATTCGCGAAGGTCCGAGAGCAGCGGCCGCTTGTCCTCGCGACTCTCGACCGAGCGCGACAACTGGCTGAGCGCCAGCACCGGCACCGCGAGCTCCTTGGCGATCGCCTTCAATCCCTGCGTGATCATGCTGATCTCGAGCACGCGGTTCTCGGGCCGGGTGCCGAGCGCCGGCCGCATCAGCTGGAGATAGTCGACCACGACGAGCGACAGGCCCTGGGTGCGCTTGAGCCGCCGGCAGCGCGTCCGCAACGCCGACATCGTGATCGCCGGCGTGTCGTCGATCAGCAGCGGCAGCGCCTGCAGATCGCGCGAGACCTGCACGAAGCGGTCGAACTCGCGATTGCCGATCTCGCCGCGCCGGATCCGCTCGCCCGAGACCCGCGCCTCCTCCGCCAGCAGGCGGGTGGCGAGCTGGTCGGCGCTCATCTCGAGCGAGAAGATGATCACCGCGCCCTTCGGGACCGCGTTGCCGTCCGCCCGCGCGGCGTCGAGCAGGGAGCGTGCCGCCCCGAAGGCGATCTTGGTCGCGAGCGCGGTCTTTCCCATGCCGGGCCGTCCGGCCAGGATCAGCAGGTCGGACGGATGCATGCCGCCCGTCTTGGCGTCGAGGTCGCGCAGCCCGGTGGTCAGCCCCGAAACGCCGCCGACGCGATGGAAGGCGTGCTCGGCGAGCTCGATCGCGCTGGCGAGCGCGCGCTCGAAGGTGATCGGACCACCCTCGGCGCCGCCTCGCTCGGCGAGCTTGAACAGCGCGCTCTCGGCCTGCTCGATCTGGCCGCGCCCGTCGAGCGCGCCGTCCTCGCCGCCGAACGCGTCGTTGACCAGCGTCTCGCCGATGTCGATCAGCTGCCGGCGCACCCAGGCATCGTGCACGGCGCGCCCGTATTCGGCGGCGTTGATGATGCCCACCATGGCGGCGAGCAGCTGCGCGAGATAGGCGGTGCCGCCCACCTCGGCGAGCGCGTCGGCGTGTTCGAGCTCGGCCTTCAGCGTCACCACGTCGGCGAGCTGCCCGGCCTCGATCCGGCGCGCGATCGTGCTGAAGATCCGGCCATGCACCGGGTCTGCGAAATGCTCGGCGGCGAGGAAATCCGCCACCTTCTCGAAGGCCTTGTTGTTCGCGAGCAGCGCGCCGAGCAGGGCCTGCTCGGCGGCGAGATTGGACGGCGGCAGGCGCGGCTCGCCGAACAGCGAGAAGCCTTCCCGGGCAGGTCGTTCGATGGTGTTCACCGCGCGAACCTAGCGGTGTCCGTGCTGCCCGTCCCGGAGGCCGCCCTGTGGATGACTGTGGATCACGTGGACGAACCGCGTCCGGCGATGCAGGCGGCGCGGTTCGCCTGCCGCGCGGTCGCGAGCCTTGCCGCGACCAGCACCGCGCGCGCCTCCTCGATCGCGTGGTCCAGCGTCGCGTTGATCAGCACGTGGTCGAATTCGGGCCAATGGTCGCATTCGGCCCGCGCCGCCTCCATGCGGCGGGCGATCTCGGGTTCGTCGTCCTGGCCGCGGCTCCTGAGCCGCGTGGCCAGCTGCTCGAGCGTCGGCGGCAGCACGAACAGGCCGACCACGTCGCCCGGCAGCGCCGCCCGCAGCTGGCGGAAGCCCTGCCAGTCGATGTCGAACACCATGTCGCGCCCGCTCTCGAGCGTCGCGAGCACCGGCGCCCGCGGCGTGCCGTAGAAGCGGCCGAACACCTCGGCCCACTCCACCAACTCGCCGCGCGCGACCATCTCGCGGAACGCCGCCTCGTCGCGGAAATGATAGTGGACGCCGTCGGTCTCGCCCCGGCGCGCCTTGCGCGTCGTCACGCTGACACTGTCGACGAGGTTCCCGTCGGCGGCCCGGAGCGCGTTGGCGATGCTGCTCTTGCCGGCGCCCGACGGGGCCGCGATCACCAGGCAAAGGCCGCGACGCCGGCCGGAGGCCTCCTCGTCCGGCCGGCCGGAGGCCTCCTCGTCGGGACGCATCGTCCGCGCGCTCACGCATCGTCCTCCGGCCCGGGCTGGTCGCTTCTATCAGAGTGCCATTATGGTCGGAACCATGAAGCAGAACAGGGTGCTGATCACCGGTGCGTCGAGCGGCATCGGCGAGGGCATCGCCAACGCCCTCGCGCGTCCCGGCACCACGCTCGTGCTGGTCGGCCGCGACGCGGCCGGGATCGCCCGCGCCGCCGAAACCGGCGCCCAACGCGGCGCCGCCGTCGTCCCGGCCGTGCTCGACGTCACCGATCGCGACGCGATGCGGCGGCTGATCGTGGCGAACGCCCCGTTCGACCTCGTCTTCGCCAACGCCGGCGTCGCGCACGGCGTCGGGCCGGACGGTTGCGAGAGCGAGGACCAGATCCGGCGCATCTTCGCGGTCAACGTCGACGGCGTGCTCAACACGGTCCTGCCGGCGGTCGACCGCATGCTCGGCGCGCCGCCCGGGTCCGACGGCGTGCGCGGCCGCATCGCGGTCACCAGCTCGATCGCGGCGTTCCTGCCTTACCCGAACACGCCCGCCTATTGCGCGTCGAAGGCGGCGGTCGACACTTGGACGGTGGCGACCGGCGCGAACCTCGCCCGACACGGCATCCTGATGACGTCGGTCTGCCCCGGCTTCGTGCGCACGCGGATGACGGCGCGGAACGATTTTCCGATGCCGGGCCTGATGGAGGTCGACCGGGCCGTGCGCCACATCCTGCGCGCGGTCGCCGCGGGGCGGCGGCGCGTCGTGTTCCCGCTCGGCACCGGCACCGGTTCGCGGGTGGTGGGTCTGTTGCCGACCTGGGCGCGCGAGGAGTTGCTGCGCCGTCAGCCGACCAAGGGACCGCCCGCGCTCGCCTGACGCGCCGTTCGCGACTTGCGGCCGGCGTCGCGCGGGTTTTTGATGCGCGATGGCAAGGAAGGCGCCGCGAGAGCGCCGGCCGGGGGGCGGGGAGAAGCGGATGGCGTGGACGACGCGTGCTGCGGCCGGACGTGCGGCGCCGGCGTGACCGACGCGCGGATGGTGGTCCTGCTGCTCGGCGCCGGATACGCGCTGAAATGGGCGGACGCGCAGCTGCTCTCGGTCGCGTTGCCGGCATTGAAGTCGGAGTTCCGCCTGTCCGACACCGCGCTCGGCGCGCTCGGCGGCCTGCCGTTCGCGCTGTTCTACAGCGTGCTCGGCGTGCCGCTCGCGCGCCTCGCCGAGCACCGATCTCGGCGAGGCCTCGTCGCGATCTCGATCGCGACCTTCTCGGCGCTGACCACGCTGACCGCGGCCGCGACCTCGTTCGCGTCGCTGTTCGCGATCCGGGTCGGCGTCGCGGTGGGCGAGGCAGGGGCGACGCCCGCCGCCCAGTCGCTGATCAACGATCTGGCGCCTGCCGCGCGCCGCGGTCTCGCCTTCTCGGTCTACGCCGCGGCGGCGAATGCAGGGCTCCTGCTCGGCTTCGCGGGTGGCGGTCTGCTCGACGCCGATCTCGGCTGGCGCGCCGCCTTCGCCGCCTTCGGCGTGCCCGGCCTGCTGCTCGCACTGCTCACCCGGATCGCGCTGCCGCCGGAAACGCGCGCCGCGATCGTGCCCGCGTCCCGACCCTCGATCGGGGCTGGTCTCGCGGTGCTGCTGCGCGAGCCCGCGTTCCGCCACGTCGTCGCGGGCGGCAGCCTCGCCTCGATCGCCGCCTACGCGGCGCTCGCCTGGGTCCCCTCGTTCCTCGCCCGCTCGCACGGCATGGGCGCGGGTGCGAGCGGATTGTTCCTCGGTCTGACCAGCGGCGTGGGGGGCGGCGCCGGCGCGCTCGCGATCGGCGTCCTCGCCGACCGCGCCGAACGGCGCGCGCCCGGCGCCATGCTCCGCGTCGTCGCCGCCGCGTGTCTCGTCGCCTTCCCCTTCCTGCTCGCGTTCTATCTCGCGCCGGGCCGGGCGCTGCCCTGGTACTTGTTCCTCGTGCCGGCCTGCCTCGGCGCCGCCCATGCCGGGCCGTCCGCCGCCGCGATCGGCCGCCTCGCGCCGCCGGGCCTCCGCGCGATCGCCTATTCGCTGCTGCTCCTCAGCCTCAACGTCGCCGCGTCCCTGCTCGGGAACGTCGCGACCGGTGTGCTGTCCGACGCGCTCGCGGCGCGGTTCGGAACCGACGCGCTTCGCGTCGCCCTCACGCTCACCACCGGCGTCCTGCCCTGGGCCGCCTGGCATTTCCACCGCGCGGCGCGACTGCTCGCGCGCCCGCAACAAGATGGATTCCCGGGAGCGCCATGTTTCATCAGAACCTGACACCGGTCGGCGGCAGCCTGCTGCTGTCCTTCATCGTCGCCGCCCTGCCGATCGCGACCGTGCTGGTCATGCTCGGCATCCTGCGCCGGCCGGCCTGGCAGGCCTCGTTCGGCGGTCTGCTGGTCGGCCTGGTGATCTCGGTCGCCGCCTGGCACATGCCGATCGGCCTCGCGCTCGACAGCACCGCGGCCGGCCTCGTCTTCGCGCTCTGGCCGATCATGTGGATCGCGGTCAACGCCCTGCTGCTCTACAACATCGCGGTCGCCGCCGGCCGCTTCGATGCGTTCCGACGCTGGATCCTGCTCAATCTTCCGGCCGATCGGCGCGTCGTGCTGGTGGTGGTCGGCTTCTGCTTCGGCGCGCTGCTCGAGGGCATCGCCGGCTTCGGATCGACCATCGCGATCTCGTCGGCGCTGCTCATCACCGTCGGCTGGGAGCCGCTCGAGGCGCTGACCTACGCGCTGATCTTCGACACCGCGCCGGTCGCCTACGGTGCGCTCGGCATCCCGGTGACCGTGCTCGGGAGCATCACGCATTTCCCGCCCGAGCAGCTCGGCGCGATGATCGGGCGCCAGCTGCCGATCCTCGCCTTCATCCTGCCCTTCTACGTGATCGCGGTGTATGGCGGCCGCCGTTCGATCGCGGCGCTCTGGCCGCTGCTGCTGACCGCCGGCGGATCGTTCGCGCTGATCCAGTTCGGCGTGTCGAACTTCTTCGACTATCGCCTGACCGACGTGTTCGCCTCCCTCGGCTCGCTCATCCTGACGGTGCTGTTCCTCCGCGTCTGGCAGCCGGCGCCCGACGCGCGCTTCGCCGCGCGGACCGATCTCGCCGCTTCGGCTCCCGACACCGTCGCGCCCGGCATCGGTCCGGTCGGGGGGCTGCGCGCGATCTCGCCCTGGGAAGGCTGGATCCCCTGGATCGTCGTCAGCGTGGTCGTGATCTTCTGGACCCAGCTCAAGATCAGCGCGATCGGCCGGACCCTGATCCACTGGCCGGGTCTCGACCGCGCGGTCTTCATCACCCTTTACAAGAAACCCTACGCGGCGGTGTGGACCTTCGAGCCGCTCGCGACCGGCACCGCGATCCTGCTCGCCGCCGTGCTGACCGCGCTGCTGTTCCGCCTGTCGCCGCGGCGCTTCGTCGCCTGCGCCGTGCTGACCTGGCGTCAGGTCAGGCTCGCCGTGCTGACCGTCACGCTGATCATGGGTCTCGCCTACCTGATGAACTACTCCGGCATGACCTACACGCTCGGCGACGCGGCGGCGCATCTCGGCCTGTTCTTCGCCTTCGCATCGGCCTTTCTCGGCTGGATCGCGGTCGCGCTGTCGGGCAGCGACACGTCCGGCAACGCGCTCTTCGGCAATCTCCAGGTGGTGGCCGCCCACCAGCTCGGCCTCGACCCGGTGCTGTTCGCGGCGACGGGTTCCTCGGGCGGCGTGCTCGGCAAGATGATCTCGCCGCAGAACATCTCGACCGGCGTGTCGGTGACGCCGCTGAAGGGGCAGGAGGGTCTGGTGTTCTCCAGGACCTTCAGGCACTCGATCGCGCTCACCTCGCTGCTCGGCGTCATCGCCGTCCTGCAGCAATTCGTCTTCCACTGGATGGTGCCGCGCTGACGGCGGGCCCGCCCGGCGACGGACGGGTCCCGGTCGCCCGTTTCGGGTGATCGGGTCCTGGACGGAGGGGCGGGCCCGCCCCATCCTCGGTGAAGGGAGACGACCATGCTCGCGATGCCGGAGATCAATCGGGCGGTTCTCGACCGGCGCGACGACATCGTCGCGGCGCTGCGATCGATCGTGCCGGGCGAAGGCGTGATCGCGGACGGTCGCGCGCTCCGCGCCTTCGAGAGCGACGGCCTCACCGCCTACCGCCAGCTGCCGATGGTCGCCGTCCTGCCGTCGAACACCGGCCAAGTCGCCGAAATCCTCCGCTACTGCCACGAGAACGGCATCCGGGTGGTGCCCCGCGGCGCCGGCACGTCGCTTTCGGGCGGTGCGCTGCCGCTCGGCGATGCCGTGCTGCTGGGCCTCGGCAAGTTCAACCGCGTGCTCGACATCGACCTGCCCAACCGCTGCGCCGTGGTGCAGCCGGGCGTGACCAACCTCGGTGTCACCCACGCCGTGCAGGAACACGGTTTCTATTACGCGCCCGATCCGTCGAGCCAGATCGCCTGCACGATCGGCGGCAACGTCGCCGAGAACTCGGGCGGCGTGCATTGCCTGAAATACGGCTTGACCACCAACAACCTGCTCGGTCTCGAAGTCGTGCTGATGGACGGCTCGATCGTCCGGCTCGGCGGCCGTCACCTCGATGACGGCCCCTACGACCTGATGGGCGTGATGACCGGTTCCGAAGGCCTGCTCGGTGTCATCACCGAGGTGACCGTGCGCCTCAAGCGCAAGCCGAGCACCGCGCGCGCGCTGCTGATCGGTTTCGAGACCAACGAGGCGGCCGGCCAGGCGGTCGCCGACATCATCGGCGCCGGCATCATCCCGGGCGGCATGGAGATGATGGACCGGCCGGCGATCCACGCCGCCGAAGCCTTCGTCCACGCCGGCTATCCGCTCGACGTCGAGGCGCTGCTGATCGTCGAGCTCGACGGTTGCGCCGCCGAGGTCGACCATCTCGTCGACGCCGTCGAGGCGATCGCCGCACGCAACGGCGCCCGGACCGCGCGCGCCAGCACGAGCGAGGCCGAGCGCGAGCTGTTCTGGGCCGGCCGCAAGGCGGCGTTCGGCGCGGTCGGCCGCATCTCGCCCGACTACTACTGCGTCGACGGCACGATCCCGCGCCGCGCGCTGCCCGCGGTGCTCGGCCAGATCCGCGCGCTGTCCGAGCGTTGGGGTCTCGGCGTCGCCAACGTCTTCCATGCCGGCGACGGCAACCTTCACCCACTGATCCTCTACGACGCGAACAAGCCGGGCGAGGTCGATCGCGCGGTCGAGTTCGGCAACGACATCCTCCGCCTTTGCGTCGAGGTCGGCGGCGTGCTGACCGGCGAGCACGGCGTCGGCGTCGAGAAGCGCGACCTGATGGGCGTGATGTTCAGCGAGATCGATCTCGCGCAGCAGCAGCGCCTGAAATGCGCCTTCGACCCGCAGGCGCTGCTGAACCCGGGCAAGGTGTTTCCCGAGCTCTGCCGCTGCGCCGAGCTCGGCCGCGTCCACGTCCATCGCGGGCAGGTGCGCTTTCCCGACCTGCCGCGCTTCTGACCCGGTCGCCGACACCCGGACGATGACCGAGTTCGCGCCCCAGGACGCCGCCGGCGTCGCCGCGGTGGTCGCCGGCGCCGCCCTGTCCGGCGAGGCGCTGACGATCCGCGGCGCCGGCACCAAGGGCGGCTGGGGCCGTCCGGCGCAGTCGCCGCACACGCTGGCGCTCGACGGGCTCGCCGGCATCGTCGACCACGACGCGGCCGAGCTCGTGCTGACGGCGCGCGCGGGCACGACGCTCGCCGCCATCGAGCGCTCGCTCGAGGCGTCGCATCAGATCCTCGCCTTCGAGCCGCCCGACTGGGGCGCGCTGCTCGGCACCGGCGCCGGACGGCAGACGATCGGCGGCGTGCTGTCGGTCAACGCCGGCGGCCCGCGGCGGGCGACCCACGGCGCCGCGCGCGACCACCTGCTCGGCGTCGAGGCGGTGAACGGACGCGGCGAGATCTTCCGCGCCGGCGGCCGGGTGGTGAAGAACGTCACCGGCTACGATTTGCCGAAACTGTTCTGCGGCGCGTTCGGCACGCTCGCGGTGCTGACCGAGGTCACGCTCCGGCTGCTGCCGCGTCCGGAAACCGAACGCACCGTGGTGGTCGCGGGCCTCGACGACGCGGCGGCGACGGCCCTGCTCGCGACCGCGCTCGGCAGCCCGCACGAGGTGTCGGGCGCCTGCCACCTGCCGCGCGCGAGCGCCGGCCGCCTCGGTCTCGACGGCGGCGCCGCGACGCTGATCCGGATCGAGGGTCACGCGCCCTCGGTTGCGTTCCGCACCGACGCGATCGCGACGCTGGCGGCGATGTCGGGCGCGGTCGCGCGGCACGACGCCGACGTGTCGCGCGCGCTCTGGCGCGACATCGGCGACGCGCGCTTCTTCGCGCCGCTCGTCGATCACGCGATCTGGCGTCTGTCGGCGGTGGCCTCGCGCGCGCCGGCGATCGTCGCCGCGCTCGGCGCGGCGCTCTCGTTCGAGCACGTGCTCGACTGGGGCGGCGGGCTGATCTGGTGCGCGGTCGCGCCCGGCCCCGAGGACGCGGGCGCGACCGCGCTGCGCGCGGCGGTCGCGCGCGAGGGCGGCGGGACGGCGACGCTGCTCCGCGCGCCCGCCGGTCTCCGCGCGTCGCTCGCCCTGTTCGATCCCGAGCCGCCGGCGCTCGCGTCCCTGTCGGCGCGCGTGAAGGACGCGTTCGATCCGCGCCGCATCCTGAACCCGGGCCGGCTGCGGCCGGACCTCTGAGGCCACCTTATGCAGACCGATTTCCCGCCCGAGCTGCTGTCCCGTCCCGATTTCGCCGCCTCCGAGCGCGCCGTCAGGACCTGCGTCCATTGCGGCTTCTGTACCGCGACCTGCCCGACCTACGTGCTGCTCGGCGACGAGCTCGACAGTCCGCGCGGCCGCATCATGCTGATGAAGGACATGCTGGAGGCGAACCGGCCGGCCGACGCCGAGACCGTCAAGCATGTCGACCGCTGCCTGTCCTGCCTCGCCTGCATGACCACCTGCCCGTCGGGCGTGAACTACATGCACCTCGTCGACCATGCGCGCGCGCACATCGCGCGCACCTATCGCCGGCCCTGGCCGGACCACGCCGTCCGCGCTCTCCTCGGCGTCGTGCTGCCGCGACCCGGGCTGTTCCGCGCGGGCCTGCACGCCGCCGTGCTCGCGCGTCCGCTCGCCCACCTGTTCCCGCGCCGGCTCCGCCCGATGCTGCAGATGGCTCCCGCGCACGTGCCGCCCGCGTCCCGCGACGACCGGCCGCAGGTGTTCCCGGCGATCGGGGCGCGGCGCGCCCGCGTGGCGCTGCTGACCGGCTGCGCGCAGAAGGTGCTCTCGCCGTCGATCAACGAGGCGACCATCCGGTTGCTGCGCCGGCTCGGCTGCGAGGTGGTGGTCGCCGAGGGCGCCGGGTGCTGCGGCGCGCTCACGCACCATCTCGGCCAGGACGGCCGCGCCTACGCGCGGCGCAACATCGCGGCCTGGCTCGCGGAGCGGGATCGGGACGGGCTCGACGCGGTCGTCGTGAACACGTCCGGCTGCGGCACCACGATCAAGGACTGGGGTCACCTGTTCGCCGACGAGCCGGCCCTGGCGGCAGGCGCGCGCACGATCGCGTCGCTCGCGCGCGACGTGACGGAGTGGGTAACGGCGCTCGGCCTCGGACCCGTCGCCGCGCCGAACGGCGCCCGCGTCGCCTACCATGCCGCCTGCTCGCTGCAGCACGGCCAGCAGATCCGCCGCGAGCCGAAGGCGCTGCTCGTCGCCGCCGGCTACACCGTCGTCGACGTGCCCGAGGCGCATCTCTGCTGCGGCTCGGCCGGCACCTACAACCTGCTGCAGCCGGAGATCGCGCGTCAGTTGCGCGACCGCAAGGTCGCCAACATCGCGCGCACCGATCCCGAGATCGTGGCGGCCGGCAATGTCGGCTGCATCACGCAGATCGCCAAGGGCACGATGATCCCCGTGGTGCACACGGTGGAACTGCTCGACTGGGCGACCGGCGGCCCGAAACCGGTCGCACTCGGCTGCACCCCGATCGGCTCGGATCGCCCCGATCAGCGTGCCGAGGTATGAGGCGTGGCTCGGAAAGACGCCGGACCCTGACCCGCGCGGACCGTCACGATCGTATCGGGAACGGTCTGTCTATTCGCGTCCGGTATGATATGGTCCAGCCGTCAGCGGAGAAGCAGCCGCGCCGCACGGGCTCGGCCGCGACGACAACGTTTCAGCGCGTGAGGTAACGCACCTTGACGATAGAAATTCGCTTGGCTGCCGCGGCCATGATGCTTGTCCTGAGCGGATGCACCGAGTCGGGCACGAATGTCACAGCAGCTCAGGCGGCGCAGTTCGTCCCAGGCAAGACCACGGAAGCTGACGTGACCAACAAGCTGGGGCAGCCTGATTCGACCCTGACGGCCGACAACGGACACACGAGCTTTACGTACGCCCATCTGACGAACGCCGACAATCCGGTCGGCTTCGTCCCGATCGTGGGAATCTTCGCCGGCGGCGGCACGAGCTCGAACAACAGGGTGACGTTCACGTTCGACCAGAACGGCGTGTTGATCAGCAAGTCCAGCTTGGTCTCCCATAGCACCAGCAACGGTCTCATACCGGGCTGAAACCGGAGTTCGTCCGCCGGGCGCGACAGGCGACCGGGCGATCCCTATTGAGCCGGCCGGGCACTCGGCCGGCGATCAGCGGGGACATCGCTCACCCCGTCGTCACGGGTCCCGGCGCGCACTGGCTGGTCGTGCGGGTCGGGTGCGGCTCGATCGCCGCCCCCACCGTGTCGTCGGAACAACCTCGCCGCCATCGGGTCGAGCCTCGCCGGGACATGTCGGCGAGCCTGACAATCGAGATGATGACGGGGGTTCGATCGGCCTCGAACCCTAGCGCGCTTGCGGCGCCGGGCCGGGTTCCGCCGGCGCCGCGGTCCCGGGCGCGCCGGCGCCCGATCCGGCCAGCGCGCGGAGATGCGCGACGTTGCGGTCCTGCTCGGCAAGCGTGTCGCTGAAGGCATGGCCGCCCGAGCCGTCGGCGACGAAATAGAGCGCCGCGGTCGCGGCAGGATGTGCCGCCGCTTCGAGCGAGGCGAGGCCGGGCGCGCCGATCGGGCCGGGGGGCAGGCCGGACGCGGTGTAGGTGTTGTAGGGGTTCGGCGCCGCGAGATCCGCCCGCGTGAGCGGCCGGCCGAGCGGGCCGAGCCCGCCCGCCGCCGCATAGGCGACCGTGGGATCCGACTGCAGCCGCATGCCGAGCCGCAGCCGGTTGAGAAACACCGCCGCGACGATCGGCCGCTCGGCCGCGAGATGCGTCTCGTGCTCGACCATGCTCGCGAGGATCAGCAGCGCGCGCCGCGAACGCAGCGGCATCGCGGGATCCCGCCCCGCCCACGCCCGGTCGAGCGCCGCGCGCATCGCCGCCTCCGTCCGTCCGAGCAGGGCCGTCCGGGTGGTGCCGCGCTCGTAGTCGTAGGTCTGCGGCAGCACCGCGCCTTCGGGCGGCACCGGCACCGGTCCCGCCAGCGCGTCGGCGGCGGCGAGCGCGCGCGCGATCTCGGCGGCGGTCCAGCCTTCCGGGATCGTCAGCCGGTGCTCGACGGGATGGCCGCGGCGCAGCACGTCGAGCACCGCGAGCAGGCTCGCATGGGCAGGGAAGGCGAGTTCGGCGGCGTGGATCGGCCCTCTGCGGCGCGTCGCGAACGCGGCGATCCGGAACGGCAGCGCCGCCCCGATCACCCCGTCGGCCTCGAGTGCGCGCGCGACATCGGCCGCCGAGCCGCGCGGCACCACCACGGCCCGCGCGTCGGGCAGCGGACCGGGCCGGGTCGCGATCTCGTCGGCGCCGATCGCGGCGGCGCCCAGCAGCAGGATCAGGACGAGAAGGGCGCGCATCGATCGAACTCTCAGGTCAGGGGCTCGCCCCCGCACCCGCCGAGGGCTCAAACCCTGACGTTACGCCCGCGCGAACAGGATGCTCGCGTTCGTGCCGCCGAACCCGAAGCTGTTCGACAGCGCGACGTCGATCCGCCGCTCCTGCGCCGTCCTCGCCACGCGGTCGATGACGCTGTCGCGGCTCGGCGTCTCGAGGTTCAGCGTCGGCGGCGCGACGCCGTCGCGGATCGCCAGCAGCGAGAAGATCGCCTCGACCGCGCCGGCCGCCCCGAGCAGGTGCCCGACCGCGGACTTGGTCGAGGACATCGCGAGCGTGCGGGCGTGCGCGCCGAAGAAACGTTCGACCGCCTCGAGCTCGAGGTCGTCGCCGAGCGGCGTCGAGGTGCCGTGCGCGTTCACGTATTGCACGTCGGTGGCGTCCAGGCCGCCGTTGCGGAACGCCGCCTTCATCGCCCGGTAGGCGCCGTCATGGCCCTCGGCCGGCGCGGTGATGTGGTGCGCGTCGCCCGAGAGCCCGTAACCGACCACCTCGCCGTAGATCCTGGCGCCGCGCCGCTTCGCGTGCTCGAACTCCTCGAGCACCAGCACGCCGGCGCCCTCGCCCATGACGAAGCCGTCCCGCCCCTGATCCCAAGGTCGCGACGCCTGCTCGGGCGTGTCGTTGAAATTGGTCGAAAGCGCGCGCGAGGCGCAGAAGCCCTGGATGCCGAGCGGGCAGACCGCCGCTTCGGCGCCGCCCGCGATCATCACGTCGGCATCGCCGAGCAGGATCAGCCGCGCGGCGTCGCCGATCGCGTGCACGCCGGTCGCGCAGGCGGTCACCGCGGAATGGTTCGGTCCCTTGAAGCCGAAGCGGATCGAGACGTGGCCGCTCACGAGATTGATCAGCGCCGACGGGATGAAGAACGGCGACAGCCGGCGGCCGCGGCCGTCATGGATCTGCACCGATGCCTCGTAGATCGTCTGCAGGCCGCCGATGCCCGAGCCGATCATCACGCCGGTGCGCTCGCGCGCATCCTCGTCCTGCGGCATCCAGCCGCTGTCCTCGACCGCCTCGACGGCCGCGACGACGCCGAGATGGACGAAACGGTCCATCTTCTTCTGGTCCTTGTGCGGGATCCACTCGTCGAGCGTGAGGCCGCCCTCGGCACGGGCCCCCGCCGGCACCTGACCCGCGACCTTGGCCGCCATGTCCGAGGTGTCGAAGGACTGGATCGCGCGTATGCCGGAGCGGCCCTCGATCAGCCGCGTCCAGTTGTGGGCGACGCCGACCCCGAGCGGGCTCGCGATCCCGAGGCCGGTCACGACGATGCGGCGTCCGAGCCCGTGCGGTCCGAACTGCGTCACCCCGTTACGCTCGCCCATTGTCGACTGCCCGCCCGAACGGCCCCGTGCTCAGGCCGCCTTCTGCTTCTCGATGTAGTCGATCGCGTCCTTGACCGTGCTGATCTTCTCGGCCGCGTCCTCGGGGATCTCGACGCCGAAGGCCTCCTCGAACGCCATCACGAGCTCGACCGTGTCGAGGCTGTCGGCGCCGAGATCATCGATGAACGACGCTTCCGGCGTGACCTTGCTTTCCTCGACGCCAAGGTGCTCCACGACGATCTTCTTCACCTTGTCGGAAATATCGCTCATTGGCCTCGATCCTGCCTGCGGTTGTTGGTTTCTCGTCCAGATTGACGCGGCGTCGGGCCGGCCAGCCCTCCGCCGCACCCGCTCCCGCTGCGGACGAAGCAGCGGGCGATTAGCATGCTTCCGAGTTTGTCGCCAAGAACGCGCGCGCCACGGCCCGGCCGGCTGCTCACGGCATCGCCATCCCGCCGTTGACGTGCAGCGTCGTCCCGGTGACCCAGGCCGCCTCGTCGGACGCGAGGTAGAGCACCGCCGATGCGACATCCTCCGGGCGGCCGAGCCGGCCGAGCGGGATCTGCCCGGCCAGCGCCGTTCGCTGCGCCTCGGACAGCGCCTCGGTCATCGCGGTCTCGACGAAGCCGGGCGCGACCGCGTTGACCGTGATGGCGCGGCTCGCGACCTCGCGGGCGAGGGTTCGCGTCATGCCGAGCAGGCCGGCCTTGGCCGCGGTGTAGTTGGCCTGGCCCGGATTGCCGGTGACCGCGACGATGCTCGCGATGTTGACGATGCGGCCATGCCGGCGGCGCACCATCCCGGCCAGCGCCGCGCGGCAAAGGCGGAAGGGCGCCCCGAGATCGACGTCGAGGACGCGATCCCAGTCCTCGTCCTTCATCCGGAGCGCGAGACCGTCGCGGGTGAGGCCGGCATTGTTGACCAGGATGTCGAGCCGCCCGGCGTCGGCCTCGACGGCGCGGACCAGCATGGAGGCCGCTTCACGGTCGGCGAGGTCCGCGTCGTGCACCGAGGCGCGCCCGCCGAGCGCCGAGGCGAGCGCCTCCAGCGCGGGCCGCCGCGTGCCCGACAGCGCGACATGGGCGCCGCGTGCATGCAGCGCGCGCGCGATGGCGTCGCCGATCCCGCCCGAAGCGCCGGTGACCAGGGCGACGCGTCCCTCGAGGTCGAACATCGATCGTTCCGTCAGAACAGCCGCGCGAGCGCTTCGATCTCGTCGGGCGTGCCGGCCGAGAGCGCGGTCGCGTCGGGGGCGATGCGGCGGACGAGACCGGACAGCACCTTGCCGGCGCCGAGCTCGATGAAGCTGTCGCAGCCGAGACCGGTCGCCGCCAGCACGCTTTCCCGCCAGCGCACCGTGCCGGTGACCTGGCGGACCAGCAGGGCGCGGATCGCGTCGGGGTCGGTCGCGGGCTCGGCGGTGACGTTGGCGATCAGCGGCACCGCCGGCGCCACCAGCCGGATCGCGCCGAGTGCCTCCTCCATCTCGCGGGCGGCCGGCGCCATCAGCGCGCAGTGGAACGGCGCCGACACCGGCAGCCGGAGGGCGCGCTTGGCGCCGCGCTCCTTGGCGATCACGCCGGCGCGGTCGACCGCGCCGAGCTGGCCCGAGATCACCACCTGGCCGCCGCCATTGTCGTTCGCGACCTCCACGACCTCGTCGACCGCCGGATCGCCGGTCTCGTGGTCGGCGGGGCGGGTGCGGGCGGCGGCGCAGATCGCGGCCGCTTCCTCGAGCGTCACGCCGATCAGCGCCGCCATCGCCCCTTCGCCTTCCGGCACCGCCCGCTGCATCGCCTGGCCGCGCCGCCGCAGCAGGCGCGCGGTGTCGGCGAGCGACAGCGCGCCCGCGGCGCAGAGCGCGGTGTATTCGCCGAGCGAATGGCCGAGCACCAGCGTCGCGTGACGGGCGACGCCGATCCCGGCCTCGGCCTCGAGCACGCGAAGGCTCGCGACCGAGGCCGCCATCAGGGCGGGCTGGGCATTCTCGGTGCGGGTCAGCTCCTCGATCGACCCGGCGAACATCAGCTTCGACAGGCGCTGGCCGATCGCCTCGTCGACCTCCTCGAAGACGTCCCGGGCCGGCCCGAAGGCGGCGGCGAGGTCACGTCCCATCCCGACGGCCTGGCTGCCCTGGCCGGGAAAGATGAAGGCGTGGACAGGCATGCGAAAGGGCCCCGTAAGCGGCGAACACCGCCCCTCTCTGGGGCGAGGCCGCGGGACGAGTCAAATGGCGGCCAGGACCGCGGCGTCGGCCGCCCGCCGTCGGCGCCGTCGGCAACAACGTCGCTGACCGGCATCCTCGCATGCCGCGGAACGAACCGTTCGGGACGCGTCGGAGGCCGGGCGGCCGGGGCCGGGCGGTGGGGGCCGGCGTCTCAGCCCGGCTTCTGCAGCACGATCAGCGCCTGCGGCAGCCGCACCGCGTTGTCGACGAAATCGACCAGCCGGAACAGCGGCGTCCAGTGCCGGATCACGAAGCCGCGCGGGATGATGGCCTCGCCGTAATGCGCCGACAACGAAGGCGGCTGCGCCGGCGAGTGGTGCAGGAACTCGCCGCCCTCGTAGCGCGAGTTGGCGGCGTGCTCGTCGACGAAACTGTCGGCGCAGGCCTCGTACCACGGATGCTCGAGCCGGATGCCGGATGCGCGGCGAACCCGCATCTCGGCGCAGAACTGGATGAAGCGGCGGCTCTGGGTGGTCAGCATCACCAGGCCGCCCGGCTTCAGCACGCGGTGGAACTCGCCGATCCAGCGCATCGCATAGAACTCGTCGAGATGGCTGAAGACCGACCACGAGATCACGAAGTCGAGCGTGGCGTCGGCCAGCACCAGCGGCGGCACCGGGTCGCACGGCAGAAAGGCGAGCGCGGGATTGCAGCGCCTCGCTTCGGCGAGGAAACGGCCGGTGCTGTCGGTGCCGAACAGGTTCGCCGGCTCGATATCCTTCATGAACAGCCGGAGCACGCGACCCCAGCCGCAGCCGAAATCGAGCAGACGCCGATGCGGCGCAATCGGCCGACCGGCGTACTCGGCGTAGCGCTTGACCTCGCGAAAGAAGGTATGAGCCTCATGCACCGAGACCTCGCCGGCATGGCCGTGGATCTCGCGCTGCAACTGCTCGTCCGGAAAGCCCGGCATGCTCACGCCGTCGATCGCCGGCGCGCGGATCGACGCGAGCAACACGTCGAGCCAGGCCTCGTCCGAACGGTCGCGGAACGTCCTGTGGAGCGCGTCGGGCCCGGCATCCATGCGGCCGGAACGCTACCGCAACGATCGTGGGGCGACAAGGGGCTTTGGGTGCTGAGGGTAAGGAAGGCCAGGGCTCTGCCCTGGACCCGCCAAGGGACAGTCGTCCCTTGGATCCCTTGAGTTAAGGAAAACCCCGGGCCCCGGTCGCGCGGGCATCGATGGCGTGGCCCGGGGTTTTCCTTAACTGATGGATTGCAAAGGCTCCGCCTTTGCCGGGGTCCAGGGGCAGCGCCCCTGGCCTTACTCTTCGCCAAGCGACCTCAAGGCAGCTTGGTCGTCCCCACGATCCGTCGGATCTCCTTCGGCGGGCGGCGGCCGTCGCGGTCGGCGGAGGCGCGCATGCGCAGTGCGATCTCGCCGTAGACCTCGTCGCGCGACACGCCGGCGCCGGTGAGCAGCACCACGAGGTGGAACACGAGGTCGGCGCTCTCGCGGATCACGCCGTCGCGGCGTCCGGCCACGGCTTCGATGGCGACTTCGGCGGCTTCTTCGGCGAGTTTCTGTGCCGGCTTGACGGGGTGCCGTGCGAGCAGGAACGCCGCGTAGCTTTCGGTCGGATCCGCGCCGCGCCGCGCCGCCACGGTCGCCCACACGCGATCGAGCACGTGCGTGTCCCGGGTCGCGTCGGTCTCGCGCGGTGCGTCCATCGTTCGGCCCTAGCACGGCGGTTGTTCCGGCACGAGAGCGCCCCCACGTCACGGCGCGATATTGACAGCCATAGGACGATACCATGCTCGATTGCGTCGGCTTCGCGGCGACCGGAGCGAGCGACCCGCTCGCGCGTCACACGTTCCAGCGTCGCGACCCGACCGCGACCGATGTCGAGATCGACATCATGTGGTGTGGCGTCTGCCATTCCGACCTGCACACGGCGCGGAACGAGTGGAAGAACACGGTCTATCCGTGCGTGCCCGGCCACGAGATCGTCGGCCGCGTGTCGCGGGTCGGCGAAAGCGTGACACGGTTCAAGCAGGGCGACATCGCCGGTGTCGGCTGCATGGTCGACAGTTGCCGCGAGTGCCCGAACTGCAAGGATGGTCTCGAGCAGTATTGCGACGTGACCTTCGTCGGCACCTACAATGGCGCCGACACGCGGCACGGCGGCGGCAACACCTATGGCGGCTATTCGAACCGCATCGTGGTCGACGAGCGTTTCGTGCTCCGCATCCCCGAGAACCTGCCGCTCGAGGGCGTGGCGCCGCTGCTCTGCGCCGGCATCACGACCTATTCGCCGCTCCGCCATTGGCGGGTGGGGCCCGGCCAGAAGGTCGGCATCGTCGGGCTCGGCGGCCTCGGCCACATGGGGCTCAAGCTCGCGCACGCGATGGGCGCGCATGTCGTGCTGTTCACGACCTCGCCCGGCAAGGCGGACGACGCCAGGCGGCTCGGCGCCGACGAGGTGATCGTGTCGCGCGACGAGGCGCAGATGGCCTCGCATGTCGAGAGCTTCGACTTCATCCTCGACTGCGTGTCGGCCAAGCACCCGCTCGACGCCTATCTGTCGCTGCTGAAGCGGGACGGGACGCTGTGCCTGGTGGGCGCGCCCGAGATGCCGCTGCCGGTCGCCGCGTTCTCGGTGATCTGGAAGCGTCGCTCGTTCGCGGGCTCGCTGATCGGCGGTATCCCCGAAACGCAGGAGATGCTGGATTTCTGCGCCGAGCACGGCATCACCGCCGACGTCGAGGTGATCCGCATCGACCAGATCAACGAGGCTTACGAGCGGATGCTCAAGAGCGACGTGAAGTATCGCTTCTCGATCGACATGCGGTCGCTGACCGAGGGCTGATCGCGGGGCGAAAAATGCTCTCGTATCAATGAAGTAGAGCACTACTCCCGATCCGGTTGGATCGGGAGTAGTGCTCTATCGCTCGACCCGATCGAGCGTCCAGAGCGTCGGGAACCACTTCGCCCAGATCGCGGTCACCGCGAGGGTCGCGATCCCGCCGACCACCACCGATGGCACCGTGCCGAGCAACGAGGCAAGCGTGCCGCTCTCGAACTCGCCGAGCTGGTTCGACGATCCGATGAACAGCATGTTCACCGCCGCCACCCGGCCCCGCATCGCGTCGGGCGTGCGCAGCTGGATGAGCGTCGAGCGGATCACCACGCTCACCACGTCGGCGGCGCCGAGCACGGCGAGCGCCAGCACCGAAAGCGTCAACGACCGCGACAGACCGAAGACGATGGTGGCGACGCCGAACAGCGCGACCGCGCCGAACATCGTGCGTCCCTGCCGGCGTCCGAGCGGACGGCGCGCGAGCGTCAGCGAGACGGCCAGCGCGCCGACCGCGGGTGCCGCCCGCAGCAGACCGAGGCCGATCGGTCCGGCGTGCAGGATCGGGCCGGCATAGATCGGCAGCAGCGCGGTCGCGCCGCCGAACAGCACCGCGAACAGGTCGAGCGAGATCGCGCCGCCGATCGCGCGTTCCCGCCGGATGAAGCCGATGCCGTCGAAGGCCGACCGGAGCGTCGGCCGCTCCCGTCCCGGCACCGGACGCGGGCGGGGGATCCGCCGCGTGCACAGCGAGGCGAGCGCGAACGAGGTCGCGCAGGCGGCGTAGGCGACGCCGGGGCCGGCGCCGTAGAGCAACCCGCCGAGCGACGGGCCGGCGATGGTCGCGACCTGGAAGACCGAGGACGACGCCGCGGCGGCGCGCGAGAACGCGTCCGCCGGCACGAGGCCCGGCAGGATCGCCTGCAGGCTCGGCCCTTCGAACGCCCGCGCGGCGCCGGCGCCGAACACCAGCGCGTAGAGCGCGACCGGCACCGCCGCGTGCCGGAAGCTGAGGGAGGCAAGCAGGGCCGCGAACACCGCCTGCACCGCCTGGCAGCTCGCGCCGATCAGGCGGCGGTCGTGGCGGTCGACGACGTGGCCGGCGACGAACACCAGGGCGGCGACCGGCACGAACTGCGCGAGCCCGAGCAGGCCGAGCGCGAAGGGGGCGTGCGTCAACGCGTAGAGCTGCCAGCCGAGGGCGACGGCCTGCATCTGCGCGGCGGTGCCGGAAAGGAAGCGGCCGCCGACGAGCACGCCGACGCCGGGCGTGCGAAGAATGGGGGGGATCAGGGCCATGCCCTCTGGTGCCCGCGCCGAACCGGGCCGGCAAGGGCGCGGCCGCGACGCCGGGTGGGAAGCGGGCGCCGCTTGGCCTAGGGTCGCGCCCGGCGGGTTCTGTGACGGTGGGAGCGGCATGGCGGCGGACACGGCAGCGGGCGACGCCTCGGACCCGGCGACGGCCGGTCTTTCGCCCGAGGACGGTCCTTTCGACGACGCCGCCTGGGGTCCGGCCGTCACGGGGATCACGGGTGGCGACGCGCCGGTCGGCGCCGGTGACCGGCGCGGGGCGCGTTCGCGCGCGGACGCGCTGGCCGAAAGCGCGCTCCTGCACGCCATGCGCGCCTCGGTGTATCGCGCCGAAGCCGAGCGGGCCGCGGGGACCGTGCGCTTCGGGCTGCCGGTGGCGCGGCTCGCCGCGTCGCGCGCCGGCCACCGCGCGCGCTTTGCCGTGCTGCTGACCCGCCGCACGCTGCGCGCCGTCCGCGAGGAGGGCGCGGCCGGCGCCCTCGGCCGCATCCGCGCCCGTCTCGGCGGCGCGCCGCCGGCCGCGCGACCGGCCGCGGTGCCGGCCGCGCCGGCGGCACCGCTGGCGGCGGCGACCGGTGCCGACCGGGCGCAGGAAGCGGCGTCCGGGGCGGCAGAGACCGTCGCGCCGCCCGCGCCGTTGCCGGCGGTCCGACCCGGACGCGTCGATCCGGCCGCCGCCGGCAAACGCTACCGCGCCGGGCTCGACGCACGCTACGAGGCGCCGGTCGCGACGCCGCCCGCGACGCTGTTCGGCGCGCGGGTGCTGATCGTCGCCGAACTCGCGCTGCCGCAATGCGCGAAATACCGCGTCTGGCAGAAGAAGACGCTGTTCGACAGCCTCGGCATCCCGTGCACGGTCGTCGCGTGGAACGACTGGGTCGAGGCGACCGCCCGGCTGCAGACCCACACGCTGCTGATCCTTTACCGCGTGCCGGCTTTCCCGGATGTCCGGAAGCTGATCGGCGAGGCGCGACGCCTCGGTCTCGAGGTGATCTGGGAGGTCGACGACCTGATCGTCGACGTCGAGCTCTACGGCAGCAACCGCAACCTGCTGGCGCTGCCGAAGGCGGAACAGGCCGTGCTGCTCGACGGCGCGCGGCTCTACCGCGAGGCGATGCTGCTCGCCGACCGCACGATCGCGTCGACCGCGACGCTCGCGCGCCTGATGGCGGAGGCGACGGGCCGCCCGTCCGACATCGTCGCCAACGCGCTCGACCGCGAGACGCTGGACTTCGCCGAGCGCGGCCGGGCCGCCGCCGCGCGCCGCCCCCGCGAGGACGACCGCGTCGCGATCTTCTACGGCTCCGGCACCAGCACGCACGACGCCGACATGGCGGTCGCGACCGAGGCGCTGGCGCGCCTGATGGCAGATGACGCGCGGGTGGTGTTCCGCGTCATGGGGCCGCTCCGTCTCGGGCCCGAGTTCGACCGCTTCGGCGACCGCGTCGAGCGCCTCCCGCTCGCCCATTACCGGCAGTACCTCGCCGAGCTCGCCGCCGCCGACATCGCGATCGCGCCGCTCGAGGACACCGTGTTCAACGACGCCAAGAGCAACATCAAGCTGATCGAGGCGGCGATCGTCGGCCTGCCCGCCGTGTGCTCGCCCGCCGTCGAGTTCCGCGACGCGATCACCGACGGCGTGGACGGCTACCTCGCCGCCGACACCGAGGGATGGGAGCGGGCGTTACGCGCGCTGGTCGCCGATCCCGCCCATCGTCGCGCCGTCGCCCTCGCGGCCGAACGCAACGTGCGCGCCCGCTACGCGCCGGAAACGATCGCGCGCGAGGCGTTGGCGCCGATCGTGGCGAGGCTTCCGGCCGCGCGTCGCGCGCCGCTCCGGGTCCTGGCCGTGAACATCTACTACGCGCCGCGCTCGCTCGGCGGCGCGACCGTGATCGCGGAAGAGATGGCGCGCCGCCTCGACGCGCGCGACGACACGGAGGTGTTCGTCTTCACCTCGCACGAGCGGCACTCCTTCGCGCCCTACATGCTGACCCGCTACGTCGACCGCGGCCTCGGCGTGATCGGCGTCTGCCTGCGTCCGGGCAGCGACGAGATCCTGTCCTTCGACGATCCCGAGATGGGCCGCGCCTTTTCCGACGCGCTCGAGGCGGTGCGGCCGGACGTGGTGCATCTCCACTCGATCCAGCACCTGGGAGCGGCGATCCCGCGCGCCTGCCAGGCCGCCGGCATTCCCTACGTCGTGACCCTGCACGACGCCTGGTGGCTGTGTCCGCGCCAGTTCATGGTGCGGTCCAACAACGCGTACTGCCACCAGACGACGATCGACCTCAAGGTCTGCGCGCCCTGCGTGCCCGGGATCGGCCATCTGCAAAGCCGGATGCACATCCTGATGCAGGGGCTCGACGAGGCGTCGCTGCTGCTGTCGCCGAGCGCCGCCCACGCGGCGCTTTATCGCGCCAACGGCATTCCGGACCACCAGCTGCGGGTGAACCGGAACGGCGTGCGGCCTCCTGTCGCCGCGTCACGGCCGCCGCGCGCCGGCCCGCTGCGCTTCGCCTTCGTCGGCGGCAACAACCGCCTCAAGGGGGTCGAGGTGATCCGCAGCGCGTTCGCGACCCTCGGCCGCGCGGACTGGGCGCTGACGGTGGTCGACGCGTCGCTCGCCCTCGGCTTCTCCTCCTTCGACGCCCGGCTCTGGCGCCTGCCCGGCACCGTCGAGATCGTGCCGCCCTACGAGCAGGAGGAGATCGACGCGTTCTTCGCCGGCATCGACGTGCTGCTGTTCCCCTCGCAGTGGAAGGAGAGTTTCGGGCTGACGGTCCGGGAGGCGCTGATCCGCGACGTGTGGGTGATCGCGACCGACAGCGGCGGCGCCGCGGAGGAGATCGTGCCGGGGGTCAACGGCACGCTGGTGCCGATGACGGACGATCCCGACCCGCTCGCCGACGCGATCCGAGCCGCGCTCGACGACCCGGCCGCGATCCGCGCGCACCGCAACCCGCATCGCGCCGGGATCGCGACGCTCGACGACCAGGCGCGCGAGCTGCACGCGATGCTGCGCGAGGTGGTCAACCCGCCTGCGTCCGGCGCGGAACCCCGCCCGGCCTGACGGTGCGTTCAGGGACCGGCGTGGAAATTGCCGGTCAGCAGCAGAACGACGACGATCAAGAGCAGGAACACGCCGAGGCCGCCGCCGGCCCAGCCGCCGCCGATCGGGCCGCCGCCCGCATTGTAGTTGCCGTACCAGCCGCGCCGGTAGCCGGTGTGGCCGAACCCGCCGAAGGCGAGCACGAGCAGGACGATGAGGAGGATGAGGATCACGGCGGCCTTCCCGGTGTTTGTTGCGTGAACAGAACCGCCGAGCCCGCGGGCGGTTCCGTGCCGCGCCCGGCCGCGCCATGATCGCCCGATGGCCTCGTCGTCCCACGCTCCCGACCGGACCGCTCGCCGCGCCGTCCGGACCCTCGCCGCGCTCCTCGGCCTCGGTCTTGGCCCGTGCCTCGTCGCCGTGCCGGACGGTGCCGCCGCCGCGACGGTCAACGTGTATTCCTGGTCGGACTACATCGCGCCGACCACCATCCCGGAGTTCGAGCGCCGGACCGGGATCCACGTCACCTACGACACGTTCGACGACAACGACACGCTCGACGCCAAGCTGAAGGCCGGCCACACCGGCTACGACGTGGTGGTGCCGTCGATGATGCCCTACCTCGCCGAGCAGATCCGCGCCGGGCTGTACCGGCCGCTCGATCGCGCGAAGCTGCCGAACTGGCACGATCTCGACCCCGCGATCCTGGCCCGCATGCGGGTCGCCGACCCAGGCAATCGCTACGCGATCCCCTGGATGACCGGGACCGACGGCATCGGCATCGACGTCGGCAAGGTGCGGGCGATCATGCCGGACGCGCCGGTCGACAGCCTGCGCATGATCTTCGACCCCGCGGTGGTGTCCCGTTTCGAGCGGTGCGGCGTCGTGGTCCTCGACAGCGAGGAGGACGTGATCCCGGAGGCGCTGATCTATCTCGGCATCGACCCGAACACGACCGATCCGGTGCAGCTCCGGCGCGCCGCCGACGCCTTCGCGCCGGTCCGCCGGTTCATCCGCAAGTTCGACAGCGCCGGCGTGATCAACGACCTCGCCGACGGCGACGCCTGCGTCGTGTTCGGCTGGTCGACCGATATCGAGCAGGCGCGGCGGCGCGCGGCCGAGGCCGGTCACGGCGTGACGATCGCCTATCACATCCCGAAGGAGGGGTCGCAGCGCTGGATCGACACGATCGCGATCCCGCGCGACGCGCCGGACGGCGACGCGGCGCTCGCCTGGCTCGATTTCCTGATGGATCCGGCGGTGATCGCCGCGAACTCGAACGCCCTGTTCGTCGAGAACGGCAACGCGGCGGCGACGCCGCTGCTCTCGCCCGCCGTCCGGGACGACCCGGGCATCGTGCCGCCGCCTGCGGTGGAGCGGACGCTCTACACGCCGGTGCTGCGGCCGCTCGCGCTTCGCCGCGTGATGAGCCGGCTGTGGATCCGGATCAAGAGCGGGACGTGAGCGGCGGGCTGTCCGGAGATCGGACCGGACGTCGCGCCGACGCGCGCGAAGCGCCCGGGACGCGCGACGGCGATGTCGCGCGCGGGGGAGGCGGTGAGGTCGCCGTCGGCGGGGGTGGCGACGTCGCGTGGGGCGGCAGCGGCGGCGAGGTCGCGCGCCCCGGTGATGCTGCCCTCGCGGGCCGCGGCGATGGCGCGGTCGCCGGTCCCGGCGATGGCGAGGTCGCGGGCCGCGGCGATGGCGAGGTCGCGCGCCGCGGGGAAGGGGGTGGCGCCCTCCGCTGCGACGGCCTCGTCGTCCGCTACGGCAGCCGCCTCGTGCTCGACGAGGTGTCGCTCGACATCGCGGCGGGCGAGCGGCTGGTGCTGCTCGGCCCGTCCGGCTGCGGCAAGACCACGCTGCTCCGCGCCGTCGGCGGCTTCGTCGCGACCGAGCGCGGCACGATCGCGATCGACGGCAGCCGGATCGACCGCCTGCCGCCGCACCGGCGCCCGGTGAACACGATGTTCCAGTCCTACGCGCTGTTCCCGCATCTCGACGTCGGCGCGAACGTCGCCTTCGGCCTTCGCCGCGAGGGCGTCGGCCGCCGCGACGCGCGCGACCGCGCCGACGCGGCGCTCGCGCTGGTGCAGCTCGAAGGCCTCGCCTTTCGCCGCGTCGACACGCTCTCCGGCGGCCAAAGGCAGCGCGTGGCGCTCGCCCGCGCCCTGGTCAAACGGCCGCGCCTGCTGCTGCTCGACGAGCCGCTGTCGGCGCTCGACCGCGTGCTCCGCGCCGACACCGCCGCCGCCCTGCTCGCGCTCCAGGCGGAGCTCGGCACGACCTTCCTGATGGTCACGCACGACCAGGAGGAGGCGATGGGCATGGCGACCCGCGTCGCGGTCATGGCGGCCGGCCGCATCCTGCAGGTCGCCCCACCGGCGACGATCTGGGGCCGGCCCGCGAGCCGCGCCGTCGCGCGGCTGGTCGGCGCCGCCAACTTGTTCGAAGGGCGCGTGGCCGCGCGGGACGGGCGGGCGGTGAGGCTCGACTGCGCCGGCGCCGGCGCCGGACTGCCCGTCCTGTTGCCGCCCGACCATCCGGGGGCCGCGTCCGGCTTCGCGCCCGGCGACGACGCGGCGCTCGCCGTGCATCCCGAGCGGATCCGTCTCGTCGACGCCAGCGAGGCGGCCTCGCTCGTGGGACGCGTCGAGCGCGTGACCTATGCCGGCGGCCGTTTCGCGGTCACGGTCCACGCGTCCGGCGGTCAGGCGGTGCGCGCGCTGGTCGATGCCGGCGCCGGCGCGGCGGCGGCGCCCGAGACGGGCGCGTTGGTCCGCCTCGCCTGGGCGCCGGCCGACGCGCATCTCCTTGCCTGAGCCGGCACGCCTCACCCGTGTGGACCCCTGGCGCAGCGCACGCGCGTCGCGCGTCCCGCGCGGGCGGGCGCGTGCCACGTCGGATCGCGCGCGACGCGCCGGGCTGCTGGCGATCCCCGCTTTCTGGGCCGTCTGCCTGCTCGCGCTGCCGCTCGCGATCGTCGCCGGCATCAGCCTCTCGGTTTCGGTCGACGGCTCGCCGCCCTACGCGCCGCTGATCGCGGCGGGTGCGGCCGGCCGGCTCGCGCTCCACCTCCATCCGGAGAACTACGCGGCGCTGTTCGTCGACCCGGTGTTCGCGGCGTCGCTGGCGCAGTCGCTGCTGCTGGCCGCCGCGGCGACCGTGCTCGCGGTCGGGCTCGGCCTGCCGATGGCCTGCGCGATCGCCGGCGCGCGGCCGCGTTTCCGCCCGTTCCTGCTGTTCGCCGTCGTCCTGCCGTTCTGGACCAGCTTCCTGATCCGCATCTACGCCTGGATCGGATTGCTGCGGCCGGAAGGGCCGATCGCCGGTCTGCTCGCGCTCTGCGGCCTCGCGCGCGGGCGCGCGCAACTCCTCGACACGCCAGGCGCGGTGCTGCTCGGCATGGTCTACGCCTACCTGCCGTTCGCCGTGCTGCCGATGGTCGCGGTGCTCGAGCGCCAGGATCCCGCCTTGGTCGACGCCGCCCTCGATCTCGGCGCCACGCCGCGCGCCGCCTTCCTGCTGGTCACGCTCCGCCTCGCGCGTCCCGGCGTGATCGCCGGCGCGCTGCTCGTCTTCGTGCCCGCGCTCGGCGAGTACGTGATCCCGTCCCTGCTCGGCGGCGGCAACACGCTGACCGTCGCGGGACTGCTGTGGACCGAGTTCTTCCCGGACGGCGACTGGCCGACCGCGTGCGCACTCGCGATGGTGCTGCTGGTGCTGGTGATCGCGCCGATCGTCGCGATCGACCGGCTCGCGCGACGGGCGCTCGACGCGCCGGTGCCGCGACCGTGAGCCGCGTCGTGCCGGTGGCCGGCCTCGCGGCCGGGCTGCTCTTCCTTTACGCGCCGGTCGCGACCCTGGTGCTGTACTCGTTCGATCGCTCCGAGCTGGTCGCGGTGTGGGCCGGGTTCTCCACGCGCTGGTATCGCGTGCTCGCCGCCGACGCCGCGGTCCGGGCGGCGGCCGGCCTGTCGCTGCTGATCGCCTGCCTCGCGGCCTCGCTCGCGACCCTGGTCGCGCTGCCGGCGGCGCTCGCCTTCGGGCGGCTCGGGCGTTTCCCGGGCCGCGCGGTGCTGGCCGGCCTGTGGGCGGCGCCGCTGGTGATGCCGGACGTGCTGATCGGCATCGCGCTGCTGCTGCTGTTCATCACGCTCGAAACGCTGACCGGCTGGCCTGCCGGCCAGGGCGTGCTCACGATCGTCGCCGGCCACGCGGTGCTCGGCGCCGCGTTCGCCGCCGTGCTGATCGAGGCGCGTCTCGCCGTGCTGCCGCGGGACGTCGAGCTCGCCGCCGCCGATCTCGGGGCCGGACCGGTCGCGACCTTCCTCCACGTCACCCTGCCGCTGCTCGCGCCGGCGGTCGCGAGCGCCTGGCTGCTCGCGTTCTCGCTGTCGCTCGACGACGTCGTGATCGCGTCCTTCCTGTCGGGACCGGGCAGCACGACGCTGCCGGTGCTGCTGCTGTCGCGCATCCATCTCGGCCTCAGCCCCGAGATCAACGCGCTGGCGACGCTCCTGCTCGGCGCGGTGTCGCTGGTGGCGCTCGGCTTCGCGCTGCTGCTCGGGCGGCGCGGCTGAAGCGGCGGAACTCGGCTCGGGCGCCGCGTTTCGTCGTCGTCGATCATCACCGGTGGACCGGCCTCATGCGCCTCGTGTTCGTTCTCCTCGCCGCATTCTCGATCGCCGGCTGTCAGGCCTGGGGCAATCTCACCACCGGCGCGATGGACACCACGAACGATGTGGCCGGCGCGCCGCCGCCCGCCCGCGCGGTGCCCTGAACCCGAGTGCGGCGGCTCGCCGGGCCTCGCGACCTACGGCGTCGGCGGCGGCCATGTCGGCGGCACCGCAGGCCAGGGGATTTCGGCGTCGAGCACCAAACCCTCCAGTTTCGGCCGTGCGAAGTAGAACCCCTGGACGAAGCGGGCGCCGATCGATTGCAGCGCGCGCACCTCGCCTTCCCGTTCGACCCCTTCGGCCACGATGTCGATGCCGATCTCGGCGCAGATCCGGTGCAGGCCGGCCAGGATCGCCAGCCGCGTGCCGTCCCGATCGCAGTCCATCACCAGCGCGCGGTCGATCTTGATGACGTCCGGCCTGAGTTCCGCCAGCCGCAGCAGGCCCGAGTGGCCGGTGCCGAAATCGTCGAGCGCGATCCGGAAACCCTGCTTGCGGTATTCCGCGATGATGTTCCGGAGATGCGCCGTGTTGGTGATGGATTCCGATTCGAGGATCTCGAACGTCAGCCGGTCGCGGCGGAAGCCGGTGCGCCTCGCGGCGTTCAACGTGGCCTGGATGCAGGCGCGGGGTTCGTAGACCGCGCCGGGCAGGAAGTTGATGCTGAGGCGCCTGTCGAGGCGGAGCCGCGCCGCGAGCTCGATCGCCTTGACCCGGCAGGCCTGGTCGAAGGCGTAGAGATTGGCGTCGGTCACCTGCGACAGCACCGAGCCGGCGCCCTCGCCGCCCGGCCCTCGGACCAGCGCCTCGTAGGTGTGGATCCGCCTGTCGTGGAGGTCGACGATCGGCTGCAGCGCCATGGTGAACGGGAACAGCGCGTCGTCCTTGCGACAGCCCGCGCAGCCGCCGGCCTGTGCGTCCCGGCGATCGGCGTACGGGCCATCGGCGGGTGCGCGATCGGCAGGCGGGCCACCGGTGCGCGCCGCGGCAGCACGCGCCCTCCGCATCTCGGTCCCGTCGAGCGTCTCGGACACGGAACGTCTCGCTCCCGTTCGTTTCGCCCGACCCTAGGCCGAATTGACGAACGGAACGTTAGTTTTCGTTCGCGCCACGTACCGGTGATCGGACCGACCAGGCGGGCTTTCGCCGGTCACACCGCGCGCACGCCCTGCGTCCGCAGCTCGAGCACGTAGAGCGACGTGCTCGCCGCCATGAACAGCTTCGAGTTCTTCGCACCTCCGAAACAAAGATTGGCGCAGTTCTCGGGCAGGTGGATGCGGCCGATCAGCGCGCCGTCGGGCGCGAACACGTGCACGCCGGCGAAGTCGGCGTCGGCCCAGCCGGTGGCGGCGTAAAGGTTGCCGTCGGCGTCGACCCGGATCCCGTCGGCGAAGCCGGGTTTCCGATCGGCGAAATCGTGGAACGGCCGGCCGTTCGTCGCGCGTCCGTCCGCGTCGACGTCGAAGACGTGGATCGCCGCAGGCCCCGCGGGATCGTCGGTCACCGCGGTGTCGACGACGTAGAGCCGCGTCTCGTCGGGCGAGAAGGCCAATCCGTTGGGGCGGTGGAATGCGTCGGTCACCACGGTCGCCCGCCCGTCGCGCGGGTCGAGACGATAGACCCGCCGCGGCAGCTCGAACTCGGCGACGTGACCCTCGAACCAGTTCGAGATGCCGTAGCCCGGATCGGTGAACCAGATCGTGCCGTCGGCGCGCACCACGATGTCGTTCGGCGCGTTGAGCCGCCTGCCCTCGAACCGGTCGATCAGCACGGTCACGCGTCCGTCGTGCTCGGTGCGGGTGACCCGTCTGGTGTCGTGCTCGCAGGTCAGCAGCCGCCCCTCGCGGTCGCGGGTGTTGCCGTTCGGATATCCCGCCGGCGCGCGGAACACGCTCGTCCGTCGCGTCGACGCGTCCCATCGCAGCAGCCGGTCGCCCGGTATGTCGCTCCAGACCAGCGAATGCATGTCGCCGAACCAGACCGGCCCCTCGCTCCAGCGTGCGCCGGTGTGGAGGCGCTCGACCACGGCGTTCGGCACCAGGAGGGTGCGGAAGCGCGGGTCGTGCGCGACGACCAGCGGGTCGGGATAGCGGACGCTCGACCGGTCGTTCCAGTCGCGCGCGAGCGCGGGTGTCAGCGACATCGCGAGGTCAACGCGGCGCGCGCCAGCGCGTTCGAACGCGCCGCCACGCTCAGGGCGGGATCGTGGTGCCGTCCCACGCGATCGCCTCGCCGCTCCTCGCCGGGTCGAGCGCGTCGACGACCGCGAGCAGATGGTCCGCTGACTCGCCGGGCGTGAACACGCGCCGCGCGCCGCGGAACGGCGCGCTGAGCGCGGTCGCGACCGTGCCCGGGTGGAGTGCCACGCAGATCGCCTCGGGTCGGGTGCGGGCGAGCTCGATCGCGGCCGTGCGCACGATCATGTGCACCGCCGCCTTCGACGCCCGGTAGCCGATCCAGCCGCCGAGCCGGTTGTCGCCGATCGAGCCGATCCGCGCCGACAGGATCGCGAACACCGATCGTCCGTGCCGCGGCAGCAGCGGCGCCAGATGCTTGAGGCAGAGCAGGGGCCCGGTCGCGTTGATTTGGAACAGCGTCGCGAGCGCGTCCGGCGTCACGGCGGCGAGCGAACGCTCGGGCACGACGCCGGGCGCGTGCAGCACGCCGGTCGCGACGATCACGTGCCGGAGCGGGGCGTCGGCGTCGGCCGCGATGCGGCCGAGCGCGGCGGCCGCGGCGGCGATGGCCGGCTCGTCGGCGAGATCGAGCGCGATGTCGCAGCCCTGCCGCCCGAGCGTCACCACGGGACCGCGGTCTCGTGCCCTGAGCGCGGCGACGAGCGCGCCGCCGATGCCGCCCGCGCCGCCGATCACCGCGCTCGTCGAGCGTTCCGCGACCGTCACGCCGCGCGGACCGTGCGGCGCGCGGCGCGGCGCCGTCCGAGCAGCAGCGTGCCCGCGAAGGCGGCCGCGAAGCCGACGAAGTAGCCGATATCGGCGCCGCCGAGCGCGCGCGCGACCGGGCCGGTGTAGAGGTCGTTCGACGAGAACAGCGCGACCGTCGCGACCGACACGGCCACGAACAGCATCGCCTCCCGCGTCCAGCCATCCGGCGTCACCGCGTCGCGTCCGGGGCGCTGCCACCAGTCGGCGAGCACGATCGCGGTCCAGGGCGCGATCCAGTAGAGCGTCAGCACCAGGTAGTTGGAGTAGAGGTCGGCGTAGCGGCCGTGTCCGGCGACGGCGAGGACGTAGCCGAGCGTCGCGGTGGCGATCGCGGCCGCGACCCGGCCGATCCGGATGCCGGCCGAGAGCAGGCTGTAGCTCGCGGTGTTGTCGTTGACCGAGTTGCCGGTGATCGACGAGAGCGCGACGGCGGCGAGCACCACCGGCCCGAGCACGCCGCCGGCCCGCCGGAGGTCGGCGATCACCGCGGTGGGCGAGGCGTCGCCGATCGCGCCCGCGGTCAGCAGGCCGAGCAGCTGGAACGGGATCGCCGACAGCAGCAGGGCGGCGAAGGCGCGCGCGACGATCGCGCGCGGCGCGGTGGTCGCCGGCAGGTAGCGCGTGTAGTCGGACGAGTAGGACGCCCACGACAGGTTGAAGCTCGCGATGATCGCGGTCGCGAGCACGATGTTCGCCGCCGTCGGCCGCGCGCCCGGCAGCGACAGCCGCGCCGCGCCGAAGGCCGCGTGCAGTCCGATGATCGCGAACACCACCAGCAGCACGATGCCGAGATATTTCTGCAGGTCCTGCACCAGGTCGTGGCCGCGTATGGCGGCGATCCCCTGGGTCAGCGCGAGCGCGCCGAGCGCGACCGGGAAGCCGAGCCTGATGCCGGCGCCCGCCACCAGCGCGATCAGCGCGACGGCCGCCGGGACGTTGTTCACCGCGTCCCAGCCGACGCAGTAGATCCAGTTGAGCGCCGCCGGCGGCGCGAGACCCCGCCTGCCGAACACCCGCCGCGCGCTTTCCATCTGCGGCAGGCCGGTCACCGGGCCGATCACCGCGCAGAGCGCGACAGGCAGCGCGCCGAGCAGGTTGCCGAGCGCGATCGCGGCGATGCCGCTCGGCAGGTCGAGGCCGAGATGCACCAGCAGCACGCCGACCACCCAGCCGCCAGGGCCGAGATTGGGCGAGAAATGGCTCCAGAACACGCGGTCGAGCCGCATGGTCTGGCGCGCGGGCGGGACCGGGACGGCGACGCTGCTTTGCTCGAGCATGTTCTCCGGTCCCTTCCCGATCGTTCCGGCTCGGATGGAGGAAGCCGAAGCGATCGTGCTGCGTTGCCCGATCATGCCGCGCCTCAGCCACATGCTGGAACAGGGTATCTACGTCGACGACCTCGATCGCGCGCAGGCCTTCTACGAGCGCGTGATCGGGCTCGAGCCGTTCCTCCGCGACGACCGCATGGCGGGGCTCGGCGTTCCTGGCGGATCGGTGCTGCTGTTGTTCCGGCGCGGCGGCTCGGTCGAGCCGAGCCCGACGCCGAACGGCACCATCCCGCCGCATGACGCGACCGGTCACCAGCACCTCTGCTTCGCGATGCCGCTTGGTGAACTCGACGCCTGGGAGGCGCATCTCGCGCGCGCCGGCGTGGCCCTCGAGAGCCGCGTCACCTGGCCGCGAGGCGGCATCAGTCTTTATTTCCGCGACCCGGACGGCCATTCGGTCGAGGTCGCGACGCCTGGTTTGTGGCCGAGCTGGTGAGGGATCGGGTGGACGAAGAGACGGGTATCGGGGACGGCGACGAGGACGCGCGCGACGAGGGCTTCATGCGACGGGCGATCGCCCTCGCCGACGCGGCGCGCGGCAAGGGCGGCACCTCGCCGATCGGCTGCGTGATCGTGCGCGACGGGCGCGTGGTCGGCGAAGGGCACAACGAGGTCGGGCTGCGGCACGATCCGACCGCGCATGCCGAGATCGTCGCCATGCGCCGCGCCTGCGAGGCGCTCGGCCGCGACGACCTCCGGGGTGCCACGCTGTACTCAACCCTGCAGCCCTGCGGCATGTGCTCGATGGCGTCGATCTGGGCGTCGGTGACGCGCATCGTCTACGGCGCCCGCCGCCGCGACGTGCACCGGATGTATTTCGAGGCGCGAGACATCGGCGTCGGCGACATCATCGACAACGCCTGGCGCGACGATGTCGGGATCCTCGCCGGCGTGCTCGAGGCGGAATGCGCCGCTTTCTACTACAAGCCGGACGACACCCCGCCGCCCGGCGAGCAGGCGAACGTGTGAGGGCCACGCCGCCGTGACCGGGGCGCTGATCGCGCTCGACTGGGGCACGAGTTCGCTCCGCGCCTGGCTGCTCGGGCCGGACGGCGAGGCGCGCGACGCACGCGCCGAGCCGTGGGGCATCCTCCGGCTGCCGGAAGGCGGCTTTCCCGCGGCGCTCGCGCGGATCGCGGCCGGCTGGCCGGACGACGCGCCGGTTCTCGCCTGCGGCATGGTCGGCAGCCGGCAGGGATGGCACGAGGTCGCCTACCTGCCGACGCCGTCGCCGGCCGATGCGATCGCCGCCGCGCTCGCGCCCGTGCCGTGGGACGGGCGTGCGGTCCTGCTCGTGCCCGGTCTCGTGTCGGGGGCGGGCTGGGACCGGCCCGACGTGATGCGCGGCGAGGAAACGCAGGCGATCGGCGCGCTCGCCGCCCTCGGCGGCGCCGACGCGACCCTGGTGATGCCGGGCACGCACGGCAAATGGGCCCGCCTCCGCGACGGTGCGATCGCCGGTTTCCGCACCTTCATGACGGGCGAGCTGCACGCCGTCCTGCTCGGCCACTCCATCCTCGGCCGCGGCGTGCCGGACCGCGCCGCCGACCCCGCGATCGCCGAGGCGGCGTTCCGGCGCGGCGTCGCCGCGGGCGCGACCTTCGGCGCACTTCCGCTGCTGTTCACGGCGCGGTCGCTGCCGCTGACCGGCGGTCTCGCGGCCGAGGCGGTGCCCGACTACCTGTCCGGCCTGCTGCTCGGCGACGAGATCCGCGCCGGGCTCGCGGACGATGCGGCGGGTGGGCCGATCGCGATCGTCGGCGAGGGACCGGTGGCCCGGCGCACCGCGGACGCGTTCGCCTGTCTCGGCCATCCACCCCCCGCCTGCCTCGGCAACACCGCGCGGCCCGGCCTCGTGCGGATCGCGCGCGCCGCCGCCCTGCTGGCGCGGCCGCACGATGCCATCGCCCCGACATCAGGACCCTTCGCATGATCAGGCCCTTCCTCGACCGCATGCCGTTCACCGCGATCCTGCGCGGCATCACGCCCGAGGAGGCCGAGCCGGTCGGCGCGGCCCTCCGCGACGCCGGCCTCACGATCATCGAGGTGCCGCTCAATTCGCCGCGTCCGCTCGAAAGCATCGCCCGTCTGGCCACGCGCTTCGGCGCGGACTGCCTGGTCGGCGCCGGCACCGTGATGTCGCCCGCCGATGTCGGCGCGGTGGCCGATGCGGGCGGCCGCATCATCGTCATGCCGCACGGCGATCCGTCGGTGATCGGGGCCGCCAAGGCGCGCGGCCTCGTCGTCACGCCGGGGATCGCGACCCCGACCGAGGGGTTCGCGGCGCTCGCCGCCGGCGCCGACGCGCTGAAGCTGTTCCCGGCCGAGATGCTGGGCCCGCCCGTGCTCCGCGCGATGCGGGCGGTGTTCCCGCCCGGCACGCTGTTCCTGCCCGTCGGCGGCGTGTCGCCCGACACTCTCGGCGCCTTCGTCGAGGCCGGTGCGGCGGGTTTCGGGCTCGGCTCCGGCCTTTACGCGCCGGGCCGCCCGGCCGACGAGGTCGGACGCCGCGCGCGCGCCTACGTCGACGCCTGGCGCGAAGCGACCCGCGCATGACGGATCGTTGAAGTTGATCAGGCAGCTGGCGAACGGCCGGGCCTCGCCCGTGTTGTGCACCGCGGCATCGTGCCGGTGGAGCGCTCCGGCAGCGAGCCGGTCGAACGGGAGGTCGCGACCGTGTGCATCCTCCTCGTCGAGGACGAGACGTTGATCCGGAGCATCATGCGCGAGAGCCTCGAGGAGGCCGGCTTCGAGGTTTTCGACGTCGGCACCGCGGCGGCGGCGCTCGCTGCGATCGAGACGCGGGCACGCCCGTTCTCGATCCTGGTCACCGATCTGCATCTTGCAGGCAGCGTCGATGGTCTCGCGATCGCGCGCAGCATGCGCACCCATTTTCCGGCGGTGCCGGTGGTGGTCGCGACCGGCCGTCCCGACGTGCTCGGCGAGGAAGGCGTGCCGTACACCCTGCTCGCCAAGCCTTACGGCGTGACCGATCTCGTCCGCACGGTGACCAGGCTTCGGGAGTTAGGGCGAGGTCAGCGGCGGTGACGCGGGCCGGTACGCCGGCGTGTTCGCGAGAGCATGATCGGATCGAGCAGACTCGTTCGATCGGATGGAAATGCTTTCTTCCCATGACGACAAAGCACGTTCATCGGCTCGAATCGAGGCGATCGTGTCTGAGACGCGCGGGGCAGGGTCGCCGTCGTCGCACGCGCGAAAGGGGCGGGCCGGGGACGCGCCCCGGCCCGACTTGCATCCGGCGCCCGGTCAGCTGATGCGTTCGCCGTGCAGCGTCATGTCGAGACCCTCGATCTCCTCGTCGCGGGTGACACGCAGGCCGATCGTCCAGTCGATCAGCTTGAGCAGCACGAGCGAGACCGCGCCGCTCCACACCAGCGTCACGGCCACCGCCTTGCACTGGATGATGAACTGCGCGATGCCGCCGACCGTGCCGGCGGGCGAGCTGTCGGTCGCCGACAGCGGACCGTAGGCGAACACGCCGGTCAGCAGCGCGCCGACGATGCCGCCGATGCCGTGCACGCCGAACGTGTCGAGCGCGTCGTCGTAGCCGAGCATGTGCTTGAGCGACGTCGCCGCCCAGAAGCAGATCACGCCCGCCGCGATGCCGATCACCACCGACGCGCCCGGCAGCACGTAGCCCGACGCCGGCGTGATCGCGACGAGACCCGCGACCGCGCCCGAGATGATGCCGAGCACGGTCGGCTTGCCCTTGACGATCCACTCGGCAAACATCCAGCCGAGCGCGGCCGCCGCGGTCGCGATCTGCGTCACCGCCATCGCCATGCCGGCGCGGCCGTTCGCGCCCACCGCGGAACCCGCGTTGAAGCCGAACCAGCCGACCCAGAGCAGCGAGGCGCCGATCACCGCGTAGGTGAGATTGAACGGCGCCATGTCGTCGTGACCGAGGCCGTGGCGCTTGCCGAGCACGAGCGCGCACATCAGCCCGGCCACGCCGGAGTTGATATGCACGACCGTGCCGCCGGCGAAGTCGATCGCGCCGAACGCGCCCACCCAGCCGATCGGCGACCACACCCAGTGCGCGATCGGCGCGTAGACCAGCAGCGACCACAGCACCATGAAGATGCACATCGCGCTGAACTTCATGCGGTCCGCGAACGCGCCGGCGATCAGCGCCGGCGTGATGATCGCGAACGTCATCTGGAACATCATGTAGACGGTTTCGGGGATCGTGAACGGCGTCGGGTTCGCGCTGTCGCCGCCGAGCACGAAGCCGGTGTCGACCCCTTTGACGATCCTCGACGCGATGTCGCGCAGCATGAACTGCCTGAGATCGCCGATGTAGGGCGTGCCGGTGTCGAACGCGAGCGAGTAGCCGATGAACCACCAGGTGATCGACACCAGGCAGCAGACCGCGAAGGCCTGCATCAGCGTCGCGAGGACGTTCTTCTTTCGCACCATTCCGGCGTAGTAGAGCGCGAGGCCCGGCACCGTCATCATCAGGACGAGCGCGGTGGAGGTCAGCATCCAGGCGGTGTCGCCGGTGTCGATCTTGGGCGGCGGCGTCGGCGCGGCCAGCGCCGGGCCCGCGAGGAGCGTCGCGAGGCCGATGCCGCAAGCGAGCGGCAAATGCCGGGTGAACTTGCTCATTCTGTGCTTCCTGGGTTTGTCGGGCCTGAAGTGGTCTGGGACGTGTTGGTCTGGGACGTGCTGGTCTCGGACGTGCTGGTCTCGGACGCGTGCGGTCACGCAACCGGCGGTCGAGCGCGTCGCCGCCCGCCCGTTCGTGACCGCGTCGCGGCGGCCCGGGTCAGAGGGCGTCGACGTCCGTCTCGCCGGTTCTGATCCGGACCGCGCGTTCGATGTCGAGCACGAAGATCTTGCCGTCGCCGATCTTGCCGGTGTGCGCCGACCGGGTGATTGCCTCGACGACGGGCTCGACCATGTCGTCGGACACCGCCACCTCGATCTTCACCTTGGGCAGGAAACTCACGTGGTACTCGGCCCCGCGATAGATCTCCGTCTGGCCCTTCTGCCGGCCGAACCCCTTCACCTCCGACACCGTCAGGCCCTGCACGCCGAGCGGCGTCAGGGCCTCGCGGACATCGTCGAGCTTGAAGGGCTTGATGATCGCCATGACGAGCTTCATCTCACCTCACTCCGTTGTGGACGCGGCGACACGGCCGCACTCCTTCTTCTTAAGAGCACCGCCAATCCGTGGCGCCCCCGAAACCAGGCCGTTGCGGTTACCGCACAGGATGTTCCAAGAACTATGCCATCCGGCAACGTTGCCTGCGCCGCCCGCTTCCCGCCCGCTGCACATTACAGAGGCATAACGGTGTCGTCTCGCTGGCATAACGGACAGGGGTTGCGCTGATGGGTCAGCTCGCGCTCGTGCCGTCCACCGACGCGGCGCCCGACGCCGTCGATGTCTGCATCGTCGGCGCCGGGCCGGTGGGCGCCTCGCTCGCTTGCCTGCTGGCGTCGCGCGGCGTCTCGGTCGCGATCGTCGACCGTGCCACCCTGCCGCCGATGGAGCACCCGGCGTTCGACGGTCGCGCCTACGCGATCGCCGCCGGCTCGCGCGCCCGCCTGCTCGAACCGGGCGGCGTCTGGTCCCGCCTGCCGTTTCCCGCGGAGGCGATCCGCGCCATCCGGGTGAGCGACGGCAGGCCCGGCCGGCCGGCGTCGCCGCTGTCGCTGGGCTTCGACGCCGAGCGGGACGGCGACGGGCCGTTCGGCTTCATGGTCGAGGCGAGAAGCCTGCGCGTCGCGCTCAACCGGGCGCTGCACGAGATCGACGGCATCACCGTGCACGCGCCGGCCGACGTAACCCTCGACGGCGTCCGAGCGGGCGCGGCCGACCTTTCGCTCGCCGACGGCAGGCGCCTCACCGCGCGCCTCGTGGTGGCGGCCGAGGGGCGCGGCAGTCCGCTCCGGCGGCAGGCCGGCATTCGCGTCTCGACCATTCCCTATCGCCAGGCCGGCCTGGTCAGCGCCATCGCCCATGAGCGGCCGCACCACGGCGAGGCGCTGGAGCATTTCCTGCCCGCGGGACCGTTCGCCGTGCTGCCGATGGCGGCGACCGCCAAGGCGCCGCACGTCTCGGCCGTGGTCTGGACCGAGGAGGCCACCCGCGCCCGGCGCCTCGCCGATGCTGGCGAGGCGGTGTTCGCGCACGAGCTCCGGCGGATGCTCCCCGACGGCTGGCTCGGCGCCGTCCGCCCGATCGGCCGCCGCTGGTTCTACGATCTCTCGGCGATGCACGCCGACCGCTACGTGGCGGACCGGCTCGCGCTGGTCGGCGACGCCGCGCACGGCATCCACCCGATCGCCGGGCAGGGGCTCAATCTCGGCTTCCGCGACGCGATCGCGCTCGCCGGCCTCGTCACCGCGGCGCTCGACGCGGGGCTCGACCCGGGTGGCGCCGCGCTGCTCCGCCGCTATCAGGCGGCGCGGCGCCCGGACGGGCTCGCGATGCTGCTCGCGACCGACGTGCTCGACCGCCTGTTCTCGAACGACAGCCTGCCCGTGCGCGCCGCGCGCGATCTCGGTATTGCGGCGGTCGACCGGATGCCGGCGCTCAAGCGCCTGTTCGTGCGCCAGGCGACCGGGCTCTGAGGCGACCGGGCTCGAGGCGACCGGAGGCTCCGAGGCTGCTCGGGGCTGTGGGCTTGCCCGGATCCCTGGAGAACGGCCGCGCGCGCCCCACCTCCGATCAGTAGCGCCGAAGGCACGCCATGGAAGCCTCCCTGCTCGATGACACGATCCCGGTCGCGACCCGGATCGACGGCCTGTGGAACATCCTGGTCGGCGAGGCGCGTCGGGCCGCCGACGCCGACCCCGCGCTCTGCCGCCTGGTCGAGCTCGCCATCCTCCGGCACGGCGGTTTCGCCGCGACACTCGCATGCCTGCTCGCCCGCAAGCTCGGCGATCCGACGCTCGACGGTCCGGCGATCGCCGGCCTCGTCGAGGAGGCGGTCGCGTCCGACCCGTCGCTGCTGGATGCGGCCGCGTCCGACCTGATCGCGGTGTTCGAGCGCGATCCGGCCTGCCCCGACCACCTCACGCCGCTGCTGTTCTTCAAGGGTTACCAGTCGCTGCAGGCGCACAGGGTCGCGCACGCGCTCTGGCACGACGGCCGGCGTCATCTCGCGCGCTGGTTCCAGTCGAAGGTCTCGGAAGTGTTCGGGCTCGACATCCATCCCGCCGCGCGGCTCGGCCGCCGGATCCTGATCGATCACGGCACCGGCATCGTGGTCGGCGAGACCGCGGTGATCGACGACGACGTCTCGCTGCTGCAGGGCGTCACGCTCGGCGGCACCGGCAAGTCGACCGGCGATCGCCACCCGAAGATCCGCCGCGGCGTGCTGATCGGCGCCGGCGCGAAGGTGCTGGGGGCGATCGAGGTCGGCGAGGGCGCGAAGATCGGCGCGGGCTCGATCGTGCTGGAGGCGGTGCATCCCTACACGACCGTGGTCGGCAACCCGGCGCGGCCGCTCGGCACGCGGCACAGCTCGATGCCGGCGCTGACGATGGATCAGACCCTGCCGCCGGTCGACTACGTGATCTGAGGCGCTCACGGCGGGTCGCGCTCGCACGACGACGCCCCGTCACCGGTGGTGCCGTGGGAGGCGTTATCGGCCGACCCCTGGGCGAGCAGCAGCGCGCCGAGCAGGCCCGGCATCACCAGGAGGCACCCCGCCCGGTTTCCCGCCGCCGCGAGCGACACGGCGGCGGCGAACAGGGCGAGGCGGCCGCACCTTCGGCTCGGCGTTCGCGCCGCCAGCACGGCCATCGCGACCGGCGCCGCCGCGCGAGCGACGCCGGTCGCGACCACCATCGGCACCGCGACCGCGACCGCGCGATAGGCGGGCAGGCCACCCGACGCGCCCGGCAGCAGCGCGCCTGCGACGGAGAGAAAGGCGCCCGAAAGGCCGAGGAACGCGTGCGCGCCGGCATCGAGCAGCCCGAACAGCAGGGCGACGAACGCGGGCAGCAGCGCCAGCGCCGCCGCCGCGACCCCGCTCGCGCCGAGCACGACGCGGGCGAGCACGACGAGCGTGCGGGTCGGACGTGTCGTGCGCCCTGCGCGCGCCGGACGTGTCGTGCGCCCTGCGCGCGCCGGACGTGTCGTGCGCCCTGCGCGCGCCGGAGGTGTCGTGCGCCCTGCGCGCGCCGGACGAGCCGGGAGCCGCGTGCGCGTCAGGCGCGTCGGGCGATCTCGTAGAGCGCGATGCCGGCCGCGACCGACACGTTGAGGCTTTCCATCGTGCCGCCGCGCATCGACAGACCGGCGATCTCGTCGCAGCTTTCGCGCGTCAGGCGACGCAGGCCGCTGCCTTCCGCCCCCAGCACCAGCGCCACCCGCCTGGCGGCGAAGGCCGGTCCGGCGAGCGGGCTGCCGCCGGCGTCGAGCCCGACGATCCAGAGGCCCGCCGCCCGCAGCGCCACCAGCGAGCGCGCGATGTTGACGGCGCGGAGCAATGGCATCGTCTCGAGCGCCCCGGAGGCGGCCTTGGCAAGGGCGCCGGTCTCGTCGGGCGCGTTCCGATCCTGCGCGAGCACGAAGGCCGCCCCGAACGCCGCCGCCGAACGCAGGATGGCGCCGACGTTGCGGGGGTCGCTGATCTGGTCGAGCACCAGCACCGGCCCCGGCCGTTCGAGGCAGCTCGCGAGCGGCGGCGTCGGCAGCGGGTCGGCGAGCAGCGCCGCGCCCTGGTGGACGACGTCGCGTCCGAGCAGGGCGTCGATCCGCGCGCGATCGGTGCGTTCGGGCCCGAGCGGCCAGGGTTTCGGGTGTTCGGCCTCGAGCGCCGCCTCCGCGTCCTCGGTCAGCAGCAGGCGGCGGAGGCGACGGTCGCGGTTGCCGAGCGCGGCCGCGATCGGGTGCAGGCCGTAAAGCCAGACCGTGCCGGCGGGTGCGCGCGGGGCCCCGCGGGCGGCCTGTCCGTCGCGGTTGCCGCCGTGTCCTCCTTCGCGCCCGCTCGGCGCGTCGGCGCGCGGCCGCGGCCTGTCGCCGCGGAAAGAAGGCGGTGCGTCGCCGCCTGAGGCGGGCGGCTCGGCGCGCGGCCGAAACGACGGGACGCGCGGACCGGACGCGCCAGACCTGGGGCCGGCCGCTTCGACGCGCCCGCCGGCCCGTCCGCCGTTGCCCGCGCCGGGCGAGCCATCCGGGCCGTCCGGGCGTCGGCCTGGCCCACCGGCCCGCGCCGGCCCGCCTGGCCGGCGCGGGCCGCCGCCGCCCGGCGGTCGCGATCCCGGGCCGCCAGCCCGAACGGGTCGGCCGCCACCCGGCGGGCGTTGAGGGGGTTGTGTCACCCGCGCATCTTGCCCCACGGCGGGCCCGCTGCCCAGGCGTCGCGCGTTCCCGCCACGGTCCGCGACCCCGCACCGGGGGTCCGCGAGGGCTCGTTTCGGCCCGCGCCCGTCGCGTTGACAGTCCCGACGCTTCGCCCTAGGCGAGACGGCGGCGGAGGGGTGCCCGAGTGGCTAAAGGGGACGGACTGTAAATCCGTTGGCGCACGCCTACGTTGGTTCGAATCCAACCCCCTCCACCAGTTCGCCGCGGCGCGGGTGTAGCTCAATGGTAGAGTTCCAGCCTTCCAAGCTGGCTGTGCGGGTTCGATTCCCGTCACCCGCTCCACGCGCCGCCCGACCGATCGCGCCCAGCCCCGCCGCTTGACTTTCCCCCGTCGGCGATCTTTCTACGCGCTTCCCGCGAGCCTGGGTGGGTTCGCAGGGGTGTAGCTCAATTGGCTAGAGCGCCGGTCTCCAAAACCGGAGGCTGGGGGTTCGAGACCCTCCACCCCTGCCATCCCGCCGCCGCGGTTCACTCGTGGCGATGAGGCAGGATCACGTGGCGGTTCAACCGATCAAGTTCGTGCGCGAGGTCCGCGCGGAGGTCGCCAAGGTCACCTGGCCGACCCGGCGCGACACGACGGTCGCGACCGGTCTCGTGCTCGCCATGACGGTCCTCGTCGCCGTGTTCTTTCTCGTCTTCGACCAGGCGATCGGCTACGGCGTCCGCGCCCTGTTCGGCCTCGGGAGTTAAGGATCCGTCATGGCCAAGCGCTGGTATGTCGTGCACGTCTATTCGGGCTTCGAGAAGAAGATCGCCCAGGCGATCAAGGAAGGCGCCGCACAGAAGGGCCTCGCCGACCATTTCGACGAGGTGCTGGTGCCCGCCGAGGACGTCGTCGAGGTCCGCCGCGGGCAGAAGGTCAACGCCGAGCGCAAGTTCTTCCCCGGCTACGTGCTGGTGAAGATGGAGCTGACCGACGAGGCCTGGCATCTGGTCAAGGACACGCCGAAGGTGACCGGCTTCCTCGGCAGCCGCACGCGTCCGTCGCCGATCACCGAGGCCGAGGCCGACCGGATCATCCGCCAGGCCCAGGAAGGCGTCGAGCGCCCCGCCCGCCCGTCGGTGCTGTTCGAGGTCGGCGAGCAGGTGCGCGTCGCGGACGGCCCGTTCACGTCGTTCAACGGCACGGTCGAGGAGATCGACGAGGACAAGGGCCGGCTCAAGGTGTCGGTCTCGATCTTCGGCCGCTCGACCCCCGTCGACCTCGAATACGCGCAGGTCGAAAAGGCCTGACCGACGGCGCGGCGCGCGCGCCGCACCCGGTCCGGCGGCCGCGACCGCACGCGCGCTGTCCTGACGCTCGATCGGCTCGGAACGCGCCGACCGAGCGCTCGCGTCACCGGAGGAGGGCGTCTTCGCGATCGAACGAGGCGGTTCGATCGGAGGGTGCGCCAAACAGCGGCATTCCCGCGTCGGCCCGCGCCGCGCGTCACGCGCGACCGGGACGAGCGCCCGGGCACCGCCGGCGCCCCGTCGCCGTGGCCTAAGGCATTGTCCGATCGAACAGAAAGGCCGGCGCGGACCGGTGGTGCCGGCGCGTCGTCGTGCGGGCGACACGGCGGCCCGCGGAGAGGACGTCAGGCGCCGTCGGGCGACACCACGATGCAGCTCGCGCGGCCGAGATCGGCGCAGGCGCGGGTCGCCGCCTCGCGTGACAGGCCGGTCACCCGGGCCCGATAAAGATGGCCGCGCCGGTCGCGGAGCGTCGCGAACTCGGGATGCGCCCGGCCGAGCAGGCCCTCGCTCCGCATCGCCGATCCTGCCGCCTCGTGGGCGGCGCCCATCGTGCCGAACGCGCCGACCTGGATCGCCCAATGACCGCCGACCGGCGCGGCGCCGCGACCGGACGTGAACGTGTCGGCATAGGCCGGGCTGACCAGGCGGAACCGGAGCCTGTGCCCGGTTCGAACAGACGGATCCGGCGCCTCGGCGACACTGTCGGCGAGCTCGGGGCTCGGCGCCGACGCGAGCCTGGCATCGGCGAGCTGGGTCGCCCCGGTCGTGGCGGTTGCCCCGACCACCGGCGTCACCGCCTGCGCGGGCACCGGCGCGGCACTGAAACGCGACGCCTCCGCCGGCGTCGGCGCGTCGTTCGACGCGACGTCGACCGGTGCCGTACCGCGCCGCGCCCAGGCGGCGCGCACCGCGCTCGCGCCCGCCGCGCCCGACCGCGGAACCGAGCGGACGGTCGTGTCGATCGGCTCGGCGGCCGGCTGCGCCTCGGCGATCTCGGTCGCCTCCTCTTCCTCGCCGCGCGTGCGGCGCGCCCAGGCGAGTTGGACGGAATGGGTCAGCGACGGGTCGGTCGGCGGTCCGACCGGCGCGCCGGCGTATTCGCCATGCGCGTGGTTCATCGCCATCAGGTCGGCGGCGCTGCGGTTGCGCGGGCTCTCGAACGCGATCTGCGGCCCGATCGACGCGACGTAGTGGCGCGTCTCGGCCGGCAGCGGCCGGTTGCGGGTGAGGAAATCGTCGAGACGTCCAGGACCCGCGTTGTAAGCCGCCAGGAACCCGGGTGATCCGTAGATGTCGTACATCTGGCGGATATAGGCGACGCCGGCGAGGATGTTGTTGTGCGGATCGTAGGCGTCCTCGCCGAAGCCGTACTGCTCGCGCATCAGGTCGTAGGTGAACGGCATCACCTGCATCAGGCCCATCGCGCCCGGTGTCGAGACCGCGAACTCCTGACCGTCCGATTCCTGGTGCATCACGGCGCGGATCCAGCTTTCCGGCACGTCGAAGCGCCGCGACGCCTCGACGACGTAGGGACCCCAGGGATCCCACGCCGGACCGGGCGGCTGATAGTAGTTCTGGGCGTGGGCGCGATACTGCGCGGCTTCCTCGGTCGCCGGCACCTGGGGCGCCTCGCCGGCACAGGCGGCGAGGCCGGCCATCACGGCGGTGGCGCCGAGCACGCGAACGGCGCGGCGCAGCGCCTCGTGCCTGGTGACGGCGAGCCGTCGCGCGTGGTCGTGTCGCGTCATCCGCCCCCCCAGGCATGGCGCCGTTCCGAACGATATCCCGCTCAGAGTTACCGTCAGAAACGTGACCTAAGTGCCTACAGGAGGCCGATCCTCGGCGCAACACGAATAGGACCGGGCGCCTCCGCGACACCGCGCCATTTGCCCTGACCGGGTTGATCCTGTAGGGGCGGCGGCATGAACGTCGTGTCTGGCCCGTCGGACCTTGCTCGTGCGGACAGCGGCCTGCCCGTCGACGGCGCCACGGTGCACGCGTTCGCCGAACGCACCGGCCACGCCTCGCTCGACATCGCACCCGCGCGCGGCTGGTCGCGGCAGCTCGCAGCCCTGCGCGACGTCGCCGAGGCCACCCGGCTCTGGCGCCTCGCACTCGCGCTCGGCTGGCTCGACATCAAGCTCCGCTATCGCGGCTCCATCCTCGGTCCGTTCTGGCTGACGCTCTCGACCGCGGTGATGGTCGGCGCGCTCGGCATCGTCTGGGGCACGCTGTTCGGCGTCGACGAGAAGCAATACCTGCCGTTCCTCGGCCTTTCGCTGGTGCTGTGGACCAGCGGGATCTCGGGCGTCGCGACCGATGCCTGCTCGACGTTCACGCAGGCCGACGGGGTGATCCGCTCGGTCCGCATGCCGTTCTTCGTCCACGTCATCCGCACGGTCGCGCGGAACGTCGTCGTGCTCGCCCACAACGTCGTCGTGCCGGTCGCGGTGTTCGCCTGGTTCGACACCTGGCCGGGCCGCCACGCGCTCTGGGCGCTGCCCGGCCTGCTGCTCTGGATGTTCGACGGCGTCGCGGTCGCGATGCTGTTCGGCGCCATCAGCGCGCGCTTCCGCGACATCCCGCCGATCATCGGCTCGATCCTGCAGATCGCGTTCTACGTGACGCCGGTGCTGTGGAAGCCGTCGCAGCTCGGACACCACTACTGGTGGATGGAGTTCAACCCGTTCAACGACCTGCTCGGCGTGGTGCGCGATCCGCTGCTCGGCCTGCGGCCGACGGGCGCGGTCTGGGGCCTGGCGCTGCTGTGGTCGGCGCTGCTGTGCTTCGGCGGCTGGTCGGCCTTCGTGCGGGCCCGCGCGCGCCTGCCGTTCTGGGTCTGAGACGATGGCATCGATCGACATCGACCGGCTCGCGGTCGATTTTCCGCTCTATCACGGGTCCGCGCGTTCGCTGAAAAAGACCATGATGGCGGCGGCGTCGGGCCGCGTCGGCAAGGACAGCGCGCGGCGGACGGTGGTGCAGGCGCTCCGCGACGTGTCGCTCAGCCTGCGCCCGGGCGACCGGCTCGGCCTCGTCGGCGGCAACGGCGCCGGCAAGTCGACGCTGCTGCGCGCGGTCGCCGGCATCTACGAGCCGGTGCGCGGACGCGTCGTCGTGCGCGGCGCGATGAACGCGCTGCTCGACACCAATCTCGGCATGAACCTCGACCTTTCGGGCCGCGAGAACATCATGCTGCGCGGCCTTTATGACGGGCTCGACCGCGCCGGCATCGCCCGCCTCGCCGACGACGTGCAGGATTTCGCCGATCTCGGCGAGTTCCTCGACCTGCCGGTCCGCTTCTACTCGTCCGGCATGGTGATCCGGCTCGGGTTCGGGCTCGCCACCGCGATCCGCCCCGAAGTCCTGCTGATGGACGAATGGTTCATGGCGGGCGACGACGCGTTCCGCGGCAAGGCGCACGCCCGCCTCGAGAGCGTCGTCCGCGGCGCCGAGATCCTGGTCATCACCTCCCACATGCCGGACGTCATCCTGCAATGGTGCACGCGCGTGATCTGGCTCGACGGCGGCCGGGTCCGCGACGACGGAACTCCGGAAGACGTGCTGAGCGCGTATCTCGGCCGCCAGGTCAAACGCGCCCCGACCGCGGTGGCGGCGGCGTGAAGGCCAGGGGCTCTGCCCCTGGACCCCGGCCGGGTCCCAACGCGCCAGCGCGTTGGGACCCGTAAAGGCTGAGCCTTTGCAATCCATCAGTTAAGGAAAACCCCGGGCCGCACCATCGATGCCCGCAAGACCAGGGCCCGGGGTTTTCCTTAACTCAAAGGGATCCAAGGGCCTCGGGCCCTTGGCGGGTCCAGGGCAGAGCCCTGGCCTTCGCCGTGAACGCCCGGTAGGCGCCGGCGCGGAACTCGGCGCCGGCGACGATGCCGGTGCCGTAGGAGCCGCCGTCGAGGCCGAGCCGCCAGCCGTCGAGCCGGTGCAGGCCCGGTATCGGGTCGCGACCCTTGCTGTCGAGCACGCGCACTTCCGGCGTGTGGCCGTGCACGACGATGCGGTCGCCCTCGAACGCGCCCGCGTGATCGAGGAAGCGGTCGCGGATCCAGGCGGGGTGGTCCGGATCGCCCGCGTCGAGGCGCCGTTTCCCGAGCGTCGTCGCGAGCGGGGCGTCGGGGTCGATGCCGGCGTGGACGAACAGGAGGTTGCCGCTTTCGCGCCAGAGCGGGGCCTCGCGCACCGCCGTCATCGTCGTCTCCCCCACCGCCGCCTCGAACCGGGCCGCGATGTCGGTCGGCCGGAGCGCGAGGCGGCTCCTGTTGAGCCCGGCTTCACCGAGCGTCGTCCAGCCGCCGTTGCCGACCCAGAGATCCGCGATGTCGGCGCTGTCGGCCCGGTCCGACAGCGCCAGCAGCATCATGATCTCGTGGTTGCCGAGCAGCAGCGTGCGCTGCCCGATCCGCATCGTGCGCCCGCGGTCGGCCGCGAGCCGCAGCGCCTCCAGGCTCTCGGGCCCGCGATCGATCAGGTCGCCGAGCAGCGTCAGGTGCGCGGCCGGCGTCGCCTCGTCGTCCATCGCACGGAGCAGAGCGGCGAGCAGCGTCGCGTGACCGTGCACGTCGCCGATCGCGAATTCCTGGGCGTTCGGCGGCAGCCGGATCGGGGCGGGAAACCAGTCGGTGATCTCGATGGCGACGGAACTCATCGTGGTCCGAACGGCCGAGCGGGGCGGCGGATCGCGCCGCGCGTTGAATTCCGCTCGGTGCCGGTCTATCTAGAGGTCACATTCATCTTCCAGTTTGCTGGAGGTGGCCCCCGGGCCGCCTTTTTTTGTTTTTGGGCCTTCGTCGCGGTGTCTGTGCACGGGCGTGGCCGGGGAGTTCGCGCGATGGACAAGGCGCCGGACGAAGGCGCGGAGCGGCTGGACGGGGCGATGGGCCTCGAGGCCCGGCTCTCGGCCACGATCACGCCGACGATCGAGGCGATGGGTTACGAGCTCGTGCGCGTCGCCGTGCTCGGCCGCGAGCGCCCGACCGTGCAGGTGATGGCCGACCGGGCGGACGGCGCGCAGATCGGGATCGAGGATTGCGAGGCGATCGCCGCCGCGGTCGGTGCCGTGCTCGACGTCGACGATCCGATGCCGGGTGCCTGGCAGCTCGAGGTCAGCTCGGCCGGCATCGACCGGCCGCTCACCCGGGTCAAGGATTGGAACCGGTTCTCGGGCCATCTCGCCCGGGTCGAGATGGCGGTGCCGATCGACGGCCGCCGCCGCTTCTCGGGCACCGTGCTCGGCGCCGACGAGACGCATGCGCAGGTCCGCCTCGACGACGGCACCGACGTCGCGGTGCCGCTCGCATCGCTCCGGCGGGCGAAGCTCGTGCTCACCGACGCGCTCATCGCGGCCACCGCCGGCCCCGCCACGACGAACTGACGCCGACCCAACGACGCCGCGCCCGAACGGAGAGAACACCATGGATACCGCCGTTTCGAGACCCGAACTCCTGCTCGTCGCCGACGCGGTCGCGCGCGAGAAGTCGATCGACCGCGACGAAGTGCTGGAGGCCATGGAACAGGCGATCCAGAAGGCCGGCCGCGCGAAATACGGCCACGAGAAGGACATCCGCGCCGTCATCGACCGCCGCACCGGCGACGTGCGGCTGTCCCGCTGGACGGAGGCGGTCGAAACGGTCGAGAACGAGGAAACGCAGATCCCGCTGGCGATCGCGAAGAAGTTCAAGCCCGACATCACGCTGGGCCAGCACCTGATCGATCCGCTGCCGCCGATCGATTTCGGCCGCATCGCGGCGCAGACGGCCAAGCAGGTGATCGTCCAGCGCGTGCGCGAATACGAGCGCAAGAAGCAGTACGACGAGTTCAAGGACCGGGTCGGCGAGATCATCAACGGGACCGTCAAGCGCACCGAATACGGCAACCTGATGGTGGAGATCGGCCGCGCCGAGGCGCTGCTGCGGCGGGACGAGCTGATCCCGCGCGAGGCGTTCCGGAACGGCGACCGCGTGCGCGCCTACATCTTCGACGTGCGGGAGGAGCCGCGCGGACCGCAGATCTTCCTCAGCCGCACGCATCCGGCGTTCCTCGCCAAGCTGTTCGCGCAGGAAGTGCCCGAGATCTACGACGGCATCATCGAGATCAAGGCGGTGGCCCGCGATCCGGGATCGCGCGCCAAGATGGCGGTGCTGTCGCGCGACGGTTCGATCGATCCGGTCGGCGCCTGCGTCGGCATGCGCGGCTCGCGCGTGCAGGCCGTCGTGCAGGAGCTGCAGGGCGAGAAGATCGACATCATCCCGTGGTCGAGCCAGGAGGCGACGTTCGTCGTCAACGCGCTGGCGCCGGCCGAGGTGACCAAGGTGGTGATGGACGAGGAGCAGGGCCGCGTCGAGGTGGTGGTGCCCGACGAGCAGCTCAGCCTCGCGATCGGCCGTCGCGGGCAGAACGTGCGTCTCGCGTCGCAGCTCACGCGCTGGGACATCGACATCCTGACCGAGGCCGAGGAAAGCGAGCGCCGGCAGGAGGAGTTCCGCCGCCGCACCGGCCTGTTCGTCGAGGCGCTCGACGTCGACGACGTGATCGCCGGCCTGCTGGTGACCGAGGGCTTCAACACGGTCGAGGAACTCGCCGACGTGCCGGCCGCCGAACTCGGCGAGATCGAAGGGTTCGACGAGGAGGTCGCCGAGGAGCTGATCCGACGTGCCGAGGCCTTCCTCGCGCGCCGCTACGAGGAGATGAACGAGAAGCGGATCGCGCTCGGCGTCACCGACGACATCGCGTCGTTCGAGGTGCTGTCGCCGACGATGCTGATCACCCTCGGCGAGAAGGGCGTCAAGACGTTGGACGACCTCGCCGACCTCGCCGGCGACGAGCTCGTCGAGTTGCTGGGCGCCGACAACATGGACGAGGCGCAGGCCAACGAGATCATCATGGCCGCGCGCGCGCACTGGTTCGGCGACGAGGCGCCCGAGGGCGAGGCCGCGCCGGATCTCGCCGACGTCGCTTCGGCGGCGGATCTCGCCGACGCCGACGCCGAGGACGCGCTGTCACCCGAGCCGGTGGCGCCGGACGCGGCCGGCCACGAGGGGGAGATCTCGCACGTCTGAGGCGACGCCACCGGCCGATGACGAGGCGGACGAGGCGGAGGCGGAAACGGGACCGCTCCGTCGCTGCGCCGTCACCCGCGCGCGGGGTCCGCGCGAAGGCATGATCCGTTTCGTGGTCGGGCCCGGTCAGGTGATCGTGCCGGACCTCGCCGGCCGTCTGCCCGGCCGGGGAATCTGGTTGAGTGCCGGACGCGATGTGCTAGAAACCGCGCGCAGGAAAGGGGCCTTCGCGCGGGCGGCGCGCGGGTCCGTCAACGTTCCGCCCGACATCGTCGCGATCGTTGAAACCGGGCTCGAGCGCCGCGTGACCGAACTGATCGGTTTCGCTCGCCGGGCCGGTCAGGCCGTCGCGGGTTTCACGAAGGCGCGCGAGTGGATCGCGGCCGGGCGTTGCGGCGTTCTGGTCGAAGCGCGCGACGGCAGTCCCGACGAGCGTCGCCGCCTGGTGGGACGCGTCGGGGCGCGGACCGGCGAGGGCGGCCGGGACGAGGTTCGGGCGGGCGCGTTTGGGGCCGATGCGCGCGGCGAGGGCGTGGCCGGCGCGGAACGGTCGGGAGTGATCGGCGGGCGCGCCGGGGAAGTGACCGGCGAAGTGGCCGGAATGTTGACCGTCGTGTCGCCGCTGAGCGCGGCGATACTGGGCTCGGTGTTCGGCCGGGACCATATTGTCCATGTGGCGATCGCGCCTGGCCGGCTGGCCGGCTCGATCGTCGCGGAGGCGACCCGGTTGAGCGGCTTCGTGGGCACGAGGCGCGCGGATGCGGGGTCGGTCTCGGGTTCGTCAGACAGGCAGGTGCATGAGCGATAACAAGGACCAGGATGCGGCGAAGGGGCGGCTGTCCCTGCGGCCGGGACGGCTCGAACTGGGTCGGACCGTGAACGCGGGTTCGGTGCGGCAGAGCTTCAGCCATGGTCGCTCCAAAGTCGTCGAGGTCGAAGTCCGCAAGAAGCGCGGCCCGGTGCCCGGCGCGCCGGCGCCCGCCGGCGGCGATCGCGCGCAGGGTCCGCGCCCCGGTCCGGCCCGTCCGGCCGGTGCCGGTCGCGCGCTGACGGCGAGCGAGCTTGCGACGCGTCAGCGGGTTCTCGAGGCCGAGCGGCTCGACGCCGCCCGCCGCGAGGCCGAGCGGCGCGAGCAGGAGAAGATTTCGATCCTTTCGGCCGCCGAAGAAGCGCGCCGGCGGGACGAGGAGACGCGTCGCGCCGCCGAGGACGAGGCCCGCAACAGGGCCGAGGCGGACGCCGCGAACCGCGAGGCGGACGCCCGTCGCGCCGCGATCGAGGCGACCGGCGCGACGCCGATCCCGGCCGCGACCGCGAACGAGGCGCGTCGCCCGACGGCGAGCGCCGTGCGTCCGGCCGCGACGCCGGCGACGCCCGGGGCGCCCGCCGAGACGCTCCGCCTTCGCGCGCGCACCGAGGACGATGACGGCGTCCGGCGTCCGGGTGCGGCGGTCCGCCGCCCCGGCGGTCTCGCCGTGCCGCCGCGCCGCCCACAGACGCCGCTGCCGAAGAAGGGCCTCGGCGGCGACCGCCGCGGCGGTCGCATCGACGTCCAGGCCGCGATCGAGGGCGACGACGACAAGACCCGCTCGCTCGCGTCGGTCCGGCGCCAGCGCGAGCGCGAGCGCCGCCAGATCGAGCTCGAGCGGCTGCGCTCCGACGGCGTGCGGCATGTCCGCGACGTGATCCTGCCCGAGACGATCACGGTCGCCGAGCTCGCCAACCGCATGGCGACGCGCACGGCCGACGTGGTGAAGTCGCTGATGCGGATGGGCGTCATGGCGACGCCGGCGCAGTCGCTCGATGCCGACACCGCCGAACTGGTGATCCAGGAATTCGGCCACCGCGTCCGCCGCGTGTCGGAAAGCGATGTCGAGCTCGGCATCGAGGGCATCGCCGACACCGTCGGCGACCTCGCGCCCCGGCCGCCGGTGGTCACCGTCATGGGCCATGTCGACCACGGCAAGACCAGCCTGCTCGACGCGCTCCGTTCGGCCGACGTGGTGCGCGGCGAGGCCGGCGGCATCACCCAGCATATCGGCGCCTACCAGGTGCAGATGCCCGCGGGAGATCGCATCACCTTCATCGACACGCCGGGCCACGAGGCCTTCACCGCGATGCGATCGCGCGGCGCGCAGGTGACCGACATCGTGATCCTGGTGGTCGCGGCCGACGATGGCGTGATGCCGCAGACGGTGGAGGCGATCCGCCACGCCCGCGCGGCGAACGCGCCGATCATCGTCGCGATCAACAAGATGGATCTCCCGGGCGCGAACCCGAACCGGGTGCGCCAGGAGCTGCTGCAGCACGAGATCGTGGTCGAAGAGCTCGGCGGCGACACGCAGGACGTCGAGATCTCGGCGGCGAAGAAGACCGGCCTCGAGGCGCTCGTCGAGGCGATCTCGCTGCAGTCCGAGATCCTCGACCTCCGCGCGAACCCCGAGCGCACCGCCGAGGGCACGGTGGTGGAAAGCCGCCTCGACCGCGGCCAGGGCCCGGTCGCGACCGTGCTGGTGCAGCGCGGCACGCTCAACACCGGCGACATCGTCGTCGCCGGCGCCGAGTGGGGGCGCGTGCGCGCCATGCACGACGACAAGCGGCGGCCGATCAAGTCGGCCGGTCCGTCCGCGCCGGTCGAGCTGCTCGGTCTGTCCGGCGTGCCGGGGGCCGGCGAGCCGTTCGTCGTGGTGGAGAACGAGAGCCGCGCCCGCGAGATCTCGGAGTTCCGCCAGCGCAAGATCCGCGACCGCTCGGCGGCCGGCGCGTCCGCCGCCCGCGGCACGCTCGATCAGATGCTCGCCCGCATCCAGGCCGGCGCCCAGAAGGAGGTCGCGATCCTGGTCAAGGCCGACGTCCAGGGCTCGGCCGAGGCGATCGGGGCGACCGTGATGAAGCTCGAGCACGAGGAGGTGAAGGTCCGCGTCCTGCTCGCCTCCGTCGGGCAGATCACCGAGAGCGACGTGCAGCTCGCGAAGGCGTCCGACGCGGTGATCGTCGCGTTCAACGTCCGCGCGACCAGCCAGGCGCGCGAGATGGCGACCCGCGACGGCGTCGACATCCGGTACTACTCGATCATCTACCAGGTGTCGGACGACATCGAGGGGCTGGTGCGCGGCAAGATCGCGCCGAAGCACCGCGAGAAGTTCCTCGGCTATGCCGAGATCCGGAAGGTGTTCGAGATCACCAAGGTGGGCAAGGTCGCCGGCTGCATGGTCACCGACGGAGTGGTCAAGCGCGGCTGCGGCACGCGGCTGCTGCGGGACGGCGTGGTGGTGCACGAGGGCGAGCTGAGCCAGCTCAAGCGCTTCAAGGACGACGTCCGCGAAGTGGCGCGCGGCTACGAGTGCGGGCTTTCCTTCCACAGCACCAACGATCTCCGCGAAGGCGACCAGGTCGAGTGCTACGAGATGGAGCTGGTCCCTGCGTAAGGGCGGGTCTGCGTGAGCCGGGGCGCGCGCCCGCCTTCGGGGGCGCCGACGCAGCGTCAGCTTCGGGTCGCCGAGGAGATCAGGCACGTGCTCGCCGGCGTGTTCGCGCGGGCGGCGTTCCGCGACCCCGAGCTCGCCGGCAGCCACGTGACCGTGGCCGAGGTCCGGATCGGACCCGACCTCAAGCACGCGACCGCGTTCGTCTCCCTGCTCGGCGGTGCGCCGGTCGAACCGCTGCTGCCGGCGCTCAAGCGCGTGACGCCCTTCATCCGACGCGAGATCGGGGCTGCGCTCCGGCTCCGTGTCGTGCCCGATCTCAGCTTCCGCCCCGACGAGGCGATCGACTACGCGACCGAGATGGAGGCGCTGCTGCGCTCGCCAGAGGTCGCGCGCGACCTCGGCTGACGGCGCGACAGCGACCGTGTCAGGAGACTGCCGCATGGAACTGATCGAAGCGCTGGTGGACGCGTTGGGCGCGAGCGCGGTGCTGACCGGCGACGGCATTCCTCCGGCCAACACGCATGACTGGAGCACGCTCGCGCCGGTGCCGCCGCGTGCCGTGCTGCGGCCGGCCGACACCGACGGCGTCGCGCGCGCGATGCGGGTCTGCGCCGCGCACGGCGTCGCCGTGGTGCCGCAGGGCGGGCTCACCGGTCTCTGCGGCGGCGCGCGGCCGAGCGAGGGCGCGGTCGCGCTGTCGCTCGATCGCCTGACCGGGATCGAGGAGATCGATGCGGCCTCGATGACCATGACGGTGCGCGCCGGCACGCCGCTCGAAACGCTGCAGAACGCGGCCGACGATGCCGGCTTCCTGCTGCCGCTCGATCTCGGCGCCCGCGGCTCGTGCCAGATCGGCGGCAACATCGCGACGAATGCCGGCGGCAACCGGGTGATCCGCTACGGCATGACGCGCGATCTGGTGCTCGGCCTCGAAATCGTGCTGCCCGACGGCGGCGTGATCACCGCGCTGAACAAGATGATCAAGAACAACGCCGGCTACGACCTGCGGCAGTTCTTCATCGGTTCCGAAGGCACGCTCGGCGTCGTCACCCGCGCGGTCCTGCGGCTGCACCCGAAACCGGCCTCGGTGTCGGCGGCGATCTGCGGTCTCGCCTCTTACGACGACGTCGTCCGCTTCCTCGCCGCCGCCAGGCGCGGTCTCGGCCCGCTGCTCTCGGCCTTCGAGGTGATGTGGTCCGATTACTGGGAGATCGTCACCGCCGCCATCCCGGCCGCGCGCGACCCGCTCGCCGGCCACCACGCCTTCCACGTGCTGATCGAGCAGCACGGGATGGACGCCGACCACGACGCCGACCGCTTCACGGATTGGCTCGGCGAGCAGCTCGAGGCGGGCATCATCGAGGACGCCGCGGTCGCGCGGTCGGTGGCCGACGTGCGCGCGTTCTGGGCGGTGCGCGATGCGGTGTCGGAGTTCCGGCAGGTGGTCGGACCCTACGAATCGTTCGATGTCGGCCTCGCGGTCGGCGACATGGACCGCGCGGTCGGGGCCTGCCGCCTGCGCATGGCGGCACTCGCGCCCGACGCGCGCGCGGTGTTCTACGGCCACATCGCCGACGGCAACCTGCACGCGATGGCCTGGCAACCCGGCGCGAGCGTGCCGCCGAAGGCCGAGATCGAGGCCGCGGTCTACGAGACGGTGCGCGAGTTCGGCGGCACGGTCTCCGCCGAGCACGGCATCGGGTCGTCGAAGCGCAAATGGCTGCCCTACGCGCGGAGCGACGCCGAGCGCGCGCTGATGCGCCGGATCAAGGATGCGCTCGACCCCGCCGGGCTGCTGAACCCGGGAAAGGTCGTGTAAGCCGGGCCGTCGCCCCTGGCGCTTCCGGCGCGACCTGCTCCGTCTTCATGAGAAGAGAGCATTTTCATCCGACCGGACGTTTCCGTTCGATCGGATAATGCTCTAGGACCCGTCGATGACGACGGCCGCGATCATCGTGGGCGCCGGGCGCGGGCGGCGCTTCGGCGGTCCGATCCCGAAGCAGTATCGGCGGCTCGGCGGCGTCGCGGTGCTCCGGCACACGATCGGCGCCTTCCTCGCCCATCCCGGCATCGACACGGTGCTGGCGGTGATCCATCCGGACGACGCGGCGCTCTACGCGGACGCCGTCGCCGGCCTCGACCTGCCGCCGCCGGTGCTGGGAGGCGAGACGCGGCAGAGTTCGGTCCGGCGCGGTCTCGAGGCGCTGGCGGCGTCGGCGCCCGCGCTGGTGCTGATCCACGACGCGGTGCGGCCGTTCGTCGAGGCCGCCACGATCACGGCGGTGATCGCGGCGGCGGACAGGACCGGCGCTTCCCTCGCCTGCGTCGCCGTGCCCGACACGCTCAAGCGCGCGCGCGACGGCTTCGTCGCCGAGACGGTCGATCGCAGCGGGATCTGGCGGGCGCAGACGCCTCAGGGCTTCCGCTACGACGCCATCCTCGCCGCCCATCGCGAGGCGGCGCAGGACCCGGCGCTCGCCGACCTCACCGACGACACCCAGCTCGCCGAGCGGCGCGGCCTCCGCGTCGCGGTGGTCGAGGGATCGGAGGAGAACTTCAAGATCACCACCGAGCCCGACCTCGCGCGCGCCGCGCGCCTGCTCGGGTCGCGCGACGCGCGCCTGCTCGAGTCGCGCGACGCGCGCCCGGTCAGGTTTCGCGACCCGTGAGACGGCGGCGTGGCCAACGCGTCGATGGCTGGCTGCTGATCGACAAGCCCGAGGGCATCACCAGCGCCGGCGTGGTGAACCGGGTCAAGCGCGCCTTCGATGCCGCGAAGGCCGGGCATGGCGGCACGCTCGACCCGATCGCGACCGGGGTGCTGCCGATCGCCTTCGGCGACGCGACCAAGACCGTGCCGTTCGTGATGGACGGCACCAAGACCTACCGTTTCACGCTGCGCTTCGGCGAGGCGCGCGCGACCGACGACCGCGAGGGCGAGGTCACCGGCCGCAGCGCCGCGCGGCCGACGGACGCGGCGCTCGAGCACGCGCTCGGGCGTTTTCGCGGCGACATCATGCAGGTGCCGCCCGCGTTCTCGGCGCTCAAGGTCGCGGGGCGGCGCGCCTACGAGCTCGCGCGCGCGGGCGAGGCGCCGGTGCTCGCCGCGCGTCCGGCGCGGATCGACCGGTTCGACCTCCTCGAGCGCCTCGATGCCGATCACGCCGTGTTCGCGGTGCAGTCGGGGAAGGGCGTCTACATGCGGAGCCTCGCCCGCGACCTCGCCGCGTGCTGCGGCACGGTCGGCCATATCGCGGCGCTTCGCCGCCTCCGGGTCGGGCCCTTCCTCGAAGCCGACACGATTTCCCTGGACAATGTCGTCGCGAGCGGAGAGAACGCGCAGGCTTCTCCGGACCTGCTCCTCCCGATCGCGACCGCGCTGGCCGACATCCCGGCACTGGCCGTCACCGCGGAGGAGGCAGCCCGCCTCCAGAACGGCGCCCCGATCGGGCCGGCCGCCCTCGAAGGTCGGATTCCAGGCGCGATCGCATCCCTCGGCGAGGGCCTGCTGCGCGCCATGGCAGGAGAGCACGTTCTCGGTCTTTGTCGCCTCCAGGACGGAAGGCTCAAGCCGGAACGGCTGTTCCAACCCCGCACCCATGGAGATGGATGATGTCGATCACGGCGGAGCGCCGTACGGCGCTCATCGGCGAATACGCGACGGCCAGCAGCGACACCGGCAGCCCGGAAGTGCAGGTCGCGATCCTCAGCGAGCGCATCGGCAACCTCACCGAGCATCTCAAGACGCACGCGAAGGATTTCCATTCGCGACGCGGTCTTCTGATGCTGGTGGGTCGCCGCCGTCGCCTGCTCGACTATCTGAAGAAGAAGGATCAGGGCCGTTACGAGACCCTGATCGGCCGGCTCAGCCTGCGCCGGTAGCCGACGCGCCGCGTTCGCGCCCCGAAGGGCGGTGACGCGGCGTTCCCTCCTGCCCGGGTGCGAGGCCCGGTCCGGCGTTTCAGGTCAACAGGGGGCGCCCCTGCTGGTCCGAAGCGCCGGCCACAGAGCCGATGCCGCGCTCGCCTCCGGGTCCCCACTCCCGAGAAGGACGACCGAATGTTCGACACCTATTTCCGCAAAGAGCTCGACTGGGGCGGCCGCAAGCTCGTCCTCGAGACCGGCAAGATGGCCCGCCAGGCCGACGGCGCGGTGCTCTGCTCCTACGGCGACACGATCGTGCTGTGCACGGCGGTCGGCGTCCGCACCGTCAAGCCCGGCCAGGATTTCTTCCCGCTGACGGTGAACTACCAGGAGAAGACCTATGCCGCGGGCAAAATCCCGGGCGGCTTCTTCAAGCGCGAGGGTCGGCCGTCCGAGGTCGAGATCCTCAACTCCCGACTGATCGACCGGCCGATCCGCCCGCTGTTCCCGGAGGGCTTCCGGCACGAGGTCCAGGTGGTGGCGACCGTGCTCAGTCATGACATGGAGAACGACCCCGCGATCCCGGCGATGATCGGCTGCTCGGCGGCGCTGACCCTCTCGGGCGTGCCGTTCTTCGGTCCGATCGCCGGCTGCCGCGTCGGCTTCGCCAATGGCGAGTACGTGCTGAACCCTCTCGCCGGCGATCTCAAGGGCGGCAGCGCGCTGCTCGATCTCGTCGTCGCGGGCACCGCCGAGGGCGTGCTGATGGTCGAGAGCGAGGCGCGCGAGCTGTCCGAGGACGTCATGCTCGGCGCCGTCGAGTTCGGCCATCGCAGCTTCCAGCCCGTGATCGCCGCGATCATCGAACTCGCCGAGCACGCGGCGAAGGAGCCCTGGTCGCTCGCCGAGGAGACCGACGAGGAGCGCGCGCTCGCCAACCGCGTCGCCGAGATCGCGCGCCAGCCGATCGCCGAGGCCTATGGCGAGCGCGTCAAGCAGGCGCGTCACGAGCGGGTGGGTGCCGCGAAGAGGGCTGCCGCCGCCCGCCTCACCGAGGAAGGGCTCGACGCCGGCGCCGCCAAGCCGCTGTTCAAGAAGCTCGAAGCCGACGTGGTGCGGAACGCGATCCTCGAGACCGGCATCCGGATCGACGGCCGCGACACCAAGACCGTCCGGCCGATCATGGCGGAGGTCGGCGTATTGCCGCGCGCGCACGGCTCGGCGCTGTTCACCCGCGGCGAGACGCAGGCACTGTGCGTCGCGACACTCGGGACCGGCCAGGACGAGCAGATGATCGACGCGCTCGAGGGCGAATACCGGCAGCACTTCATGCTGCACTACAACTTCCCGCCCTTCTCGGTCGGCGAGGCGGGTCGGATGGGCTCGCCGGGCCGCCGCGAGATCGGCCACGGCAAGCTCGCTTGGCGCGCGCTCCGGCCGCTGCTGCCGGGAAAGGACACCTTCCCCTACACGCTGCGGGTGGTGTCCGAGATCCTGGAGTCGAACGGCTCGTCCTCGATGGCGACCGTGTGCGGCACCTCGCTCTCGCTGATGGACGCGGGCGTGCCGCTGGTGCGTCCCGTCGCCGGCATCGCGATGGGGCTGATCAAGGAGGATCGCGGCTACGCGGTGCTGTCCGACATCCTCGGCGACGAGGACCATCTCGGCGACATGGATTTCAAGGTGGCCGGCACCGAGCAGGGCATCACCTCGCTGCAGATGGACATCAAGATCACGTCCATCACGCCCGACATCATGAAGGTGGCGCTCGAGCAGGCGCGCGAGGGACGGCTCCATATCCTCGGCGAGATGAGCCACGCGCTGACCGGCGCCCGTTCGGGCGTGTCGAAGACGGCGCCCAAGATCACCACGATCAGCGTGCCGAAAGACAAGATCCGCGAGGTGATCGGGACCGGCGGCAAGGTGATCCGCGAGATCGTCGAGACCACCGGCTGCAAGATCGACATCGAGGACGACGGCACGATCAAGATCGCCGCGACCACCGACGAGCAGGCGCAGCGCGCGATCGACCGCATCCGCGGCATCGTCGCCGAGCCGGAGATCGGCGTGATCTATCTCGGCAAGGTGGTCAAGACCGCCGATTTCGGCGCCTTCGTGAACTTCCTCGGCGCACGCGACGGGCTCGTTCACATCAGCGAACTCGCCGACAAGCGGGTGGGCAAGACCACGGACATCGTGGCGGTCGGCGATGCCGTCCGGGTCAAGGTCCTCGGCTTTGACGACCGCGGCAAGGTGAAGCTGTCCATGCGGGTCGTCGACCAGACGACCGGAGCCGATATCTCCGACCAGGTCGGCCCGAAGGGAGGCGGCTCGCGCGACCGTCGCGTCGAGGAAACCGTCGACTGATCCGCACGCACTGACCTTTTCCAGGAGCCAGGGGGTCACCACCTCCGGCTTCCTGCGTAATAATAAGACAGGCGGGTAGGGCAGCGGCGTCGATGAAGGTTCTGAACGCGATCAGGATGGGCGGCGCGGACGTCCTGCCGATCATCGAGGGTGGCAAGGGCGTCGCGGTCTCCGACGGGGTCTCGTCCGGACACTGGGCGGAGGCCGGCGGTGTCGGCACCTTCAGCGCCGTCAACGCCGACAGCTACGACGCCGACGGGCGCGTGATCCCGCAGATCTATCACGGCCGGACGCGTCGCGACCGCCACGAGGAAATGGTGCAGTACGCGATCAACGGCGGCATCGCCCAGGCCGAGCGCGCGCACGACGTCTCCGCTGGTCGCGGCCGGGTCCACGCCAACATCCTGTGGGAAATGGGCGGCGCCGAACGGGTGATCAACGGCGTGCTCGAAGGCGCGCGCGGGCTGATCAGCGGCCTGACCTGCGGCGCCGGCATGCCTTATCGCCTGTCCGATATCGCGGCGCGGTTCGGCGTCCACTACTACCCGATCGTGTCGTCCGCCCGGGCGTTCAACGCGCTGTGGCGGCGCGCCTACTCGAAGGCCTCGCACCTCCTCGGCGGCGTCGTCTACGAGGATCCCTGGCTCGCGGGCGGCCATAACGGGCTGTCCAACGGCGAGGACCCCCGCGCGCCCGAGACGCCGTTTCCGCGCGTCCTCGCGCTGCGTCAGCTGATGCGGAGCTTCGGCCTCGGCGACACGCCGATCATCATGGCCGGCGGCGTCTGGTGGCTGGAGGAGTGGGAGGACTGGATCGACAATCCGGATCTCGGTCCGATCGCCTTCCAGTTCGGCACGCGGCCGCTGCTCACGCGGGAAAGCCCGATCTCGGAGGCCTGGAAGTCGCGCCTGATGCGGCTGACGAAGGGCGACGTGCTGCTGCAGCGCTTCAGCCCGACCGGATTCTATTCGAGCGCGGTCCGCAACCAGTTCCTCGACGAACTCGTCGAGCGGAGCGAGCGCCAGGTCGCCTGCTCGGCCGAGCCGGTCGGCGAGCACGTCGCCCGTTTCGATCTCGGTCCACGCGGGCGAAGCGTGTTCCTCGCCGCGGCCGATCTCGACCGCGTGCGGGACTGGGTGCGGGACGGCTTTACCGAGGCGCTGCGCACGCCGGACACCACGCTCGTGTTCGTGACGCCCGAGCGGGCGGCGTCGATCCGCGCCGACCAGATCGCCTGCATGGGGTGCCTGTCGGAATGCCGGTTCTCGAACTGGAGCCAGCACGGCGAGGCCAACAGCAACGGGCGCAAGGCCGATCCGCGGTCGTTCTGCATCCAGAAGACGCTGCAGGACATGGCGCACGACCATGACGACCGCGATGCGCCGGAACGCAATCTGATGTTCGCGGGCCAGTCCGTCTGGCGGTTCGCGACCGATCCGTTCTACTCGAACAATTTCGTGCCGTCCGTGCGCGAACTCGTCGACCGGATCAAGACCGGGCGCTGAGGGGTTTGGGGCAGGCGTCGTGCCGTGACCAGCCGCATGCCGGGCATCCGGGTCAGGTCGACTTGCTCGTGGCTAGGCGGCAGCAGGCGTCGCTCGGTGCTCGGCTGAATCGCTCGGTGATGCCGAAGATGGTTTCGGCGCCGCCGAGGTAGAGTGCGCCGTCGGGCGCGATCTGCGCGGCCATGCGATCGAGGATCGCGGCTTTCAGCGGCGCCTCGAAGTAGATCAGCACGTTGCGGCAGAAGATCACGTCGAAGCGTCCGAGCGGCGCGAAATCGTCGAGCAGGTTGAAGGTCTGGAACCGGACGGTGGCCCGGAGTTCGGGCTTCACCTGCCAGCCATCGGCATGCCGGTCGAAATGGCGGACGAGGGACTGGATCGGCAGACCGCGCTGCGCCTCGAAATGCGTGTAGATGCCGGCGCGCGCGCGTGACACCTGCGCGCGCGAGATGTCGGTTCCGACGATCTCGACCGCCCGGCCACCGATGCGGTCTCGCTGCTCGGCCGCCAGAATGGCGAGCGAATAAGCTTCCTGTCCGCTCGAACTCGCCGCCGACCAGAAGCGAAAGGGACGGCCCGGCGGCCGGGCCGCATGCAACGCCGGCAGCACGACGTCGCGCAGGTGATCAAACGGCTTGCCGTCGCGGAAGAAGAACGTCTCGTTGATCGTCATCGCCTCGACGACGTCACCCACCAGCGCTTCGGAGGGCGCGTTGAGGCGTCCGGCGAGTGCCACGAGGTCGGCGATGCCGTGGCGATGCAGCACCGGCCCGAGGCGGGTTTCGAGCAGGTAGACCTTGTCGGGCCCGAGGCTGAGGCCCGAGCGCGCCTCGAGCAGTCGCGCGATGATGGAGAACGCGGCGGGGCTCAGGGCGGGTCCGACTCCGGCGGCAGGGACGGCGGCTGACGCGGTGGTGGTGGCGGCGGCCGGACACGCGCGCGCGGCCGACGGACGGGCCGCGACGGGCAGGCTCACGCCGGCCCCGCGAGGCGGCGTTTCACGGCCCCGGCCAGTTCGCCAAGAGGCAGGATCTCGTCGGCCAGACCAGCGGCCGCGATCGCGCCGGGCATGCCCCAGACGACACTCGTCGCCTCGTCCTGCGCCAGCGCCGCGCCACCCGCCTCGACCACCCGGCGCGTCCCCTCGCACCCATCCCTGCCCATGCCGGTCAGCATGACCACCAGCACGCGGGAGCCGAATGCGACGGCGGCGCTTTCCAGCATGACGTCGACGGCAGGCCGGCAGAAGTTCACCGGTGGACCGTCGGACAGGACCGCGCGGGCGCCGTTCGCCCCTGAGGCGAGCTGCAGGTGGCGATCGCCGGGCGCGATCGTGATGCGGCCGGCCACGAGCGTGTCTCCTTGTCGCGCGACGGCGCAGGGCAGTCCTCCCACCCGGGTGATGTGCTCGGCGAGCATCGGCACGAAGGTCGCCGGCATGTGCTGGGTCAGGATCACCGGCACGTCGATGGCGCGACCGAGATCACGGAACAGGGTGAACAGCGCCTGAGGCCCCCCGGTCGAACTGCCGATCGCGAGCAGGCCCGGCCGCGATCGTGCGTGATCGGGCCGGGGTCGGGTTGCTTCCCGGGTCGGCGCCGTTCGGCTCGGGAACGCGGGGGCGGATCGCAGCCGCGCAAGGCCGCGGATCTTCGCGCAGAGCTCGTCGGCGAAGGCGCGGTCATCGAACAGGCCGGCGGCGTTCGGCTTCGGGATGTAGTCGGCCGCGCCGAGACGGAGAGCGTCCATCGTGATCGCGGCGCCGCGCATCGTCAGCGTCGACGCCATGATGACGCGCAGTTTCGGGTCCGCCGCGAGTAGGAGCGGCAGCGCGGTCAGCCCGTCCATCACGGGCATCTCGATGTCGAGCACGACGATGTCGATCGGCATCGCGTCGAGGTGCGCGCGGACGATCTCGACGGCCGCCTGTCCGTGCGACGCCGTCGCGACGACCTCGATCCCTCGCGCACCGGCCAGCATGCGCGTGATCGCGCGGCGTATGACGAGACTGTCGTCGCAGACGAGCACTCTCGCGGGCGATCCCGGCGTCTCTTTCACAGCAGGCCGAGCCGTTCGAAGCGATCGAGCAGGATGGCGTCGTCGAAGGGTTTCATCACGTATTCCTGCGCGCCGCCCTCGAGCGCCCGGACGATGCTGTCGGTGTCGTTCTCGGTCGTGCAGAAGATCACCGGCGGTTCCGAACCGAACCGGTCCCGGAGAGCGGCCAGGAACTCGATCCCGCTCATCACCGGCATGTTCCAGTCGAGCAGGATGCAGTCGGGGAGCCGTTCGGCGCAGGCGTCGAGCGCGAGCCTGCCGTTCGCGGCCTCCCGCACCGACAGTCCCGCCCGCTCGAGCGTCGCGCGCGCGATCCGGCGCACGACGCGGCTGTCGTCGACCACCAGGCAGTCGCGCGGGCGCGTGCGCCCGTCCTCGGCCGACTGGCTCATGCCGCCACCTGTTCGACCGCGAGCAGCCGATCGGGATCGAGGACGATCAGCAGCCCGTCCGCGCGGCGTACCACGCCGAGCCCGAACGCGGCCCAGGCGGCCGGCAGCCCGGGCACCGTGGTGTCGAGCGTGTCGGTCGCGATCGCGACCACGTCGCGCACGTCGTCGACCAGGAGCGCGTAGAGGGTGGCGCCATGCTCGAGCACGATCGCCGTTTGCCGCGCGCCGGTATCGTCATGCGTCGGGCGCGGGCCGGTGCAGGAGGCGGCGATCCGGCGCCCGACATCGATCGCGGTCACGATCCGGCCGCGAAGGTTGAGGTGGCCGGCCACCGCGTGCGGTGCCAGCGGCACCGGAACGATCGCGAACCGGTTGAGGACGTCGCGCACGTGGATGATCGGCAGCGCGCAATGCTGGCCGTCGAGCGTGAAGGTCACGCAGTCCAGGCTGCCTTTGATCAGAGTGGTCATGCCACCCTCCGCTCGGGAGACGGGTTCTTCCGGCCGTTCTTGGCGACCCGGCCGCCCCGACCGGTGGCGCCTCTTCGCGTGTCGTCGGCGAGCCGGATGTAGTGGCCGGGATCGATCAGCTCGGTCGCGCGGCCGGCGATCACCGCCGTGCCGACGACGCCGGGACGGCCGCCCGCCATCTCGAGCGTGACCGCCGCTTCGACGATGTCGACGATGGCGTCGACGACGACACCCACCAGCGTCGCGTCCTGCTGCAGTACCAGCACGTCGTGGAGCGGCCGGTCCGGCATGCCGGCGACCGGGATCAGCGGCATGAGGCTGCCGCGATACTGCACGAGACGTCGGCCGCCCGACGTTTCGACGTGGTCGCCCGCGACCGTCTCGAGACGGGTCACCGCGGCGAGCGGCACCGCCATCGGAGCGCCGCCGGCCTGGAACAGCAGCAGCGTCTCGAGTGATGCCTCGCTCGACGCCGCGCCGTTGCCCGCCGGCGTCTCCGACGCCGTGGCCGTGTGGGTCGCGATCGCGGCCGCGCGCGCGACGCCGATCGGATCGAGGATCATCGTGACCGTGCCGTCGCCGAGGATGGTCGTGCCGCCGAACGGCAGCAGGTGGCGGAGCGGCGGCGCGACCGGCTTGACGACGATCTCCTCGGTGTCGAACACCGTGTCCACGGTCAGGCCGAACTCGGCGCCGGCCGCCCTCGTCACGATGATCACCTGGTCGCGCGCGTCCCTGCCCTCGGCCGGCGCGAGGCCGAGCAGGGCGGCGAGGTCGACCAGCGGCAGCAGCGCGTCGCGCAGGCGGAGCACGGCGCCGCCGCCGAGCGGCTCCACGCGCACCGCGTCCTCCGGTCCCGTTCCGGCACGGACCAGCTCGGCCACCGCGAGCTGCGGCAGGACGAAGCGCTGCCCGGCGGCCTGCACCACGAGACCTGGCACGATCGCCAGCGTGAGCGGGATGCGGATCGAGATCGTCGTGCCTTCGCCCGGCACGCTCGCGAGCTCGACGGTGCCGCTGATGCGCTCGATGTTGCTGCGGACCACGTCCATGCCGACGCCGCGGCCGGAGACCGACGTCACCGCTTCGGCGGTCGAGAAGCCGGGCACGAAGATGTATTGCTGGATCTGCCGCTCGGTCATCGCGGCGAGCTCGGCCTCGGTCGCGAGACCACGCGCGACGATGCGGGCGCGGATGCGCTCGAGATCGAGCCCGCGGCCGTCGTCGCGCACCTCGATCACCACGTGGCCGCTCTCGTGCGAGGCCTTGAGCACGATGTGGCCGCATTCGGGCTTGCCGGCGGCGCGCCGCACGGAGGCGGTCTCGAGGCCATGATCGGCCGAGTTGCGGACGATGTGGGTCAGCGGATCGCGGATCTGCTCGAGCACCTGGCGATCGAGCTCGGTCTCGGCCCCGAGCATCACGAGCTCGATCGGCTTGCCGAGCTCGTGCGACAGGTCGCGGACGAGACGCGGCAGCTTGTTCCAGGCCGAGCCGATCGGCTGCATCCTGGTCTTCATCACGACGTCCTGCAGCTCGGTCGCCAGACGCGACAGACGCTGCACCGGAGCGGTCATCGGCGAGGCGTCGGCGCCCCTGGTGAGCTGGGTCAGCTGGTTCCGCGTCAGCACGAGCTCGCCGGCGAGGGTCATCAGCTGCTCGAGCGTGTCGACGCCGACGCGGACCGCGGCGGCCGCGGCGCCGTTCTCGTTGGCGGCCGGTGCGGGCTGACCGGGATCGGTGGCCGCGAGAGCATTGCGGAACGCGGGCGCGTCCCGGCGCGCGGGATCCTCGGGACGGTCGGGGCGCGACGGCCCGTCCGCCTCGTCGGTGCCGGACGGGGCCTCCGGCCGCGCGGGCACCGGCATCGTGGCGGGCGCGGCCGCGCCGACCGGAACGCCCGCGCCGACCGGAACGCCGGCGCCGACCTCGACGCCTGCCTGCGTCGCGCTGGACGCGGCGTCGGCGTCGCCCGCGGCGATGCGGCCGAGAGCCGCGAGCAACGGCGCGTCGTCGCCGGCGGGCTCCTCGCCGGTGCGGTCGAGCGAGGCGACGATGGCGCGGATGCGATCGAGGCTCGCGAGAACCTGGTCGATCACCGGCGCGGTCGGCGCCAGCGTGCCGTCCCGCAGCCTGCCGAGCACGTCCTCGGCGGCGTGCGCGACCCGCTCGAGCCGCGGCAGGCCGAGGAAGCCGCAGGTGCCCTTGATGGTGTGCACCTGCCGGAAGATGAGTGCGAGCGTCGGCTGATCGTCCGGTACGCGCTCGAGCGTCACCAGCGCGGTGTCGAGCTCGGCGAGCCCCTCGTTCACTTCGATCAGGAACTCGGTCAGCAATTCGTCGTCCATCGGCGCCCCTCCGGTCAGCCGAGAATGACGGACGGATCAGAACGGAAGGTTAAAAGGGGTCGGGGTCCGGCAGCCAATGTGCGGCCAGTGCCGCGAAGGCGCGTCCGCGATGCGAGAGCGCGCTCTTCTCCGACGCCGTCATGGCGGCGAAGCTGCGATCCTCGCCGTCCGGGCGGAACATCGGGTCATAGCCGAAGCCGCCCTCGCCCTCGGGCGGCCAGATCCAGCTGCCGTCGACGGTGCCGGTCGCGACGATCTCGCGCCCGTCCGGCCAGGCGAGGCACAGCACGCAGGTGAAGCAGGCGCGACGGTCGGCGTCCTGCGCCGCCGCGTCGCGCAGCCGCGCCATCGCGCCCCGCTCGTCGCCGGCCGCGTAGCGCGCGGAGTGCACGCCCGGTGCGCCGCCGAGGGACGCGATGCCGAAACCGCTGTCGTCGGCGAGCGCCGGCAGCCCGGAGGCCGCCGCCGCCGCCCGCGCCTTGAGCCGCGCGTTGCCGGCGAAATCGGGCGCGTCCTCGACCGGTCCGACATAGTCGGCGGGCAGCGGCGCGAGCGTCAGGCCGAACGGCGACAGCAGGCGCTCGAATTCGCGTCGCTTGCCTCGATTGGAGGTCGCGAGCACGACGCGGTCGCCGCGCGCGAGCCGCCGCGGGCTCACCTCTCCTCCGGCGCCGGGAGCATCGGCAGCGTGCCGATCGCCTCGCGTTGGCACGCGAACAGGCTCGTGAGGCCTTGCCGCGCGAGCGCCAGCATCGCGCCGAGCTCGTCCTCGCCGAACGTCGCGCCCTCCGCGGTCGCCTGCACCTCGACGAGGGCGCCGGCGTCGGTCATGACGATGTTGCAATCGGCATCCGCGGCGCTGTCCTCGGCATAGTCGAGATCGAGCAGCTTTGTGTCGCCGGCGAGCCCGCAGGACACCGCGCCGACCTGGCCGCGCAGCGGCAGCGCGTCGCCGAAGCGGGTCCGGAGCGCGAGCGCGAGTGCCACGAAGCCGCCGGTGATGGCGGCGCAGCGCGTGCCGCCGTCGGCGTTCAGCACGTCGCAATCGACGGTCACGGTGATCTCGCCGAAACGCTGGCGATCCGCGACCGCGCGGAGCGAGCGTCCGATCAGCCGCTGGATCTCCTGGGTGCGGCCGTTCTGCTTGCCGCGCGCGGCCTCCCGGTCGGCGCGGCGATGGGTCGCGCGCGGCAGCATGCCGTATTCGGCGGTGACCCAGCCGAGGCCGGTGTTGCGGAGGAACGGCGGCACCCGACCCTCGATCGAGGCGGCACAGAGTACGTGCGTGCCCCCCAGGCGGATCAGGCAGGAGCCTTCCGCGTGCCGCGCGAAGCCGGTCTCGAGCGAGACGGGCCTGAGCGCGTCGTGCGCCCGTCCGGAAGCGCGCATGTGGCAGAAACTCCTCAGCTGTGGCGCGGCGAGCGCATCGCGTTGACCGCAACGCCGCCCGCGCCACATCGTGACGGTAAGGAGACGCATGGATCCGCTCGCCTCGCCCAGGATGAACTTGCCGCCCGGCCTCGACCAGCGCTCCGCGGCGATCCTGCGGGAGATCGTCGAGCAATACGTCGAAACGGGCGATCCCGTCGGCAGCCGCACGCTGTCGCGCCGCCTGCCGATGCCGCTCTCGCCGGCCACCATCCGCAACGTGATGGCCGACCTCACCGATGCCGGCCTGCTGTTCTCGCCGCACACCTCGGCCGGACGGCTGCCGACGGACAAGGGCCTCCGGCTGTTCGTCGACGGCCTGCTGCAGTTCGGCCAGCTGCTCGACGACGAGCGGCACACGATCTCGCGGGCGCTCGAGGCGGGCGGACGATCGTTCGAGGACACGCTCGCCGACGCGTCGACGATGCTGTCGGGGCTGTCGGCCGCGGCCGGCCTCGTGCTGGCGCCCAAGAGCGAGGGCGGGGTCAAGCATATCGAGTTCGTCGCACTCGGCTCCGGCCGCGCGCTGGTCGTGCTGGTGGGCGCCGACGGGCTGGTCGAGAACCGGGTGATCGAGACGCCGCCCGGCCTGCCACCGTCGGCGCTCGCCGAAGCGTCCAACTACCTCAACGCGCAGGCGCGCGGCGGCGCGCGCCTCGCCGATCTCCGCCGGCTGGTGGCCGAGGACATGGCAGCGAACCGCAACACGCTCGACGCGCTCACCGCGTCCGTGGTCGAGAGCGGGCTCGCGACCTGGACCGACACCGGGCGCGGCGGCTCGCTGATCGTTCGCGGCCAGAGCCGGTTGCTCGCCGACGTCACCGAGGTCGAGCGGATCAGCACGATCCAGATGCTGTTCGACCGGCTGGAAAAGGAGGAGACGATGCTCCGGCTGCTCGACCTCGCCGAGCAGTCGGACGGCGTGCGCATCTTCATCGGCGCCGAAAGCGGGTTGTTCGAGATCTCCGGCATGTCGACCGTGGTCGCCCCGGTGCGGAACGAGGCGAACCGGATCGTCGGCGCCATCGGCGTGATCGGCCCGACGCGGCTGAACTACGGCCGGATCATCCCCGTCGTCGACTACACCGCGCGCGTGATCAGCAGGCTGATGGGATGACGCGCGGCAGACCCTGCGTCACGGCGACAGCGGCCGCGCCTCCTCGGGCAGCATGATCGGGATCCCGTCGCGGATCGGGTAGGCGAGGCCCGCTTTGACGCTGACCAGCTCGTTCGACGCGCGGTCGTAGCGAAGCGGCTCGCGGGTCACCGGACAGACCAGGATGGCGAGAAGCTGCGGATCGACGCCGCCATCGGCGCCGTCGGACGACGCGTTCGGGTCAGCTGACATTGCGCGGCCGGTCTCCGCCGTCCCCCTCGTGCTCGGCGAAGGCGAGCAGCGCCTGCAGGTCGCGCGCGCGGGCCGCGACGTCGGGCGCCTCGAGCAGCGCCTGCTTCTCGCCGTCGGAGAACGGGCAGACCATGCAGAGCGTGTTGATCAGCATCACGTCGGGCATCTCGTCGATCGCGCCCCAATTGGCGTCGAGCCCGCGCGCCGCGAAGTAGCGCCGGAGCTGCCCGACCAGGCGCGCGCGATTGAGCGTGATCTCGGGTGCGGGCAGCAGGTCGGCAGCGAAGCGCTCGAACGACGCCTCGACCGAACGGAAGCCTCGCTCGAGCGGCCGTTCGGCGCGGACGTCGAAGCGGGCGAGGCCGGTCAGGGTGATGATGAAGCAGCCGTCGTCGGTTTCCGCGAACGAGGAGATCCGGCCGAGGCAGCCGACCCGCTGGAGATTGGCGATCGGCGGCGCGTCCGCGCGCCCCCCCGACGCGGCCGCCTCGACGCGCGACCGCGGCAGGATCATGCCGAACATGCGGCCGCGGGCGAGCGCGCTCTCGACGAGGTTCAGGTAGCGCGGCTCGAAGATGTTGAGCGGGATGCGGCCTTCCGGCAGCAGCAGCGCGCGTGGCAGCGGGAAGATCGGGAACGCGGTCGGCAGCGCGTCGACATCCCCGGCCGACGGCGCGTCCTCGCGCCGGTCCTCACCCCAGATCGGGCGCAGCATGGGCCGTCCGTCGTCGCGCGTGGCGATGATGTCTCTCCCGCTCAGCTGAACAGCAGTGCGGACAGGCGCCGGCGAGCGGCGACCGTGACGGGATCCTCGTGGCCCCAGGCCTCGAACAGCTTGATCAGCTGCAGGCGGGCGGCGCCGTCGTTCCAGTCCCGGTCGGCCTTCAGGATCGCGAGCAGCTCGTCGGCGGCGTCGGCGCGCGCACCGGTGCCGTTGAGCGCGGTCGCGAGCTCGAGCCGGGCCGCGTGGTCGTTCGGGTCGGCGGCGAGACGGCGCCGCAACCCGTCGAGGCCGGCGGCGGCCCGCCTGCCCTCGGCGGCCAGCGCCACGGCCGATCGCGCGCCCTCGAGCTCCGGATGCGTCGCGATGCGCGTCGGCGCGCGGGCCAGCGTGTCGGCGGCTTCGTCGTCGCGGCCGGATGCGAGCAGCGCGCGCGCGAGCCCGGCCCAGCCGTCCGGGTTCTCGGGCTCGCTCTCGATGACCGCGGCGAACAGTTCGGCCGCCTGCTCGGGCTCGCCGGCCTCCAGCAGCGCCTTGGCTTCCACCACCAGCTCGGCCGCCGGCATCGCGCCGCCCGCGAGCTTGAGCAGCGCCTCGGCGAAGCGCTTGATCTCGCTTTCCGGCAGCGCGCCCTGGAACAGATCGGCGATCTGGCCCTGCCAGAAGGCGGCGACGGTCGGGATCGACTGGATCGGCAGGCCGAGCTGCGTCAGCTGCGCGACCAGGCTCCTGTTCGCGTCGACGTCGATCTTCACCAGGCGGAGCCGGCCGCCGGCACTGCGGACGACGCGCTCGAGCGCGGGCGTCAGCTGCTTGCACGGACCGCACCATGTCGCCCAGAAATCGACCAGCACCGGGACCTCGCGCGAGGCCTCGATGACGTCCTGCATGAAGGTGTTCTGGTCGCCGTCCACCACCACGTCGCCGGCGGCGCCGGCGGACATCACGTCGCCGGCGGCGCCGGCGGGCACCACGGCGCCGAGGGTTCCGGCCGGCGCCGCGTTGGGGCCGGACCTCGCGTCTCGTTGAGACGGGGTTCCTCGGGGAGGTTGGCCGATGATCAGATCCATGGATCGCGCCCTCGAAATCCTGCCGGCCTGTGGTGACGTCTCGCCGGACGCCGGTCAATGGCGCCCGAGGCGCGGACCTGGCCAGTCGTCGAGGCTCGGATCGTTCCACCATCCTGGCGGTCCGCTCGGGCCGCAACACGGAATTTGTGCCCTCCCGGCGTCCTGGCAAGGAGACCCGGTCGGCGGTCTTGCCAGCCTCCGCGCGCCGGCGTAGACACCCCGTCTCGCGGAGCGCGGGCGTAGCTCAGGGGTAGAGCACAACCTTGCCAAGGTTGGGGTCGAGGGTTCGAATCCCTTCGCCCGCTCCAGATTTCCTCCATGGTGCCGGATGGCGGTGGATCGGACGGGCGACGTCTCTCACGACCGCGTCGCTCGCGGTCGACGGGCGCGTGATCTCCATCCACTCCGCGTCATCGCCGCGCACGCGGCCGGTTGACCCGGAAGTGCAGCGGGTCGGCACGCCCGTCACCTGGCGCCCCGGCATCGTCCGACGGCGCGGGTTCGGTCCGCGTGGGCCGGGCACGCAGGACGGAGACGGCAGATGACGCAGCGGGGCGTCCACCACGTCACCGCGATCGCGGGCGCCGCGCGCGGCAATCTCGACTTCTACCGCGGCGTGCTCGGGCAGCGGCTGGTCAAGCGGACGGTCAATTTCGACGATCCCGGCACCCACCACCTTTATTTCGGCGACGCGCGCGGCGCGCCCGGGACGATCACGACGTTCTTCCCTTGGGCAAAGGAGGCGCCGGGCGCGGGCGGCGCGGGCGAGGTGGGCGAGATCGCCTATCGCATCCCGACCGGCAGCGCCGACTGGTGGCGGGCGCGCCTCGCCGCGCACGGCGTCGCGGTCGACGTGGCGACGCCGCGCTTCGGCGCCGAGACGCTCGCCTTTCGCGACCCGGACGGCCTCCGTCTCGCGCTCTTCGAGGCGGACGCCGCCGCCGGAACCGGCTGGCCGGAAGGCGGCGTCCCGGCCGATCGCGCGATCGGCGGGATCGACGCGGTGACGCTCACGCTCGCCGATCCGGCGCCGACCGCGGCCTTGCTGACCGACGTGCTCGGTTTCGCGGTGGCCGGGGTCGAGCGCGACCGCACGCGCCTGCGGGTCGCCGATCCCTCGTCGCAGGGCATGCCGGGGTCGGCGGTCGACCTCGTCCGCGTCGGGACGGCGCCGTCGCGCCTCGGCCGCGGCTCGGTCCATCACGTCGCGTTCCGCTGCGCCGACGACGCGACGCAGTCGGCGATGGCCGACCGGCTGCGGCGCGCGCACGGCATCGCCGCGACCGAGCGGAAGGACCGCTGCTATTTCCGATCGATCTACTTTCGCGAGCCGGGCGGCGTCCTGTTCGAGATCGCGACCGACGCGCCGGGCTTCGCGGTGGACGAGGCGGAGGACAGGCTCGGCGAGCGATTGATGCTGCCGCCGTTCCTCGAGGCGCGGCGGGCGTCGATCGAGCGCGTGCTGCCGCCGCTCGGCTGAACGGCACGCGCGGTTCAGAACCCCTGCGGGTGCGTCCGGAGCTCGTCCCGGAAGCGACGGGCATTCAGCACGTAGCGCGCGGCCGAGATGCGCAGACCCTCGATTTCGGGCGCGGTCAGGGGGCGGACCACGCGCGCCGGCACGCCGACGATCAGGCTGCCGTCGGGGAAGCTCTTGCCCTCGGTCACCAGGGCGCCCGCTCCCACCAGGGAGGCGCTGCCGATCGCGGCGCCGTTGAGCACGGTCGCGCCCATGCCGATCAGCGATTCCGCACCGATCGTGCAGCCGTGGACGATCGCACGGTGACCGATGGTGACCGCGCGGCCGATGCTGACCGGCTGGCCGGGATCGACGTGGACGACCGCGCCGTCCTGGATGTTGCTCTCGTCGCCGACCACGATGTCGTCGTTGTCGCCGCGCAGCACCGCGCCGAACCAGACCGACACGTCGAGGCCGAGCCAAACGCGACCGATCACCTGCGCGTCGGGAGCGACGAACGTCCGCGCGGGATCGGCGAAGACGGGGTGGTGCGCGTCGAGCGCGTGGATCGGCATGGCGGCCCTCATTCCCCCCGGGACGTGGTCGCGATCGCGCGACCGGTGACGCGACAGCTCCCCGACGGCCGGCGCGCCCGCGAGATAGGCGTCGCTCGTGCTTTCGGTAAAGCGGACATCGCCCTTCCCGTCGCGTCGCCCGCGAGCAGCGTCGCGGCCGCGACGGCGGGCGGCGGCCACGTGTCGCCGCTCGCAGCATGCAGGATGCGGGCGCGTCGCCGACCGACCTGACTGTCCTGCGCGGAACGGCCGAGCCTGCATCGAGCCGGCATCTTCCCCCGCCGACGCGAGGGGACGCGCGTTTCCGCCGCTCCGGTCATCCACCCACTGCTCCGCCCAGGCCGTGAGCCGGGCGCCGACCCAGAACGTGCCGGCGGCGAGCACGTCCCCCTCGACGATCGCGGGCGGCGTTCCTGCCGCGGGAGGTGCCGGGTGGCGGGCGCGGAACCGTCCGAGACCGGCGGTGTCGGGCAGCCTCGCCCGCGCGCCGCTGTTGCCGGACGCCCGATCGACGGAACGCCGGTCCAGCCCGAACAGGCTGACGGCTTCGGTCGAGCGGCCGCCGGTCCTGGCGTCCGGCAGGGGGCGGTGCGGCCGAGCGGCACGTCTCGATCGGCCAGCCGAGCGGGATCTCGTGCGGATCGATCTCGTCGGCGAGGTCGCCGTTGACGACCGCGCGCGCCCACGTGACCGATCCGGCGGTGCCCCGATCGGGAGCGACCTCGGCGATCCCGGCGCGGCTCCAGAAACGCCGGTGACATCGAAGCGCCTGTCGTCGGCGAGCGCCTCGATCGACGCCGCCACGCGGGTCGAACCCTCCCCGACACGATCCCGGGCAACGCCGTCGACGGGTCGTATGGCAGGTTTCCGTATCCCTGCGGCGACGACGCCCGGTGGTCGGCGCCGGGCTCGAACGTCGTCACCACCACACGCGGACGCGCAACAGCGGCGCCGCGCACGCCGGGAGATCGGGACGGCGACGCAGGCGAGCAGCAGCGCCGCCGCCGGTCGGACCGCATGCCGCATCAGGCGGGTTCGCGCACCGGCACGACGTAGGGCCCCTCCGGGATCACGGCGACCGCGGGGTCGCCGGTGCGCGCGATGCTGCGGCGGACGGCATCGGCGATGTCGGCGATCACCGGCACGCAGGTGATGCGCCGCTCCTCGGCGTCGAGACCGGTGGTGTAGAGCTCGATCGCGCCGACGCGCATCGATTTCACCTGCATCTCGGTCTGCCACTCGTCGATGTCGGCGAGCGGCTTGCCGGTGATGCCGGCGATGAAGCGGGCCGGCCCGAGTTCGGCGAGGCGCGCCTGGGCGTCGCGGAACTCGGCCGAGCCGAACCCCTCGCCGCATTCGGACGCCATGATCAGCGTGCCGCCCGGCGACAGGATGTCGAGCGGCGTCACCATGCCCTTGACGGTCTGGTAGTAGGTGCGGTCGAGCGGGTAACCGGCCGACGAGGTGAGCACGGTCCCGAACCGACGCCCGACCGCGACCCGCGTCGCGCCCGCGGCGAAGGCGACGGCGGCAGCGTGGCTCGCGACGATGTCGCCGAAGGTGACGTGCACGAGGCGTCGCTCCTCGTCGATGATCGTGTTCAGCGCGGCGATCTCGCCGATCCGGCGGACGATCTCGAGCTGCTCCACGTGCAGCGGGTTGCCGTCGAGCACGCACTCGCGGCAGAGCGGGTCCTCCATGAAGCGTGCCGAGTGGAAGGTACGGATGGTCTCGTGCCCGGCGACGCCGGGCGCCACGACCTTCCGCCCGCCCGACCAACCGGCCATGAAATGCGGCTCGACCAGGCCGGTCGCGATCCTGAGCTCGGCGTCCACGAAGCGCCGGTCGATCCGGATCGGCGTGCCGCGCGCGGTGATCCCGAGATCGGCGTGCGCCGCCTCGTCGCGGGCGAAGTGGTTGGCGACGGTGACGTGCTCGAGCACCCAGGGGTCGCCGATCAGCTCGGCGAGTTCGGCCCCCTCGTTCGGCCGGTGCAGGCCTGTCGCGACCAGGACGGTGATCCTCGCCCGGTCCATGCCGGCCGAGATCAGCGTCTCGATCATCGGCCGCAGGAAAAGGCGGTTCGGGACCGGTCGAGTGATGTCGCACACCAGGATGCAGGCGCTCGCGCGGCCGCGCGCCATCGCGGCGAGCGGGGGCGCCTCGAATGGCTCGTCGAACGCGCGCCGGATCGCGCCCGCGTGGTCGGCGAGCGGCGCGAGCGTGCGCTTGCGGATCACCGTCGGCACCGCCTCGGGCGGCAGGACGACGCCGAGCCGGGCGCGGCCATAGTTGAGTTCGATCGCGTCGGTCATGGGACCGTCCCTTTCCGTGTCACGGCCCGCCTCCGCGTCGCCGCCCGTTAAGTCTTTCCCAACCACCGACCCGCGATATTGGCAACGACGGAGGCGAGGTCGATGGCGGGAGACGAGCCGATCAGCGGGGCCGAGTGGGACGAGCATGCGGTCGCCGCCGCGTTCCCGGAGGGGCCCGTCCGCGCGATGACGCAGGACGAGATCGACAGCCTGTTCGGCAGCGCCGTCGACGCGACCGAAAAGACGGCGATCGAGAAGATCCTGAACGCCGGCCTGGTGCTCTACGAGCGCCTCCCGATGCTCGATGTCGTGCTCGACCGGCTGACGCGCCACGCGGCGTCGACGCTGCGCCAACTGCTCGGGGTGAACGTCGAGCTGTTCATCGAGGGCGTGAGCACGGTGCGGTTCGGATCCTATCTCGATTCCGTGCCGCTGCCGGCCGTGCTCGGCGTCTTCCGCGCCCATGAGTGGGACGGCCAGGGCCTGGTGGTGGTCGATCCGAGCCTCGTCTACTCCATCGTCGACATCTCGCTCGGCGGCAGACGCGCCGCACCGGCGCGCATCGAGGGCCGCCCGTTCACCTCGATCGAGCGCGGCTTGGTCGAGAAACTGATCGACCGGTTGCTCGAGGATCTCTCGCTCTCGTTCCTGCCGCTCTGCGCGGTGACACTGAAATGCGAGCGGCTGGAGACGAACCCGCGCGCGGCCTCGATCTCCAGCGTGAGCAGCGCCGCGGTGAACGTGCGGTTGCGGATCGAGGCCGGCGACCGCAGCGGTACCATCCAGCTGCTGCTGCCCTACGCGACGCTCGAGCCCGTCCGCGAGATCCTGATCCAGCAGTTCATGGGCGAGAAGTTCGGCCGCGACACGATCTGGGAAAATCATCTCCGCGAGGAGCTGTGGGCGACCGAGGTCGAGCTCGAGGCGCTGCTCGACGAGCGGACGATGCCGCTCGCTGCGATCGCGTCGCTGAACATCGGCGACCGTCTCGAGCTCGACGTGAACGCGAACGAGCCGGTGACGCTGCGCTGCGCGACGGCGCGCGTGTTCACCGGGCGTCTCGGCCGCAAGGGGAACCGGGTGGCGGTGAGGCTGGAAGGCCGCGCGGCGTGAGCGCGAACCATCGCGTGTGAACGAGGAACGGAGGAGCGGGCAGGTGGATACGGACGATCTCAGGACGTCGCTGTCGAACGCGGTCGGCGACTATACCGTCGGGCGGGAAGCGCAGCTCGATCAACTGACGGCACTCGTCCATCGCGCGGTCGACGCGATGGACAGGGAGCTCGAGGCGATGCGCGCGGCTCTGCTCGCCGAGGTTTCCGCGCTCGGTCAGACGATCGCGGTGGCGCGGAACGAGGTGGCCAAGCTCCGCTCCGAGCACCAGCAGGGCTTCAGTCCCATTCCCGGCGCCACGGACGAGCTCGACGCGATCGTCGAACATACGGCAGCGGCGACCGAGACCATCCTCGGTGCCTGCGAGGCGCTCGACGAGGTCGCCACCGGCCTCGACGAGGCGGCGAGCGGCGCCATCAACGCGCAGACGATCCGCATCTTCGAGGCCTGTTCGTTCCAGGACATCACCGGCCAGCGCATCAGCAAGGTGGTGGGCGCGCTGAAGCTGATCGAGGCGCGCATCGATCGTCTCGCCTTCTCGTTCGGCCCCGGCGCGAAACTGCCCGACGAAGACGAGATCGAGCGGGATCCGCTGCTGAACGGCCCGCAGGCGACGCATGCCGCGATGGACCAGGATGCGATCGACCGCCTGCTGACCTTCTGACCCGAGGATTCTCTGTTCCAAGCGTCGGATCTCGTGCCGCGGGCCCGAGATCTCCTGCCCCAAGCCAAGGTGAGAGTGCCGCCATGCTTGTCGACAAGAACATCAAGATCCTGATCGTCGACGACTACAAGACGATGCTCAGGATCATTCGCAACGTGTTGCGTCAGATCGGACTGATGGAGGTCGAGGAAGCCAATGACGGCGCCGAGGCGCTGGCGATGCTTCGAGCCGGCGATTTCGGGTTGGTCATCAGCGACTGGAACATGCAGCCGATGACCGGTCTCGAGCTGCTCCAGCAGGTGCGCGCCGACGCGCGGCTCGCGAAGCTGCCTTTCATCATGGTGACGGCCGAGAGCAAGGTCGAGAACATCGTGACCGCGAAGCAGGCGGGCGTGTCGAACTACGTGGTCAAGCCGTTCAGCGCCGACACGCTGCGCTCGAAGATCGACGCGGTGTTCGCGGCCGCTTGAACTCGCGTCGCGTACGACGCACCGGGACAGGCAGGATGCGTCGTCCGCGCACGCGCCGAAATGTGCCGGACGTGGCGAGGCGGGAAGAAACGCCGCTCGGGCCGACATCGCCGAAGCGGCGCGTCCCGTTGCGCGGCCGGACGGCGTTCCACTCGCCCGTCCCGGCGCGCGCCGCCGCGGTGCGGGCCGCGCGCCGGGCGAGCCCCCGAACCCGCGGCGAGCCGACCCGCGATCAGACGCCGATCGCGATCCAGTTGAACCCGGAGCCGCTGCCGTAGCTCACGCCGAGCGCGCCGCCATTGGTCGCGAACGCGGCGCAGCTCACCGAGAAGCCCGTGGTCGAGGCCGCGTTGACGCCGTAGAGCGTCGGCGACGGCACGCTGCTGCCGGGCGTGCGCCAGCCGCTGGCCGCCGCCTCGTTGACGCAGACGCTGAACACCGCGTTGGGGAACGGGAGCGGGAACGACACCGGATCGAGGTTGCCGGTGGCGGTCAGCGCGTTTCCCCATTGCAGGATGAGCCCGCTCGGCAGGCGCTGCCAGCCGTCGCGCGTCGCCGAAAGATCGAAGTGGAGCTGCGGCAGCTTCATCGGCAGGAACGGCGCCGTCCCGGGCACCGCGATGCTCGACGCGGTGATCGTGGTCTGGCCGGCGTTCACCGTGACGACCGCGACCGCGACGCAGCCCGGATCGACCGGCGGCGTCGCCTGCGTGCCGGTATTGGCGGCGGCACCTGCCTTCAGCTGCAAGGCCACCTGCTGCAGGCGCTGGGTGTTCTGCGCGCTGCCCGAGTTGTTCGCTCCCGCGTAGCCCTGCGACGGGTTCGCCGCGTTGTAGTAGGGCAGCACGACCGGAACGGCGTCGACCTCGGAGAAGGACGCTTCCAGCAGGTAGTTGATGGATTGGCCCGACACCGTCGGCGCGGTCAGCGCGAAGCTCGCCGGGGTCTCGTTGATCCCCATCTTGACGAGGTTCGCGGGATCGGCGGCGAGGCTGCCGAACCCGTTGGCATCGACCTCGCTCGTGACCGCGAGGCTGCCGGGCCCGACGGTCACCGACATCGACGCCGGAACCGTCGGCACGCAGGCGAACCCGTCGAGCACCGGACCGGCGCCGAGGCAGGCCTGCGCCAGAAAGCCGACCGCCTTCATGATCCCGCGCTGCACGTTGAGCAGGTCGGTGTCGAGCGGGATCGCCCCGGGATAGATGATCATCCGGTCCATCGTGCACTCCGCAGGAGGAGGGTCCCCGGATCCGTTCCGGTCCTGCATCGTTGTGCGGATGGTCGCAGCGATCGTCAAAGCCGATCGCGGCGGCGCCGGGCGTCATCGGGACCGCGCCTGCTCGGCCAGCATCGACGCGACCGTCGCGAGCAGCAGCAGCGCCATCGCGACGTTGAAGACGCGGAGCCGGGCGGGATGGCGGAGCAGTGGCGCGCCGCTCGCGCCGATCATGCCCCAACCGCCGACGCACGGCACGCCCACGAGGGTGAACACGAGGCCGATCAGCGGCCCGTAGACGAGCGGATCGCGGCCCTGCGGCAGAAAGGCGGCGGTCGCCGTGGTGGCCATCAGCCAGGCCTTCGGATTGATCCACTGGATCGCGCACGCGCTCCAGAAGCCGAGCGGCCGGGGAGGCCGCGCCGCGCCGCGCACCGGCGCGGTCGCGATCCGCCAGGCGAGCCAGACCATCCAGGCCGCGCCGGCCGCGAGCACGACCAGCTGCAGCGCCGGCTGCCGCGCGAGCGGCAGACCGAGACCCGACGCGACCAGCGCCACCATGACGCCGAAGCCGATCGAGATACCGGCGAGCTGCGGCAGCGTCCGACGCAGGCCGTGCGCGGCGGCGCTGCTGAGCATCATGACGTTGTTCGGCCCGGGCGTCGCCGACGCGCCGAACGCGAAGACGATCAGGGGGACGAGCGGAAAGCCGGTGGTGGCGATGGGTCCTGGCACTGTGCGGTTCCTGTTCGGAGCCGACGGCCGGGCGACTGGCGAACCCCGGCCGGATCGGCGGGGTTCGGGGGACGTTCGAGGCTCGGTGGCCTAGCCCGCGCGCGCCCGAACGCCACGAGGAGCGTCGGACCATGCGAGAAGGTCAGGAGCGTTGCGCACGAACCGACGCTAAAGCATTTTTCGATCAAACGGAGTCGTCTGATCGAAAGGAAATGCTCTCTTGTCAGTGAGGTAGAGCACTACTCCCGATCGGGTTGGATCGGGAAGCGCTCTACGACGTTCCTGCCGTCCGGAACAAGCTCACCCGGGCCGCTCCTCCAGCGCGCCCACCCGTCCGCCGGGATCCTCCCCGGCCGGCGCGGCGGCCCGTCCCGCGCGCAGGCGGCGGATGTGGAGCGGGTCCGATTCCAGCACCCGGAACTCGAGGCCGGAGGGATGGCCGATCACCTCGCCGCGCGCCGGCACGCGGCCGGCGAGCCGGAACACGAGGCCGCCGACCGTCTCGACGTCGCTCGCGCGCTCGTCGGCGGTCAGCAGCGGACCGCGCGCCTCCTCGAACTCCTCGACCGGCAGTCGCGCGTCGATGTCGACGGTGCCGTCGGCGCGCTCGACCAGCATCGGCCCTTCCGGCTCGTCATGCTCGTCGGCGATGTCGCCGACGATGGTCTCGACCAGATCCTCGAACGAGACGAGACCGTCGATGCCGCCGTATTCGTCGACCACGAGGGCGAGATGGGTGCGGTTGTTGCGCATCTGCAGCAGCAGGTCGAGCACCGGCACCTGCGGCGCGACGAGCAGCGGCGGACGCAGCACGGCGTCGAGCGAGAACGCCTGGGGCGGGCCGTCATAGGCCAGCACGTCCTTGATGTGGACGGTGCCGACCACCTCGTCGAGATGGTCGCGGAACACCGGAAAGCGCGAATGGCCCTCTCGACGCATCAGCGCGAGCGTGCCGTCGAGCGAGGTGTCGGCGGCGATCGCGACGATGTCGACGCGCGGGATCATCACGTCCTCGACGGTCGTCGCACGCAACCGGAGCACGTTGCCGATCAGCACGCGTTCCTGGCGGTCGAGCTCGGGCAGTGCCTCGCCCGCCTCCTCGGTCGCGTCGCCTTCCTCGTGGATCAGATCGGTGATCGACTGCCGGACCGTGTGGTCGCCTCGCCTGCGGCCGCGGAAGATCGACTGCACGCGCCCGAGCAGGCCCGACGGCCGGGCGGGAACCTCGTCCGGGATCTCGTCCTCGGAACCGCTCACCGGGACCTCCCCCGACGGCCCGGTTTCCACGGGTTCGGCACGCCGAGGCGCCGCAGGATACGGGTTTCCTCGTTCTCCATCCGGCGCGCGTCGCCGGCGCGCCCGTGATCGAGCCCCTGCAGGTGCAGCGCGCCGTGCACGACCAGGTGCGCGAGATGGTGTCCTGGGCGCTTGCCCTCGTCGCGCGCCTCGCGCCGGACGACGCCGAGGGCGAGCACGATGTCGCCGCCGGCGCCGCTTCCCGGCACCGGCTCGAACGTCAGCACGTTGGTCGGCGTGTTGCGGCCGCGGAAGCGTCCGTTCAGGCGGCGCACCTCGCCGTCGTCGGCGAGCCTGACCGCCGCACCGGCGGCGCCGGCCCGCTCGGCCGCCCGTCGCGCGATGCGCTCGGCCTGCGGCACCAGACGGCGCCAGCGCCAGTCCCCCACCGCGACGATGACGCCCGAAGGCGCGTCGCCGTCGTCGTCGAGGCCGGGCCCGTGGCCCGGTCGGCTACTTCGCGGTTCCATCGGTCTCCCGCGCCGGCGCCCCGTTGCGTCTGGCGTCTCGCCGCGCGTCGCGCGTCGCCTCGGCGCGTCGATCATACGCGCCGACGATCCGCGCGACGAGCGGGTGACGCACCACATCCCCGGCATCGAAGCGGGCGACCGCGATCCCGGTCAGGCCCTCGAGCGTGTCGATCGCGTCGGCGAGCCCCGACCGCGTCCCCGCCGGCAGGTCGACCTGGCTGAGATCGCCGTTGATCGCCATGCGTGTGCCCTCGCCCATGCGGGTGAGGAACATCTTCATCTGCGCCGGCGTGGTGTTCTGCGCTTCGTCGAGGATGACGAAGGCGTGCGCGAGCGTGCGGCCGCGCATGAAGGCGAGCGGCGCAACCTCGATCTCGCCGGTGCCCATGCGGCGGGTCACCTGGTCGGCCGGCATCATGTCGCCGAGCGCGTCGTAGAGCGGACGGAGATAGGGATCGACCTTCTCCTTCATGTCGCCCGGCAGGAAGCCGAGCCGCTCGCCCGCCTCGACCGCCGGGCGCGACAGCACGATCCGCTCGACCCGGCCGGCGGCGAGCATGGCGACCGCCTGGGCGACGGCGAGATAGGTCTTGCCGGTGCCGGCCGGGCCGAGCGCGAAGACCATCTCGTGCGAGCCGAGCAGATCGATGTAGGCGGCCTGGCCGGGCGAGCGCGGGCCGACGGCGCCGCGTCGCGTGCGGATCGCCGGCAGGTCGGCCAGCGGCAGCCGCGGGTCGCCATCCTCGCCGGTCACCGGGCCGGGCGCCGACAGCCGGATCGCCGCGTCCACCTCGCCGCCGTCGATCAGCCTTCCCTGTTCGAGGCGCCGGTACAGGCCGGTCAGCACGCGTTCGGCGCGTTCGACGCCGCCGCGCGGGCCGGTGATCGCGATCCGGTTGCCGCGGCAGGCCACCCTGACGCCGAAACCCTGCTCGATCCGCGCGATATTGCGATCGTGGTCGCCGAGCAGCAGCGGCAGCAGGGCGTTGTCGCGGAACTCGACCGTGACCGAGCGGGTCAGGTCATGCACCGGCACCGCGAGCGGTCCACCGGCTGGGATCGGGCGTGGCGGCGCGCTGACCGCGCCTCGTGTCATTTGCGTCAAGCGGGCTCCGTCTCCTCAAGGGCGTGAAAGCTCAACGAGTTGGTGGAAGCCTCCGCGATCCGGACGGGGAGGATGCGCCCGACGAGCGACGCGGCGTCGCCCGCTCCGTGCACCGGCTGCAGGTAGGGCGTGCGGCCGGCGACCTGGCCCGGGTGCCGCCCGGCGCCGGTGAACAGGACCGGCACGGTGCGTCCGACCGTGTCGGCGTTGAACGCGCGCTGGCCTTCGCGGAGCAGCGCCTGCAATTCCTGCAGCCGCGCGTCCTGCACGGGCCCGGGCACCGCGCCCGCGTGCGACGCCGCCGGCGTGCCGGGACGCGGCGAGTATTTGAACGAGAACGCCTGCGCGAAGCCGGTCTCCCGCACCAGCGACAGCGTGTCGGCATGGTCGCGCTCGGTCTCGCCGGGATGGCCCACGATGAAGTCCGACGAGAGCGCGATGTCGGGACGCGCCGCGCGGATGCGGTCGACCAGACGGCGGAACAGGTCGCGATCGTGGCCGCGGTTCATCGCGCGCAGCACGCGATCGGAGCCGGACTGCACCGGCAGGTGCAGGAACGGCATCAGCGCCGGAAGCTCGGCGTGCGCCCGGATCAGGTCGTCGCCCATGTCGCGCGGGTGCGACGTCGTGTAGCGCAGCCGGGCGAGGCCGGGCAGCGAGGCGAGCGCCTCGAGCAGGGCGGCGAGGGTCCGCGGCCGGCCGGCGCGGTCGAGCCCGTGATAGGCGTTGACGTTCTGGCCGAGCAGCGTGATCTCGCGCGCACCGGCGTCGACGAGGCGGCCCGCCTCGGCGATGACCGCGTCCATCGGCCGGCTCGCCTCGGCACCGCGCGTGTAGGGCACGACGCAGAACGAGCAGAACTTGTCGCAGCCTTCCTGCACGGTGAGGAACGCGGTCACGCCGGTCGGACGCGCCGTCGCGTCCGGCAGCAGGTCGAATTTGGAGAGGGCCGGGAAGTCGGTGTCGATCACCGCGCCGGCGGCACGGCTCGCACGGGCGACGAGTTCCGGCAGGCGATGATAGGTCTGCGGCCCGAGCACGATGTCGACGAAGGGGGCGCGCGCGAGGATGACCTCGCCCTCGGCCTGCGCGACGCAGCCGGCCACCGCGACGATCGTCGCCTGGCCGGCGCGCGCGCGCTCTTCCTTGACGAGACGCAGACGGCCGAGTTCCGAGAACACCTTCTCGGCCGCGCGGTCGCGGATATGACAGGTGTTGAGGATGACCATGTCGGCGTCGGCGGCGCTGTCGGTGGGCCGGAAGCCGAGCGGCAGCAGGACGTCTTCCATCCGCCCGCTGTCGTACACGTTCATCTGGCAGCCCCAGGTGATGACGTGCAGACGACGAAGATGAGGTGTCCCGCGCGGGTGTTCCTGGGGCAGGTGCGTGCCGGAGGATGGAAACAAGTGGCGCGCGAACTCCTCGGTCGCGCCGGTCCTGATCCCGGCGGCGCGACGAAGATGGCAGGCGCGGCGCGGAGCTTCAAGGTCGGCGCGCGCCGCCGCGTCCGCGCGCTGGACGGTTGGCGCCCGGTGGCCGGCACGCGCGGACGCGCCGATCGCGGCCGCCCCCAAGCATCATCGGCCCGGAACGCGCCGATGCTTCTCTATCGTCACTGGGAACAGCGCATTTTCGGCCGATCGAACGACGCTGTTCGATCGAACGACGCCCTAGCGGACGGGCGGCGTGCCGTCGGCGCGGGGCGGCAGCGGCCGGCCGGAGCGCCGCGGGAATGTCATGTTCAGGCCGCCACCGGACGTCGCGCCCCGTCGCTCGCATCCTTGCGCGTCGGACGCTTCGCCTCGAGCGGTCCGGCGGGACGGTTCTGCCGCAGCAACGCCGCCCCGTCCGCGATCACCGACCAGCAGGACAGCGCGAGCGCCTTGCGACTCGGAAAATCGGCCGGGTCCAGCGGTTCGTGCAACAGGATCGTCGCCCGCATCCCGCGCCACTTCGCCAGCCGCCAGCAATGGGTCGCGATGTCCATGTCGCCGAACCAGGCGAAGATCGGGCGTCCGGCGCGGCCGACCGGCATGCCGCCGAGCCGGTCGTAGACGAGCGAGACCGGCTGCACGATCGGGATCGCCTCGAGCGGCACGGGCACGCGGTCGCGCCCGGGCAAGGGCTTGGCGAGCGAGAAGAAGCCGGCATGGAACGGCAGCACGCGCGACCCGTCCGAGCTGGTGCCCTCCGGGAACAGGATCAGGTCGTCGCCGCGGCGAAGCCGCTCGGCCATCGCCTCGCCTTCGCGCGCGGCGCGCGCGGGCTCGCGGCTGACGAAGGCGGTGCGGCCGAGACGGGCGACCGTCCCGATCAGCGGCCAGCTTCCGACCTCGCTCTTGGCGACGAAGGCCGCCTCGAGCTGGCCGCCGAGCACCGGCACGTCGACCCACGAGGAGTGATTGGACACGAACAGCACCGGACGGCGGCCGGCGCGGGCGCGCACGGCCCCGAGATCGCCGACGACCCGCACCTGCATGCCCATGATCCGGCAGACCGACGCCCAATAGATCCGCGCGAACGTGATCTTGCCACGCCCCGGAACGGCCAGCATCAGTCGCTGGATCGCGAACGAGACCAGCGTCCAGGCGACGATCGCGATGATACGCAGCGCCGCGCGTCCGCCGCGAAAGGCCCGGCGCGGCGCCGACATCGCCGCCCGCGTGAGCGCGGCGGCGGCGGCGACGCGCGGCCGGAGCACCGCGTCCTTGGTATCGCGTCGCCCGAGGCGACGGGGGGTGGCGTGCATGGCAGCGACGATCTAGCCCGGGGCGCGACGCGCGACAATCATGGCCTCTTTATGGCGCTTCGATCGATCCGGTTGCCGCCGTGTCGGAACCGTGAATTGCCGATTGCCTCGATCGGTCGCCCGGGGCAGGAACGATGCCGGATGGGCCCGACACCACCCTCGCGCCGACGGCTTCCCCGCCGACGGACCCTCCGCCGCACGCTCGTGCCGGCCCTGCTGCTGCTGTGGCCGTATGGCCCGACCAGGGCCGCCGACCCGCAACCCTACACCGTCACGCTCGCCAAGACGGGCGACGCCGCGATCGACGGCGCGCTCAAGGCGAGCTCGAGCCTGGTCACTCTCAGGACCTCGGCGCCGGCCGGACCCTTCGCGCTGGTCGGCCGCGCCCGCAGCGACGCCGACCGGCTCGAGACCGTCCTCGGCGGGTTCGGCTACTACGACGCCCATGTCACGGTGACGATCGACGGCACCGCCATCGGCGACCCGGCGCTGCCCGACCGGCTCGCCGCCCTGCCGAAGGGCACCGACGCGCATGTCGCGATCACCGTCGCGCGCGGCCCGCTGTTCCATCTCGGCCACGTGACCGTGCGCGGCGACGTCACGCCGGGCGCGCGCGCCGCCTTCGACCTGCATCCGGGGCAGCCCGCGGTCGCGGCCGACGTGCTGTCGGCCGGCGCCCGCCTGCTGACGGCGCTCGAGGACGACGGTCACGCCTTCGCCCGCGTCGACCCGCCGCTCGCCACCGAGATCCCGTCCGAGCGCGCGCTCGACGTCGTCTTCACCGTCAGCGAGGGACCGCGCGTCGACATCGGCCCGATCTCGCTCGACGGGCTCGAGCACGTGCACCGGCGCTACATCGAGGGCCGCCTGACGATCCGCCCGGGCGAGCTCTATCAGGCGAACAAGATCGAGGCGGCCCGTCAGGACCTCGCCTCCATCGGCGTGTTCTCGACCGTCACCGCGACGACGGCCAAGGCGCCCGACGCGAACGACGAGGTGCCGATCACCTTCACGTTCGTCGAGGCGCCGCCGCGCACGGTCGCGCTCACCGCGGCCTACTCGACCGATCTCGGCGGCAGCGCCGGCGTCACCTGGACGCACCACAATTTCTTCGGCAACGCCGAGCAGCTCGAACTCGCGGCGATCGCGACCGGCCTCGGCGGCACCGCCGAGCAGGGGCTGGGCTACGACGTCTACGCGCAGCTCACGAAGCCCGATTTCGGCGCCCGCAACCAGAACCTGCGGATCCGGGTCGAGGCGCTGAAGCAGAACCTCTACACCTACGACCAGACCGCCGAACTCGCCGAGATCGGCCTCGCGCGCCGCCTGTCGTCGCACTGGAACGTCGGCGCCAACGTCCTCGGCGAGCAGGAACAGATCATCCAGGAAGGCGTGACGCGCGACTACGAGCTGGCGCAGCTGCCGCTGACCGCGAATTTCGACGACACCGATCTCGCAAACCCGCTCGACGACGCGACGCACGGGTTCCGCGTCGGCCTCGGCATCACGCCGTCGGAAAGCTTCGGCGGCGTCGGCGGCAACAGCTTCTTCGCGATCCTGCAGGGCCAGGTCGCGACCTATTTCGACCTCCACCATCTCGGCCTCGGCAAGCCCGGCCGCTCGGTGCTGGCGGTGCGCGGCCTCGTCGCTTCCGTGCAGGGTGCGACGACCCTGGACCTGCCGCCCGACCAGCGCCTCTATGCCGGCGGCTCCAACACGATCCGCGGCTACAAGTACCAGCAGGTGGCGCCGCTCTTCCCGGACGATCACCCGATCGGCGGCACCTCGCTCGACGCGGTCCAGGTCGAGTTGCGGCAGCGGATCTACGGGCCGATCGGGATCGCGCTGTTCGCCGATGGCGGCCAGGTCGGCTCCACCAGCGCGCCCGGGCAGGGGCCGCTCCGGATCGGCGTCGGTGCCGGCGTGCGCTACTACACCGGGATCGGGCCGATCCGGGTCGACATCGCGCTGCCGGTCGAGACAATCCCCGGCAACGACAGCTTCGAACTGTATGTCGGGTTGGGGGAAGCGTTCTGATGCACCTGCTCGGACGGATCCTGCGCTACGCCGCCTACGCCGCCGGCGGGCTGGTGGTGCTGGTCGTCCTGCTGCTGGCGGCGATCCTGGTCGGCACGAACACCGGTCCTGGCCGGCACCTGATCGAGACCGAGGCGAGCAGCCTGACAGGCGGCACGGTCACGATCGCGGGGCTGCGCGGACGCTTCCCGGACCGGCTCCGGGTCGGCACGGTGACGCTCAGCGACACGGTCGGGCCGTACGTCACGCTGCACGATCTCGCGCTCGACTGGCACCCGCTGTCGCTCGTCCACGAACTGATCGACGTCGACCGTTTGGCGGCGTCCTCGATCGTCGTCGCGCGGCTGCCCGCGCCGTCGCCGGCGCCGCGTCGGCCGGCGGCGTCGAAGGGCGGCGGGTTCTCGCTGCCGTTCGGCCTCCGTCTCGCCGACCTCTCGATCGACCGGGTGGCGCTCGGCGCGCCGGTGATCGGCCACGCGGCCGCGGTGTCGCTCGGCGGCCATGCCGCGATCGCGAGCCTCGCGCCGATCCTCGCCGGCTTCTCGCTCGACGCCCTCCCGCGCGGCACGCTCGGCCTGTCGCTGGTCGATCTCGCCGGACACGGCCACTACGCGCTCGGCGGCGCCGTCGCGCCCGGCACCATCCGCCTCGCGCTCGACGCGACGGAGGACCATGGCGGGCTCGTCGCCGCACTCGCGCGCTCCGACGCGCTCGATCCGCTCACGCTCCATCTCGCCCTCGACGGTCCGACCCGCGCCGAAGCGCTGCGACTCGCGCTCGACGCCGGGCCGCTCACCGCGCGCGGCCGCGGCACGGTCGACCTCGCCGGCCGCGCGGCCGATCTCGATCTCTCGCTGCACGCGCCGGCGATGACGCCGACGCCGGGGGTCTCGTGGCGGTCGGTCGCGCTCGACGCCCACATACACGGGCCGTTCGCGCGGCCCGCGCTCGCCGGCACGCTCGACGCCAAGGCGCTCGCGGCCGGTGGCGCCAGCATCGGCGATCTCGCCGCCAACCTCGCGGGAGATCGCGGGCAGGCGACGGTGCACGCGGTGCTGTCGACGCTCGCGATCCCCGGGCCGAAGCCCGACCTGTTCGCGTCGAGCCCGGTGACCGTCGACGCGCACGCGGTGCTCGACGATCCCGCGCGGCCGGTGACGTTCCGCGTCGCGCACGCGCTGCTGGCCCTCGACGGCACGGCGCGGACCGCGGGCCCGCGCGCCGGCCACCTCGTGCTGACCGTGCCCGCGCTCGCGCCGTTCGCCGCGATCGGCGGCACCGCGCTCGAGGGCCACGCGACGCTGACCGCCGACGCCTCGCAGGCCAGCGGCGCGACCACCGCGCGCGTGCGCGGCACCGTCGGGATCACCGGCGGGCAGCCACAGGCGGTGGCACTGCTCGGCGCCGACGCGACGCTCGCGCTCGACGCGACTCTCGCGGGGAGCGACGTGACGCTGCGGGACCTCGCGGTGCGGGGACACGCGGTGTCGCTCGACGCCTCGGGCACCAGGACGGCGCAGGGCGTCGACGCGCGCGCGCATCTCGCGCTGCCGGTGCTCGCCGATCTCAGTCCCGCCGTGTCGGGCGACCTGCTCGTCGACCTCGCCGCGCACGGGCCGCCCGATGCGCTCGCGGCCGACCTCCACGCGAGCGGCGATGTCGGCGGACCGGGGATCAGGCGGGGGCCGATCACGCTCGCGGTCGCGGCGACCGCCTTGCCGCGGACGCCGGACGCGACGGTGTCGCTCGGCGGCCGGCTCGACGGCGCGGCGGTGACGCTCGCCGCCCATGCGCGGCGCGACGCGGCCGGCGCGACCACGGTGCATGTCGCGGCGCTCGACTGGAAGTCGCTGCACGGCCGCGCCGACCTCGCCCTCGCGCCGGGCGCCACGATCCCGACCGGCACGCTCGATCTCCGCATGGCACGGCTCGCCGACCTGTCCTCGCTCGCGCACCGGTCGCTGGCGGGGACGCTCGCCGCCACGCTCGCGCTCGATCGCGACGTGGCGCGGATCGACGTGCGGGCGGGCGGGCTCGCGGCGTCCGGCGCGCGGGTCGGCACGCTCGCGCTCAAGGGCACGGTCGCGCGGCCGCAGACGGCGCCCGATCTCGATCTCGCGCTCGTGGTGGGCGATGCCGGCAGCGGCGCGATCCGCGGCGTGTCGGCGCGCGCGACCGCCCGCGGCACGCTCGCCGCCCTCGGCGACACGCTGGTCGCCGACGTGCCGGACCTCGACGGCGCGCCCGCGCATCTCGCGCTCGCCGACACCGTCGACCTGCCGAAGCACGAGGTGACGCTCCGCGCACTCGACGCGACGTGGCACGGCGAGGCGGCGCATCTCGCCGCGGCCGCGCGGATCGCGTGGGCGCCGGAGATCGCGGTGCACGGGTTCCGTCTCGCGCTGGCACCGCCCGGCGGCGCGGCGGCGACGGTGGCGGCCGACGGCACCGTGTCGCCGCGGCTGGCGCTGGTCGCGAGCCTGCAGGACGTGACGCCTGCACTCGCCGCCCCGTTCGCGCCGACGCTGAAGGCGGCCGGCCGGATCGACGCCGGCGCGCACCTCACCGGCACGACCGCGCGGCCGGGCGGCACGATCACGGTGACCGCGCAGGGTCTTCGCCTGCTGAGCGGTCCGGCCGCGTCGCTCCGGCCCGCGAGCCTCCGCGCGCGCGCGGTGCTGGCGGGCGAGGCGGCGCGGATCGACGCGTCGCTCGAGGCCGGGCCCGACATCGATCTCCGCGTCGCCGGTACGGCGCCGATCCGGCCGGCGGGCGCGCTCGCGCTCCGCGCCGATGGTCGGATCGATCTCGCGGTCGCGAACCCGATCCTGGAGCAGCAGGGCCGGCACGTGAGCGGGTCGGTGACGCTCGACGCGACGGCGAGCGGCACGCTCGCGCACCCCGCGCTCGGCGGCAGCGTGACGCTCGCCAACGGCGACGTGCAGGATTTCGCGCAGGGCGCGCATCTGAGCCATGTCGACGCGCTGGTGGCGCTCGAGGGTCAGACGCTGCGGATCGAGCGCTTCGCGGCCGCGGCCGGCAACGGCACGATCGAGGCGTCCGGGACCGCGGGCGTGCTCGTGCCGGGCCTGCCGGTGGATGTCCGTCTCGTGATGCACGATGCGAGCCCGATCGCGTCCGACCTGCTCACCGCGTCGCTCGACGCCGACATCGCGGCGTCGGGGTCGGTCGCGGGGGGTTTGCGCGTCGGCGGCCGTCTCGCGATCGAGCGCGCCGACATCAACATCCCGAACAGCCTGCCGTCCTCGGTCGCGACGCTGCACGTGATCAAGCCCGGCGAGAAGCCGCCGGCACCGGCGGGTGCGACCGGCGCCTCGGCACCGATCGCGCTCGATCTCGCGCTCGACGCGCCGGGCGAGATCTTCGTCCGCGGCCACGGGCTCGACGCGGTGCTGGGCGGCCACCTCCATGTCGGCGGCACCAGCACGGCGCCGCTGGTCTCGGGCGCGTTCACCCTGCGTCGCGGAACGTTCAGCCTCGCCGGCACGAGCCTCACGTTCACGCGCGGCACGGTCGGCTTCAATGGCGCGACCAACGGCAAGATCGACCCGTCGCTCGATTTCATCGCCGAAAGCAGCGTCAATCAATACGTCGCCGATCTCACCGTGGGCGGTTACGCGAGCAAGCCGACCATCACGCTGTCGTCGACGCCGCCGCTGCCGCAGGACCAGGTGCTGGCGCTGATCCTGTTCGGCACCGAGACGAGCAATCTGAGCCCGTTCCAGATCGCCGAGATCGCGACCGCGCTCGCGTCGCTCACCGGCGGCGGCGGTTTCGATCCGCTCAGCGCGGTGAGGAACACGCTCGGCCTCGATCGTCTCAGCGTCGGATCGGGCAACGGCAACGGCGGCAATACCGGGGCCTCGGTCGAGGGCGGCAAATACGTGACCAAACACGTCTATGTCGGCGCCCGCGAATCGACCGCCGGCGGCGGCACGCAGGCGGTGGTGCAGATCGACCTGACCAAGCGGCTGAAGGCGTTCACCGTCGTCGGCACCGGCGGCGCGGTCACCGGCGCGACCACGCCCGAGAACGATCCGGGCAGTTCGGTCGGGCTGAAATACCAGTTCCGCTACTGAGATGGGCGATGCCGGCTGGTGGAGCCTGGTCGCGACGCAGTGCCTCGCGACGGCGTCGGCGCTGCTGGTCGCCTCGGTCGCGATCCGCTTCGAACGCCGCAAGAGCATCAACGAGGCGCTGATCGGCAAACGTCTCGCGCTTTACGACGCGGTGGTGCCGCTGCTCAACGACCTGCTGTGTTTCTTCTGCTGCATCGGGGCCTGGCGGTCGTTCACGCCGCCGGCGATGATCGCGCACAAGCGCACGCTCGACCGGACGCTGCATGTCTGGGGCGCGCTGTTCCCGCCCGACCTGTTCGACAGGTGGCACGTGTTCTCGCGCCTTTGCTTCTCGGTCCACAACGGTCCCGGGCGCGACGCGCGGCTCCGCGCCGATCCCGCGCGCCTCGCGCCATACTGGGGCGCGCGCTGGGATCCGGCCTGGAACGACTGTCTCGCGCCCGATGCGGACGCCTCCGACCCCGAGGCGATCCGCGCGGCCTACGGCGCCCTGGTCGCCGCGTTCGCGGACGCGGTCGGCGTTCCGGGCAGCGGGAACCAGAAGGAGGTCGGGGGAGCGTTCCGGACCAGGGCCCGGTCGCGTCGCGCGCGCGACCGAGGTCCTTCGAGCACCTCCAGCCAGACCGGATCCGGTCTGGCTGGAGGTCGTGCTCCATAGACTTGGCAAATGGAGCAACATGGCGCATCTGGGCCGGACCACGACGTGGTCCGGCCCAGATGCGGTTGCCCTGGCGGCCCGGTCCGGGGATCTTCCGCGACGCCATCGATCCCAGCGCGTCGCGGCAGCCGCGCCCGAAACGGTGTCGAGCGCCGCCCGTCCGCCCTGTTCGGCTCTTGCCGGCCGCGCGAGAATCCTTCGATGCCCCGGTGACGTCGCCCGCGCCGGCCTGGGGGACGACCGCCCGCTCCGTCAGCTGTTCGGCGACAGGCTCCCGCCGCGACGCCCCGCGGCGGCGCCGAGCCGGAGGCGGAGCGCCTGCAGCCGGATGAAGCCCGCGGCGTCGCGCTGGTCGTAGGCGCCGCGGTCATCCTCGAACGTCACCACGCGGCTGTCGTAGAGGCTCATCGGGCTCTCGCGGCCGACCACGGTCGCATTCCCCTTGTAGAGCCTGAGGCGCACCCGCCCGGTCACCGCGCCCTGGCTCTCGTCGATCAACGCCTGCAGCATCCGGCGCTCGGGGCTGAACCAGAAGCCGTTGTAGAGCAGCGTCGCGTAGCGCGGCATCAGACTGTCCTTCAGATGCGCCGCCTCGCGATCGAGCGTGATGCTCTCGATGCCGCGATGCGCCGCATGCAGGATCGTGCCGCCGGGCGTCTCGTAGATGCCGCGCGACTTCATGCCGACGAAGCGGTTCTCGACCAGGTCGAGCCGGCCGATCCCGTTGCGCCGGCCGAACTCGTTCAACGTCGCGAGCAGGGTCGCGGGCGACGACGCGGCGCCGTCGATCGCGACCGGATCGCCACGCTCGAAATCGATCGTGACGTGCTCGGCCCGATCCGGCGCGTCCTCGGGACTGATGGTGCGCTGGAAGACGTATTCCTCCGGCGCCACCGCCGGATCCTCCAGCACTTTCCCTTCCGACGACGAGTGGAGCAGGTTCGCGTCGATGCTGAACGGGCTTTCGCCGCGCTTGTCGCGCGCGACCGGGATCTGATGGCTGTCGGCGAAGGCGAGCAGCTTCTCGCGCGACGTGAGATCCCACTCGCGCCAAGGCGCGATCACCGTGACGTCGGGCTTCAGCGCGTAGTAGGCGAGTTCGAAACGAACCTGATCGTTCCCTTTTCCGGTGGCGCCGTGCGCGACCGCGTCGGCGCCGACCTGTTCGGCGATCGCGATCTGTCGCGCTGCGATCAGCGGGCGGGCGATCGAGGTGCCGAGCAGATACTGTCCCTCGTAGAGCGCGTTGGCGCGGAACATCGGAAACACGTAGTCGCGGACGAAGGTCTCGCGGAGATCCTCGACGAAGATCTCGCGCACGCCCATCATCTCGGCCTTGCGTCGCGCCGGCTCGAGTTCCTCGCCCTGGCCGAGATCGGCGGTGAAGGTGACGACCTCGCAGCCGTATTCCTGCTGCAGCCAGCGCAGGATGACGCTGGTGTCGAGACCGCCGGAATAGGCGAGCACCACCTTCTTCGCCATCTTCTCAGGCGCCATGCGTCGGTTCCCTTTTGGTGCGAGCACTCTCGGTGCGGAGCTGGCCGCAGGCGGCGAGGATGTCGCGGCCGCGCGGCGTGCGCACGGGCGAGGCGAAGCCGGCATCCGTCACGATGGCTGCGAACGACGCGAGGCGCGCCGGCGTGCTGGGCGCGTAGTCGCTGCCCGGCCAGGGATTGAACGGGATCAGGTTGACCTTCGCCGGGATGCCGGCGATCAGCCGGACCAGCGCGCGCGCCTCCGCGTCGCTGTCGTTGATGCCGCGGAGCATGACGTATTCGAACGTGATGCGCCGCGCGTTCGACGCGGCCGGATAGCGTCGGCAGGCGGCGATCAGCGCCTCGATCGGGTATTTGCGGTTGAGCGGCACGAGTTCGTCGCGGAGCTCGTCGGTCACCGCATGCAGCGAGATCGCGAGATTGACGCCGAGTTCCGCGCCGCAGCGATCCATCAGCGGCACGACGCCCGCCGTCGACAGCGTGATGCGCCGGCGGGACAGGCCGATCCCCTCGCCGTCCATCACGATCCGCATCGCGGCGGCCACGTTCTCGTAGTTGTAGAGCGGCTCGCCCATGCCCATCAGCACGACCGTCGACAGCAGCCTTGGCGTTTCGCCGCGTGGGGACGGCCACTCGCCGTAATCGTCGCGCACGGCCATGAACTGGCCGACGATCTCGGCGGCGCCGAGATTGCGCAGCAGACGCTGCGTGCCGGTGTGGCAGAAGCGGCAGGAGAGCGTGCAGCCGACCTGGCTCGAGATGCAGACGGCGCCGCGATCCTCCCGCCGGTCGGGGATGTAGACCGTCTCGGCCTCGTTGCCGTCGCGGAAGCGGAACAGATACTTGCGCGTCTCGTCGCGGCTGGTCTGCAACAGCGCCGGCTCCGGACGGCCGATGACGAAGCGGGTGGCGAGCGTCTCCTGCAGGCCGCGGCTGATCGACGTCATGCGGTCGAACGAGGTGACGCCCTGATTGTAGATCCAATGCCAGATCTGTTTGGCGCGGAACGGCGCCTCGCCCTCTTCGGCAAGCGCGGCGGCGAGTTCCGCCCGCGACAGGCCGACCAGCTCGCGCCTGCCGTCGGGCAGACGCGCGGGAGGCGGCGCGAACAGGGCGGCCTTGGCGAGGATCCGTGCCGCCTCGTCGCGGTCGAGACCGTCCGGCAGGCCGGCTCGCGCGGCCTCGGCCGCGGGACCGATCAGGCCGTCAGGCATGGAAAGGGCATGCCTTCTCGATCGCGCGGTGGGCGTCGCCGAAGCCGTCGAGCCCGAACACGTCGGTTACCGAGCGGCCGCGCGGCGCGGGCGAGCGAACCACGGCGCGATCGGCGCCGTCGAAGGCACGCGCGGCCGTCGTGCCGGCGCGAGCGAAGGCCGAGCGCTGCGACGTGTAGAAGCGCAGCCGGGCGTGCCCGGCCGTGACCGCGACCTCGGCGCCGGCCGGATAGGCGTATCCCGCACTCATCGCGATCGCATCGCGCGGTGCGCCGCTGCGCTCGGTGATGGTGAGCACCACGTCGCCACGGCCGACCAGCGCCGGGCTCGAGCTCAGGCTGCGCGTGTAGGCGTAGCAGACCAGCCGCTTGCCGGCGCGATGCGTCGCCGCGCGCCACACGCCCCAGGATCCGATCAACGATGCGTTCGGGCGCCCTGGAACCGGTCCGCCGGACCGCGCCGAATTGGGCCCGCCCGCATGCGCGACCCCGCTCGCACCGGCGTGCGCGACCGGTCCGCCGCGCGACGCCGACGACGCCTCGGCCGGCAGCAGCGCGAGCAGCATCGCGAGCGCCGCGAGGGCGGACACGACGAAGGCGGGCGCGTGGGCGACGAGGTCTCGGAGCATCGGCGACACATACGGACGGACGGCGGCGGCGACAACCAAGCGTCGCCGGACGGGGCCGCGCCTGCTCACGTTTGCGAGACCACGCCGATCGTGAGGCCGGTCTCCTTGCCTCGCGCCCTGGCCAATTCCTTTAATGGGCTATGACCTGCGACGATCGTTCGACCGAGCTCGAAGCCTTCATCGACCTGGTGGGTCGTGAAGCCTGGCAATCGCGCATCGACGCCATCGTCCAATCCCAACCTGCCGGCGGCCGCCGCACGCTCTGCGGCCGAGATGTCATCCGGCGACACGCGATCGAGATCGCGATCCAGCGGCAGCGTCGGCCGTCGGACCGGCCGGCGCCGGCACCCGACCGCCGGGTCGCCGCCCTCGCGGTCGACGCGATCCGCCTCCATCGCACGCTCGACGCGCCGGCCCGCCAGCGCTTCGAGGCGCGGCTCGCCGACGCGATGCAGGACGGGCAGTCGCTGACCGAATTGTTCCACCTGCTGCGGACCGCATGGCTGCACAGGAGCCGCGGCTTCGAGGTGGCGTTCGCCGGTTTCGCGAACGGCGCACCGTTCGACCTGCTGCTCACGCGGGACGGCAGCCGGGCCGAGGTCGCGTGCGAGGTCGTTTCCGCCGAGAGCGGGCGCGGCGTTCACCAGGGCGCTTGGTTCCAGCTCGCCGACATGGTCGATCCCGATCTGCAGGCCTGGCTGTCCTCGCATCCGGGCCGCTACCTGCTGAAGATGACGCTGCCGCGCGGTCTCCGACGCGCCGGCGACCCGGCGTGCACGTCCGGCGAGTGCGAGCTCGCCTCGCTGCATCGCCGCATCAAGGCGATGCTCGCCGAGCAGCGCCGCGCAGACCAGGATCCGGCCGCCGTGATGCGTCTCGATCCCCTGGTGATCGCGGCCTCGCAGGCCGCGGAGAACGGGCTGCTGTCGCGCCTCCGCAGCGAGTTCGGCCCCGAGACGCAGCTCGCGGTGAGCCAGTCCGGACAGGCCGTGTTCGTGATGGCGGCGCATGCCGGCGCCGAGAACGACGTGCCGGCGGCGATCCGGCGCCGGATGGAGAGCGTGGTCTCGGACCGCCTGACCGGCCGGGCACCGGGGATCCTCGCGATGTATGTCGACGACATCGACGAGGTGGAATGGGGCAGGCTCGCGCGCGACATGACGCTCGAGGGCGAGACGCGGCAGTTCCTCACGCGGCCGGAAGCCCGTCACGTGGTGACGGTCGCCTGCACCTCGCGCCACGAGATGCTGCACCCGAGCGCCGACGACGGCGAGTACCGGTTCCGCAACCCGGCCTACCGCGTCGTGCCGGGCGACGCGTTCGCGCCATCCACCGTGTCGCTCTGCTGGAACGGCTGACCCGTCCCGCCCGTCCCGCGTAGAGACGGGCGCGCGCCCGAGATTGGGGCTGCCGCTTCGGCCATATTTGAGGCTCAATCGGCCGGAAGACTCCACGCCAGGATCGGACAGGCATACGGAGACGCGCATGACGGACCGGGAATTCACCGCCAAGCTCGACGAGCTCGATCAGCTCCTGAACGATCCCGACGTGCCGATGCAGCCGGCCCGGGTCTGGGCGCTGCTCGCGGAAGTGTCCCACCGTGATCTCGGCGCGCCGACGCCGACCCACGCGCCCGCCGCCGACACGCCGTCGCTTCAGGCCTGAGGAGACCGTCATGGACACCCAGCAGATCGACCGGCAATACGCCGAGCTGCAGTCGCAGGCGCAGAACACCGTGCAGTTGCTGCAAGGCCTCGGCGGCAAGCTGCAGGCGGCCGCCCAGGGCGGCGATCAGCAGTCGCGCGAATGGCTCCTCGATCTTCGCGAGCTCGCGCTGTCGTTCCGCGCCGAGCAGGACCGCATGACCGCGCTGCTGCAATCGATCCACGGCATGGTCGCCAACGGCGCCGGCGGCATGCCGCCGCAGCAGGGGGCCGGGGGCTGGCAGGGTCAGGCCCCGGCGCCGCAGCCGGGCTACGGCCAGGGGGGCTATCCGCAGGGGAACTACCCGCAGCAGGGCGGCTTCGCGCCGCAGACGGCGGGCGCGGGTGCCGGCGGCGGCATGTTCGGCGGCTTCCTCAATTCGGGTCTCGGCCGCGCGCTCGAGATGGGTGCCGGCTTCGGCATCGGCGACGAGATCATCAAGGACATCTTCTGAGCGTTGCCCGGCGCGTTCGTGCGCGCCGCGACACGCCATCACCTGGTCTCGGCCGGTCAGGCGGAGGTGGCCCGATCCGCGTCCGATCTCCTCGCGGCGATCAGGAACTCCCGATTGCCCTCCGGGCCGGTGATCGGGCTCGCCTCCACGCCGACGACCGTCCAGCCTGACCGCTCCGCCCACCACGAGGCCATCTCGTCACAGACGCGCTGGTGCACCGCGTGGTCGCGCACCACGCCGCGCGGCACGTCCGCCGGTCCCGCCTCGAACTGCGGCTTGATCAGCGCGATCGCCCAGGCCCCCGGCGCGCACAGGGCGAGCGGGGCGGGCAGGATGGTGCGGAGGCCGATGAAAGACGCGTCGCAGACCAGCGCCGCGATCCGCTCGGCATCGTCGCCGAGCGCCGCCGCGGCGAGATGCCGCGCGTTGGTGCGCTCGTGCACGACGACGCGCGGGTCGGCGCGGAGCTTCCAGGCGAGCTGACCATGGCCGACGTCGATCGCGTGCACGCGCGCGGCGCCGTGCGTCAGCAGCACGTCGGTGAAGCCGCCCGTGGACGCGCCGATGTCGAGGCAGCAGCGACCGTCGGGCGAGAGGCCGAAATGGGCGAGGCCGTGCGCGAGTTTCACCCCGCCGCGCGACACCCAGGGGTGATCCTGTCCCGTCAGCGCGAGCGGCGCGCTCTCGGGCAGCAGGTCGCCGGCCTTGGCGACGCGCCGCTCGCCACTCCGGACCACGCCCGCGAGGATCAGGGCCGCGCCGCGCGCCCGACTGTCGACGAGGCCGCGCGCGACCAGGAGCTGGTCGGCGCGGACGTGGCCCTCGCGCCGGCGCGTCAGGCCCGCGACACCCGTGCCGAGCCCGCGCCGATGGCGCGCATGGCGGTGTCTGCGATGCTGGCGGCGTTGAGGCCGGCGTCGCGGATCTGGTTCGGGTGGCTGTCGTGGTCGATGAAGCGGTCGGGCAGCGCGAGCGGCCGCACCCGGACGGTGTCGAGCAGTCCGGTGGTCGCGAGGTGGTGCATGACGGCGGCGCCGAACCCGCCGGCGGCGCCTTCCTCGACGGTCAGCAGCACGGCGTGGTGGCGGGCGAGCTGCTCGAGCAGCGCGGTGTCGAGCGGCTTGGCGAAGCGCGCGTCGGCGACCGTGGTCGACACGCCGCGGGCGGCGAGCTCGTCGGCGGCGCCGAGGCAGTCGGCCAGCCGCGTGCCGAGCGACAGGATCGCGACCGTGTTGCCCTCCCGCAGCACCCGGCCGCGGCCGAGCGCGAGCAGCTCGCCCCGCGCCGGCAGGGCGACGCCGGTGCCGTTGCCGCGCGGGTAGCGGAACGCGATCGGCCCGTCCTCGTAGGCGCAGGCGGTCGCGACCGCGTGCACGAGCTCGGCCTCGTCGGCCGGCGCCATCACCACCATGCCCGGCAGCGGCAGCAGGTAGTTGAGGTCGAACGACCCGGCATGGGTGGCGCCGTCGGCGCCGACCAGCCCGGCGCGGTCGATCGCGAAGCGCACCGGCAGGCCCTGCAGTGCCACGTCGTGCACCACCTGGTCGTAGGCCCGCTGCAGGAAGGTCGAGTAGATCGCGCAGACCGGCTTGAGCCCCTCGGTCGCCATGCCGGCGGCGAACGTCACCGCGTGCTGCTCGGCGATGCCGACGTCGAAGAACCGCTCCGGGAAGCGGCGCGCGAAGCGGTCGAGCCCGGTGCCGGTCGGCATCGCCGCCGTGATCGCGACCAGGCGCGTGTCGCGCTCGGCCTCGGCGATCAGCGTGTCGGCGAACACCCCGGTGTAGGAGGGCGGGCCGCCCGGCGCCTTGACCTGCTCGCCGGTGACCACGTTGAAGCGCGGCGTGACGGCGTGCAGCTTGTCGGCGGCGGCCTCGGCGGGGGCGTAGCCGCGGCCCTTCTGGGTGATCACGTGCAGCAGCACCGGCCCGTGCTCCTCGGCCTCGCGAAGGTTGCGCAGCACGGGCAGCAGGTGGTCGAGATTGTGTCCGTCGATCGGGCCCACGTAGTAGAAGCCGAGCTCCTCGAACAGCGTGCCGCCGGTGAGCATGCCGCGGGCGTATTCCTCGGCGCGCTTGGCGGTGCGCTCGATCTGGCGCGGGAAGCGCTTGGCCAGCCGCAGGCCGATCTCGCGCAGCGACAGGAACGAGCGCGAGCTCATCAGCCGGGTGAGATAGGCGCTCATGGCGCCGACCGGGGCCGAGATCGACATCTCGTTGTCGTTCAGCACCACGAGCAGGCGGCCGCTGCCGGGCGCGTCCTTGTCGCGGCCGAAGGTGTTGGCGCCGGCGTTGTTCATCGCCTCGTAGGCCATGCCGGCGGAGATCGAGCCGTCGCCGATCACCGCGATCACGTTGCGGTCGTGCTCGCCGCGGAGCGCGTGGGCGACCGCCATGCCGTGGCCGGCGGAGATCGAGGTCGACGAGTGGGCGGCGCCGAACGGGTCGTATTCGCTTTCGGCGCGACGGGTGAAGCCGGACAGCCCGCCGGCCTGGCGCAGCGTGCGGATGCGCGACCGCCGCCCGGTGAGGATCTTGTGCGGGTAGGCCTGGTGGCCGACGTCCCAGATCAGCCGGTCGCGCGGCGTGTCGAACACCGCGTGCAGCGCCACCGTGAGCTCGACCACGCCCAGCGACGCGCCGAGATGGCCGCCCGTCACCGACACCGCGTCCACCGTCTCCGCCCGCAACTCGTCCGCCACCTGCCGAAGCTGCTCGGACGACAGGTTCCGAAGATCGGACGGCATCGACACGCGGTCGAGAAGGGGGGTGGGCACGGCCATGGACGTCAGCTCCTGCGTTCGACGGTGAACCGGGCGAGCGACCGCAGTCTGTCCGCCTCGGCGCCGAACTGGTTGAGATGGGCGGAGGCCTGCTCCGCCAGGATGCGCGCCTGATCGGCGGCGCGCGCGACGCCGAGCAGCGAGACGAAGGTCGCCTTGCCGCTCGCCTCGTCCTTGCCGGCGGTCTTGCCCAGCGCTTCCGCGGTCGCGGTGGCGTCGAGCACGTCGTCGGCGATCTGGAACGCGGCGCCGAGATCGCGACCATAGGCGGCGATCGCGTGGCGCACCGGACCCGGCGCGCGGCCGAGGATCGCGCCGGCCTCGGCGCTGTACTGGATCAGGCGCCCGGTCTTGAGCGCGTGGAGGCGGGTGACCTCGGGCAGGCCGACCGTCTCGCCCGCCGCCTGCGCGCGCTCGGCCTCGATGTCGATCATCTGGCCGCCGACCATGCCGTTCGCGCCGGCGGCGGTGGCGAGCGCCGCGATCAGCTCGACGCGCGCGGACGGGTCGGAATGGGTGGACGCGTCGGCCAGCACCGCGAAGGCGCGGGCCTGCAGCGCGTCGCCGGCGAGGATCGCCGTCGCCTCGTCGAACTGGCGGTGGCAGGACGGCTGGCCGCGGCGGAGATCGTCGTCGTCCATCGCCGGCAGGTCGTCATGGACGAGCGAGTAGGCGTGCAGCATCTCGACCGCCGCCGCGGCGCGCGCGGCGCAGCGCGGCGACACCTTGAACAGGGCGGCGACCTCGAGCACGAGGAAGGCCCGCATCCGCTTGCCGCCGCCGAGCGTCGCGTAGCGCATCGCGTCGACCAGCCGGGCCTCCCGCCCGGGCACCGGCGCGAGCAGCTCGTCGAGGCAGGTCTCCGTCTCGCGCGCGCGCGCGGCGAGTGCCGCCGCGAGCGACGCGGCCTCGTCGCCGTCGAGCCAGGAGGTCGTGATCGTGTCGGCCATGGATCAGCCCTTGTCGGACGGGAGCGCCCGCGTCGCCAGCGTGCCGTCGTCGCGCTCGACGATGGCGGCCACCCGCGTCTCGGCCTCGGCGAGCTTCGCCTCGCAATGGCGGCGGAGGGCGGCGCCGCGCTCGTAGCAGGTGATCGCGTCCTCGAGCTTCTGCTGCCCGCCTTCGAGCCCGCGCACGATCGCCTCGAGCTCGGCGAGCGCGTCCTCGAACGACATCGCCGAGAGCTCGGTCTGGTCCGGGCGGGCCGGCAGCGCGGAATCCAACGACGTTCCTCCTGTTATCGCGACCGTCCTAGAGCATTTTTCCATCAGACGGAGTCGTCTATCGAAAGGAAATGCTCTCTTTTCAGAGAGGTAGAGCACTACTCCCGATCCAATTGGATCGGGAAGTGCTCTCGAGCAGCTTCGGCCGGACCGTCCACGGTCTGGCCGAACGTCGCGCTCCGGACACCGAGCAGGTAGACCGCGCACGAGGCCGAGCGGAAGCGTTTCAGGGCGCGACGCGGCGCCTGATGCTGAACGTGAACACGTCGCCGGCCTCCTCGGCGAAGCCGGTGAGCTCGTGCCCGGTTTCGCGGCAGAAGGCCCGGACGTCGGCGACCGAGGCCCGATCGGTGGTCAGCAGGCGGAGCCGCGCCCCCGGCGCCATGCCCCGGAGCGCCCGATTGAGGCGCAGCACGGGGAGCGGGCAGGCGAGGCCCTTGGCGTCGAGGACCTGCTCGGACGCGCCGGCACGCGGGTTCTGCTCGCTCATCGCCTTCCCTCGCGCGAAACGCCGGCCCGGGCAAGCGCCCGGCTTGCCGCCCGTCCGGGCCCGCTCGTAAGCAGCGTGTCGGGGAGGGCGCGCGATGGCCAGGTTCCGCATCGGCATCGATTTCGGCGGCACCAAGCTCGAGATCGTGGCACTCGCCGCGTCCGGCGACGTGATGCTGCGGCGCCGGGTGCCGAACCCCGGCGACTACGCCGGCGCGATCGCCACCCTCGTCGCACTCGTGCGCGGCGCCGAGGCCGAGCTCGGCGGCACGGCGAGCGTCGGGATCGGCATCCCGGGCGCGATCAGCTTCGCCACCGGCCGGGTCAGGAACGCGAACTCGACCTGGCTGAACGACCGCGCCTTCGGCCGCGACTTCGGCGAGGCGCTCGGACGCGTCGTCCGGGTCGAGAACGATGCGAACTGCTTCACGCTTTCGGAGGCGTCCGACGGGGCCGCGGCCGGGCACCGGATGGTGTTCGGGGTCATCCTCGGCACCGGCGTCGGCGGCGGCATCGTCGTCGACGGGCGGATCCATGCCGGGCCGCACCACGTCGCCGGCGAATGGGGCCACAATCCGCTGCCGTGGCCGCGGCCGGACGAATTTCCGATGCCCCGCTGCTTCTGCGGCAACGAGGGCTGCATCGAGCGCTTCCTTTGCGGCCCGGCGCTCGCCGCGAGCGCCGACGGTCCGGGCCGGCACGATGCGAGCCGGCTCGCCGAGCGCGCGGCATCCGGCGACGCGGTCGCCGCGCGCGCGCTCGCAGCCCACGCCGACCGGCTCGGGCGGGCACTCGCGCAGGTGGTCAACTTCCTCGACCCCGACGCCATCGTGCTGGGCGGCGGCCTGTCGAACATGGCGCATCTCTACACCGCCGTGCCGGCCCTGATGGCGCGCCACGTGCTGAGCCCGCGGCTGCTGACACCGATCGTGCGCAACATGCACGGCGACAGTTCGGGCGTGCGCGGCGCGGCCTGGCTGTGGCCGTCGAGTGCCGCCTGACGATCAGGACGGCGGCGTGGCGCCGCGCCGCCGCACCCGCCACACCAGCTGCGTCGCCACCCCGAAATTGAACACGGCACTCATCGCCGCGCCCGCGATCCCGGCCAGCGTCCAGGAGCGGAACGCCTGGATCGCGGTGTCGGCGACGCTGATGTTGGCGATCGCGCCGAAGGTGCAGATGACGCAGAACAGCACGTAGCCGCCGGCGAAGGCGCGGCCGGTCAGGCGCTGGTTGCGGTAGGTCACCGCGTTGTTGAACACGTAGTTCGACGTCATCGCGGCGAGCGTCGCCGCGACCTGGGCGGCGAGGAAGCCGACGCGTGCCTCGCGCAAGATGCCGAGCACGCCGAGATGCACCGCGACGCCCAGGCCGCCGACCAGCGAGAACAGCACGAAGCGCGGCGGCACCAGCCCGCGCGTCGTCTTCTCGACCAGCAGGAAGAGGAACTCCGCGAGCACGCCGGCATCGAGCTTCGACGTGCCGGCGCGACGATCGCGGAAGACGTAGGGCAGTTCGACGATGCGGAGCGGCGCCGGCGAGGAGGCGATCACGTCGAGCAGGATCTTGAAACCCTGCTGCGACAGGTCGGCGACCGCGGCGTCGAAGGCGACGGTCCTGATGGCGAAGAAGCCGCTCATCGGGTCGGTCACCGCCGTGCCGATCAGGGCGGCGGCGCAGCGCGTCGCGACCCGGCTCATCAGCCGGCGCCGGCCGCTCCAGTCGCCGACGCCGCCGCCATCGGCGTATCGGCTGCCGATCACGAGATCGGCGTCGCCGTTGCGGAGGATGTCCAGCATGCGCGGCAGCAGCCGCTCGTCGTGCTGCATGTCGGCGTCGATCACGGCGACGAACGGCGCGTGGCACGACAGCACGCCCTCGACCACGGCGGACGACAGGCCCCGCCGTCCGACGCGGCGGAGGGCGCGGATCGGCCGCCCGGTGCGCGCGAGGTCGCGCACGGCCAGCGCGGTGCCGTCGGGACTGTCGTCGTCGACCACCACGAGTTCGAAGCCGCCGTCGGGGAACACCGCGTCGATGGCGTCGAACAGGGGGGCGATGTTGTCGCGCTCGTTGTAGGTCGGCGACACGATCGAGAGCACGGGCGTGCAAGGGCCGGCCGCCCGCCCGACGATCCCGGGCTCGGGTGCGACGGTCATGGCCCGCATCGTCGGGATCCGATCACGACAGGTCCCGAAATCATTGTTATGACAAACCGCGAGCGTGGGTGCGGGGTCGAGGATGGATGCCGATCGGATGATCACGGACATCGTGCCGGTCGCGAGGTGTCGTTCGGCGATCGGCACGTTCGAGGCCGTCATGGCGATGATCGCGCTGGCGCTGGTGGTGCGCGCGATCGGTCTCGAGGCGCGCTCGATGTGGTCGGACGAGGTCTTCTCGGTCGACTGGGCGCAGCTGCCGACCGCTTTCCTGCTCGGCCCCGGTGCGCGGGCGGAACCGACACCGCCGCTCTACTACCTGCTGCTGAAAGCCTGGATGGACGCGTTCGGAACCGGTGCCGGCGCGGCGCGGGCCTTCTCGACGCTTTGTTCGGCACTGGTCGTGCCGGTCGTGTGGGCGCTGGGGCGTCGCCTGCTCGGCGCGCGCGCCGCGATGTGGGCGGCGTTCTTCGCGTGCATCGATCCGCTGTCGGTCTTCTTCGCCGAAACCGCGCGCGGCTACGCGCTGCTGCAGCTCGTCGAGGCGGTCATGCTGCTCGGGCTCGCGGACGCGACCGACCGGGCCGCAGGGCTCGCGACGCGCCGGCGCGGCGTGGTGCTGTTCGGGGTGGCGGCCGGAACCGCGGCGTGGGTGCATTACTCGGCGGTGTTCCTCGCCGCGTGCGCCGCCCTGGTGCTGGGGGCCGAGCTCGCGCGCGACCGGTCCGGGCGACGCGGCCTGCGGCCGGTGCTGCTCGCGGCCGGACTGGGATCGGCGGTCGTCATCGCGGGCGCGGTGTTGCTCGCGTCGAGGCTGACCCATTCCGTCGGCCTCGAATGGATGCGGGCCCCGACCCCGCTGACGGTGATGATCTTCGCGAAAGAAGTGCTGACCACGCCCGACCGGCTCGGACATGCGGCCGCCCTCGCGGCGGCGGCCCTCGTCGCGATCGCGGCGGAGGCGGCCTTCCGTCTCGCCCGCCGGGATCGACGCGCGGTGATGATCCTGGTGGTGCTGCCGGTGCTCTACGTGCTGGTGCTGGTCGGCGTCAGCTTCAGGCGACCGATGCTGCTGTCGCGCTGCGGCGTCATCCTCGCCGTGCCGGTCTGCCTCCTGCTCGGTCAGGCGGTCGCGATGCGCGCGCGGCCCTGGTCGGGGCGGGCGGTCGCGGCGGTCGCGACGGCGCTGTTCGGCTGGCTGCTGGCCGACCACGTCCGTGCCGGGTCGCTCGAGGACTGGCGCGGGCTCAGCCGCACGCTGGTCGCATCGGGCGCCTGCACCGGGCCGATCGTCACGTACGGCCCCTACGATTTCGACGTGCTCGCCTACGCGCCCGGTCTCGTCGGGCGGCGCCTGATCGTGGTCGACGATTTCGGCCAGGAGGGCACCGCGGAAGGGTTGCTGAACGCGCGTGTCTCGGGCGCGCATCTCATGCACGGGACTGCTGCGGGCGCGTTCGTCCGCACGGCGCCCCGGGTCGTCGAGGTGCTGCGCGCCGGATACCGGCCGGGCGCGGCGTCCGATGCGGGGCCGATCGACTGGACGCTCGCGCGCGATTTCGAGGGTGGGTTGGCTCTCCGCTGTCATGCGCCGGGCCGATCCCCGCTCAGCGGGGGCAGTTCTTCGCCGCCGGCAGCGCGGTCAGGCTTCTGAGCTGCCCCGCGAGGCGGAAGGCGCCGAAATCCATCAACAGCCGGTCGCCGACGCCGTTCGCGAAATAGCGCGTGCCGATCTCGTATTCCGGCGTCATCCCGGTGCTGCCGAGCGGGAAGAAGGCGATGTGGATCCGCCCGGAGTCGAGCCCCGCCAGGATCGGCGAGGGCGGCGGACCGACCGTCGGTCCCCAGTTCACGATCGTCGCGTAGCTGTATTCGGCGCCGTCCGTGCCGGTGCCGTCGAACAGCAGCGGCGCGATCGCGTGCTTGCCCGCCGCGGCCGCGTCGAGGATCGCGCGCGTGTGCTCCATCGGGAACAACGTGCCTGCCGGCAGCGTGAGGCTGGTGTTGGCCGGACTGAGGAAGCGGACCTGGCCCTTCTCGCCCGGCGCGATGGTCGCCTTGCCGCGGAGATTGTCGGTGAGCGCGCCGTTGTCCTTCTGCACCATCGTGAACGTGAGCGCGCTGCCGTCCTTCATCTCGAAGGTCGCGTAGTCGGAGTGGGTCGCGGTCTCCGTGCCGTCGCGCTCGATCGAGGAAACCGACAGCATCTGCTGCGTCGCCCAGGCGTCGCAGGCGTCGCGGACCTCGAAGGTCATCTGCCCGGACGCACCGACCGTCTCGCCGTCCGGCGAGCCGGCGAACGAAAGGTCGTAGACCGCGCGGTGCGCGGCGAGCGACACGGCGGCTTCGGCCGACCCGGACGCGACGACGAAGGCGACGAGCCAGGCGACCTGCCGCCGCGCCGCACCGGACGTGCTCCGCATCGGGCAGTCAGTCCTTCCTGTGCGGGAGGGCGAGGCGGAGCGACAACTCGCGGAGGCGCTGCTCCGGCACGGGCGCGGGCGCGCCCATCATCGGATCCTCGCCGCCCTGGCTGAGCGGGAACAGGATGACCTCGCGGATGCTCGGCTCGTCGGCGAGCAGCATCACGATCCGGTCGATCCCGGGCGCCGAGCCGCCATGCGGCGGCGCGCCGTAGCGGAACGCGTTCAGCATGCCGCCGAAACGCGCCTCGACCTCGTCGGCGCCGTAGCCGGCGATCTGGAAGGCCCGCAGCATGATGTCGGGACGGTGGTTCCGGATCGCCCCCGACGACAGCTCGATGCCGTTGCAGACGATGTCGTACTGATAAGCCTTGACCGACAGCGGATCGGCGCCCTCGAGGGCTGCCATGCCACCCTGCGGCATCGAGAACGGGTTGTGGCTGAACTCGATCCGGCCGGTGTCCTCGTTCCGCTCGAACATCGGAAAATCGACGATCCAGCAGAACCGGAACGCCGCCTGCTCGACCAGCGCGAGCTCGTCGCCGAGCTTGGTCCGCACCAGGCCCGCGAATTTCGCGGTGGCGTCGCGCGGGCCGGCGGCGAAGAACACGGCGTCGCCCGCCGCGAGCCCGCAGGCGGCGCGGATCGCCTCCGCCCGTTCCGGCTCGAGGTTGCGCGCGATCGGGCCCTTGGCGCCGTCGGCGTCCCAGGTGACGTAGCCGAGCCCGGCGGCACCTTCGCCGCGCGCCCACTCGTTGAGCTTGTCGAAGAACGAGCGCGGCCGGCCGCCGGCGCCAGGGGCCGGGATCGCGCGCACGACGCCGCCCTCCGCCGCGACCCGGGCGAACAGGCCGAACCCGCCGCCCGCGAACTGCGCGGTGACGTCGGTGATCAGCAGCGGGTTGCGGAGATCCGGCTTGTCCGAACCGTAGCGCAGCAGCGCGTCGTCGTAGGCGATGCGCGGAAAGGCCCCCTCGGTGACGGCACGGCCGGCGCCGAACTCGCGGAACAAGCCGGCCATCACCGGCTCGAGCACCGCGAAGACGTCCTCCTGGGTCGCGAAGCTCATCTCGAAATCGAGCTGATAGAACTCGCCCGGCGACCGGTCGGCGCGGGCGGCCTCGTCGCGGAAGCAGGGCGCGATCTGGAAATACCGGTCGAACCCCGCGACCATCAGCAGCTGCTTGAATTGCTGCGGCGCCTGCGGCAGCGCGTAGAACTTGCCCGGATGGAGCCGCGCCGGCACCAGGAAGTCGCGCGCGCCCTCCGGGCTCGACGCGGTGAGGATCGGGGTCTGGAACTCGGTGAAGCCCTGCTCGGTCATGCGGCGGCGAAGCGAGGCGATCACCGCGGCCCGCAGCATCATGTTGCGGTGGACGCGCTCGCGCCGGAGATCGAGATAGCGGTACCGAAGCCGCGTCTCGTCGCCGGCCGCGTCGCTGCCGGCGACCTGCAGCGGCAGCACGTCGGCGGCGGACTGCACGTCGATCGTCTCGGCCCGCAGCTCGACCTCGCCGGTCGGCAGACGCGGGTTCACGGTCGCGCCCTCGCGCCGGACGACCGTGCCGGTCACCGTCACCACGCTCTCGACCCGGATCGCCTCGGCATGCGCGAGCAGCGCCGTGCCGTCCGGCACCACGATCTGGGTGATGCCGTAGTGGTCCCGGATGTCGAGGAACAGCAGCCCGCCATGGTCGCGCTTGCTGTGCACCCAGCCCGACAGGCGGGCGACGCTGCCGGCATCGTCGGCACGGAGCGCGCCGCAATGGTGGGTGCGATAGGGGTGCATGGAACTCCTCGGCGAACCGGCGCCGGACGATGCGCGCGGCGTGGGCGGTCAAACCCGCGCATGCCCTCCCTTGTCAACACTTGCGGGGGGAGCCGCCTCCTGTAGAAGCCGCACCATGGCACGCGCCCCCCGTACGCCGTTTCCCGAACCCGTGCTGGTCGCCGACACGGAAACCCTCGCCGCCGCCTGTGTGCGCCTCGCGTCCGAGGCGTTCGTCACCGTCGACACCGAATTCATGCGCGAGCGCACCTACTACCCCGTGCTCTGCGTCGTGCAGCTCGCGGGCGAGGACGCGGTCTACGTGATCGACGCCGAGGCCGACGGGCTCGATCTCGCGCCGCTCGCCGAACTGCTCGCCGACACGCGGGTGACCAAGGTGTTCCACGCGGCGCGGCAGGATCTCGAGATCTTCCTGCACCGTTTCGGGGCGCTGCCGGCGCCGATGTTCGACACCCAGGTGGCCGCGATGGTGGCCGGGTTCGGCGACCAGGTCGGCTACGACAGCCTGGTCGGCGCGCTGACGGGCGGCCATATCGACAAGGCGCACCGGTTCAGCGACTGGTCGGCGCGGCCGCTCTCGGCGGCGCAGATCGAATACGCCGCGGCCGACGTCACGCATCTTCGCGGCGTCTACCGGAAGCTGCTGGACCGGCTGACCCGCGAGAACCGGCTCGACTGGGTGGCCGAGGAGATGGCGGTGCTCGCGGCACCGGCCACCTTCCGGGCCGACCCCGACACCGCCTGGGAGCGGCTGCGGCCAAAGACCGGCAACCGGCGCATGCTGGCCGTCCTGCGGTCGGTCGCCGCGTGGCGGGAGCGCGAGGCGCAGCGCGTCGACATCCCGCGACAGCGCCTGCTACGGGACGAGAGCCTGCTCGAGCTCGCGGCGGTGGCGCCGGTCGATGCCGAGGCGCTCGCGCGCGTGCGGGGCGTGACCCGCGGTTTCGCCGACGGCAAGAGCGGCGCCGGGGTGCTCGCCGCCGTCGCGGACGCGCGGGCACTGCCGGAAGACGAACTGCCCGAGGGTCGCGACCGGTCGACCGGCAACGGCGGACGACCATCCCCCGCCCTCGTTTCCCTGCTCAAGGTCCTGCTCGCGGCGAAATGCGAGGCGCACGCGGTGGCGCCGAAACTCCTCGCGAGCAGCGACGAGATCGACCGGCTCGCGCTCGGCGAGGAAGACGGCATCCCGGCGCTCGCCGGCTGGCGCCGCGAGGTGTTCGGCGCGGACGCGTTGCTGCTCCGCGACGGCCGGATCGCGCTCGGCGTGGCGGGGCGGCAGGTCCGGCTGATCCGGAGCTGAGCAAGGGAACGCCAGGGCTCTGCCCTGACCCGGCGAGCGCCCAACGCGCGGACGCGACGGGCCCGGCCAGGGACAGTCGTTCCTCGGACCCCTTTCAGTGAAGGAAAACCCGGGCTCCGGTCCCGCGGGCGTCGACGGTGTGGCCCGGCCGGGGGTCCAGGGGCGGAGCCCTTGGCCTTGGCGTCCCGCGGTCGCACACCGCAACCATCTGGCCCTTGGGGTGTTCGTTCCTCCCGTAAAGGGGAGACGACCATGGGCATCATTCTTTGGATCGTGTTCGGGCTCATCGCCGGCTTCATCGCCAGCAAGCTCGTCAACAATTCGGGCGAAGGCATCATCCTCGACATCGTGCTCGGCGTCGTCGGGGCGGTCATCGGCGGTTTCATCTTCAACGCGTTCGGCGCGGCCGGCGTGACCGGCTTCAACATCTGGAGCCTGATCGTGGCCGTCGTCGGCGCCGTGGTGGTGCTGTTGATCTATCACGCGTTGTTCAATCGACGAGCAATCTGACCAACTCGGGCGGTCCGGGCGGGCGCTCCATGGGGCGCCCGCCTTTTTTGCGTCCGCATCGTTCCGTCACAACAACATGTCGCGACCGGACATGATCGATCGTGATTAATCCACAAGATTTTGGGGTCTCGTCGTTGAAAACCACCCAGATTTGGGGCTAACCTGCATTTGGTGGTGTTACACAACGGAGGCCCACAAGATGGAGTGGAGTGAAGAGGTGATCGCACAGCTCCGCGCGCTGTGGAAGGAAGGTCACTCGACGGCCGAGATCGGCCGCCGGATGGGCATCACCAAGAACGCGGTGGTGGGCAAGGCGCACCGCCTGCAACTCGACTCGCGCCCTTCGCCGATCCGTCGCGAACGGCGGGTCGAGCCGGTCCGGCTGCCGCGGCGCCAGCCCGGCGCCATGCTGCGGACCGAGCGTCCGGTCGCGATCATCTCGAGCGTGGCGTCCGTCGACGCGACGCCGATGGAGCGGCCGCGCGTGCTGCGCCCGGCGGTCTCGGCGGGCTACGGCCGGCAGTCGCCGTGCTGCTGGCCGATCGGCGAGCCGGGAACCAGAAGCTTCCGGTTCTGCGACGACACCACGCTGCCGGGCAAACCCTACTGCGCGGAGCACGCGCGGATCGCCTATGTCCGGGTGAAGGACAAGCGCGACGCGGCGGCCTAGACGCGTCGCTCCATCGACTGAGTTTCCAGGGCACGACGTCCAGCCAGACCGGTTCCGGCCTTGCTGAACGTGCTCGGGGAGCAGAACCCGACCGGCTGCCGATGGCGGTCACGACAGCAGACGGCCTGCACGCTCCTCCCGTCGCACGCGGCCTGGATGACGATCCGAGCCGCAAGCACCGGCACCGGTTTGATCGGGCGTGACTGCGCCAGCAGCCTGACCGAGCGCCGATCCGACGACCGAAGAACGGGCGACGCACTGCCAATCGATGTGACAGGCTCCCTTTATTTTGCCTCGCCCATCGCAAGTCGCGCGTCGCCTTCGTCGGCGCGCCGGCGGCGGCCGCCGTCGACCAGGCGACGTCGACGCGGATACCGCCGGGGGGAGACCTGTCGGCGCCGATGCGAAGCGCTTCGGGCGTGTCCGGCCGCTCTCGCGCATGGCGTGGAGGGGCGCCGGCTTCTCGCGAGGCCGGCGCCGTTCCTTCGATCTCCGGACGATGCCGCCCCGGTCGGCGGCATGCCCGACGAGAAGGATCAGTTCGCGGCGACGGGCGCCGGCGGCACGGGTGCGGGCTTGTCGTTGAGCGGCTTCGGCGCCTCGCCGACGCGCGAAACGGTGTCCACCCGCGACGCACCGTCCGTCATCATCTCGATGCGGCCGCTGATCTGGCCGCCATCCTCGACCTGCAGCCGGCGGCAACGCGCGGCCCCGAGCAGCTTGCCCGACGCACGGACCACCAGCGTGCCATGCGCGACCAGCGTGCCGTCGATCGTGCCGGCGAGCTCGGCTTCGTCGACCTCGACCTCGCCGCGGAACACGCCACCGGGCGCCACCGAAAGCTCGGCGGCGCGGATGTTGGTCGCTTCCACCGTGCCTTCGACCACCAGGCGCTCGGCATCCTGCACCGAGCCCTGCACCGAGATGCCGCGGCCCACCACCAGGGTGCGGCGCTCCGGACCCGTTTCGCGCGGCGCCGGCCCGCCGGGGCGGACGCCGGGCGGGGTCGGCGGCCGCGGCGCGGCAAGCCCGCCGCCGGCGGGTGAGGACGTCGACCCGGAGGGCGGCAGGCTGGGCGGAACAGTCGGGCGATTCATCGAGGTCGCGTCCTTCGGTTGGGGCGGCGTCGCGGGGCGGAAGGGCGGTACGCCCAATCCGTTGTCTGAGGCGGCCGGGCGAGGCGTCGTCGTCTGGGGCGGGACGTCGGGCCGCGGCCCGACCGGCACGGCCGATGCGGGCGCCTGGGGCGCGCCCGGTCGTGACGGCGTCGACGAAGGGGCGACCTCTGGCGTGTCGTCCTGTTTGCGTCTCTTGAACAAGGGTCCCCCTCTCGCGCGAGACTGGTGCCCGCCGGCTGAAATATCCGTGCGAGGCCACCGCCTTACACGCTCGCACTGACGTGAACAAGCAAGGTTGCATCAGCGCATCATCGTGATCGTGCCGATCGATCGCGCGGTGTCGCGCGCCGGATCGGGCCGCCGCCGCGCCGGCACGCGAGGGGGACCTCCCGACCGGTCGGCAGATTGCGGCGGACCGCGCGATGCTCTAGGCGCGGCGCTGCATTCGGACGAAGGACGCCGCGCGATGACGGACACGCTCGAGATCGTCGGTGTCGGCAACGCGATCGTCGACGTGCTGGCCGAGACCGACGACGACTTCCTCGTGGCGCACGGGCTCGCGCGCGGCGGCATGACCCTGATCGGCGACGCCGACGCGACGCGTCTCACGGCCGCGCTCACGGCGGCCGCGCGCGGCCCCGTCGTGCACGCGAGCGGCGGCTCGGTCGCCAACAGCTGCGCCGTCGCCGCCCGTCTCGGCGCGCGCGCCGCCTATCTCGGCCGGGTCGCCGACGACCGGCTCGGCGCGGCGTTCCGCGCCGACATCGAGCGCGGCGGCGTGCGTTTCCCGTCGCGCCCGGCCGCGACCGGTGCCACGGGACGATGCCTGATCGCGGTGACCGATGACGGGCAGCGCACCATGAGCACGTTCCTCGGCGCGGCGGCGAATTTCGGGCCCGACGACCTCGACGAGGACGTGATCGCGGCCGCCGCCATCACCTATCTGGAGGGATACCTGTTCGACCCGCCCGACGCGCAGGAGGCGTTCCGACGCGCCGCCGCGATCGCCCGCCGCCACGGGCGCCTCGTCGCGATCTCGCTGTCGGACCCGTTCTGCGTCGGGCGTCACCGTGACGACTTCGCGTCCTTCATCGACGCCCACGCCGACATCGTGTTCGCCAACGAGGCCGAGATCGAGAGCTTGACGGGCGCGCCGTTCGACGCCGCCGTCGACCGGCTCGCCGGGCTCGTGCGGATCGCGGTCGCGACACGCGGCGCCGCCGGCAGCGTGGTCGCGTCCGGCCACGAACGCCACGTCATCCCGGCCGCGCCGGCGCGCGTGCGGGACACCACCGGCGCCGGCGACGCCTACGCCGCCGGCTTCCTCGCCGCCCTCGCCCGCGACCGCGGGCTCTTGGCCGCCGGTCAACTCGGTGCCGCGGCCGCCGCTTCGGTCATCGAACATGTCGGCGCCCGGCCTGACGCGGGGTTCGCGGGGCTGCGGCTTTGAAGGAAGGGAAGGCCAGCCTCCGGCCTTCCCGTTCTTCGAGCGTGCATCCGCGCGCCCGTGCGGTTATGCAGACGCCAAATCCCGAAGATCCGAACGAAAGCACCCGATGAACATCCGGAACATCGCGATCATCGCGCATGTCGATCACGGCAAGACGACCCTCGTCGATCAGCTGCTGAAGCAGTCGGGCTCGTTCCGCGACAATCAGCAGGTCGCCGAGCGCGCGATGGATCGCAATGATCTCGAGCGCGAGCGCGGCATCACCATTCTCGCCAAATGCACCTCGGTGGTGTGGAACGACACGCGCCTCAACATCATCGACACGCCGGGCCACGCCGATTTCGGCGGTGAGGTCGAGCGGATCCTGAACATGGTGGACGGCGCGGTGGTGCTGGTGGACGCGGCCGAAGGCGTGCTGCCGCAGACCAAGTTCGTGGTCGGCAAGGCGCTCGCTCGCGGCATCCGGCCGATCGTGGTCGTCAACAAGGTCGATCGTCAGGACGCGCGGCCCGACGAGGTCCACACCGAGGTGTTCGACCTCTTCGCGGCACTCGGCGCGAGCGACGAGCAGCTCGATTTCCCGATGCTGTATGCGTCCGGTCGCCAGGGCTGGGCGGATCTCGAGCTCGAAGGGGCCCGGAAGGACCTCACGCCGATGTTCGACCTGATCCTGCGCCACGTGCCGGCGCCCTCGGTCGATCCGGACGCCCCGTTCGCGATGGTCGCGTCGATCCTGGACTACGACAATTTCCTCGGCCGCGTGCTCACCGGCCGCGTCGAGCAGGGCCGCGCGAAGCTCAACATGCCGGTCCGTGTGCTGCGCCAGGACGGCTCGGTGGTCGAGCAGGGTCGGCTGACCAAGCTGATGGGCTTTCGCGGCCTCGATCGCGTGACGGTCGACGAGGTCGAGGCGGGCGACATCATCGCGGTCGCCGGCCTGACCGAGGCGACGATCCCGGACAGTATCGGTGCGCCCGAGCTCACCGCCCCGCTGCACGCGACGCCGGTCGACCCGCCGACGCTCGCGATGACCTTCCGCATCAACGACGGCCCGCTCGGCGGCCGCGAGGGCAAGAAGGTGACGTCGCGTCAGATCCGCGACCGCCTGTTCCGCGAAACCGAGGGCAATGTCGCGATCAAGGTGACCGAGAGCCCGGAAAGCGAGGCGTTCGAGGTCGCGGGCCGCGGCGAGCTCCAGCTCGGCGTGCTGATCGAGACCATGCGCCGGGAGGGCTTCGAGCTGACCATCGGCCGCCCGCGCGTGCTGACGCGCGTGAGCGAGACGACCGGCGAGCGCGAGGAGCCGTTCGAGGAGGCGCTGGTCGACGTCGACGAGCCCTATTCGGGCATCGTCGTCGAGAAGATGAGCCTCCGGAAAGGCCAGATGCAGGACATGCGTCCGTCGGGCGGCGGCAAGGTGCGCCTCACCTTCCTGATCCCGAGCCGCGGTCTGATCGGCTATCAGAACGAGTTCCTCACCGACACGCGCGGCACCGGCGTGATGAACCGCCTGTTCGCCGGCTATCAGCCCTGGGCCGGTCCGATCGAGGGACGGGTCAAGGGCTCGCTGATCTCGAGCGAGAACGGCGAGGCCGTGCAGTATTCGTTATTCTCGCTGCAGGAGCGCGGCGTGCTGTTCGTCGACCCGGGCGAGAAGGTCTATGTCGGGATGATCCTCGGCGAGCACAGCCGGGCGAACGATCTCGAGGTCAACCCGATCAAGGAGAAGAAGCTCACCAACATCCGTGCCGCCGGCAAGGACGAGGCGCTGCTGCTCACCCCGCCGCGGCGGATGAGCCTCGAACAGGCGATCGCCTATATCGAGGACGACGAGTATGTCGAGGTGACGCCGAGCGCCATCCGGCTGCGGAAGCGCTTCCTCGACCCGCATGAAAGAAAGCGCGCCGACCGTCGCGCCGAGGTCGCCTAAGGGAAGCGAACGGTCCGGGCCTGCGCGCCGACGCGAACCGCGCCGGCCGCGCGCGCGACGGACGCGCGCGCGGCTGCCGCCGAGAACCGCGCGCGGTCAGTGTCGCATCCTGGCGACACGACGACGCAATCGGGTTGTCCCGCGGCGGCCACGTTAGCGGCTTGTTCCGGAACCCCGACGGTTTCATTAAGGTCTCGCGAAGACGCGACGCGGCGGTCCTAACGGACACAGCCGCGCCGCAAGCCTTGTCGGAGACGTATCCGGATGCATGCTTCCCGCCGGCTCGCCACCAGCCTGATCGGCGGCACCACCTCCCGAAGCGCCATCGGCATGATCGACGCGAGCTGAGCGCGCACGGCTTCGCGTGCCGCGGCGCGGCCGGACGACCGCGGCGATGACACTGTCGATGCGATGACCAGATCCGGCGCGCCGCCGCTCGCCTTCATGCTGTGCTTCGGCTTCGCGTCCGGGTTGCCGCTGCTGCTGACGAACTTCACGCTGCAGCAATGGCTGTCGGAAAGCGGCGTGTCGCTGCGGGCGATCGGCGCCACCGCGCTGATCGGCCTCCCCTACGTGCTCAAGTTCGCCTGGGCGCCGATCTTCGACCGGGTGAGGCCCGGGCCGCTCGCGCGGCTCGGTCGCCGGCGCGGCTGGCTCGTGCCGGTGCAGGCGGCCCTCGCACTGGCGCTCCTCGCGCTCGGCCGCAGCCACCCGCCGCACGCGCTCGCGCTGCTCGCGGCACTCGCGGTCGCGGTCGCGGTCCTTTCGGCGAGCCAGGACGTGCTGATCGACGCCTGGCGGATCGAGACCTATCCCGCGTCGCGCCAGGGCAACGCGCTCGCCGCCTATGTGTGGGGTTACCGCCTCGCCATGCTGGTGGCGCAATCGGGGACGCTGCTGCTGGCCGGACGGATCGGCTGGCACGGCGCCTACGCCGTGATGGCGGCGCTCGCGCTCGCCGGCATCGTGCCGACGCTCGCCGCGCCGCGCACGCCGGCGTCGGTGGCGCGCGAGACCGCGCCGCCGCCGGCCGGATCCGCCGGGCTGCACGCCGCGGTGATCGCGCCTCTCGCGGACCTGCTCCGGCGCGAGCGGGCCGGCAGCGTGCTGGCGCTCGTGCTGCTGTTCCAGCTCGGCACCGCGCTCGCCGACACGGTCGCGGTGCCGTTCTACCGCGCACTCGGCTTCGACCGCGCCGCGATCGCGGTGGCGGCCAGCGTGCCGGCGCTGCTCGGCGCGGTCGTGGGTGCCGGCATCGGCGGCGTGCTGGTCGCCCGCGTCGGTGCCAGGCGGGCGCTGCTCGCGACCGCCTGCGTCCAGATGGCGTCGCTGTCGCTCTACCTCGTGCTTGCCGACACCGGCGCGGTGCGCGACGTGCTGGTGGCCAAGGTGGCGCTCGAGGCCGCGGCCGAAGGCATGGCGAGTGCGGCCTTCCTCGCCTGGCTTTCGGGCCTGTGCTCGGCCGCCTATACGGCGACCCAGTACGCGCTGCTGTCGTCCCTCGCTCCGCTCGCCTGGCGGACGCTCGCGGGCACGTCCGGCGTGCTCGCGTCCCGCCTCGGCTGGTCCGGTTTCTTCGTGCTCGCCATCGTCGCCTCGCTGCCGGCCATCGTGCTGATCGCGCGCCTCGCCGACGCGCCCGCGCGAGCGCCGGATCGGGTGGCGGCGCGGTGAGCCCGCCACGCTCCGGTCTCGCTTGCCTCTGGCCGGCGCCGACATGGGGTTTCGGCATCGGCGGTCTCGCCTGCTGCGTGCTGCTGGTGATGATCGGGTTCGTCTCGACGACGATCGTCGTGCGCGACAGCGTCGATCGCCGCGGCGGCGGACAGGCCGGCCGCGATCTCCTCGCCGCGGAACGGATCATCGGCGATGCCGGTCCGATCAGGCGCGACGGCGCCCATCTCTTCGCCGGCTCGACCCGCCTCGATGGGAACGCCGCCCTGGTCGACGGGCTCGCCGAGACGCTCGGCGGCGCCGTCACCATCTTCCGCGACGACGAGCGCGTGGCGACCACGATCCGGTCCGAGCGGCGGCGCGCGATCGGCACGAGGCTCGCCCCGGGCCAGATCCACGACAGCCTTTCGCGCGGTGTTCCCTATCGCGGCGCGGCCGACGTGCTCGGCCGGGCCTACTACGCCGCCTACGACCCGCTTCGCGACGGCGACGGCCGCCTCGTCGGCGCGCTCTTCGTCGGCGTTCCGAAAGCCGACTATCGTCGCGCGGTCGGCGCGGCGCAGATGACCGAGGCGCTCGCGTCCTTCGCCTTCGTCGGCCTGATCGGCTTGGTCGCAGGAGGTCTCGCCTGGTGGTCGCGACGCGTCGTCGAGGCGCGCGACCGCGACCTCGAAGCGGTGAACGCCCGCCTCGATCTCGCGATCGAGAACATGTCGGAGGGTCTCTGCCTTTACGATGCGGCCGGCAGGCTGGTCGCGTCGAACCGGCGTTACGCCGCGATCTTCGGCGTTCCCGCCGACGCGATCGCGCCGGGCATGACGCAGGGCGAGGTCGTCGACCGGATCCTCGCGGCCGGATCGATGCCGCCCGGCCTCGATCGCGCGCGCATCGAGGCGATGGTCGCGGGACCGCCCGCCGGCGGCCGGCCGAGCGAGAGCAGCTACGGGCTCCGCGACGGGCGGCTGGTCGCGCTCAGCGTCCAGCCGCTGCCCGATGGCGGCTGGGTCGCGACGCATCGCGACATCACCGAGCTGCGTCGCGGCGCCGCGCGGCTCCGCCATCTCGCGCTGCACGATCCGCTCACCACGCTCGCCAACCGGACGGCGTTCACGACGTCGCTCGTGCGCCGTCTCGAACTGGCCGGCGCCGCGCCGGCGTTCGCGCTGCTGCTGCTCGACGTCGACCGGCTGACGACGGTCAACGACCGTTTCGGCCACGCGGCCGGCGACGCGCTGCTCCGCACGCTGGCCGAGCGGCTGCGCACCCATGCCGGACGCCACGGCCTCGCGGCACGGCTCGGCGGCGACGAGTTCGCGCTGGTGGTCGAGGACGTCGCGGACGAGACCTCGCTCGCGAAGCTCGCCGACGCCGTCTCGGCCTCGCTGTCGGCGCCGGTCGCAGCCCCGGTCGGGACGATCCGCAACGCGGTCTCGATCGGCGCGACCGTCATCGCCGATCCGCAGCTCAGCGCCGACGAGGCGCTCGGCCGCGCCGACGTGGCGCTGCAGGCCGCGAGACGCCGTGGGCGCGGCGGCACCGAGCTGTTCCGGCCGGCGCTCGCGGCGGCCCGCGCGCGCCGGATCGCGCTCGAGGCGGAGATGCCCGGCGCGCTCGAAGCCGGCGAGTTCGAGCTGCACTATCAGCCGCAGCACCTGATCGCGACCGGCGCGCTGACGGGCTTCGAGGGGCTGCTTCGCTGGCGTCATCCCCGCCACGGGCTGCTGCTGCCCGCCGAGTTCATCGCGCTCGCCGAGGAGACCGGCTTCATCGTGACGCTCGGCGCCTTCGTGATCGGCCGCGCGTGCCGCGACGCGACGCGCTGGGGACGCGACCTGCGCGTCGCCGTCAACGTGTCGGCGGTCCAGCTCGCGCGCGACCGCTTCGTCGAGGACACGATCGAGGCGCTGACGAAAGCGGCGCTGCGCCCGGACCTGCTGGAGCTCGAGATCACCGAGACCGTGACGCTCGACCGGTCCGAGATCGCGACGACGCTCGGCGCCTGCCGCGACGCCGGCCTCCGCGTGGCGCTCGATGATTTCGGGACCGGATATTCTTCCCTGCTCTACCTGCGTCAGCTGCCGTTCGACTGTCTCAAGATCGACCGGGCGTTCACCCGCGATCTCGAGACCGCCCCGGAGGCGGCGGCGATCGTCGGGGCGATCGTGCAGCTGGCGCGCACGCTGCGCGCGACGACCATCGCCGAAGGTGTCGAGGACGAGAGTCAGCTTCATCGCCTCCGCGCGCTCGGCTGCGAGATGGCGCAGGGGTTCCACTTCGGTCCGGCGGTGCCGTTCGAGGCGGCGCTCGCGCTGGCCGAGGGTGCGGGGCTGGTGGCGGCCCCCCGCGTCGCCGAACTCCCGGGCTGAGGCAGCTCGGTCGTCGACCGTCCGACAGGGTCGGCGAAGGCGGGATCGACGGTCCTCGCAGTCGAGGACGAGGCCATCGCGACGCGGCGCGTCGCGGCCGGCGCGCAGGTGGCGCGGGGCCGGTTGTCCCCCGTCGCCGCGGTCGATCGTCACGCGACGATCGGCACGCGCGTGGCCGCCGGGTGCCGCGCGGTCTGATCAGGGCCCGCCCGACAGGACCGCACCGTGCGCACCGGCGACGAGAGCCGTGGACCCGCGCAAGCCGATACGGCAGTTCGCCGGTCGCAGCCTCGTCGCCCGACCGACGATCGCGTTTCTCGCTGTGGGCGACCTCGGCGCTCTGCCCGGCATTCGGGCGTTCGGTTCGTCGTTCGGACAAGCAACGATCTTCGCCTGCTTCAGGCTTGACGCCACACCGATGTTGCCGGACGGTCGAGAACAATACCCGGCTCTCAGAACGGGTAACGGAGGACGCCCATGACCTGTTGCCGCCATCGTTGGCTCGCGCTGACGAGCGCGCTCGCCTGCCTGCCCTTCGTCGTGTCGGGGGCGGCGAGAGCGCAGGCCGCGGGTCCGTTCGTGCACACCGCCCAGGGCGAGGTGCAGGGCGTGATCACCAGTGCCGCCACCGAGTTCCTCGGGATCCCCTATGCGGCGCCTCCGGTGGGCCAGCTGCGCTGGACCCCGCCGCAGCCCGCGAAGGCGCACCCTCTCCTCGAGGCGAGCGCGCTGCCCTCGCCCTGTCCGCAGCCCGCCAGCCTCTTCGGCGTCGCGAGCACCGACGAGGACTGCCTCTACCTCAACATCTACGCGCCGAAATCGGCCGGTCGCGGCAGCCGGTTGCCGGTCATGCTCTGGATCCATGGCGGCGCGTTCGTCAGCGGCACGGGTGACCAGTACGACGGCTCGGCGCTGGTGCAGCACGGCGTGATCGTGGTCACCATCAACTACCGGCTGGGCTGGCTGGGCTTCCTGGCGACGAAAGGGCTCGACGCGAGCAGCGCGCTCGGCGCCTCGGGCGATTACGGCCTGATGGACCAGCAGGCGGCGCTGCGCTGGGTGGCGGACAACATCGCGGGCTTCGGCGGCGATCCGCGCAACATCACGATCTTCGGTGAGTCGGCCGGCGGGCAGTCGGTGTTCGATCAGCTCGCCTCGCCGACGGTGGCCGGCCTCTACAAGAAGGCGATCGTCGAGAGCGGCGGCTATGCGGTCCAGCTGCCGTCGCACGCGGCTGCCGATGCGAGCGGGGCGAGCTTCTCGGCCGCCGTCGACTGCGCCGGCACCGACCTCGCCTGTCTCCGCAAGCTCAGCGTGCCGGCGATCCTGGCGGCGGAAAACGTGGCGTCGATCACGCAGTTCGAGCCGGATGTCGGCACCGCCGTGCTGCCGACCCAGCCGTTGATCGCGTTCGCGACCGGGGCGTTCAACCGGGTGCCGGTGCTGGACGGCTCCAACCACGACGAGGGACGGCTGTTCGTCGATGCCGATTTCGACTTCCTCGGCATGCCGCTGCAACCGTCCGACTACGATGCGGTGGTGACCGAGCTCGTGGGCGCGCCGATCACGTCGCTGGTGACCCTGCTGTATCCACTCGGCGCCTACGCGGGCGCCGGGATCGCCGATCCGACCGACCTCGCCTACGCGACCGTGCTGACCGATTCCGCCTTCTCGTGCAGCGCGCTCGCCTTCGACCAGCTGCTCGCCGACAGGGTGCCGGTGTTCGCCTACGAGTTCGCCGACGAGCAGGCCGGCCTGCTGCAATATCCGGTCGACCCATACCTCGTGCTCGGCGCGCCGCACGCGTCCGAGCTGCCCTTCCTTTGGCCGAGCCAGATCGGCGGCGGCGGCGCCGCCGCGCGCGACACGCTGACGCCGGGCGAGGTCGCGCTCGAAGGTGAGATGGAGCAGGCCTGGACGAACTTCGCCCGTGCGGGCGACCCGAACGGTCCCGGGGTGAGCCCGGCCTGGCCGGCCTTTTCCGGGAGGACGCAGGAGATCGAGGAGCTGGTTCCCGGGACGCCCACGATCAACACGAGCTTCGGCGCGTTCCACAAATGCGACTTCTGGGAGCCGGTGCTGCTCGCGGACGGTCTGCTGCCGCCGGGCACGCTCTGACGTTCGGCCGGGAACCGGTCGCCGCCCCGGCGGTCGGCCCCCGGCCGGCGTTCCTCGTCCGGGCGATCCGGCACGGCGGAGGTCGCGAGGTTCGGCATCTCGCCTCGGTCGGCGGCGTGCGTCATCGCAGGCCGATCTTCGCATCGGTTCCGTCGACATCGCGTCGCGGTGGGCGCGCGGGCCGAGCGGATCACGACGGCCGGCGCGCGATGGGACGGTGCGTCGGGTTCCCGGATCGTCGGCGGAAATGACCAGCGTCGGCCGCGGCGGCGTCGCGGGCCGTCAGAGCGACCTGATGCGGAGCCGACCAACGTCGTGGTCCCGTCCACATGAGACAGGTTACTCCATCTGCCGAGTGTCCAGAGCACGACCTGCGGCCAGACCGATCCCGGTCGGGCTGAACGTTCCCTAAGGCCGGGCGTAGCGATCGAGCGCGAGGTCCTCGTGCTCGATGTTCGGCAGGCGTCCCGAGATGAGGTCGGCGATCAGGCGGCCGGAGCCGCAGGACATCGTCCAGCCGAGCGTGCCGTGGCCGAGGTTGAGCCACAAATTCGCGTACCGCGCACCGGGGCCGATGATCGGCGGCCCGTCGGGCGTGCTCGGCCGCAGACCCGTCCAGTAGCGCGCCTGGCCGAAGTCGCAGGCGCCGGGGAACAGCGAGCCGACGGAAAGCTCCAGCGTTTCGCGCGGACCCGGTCGCAGGGTGCGGTCGTAGCCGGAAAGCTCCGCCATGCCGCCGGCGCGGACGCGGTCGCCGAGCCGGGTGGTCGCGACCTTGTAGGTCTCGTCGGCGACCGTCGAGCGCGGCGCCGCCGAGGGGTCGGCGACCGGCACGGTGATCGAGTAGCCCTTCACCGGGTAGATCGGCAGCTCGATGCCGAGCGGCCGCAACAGGCCGGCGCCCCAGACGCCGAGGCAGACGAGATAGGCGTCGCCGGTCGCCATGCCGGTCGCGGTGCGCACGCCGGTGACGCGGTCGCCGTCGGCGAGGATCGCCTCGATCGCGGCGCCGTAGCGGAACACGACGCCGCGGGCGGCGCAGAGGGCGGCGAGGTTGCGGGTGAAGAGATGCGCGTCGCCGCTCTCGTCGCCCGGCAGCCGGAGACCGCCCTTGACGACGCCGGACGCGAGACCGGGTTCGTGACGGCGGCAGCCGGCCTCGTCGAGCAGCTCGTAGGCGACGCCGCTGTCGGCGAGGATTGTCGTGTCGCGGGCGGCGAGCTCGAGCTGGTGGTCGGTGCGGAACAGCTGCACCAGCCCGTCCTGCGCGCCGTCATAGGCGAGGCCGGTCGCGGTGCGCAGATCGCCGAGCGCGTCGCGGGAGTATTCGGCGAGGCGCACCATGCGGGACTTGTTGATGGCGTAGTCGCGCGCGTTGCAGTTCGCGAGCATCCGGGCGAGCCAGCGCCACATCGCCGGATCCGGCCGCGGCCGCAGCCGGAACGGCGCGTGGCGCGACATCATCCAGCCCAGCACCTTGCGCGGCAGGCCGGGGGCGGCCCAGGGCCAGGCGTAGCCGGGCGAGACCTGGCCGGCATTCGCGAAGCTGGTGCCGAGTGCGGCGCCCTCCTCGCGGTCGACGACGACGACCTCGTGTCCGGCTTCGGCGAGGTACCAGGCGGAGGTGACGCCGACCACGCCGGCGCCGAGCACGATTACTCTCATCGCGTGCCGGGCACGCGTGGTGTCGTTCGTGTGGCGGGCACGCGTGGTCTCATCGCACGTCCTCGCGGTAAAGGCGCCGGAAGCGACCGCCGCCGAGGGCGGTCAGGATCTCGTAGCCGATCGTGCCGGCGTCGGCGGCCACCGCGTCGACCGGCCGGCCGGGCCCGATCAGGGTGACGAGATCCCCCTCGCGGACGTCGTCCTCCGGCGCGTCGGTGGCGTCGAGCGTCACGCTGTCCATCGAGACCCGGCCGATGACGGGCAAACGCGCGCCGCGGCGCGACAGGGCGGCGCCGCGATTGCCGCCCGAACGCAGGAAGCCGTCGGCGTAGCCGGCGGCGATCGTGGCCACGCGGGTCGGGCGCGCCGCGACCCAGCTCGCGCCGTAGCCGACGAAGGCGCCGGGCGGGACCGTCCGCACCTGCATCACGCGCGCCTCGAGATGGACGACGCCTCGCATCGGGTTGGGCGAGGATCGCCCACCGGCGACACGCCGTAGAGCGCGGCACCCGGGCGGACCAGGTCGAAACGGTAGGGCGCGCCGAGGAAGATCCCCGACGACGCCGCGAGGCTCAGGCGGAACGGGCCGCGCGCGACGGCGCGGAGCTGTTCGGCGGCGCCGGCGAGCGCCGCGCGCTGCGCCGCGTTCGCGGGATGGTCCGGGGTGTCGGCGCAGCCGAGATGGCTCATCAGCAGGACCGGCTCGAGCCCGTCGAGCGCGCTCGCGCCCGACGCGAGACGCGCGAAGGTCTCGGGCGGGAGACCGAAGCGCGACATGCCGGTGTCGAGCTGGAGCGCGAGCGGCAGGGTTTCGCCGCCGTCGCGCGCGGCGTCCCGCCAATCGGCGAGCTGCGCCTCGGTGTTGACGACGGGCACCACCCCGGCCGCGGCGGCGCGCGAGGCGGCCCCGTGCGGGGCGCCGTTCAGCGCGAGGATGGTCGCGTCCCGCGGCAGCACGGGGCGGAGGGCGAGCGCCTCCTCGACCGTCGCGGTGAAGAAGGTGCGGCAGCCGGCCGCGTGCAGCGCGGGCGCGACGCGGGCGACGCCGAGCCCGTAGGCATCGGCCTTGACCACGGCGGCGCACTCGGCGGGCGCCGACATCCGCGCGAGCGCCCGCCAGTTCGCGACGATCGCGTCGAGGTCGACGGTCAGCAGCGCGGAGGCGGCGTCCTGTGTCTGCATCGGCCGAGCATGCGCCGCCGCGGCCGGTGCGTCATGGGGGGCGAGGCGCCTCGCCCCCGTCATCGCGGGCCCCGACGCTCCCCAGGGGTCGCGCGGTCGCTGCGCGCCGCGCGGATCATCATCAGCTCGCCGACATTCTCGTGGGTGATCAGACCCTGCAGGCGGCCGTCGGCATCGACCACGCCGATCGCGGGCGCGTGGTGGTCGTGCAGCAGCTTGAGCGCGGCCTCGAGCGGCGCGCGGGCGGCGACGGTCGGGATGTCGCGCGTCATCGCCTCCATCACCGGCGTGTCGGGTCCGGTCGCCCGGAGCGCGTGGATCATCGCGTTCCGGGTCAGCACGCCGCGCAGGCGGCCGCCGCCATCCACCACCGGGAATTCGTGCTGGGTGGTGCGGATCAGGCCGGCGACGGCATCCTCGACCGAGGACAGCGGCGTGAGGCTCTCGAACCGGGTCACCGCGGCGTCGAGCGCGAGCGTGCCGCGCGCGGCGTCGCGCATCTGGATCGCCGCCGTTTCCGAGGCGGCGCCGAGATAGACGAACACCGCGATGAACAGCAGCATCGGGTTGCCGAACAGGCCGAGCGCGCCGAGCCCGAACGCGACCGCCTGGCCGACGCCGGCGGCGGTCGCGGTGGCGCGCGCGGTGCCCATGCGGGTCGCGAGCAGCGCCCGCAGCACGCGGCCGCCGTCCATCGGAAACGCCGGGAGCAGGTTGAAGGCGGCGAGGAACAGGTTCGCGGTGGCGAGGCGGGCGAGCAGGCCGGGGCCGGGGGCGTCGAGGGCCAGCACCCGCGCGGGCAGCACGCCGTGCAGCAGGCCGAGCAGGACGGCAGCGATGACGAGGTTCACCAACGGGCCGGCGAGGGCGACCACCAGCTCCTCCGACGGCTTTTCCGGCAGGCGCTCGAGCCGGGCGACGCCGCCGATCGGCAGCAGCGTGATGTCGGGCGTCTGCACGCCGTAGCGCCGGGCGGCGAACACGTGGCCGAGCTCGTGCAGGAGGACGGACACGAACAGCAGCAGGATGAAGGTGACGCCGACCACCGCCGCCGGCTCGCCGCCGCGCTGGTAGTTCGCGTAGCCGATCCAGAGCAGGAACAGCAGAAAGGTGAGGTGGACGCGGAGCACCGTGCCCCGGATGGCGCCGATCGGGAACGACCAGCTCATGCGGGATGCCGCCGCGTGGTGCGGCGCGGTGGCGGGAGACCGTGGTGCGGACGCATGTGCGGCTCCTCGAAGCGGCGGTGACCCCGCGCGCGCGCGCCGTGCCGGTCTCGGACGGGAGGTTTGATTTTCTCTGGATTATTCAAACCCCGGGCGACGGGGATGCCGCCGTCGTCCGCCTGGCGTGCACGCCTCCGGGGTCGCCGCGGAGCAGTCGCTTGACCTTCCCACGCGGGGAAGCCGCAATCCTGCCGCGCACGCGCGGAACGACGCGCGGTGAGCGGACGATCGTTCGCCGGGGACGGAGGAGCGGGGCAATGATCACGAGACGCCGGACAGGCGGAGCGGCGGTGGCGATCTCGCTCCTGCTGGTGAGCGCGCCCGCCTGGAGCACCCGGTCCCGCAATGCGACGGAAGCGGCACCGGCGCCGGGCGAGGGTCCGGCGGCCGGAGGATCGACAGGGTCGGGCGGCGCGCCCGGCCCCGCCGATCGCGCGATGATGTCGGGCATGTCGACGATGCAGCGGACCATGTCGGACGCGCCGATGACCGGCGATCCGGACCGCGACTTCGTGGCCATGATGGAGCCGCATCACCAGGGCGCCATCGACATGGCGCGCGTCGAGCTCCGCTACGGCAGGGATCCGACGCTCCGGCGGATGGCCGGCGAGATCGTCGCGGCGCAGGAACGCGAGATCGCCGCGATGCGGGCTTGGCAGGCCGCGCACCCGGAGTGAGAGCGCCGGACGGCGCGCTCCTCAGTCCGGCCGCGTCCCTACCGGCGTGGCCGACCGCGTCCCTACCGGCGCGGCCGGCCGCGTCGATTCTTGCGCGCCCGGCCGCGACGCGCCAGCGTCGGCGAGCCCGTCGATGATCGCGCAGTCCGGTCCGGCATCGCCGCGGCAGGAAGCCGCCAGGTCCCGCAGCGCCCCGCTCATCTCGCGGATCCGCGCGGCCTTGGCGTCGAGCGCCGTGGCGTGCGCGAGAGCCAACCGCTTCACGTCCGCGCTCGCCCGGCCGCCGTCGCGCCGGAGCGCCAGCAGCTGACCGATGGCGGCGAGCGAGAAGCCGAGATCGCGGGCGCCGCGCACGAACCGCAGCGTCGCGAGGTCCGCCTCGTCGTAACGGCGGTAGCCGGCGTCGGACCGCGCCGTCTTCGCGAGCAGGCCCACGCTCTCGTAATAACGCAGCATCTTGGCGCTGATGCCCGACGCAAGCGCGGCCTCGCCGATGTTCACGTCATCACCGTCGTCATGCCGGACGATGAGGGCCGACAAGGCGTCGAGGTCAAGCGGTTGACCTTCCCACGGTGGCAATCCCCATCTGTCCAGCGGGGTTCCTGATCGCCCACCCCGCGATCCCTGCCCGGGAACGGACCGCATGGACGTCCAGACACGAAGCGCCGCCGCGGCCCCGCCGCACGGAAGCCGACCCGACGATCGGCACGCGCCGCCGGGCGCGACGGCCGGCGCCGTCGATCCGGTCTGCGGCATGACGGTCGACCCGGCCACCGCGAAACACCGCGCGGACCACGACGGCACGACGCGCTTCTTCTGCTGCGCCGGCTGCCGGACGAAGTTCGAGGCCAACCCGGCGCGCTTCCTGCAACCCCGCCCCGCCCCGGGCTTCGCCCCGGATTCCGCGCCGGGCCCCGCGCCGGGCCCCGCGCCGGTCGGCGATCCGGACGAGATCTACACCTGTCCGATGGACCCGGAGGTGCGGCAGCGCGGTCCGGGAACCTGTCCGATCTGCGGCATGGCGCTCGAGCCGCTCGTGGTCACGGCCGAGGCCGCGCCCGACCACGAGCTCGCCGACATGTCGCGCCGGTTCGCCGTCGGGCTCGCGCTGGCGCTGCCGGTGTTCGGGCTCGAGATGGGCGGCCATGTGCGGGCGCTCGGCCTCGACGCCGTCGTGCCGCCGCACCTTTCGGTGTGGCTCCAGTTCGCGTTCTCGACCCCGGTCGTGCTTTGGGCGGGCGCCCCGTTCTTCCGCCGCGGCTGGAGCTCGGTCGTCAGCCGCCACCTCAACATGTTCACGCTGATCGCGCTCGGCACCGGGACGGCCTACCTGTACAGCCTGGCGGCGACGGTCGCGCCCGGACTGTTCCCGGCGGCGTTCCGCGGCGCCGGCGGCGTCGTGCCCGTCTACTACGAGGCGGCGGCGGTGATCACGGTGCTGCTGCTGCTCGGGCAGGTACTCGAACTCCGGGCCCGCGCGCGGACCGGCGGCGCCATCCGCGCGCTGCTGACGCTGGCGCCGAAGACGGCGCGGCGGCTCCGCGACGGCAACGAGGACGAGGAGGTCCCGCTCGCGGCGATCACCGTCGGCGACCGCCTCCGCGTCCGGCCGGGCGAGGGCGTGCCGGTCGACGGCGTCGTCGTCGACGGACGCGGCGGCGTCGACGAGGCGTTGCTCACCGGCGAGGCGATGCCCGTCGAGAAAGCCGCCGGCGACCGGCTGGTCGGCGGCACGGTGAACGGCACCGGCGCGCTCGTCATGCGGGCCGACACCGTCGGCGCCGACACCGTGCTGGCGCGGATCGTCGCCGCGGTCGCCGACGCGCAGCGCAGCCGCGCGCCCATCCAGCGGCTCGCGGACGCCGTCGCCGGGTGGTTCGTGCCCCTCGTGCTGCTGGTCGCCGCGGCCTCCTTCGCCGCGTGGTGGATCTGGGGTCCGGCACCCGCGGCCTCGTACGCGCTGGTCGCGGCGGTGTCGGTCGTCATCATCGCGTGCCCCTGCGCGCTCGGGCTCGCGACGCCGATGTCGATCGGCGTCGGCATCGGCCGCGGCGCGAGCGAGGGCGTGCTGATCCGCTCCGCCGAGGCGCTCGAGCGTCTGGAAAAGGTCGACACGCTGGTGGTCGACAAGACCGGCACGCTCACCGAGGGCAGGCCCGAACTGACCGCGATCGTCGCCGCGCCAGGGGTCTCGGACGACGAGGCGCTCCTGCTGGCGGCCGCCCTGGAGCGGTCGAGCGAGCACCCGCTCGCGGCCGCGGTGACGCGGGCGGCGGCGTCGCGAAGCCTCGCGGTGCCGCACGCGACCGGCTTCGCGTCGGTCACCGGCAAGGGCGTCACGGGCACCGTCGACGGACGCGCCGTCGGGCTCGGCAACGCGGCGCTGATGGCCGATCTCGGCGTGGCGCTCGGCGGCCTCGCCGGCGAGGCCGAGGAACTCCGCCGCGGCGGCGCGACCGCGCTGTTCCTGTCGGCCGATGGCCGCGCGGTCGGGATCATCGCGGTCGCGGACCCGATCAGGCGCACGGGCCGCGCCGCCCTCGACGCGCTGCGGGCGGACGGCATCCGTGTCGTCATGCTGACCGGGGACAACCGGACGACCGCGGCAGGCGTCGCGCGCGCGCTCGGGATCGACGACGTGCACGCGGACGTCCTGCCGGCGGACAAGCACCGCCTCGTCCGCGACCTGAAGGCGTCCCGGCACGTGGTCGCGATGGCGGGCGACGGCGTGAACGACGCGCCTGCGCTGGCCGAGGCCGACGTCGGCATCGCGATGGGGACCGGAACCGACATCGCCATCCAGAGCGCCGGCGTGACGCTGCTCGGGGGCGACCTCGGCGGCATCGTCCGCGCCCGCGCGCTCAGCCGCGCGACCATGCGCAACATCCGGCAGAACCTCGTCTTCGCCTTCGCCTACAACGCCGTCGGCATCCCGGTCGCCGCCGGCGTGCTCTACCCGGCGTTCGGCATCGTGCTCAGCCCGGTCGTCGCGGCACTGGCGATGTCGCTGAGCTCGGTGTCGGTGATCGGCAACGCGCTCCGCCTGCGGGCCGTGCGCCTGTAGAGCATGATCCGACCGAACAGAGTCGTTCGATCGGATGAAAATAGGCTCCTTCCGAACCGATCGTGCTCTAGGCGCCTCGCGCGCGGCATCGATCGCGACGGCTTGGGTCGGGTGCGCGGGCCAGGCGGGCGGCTCGCGCGTGCGACGGACCCGTAGCCTGTCGAACCAGGTCTCGTGATCACCGTGCGACGGCGTCGACGACAGAACGACGGGCTTGAAACACCGGGCGGGGCCGGAAGGTGGTCGGCGGACGGCTGGGCATAGTTTGGAGCTTACTATTGAAGCGATGCTTTATCAGAATGGTTGCTGATTGCGTTGGCGGCCGGATCTTGCCGCCAACGCGTATAGGCATTACAGTCTACGCGTATACACGATCAGGTGCGTATGCCGCTCAATATCCGTAGCGAGGAGGTCAACCAGCTCGCCGAGACACTGGCAGCCCGCAAGCACATCAATAAGACCGACGCCGTGAAGCAAGCTTTGGAAAACGAGCTCCGCCGCTTGGACCAGGCGCTTCCCCTACGAGAGCGACTGCGTCCTTTGCAGGATCGGGTGATGGGCCGGCCGGCGACCGGCCTCGAGGCGAACAAAGCCTTTTACGACAAACTGAGCGGGGAGCCGTGATGTTCGTCGATGCGTCCGCCATGGTCGCCATCCTCACGCGCGAGGCCGATGCCGACGAACTGGCAAACGCATTGGACACGGCCCCCGCACCCATCACCTCGCCGATCGCCGTGTTCGAGGCGACACTCGGGGTCTGCCGCAAGCGACATGCCAGCGTGGCCGAGGCGCAGGAGGACGTGTCCGAGTTTCTCGGGACCGCGGGCGTCCGTACTGTCTCAATCACCGGCAAGGAGGCAGAAGCCGCCCTCGATGCTTTCTCGCGATACGGCAAAGGCGGAGGCCATCCAGCCCAGCTTAACATGGGCGACTGCTTCGCCTACGCGGTCGCCAAGACATACCGGACGCAGCTGCTGTTCAAAGGCGAAGACTTTACCAAGACCGACATTCCGCCAGCAAACAAAGCGCAAGGGCTATAATCTATGCTGAAAACTCTTAATGGACCGAATGACAGAAGCCGCGCGCTTCGTCTCGGAGGCTAGCTTCTTCAGAAGAGAGCATTTTCATCCGATCGAACGCTTCTGTTCGATCATATGATGCTCTGGTCTCGCCGATCGGCAGTGACGCGTACCACGGGCCCTTGCGCGCCAACGCCGGCGTCGGCCTCCTGACACCGACGGATGCGAACGCGGGCGTCACCGTGGGTGCGCATCACCCCGAATGGACCCGGACCACCGCCTCGTTCCGCCGCAGCGGCGGGAGCGTCCAGGGCGGATCGTAGAACCAGTCGAACGGCGCGCCCTCGACGGCGATCCCGCTCGCGGCCAGTTGCCGGAGCAGGCGCGCGCCGGCCTCGCCGACGGCCTTCCGCGTCGGCGTTCCGCCGTAACGCAGCGCCGCGACCGTCTCCGCCGGCACCGTCACCAGCGCGACCTCGGCGTCGTTCGGCCGCGGCAGCGTCGCGAGCGTCTCGCCGGACGGCATGAAGAAACGGATCCGCCACGCCCCGCCCGCCACTGGCGCCTGGTCGACCGGCGCCGTCATCCCGAGCGAGCGCCCGGCCGGGCTCGACCGCGCGCCGCCGGCCGCCGACTGCGCGACCGGTGCCGTCATCGCGATCGTCCTGCGGGCGCCGTTGCCGCCGAAGATGTAGCCGGCGAGACGCTCGAACCCGACGCTCCGCGCCCGGACCTCGTCGCCCGACACGATCGTCTCGGCGGCGACGCGCGGGCCGTAGCGCCGGATCTGCACGTCGCCGACCATGCGCTCGACCGTGTAGGCCGGCTCGGGCGTCGTCCGAATGCCGACCACCGAACAACCCCCCGCCAGCAATCCCGACACGATCGCGACCATCACACCTCGCATGGTTCGGGCTCCTCTTTAGCAGGCTGGTGGGGAAGGAAGGCCAGGGCTCTGCCCTGGACCCGCCAAGGGACAGTCGTCCCTTGGATCCCTCTCAGTTAAGGAAAACCCCGGGCCCCGTGCGTGCGGGCAGGCCCTGTCGGCCCGGGGTTTTCCTTAACTGACTGGATTGTCAAGGCCGCTGCCTTGACCGGGGTCCAGGGGCAGAGCCCCTGGCCTTCCTTCCCCACCTCCCCCGCCAAAGCGCGGTCAGAACACCGCGTGGTCGCCGCGGTCGGGGGTGGCGTGGTCGCGTACGAGTGTCGCGTAGTAGTCGAACAGGGTGTCGGTGCCGGTCGAGGGTGTCGCGTCGGCGTCGTAGTGGCCGGTGGCGGGGTCGAGCACCAGCATCGATTCCGTCGCGTAGTAGCGGCCGATGCGCGCGAGTTCGGCCTTGTCGGCGAGGCGGGGCACCGCGTGGCCGAGTGTCGCGAGGCCGAGGATGATCGCGTCGAGGGTCGCGACCGGCACGTGGCGGAAGCGCGGCGGCCGGCCGAGCAGGTGGAACAGGTGCGTGCCCTGTTCGCGCGGGGTGATCGCCGGGCCCGGGCCGCCGATCGGCAGGATGCGGTCGTGGCGGCTGGGGTCGTCGAGGCAGGTGGCGAGGTAGGCGCCGAGATCGTCGTCGCCGATCGGCTTGCAGCGTGTGCGGGTGCCGTCGCCGAACAGCAGGAACGGCTTGCCGCGCCGGAGGCGGTCGATCTGTCCCGACAGCGATTTGAAATACGCGGTCGGCCGGACGATGGAGTGGGTCAGGCCCGACCGGACGAGCGCGTCCTCGAAGGCGAGTTTGGCGCGCTGGAACTCGAGGCGCGGCTTCTGGACGCAGAGTGCCGACAGCAGGACCATGTGGGTCGCGTGCGCGTCGTGCGCCGCGGCGAGCGCGTTCATGTTGGCGCCGTGATCGACGCGCCAGGCGTCGCGCGGCGCCCCGGTCCGGGACGCGATGCAGGAGAGGACGGCGTCGAAGCGCTCGCCGCGGACGCCGTCTCGCGCGAGGGATGCGGGGTCGGTCGCCTCGCCGAAGCGGATCGTCGCGCCCGGGAGCAGGCCGGCGGCGTCGGTGCGGCGACGGCCCGATCGGTCGTGCGGTCGCACCAGGCAGACCACGTCGTGGCCGCGCGCCACCAGCGCCCTTGTGGCCGCCTTCCCGATCGTGCCGGTGGCGCCGAGGACCAGGACGCGCCGCGCCGCGCCGGGGCTCATGCGGCGCTTGCGGGGGTGCGGGCGCGCGTCGGGTCGCGTGGGCCTGCCGAGGCGGGTGATCGGCTGATCCACCGCGTCGGCCGGGCCGGGCCGGGCCGCCCTTCGCCGCGCGCGGCGTGGCGTGCCGGCGGCACGACCGTCGGCGCCCGGGTCGGGCGTGGGACGAGGTGGCCGCGCGTCACGGCGCGGCCGGTGGCCGGAGCTGCATGGTCATCGGCGCCGGCCAGACACGGAGCGCGCGCGACGGGTCGCGGTGCCAGGCGGCCACCTGGCCCCGCCAGTCGGGGCCGTCCGCGATGAACGGCCAGGGGAAGAAGTATCCGCTCGCCCCGATCACCAGGAGCCAGAGTGCCGCCAGCCGGAAGAACGCGGCGACCGGTCCGGCGAGGGTGGCGGCCAGCGCGAGCACGCCGAGCGACAGCAGGACCTGGGGGACGAACATGTAGCGCTCGCCGTAGTAGGCGCCGATCAGATCCGCGCCCGCGCCGATCGCGCCGTAGGCCGAGAGCAGGCTCACGGCACCCGACGCGGCGAACAGCCAGAGTGCGGGCTGTCGCCGGCCTGCCGCGATCGCCGCGGCGCCGAGCGCTCCGAAGACCAGCAGCGGGAGAAGCGTGGCGACGAGGGGAAACTGCCGCGCGGCCAGCTCGGCCCCGATGGCGTGGGCGACCGTGTCGGCGTGCGCCATTCCGAGCAGGGGGGTCGCGAGGTGACGCACCGTCAGCATGCAGAGGAAGAGTGCGGGGTGGAGCGCGTTCGATCGGCCCGGCGCGGCCGTGAAGAAGCCGACGACCTGAACCACGGCGGCCAGTGCCATCGCGGCACCCTGCACCGCGCGCCCGACCGAGCGTTCGGAGAGCGCGCGCAGGAAGAACAGCGGGACGACGGCGAACGCGCCGGGACCGCAGAGCGGCGCGAGGGCGAGGGGCGCGAGCCGCCAGGCGAAAGCGGTCGTGCGGAGCGGCGGCAGGTCGAGCGTCAGGATCAGCGCGGCGGCGAGCGTCAGCTCGAACTGGCAGTGCAACGTCTGCAGCCAGATCTCGTCGGAGTTCGTCGAGAACAGGATCAGCAGCACCGCCGGAAGCCGGACCCGCCATGGCGCGAGCCAGGCGTCGGACGCCGTGAGAACGACCAGCGGCGGCAGGAGCTGGCAGGCGAGTGCCACGCCGATCGTGACATAGGGGGCGTCGGCGAGCGGCACGGTCCAACGCGCGAGCACGGTCGCGCCGCTCGCGGCGAGGTTGAGGTAGCCGCCGAACGGCAGCGACATCGCCCGCAGCGGCGGATCGCGCCACGCTTCGACGAAGAAATGCGTGCCCTCCTCGGCCCAGAACCGACCGTGCAGCACGATCTCCGGCATCCGGAGACACACCAGGACGGCGAACAGCGCCAGGATCGCGGCGGTCCGACCGCGGCCGATCAATCCCGGAGCACTCCGGCCTTTTCCCGGAGGGACGCGGTGACCATGCGGCCGATGCGCACCACCAGCAGGAACGTCGCCACCAGCGAGACGGCGGGCACGACGAGGCGGAGCAGGCCGTTCCCCGCCGAGACGGTCGCGACGCCGTGGCGGGCGAAGCTGCCGACGCCGGTGTAGAGCAGCAGCGGCGGCAGCGACGCGCTGGTGCCGACGAGGTAGGGCTCGATCCCGAGCGCCGTCAGGCCGAGCGCGTAGCTGGTGAGCGCGAACGGCATCACCGGCGACAGCCTGAGCAGGAAGACGAGGCGCCAGCCGTCTCGGGCGACCGCCGCGTCGAGCCCGGCGAGGCGGCGGTCGCGTCCGATCGCGCCGGCGACGCGCGAGCGGAAAAAGGAGCGGCTGAGACGGAAGGCGATCACCGCGCCGACGACGATCGCCGGTGCGCACACGAGGAAGCCGCCGACGGTGCCGTAGATCATGCCGGCGGCGACCGCGATCACGGAGGCGGGGATGACGCCCGACAGGGCGGCCAGGATCTCGGCGCCGAACACCACCAGCCACCCCGCCCAGCCGGCCGAACGGCCGGTCGCGGACAGCACGCGCGCGATCTGCAGCGTCTCGTCCGGCCGGAGGCGCGCCAGCACGAAGCCGGCGACGGCGACGAGGAGGATGGCGACGGCCAGTGCGACACGGCCACGACCGCCGATGTCAGCCATCCGAGAAGAGATCGCTGCGCCGGAGCCGCAGCCGGTGCAGCCGGTACTCGGACGCGGTGCGCAGCACGCCGATGCCGTAGGTGATGCTGCGGCGGAGGTCGATCGACGACGCTTCCGGAAAGTAGCGCGTCGGACACGAGATCTCGCCGACCGCGAAGCCGGCGTGCAGCGCCTGCGCGAGCATCTGGTTGTCGAACACGAAATCCTCGGAGCAGCGTCCGAGCGGCAGGGTTTCGAGCACGCGTCGCGTCCAGCCGCGATATCCGGTGTGGTACTCGGACAGTTTCTCGGCCATCAGCACGTTCTGCGCGAAGGTGAGCGCGCGGTTGGCGACGTATTTGTAGACCGGCATGCCGCCCCTGACCGCACCGCGGCCGAGGATCCTCGACGCCAGCACGACATCGTAGTGACCCGACACCAGCATCGACGCCATCGCGGTCAGCAGGCGGGGGCTGTACTGGTAGTCCGGGTGCAGCATGATGACGATGTCGGCGCCGCGCGCGAGCGCCGCCGCGTAGCAGGTCTTCTGGTTGCCGCCGTAGCCGCGATTGCGGTCGTGCTCGATCACGTGCAGGCCGAGCTGGCGCGCGAGCGTGGCCGTGCCGTCGCGGCTCGCGTCGTCGGTCAGGATGATGTCGTCGACGAGGTCGCGGGGGATCTCGGAGCAGGTCCGTTCGAGCGTCTTCTCGGCGTTGTAGGCGGGAAGAACGACGGCGATCGATCGGCCCTCGAGCAAGACATCCTCCGCGCGCCCGCAGCCGCAAGCCGGTCTTCGATGTTGCAGCAGGGAGCACAGATGCCCGGTCGGGGCAATCTCGGCCGGGTCGGGGACGGGCGAGCCGGCCTGACGCCGACCGGGAGCGCGGTGGGACCGGCCTGCGGCGCGGCGGCGCCGGTCCTGCGCGGGCCCGCCGGTGCCGAGCGCCCGGCCGCACCCGGGCGCGCCCCGGGCTCGAAGCCCTGGCCTTCCTGCCGTGTCCGTGGCACCGAACGGGCATGCGCTTCCTCGCCGCCGCCCTCGCGCCCGGCCTTTTCGCGACCGGCGTCCTCGCGACCGGCATCCTTGCGACCGGCGTCGTCGCGACGCCCGCGCGCGCCGCGTCGACGCACGCGGCGGTGTCGCTGCTCGCGGCGAGCACCGATGCGGTGGCGGGGCAGTCGCTGCATCTCGGGCTGCGCGTGGCACTCGCGCCCGGGTGGCACACCTACTGGTCGAACCCGGGCGATGCCGGGCTGCCGCCCGCGGTGACGGTCGCGCAGGACGGCGGGGCGCCGGCGGCCGCGACGCTGCGGTTTCCGGCGCCGGCGCGGATCGGGGAAGGCGGCCTGGTCGGCTACGGCTACACCGGCACCGTCGTGCTGCCGTTCGACGTCACGGTCCCGCCCGGCACCGCACCGCTCGCGCTCGCGGTGCACGCCGATCTCCTGGTCTGCAGCAATGTCTGCGTGCCGGCGACCGCCGATCTCGCCGGCCGGTTCCCGCGCGGCACGGTCGCGACAGCGTCGCCCGAGGCGGGCGCGCTCGCGCGCGCCGTCGCGGCGCTGCCGCAGCGCCTGCCGGTCGCGGCGACCCTCGCCGCCGACGGCGTGCTGCGCGTCGCCGATCCGGCGATCGCGCCCGCGACGGTGGCGCACGCCTTCTTCTTCCCCGACGCGAGCGGGCTGATCGACGCCGACGCCGCCGAACCGCTCGACACCGGCGCGGGCGTGCTCCGGCTGCGGCTGAAGCCCGCGGCCGGGCTCGCGGCCGCGACGGCGCCGGTCACCGGCGTGCTGTCGCTCACCGACCGCAACGGCGACGAGACCGCCATCGCGATCGCGGCGCGACGGGTCGCGGCCGGTGCCGCCGCGCCCGCGACCGCGGTGCCGTCACCGTGGCTGCTCGCTTCACTCGCGGTCGCGGGCGGGCTGCTGCTGAACCTGATGCCGTGCGTGTTCCCGGTGCTGGCGCTGAAGGCGCTGGCGCTCGCCCGCGCCGCCGACGGCGGCGAGCGCGGCGCCCGGCAGCGGAGCGCCCTGCTCTACGCCGCCGGCACGGTGGGCGGGTTGCTGGCGCTCGGCGGCGCGCTGCTCGCGCTGCGCGCGGCGGGCAGCGCGGTCGCCTGGGGGTTCCAGTTCCAGTCGCCGCCGGTGGTCGCGGCGACCGCGCTGCTGCTGGCCGCCGTCGGGTTCAACCTGCTCGGCGTGTTCGAGATCACCGCGGGGCGCCTGGCGGGCGCCGGGGGGCGGTTCATCGCCCGCGGCGGCGCCGGCGGCGACGTGCTCGCGGGCGTGCTCGCGGTGCTGGTGGCGACGCCCTGCACCGCGCCGTTCATGGGCGCGGCACTCGCCGGCGCGCTGGCCGGGCCGGTCGCGGGCGCGCTGCTGGTGTTCGCGTGCCTCGGCCTCGGGCTCGCGCTGCCGATGCTGCTGCTCGGCCTCGCCCCCGGCCTCGGCCGGCTGCTGCCGCGTCCGGGCGCCTGGATGGAGACGCTTCGGCAGGTGCTGGCGTTTCCGATGTTCGCCGCGGTGCTGTGGCTGCTGTGGCTGGTGAGCGTGGAAGCGGGACCCTCGGGCGTGCTGGCGCTGGGCGCCGCCCTGCTGCTGCTCGGGCTCGCGGCCTGGGCGTTCGGCCGCGGCGGCCGCGCGGCCGCCCCGGTCGCGGCGCTGGCGCTGGTGTGTGCGCTGGCGATCGTCCCGCTCGTGCGGCTCGCGCCGGCCGGGACCGCGGCGCCGTTGCCCGCCGGGCTCGCGGGCGCCGAACCCTACAGCGCGGACCGGCTCGCGTCGCTGCGGGCGGCGGGTCGGCCGGTGCTGGTCGACATGGGTGCCGCCTGGTGCCTCACCTGCCTCGTCAACGAACGGGTGGCGTTCGGACCCGACGCCGTGCACCAGGCGATGGCGTCGCGCGGCGTCGTGCTGATGCACGGCGACTGGACGCGGCGCGACCCGGCGATCTCGTCGTTCCTGCACCGGTTCGAACGCGAAGGCGTGCCGCTCGCGGTCTACTTCGCGCCGGACGGCGAGGCCACCGTGCTGCCGCAGGTGCTGACCGCCGGCGACGTGCTGCACGCGATCGGGGGGACGGGGTAGGAGGGGAAGGCCAGGGGCTCTGCCCCTGGACCCCGGCAAAGGCGGAGCCTTTGCAATCCATCAGTTAAGGAAAACCCCGGGCTATCGAGGACTGCCCGCGCGACCAGGGCCCGGGGTTTTCCTTAACTCAAAGGGATCCAAGGGCCTCGGGCCCTTGGCGGGTCCAGGGCAGAGCCCGGCCCTCTCTCTCTCGGCCCGCGCGCCCGGTGCGGCTCAATAGCCGCCGGCGGCGGGCGGCGCGAGGTAGCCGGGCGGCGGCGACATCTGCGTCGGCGGTGCGCCGAGGGGTGGCGCGACCGCGGTGCCGGTCGCGGGATCGTAGCCTGGCCGCGGGTAGCCGGGGGGCGTGTAGGCCGGCGGCGGATAAAGCGCGGCGCCGCTCGGACCGGCGGGCGCGGGCGGTGCCGCGTAGGCGGCGGGCGGCGGGGCGTCGCTCACCGGCGGCGGGTAGAGTGCGGCGCCGCTCGGGCCGGCGGACGCGGGCGGCGCCGCGTAGGCGGCGGGCGGTGCGGCGTAGCTCGCGGGTGGCGGGTACAGTGGGGCGCCGCTCGGGCCGACCGAGGCCGACGGGGCGCCGGGCGGTGCGAGAGGCGTCGGCGCGCCCGTTTCGGGCGGGGTCGCGGGGGCGCCCGGGGCGAGCGCCAGCGGGGCGGCGCCGCTGTCGGGGCCGAGCGGCGTCTGGCTGACCGGCGTTTCCACCGTGGCACCCGGGGTGACCAGCCAGTCGGCCAGGGTGTGCCGGACCTGGTACTCGAACTCGACGTTCATGTCCTGCATCGCCTGCTGCGTCAGGCCGTAGAGCGAGGCGGGGCCGACGAGATCGTCGCCGCCGGTGGCCGCCCGGGTCACGCGCGCTTCCGCGAAGCCGGCGCGGACGCCGTTCGTGCCGACGATGTCGAGATGGACCGCGAGGTGCTCGGAAAGCCCGGCGTCGCCGTTGGTGATCGAGGCGTCGGTGATGGTGAACACCGCGGTGCCGGTCGGGCCGGCGGCGACCAGGCGATCGTGCGCCATGTTCGTGAGCGCGTCGGCGGGCGCGACCGGCGAACGCGATGCGAGGGCGCTGGACGGCGCGTCGTTCTCGACGTCGATGCTCGCGACGTTGAGCCGGAGCGGCGGCAGGAACCCGTAGTGCAGCGGCGGGAACGAGCCGGGCGAGGGCGGCGGCGTGTCGTCGCCGCAACCGGCGAGCGACAGGGCGGCGAGCAGGGCGGAGACGCCGCACAACCGACGGATGGACAGCATGGTCGGGGCCTCGGGTCGGGTGGGTGCGCGGCGAAGGTGCCGCCCGGCCGCCGGGTGGTCAACCGAGCGGCGGCGCGGCCGCGCGGCGGTCAGTGCGCGCCGGGCGGCGATCCGCCCTGGGCCCCGTCCCCCTGGGCCCGTCGCCCTGGGGTCGCCCCCCGGGCCCCGTCGCCCGGGGCCTTGTTGCCGGGGGCCTCGTCGCCGGGCGCGGTCGCGCCGGCGGCGCCGCGGATGTCGTCGCGCGGGAAGCGGAAGTCGTAGTTGCAGAACTCGCAGGTCATGATGATGTCGCCGCCCACGTTCATGTGGTCGAGATCGTCCTCGGGGAAGGTTTCGAGGATGGACGCGAGCCGCGCCCGCGAGCAGCGGCAGCCGTAGGCGAGCGCCCGGGGCCGGTCGGCGGCGACGCCTTCGGTGTGGAACAGCCGGAACAGCAGGTCCTCGGGGGCGAGCGCGTCGTCGAGCAGCTCGGCGTCGGTCAGCGTTTCGGCGAGCGCGGTCGCGGTGAGCCAGGCGCCGGTCGGATCGTCGGGCAGCAGGCTGTCGCCGAGGCCGCCCTCGGACGCGACCCGCTCCAGCACGAGCGCGCCGGCGCGCCAGCCGGAGGGCGTGTGGGCGCAGGCGAGGCGGACGCGGCAGTCGAGCTGTTCGCTGGTGTCGAAATAGTGCAGCGCCATGTCGGACAGCGTTTCGCCCTCGATGGCGACGATGCCCTGGTGGCGGTCGCTGTCGGGACCCTGATCGACGGTGAACGCCATGTAGCCGCCGCCGAGCAGCGCGCGCGCGGTCGGCGCGCCGGCGGCGAGCACGGTGTCGAGCGCGCCGGCGTCGGCGCGGGCGTAGCCGCGGAGCGCGCCGGCCTCGGTGCAGTCGGCGAGCAGCATGCGGACCGGGCCGTCGCCCTTGGCCTGGAGCGAGAACGAGCCGCGGAACTTGAGCGCCGACGCGAGGCCTGCGGCGAGTGCCAGCGCCTCGCCGGCCAGGCGGGTCACCGCCGCGTGGTTCGCGTGGCGCGAGAGCAGCGCGTCGGCGAGCGGGCCGAGGCGGACCAGGCGCCCGCGGACGGGCCGGCCGGGCAGGTGGAAGGGGGTGACGCCGCGGGCGACGACGAGGTCGGGCACGTCGGGGCGGGACAGGTCGAGGAAGTCCGGGGTCGCGGGCATCGGGCCAAGATGGTGGCGCCCGTGCGGAGGCGCCAGTTCCTCCCGCGGGTGGAGCTTCGACTGCGGGATCTGCGCGGGGTTTCCGCCTTTCGGGCCTGGCGGAGCCCGCCTTCGGGGCCGGGTGGGACTTCCGCCGGCAGCCGGCAGGATCTGGGCGCGGCGCCCGCTTTCAGGACGGGCGCGGCCGGGTCTTCGGTGCCGGTCGGAGACTGCGCTTGGGGCTCGAGCGGAGCCGCCGCCGGCAGGACCGCGCCGAGCCTCGCGTCGCGTGCCCGGCGGCGCCCGCCCTCGGGAGGCTCGTCGGCGCCATCGCCCGCAGGGATGGCAGGGCTTCCGCCTGCAGGACCGGGCGGAGCGCCGTCTTCCGGACCGCGCGAAGCCGCCCGCCCGACCTGGGCGGAGCGCCGCTTCGGGGCGAGGCGGAGCCCACGATCAGGTCCGCGGCGCGGTCGCCGCGGTCAGGTGCGGGTCGAGATCTCGGCTTCCATCGCTTCCAGCTTCGCCTCGATCCGGCTGCGCGCGGGCGGGGCGATGCCGTCCTGTTCCAGGCCACCGAGAAACGTGCGGCGGCAGCGGTCGCGCGCGGCCTCGGCGTCGTGCGGGCCGCCGCTCGCCGCGAGACAGTCGAGATAGCTGGTGCGGAGTTGCGCGATCGCCGGGCGGGCGGGCAGCTCGGCCAGGATCTCGTCGAGCTCGCTTTCCACCCAGCCGGGCGTCGCGGCCGTTTCCTCGGTGGTCGAGGGCCGGCGGATGTCGGGGTCGTTCACCCGCCGGCCGACCCGTCGAGCAGGAACGCGAGCAGCGCCTGCTGCGCGTAGAGCCGGTTCTCGGCCTCGTCGAACACCACCGAGCGCGGCCCGTCGATCACCGCGTCGGTGACCTCCTCGCCGCGATGGGCGGGCAGGCAGTGGAGGAAGACGGCGTCGGGCGCGGCCGCGTCCATCAGCCTGTCGTCGACCCGGAAGGGTTCGAACGCGGTGCGGCGGCGGTCGTCGGCCGGGTCGTCGCCCATCGAGACCCAGGCGTCGGTCACCACCGCGACCGCGCCGCGCACCGCCTCGTCGGGATCCTCGGTGGTGAGGATGTCGGCGCCCTCGGCGCGGGCGCGGTCGACCGCCTCGGCCGGCACCGCGTAGCGGGCGGGGCTCGCGAGGCGGAGCGCGAAGCGGAACCGCGACGCGGCCTCGACCCAGGAGCGGGCGACGTTGTTGCCGTCGCCGATCCAGGCGACGGCGCGCCCGGCGATCGGTCCGCGATGCTCCTCGACCGTCAGGATGTCGGCGAGGATCTGGCAGGGATGCGAGGACGGAGTGAGCCCGTTGATCACCGGCACGCCGGCGTGCCGGGCGAGCTCGGCGAGCTTGGCGGTGGTGTCGGTGCGGAGCACGATCGCGTCGAGGAAGCGGCCGAGCACGCGGGCGGTGTCGGCGAGCGTTTCGCCGCGGCCGAGCTGCATGTCGCGCGGCGACAGCACCACCACGTCGCCGCCGAGGCGCCGCATCGCGACCTCGAACGAGACGCGCGTGCGGGTGCTCGGCCGCTCCAGGATCAGGCCGAGCGTGCGGCCGGCGAGCAGCGCCGCGGTGCGCCCGCCCTCGCCGGCGCGGTGCGCCGCCTTGAAGCGGCGGGCGCCGTCGAGCACCCCGCGCAGCGTTTCGGGCGCGTGGTCGGCGATGTCGAGGAAATGCCGCGGCGCCGCGACCGGCGCGGGGGCGCGGGCGAGCGGGGAAAGCTTCGGCACCGGCGTCACCCCACGGCGGCGAGATGGCCGACGCCGAGCGTCGCCGCGGCGCGGTCCAGCATCGCGATCGCGTCGTCGCAATCGGCCTCGGTCACCACCAGCGGCGGCACCAGGCGCAGCACGTTCTCGCCCGCGGCGACCGTCAGCAGGCCGGCGTCCACGGAGGCGTGCTGCGCGTCGGTGTTCGGCCCCACGCAGCGCAGGCCGAGCATCAGCCCGACGCCGCGCACGCTTTCGAACACGTCCGGGTGGCGGGCCACCAGCCCGTCGAGCCCGGCGCGGAGATGGCGGCCGCGGGCGCGCACGGTCTCGAGGAAGCCCGGTTCGAGCACGACGTCGAGCACGGCGTTGCCGGCGGCGGCCGCGAGCGGGCTGCCGCCGAAGGTGGTGCCGTGCGAGCCGGGGGTGAGATGGCGCGCGAGCTCCTCGCGGGCGAGAAAGGCGCCGAGCGGAAAGCCGCCGCCGATCCCCTTGGCCGACGACATCACGTCGGGCGCGATGCCGGATTGCTCGTGCGCGAACAGCGTGCCGGTGCGGCCGATGCCGCACTGCACCTCGTCGAAGCCGAGATACAGGCCGAACTCATCGGCGACCGTGCGGAGCTCCTGCAGGAAGCGCGGCGGCGCCGGCCGGATGCCGCCCTCGCCCTGGACGGGCTCGACCAGGATGCCGGCGGTCTCGGGCGTGATGGCGGCGCGGACCGCGTTCATGTTGCCGAACGGCACGTGGTCGAACCCGGGCACCGGCGCGCCGAAGCCGTCGAGGTATTTCGGGTTGCCGGTGGCCGCGATCATCGCGAGCGTGCGGCCGTGGAAGGCACCCTCGAAGCAGAGGATCCGGGTGCGCTCGGGGCGGCCGGATTTCGCCATCGCGCGGCGGATCAGCTTGACCATGCCCTCGTTCGCCTCGGCGCCCGAGTTGCAGAAGAAGACGCTGTCGGCGAACGACGCGGCGCACAGCCGGGCGGCCAGCCGCTCGGCTTCCGGCACGCGATACAGGTTCGAGACGTGCATCACGCGGGCCGCCTGGTCGGCGATCGCGCGGACGAGATGCGGGTGGCCGTGCCCGAGCGAGGAGGTCGCGATGCCCGAGCCGAAATCGAGGTATCGTCGCCCGTTCGACGCCGTCAGCCAGGCGCCCTCGCCGCTTTCGAAGGCGATGTCCGCGCGGTTGTAGGTCGGCATCAGGGGGGAGATCATGGCGTGGCTCTTTCGGCGCCCGGGAAGGGTCGCACCAAACGGTCAACATGGGGTTCCGCGGGGGAGCGTGTCAAAGACGGCGCGATGAGCCGCGCCGCCGACCGCGACGGCGCCCGCCCGGGCCGCCCGGCGCGGGCGCCCGGCCCGGCACCCGGCGCGGCGGCGCTGCGGGAGGCGGCACTCGCCCATCTCGCGCGCTTCGAGGCGACCGAGGCGGGGCTCGCCCGCGTGCTCGAGCGCGCCGTCGCACGCTGGGCGCGACGGGCGGGCGCGGCCGAGGGCGCCGATGCCGACGCGATCGCCGCCGCCGCCGCGGCCTCGCGCGCGCTCGTCGGCCCGCTGGTGCGCGATCTCGCGGCGCGCGGATCGGTCGACGACGCGCGGTTCGCGACCCGACGGGCCGGCCACGACGCCCGTCGCGGCCGCTCGGCACGCGCGAGCCAGGCCCAGTTGCTGGCCAAGGGCGTCGCGCCCGACCTCGCGGCCGCGGCGGCATCGCGCGACGACGACGCCGAACTCGAGGCGGCGGTGGCACTCGCGCGCCGGCGCCGGATCGGGCCCTTCGCCGCCGAGGCGCCCGACGACGAGACCGCCCGCTCGGCACGCCACCGCGCCCTCGGGCTGCTCGCCCGCGCCGGCTTCGCGGGCGACGTCGCCCGACGTGCGCTGGCACTCGACCGCGACGAAGCGGACGCCGTGCTCGACCGCCAGCGGTCACGGGACGGGTGAGCGGGAAGGCCAGGGCTCTGCCCTGGACCGGGTTCCCTTTGCGCAAGCGCAAAGGGACGCCAAGGGCCCGAGGCCCTTGGATCCCTTTGAGTTAAGGAAAACCCCGGGCCCCGGTCGCGCGGGCATCGATTAGTGGCCCGGGGTTTTCCTTAACTGATGGATTGCAAAGGCTCAGCCTTTAGGGGCGCCCAACGCGCTGGCGCGTTGGGACCCGGCCGGGGTCCAGGGGCAGAGCCCCTGGCCTTCCCCGTCCCACCGCCCACGGCCCCGGGTTGCCACGTGCATCCGGCCGCGCCATGTGGGAGTAAGCGTCACACGGCGGCACGGCCGGAGGAGAGTTCCATGGGTGGCTTGAGCATCTGGCACTGGCTGATCGTGCTGGCCGTCGTGCTCATCTTGTTCGGCGGCGGCAACAAGATGTCGTCGCTCATGGGCGATTTCGCCAAGGGCATCAAGTCGTTCAAGAAGAACATGGCCGACGACGAGTCGATGGAAGCCGGCGAGACCCGTCCGGCGGGGTCGATCGCGGCGCCGACCGCGCGCGGCGAGACCCGCGTCGACGCCACCCGCGTCGATGCCAGCCGCGTCGACGTCAACCGGGCCGACGCCACCGTGCCGCCGCGCGAGACCGTTTCGCACGGCTGAGTCGCGTCCCGGCCGGTTGCGCGTTGGGCGAGCAGGACGCGCCGTCCGCCCTTGACGCCGAGGCGGCGTTCGCGGCGGCGCGGACCAGGATCATCGCGGCGGGACGCCGGCTCGACCGGCTCGGCGTGGTGATGAGCGTCGCGGGAAACCTGAGCGAGCGGCTGCCGGACGGGTCGATCGCGATCACCAGGAGCGGCGGGCGCAAGGGCGCGCTCGGCGACGACGGCGTGATCGTGGTGGACGGCGCCGGGCGACCGCGCCGGGCGGGCGATCGACCGTCGGCCGAGACGGCGCTGCACTGCCAGATCTACGGGGCGTTCGCGGACGCGCGCGCGGTGCTGCACGGCCATTCGGTCGCGGCGACGGTGCTGACCCGCGAGGCCGGCGAGGCGCTGATGTTCACCGGCTACGAGATGGCCAAGGCGTTCGACGGCGTCGACACCCACGAGGCGACGGTCGCGCTGCCGGTGTTCGACAACGACCAGGACGTGCCGCGGCTCGTGCGCGCGATCGCGCCGCGGCTCGGTGGCTGCCGGATGGGCTACGCGCTCCGCGGTCACGGGCTGACCGCCTGGGGTTCCGACATGGCGGACGCGCTGGCGAAGTTCGAGGCGGCCGAGTTCCTGCTCGCGGTGCGGCTCGCTGAGGGGGCGTGGCGGTGAGCGACCGGCGGGACGGGGTTCGGGTGGCTGAGGCGCGCGCGACCGGGACGGTGCTGCTCGACATCGAGGGCACGGTGGCGCCGATCCGCTTCGTGCACGAGACATTGTTCCCGTTCGCGCGCGCGCGCCTCGACGGCTTCCTCGCCGCGCACGGCGACGCGCCGGCGGTGCGGGACGTGCTCGGCCGCGTGCCGGGCGAGGACCGGCGCGCGACGCTGCTCGGCTGGATGGACCGCGACGCCAAGGAGGAGCCGCTCAAGACGCTGCAGGGGATGATCTGGGCCGACGGCTACGCGTCGGGGCAGCTCCGCGGCGAGCTTTACCCGGACGTCGCGCCGGCGCTGCGGCGCTGGCACGCGCGGGGGATCCGGCTCGCGGTCTATTCGTCGGGCTCGGTCGCGGCGCAGCGGCTGATCTTCGGCCACAGCGGCGACGGCGATCTCGCGGGGCTGTTCGAGGGGTTCTTCGACACGCTGGTGGGCGGCAAGCGCGAGGCGGCGAGCTATCGGGCGATCGCGGCCGCGCTCGGCGCCGACGCGGCGACGGTGCTGTTCGCGTCCGACGTCGCGGCCGAGCTCGACGCGGCGCGGGCGGCGGGGATGGCGACGGTGCAGCTCGTGCGGCCCGAGGACGGCACGGTGGCGTCGGGCGGCCACGCGGTCGCGGTTACGCTCGACGCGATCACGCTCGACGCGGTGGCGCTGCCGTGAGCGAGGAGGCGCAGGGGGACCGCCGGGGGGCGACGCTCGCGCTCGGCAATTTCGACGGCGTCCATCTCGGCCACGCGCATCTGATCCATGCGGCGCACGCGGCGCGGCCGGACGCGCCGCTCGGCGTGCTGACCTTCGAGCCGCATCCGCGCGAGCTGTTCCGTCCCGACGACCCGCCGTTCCGGCTGACGCTGGAGGCCGAGCGCGCCGCAGCGCTGGCGGCCCTGGGGGTCACGCAGATCCACGCGATGCGGTTCGACGACGATTTCGCCTCGCTCGGCGCGCGCGCGTTCGTGGACGGCGTGATCGCCGGGCGTCTCGGCGCCGTGCATCTCGCCTGCGGGCCGGATTTCGCGTTCGGACACCGCCGCGGCGGCGACGTGGCGCTGCTCGAAACGCTCGCCGGCCAGCACGGCATCGGGCTGTCGGTGGTGCCGCCGCTCGCCGACGCGGCAGGCCCCTACTCGTCGACGCGGATCCGCCGGCTGCTGCTCGACGGCTATCCGGAGCGGGCGGCGCGCGAACTCGGCCGGCACTGGTCGGTGCGCGGCGTGGTGCAGAACGGCGACCGGCGCGGCCGCACGATCGGGTTTCCGACCGCGAACATCGCCTTCGGCCGCCATCTCGAGCCGGCCCGCGGGGTGTATGCCGTGCGGGTGCGTCTGCCGGACGGCGGGTCGGTGGACGGCGTCGCCAACGTCGGGCGGCGGCCGACCGTCGACGGGGTCGACAGCCGGCTGGAGGTGCACCTGCTCGACTGGGCGGGCGACCTCTACGGGGTCGAGCTCGCGGTCGCGTTCGTCGCCTTTCTGCGGGCGGAGCGGAAGTTCGACGGCCTCGACGCGCTGCAGGCGCAGATCGCGCGCGACGCCGACGCCGCGCGCGCCTCGCTCGGGACGGCGCGGGGCTGAGCCCGCTCGCCCGGCGCCGCCATTCGCTCGGTTCCGGACGTCCCCCGATCGGGGGGACGTCGCTCGATCGGCTGTTCCTTGACCAGGGCCGGAGCGGCTTCGCATATGGGTGGCATGGCCGACACCGAGACCACCGCCGACGCGGGCGCGACCGCGCGCGACTATCGCGACACCGTGTTCCTGCCGCGCACCGGTTTTCCGATGCGGGGGGACCTGCCGAAGCGCGAGCCGGCGATCCTGGCGCACTGGGCGGAGACCGGCCTGTCGGCGGCGATGCGGGCCGACGCCGAGGGGCGGGTGCCGTTCGTGCTGCACGACGGGCCGCCCTACGCGAACGGGCACCTCCATATCGGCCACGCGCTCAACAAGATCCACAAGGACGTGATCAACCGCGCCCAGCGCATGGCCGGGCGCGGCGTGCGCTACGTGCCGGGCTGGGACTGCCACGGGCTGCCGATCGAGTGGAAGGTCGAGGAGGACTGGCGCGCCTCGGGGCGCGACAAGGACGCGGTGCCGGTCGCCGAATTCCGCGCCGCCTGCCGCGACTACGCGGCGCACTGGCTCGCCGTGCAGGACCGCGAGTTCCGCCGCCTCGGCATCGACGGCGAGTGGGACGACCGCTACGCGACGATGGATTTCGCGTCCGAGGCGGCGATCGCCGCCGAGATCGGGCGCTTCCTGCTGAACGGCATGCTGTATCGCGGGCTGAGGCCGGTGATGTGGAGCCCGGTCGAGAAGACGGCGCTCGCGGAAGCCGAGATCGAGTATCACGACCACCAGTCGACCGCGATCCACGTGCGCTTCCCGCTGGTCGCGGGGCCGCTGGCGGCGACCGGTGCCGCGGTCGCGATCTGGACCACGACGCCGTGGACCATCCCGGCCAACCGGGCGATCGCCTACAACGGCGCGCACGACTACGCGCTGCTGCGGGTGGAGCGGACCGGCGACGGCGCGCTGGTGCGGGACGGCGACCGGCTGCTGGTGGCGCGCGACCTCGTGCGGCGGTTCGCCGACGAGACCGGCATCGCCGGCTGGACGGTCGAGCAGGAGATCCCGGGCGCGGCACTCGCCGGCCACGTGGCGGCGCACCCGCTCCGCGGCGGCGGCTACGAGCACGACGTGCCGCTGCTCGACGGCGATTTCGTCACCACCGACCAGGGCACCGGTTTCGTCCATATCGCGCCGAGCCACGGCGAGGAGGATTTCGCGCTCGGGGTCGCCAACGGGATCGAGGTGCCGGAGCTGGTCGACGCCGACGGGCGCTACGCCGCCTCGGTGCCGCGCTGGGCGGGGTTTCACGTCTACAAGGTCGCGGAACCGATCTGCGCGGCGCTGACCGAGGCGGGCGGCCTGCTCGGCAAGCGGGTGATCACCCATTCCTACCCGCATTCCTGGCGCTCGCGGGCGCCGCTGATCTATCGCGCGACGCCGCAATGGTTCATCCGGATGGACGGCGACACGGCGCTGCGGGCGCGCGCGCTCGCCGCCCTCGAAGGGGTGCGCTTCGTGCCGCCCTCGAGCCGGCACCGGCTCGAAACGATGGTCGCGAACCGGCCCGACTGGTGCATCTCGCGGCAACGGAGCTGGGGGGTGCCGATCGCCGTCTTCGTCGAGCGCGCGACCGGGACGGTGCTGCGGGACGCGGCGGTGATGCGGCGGATCGTCGACGCCTTCCGCGACGAGGGCGCGGATGCCTGGTACACCTCGCCGCCGGCGCGCTTCCTCGGACCCGATCGCGATCCGGACGCCTACGAGGTGGTGCGCGACGTCGTCGACGTCTGGTTCGAGAGCGGCTGCACGCACGCCTTCGTGCTGGAGGCGCGCGGCCTCGGCTGGCCGGCCGACGTTTATCTCGAAGGCTCCGACCAGCATCGCGGCTGGTTCCAGTCGAACCTGCTCGAGGCGGTCGGCACGCGCGGCGCGGCGCCGTACCGGACGATCGTGAGCGACGGCTTCGTGCTCGACGAGCAGGGCCGCAAGATGAGCAAGTCGCTCGGCAACGGGGTCGCGCCGCAGCAGGTGACCGAGCAGTACGGTGCCGACATCATCCGGCTCTGGGCGCTCGGCGGCGATCTCCGCGAGGACGTCCGGATCGGGCCCGAGATCGTCAAGCAGCAGGCCGAGCTCTACCGCCGCATCCGCAACACGCTGCGCTGGCTGCTCGGCGCGCTCGACGGCTGGCGGGACGAGGAGGCGTTGCCCCACGAGGCGCTGCCGGAGCTCGAGCGCTTCGTGCTGCACCGGCTCGCCGAACAGGGGGCGCTGGTCGCGCGTGCGGTCGAGACGCATGACTGGGTCGGCGTGGTGCCGAGCCTGCACGGGTTCTGCGCGAACGAGCTCTCGTCGTTCTACTTCGACGTCCGCAAGGACGCGCTCTACTGCGACGCGGCCGCGAGCGCGCGCCGGCGGGCGACGCGGACGGTGCTCGACGCGGTCTGCCGCTGCCTCGTCGCCTGGCTCGCGCCGATCCTGCCGTTCACCGCCGAGGACGCCTGGTGGGCGCGTCACGGCACCGGGAGCAGCGTGCACCGGTCGTGCTTCCCGGCGATCCCGGCGGCGTGGCGCGATCCGGCGCTCGCCGAGCGTTGGGAGCGGATCCGCGCGGTCCGCCGCGTGCTGACCACCGCGCTCGAGGCGGGACGGCGGGACGGCTTGTTCGGCTCGTCGCTCGCGGCCGCGATCACGCTGCCGCTCGCCTCGAGCGAGGCCGGGGAATTCGGCGGCGTCGACTGGGCGGAGCTCGCGATCGTGAGCGAGGCGACGGTCGCGGTGATGCCGGGGGTCGCGCCGCTGTTCGGCGGCGCGGGCGTCGCGGGCGGAGTGGGCGTCGCGAGCGGAGCCGGCGTCGCGGGCGGGCCCGAGGGCGGCACCGGCCCGCATCCTGGTCCGACGGTCGGGCTGGCGCCCGGTGCGAAATGCGCCCGCTGCTGGCGCGTGCTGCCGGAGGTCGGACAGGACCACGCCCATCCCGCGCTCTGCCGTCGCTGCGTCGATGTCGTTTCAGGCTGACGCGCGGCTGGGGTCGCGGCGGCGCCGCCGCCCCGCGGTTTCGCTCGCGCCGCTCGGGCTCGCGGTGGCGCTGGTGGTGCTGCTGTCCGACCAGTTCTCGAAATGGTGGGTGCTGCACCGGCTCGACCTGCCGGCGCGCGGCGACGTGCCGGTCGCGCCGCATCTCGACTTCACCATGGTCTGGAACGGCGGCGTCACGTTCGGGCTGCTGCAGGCGGGTCCCGGTCAGGGGCATCTGCTGCTCGGCCTGCTGGCGCTCGCGATCACGCTGCTGCTGGTGGGCTGGATGCACCGGACCGACCGGCGCGCGGTGGCGGTCCCGCTCGGCATGATCGTCGGCGGCGCGGTCGGCAACATCACCGACCGGATGCGCTACGGGCTGGTGGTCGACTTCATCCGCGCCCATGCGCTGGGTTACTCGTGGTATGTCTTCAACTTGGCGGACGCGTGCATCGTGTGCGGCGTCGCCGCCCTGCTGCTCGACGGATTGCGGCCCGCGCGCCGATAAGGGGCGCGCGCGGCGGCCGGCGGCGCGTGCCGGACGCCGTGCACGGGCCTGGGCGTTCACGGGCATGGGCGTTCAAGGGCCTGGGCGTTTAGAGCTGGGCGCGCGCAGCGGGTCAGTCGTGCGGGCGTGGGGCGCGCAGGAGTTGGGTGGGCAGGATGGATCGGATCGGATCGGGGTCGGGCAGGGTGCGGATGTCGTTCCGGCCCGGGCGGGCGGGTGCGGCCGCGCGAGGCGTCGCGGCCGCGCTGTTGCTCGCCGGCGCGCTGCCGCTCGCGGGGTGCGGCGACGATGTGGCGCGCGCCTTCGGCTTCGTGCGGAACTCGCCGGACGAGTTCACGGTGACGACGCAGGCGCCGCTCGCGATGCCGCCGAACGAGGCGCTGCCGCCGCCGGCGCCGGGCACGGCGCGGCCGCAGGACCAGGCGCCGCAGCTCGGCGCCGAGGAGGCGCTGGCGCCGGACGTGGCGCTGCGCGGCGCCTACGGGGCGTCGAGCGCCGGGCAGTCGGCGCTGCTCGCCGAAGTGTCGGCGCGCGCGGCGCTGCCGACCCGCGCGGGCGAGATCCGAGGCGGCAGCGGCGGCATCACCGGCGATCTGATGTTCTGGCAGAGCCGGCCGTCGAACATCGTCGTCAACCCCGCCGAGGAAGGGCGCCGCCTCCGGCAGGACGCGGCGAACGGCCAGTCGCCGCTCGCCGGACCGACGCCGGCGACCGAGACGGCATCGAACTAGGCGGGCCGCGCGCGGGCCGGGTGTCGTGTCGCCGGCGCGGCCGGGCGGGCCGCGTCGCCGGTGCCCCTGCCGGGGCACGCGGGGCGCGCGACGCCCGCCCCACGAGCCGGGCGCGGCGGCCCCCGGGCTTCGGTGCGGGGTGAGAGGGCGATGACCGCCGCGTCGCGCGTGACCCGGCTGCCCGACCTGCTGGTCGACCAGATCGCCGCCGGCGAGGTGATCGAGCGGCCGGCCGCGGTGGTCAAGGAACTCGTCGAGAACGCGCTCGACGCCGGCGCCGGCCGGATCAGCGTGTCGCTCGCGGGCGGCGGCATCGATCGGATCGTGGTGGCCGACGACGGCGCCGGCATGGGCGCCGACGACCTCGCGCTCGCGGTGCAGCGCCATTGCACGTCGAAACTGCCCGGCCGCGATCTCGCGCGGATCGCGACGCTCGGGTTCCGCGGCGAGGCGCTGCCCTCGATCGGGGCGGCGGCGCGGCTCTCGATCACCACCCGCCGCGCCGGCGACGGCGGCGCCTGGCGGATCGCGGTCGAGGGCGGCGCGGTCGCGGGACCGGTGCCCGTCGCCTCGCCCGCCGGCACCACCGTGGTGGTGGAGGATCTGTTCTTCGCGACACCGGCGCGTCGCAAGTTCCTCAAATCCGCCCGGATCGAGGCCGAGCACGCGGCGGCCGCGCTGCGCCGGCTCGCGCTCGCCGCGCCCGCGGTGGGGTTCCGGTTCGATCTCGACGGCCGCCAAGGGTTCGACTGGCCGCCCGGCACGCTGCTCGAGCGGGTGCGCGCGGTGCTCGGTCCGGACGGCGCGGGCGACCTCGTCGCGGTCGCGCACGGGCGGGACGGGCTCGGGCTGTCGGGCTACGCGCTGGCGCCCGCGGTGACGCGGCCGACCAATTCCGGCCAGTTCACGGTCGTGAACGGGCGGCCGGTGACCGACCCGGTGCTGCGGACGGCGATCCGGGTCGCCTATCTGCCGCTGACCGAGCGCGGCCGGCACGCGGTCTGCGCGCTCTCGCTCGAGATCCCGGCCGACGGGCTCGACGTCAACGTCCATCCGGCGAAGACCCAGCTCCGCTTCCGCGACGCCGACGCGGTGCGGGCGCTGGTGATCGGCGGGCTCGGGCGGGCGCTCGGCACGCACGGGACGGGGATGCGGCCGGGGATGGGGGCGGGGATGGGCGCGATCGGCGGCGCGCGGCGGCCGCCGCTCCGCCTCGTGCCGGTCGGACGGCCCGGCGCGGTGCCGCTCGTCCCCGGGGGAGGCGGCGTGACGCCGGGCGGCGGACCCGGCGGCGTGACGCGCGGCTTCGCCGAGCGGGCGGCGCCGTTCGAGGGGGTGCTGGCGCTCGGCGACGCGCCGTCGGCGCGGATGCTCGCGCCCCCGCCTGCTCCCGGCGCGGCGGCGCACGCGTCGCACACGCTCGGGGCGCCGGTCGCGCAGGTGCTCGACACCTACGTGATCGCGGTCGCCGCCGACGGCGACCTGGTGCTGGTCGACCAGCACGCGGCGCACGAGCGGCTGACCCATGAGCGGCTGCGCGCCGAGCACGAGGCGGGCGGCGTGCGGGCGCAGGCGCTGCTGCTGCCGGCGGTGGTCGAGCTGCCGCCCGGACGCCTCGCGCCGCTGCTCGACGAGGCGGCGGCGCTCGCCGCGGCCGGGATCGCGCTCGAGCCGTTCGGTCCGGGCGCGGTGCTGGTGCGCGCGCTGCCGGCCGCACTCGGTGCGCCGGACCCGGCGGCGCTGGTGCGCGACATCGCCGACGAGCTCGCCCATGCCGGCACCGCGAGCGTGCTCGCGTCGCGCCTCGACGCGGTGTTCGCGCGTCTCGCCTGCCACGGCTCGATCCGCGCCGGCCGACGGCTCGACCAGGCCGAGATGTCGGCGCTGCTGCGCGCCGTCGAGGCCGAGCCGCGCGCCGCCACCTGCCCGCACGGGCGGCCGACGGTGGTGCGGCTCAGCCGGCACGATCTCGAGCGGATGTTCGGCCGTGCCTGAGGCGGGGGCCGCGGGGGCCGCGGGGCGGCCGGCGGCCGGGGCTGCGGGGGAGTCGGCCGGGGCCGCGGTGGCCGACGGGCTCGCGCCCGGGCGGCCGCTCTGCGTGCTGATCCCGGGCATGCACAGGAGCGGCACCTCGCTGCTCGCGCGCGCCACGGTGCTGTGCGGCGCGACGGCGCCGGCGACGGCGCTGCCGCCGGGGCCGGACAACCCGGACGGGTTCTTCGAATCGGCGCCGCTGGTCGCGGCGAGCGACGCGCTGCTGGCCGATGGCGGCAGCGCCTGGGCGGAATGGCGGCACGTCGCGGTCGCGCCGGAGATCGGTCCGGCGCGGTTCGGCGCGCTGCTCGACCGCGAGTTCGGGACGGCGTCGCTGTTCGTCTGGAAGGACCCTCGCCTCGCGCTGCTGCTGCCGGCGGCCGAGGCGGCGCTCGCGGCGGGCGGCCGGGCGCGCGCCGTGCTGCTGCCGGTGCGCCATCCGGGCGCGGTCGCGCGCTCGCTCGCGGCGCGGAACGGGTTCCCGCCGGCGTTCTCGGTGCTGCTTTGGCTGCGGCACGTGCTCGCGGCCGAGCGCGCGACGCGCGGCGCGCCGCGGGCGATCGTGGCGTTCGACGCGCTGGTCGCGGACTGGCGGGGGACGCTCGCCGCGGCCGGGCGGCGCGCCGGCATCGCCTGGCCGGTGCCGCCCGGGTCGGTCGTGGCCGGGTCGGTCGCGGCCGGGCCGGTCGCGGGCGGGCCGGTGCGGCCGCGCCGGCCGGACGGCGAGGCGCCGGCCGATGCCGGCTCGGCCTATGCCGCCGTCTGGTGCCGGCACGCCTGGGAAGCGCTGTCGGTGCTGGCGCGCGGCGAGGCAGGCCCCGGCGGGGCGGGCGAGGGCGGGGCGGGCCAGGGCGGGGCGGGGGAGGGCCAGGCGGCGCGGGCGGAGGCGGCGTGGGCGGTGCTCGACCGCGTGCGCGACCAGTTCGACGATGCGAGCCGGCTGTTCGGCGGCGTCGCGCGCGCGCCCGCGCCGGCCGCGCCACCCAGGGCGGCGCACCCGCCGTCCGGAGCCGTGCCCGCACCCGCCGGGGCGGCGCCCGCGCCGCGCGCGACCGCGCCGGCACTGGCCGGGGCTGCGCCCGCGCCGGTCGGGGTGGCGCCCGCTTCGGTCGGCGTGGGGCACGCGCCGGGAGAGGCCGCGCCCGCACCGGCGACGGCGGCGCCCGCATCGGCGGGGGTGGCGCCCGCTTCGGTCGGCGCGGGGCACGCGCCGGTCGCGGTCGCGGCCGCACCCGCCCGGGCGGCGCCCGCATCGGCGGGGGTGCCGGCCGCTTCGGTCGGGGCGGTCGCCCCGGTGCCGCGCGCGGCGCCGGGGTCGCGGTCCGGGCGGGATCTCCGCGCCGTGACGCTGGTGGCGGCGGACACGATCGCGCCGGTGCTCGCCGCGCGCGCGCTGGCGCGGTCGGCGTCCGGTCTCGACGTCGGCGACGCCGTCCTGTTCACCGACCGGCCGGTGCCGGCCGCCGGCGTCCGGCTCGCGGCGATCGAGCCGCTGCACGGGATCGAGCGATACGGCCGCTTCATGCTGGGCGGGCTCGCCGCGCGCGTCGCCACCTCGCACGCGCTGGTGGTGCAGTGGGACGGTTTCGCGGTCGCGCCCGAGGCGTGGGATCCGGACTTCCTCGCGTGGGACTATATCGGCGCGCGCTGGCCCGGCGTGCCCGACGCGGTCGCGATCGGCAATGGCGGCTTCTCGCTCCGGTCGCGCCGGCTGCTGGACGCGCTCGCGACCGACCGGCGCTTCGACGCGCGGCCGGAGATCGCCGAGGACACGCTGATCGGCCGCGCGTTCCGGCCGCTGCTGGAGCGCGATCACGGCATCCGCTTCGCGCCGCGCGCGGTCGCCGACCGGTTCAGCTACGAGGGGATCCTGCCGCACGGCCCGACCTTCGGCTTTCACGGCGTGTTCAACCTGTGGCGGCATCTCGACGACGCGGCGCTGATCGCGATGGCGACGCATCTGACCGACTGGCACCGGGCGGGGCGGGGCTTCGCGCAGCTGGTCGCGACGCTGCACCGCGCGGACCGCGCCGGCGCGGTCGCCGCCCTGCTGGCGGCGCCGGCGCTCCCCGACGGGTTCCGAACGCATCTCGCGGCCGTGCTCGGCGCGGCCGGCGCGCGGGACTGCCTCGCCGCGGTGGGCCGGGACTGAGTGCGGCGCGCCGCGCGGCGCGCCCCGCTCGCGCCCGTCGCCCTCGTCCCGCCCATCGTCCCGCCCAACGTCTCGACCGTCGTCGCGCCCGCCGCTTGACCCTCGTCCCGAGCCCGGGGCGGCGTCGGCACCGGTCCGGTCGCGCGCGAGGCGATCGCGTCCGCGACCCGCCGTGCCGAGACGCCGGTCCGGCGCGGGTCAGCGCCCCTCGATCGCCTCCGGGGCGCGGCGTCCGCCCGTATCGCGCCGCGGCTGGCCGTCGTCGTGCCAGGGCGCGATCGGCGGCTCGGCGCGGTCGAGCGCCGGGATCGACGGCATCGTCGGCAGGATCGGCTGGTCGGCGAGCAGCGCGCCACTCTCGACGAAGGGCGGGAAATCGGGCTTCGGCACCGGTGCGGTGTCGCCGGTCGCGACCCGCAGGCGCGGCGGCAGGCCCGGCACGTGCTCGAGCGTGCCGACCAGCTCCTCGTCGCCGCCGATCAGCAGCACGCGGTCGCCGGTGAGCGGGTTGTCGAGCAGCCGCAGCGACGGCCGCGCGACGTAGCGCCAGCTGTCGGTCTCGCACCAGAACAGGCCGCCGCCGGCGAGCGCCAATGATTGGTGCCGCCGGCAGCCGAGATAGTCGCCGCGGAGCGGCAGGGTGCGGCGGAGCTCGTAGCCCTCGGCGCGCAGCGTCGCGAGCGGACGCGCCGGCGCGGCGGTCGCGCCGAGGCAGGCGGCGCACGCGACCAGCAAGGCGCGCGACGAGACGGACTTGAGCAGAACGATACGGATGTGCAACATACGCGGACGTTACCGTGTCGATCCGTTCGCGCAAGGGTGCGCGCGCGGGATCCGGCCGCAACGCGGGATGGTTCTTGATCATGGCGTCTTTGTTCGGGTTGCCGCTCGACGATCTCTCGATGGCGCACGCGGTCGACGCGCTCGCCGCGTCGCTCGACGCGCTGCACGCGCCGTGCCGCACGGCGGTGTTCGTCAACGCGCATGCCGCGCGGATGGCGAGCGAGGATGCGGGTTTCCACGCGGCGCTGCGGCGCGCCGACTGGCGGCTCGCGGACGGGATCGGCGTGCGGCTCGCGGTGCTGCTGCGCGGCACGCGGCTGGCCGCGAACCTGGTCGGCACCGATCTCGTGCCGGCGCTGCTGGCGCGGCTCGAGCCGGCGCGGCCGCGCTGCTTCCTGTTCGGCGGCACGGAGGCGACCAACCGCGCCGCCGCCGCCCATCTGGCGCGGCGCTGGCCGGGCGCCGTCGTCGCGGGACGGCACCACGGCTATGTCGCGCCGGCCGAGGAAGCGGCGCTGGTGCGGCGGATCAACGCGTCGGGCGCCGCGCTCGTGCTGGTCGGCATGGGAAACCCGCTGCAGGAGGAATGGATGGATCGGAACCGCGCCGCGCTCGAGGCGCGGCTCTGCCTCGGCGTCGGCGGCCTGTTCCGGCACTGGTCGGGCGAGCTCGTGCGGGCGTCGCCGCTCACCCGCGCGATCGGTCTCGAATGGCTGCAGCTCAGCCGCCAGAACCCGGCGCGGTTCGGGCGCTACGCGTCGGACCTGCCGCGCTTTGCCGCGCGCGCGCTGCGCGATGCGGCCGCCGATCGCGCGTCGCGACCGGCGGCCGCGCGCGGGGAGTTCGCGCGATGACGGATCTGACGCGCGTCGGCCGCGCGCTGGAGGGCCTGTCGCGCGTCGGCCGCGCGCCGGGGGACAAGTCGTCCGGTGACGGCGCGCGCGGGGGCGTGTCGCGCGGGGGCGGTGTCGCGCGGGGGCCGCGCGGGGCGTGCCGCGGCGGTCGGGCTGCTGGCGGCACTCGCCGGCTGCGGCCCGATCCTCGTCGCGCCGACGCCGCCCGACATCGTCGCCGCCGACCAGCGCGCGGCCGAGCGCGACGGCTACCGGCTCACCCCAGGCGACCAGATCGAGGTGCACCACCTGGTCGACACAGACTACTCGGCGATCGTCGCGGTGGCGCCGGACGGACGCGTCACGGTGCCTGGGATCGCCGCACCGGTGCAGGCGGCCGGCCTGACCGCGGGCGAACTCACGGCCGCGCTCGCGCCGCTCTACGCGCGCGACGGGCGGCTCCGCGACCCGCAGTTCAGCGTGCTGCTGAGAAGTGCCGCGGCGCAGCAGATCTTCGTCGGCGGCGAGGTCGCGCGTCCCGGTTTCCTCGACCTGCCAGGCGGTCCGCGCCGGGTGACGCAGGTGCTGGCGGCGGCGGGCTGGCTGCTGCCGACCGCGCGCCGGCACGAGGTGATCCTGGTCCGGAACGGCGTCGACGGCCGCCCGATCGTGTTCTCGGTCGATGTCGCGAAGATCGAGAACGGCACCGACCTCGCGCAGAACGTGCTGGTGCGGCCGTCGGACACCGTGCTGGTGCCGAAATCCGACATCGCCTCGCTCGACACCTGGGTCGACCAGTATCTCCGGGAATCGCTGCCGCTCGAGACCAGCGGCGACATCACCTACCAGGTGAACAACGCCGCCGGCACGGCGACGAGCTTCGTCAAGTAGGGCGGCAAGCCGCACCCTGGTCGGCGCGTTCGGATCGGCGGGCACGCCGCGCGCGCGGCCTCCCCAGCGCGGAGCCGTCGATGATCGGGGTGGGTGTCGGCACCACGAACACCGTGGTCGCGCGGCTTCGGGCCGATGGCACGGTCGCGACGACGCGCCGTCGTTTCGGCGCGCGCGAGATCGACGTGGTGCGCTCGCTGCTTTGTTTCGCCCCCGGCGACGATCCGCGCCGGTCGCTCGCGCACGCGGTCGGTCCGGACGCGATCGACCTTCATCTCGACGATCCGCTCGACACGCGGCTGATGCTGTCGCTGAAGAGCGATCTCGCGCAGGCGAGCTTCCGCGAGACGCGCGTGTTCGGACGCGCGTTCACGCTCGACGCGCTGCTGGCGCTGATCCTCCGACGCGTGCCGCCGGCGCCGGGCACGGCGACGCTCACGGCCGGCAGACCGGTGCGCGTCGTCGGCGATCGCGGCGACGACGCGCTCGGCGACGCGCGCCTGCGCGGCGCCTAGGTGTTTGGTCCCGGGATGAGGTGACGCGGGCGCGGTCGATCGCGTGTTCCTGACCGGCGGCACGTCGCTGGTGCCGGTCGTCCGCCGGTTCACGGACCGGCTCGGCGCCGTCCGGGTGGCGGCGGCGAGTTCGTGTCGGTCGCCGAGAAATCGGCGCTGATCGGCCGGGACCGGGAAGCCGTTCGCGCCTGAGACGAGGGGTCGGGGTCGCCGGACGGAGGCGGCCCGTCGGTGCGGCGGACCGCGTGACACGCGGGCCGAACGGCTTCAGCCTCGGGCGACATCGCGAACGGGGGCCGCATGTGTCCGCGCATCGAAACGCCGAGACTGAGGCTGCGGGCGCACCGTGAGGAGGACTTCGCCGACATCGCCGCGATGTGGGCGGATCCGGCGGTGGTCCGCCACGTCACCGGCGTGCCGTCGACGCCGAAGGAGAGCTGGTTCCGGATGCTCCGCTACCGTGGCCTGTGGTCGGTCCTCGGTTTCGGCTACTGGTGCGTCCGCGACAGGGACACCGGTCGATACGTCGGGGACGTCGGCTTCGCCGATTTCCGGCGCGAGACCGAGCCATCGATCGCCGGCCTGCCGGAGGCGGGCTGGGTGCTCGCATCCTGGGCGCAGGGCGGCGGTCGGGCGAGCGAGGCGGTCGGCGCGGCGCTGCGGTGGCTCGACCGCGAGACCGCGCACCGGGAGGCGGTGTGCCTCATCGCGCGCGAGAACGGCGCGTCCGCCCGCATCGCGGCGAAGCATGGCTTCGCCGCCGCCGGGGTCGTCACGCTCGACGCGGTCGGGATCCCGCTTTGGCGGCGCGACCGGCCGGCGGAGCCCCAACCGGCGGAGCCCCGAACGGCGGAGCCCCGACCGGCGGAGCCCTGACCGGCGGGCGCCCGGTGCGGTGGCGCCGGGTGCGGCGTGTCGGGGCGTCGGCTCAGTCGCGGGCTTCCGAGGTGGCGGGGACCAGGACCGGGCCGCCGCCGCCCGCGAGCGATATCGGCTGCCGACGCGCCGCGCGGCGCTCACGCGGCAGCAGCGGCGCGATCGCGAGCCCGTAGGCGAGGCCGCCGGCGGCGATCCGGAGCGCGAGGCCGGCCGCCTCGTGGCCGCCGGGCACGAGGCGGACCACGACTGCCATCAGCGCGGTCGCGGCCGCGATGTGCAGCGTCGAACCGCGCCCGATCGGCATCCGGACCGCGCGGCGGCCGCGGCAGGCGGCGTGGGCGAAGGCGACGGCCATCGACGCGACGGTCGCGGCCGCCGCCCCCATCGCGCCGTATCGGGGCACGAGGGCGACCGTGAGGCCGAGGCCGAGCGCCGACGCGACCGCGGCGATCTCGACCTGCAGGCCGGGCTTCCGGCCGAGCTGGAAGGCGTGATCGAGATGGAACGACCGGAGCCCGCCGAGCAGCGACGCGAGCGCCAGCACCGGCAGCAGCGGTGCCACGCCGGCGCGGAACTCGGGCCCGACCAGGACGCGCGCGAGATCGGGCGCGAGCAGCGCGAGGCCGGCCGCCGCCGGGGCGAGGGCGCCGAACAGGATCGTCCAGTTGTGTTCGAGCTGCCGGCGGAACGCGGCGGCGTCGCCGCGTTCGAGCCGGCGGACGGCGAGCGGGTAGGTGGCCGAGCCGATCGCCGCCCCGAGCAGCAGCAGCGTGTTCTGCGCCAGCGCCGCCGCCGCGGTGACGGTGCCGAGCGCGGCGGCGCCGCCGTCGGCGCCGACGATCGCGCGCCAGAACGTGGTCGACAGCGCGAGCAGCGTCATGCTGAGCGCGTAGGGCGCGCCGAAGCGGAGCGCGGTCCGGGCGAGCGCGGGATCGATCCCGGCCCGCAGCCGGATCGCGCCGACCGGGCCCAGGGCGAGGGCGAGCGCGAGACCCGCGGCGGTCGCGAGCGCCACGGCCGGCGCGTGGCCCGCGCGCGACGCGGCGGCGATCGTGCCGGCGGCGACCAGCACGGCGCGGCCGGTGTTCATCAGGAGGTAGCGCCGCGGCCGGAAGCGGGCGAGCTCGACGCGGGCGAGCAGCTCGAAGGCGCCGTAGCACCAGAGCATCAGCACGCCGGCCGCGGCGAGCGCGCGGTCGGCGCGAGGCAGCAGGCACAGCGCCGCGGCGGCGGGGATCGCCGAAAGCGCGAGCATCGCGGCGGCGATCGCGGCGAAGGTCGGGATCGTGCGCGGATCGTCGGCGCGCGCCTCGTGCAGGCGCATGAAGGCGAGGCCGATCCAGTCGAACAGGATCGTCGCACCGATCCCCGTCAGCAGCAGGGCGGCGCCGTAGCGCCCGTATTCCGCCGGCGACAGCAGATGGGTGAGCGCCGACGTGGTCGCGACGCCGAGCGCGCCGGGCAGGAATTTCGCCGCGACGTAGACGCCACCGTCGCGGACGAGGCGCATCAGAACAGGCCCGGCACGGCTCCGGCGGGGCCGATGGTGGCCAGCACGCGCGCGCCCAGCGCCCGCTCGAGCGCGTCCGCGGTGAGGTAGCCCTCGGCGACCGTGACGGCGATCCCGAGTGCGACGACCGCGGCGGCCAGGCCGAGCACGATGCCGACCGCCGCGAACAGCAGCCCGCTCGGGAACACCTTGCGGTGGGAGGCGACCGGCGCCTGCACGACGCTGACCGACTGCGCCCGGGCGTGGTCGAGCGCGTCGAGCGTGCGCGCCTTTTCGAGCGCGGCGCGGGTGATCTTGAGGTTTTCGGTGATGCTGTCGATGCGGTCGCCGACGGTGCGGAGATGGGTGTCGGCGCGTTCGATGCGGGCGAGCTCGGCATCGAAGCCCGCGATGTCGCGCCGGGTGCGGTCGTTCTGGCCGGCGAGCGGCGCGAGTTCGGCCTCGTCGACGACGAGCTCGCCCTGCACCTGCAGCAGCAGCGGCGACGGTTCGTGGTGGACGTGGACGAAGGCGCGCGCGAGCGCGGGGGCGCGCGCCTCGAGATCGGCGATCTGGCCGTCGACGGCGCGCACCAGCGGATGGTCGGGCGCGTAGCGGGCGAGGAGCTCGCTCCGGCTGCGCTCGAGATCGACGAGCGCGCTGTCGGCCGCCCCGCCGCCATCGCCGCGATCGGTCTCGGTCGAGACCGCGAGCGGCGCGGTGGCGGCGCCGGCGGCGCGGAGCGTGGCGATCCGGGTCGCGAGCGTCGCCGCGCGCGCGGTGTCGCGGTCGAGCGCCTCGGTCGCGTCGGCGCGCTCGCCGATCAGCGATTGCTGCTGCTGCGGGACGTCGTAGAGCCCGTTGCCGAGCTTGATCGCGGCGCGCACGGCCTCGAGCCGCTCGAGCTCGGCCTCGTCGCGGCCGATGACGGTCTCGTAGGCGCGGCCGAGATCGCCGCCGCCGAACACCGCGAGATGGCGCTGGTCGTAGGCGGCGAGGAAGGCCTCGAGCGCGCGCGTGGCCAGCGCGGGCGTGCGCGCGCGGAGGCTGACGTCGATCACGTCGCTGATCTTCACGGGCGTGATGCGAAGCCGGCGGCCGAACGTCTCCACCGCCGCGTCGAGCGGCGTCTCGTCGGTCGGCGGCGAGGCGGCGATCGCCGGATACATCGTCGCGAGCCCGATCCGGCCGATCGCGTCCTCGGCGACCGCGCGGCTTCCCATGATCTCGATCTCGCTGTCGAGATCTTCCTGCTTGGTGGTCTGCGGCGCCGACTGCCCGTTCACCGGACCTTCCTCGCGCGGCATGTATTCGCGACCGGTCTTGAGCAGCACCGCGGCGGTCGCTTCGTAGCGCGGCGGCAGCACGAGCGCCGCGGCGAGCGCGAGCACCGGCGGCACGGCGGCGGCGAGCGCGATCGAGCGGCGGGCGCGCCAGGCGATCAGGGCGATCTCCGCCGGCGGCAGGCGGAGGATCGGTGATGCGCCGTGCTCGTCATCGTGTCTGGTCATGCCGGGACGGTAGCCGGATACGTTATGGGAACGCAACGGAACTTTCGGCTATACGTTCCGGTATCGCAATGGTAAGCAGGGGCGTGCCGGACCGGTCGTCCGAACCCGGGCCTGATCGTTCGGGGGCGGGATCGACGAACGGATCACGAGCCCGACCGAGCCATGTTGAACCGGCGTGACGGCTCGATCCGAGCCGGTCATGCGCAGCCGAGCGAGCGACACCGATGAGCGCGACTGCCGAGGGGCTGACGGAGTATCCGGAACGTGCCGCGCGGGTTCCGCGCGCCGCGAGCGTCACCGCCGCGAGCGTCACCGCCGCGCGCACGACGCGCCGCGACGCGCGCGCGCGGCCGTTCGGCGAACGCATCGCGCTGGTCGGCGACCGTCGCCGCATCGACGCGCTGGTCGACTGGATCGCGCCGATGCGCCGCGTGTCGCTGGTCGGCGCCGCGTCGGACGACGCCGCCTCGCTCGAGGCGCTCGCGACGCTCGCCGCGGCGGGCGCGGTCGACCGCATCGTCGTCGCCGTCCCGGCCGAGGACGCGACGCGGCGCGAGCGCGCGCTCGCGCCGTTCCGGGCGATCGACGTGGCGCTCGACCTCGATTGCGGCCGCGGCTGCGACCGCCCGGCGCTGCGCTGCGTCCGCCGCCGCGCCATCCCGGCGATCGCCCGATGGCTGAAGGAGGCAGGCGACAGGAGCGTCGCGCTGCTGCTGCTGCTGCTGCTCGCGCCGCTGCTGGTCGCGACCGCGCTGTCGATCCTGGCCACCGACCGCGGTCCCGTGCTGTTCCGCCAGGCGCGCGCCGGGCGCAACGGCGTCGCCTTCACCATCCTGAAGTTCCGCACCATGCGGGTCGAGCGCGCGCCCGCGCCGACGCTGCGGCAGACGATGCGCGGCGACCCGCGCGTGACGGCGGTCGGCGCCGTGCTGCGGCGAACCAGTCTCGACGAGCTGCCGCAGCTTTGGAACGTGCTGCGCGGCGAGATGTCGCTGATCGGGCCGCGGCCGCATCCGCGCGACATGCGGACCGAGGACCGGCTCGGCCACGAGATCACGCCGCGCTACGAGGAGCGCTACCGGGTCAAGCCCGGCATGACCGGCTGGGCGCAGGTGAACGGTTCGCGCGGCGCGCTCGACAGCGCCGACGCGCTGCTCGACCGGGTCCGGTTCGATCTCGACTATGTCGAGCGGTGGACGCTCGGGCGCGATCTGCTGATCGCGCTGCTCACGCCGTTCCGGCTGGTGTTCCACGGCGGCCGCGCATTCTGACGCCGTGCCGCGGTCGCGCCGCCGTCCGGCCGACCGGTGCTGGATCGTAACAAGAAGAGGATCGGACGATGAGCGACACGGGAACCCTGCTTGATTTCACCGGTGGTGTCGCGCCGCTGTCCGGCGTCCGACGCTTCCTGCCGGCACGGGCGCGGGCGCGGACGCGGGCGCGGGAGGCGGCCGCACCGGCGGCACGGGACACGGCCGAGGCGGTCGTCGACGCCATGGGCGGGGTGCTGGCCGCCGCCCTGCCGCTGATCGACCGCGACGGCTCGCTGGTGCTGCACGTGGCCGGCGTGCGCGCCGGCAGCGGGGCCGCCGTCGCCGCGCGCGCGCTCGCGAGCGCCGCGGCGGCGAACGACTGGTTCCGCGTGCTGCTCGTCGACGCCGCCGCCGACCCGTTTGCCGGCAGCCCGGCCGACGCGCCCGCGCCGGTGCCCGGTCTCGCCGCCGCCCCGCTCGAGGCGGTGATCGGCGGCCGCGCCGTCGCGGTCGCGGCGCTCGCGCTGTCGCCCGGGTCGCGGCCGCCGCGCGCGCTCCGCTCGCTCTACACGCGGCTCCGCGCGAGCTACGGCCTCGTCGTCGTGCAGGGTCCCGCGGTCGCGACCGCGACCGCGGCGGCGCTCGCCGCGTCGGCCGATGCGACGCTGCTGGTGGTCGGCGCGGGACGGGACGGCGCCGGCGCGGTCGCCGACGCGACCGGGATGCTGGATGCGGCCGGCGGCGCGCTGTTCGGCGCGGTGCTGAACGAGGCGCCGGCCCTGCCGCGCGGGATCGCACGCCTCCTCTCGCCGAACCGGCGCGCGCGGCCGCCCGCCTTCGCCCGGTAACGCCCCTGCTCGGCCGCCGTGCCGCTGCGGGTCTGCTCGTCGCCGGCGCGCTGTCGCCGGCGACCGGGCGGCTCGCGTCCGCGGCGCGGGCGTCGCCGCCGCTCCGGGCGAGCGCCGCCGCGCGCGGCCTGCTGTTCGGCACGTCCGTGCAGGTCGACCGTCTCGCGGCGGACGCGGCCTACGCGGCGCTGGTCGCGGCCGAGGCGGCGACGATCACCGGCGAGAACGAGCTCAAATGGCGTCGTCTCCGCCCGGCGCCCGACCGGTTCGACTGGGCGCCGGCCGACCGCCTGTTCGCCTTCGCGTCGTCGCACCGCCTCCTCGTGCGCGGCCACACGCTGGTCTGGCACGAGGATGGGCCCGACTGGCTCGCCGGCGCGGCGCGCGACGGCGGGCTCGCGCGCGCGACCGACCGGCATGTCGAGACCGTGGTCGGCCGTTGCGCCGGCCGCGTGACGTGGTGGGACGTGGTCAACGAGCCGATCCGGGTCGAGGACGGCGCGCCGGACGGCTTGCGGCGGACGATCTTCCTCGAGCGTCTCGGGCCGTCCTACGTCGAGCACGCGCTGCGGCGTGCCCGCGCCGCCGATCCCGGCGCGGTGCTGGTGATCAACGAGATGGACCTCGAATGCGTCGGTTCCTATTTCGACCGGCGCCGCGCGGCCTTCCTGGCGCTCGTCCGGCGGCTGCTCGACGCGGGCGCGCCACTCGGCGCCGTCGGCATCGAGAGCCACCTGAAATGGCGGCAGGGCACGTTCGATCCGGCGCTGTTCGGCGACTATCTCGGGTCGCTCGCGTCGCTCGGTCTCGCGATCCATCTGACGGAGTTCGACATCGGCGACGCGCGCCTGCCGGCCGCGTTCGAACCGCGCGACCGGGCGGTCGCCGATCTCGCGTCGCGCTATCTCGCGACGGCGCTCGCCGAACCGTCGGTGGAGATCGTCAATGTCTGGGGGCTTTCGGATCGCTACAGCTGGCTGTCGTCGTCGCCCTGGACGCGTCGGGACGACGGGTTGCCGGTCCGCGGCTGCGCCTACGACGACGTGCTGAGGCCGAAGCGGATGCGGGGCGCGATCGAGGCGGCGCTGCGCGCGGCGCCGCCTCGCGCCGGCGACGCCGCCGTTGCGCGCGTCTCGGCCGCGAGGGCGACGAGCGAGAACGACAGCAGCGCGGTCGCCATGTCGAGCGTGAGATAGACCGGTTCGGTCAGGCCCTTGATCGTCGTCAGCAGCATCCACGACAGCGACCACCAGGCGAGCGCGCTGTCGCGGCGCGCGATGCCGCGCGCGACCGCGCCGAGCAGTCGGAGGAACAGCCCGAGATAAAGGGCCAGGCCGACGAAGCCGGTCTCGACCAGCAGTTCGAGCACGCCGTTATGGGCGTGCGGCGCCTGCCATTCGAGTTCCGCCCAGATCTCCTCGGCGACGCGGTCGCCCGGCAGCCAGAAGCCCTGGAAGCCGTAGCCGAGCAGTGGCCGGTCCGCGATCAGGCCGCGTGCCGCCTGCCAGATCGGACCGCGGCCGGTGAACGTCGGATCCTTGCCGATCAGGGTGAAGGCCGCGTCGCCGAGGCCGGCCAGGGCGGTCAGGGCGAGCAGCAGGCCTGCGAACAGGACCGCGAGCGGCAGCACGCGCCGTGCGCTGCGCCGGAACCACCCCGCCCACAGCCAGAAGACGAGCAGCGCCGCCGAGGACAGCAGTTCCGTCGTCGACCGCGTGAGCGCGAGGGCGGCGAGGAAGCACGGCACCAGCAGGCACGTCGCCGCCCGGATGCGCCGCTCGCGCAACACGTCGTAGCCGACGAAGCAGAGCGCGAGCTCGAACGCCCAGGCGGCGACGTTCTTCTGCACGAACACGCCGCGGAGCGCGCCCGCGTAAGGATCGACGTCCTGGCCGATCGAGGGTACGGCCGCGAACAGCAGCACCGAGGCGGCGAGCATGAACACGCTCGCGTCGCGCATCAGCCGGACCGAACCGTCGCGCCCGCGGCAGGCGACGGCGACGAAGCCGAACCCGAGATAGGTGAGCAGCAGCAGAGAGCGGCGGAGCGTGGTGCCGGGATTGTCGGACCACGCGGCGGAGACGACGCAGTAGAGCCAGACCACAGCGAGGCCGCGTGCCGGCCCGAGCAGGGTGCGCAGCCGCGTCCAACGCAGGACGGCGAGCAGGAGCATGCAGGCGAGCACGCCGACCTGCAGCGCGTTGGCCCAGGGGTCGCCCGTGCCGACCGCCTGCGTCTCGGCCAGGCCGGCGAAGCGTCCGACCGGCAGGAAGCCCTGGGACAGGACGCAGATCATGCCGCCGAGCACGAGCGTTTCGGCGCGGCGCGCCAGCTGGCCGGTATCGAGGGCGACGGGCATGATCGTGCTCCGAGGGAACAGGATGGCCATAACGTTTCTGTTGCGCAACGTAAACCCCGGGTCGTAGTCTTCGCCCGGCAGCAACCACGTGGTTCCCGATGAGTCTCGTGTCCGTCGTCATCCCCACCCGTCGGCGCCCCGAACTGCTTCGCAGCGCGATCGACAGTGTTCTCGAGCAGGACGGCGTCGACCTCGAATGCATCGTCGTCGTCGACGGTCCCGAGCCGGAAACGCTCGAGATGCTCGCGGGCGTGACCGACGACCGCGTGCGGGTGATCGCGCTGCCCGAGTGCGTCGGCGGCAGTCAGGCACGCAACACCGGGATCGATGCGGCGCGTGGCGACTGGATCGCGTTCCTCGACGACGACGACGATTGGCTGCCCTGCAAGCTGCAGAAGCAGCTCGACGGTCGCTCGCCGGACGAGAACGTGCTGATCTCGTGCCTGTCCTACGTGATCACGCGGACGGCGACCTTCATCTGGCCGCGCCGCATCCATGACGACGGCACTTCGATGGGCGACTACCTGTTCGACCGGCGGTCGCTGCTGGTCGGCGACACGTTCCTGCAGACGTCGAGCTACGTGCTGCCGACCCGGCTCGCGCGTGCCGTGCGCTTCCGCGCGCTCGCCCGGCACGAGGATTGGGACTTCCTGCTCCGATTGTTCGCGTCCGGCACGACGCGGCTGCACACGGTCGCCGAACCGCTGGTGCGCTACCGGACCGACGACGATCGGGGCTCGCTCGGGCGCGGCGGCCACTGGCGGGAAAGTCTCGCCTGGGCCGACACGGTCCGCGATTTCCTCAGCCCTCGCGCCTATAGCGGCTTCTGCCTGACCGTGGTGGGTCCTCGGGTGCGCGCCACCGGGCGGCTCGGGCCGGCGCTGCTCGTGATCGGCCGGGCGTTCCGGTCGGGCGCGCCGACGCTCGCGCAGATCGTGGTGTTCGCTTCCCTCTGGTGCACGCCGCGCGCCTTCCGCGCCGCGATCCGCGGCCTCGCGGTGGGCGTGCGCGTCGGCCTGCGTCACGCGTGACCAGGGGTCGGGCCGCCGCAGGGCGTTCGGCGTCGCCTCGCGGCGGCGCGCGCGGTCCGGTTCTCGCGGTGGCGGGCCTCGTCGCGCTGATCGTGGCGACGCCTCCCGGAGCGGCGTCGGGGGCGAGCGGGACGCAGGCCCGCGGCGATGGTCGGCCGGCGGCGATCCGGGTCGTGACCGCCGACTGGGGCGCGCTCGGCGGCTGGGGCGGCGAGCGGGGCCGGTGCGACGTCGCGGGCGCGGTCGACGCGCTCTGCGCCGGACGCCGGCGCTGCGTCGTGCCGGTCGTGCCCGAACTCTGCCGGGCGCCGACGCGCCCGATGCCGGGGCTCGGGCGGACGCTCTCGGTCACCTATCGCTGCGGCGAACGGGGTGCCACGCGCGTGGTGGAAGCCGACCTGCCCGGCACCGTCCTGCTGCGCTGCGCGCGATGACGACGGGCGTGTCGCCGGCGGCGCTCCCGAGATCGCCGCCGGTTGCGGGCGCGTTGCGCTGGACGGCGAAGAAGGCGCTCCGCCGCGGCGTCGCCTGGTGGCCGCGGCCGGCGCCGCGGCGGCCGGCGCTGCGCGTGCTGACCTATCATCGCTTCGCGCGCCGTCCGCGCGACCCGTTCGCGGTCGATCCCGAGGCGTTCGCGCGCCAGGTCGAGCTGATCGCCGCGTCGGGCCGCGCGATCGGACTGGACGCGCTCGACCGGGCGCTGGCCGGCCAGATGCGGCTGCGCCCGGATGCGCTGCTGCTCACGATCGACGACGGCGCCGAGAGCACGCTCGCCGTCGCGGCGCCGATCCTCGCGCGGCACGGCGTGCCGGCGGTCGCCTTCGTCACCGCGTCCCGGCTCGGGCGCACCGAGGCGGGCGAACCCGAACGCTTCCTCGGCGAGGACGAACTCCGTCGCCTGCCGGATCACGGCATCGATGTCGGATCGCATGGCTGGACGCACGCGTCGCTCGGCAACGCCGATCCTGCCGCGCTCGCGCGCGGCTTCGCAGCGTCGCGCCACCTGCTCGAAACGGTGCTCGATCGCGAGGTACGCGCCTTCGCCTACCCTTACGGCACCGCACGCGACCATTCTGCCGCGAGCCGCAGCAACGCGCAGGCGGCGGGCTATCGCCTCGCCTTCACGTCGATGCACGGCGCGGTCGACGCGACCGCCGATCCGCTCGCGCTGCCGCGGATCAAGATCGAATCGGGCGAGGGGCTCGCGATGTTCCGGCGCGCGTGCGACGGCGGGCTCGATGCCTGGCGGGCGGTCGACACCTGGGGCACCGCGCTGCAGGCGAGACGATGAACCCTCCCGCCAGGCCCGACCCTCGCGTCCGCCGCGCTTCCGGCGGCGCGACGCGGGGATCCGGGTCGCGCCGGGCGCTCGGCTCAGAACGCGCCCCGGTCCTTGTGGGCCGAAAGCGTCGCGGGCTGCAGCGGGGCAGCCTGGCCGAGTGCCACCGCCAGCGGCTTCGCGCTGCCGATGGCCGGCGACCCGGCGGCGAGCGAGAAGTTGCCCGCGGCGGCGCCGACGAACAGCGGATTGCCGACGAGATCGCCCGTGCCGAGCGTCGCCGGCAGGACCGGCCTGCCGTCGCTGCTCCAGAACAGATTGCCGCTCTCGACCACGGTCGCGCTGTTGCCGATGCCCGTCGTGACGCTCTTGCCGGCAGGAGCGACGAGGATGTTGTCGATCATCGTCACGTCGCTGCCGTCGCGCGCGAAGATCTGGCCTTCGTCGATGCTCGCGGTCGTGTTGTTGCCGTAGGCCGTGTTGTCGACGATATCGACGTGCTGGCTCTCGTAGGCGTGGATGCCGGAGCCGCCATTGTCGTAGCTGACGTTGAGCGCGACCAGGGTCCGCCCGTGATAGGCGACGTTGTCGCTCTGGGTGTTGCGGTTGTCGTCGATGATGATGCCGTTGCCGTCGGAGATCGACTTGTAACCGGTGCAGGCGCACGGATAATATTCGCTGTTGGCGTAGACGACGTTGCCGACGACGTAGTTCTTGTAGCCGGTCACCGCGTCGATGTCCCGCATCTCGTAGAGGCTGACCGCGCTGTCGCCGTAGGGCGACCAGTGGGCCGTGTTGTAGATCGTGTTGCCGATCACGCTGACGTAGTCGGCATTCTGCGTTTCGATGCCGTTGCCCGGCACATCGTGGATGACGTTGTCGAGGATCGCGATGTTGTGGAAGGGCGAGGCGCCGGGCGAGATGTCGATGCCATCGCCGTTCGTCAGCGGGTTGCCGAGGGCGCGCGCCTGCGACTGGCCGTAGCTGCTGGTGATCGAAGCGGCGTTCCCGACGATCGTGAAACCCTCGATGTTGATCCAGTTCGCCTCGATGTTGATCGCCGCCCAGGCGTTGGCGAAGCTCAGCACCGGGTGCTGGTTGGCGCCGGCCTCGTAGGTGATCGGCGCCGCGGCCGAGCCGGACCGGTTGATCAGCAGGATGTTCGAGCCGGTGGTTTTGACGGAATAGGTGCCGGTCATCACCGACACGGTGTCGCCGGGCGCGGTGACGCTTTCGGCATGCTGCAGCGTGGCGAACGGCGACGCGGTCGTGCGGCCGCTGTTCGTATCGCGGCCCGTGGTCGCGTTGACATACCAAGTCGTCGCTTTCGCCGTGCCTGCGGCGGTCAGGATCGTCACCAGAACGACAGAATGGACGCGCATGTCGCCTCTCTCCAACCAGACCGGCCGAGAGTGCGCGTGCTTGGCTCAACATCGGGTTAAGGGCGGCGCGTCAGGACGTGCTGCGACCGCCCGGTCCGCGCGTCCGCCGAAACCGCGGTGGCGCGTGCGGGGACCCTCTCGCGGGCCGTGAGTGGTCGGCTCCGTGGGCTCGGCTTGTCCCGCGCCAGAGCACGTTCAGCCAGATCGGAACCGGTCCGGCTGAAGGTCGTGCTCTAGAAACTCGGTAGATCGGGCAACTTGTCCCATGTGGACGGGACCACGACGTGGTCCGGTCCCGATGAGGTCGCGCTAACGCGCGGCGAAACGCGCGAAGCTGTCGGCCAGCACGCCGTAGGTCGCGCGCTTAAAGCCGACCGAGAGCGTGGCGAGCGCCGGGAGTTCGATCCAGCGCCATCGGTCGAACTCCGGCGGGTCCTGCACGTCGAGCCGGATGTCGGCATCCTCGCCCTCGAACCGCAGCGCGAACCAGCGCTGCCGCTGGCCGCGATATCGCCCGCCCATGACGCGGCCGACCATCTCGGCCGGGAAATCGTAGCTGAGCCAGTCGGGGTGCTCGGCGAGGATGGTGGCGTCGGCCGACCCGATCTCCTCGGCGAGTTCGCGGAAGACCGCGTCGCGCGGGCTTTCGCCGAGATCGATCCCGCCCTGCGGCAATTGCCAGATCTCGGCCCCGGTCGCGCGGTCCCTGATGTCGGCGCGTCGGCCGACGAACACGAGGCCGTCCCGGTTGAACAGCACGGCGCCGACATTGGCCCGATAGGGAAGCGTCGCCGGATCGACCGTCACGGCGCCGCGCCGTTTCCCGCGGCGGGGACGGCGGCGAGCGACGCCAACGACGGATCGGCGTCGGGCGCGGGTTCGGGGCCGGCGAGCGCGCTGGCCGGGACCAGCACGATGCCGCGTGCGGGCAGCGTGCGGAGAAAGGCGAGCACGTGATCGGTGAGGGCCGGGATCGGCGGTCCGACGATGCCGAGCGCGTGGCCGCGTCGGAGCGCGGTGTCGGCGAGCGAGGCGAGTGCCGCGTCGAGCGACGCGGTCGTGGGCACCGCGGGCAGGACGACGTCGGCCTCGACGACCGGTACCGTGCGCGGCCAGTCCGGCGGGATCGGGCCGGGCGACACGTAGAGCAGGCCGCGCTTCTCGAGCGCGCCGACGACGAGGTTGCGGAACAACCCTGTCGCGGCCGAGAAGCGCTCGCCGTCGCCGCTCGCGTCCGCGCCCGTGGCGCCGACATAGGCCGTCGTCGCCGACAGGCTCCAGTCGAGGTTGCGCGCGTTGTCGGCAGGGTCGGCGGCGGCGTCGAGCGCGCGGTCGCCCTCGTCGGCGAGCGGACTGTCCTCCGGCTCCATCGGCAGCGAGGCGAGCGTCTCGTGTCCGCGCGCGTGCGCGCCGGCCGCGACGTCGGCGAGGCCGGTGCCGTAGGGCGAGATCGCGAAGGTGACGGAAGGCGGGAACAGCGCGGCCGCGACGAGGCTCTCCCGACGGTCGAGACCGAAGCCGTCGATCACCAGCGCGAGCCGGGCCTGTCCGGGCAGCACGCGCGCGACCGCGGCCGCGTAGACGACCGAAGGCCGCGATCCGTCCGGCCCGGGTCTGGGCAGCGACCGGCCGGGCGCATCGGGGTCGGCTTCGAGCATCGCCGGATCGGGTCGCGCGATCGCGGCGGCTCCGGCGTCGGACGACGGAGCCGCCGTCCGGGGCGAGGCGGCGTGCGGCGACGCGATCGAGGCAACGGCGGTCGGACGATGCCCCATCGTGTCCGGCGCGCGCCGGCCGCGCGGCGGCCCGAGTGCCGCCAGCACCAGGCCGCACGCGACCGTCGCCAGGCCGAGCGCCGCCCAGAACGCGCCGAGGAGCCGCCAACCCCTCACGGGCGCGTCACTTCGTGCTCGCGGTCGACACCGGCCTCATGTCGGCGATGACCTTCAGCGCCTGCTGCAGTTGGAAGTCGGTCTGCGGCTTGGTCGGGTCGAAGCCAGGCCAGTTCGCCGGCGGCTGGTTCGGGATCGACGACGCGATCGGCGGCAGCGCGATGTGCTGCGACGCCGGCGGCGGCGGCGTGCCGCCCTGGTTCTTGAGCGCGTGCACCAGATCGCTTTCGCGGTCGGGCAGGATGTCCTGCTCGCCGTGCTCCTCGTGGACGGTGATGTCGGGCGTGATCCCGGTGCCCTGGATGGAGCGCCCGGACGGCGTGTAGTAGAGCGCGGTGGTGAGCCGGAGCGCGCCGTCGTCGTCGATCGGCATCACGGTCTGCACCGAGCCCTTGCCGAACGAGCGCGAGCCGAGCAGCAGCGCGCGGTGGTGGTCCTGCAGCGCGCCCGCGACGATCTCGCTGGCCGACGCCGAACCGCCGTTGATCAGCACGATCATCGGCAGGCCGCCGGTGATGTCGTCGCCCTTCGCATCCCAGCGCTGGCTGTCCTGCGGGTGGCGCGCCTTGGTCGAGACCACCTCGCCGGTCGGGATGAAGTCGTCGCAGACGTCGATCGCCTGATCGAGCAGGCCGCCTGGATTGTTGCGGAGGTCGAGCACGATGCCGTCGAGATGGCCGCCCGACGAGGCCTTGAGCTTGCGCCACGCGGCCTCGAGGCCCGGCGCGCTTTCCTCGTTGAACTGGGCGAGACGCACGTAGGCCGTGTGGCCGTAGAGCGCCGACTTGACCACCTGGATGTGGATGATCTGGCGCTTCATGTGGACGTCGAGGGGCTTGTCGACGCCGATCCGCTTGATGGTGAGCGTGATCGGGCTGTCGGGCGCGCCGCGCATGCGGGTGACCGCGTCGTCGAGCGACATGCCGTCGACGCTCTTGCCGTCGATGCCGAGGATCAGGTCGCCAGGCTTCATGCCGGCTCGCGCCGCCGGCGTGTCGTCGATCGGCGAGACGATCTTGATCACCCCGTCATCGGGCTGCACCTCGAGGCCGAGACCGCCGAACTGGCCGGAGGTCTGCACCTGCATGTCGGCGAACTGCTTCTTGGTCATGTAGGAGGAGTGCGGGTCGAGCCCGGTCAGCATGCCGTCGAGCGCGTTGTCGACGAGGTCCTCGGACGACACCGGATGGACGTAGTCGGCGCGCACCTTCTCGAACACGAAGCCGAACAGGTCGAGCATGTGGTAGGTCTCGGCGTTGCTGCCGCCCGGGACCTCGTCGGCGAGAGCGCGCGGCACCGGGACGCCGAGATCGCGGAACACCAGCCCGGTGGCGGGAAGGGCGGCGACGCCGGCGGCGAAGGCGGCGCCGAGCAGCAGGCCGTGTTTCAGTTTCATCCGCGAGCGACTCCCCTTACGCCTACCGCCGCGCCGGCGCCTGACGTCCTGTCTCGCCGTTCTACCAGACGGCGCGGCCCGGAACATGGGCCCGCCATCGGTCCCCGCCATGAAAGCGCGGCAACCTTTCCGGACCGTCAATGGCCGGGCGCGATCGGATCGACCGTCTCGGTGCCGCGCCTGAGCTGCAGCATCAGGGTCGGCCGTCCGGTCGCGCCCGAGGCGGGGCCGTCCGGCATGCGCCCGACCGGGCTGCCGGCGCGGACCGCGGTGCCCGGGGCGGCGTCGAGCCGGTCGAGCCCGGCGAGAACGACGCGCTCGTCGTGGCCGCAATCGATGATGACCATGTGGCCGTAGGAGCGGAACGGGCCGGCGAAGTCGACGCGGCCGGTGCAGGGCGCGGCAACGAGCGCCGCGGGCGGCGGCGCGAAGGTGTCGCCGGTGGCGGGGCCGGCGTCGGACGGCGCGCCGAAGCGGCGCACGATCGGGCCCGCGACCGGCAGCGTCAGGTGGCCGGCCCCATGGCCGGGCGAGGGGGTGACGGTCGCGGCCGCCGCGACGGGGGCCGGACGTCCCGTCGCGCCGCGGGGCGTACCGCCTGGCAGCGCCCTCTCGAGCGTCGCCCTCCCTGGCGGCGCCCTCGCTGGTATTCCCTGCGTCGCCGCCGATGGCGCGTGCGCATCCTGCAGCGAGGCGATCGCGTCCCGGAGCGACGGGCGGCGCGCGGCGGCGGCGGCGGCATCGCCCGCGGCGGCGTCGCGCGCCCGGTCGGCATCCTCGGCCGCGCGCCTGGCCGTGCCGAGCACGCGCTCGATCGCGGCGGCGCGGCGCGCGGTGGCCGCGTGCAGCCGCATGAGGCGGTCGCGTTCGGTTTCCAGCACCGCCTCGCGCCGGGCGCGGTCGCGGCGGGCGTCGGCGAGGCGGGCGTCGAGGCGCGCGATGCCGTCCGCGACGCCGCGGAGCGCGAGCGAGGCGCGCGATGCGTCCTCGCCCGCGGGCGCGGCGCGGAGCAGCGGCACCAGGCTCGCGAGCGTCGCCGCGAGGTCGTGGATGCGGGCGTCGTCGGCCCGGTCGTCGGCCTCGAGCGCGTCGATCGCGGCCGACAGGCCGGCCTCGTCGTTCTCGGCGCGCCGGAGCGAGGCGGCGGCGGCGATGCCGCGTCGCTCGAGCGAGGCCGCGAGGCGGCGCGAGGCGGCCGCCCGCGCCGAGGCGGCGGCCACCCGGCGCCCGGCGCTCGTCGGTCCGACGACCGTCGGCCCGACAACCGTCGGCGCGTGGGGCGCGGGCCCGAGGCGCGCGGACCCGGAGCGCGCGGGCTCGGGGCGCGCGGACCCGGAGCGCGCGGGTTCGGCGCCGGCGGGCGCGGCGTGCGCCGTGGCGAGCCGCTCGGACCGATGCGGCGGCGCGGACGCGAGCGCGGCCATTGCATGCAGCGACACCAGCGCGCGGAGCAGCAGGCGCGCGAGGCCGGACCCGCGCGCTCTCGGGCAGCGCCGGCCCCCGCGCGGCCGCGCGGCCGAAGGCGACGTCACGGGTGCGACCGCCCAAGCGGCGGCGACCGGCACGACGCGTCTCGCGGATCGGCATCACGCGCCGTCGGACGCCTTGCGGCGGATGTCTGGGCGGGGGTCCGCGCGTGACAGCGTCGCGCCGGTCCGGACCGTCCGCGCGCCTCGCGGCCGGTGCCCGGGCGCGACGACCCGTGCCACGCGCGTCGCGGGTTCGCGCGCGCCGGGCGCCGGCGCGCCGCGAGCGCCGTCACCGTCGGGTCAGGCGGGGCCGAGCAGCGAGCGGCCGGTCATCGCCTCGGGCGCGGCGACGCCGAGAAGGTCGAGCAGCGTCGGCGCGATGTCGGCGAGCCGGCCGTCCCGCAGCGTCGCCCCCCCCGGAACGCGCAGCAGCACCGGCACCCGGTTCAGCGTGTGCGCGGTGTGCGGGCCGCCGCTCGCGGGATCCCGCATGGTCTCGCAATTGCCGTGATCGGCCGTCACCAGCAGCGCGCCGTTCGCCGCCTCGATCGCCGCGGCGATGCGGCCGAGACCGGCATCCACCGCCTCGCAGGCGCGGATCGCGGCCTCGAGCACGCCGGTGTGGCCGACCATGTCGGGGTTGGCGAAGTTCAGCACCACGAGGTCGTAGGTGCCGCTGCCGATCGCGTCGACGGCGCGGTCGGTGAGCTCGGGCGCCGACATCTCGGGCTGCAGGTCGTAGGTCGCGACCTTCGGCGACGCCACCACGATGCGGTCCTCGCCGTCGAGCGGCGCCTCGGTGCCGCCGTTCAGGAAATAGGTGACGTGCGGGTATTTCTCGGTTTCCGCCATGCGGAGCTGGCGGAGGCCGTGCCCGGACACCGTCTCGCCGAGCAGCTCGCGCATCGATTGCGGCGCGAACAGCACGTCGGTGTGGGGGGCGAGCGTGTCGCTCGCGCGGGTCGCGGTGACGGCGGCGGCGAAGCGGACCCGCCGGCGCGGCGCGAAGCCGTCGAACTCGGGCAGCACGAGCGCGGACAGGATCTCGCGGATGCGGTCGGTGCGGAAATTGAAGCAGAGCAGGGCGTCGCCGTCCCGCATGCCGGCGTAGTCGCCGATCGCGGTGGGTTCGACGAACTCGTCGGTGATGCCGGAAGACGCGGCGGCGTCGAGCGCGGCGGCGACCGTCGGGACACGCGGGGCCGCGGCGTCGACCAGCAGGTCGTAGGCGCGCTCGACCCGCTCCCAGCGCTTGTCGCGATCCATCGCCCAGTAGCGGCCGCAGACCGTCGCGATCTTCGTCGCCGCCGGCAGCGCCGCCTCGACGGCCTCGAGAAAGCCGCGCGCGCTGTCGGGCGGCGTGTCGCGGCCGTCGGTGAAGGCGTGCAGCCGGGTCGGGATGCCGGCCTCGTCGAGGATGCGCGCGAGTGCGACGGCCTGGTCCTGATGGCTGTGCACGCCGCCGTCCGAGATCAAGCCGAGCAGGTGGCACGTGCCGCCGCTCGCCCGCAGCCGTTCGGCGAGCGACGCGATCACCGGCGAGGCGGCGAGCGTCCCGTCCGCGATCGCGGCGTCGATCCGGGGCAGCTCCTGCATCACCACGCGGCCGGCGCCGATGTTGAGGTGACCGACCTCGGAATTCCCCATCTGGCCGTCGGGCAGGCCGACGTCGCGGCCGCTGGTCGCCAGAAAGGCGCGCGGTCCGGCGTGCCAAAGGCGGTCGAAATGCGGGGTGCTGGCGAGGCGGACCGCGTTGTCGGCGTCGTCGTCGCGCCAGCCGAAGCCGTCTAGGATGACGAGCATCACGGGACGGGGGCGGCTGGTCGTTCCGGACATTCGATGGTCTCCGTTGGGGCGGGACCGAACATGCCACGAGGGCGGAACTCAGGCGAAAGGCCAAGGGGCTTCACCCCCTTGGAACCCCTTCGAAGGCGCCGGCCCTGAGATCCATCCGTCAGGACGGCTTGCGGTCGCCGCTCGGACCGGTGGTGCCGGTGCTGGCCGGCGGGTCGCTCGCCGGGAACGTGTCCTCGAGCGCGCGCTCGGTCGCGCGCTCCTTCTGCTCGTCGGTCTTCGGCGCGTCCTGCTTCTTGTCGTCGTCCATGTCGGGTCCCCCGCGTATCCTCGAACCAATCGATGGCCGCTCGCGGGGGTTCCCGCGGCGGCGGCGGCTTTCCACATGACGACACACAGCAGAGCCGGGAGACGGGACATGGGCGAGAGCGGATTGAAGGACGGGACGGTCGCGCTGACCGACGCCGAATGGCGCGAGCGGCTCAGCCCCGAACAGTATCGCGTGCTGCGCCAGCACGGCACCGAACGTGCCGGCACCAGCCGACTGAACGCCGAGAAGCGGAGCGGCGTCTTCCTCTGCGCCGGTTGCGGCGAGGCCTTGTTCGCGTCCGACATGAAATACGAGAGCGGCAGCGGCTGGCCCTCCTTCACGGCGCCGCAGGAGGGCGCGGTGGAGACGACCGAGGACGACACGCTCGGCATGCGCCGGACCGAAGTGCACTGCGCGCGCTGCGGCGGCCATCTCGGACACGTCTTCCCGGACGGGCCGAAGCCGACCGGGCTTCGCTACTGCATGAACGGGCTGTCGCTGAAGTTCGAGCCGGAGGGCACGCGCTGAGCGTCGACCGCGCGGTCGCGGGCCTCGACGTCGACCGCGCGGTCGCCAGCCTTTCAGGCCTCGACGGGCTGGCGGACGCGGTCGGAGCGCTCGTGGCGGGCGAGCCCGACCGCGTCGCCAACCTCGCCAACGCCGCCGCGGTGCTGTTCACCGAGCTCGCCGACGTGAACTGGGCCGGCTTCTACCTCCTCCGCGGCGACACACTGGTGCTCGGCCCGTTCCAGGGCCGGCCCGCCTGCGTGCGCATCCCGCTCGGACGAGGCGTCTGCGGCACCGCCGCCGCCGAACGGCGCACGCTCGTGGTGCCCGACGTGCACGAGTTTCCCGGCCACATCGCCTGCGACGCGCGGTCGCGTTCGGAGATCGTGCTGCCGATGACGCGCGCGGACGGCACGCTCGAGGGCGTGCTCGACCTCGACAGCCCGGTGCCGGACCGCTTCGGGCCGGCCGAACGCGAGGCACTCGAGGCCGTGGTCGCGGTCCTGATGGCCCTCGCGTGACACGGGGCACGACCGGGGGCGTGGTCGTCGTCGACCACCCGCTGGTCCGCCACAAGCTCGGCCTGCTGCGCGACCGCGCCACGCCCATCGCGCAGTTCCGCCAGGTCACCCGCGAGACGAGCCTGCTGCTCGCCTACGAGGCGACGCGCGGGCTCGCCCTAGAGACGGCCGAGACCGACACGCCGCTCGAGCGGACCGCCGTCGAGCGCCTGTCGGGCAAGACACTCTGCCTCGTGTCGATCCTACGCGCCGGCGAGGGCATCCTTGCCGGCATGCTCGACCTCGTGCCGTTTGCCCGGGTCGGACATGTCGGCCTCCGGCGCGACGAGGCGACCCACCGCCCGGTCGAATACTTCCGCAAACTGCCCGACGATCTCGCCGGCCGCCCCGTGATCGTGGTCGACCCGATGCTGGCCACCGGCCACTCGGCGGCCGCCGCCGTCGCCATCGTGCGGGAGGCCGGCGGCGAGGACATCCGCTTCGTGTGCCTGATCGCCACGCCAGAGGGAATCGCCACGCTGCAGGCCGCCTCGCCCGGGATCGTCATCGTCACCGCCGCGGTCGATCGCGGCCTCGACGCCGACGCCTTCATCCGCCCCGGCCTCGGCGACGCCGGCGACCGGCTGTTCGGGACGCGTTGAGGGGGTTGGTGGGGAAGAGGAAGGCCAGGGGCTCTGCCCCTGGACCCCGGCAAAGGCTGAGCCTTTGCAATCCATCAGTTAAGGAAAACCCCGGGCCACACCATCGATGCCCGCGCGACCGGGGCCCGGGGTTTTCCTTAACTCCTGGGATCCAAGGGCCTCGGGCCCTTGGCGGGTCCGGGGCAGAGCCCTGGCCTTCTCTTCCCAACCCGCCACCCCCGACGGATCGCGCACGCCGGTTCGGCGTTGTCGCCGGACCAGAGCGAGGGAGCACGCGGGTGACGGATCATGTCTATCGTTTGATCGAGGTTGTCGGGTCCTCGGAGACCAGCATCGAGGATGCGATCCAGTCGGCGATCACCAAGGCGTCGAACACGATCCGGCACTTACGCTGGTTCCAGGTCGTGGAGACCCGCGGCCAGGTCGAGAACGGGCGCGTGCACTATTATCAGGTGACCATGAAGGTCGGGTTCTCGGTCGAGGACGAGAACGTGCACTTGCAGCCGTGACCGCTCGCCCGGCCGAGCGGGGCCGGGCGGCCGGAACGTTCGGCGCCGAGCTCGTGGCACTCGCGCGTCTCGCGGGTCCGATCACGGTGGGGCAGCTCGCCGTGATGGGTTCGGCGGTGATCGACAACGTGCTCGCGGGGCATCGCGGGGCGACCGTGCTCGGCGCGGTCGCGGTCGGCGCGGGACTGTGGATCCTCGCGCTGATGCCTGTGTTCGGCGTGCTGATGGCGATGCAGCCGATCGTCTCCGAGCTCGACGGCGCCGGCCGGCGGCAGGAGGCGATCCCGGTGTTCCGGCAGGCGGTGCTGGCCGGGCTCGTGATCGGCGTGGTGATGGGGCTCCTGCTGGCGTTCGGCGGGCCGGCGCTGCTCGGCGCGTTCGGGACGGCGCCGGCGATCCGGCCGGGCGCCGTCGCCTTCCTCCGCGCGGTGGCGCCCGGTGTTCCGGCGGTCGCGTTGTTCGCGGCGTCGCGCGGGTTGTCGGAGGGCTTGTCGCGCACGCGGCCGACGATGCTGATCCAGATCGCCGGGCTCGTGCTGCTGGCGCCGCTCGGCTACGCGCTGATGTATGGCGTCGGGTCGTTGCCGCCGCTCGGCGCGCGCGGCAGTGCGATCGCGACCGCGGTGTCGGCCTGGGTGCAATCGGTCGCCTACCTGGTGTGGGTGCGCCGGTCGCGCGGCTACGGGCTCGACTGGTCGGGCGGGCGCTGGCGGCCGGATCCGGTGCTGCTCCGGCGTCTGCTGCGGCTCGGCACGCCGATCGCGGTGTCGCTCGGGATGGAGGTCGGCATGTTCACGGCGTCCAGCCTGATCGCCGCGCGTCTCGGCGCGGTGGCGGTGGCGGCGAGCCAGGTCGCGCTCAACGTGACCTCGCTGCTGTTCATGGTGCCGCTCGGCATCGCGCTCGCGGCGACGATCAGGGTGGGCAACGCGCTGGGGCGCGAGGATCCGGACGGGGTCGGGCGCGCGGTGCGGGCGGGCTACGCCTTGCTCGGGGCGTCGGTGCTGTTCGACGGTGCGGTGTTGCTGCTGGCGCGGCGATCGATCGTGTCGCTCTACACGGACGATCCGGCGGTGGTGGCGCTGGGCTCGAGCCTGCTGCTGATCGCGGTGCTGACGCTGCTGCCGGACGGGATCCAGGTGGTGTCGAACGGCATCCTGCGCGGGCTCAAGGACACCCGGGCGCCGATGTGGCTGACGACGATCAGCTACTGGGCGGTGGGCGTACCGGCGATGGCGTGGCTCGCGCTCGGGACCTCGCTCGGCGTGCGCGGCGCCTGGCTCGGGATCACGCTCGGCGTCGCCTGCGCGGGCGTGCTGCTCGGTCACCGGGTCCGCCTTCGCGTGACGAAGGCCAGCGGCCGTTCCCCTCCGGAGCAGGAGCCGGCGCTGTCGCCGTTGCAACCGGTCGGCTGAGGGCAGCGTGCCCGGGCGAGCGCGCGCGGCGCGAACGGCCCGCCTTCAATCCCGCCGCACGACGTAGCGCGCCGCGAGCGCGCGCTCGATCTCGATCGCGTGACCGGGGTCTCTCGCCTCGACCATGACCTCGAGCTCGGCGGCCTGCACGCTGGGGGCGGCGAACAGGCGCTGGTGCGAGACCTCGATGATGTTGCCGCCGCCGTCGCCGATCAGCGTCGAGATGTCGGCCAGCACGCCGGGACGGTCCGGGATCTGCATCGTCAGCCGGAGCAGGCGACCGTCGCGGAGCAGGTTGCGGAGCAGCACGTTGGCGAGGATGCGGCTGTCGATGTTGGCGCCGCAGATCGGCACGCCGACCCGCTTGCCGCGGAAGCGGTCGGGATAGGCGAGGATCGCGGCGAGCGCCGCGGCGCCGGCACCCTCGGCGACCTGCTTCGCGCCCTCGACGAGCAGCGCGATCGCTTCCTCGACGACGCGTTCGGCGACCGGCAGCACGGTCTCGACATGCGCGCGGATGATGGCGCGCGGCAGTGCGCCGATCGCGGCGACCGCGATGCCTTCGGCGATGGTGGCGCCGCCCGTGGTCGCGATCTCGTCGCCGGGATGGTGGCGGAGCGAGGCGTGGCTCTCGACCTGGACGCCGATCACCCGCGCCCCGGGGCAGCGCGCGGCGGCGGCGACGGCGGAGCCGGCGATCAGTCCGCCGCCGCCCACGGGCACGACCAGGATGTCGAACGGACCGGCATCCTCGAGCAGCTCGAGCGCCATGGTGCCCTGGCCGGCGATGATGGCGGCGTCGTCGAAGGGGTGCACGAACACGCGGCCCTCGCCGTCGGCGAGGCCGAGCGCGTGGGCGGTCGCGTCGGCGAGGGTTTCGCCGTGCAGCACGACGCGGGCGCCCCAGGCGGCGGTGCGGGTGATCTTGGCCGCCGGCGTCCCGCGCGGCATCACGATCACGGCGTCGATGCCGAGCAGGCGGGCGTGGCGGGCGACGCCCTGGGCGTGGTTGCCGGCCGACATCGCGACGACGCCGCGGGCGCGTTCGGCGGCGTCGAGCAGGGCGAGGCGGTTGGCGGCGCCGCGTTCCTTGAAGGAGCCGACCACCTGGAGGTTGTCGAGCTTGAGGACGATGTCGCAGCCGCAGCGTTCGGACAGCGCGCCGCTGGGCACGCTCGGCGTGCGGATCACCTTGCCCGCGATGCGTCGGGCGGCCGCCTCGATGTCGGCGAAGCCGACGGCGCCCGTCACCGGCCGCGCCTCGTGCGGCGCCTCAGCCGTAGGAGATGCCGAGGATCTCGTAGGAGCGATCGCCCCCCGGCGCGGGGACGGACACGGTGTCGCCCGCCTTCTTGCCGATCAGCGACTTGGCGAGCGGCGAGGACACCGAGATGCGGCCGAGCTTGATGTCGGCCTCGTAGGCGCCGACGATCTGGTAGGTCGCCTCCTTGTCGGTTTCCTCGTCGATCAGGCGGACCTGGGCGCCGAACTTGATCTGGTCGCCCGACAGGGTCGACGGATCGATCACCTCGACCGACGAGACGATCTCCTCGAGTTCGGCGATGCGGCCTTCGACGAAGGACTGGCGCTCGCGCGCGGCGTGATACTCGGCGTTTTCGGACAGGTCGCCGTGGCTGCGCGCTTCCGCGATGGCGCGGATGATCGACGGGCGCTCCTCGCTCTTCAACAGGCGAAGCTCGTCCTCGAGACGCTGCAGGCCGGGCCCGGTCATCGGGAATTTCTGCAACACGATGGTCCTTGAACTCGGCTTGTGTGACGGATGGGAGCACCGTCCTGGCGCACGCAGCGCGCGGCGAGGGGTGCGGCCGCTCAGAACGATCGCTTAAAGTAATCCTGTAGCGGCGCGACTTCAAGGCTGCCGGAACGGAGCGTCCCGATCGCCGCGACCGCGGCGCGCGCGCCGGCGATCGTGGTGTAGTGCGGCACGCCATGGGTCAGCGCGTCGCGCCGGATCGCGTAGCTGTCGGCGACCGACTGCGCGCCGGAGGCGGTGTTGATCACGAGCTGGATCTCGCCCGAGCGGATCGCGTCGACGCAGTGCGGCCGTCCTTCGAGGACCTTGTTGACCACCGCGACGTCGAGGCCCTGCGCGCGCAGATGGGTGGCGGTGCCGCGCGTGGCGCACAGGCGGAAGCCGAGATCGATCAGCCGGCGCGCGAGCGACGCCGTCGCGTGCTTGTCCTTGTCGCGGACCGAGAAGAACGCGGTGCCGTCGAGCGGCAGGCGCACGCCGGCGCCGGCCTGCGCCTTGGCGAAGGCGCGCTCGAAACTGTGCGCGAGGCCCATCACCTCGCCGGTCGAGCGCATTTCTGGACCGAGGATGACGTCGACGTTCGGGAAGCGGTTGAACGGGAACACCGCTTCCTTGACCGCGACGTGCGGCGCGACCGCGCTCGGATCGAGATCGAATTCCGCGAGCCGGCTGCCGGCCATCACGCGGGCGCCGATCTTGGCGATCGGCACGCCCGTCGCCTTGGCGACGAACGGCACCGTGCGCGACGCGCGCGGGTTGACTTCGAGCACGTAGGTGATGCCGTCGCGTATGGCGTATTGCACGTTCATCAGACCGCGTATGCCGAGCCCGCGCGCGAGCTCGACCGTCTGCTGGCGGAGCTCGTCGACGATCGCCGGCGAAAGCGTGTAGGGCGGCAGCGCGCAGGCGCTGTCGCCGGAATGGATGCCGGCCTCCTCGATGTGCTCCATCACGCCGGCGACGTAGACGTCGGTGCCGTCGGCGATGCAGTCGACATCGACCTCGATGCTGTCGGCGAGGTAGCGGTCGACCAGCACCGGGCTGGTGCCTGACACGCGCACGGCTTCGCGCATGTAGCGGGCGAGGCCGTTGGCGTCGTGCACGATCTCCATCGCGCGGCCGCCGAGCACGTAGGACGGCCGGATCATCACCGGGTAGCCGATGCGGTCGGCGATCGCGACCGCCTCGTGCTCGGCGCGCGCCATCCCGCTTTCGGGCTGTCGGAGGCCGAGGCGGCGGAGCAGGTCGCCGAAGCGCTCGCGGTCCTCGGCGACGTCGATCGCGTCGGCGCTGGTGCCGAGCAGCGGGATGCCCGACGCGGCGAGGCGCTCGCTGAGCTTGAGCGGGGTCTGGCCGCCATATTGGACGATGCAGCCGAGCATGTTGCCCGTCTCGGCCTCGCGCCTGACCAGCGCGATCACGTCTTCCGCCGTGAGGGGCTCGAAGTAGAGCCGGTCGGAGGTGTCGTAGTCGGTGCTCACCGTTTCGGGATTGCAATTGACCATGATGGTCTCGTAGCCGGCCTCGCGCAGGGCGTAGGCGGCGTGGACGCAGCAATAGTCGAACTCGATGCCCTGGCCGATCCGATTGGGACCGCCGCCGAGGATCACCACCTTGTCGCGCGCGGTGGGCGGCGCGTCGGACACCGGCGGGCCGAAACCGCCCTCGTAGGTGGAGTAGAGGTAGGGGGTGGCGCTCCTGAACTCGCCGGCGCAGGTGTCGATCTGCTTGAAGGCGGGATGCACGCCGAGCGCTTCGCGGTGGGCGGTGACGGCGGCCTCGTCGAGGTGCGCGAGGCGCGCGAGGCCGGCATCCGAGAAGCCGAGCGCTTTGAGGCGGCGGAACGCGCCGGCGTCGCGCGGCAGGCCGTCCCGGACGACCGCGCGCTCGGCGGCGACGACCGTCTCGAGCTCGCGGAGGAACCAGGGGTCGAACCGGCAGGCGGCGTGGATGTCGTCGACCGAAACGCCGTCGCGCAACGCCTGCGCCGCCATCAGCAGGCGCTCCGGCACCGGCGCGGAGAGCGCCGCGCGGTAGGCGTCGACGCCGCCGTCGCCCGGCGGCGGGACCGGGTCGAGGCCGGCGAGGCCCGTCTCGGTGGAGCGGAGTCCCTTCTGCAGCGCCTCGGCGAACGAGCGGCCGATCGCCATCGCCTCGCCGACCGATTTCATCGAGGTCGTCAACGTCGCCGGCGTGCCCGGGAACTTCTCGAACGTGAAGCGGGGGATCTTGATGACGACGTAGTCGATCACCGGTTCGAACGAGGCGGGGGTGGCGCGCGCGATGTCGTTCGGCAGCTCGTCGAGCGTGTAGCCGACCGCGAGCTTGGCGGCGATCTTGGCGATCGGGAAGCCGGTCGCCTTCGACGCCAGCGCCGACGAGCGCGACACGCGCGGGTTCATCTCGATGATCGTCATGCGGCCGTCGGCTGGGTTCACCGCGAACTGCACGTTCGAACCGCCGGTGTCGACGCCGATCGCGCGCAGGCACGCGATCGAGGCGTCGCGCATGCGCTGGTATTCCTTGTCGGTGAGCGTCAGCGCCGGCGCGACCGTCACGCTGTCGCCGGTGTGCACGCCCATCGGGTCGATGTTCTCGATCGAGCACACGACGATGCAGTTGTCGGCGCGATCGCGCACGACCTCCATCTCGTATTCCTTCCAGCCGAGCACCGATTCCTCGATCAGCACCTCGGTGGTGGGCGAGGCGTCGAGACCCGACGCGACGATCAGCTCGAACTCCTCGCGGTTGTAGGCGATACCGCCGCCGGTGCCGCCGAGCGTGAACGAGGGGCGGATCACCGCCGGCAGCCCGATGTGGGCGAGTGCCGCGCGGGCCTCGGGCAGCGTGCGCGCGATCATCGAGCGCGGGCTTTCGATGCCGATCGCCGCCATCGCGTCGCGGAACTTGAGCCTGTCCTCGGCGCGGTCGATCACGTCGGCGCGCGCGCCGATCAGCTCGCAGCCGTAGCGCGCCAGCACGCCGCGCTCGTGCAGCGTCATCGCGGTGTTGAGCGCGGTCTGGCCGCCCATCGTCGGCAGGATCGCGTCCGGCCGCTCGCGCGCGATGACGCGCTCGACGTATTCGGGGGTGATCGGTTCGACATAGGTCGCGTCGGCGAGACCGGGGTCGGTCATGATCGTCGCGGGGTTCGAGTTCACGAGGACGACGCGGAAACCTTCCTCGCGGAGCGCCTTGCAGGCCTGCGCGCCGGAATAGTCGAACTCGCAGGCCTGGCCGATGACGATCGGACCCGCGCCGATGATCAGGATCGATCGGATGTCGGTGCGTCTCGGCATCGGATCAGCGTCCCCGCGCGGCGGTCATGCGCGCGTTCCCATCACGCCCGCCCAGCCTTCATCAAGCCCGCCCTGCCATCATCTCGGTGAAGCGCGCGAACAACGGCAGCGCGTCGGACGGCCCTGGGCCGGCCTCGGGATGGAACTGCACCGAGAACGCCCGGCGCGCGACGGCCTCGATGCCCTCGTTCGAACCGTCGAACAGGCTCGTGTGGGTGACCGTGACGCCGTCCGGCAGGCTCGCATCGTCGACCGCGAAGCCGTGATTCTGGCTGGTGATGGACACGCGCCCGGTCGCGACCTCGCGCACCGGCTGGTTCGCGCCGCGATGGCCCTGGTCGAGCTTGTATGTGCGGGCGCCGAGAGCGAGTGCCAGCAGCTGGTGGCCGAGGCAGATGCCGAACACCGGCACGCCGGCGTCGAGCACGCCGCGGATCGCCGGCACCGCGTAGGCGGCGGTGGCGGCCGGGTCGCCCGGCCCGTTCGACAGGAAGACGCCGTCCGGGGCACGTCGGAGGATGTCGTCGGCGGCGGTCTCGGCGGGCACCACGGTGACGCGACAGCCGCTCGAGGCGAGGCAGCGCAGGATGTTGCGCTTGGCGCCGTAATCGATCGCGACGACGTGCGGGCGATCGGGTTCGGACGCGGCCCCGCGTCCCTCGGGATCGTCCCACGTCCAGCGTCCGCCGGTCCATTCATAGGCCTGCGTGCACGAGACGGCGCGCGCGAGGTCCATGCCTTCGAGCCCGGGCCAGGCACGGGCGGCGGTGTCGAGGGCGGCGAGGTCGAAGCGGCCGTCGGCGGGATGGGCGAGGATGCCGGTGACGAAGCCGCCGTCGCGGACGCGGAGCGTGAGCGCGCGGGTGTCGACGCCGGCGATGCCCGGCACGTTCCAGCGGCGGAGCCAGTCGTCGAAGCGGTCGGTCGCGCGCCAGTTCGACGGCGCGCTCGGCAGGTGGCGGGTGACGATGCCGCGCGCGGCGACGCGGGACGCTTCCTCGTCGAGGCGGTTCGCGCCGACGTTGCCGATATGCGGGAAGGTGAAGGTGATGATCTGGCCGGCGAAGGACGGGTCGGTGATGGTTTCCTGGTAGCCGGTCATGCCGGTGGAGAAGCAGACCTCGCCGATCGCGGGGTCGGCCGCGTCGGTGTGGGCGCCGAAGCCCGTCCCCCAGACGCGCGTGCCGTCGGCGAGCAGCAGCAGCGCGGTCGCGCCCTCGGGCACGGCGTCGGGGTCGGGCATGATCTTCTCCGCCTGCGGGGGCGCGTGGTCGGGGGTGCCGGCGAGTTCCGCCATCGACAATCCGGCGGCGCGGGCGAGCGCGGGCCAGTGACGCGACGGGATCGCGCCCGACTGGCGCCACTTGCGGATCGCCTCGGCGCCGACGCCGGCCAGCCGCGCGGCCTCGGTGGCGCCGCCGAGGCGCCCGATGATGTCGTCGATCCGGGGCATCGGGATCCTGTAGCATGGGCCGGCGCGGCCTTGGGAAGAAATTTCCTCGATCGCACGATCCGTGGCTAGAATGGGATCTTTCTTCCCAGGAGCTGTCCGATGGGGCTGCGCGAGCGGTTCACCGACGATCTCAAGATCGCCATGAAGGCGGGCGAGGCCAAGCGGGTCTCGACCGTGCGCCTGATCATCGCGCGCATGAAGGAGGCCGACATCGCATCGCGTCCGAAGGGCGTCGAGCGCGTCGGCGACGACGAACTGGTCGCGATGCTGCGCGGCATGGTCAAGCAGCGGCGGGACTCGATCGCGCTGTACCGACAGGGCAACCGCGAGGAGCTCGCCGCCGGCGAGGAGGCCGAGATCGCGGTGATCGACACCTACCTGCCGGCGGCGCTGGACGCGTCCGGGCTCGACCGCGCGGTCGACGAGGCGATCGCCGCGAGCGGTGCGTCGGGGCCGAAGGAGATCGGCAAGGTGATGGCGGCGCTGAAGGCGGCGCACGGGGCGGCGCTCGACATGGGGCAGGCGAACGCCGTGGTGAAGGCGAAGTTGAGCAAGGGTGTTCTTTCTTGAAAGAAAGAACCAAAGAACTTTCATCCGTGTTGCGCGAGGCGTTCGCGATTGTCTCGGAACGACTGGCAAAAGTCTTTTTGCTTCTTTTTCTTCAGAAGAAGGCCTGATTGCCGACCTTCTCCCCCGCCTTCCTCGACGAACTCCGCGCCCGCACGCCGCTGCAGGGCCTGATCGGCCGGCGCATGCGGCTCGCGCGCTCGGGGCGGCACTGGAAGGGCTGCTGCCCTTTCCACGGCGAGAAGACGCCGTCCTTCTACGTCTATGACGACCACTTCCACTGCTTCGGCTGCGGCGCGCACGGCGACGCGGTGAGCTTCGTGATGCAGATGGACGGCACGCCGTTCCCCGACGCGGTGGCGTCGCTCGCGTCCGAGGCCGGGCTGTCGCTGCCGGCCGAGCGGGCGGGCGGCGCCGAGGCGAGTGCCGCGCGCGACGAGCGGGGCCGGCTGCACGCGGCACTCGAAGCGGCGGCGGCGCTGTTCGAGCAACTGCTCCGCGACGCGCCGGACGCGAGCGAGGCGCGCGCGACCCTCGCCCGGCGCGGCATCGGCGCCGACGCGATCGGCGCGTTCCGGCTCGGCTGGTCGGGCGGCGGTGCGGCACTGCGCCCGGCGCTGGTCCGCGCCGGGCACGCCGCCGAGACGCTGCGGGACGCGGGCCTGCTGCATGTCGGCGAGGACGGTGCGATACGGGGCGAGATGTTCCGCAACCGGATCACTTTCCCGATCACCGACCGCAAGGGCCGGGTGTGCGGGTTCGGCGCGCGCGCGCTCGGCGACGCGCAGCCGAAATACCTCAACGGTCCGGAGACCGCGGTCTTCAGCAAGCGCCGCCTGCTCTACGGCCAGCACCGGGCGGCGACGCGGCTGCGGCGGCGGTCGGGGCCGGACGCCGCGCCGGTGCCGCCGCTGGTGCTGGCGGAAGGCTACATGGACGTGATCGCGCTCGACGAGGCGGGGCTCGCCGCCGCGGCGCCGCTCGGGACGGCGCTCGGCGAGGAGCAGCTCGAGGAGGCCTGGCGGCTCGATCCGGCACCGGTGCTGTGCCTCGACGGCGACGCGGCGGGACGGCGGGCGGCGCGTCGCGCCGTCGAGCGCGCGCTGCCGCTGCTGGCGCCCGAGCGCACGCTGCGTCTCGCGACGCTGGAGGAGGGCGAGGATCCGGACAGTCTGCTCCGCCGCCACGGCGCCGCCGCCTTGCGGGCCAGGATCGACGCCGCGCGCCCGCTTTCGGCCGCGCTCTACGATCTGCTGGAGCCGCCGCGCGCGGACGCCACGCCCGAACAACGGGCACAGTTCCGCCAGCGCCTCCTCGAGGCCGCGGCCGCCATTCCGGACAAGGGGCTCGCCGCCGAGTATCGCCGGACCCTGCTCGACCGCTACTTCGCGGCGGCGAAGGCGCCGCGCCCGCCCCGCGGCCCCATGGCCGCGAGGCGGGGTGCTCCGCCCGCGGCGGGCGTCGGAGCCGGGCGCACGCCGCCGACCCGGCCGGCGCTGAGCGAGGCGGCGGCGCGCGAGGAGCAGGCGGCGCATCTCGCGCTGATCGCCGCGCACAACCCCCGCCTGATCCACGACGTCGAGGATGCCTGGCACCGGCTGGTGCTGCCGGGATGGCTCGCGACGCTTCGCGAGGCCGTCATCGAGGCGGCCGGAATGCTTGACTCCGACGATCTGGTGAACCACCTCCGGACCTCTGGTGCCGGGCCGCTTCTCGCGCGGGCAACGGAGCTGGTGCGTCGGACCGGCGCGCTCGGCGAGAGCGCGCAGCCCGGCGCGATGCCGGCGACGGCGGAGGCGGGTTGGTGGCACTTCTTCGGTTTGATCCAGCACGCGCGTCTCGACGACGAGATCAGTCTGGCCAAGTCCTTGCTTGAGCAGGACATCACGGATGCGCGCCAGTCGCGGTTGATCGCGCTGATCGAAGCGCGCGCGAAACTCACGATGCTGGAGAACGACGTCGCGTTCTAGCGGCGCATGGTGGCGTGTTTCGGGCGGGGATGCATGTGCGCCCAGGCGTGAAGCGGGGCGCCCAGGCGTAAAGCGGGGCCGGGGCGTGAAGCGGGCGCCGTGAGCGCGGGCGAGTGGCCGGACGGCACCGGCGGTTGAGGGGAGCGGACAGGGCGTATGGCGACCAAGACAGCGGAGCGGCAGGACGGCGTGTCGGGGGAAGCGGATACCGACACCACCATGCTCGACACCACGTCGGCGGGCGTGAAGCGACTGATCGCGCGCGGCAAGGAGCGCGGCTACATCACCTTCGACGAGCTCAACGCCGTGTTGCCGCCCGACCAGATGTCGTCCGAGCAGATCGAGGACGTCATGGCGTCGCTATCCGAGATGGGCATCCAGGTCGTCGAGGGCGAGGAGACCGAGGAAAGCGAGGCTGCCAAGCCGGCCGACCGCGCCGAGGAGCCGGAAGCCGAGGAGCAGGCCGGCAACGTCGACGAGGAAAGCCTCGGCCGCACCGACGATCCGGTGCGGATGTATCTCCGCGAGATGGGTTCGGTCGAGCTGCTGTCGCGCGAGGGCGAGATCGCCATCGCCAAGCGCATCGAGGCCGGCCGCGACATGATGATCGGCGGGCTGTGCGAGAGCCCGCTCACGTTCCGCGCCATCATCAGCTGGCACGACCGGCTCAAGGCCGGGAACATCCTGCTGCGCGACATCATCGATCTCGAGGCGACGCAGGCCGGTGGCGCGCCGTCGGCCGAAGAGGTGGGCGAGGGCGCGCCCGACGGGGCGGCGGACAATTTCGAGGCGCCGACCCGGGAAGAGATCGAGGACGAGGCGGACGGCGAGGGTGCCGGCCTGTCGCTGTCGGCGCTCGAGGAGAAGCTCAAGCCCGAGGTGCTGGCGAACTTCGAGGAGATCGAGGTTCTCTACAAGAAGCTCCACAAGGCCGAGAGCAAGCGGCTCGAGAGCTTCTCGGCGGGCGAGTCGGTCTCCGACAAGTCCGAGCGCGCGTACGAGAAGTTGCGCGAGGAGCTGGTCGGCAAGGTCGAGCAGGTGCGGTTGCACAACAACCGCATCGAGGAACTGGTGCAGGCGCTGAAGCACCTGAACCAGCGGCTGAGCGGCTTCGAGGGAAGGCTGCTGCGCCTGGCGGAAAGCTGCAAGGTCAGCCGCGAGGACTTCCTGATCAAGTATCGCGGCCACGAGCTCGATCCGGCCTGGCTCGGCACGGTCGCGAACCTGCCGGGCAAGGGCTGGAAGAACTTCGCGGCCAAGCACGGCGAGGAGGTCACGGCGATTCGCGCGCAGGTCGGCACGGTCGCGACCGATGCCGGGCTGCCGATCGGCGAGTTCCGGCGCGTCTACCAGACGGTCAGTCGCGGCGAGCGCGACAGCGCGCGCGCCAAGAAGGAGATGATCGAGGCCAACCTTCGGCTCGTCATCTCGATCGCCAAGAAATACACCAATCGCGGCCTGCAGTTCCTGGATCTGATCCAGGAAGGCAATATCGGCCTGATGAAGGCGGTCGATAAGTTCGAGTATCGGCGCGGCTACAAGTTCTCGACCTACGCGACGTGGTGGATCCGTCAGGCGATCACGCGTTCGATCGCCGACCAGGCGCGCACGATCCGCATCCCGGTCCACATGATCGAGACGATCAACAAGCTGGTGCGGACCTCGCGGCAGATGCTGCACGAGATCGGCCGCGAGCCGGCGCCCGAGGAGCTCGCCGAGAAGCTCGGCATGCCGCTCGAAAAGGTGCGGAAGGTGCTGAAGATCGCGAAGGAGCCGATCTCGCTCGAAACGCCGATCGGCGACGAGGAGGACAGCCATCTCGGCGACTTCATCGAGGACAAGGCGGCGGTGATCCCGCTCGACGCGGCGATCCAGGCCAACCTGCGCGAGGCGACGACGCGCGTGCTGTCGTCGCTCACGCCGCGCGAGGAGCGCGTGCTGCGGATGCGGTTCGGGATCGGCATGAACACCGACCACACGCTCGAAGAGGTCGGCCAGCAGTTCAACGTGACCCGCGAGCGCATCCGGCAGATCGAGGCCAAGGCGCTGCGCAAGCTCAAGCATCCGAGCCGCAGCCGCAAGCTCCGCTCCTTCCTGGACGATTGAGCGTGAAGGCGGTGGGCGGCTCGCGGGTCGGCGCCGCGGCGCGCCAGTCGCGCCCCGACGACGGTCCGCGCACCCGGATCGCGGTCGACGTCACCTTCATGCATATGGACCGGGCGCCGGCCGAGCCGGCCATGTTGCTGCCGGACGGCGTCTCGCTGCTGCGGGTCGCGGCGCCGACGGTGGCGTTCTACCGCTACCTGTACGCGACCGTCGGTGGTCCCTATTGCTGGTGGCTGCGCCGGGTCGCGCCCGACCGCGAGATCGCGTCGCTGCTGGGCTCGCCGCTGATCACGATCCACGTGCTCTATCGCGGCGGCGAGCCGGGAGGCTTCTTCGAACTCGACCGCCGCATGGGCGACGTCAACCTCGCCTATTTCGGCCTGATGCCGCATCTCGTCGGCCAGGGCGTCGGCACGGCGTTCCTGCGCGCGGCGATCGATGCCGCCTGGGCGTTCGCGCCGGTCTCGCTGCGCGTCAACACCTGCACCGCCGACCATCCGCGCGCGCTGCCGGGCTATCTGAGGGCAGGGTTCCAGCCGATCAGGACCGTGCGCGAGGTGTGGGACATCCCGGACCATCTCGGCCTGCCGATCCCGAGTTCGCTCCGCGCCTAGGCGCCCCGGGGAGCGCCCGGGGCAGCGCCCCTGGCGTTGGCCCGCACCTGTTTGATAGACGCAACACGTTGCGACAGGCGGGGGTGCCGGCGGTGATCTCGAGGACGCGCATCGCGGCCGGAAGCGTTGCCGTGGGCGTCGCCGTGTTCGCGCTGAAGGCGCTCGCGTGGCGGCTCACCGGCAGCGCCGCGCTCTACTCCGACGCGCTCGAGAGCATCGTCAACGTCGCCGCGTCCGGCGTCGCCTACGGGGCGCTCCGCCTCGCCGCCCGGCCGGCGGACCAGAACCACCCCTACGGTCACGACAAGGCGGAATTCTTCGCCGCCGTGATCGAGGGCGTGCTGATCGTCGTCGCGGCGCTCGCGATCCTGCGGGAGGCCTGGTTCGTCTGGCTCGCGCCGCATCCCATCATGGCACCCTGGCGCGGGATCGCGATCAACGGCTTCGCGACCGCGCTCAACGCCGGTTGGGCGACGGTGCTGATCCGGCTCGGCCAACGGCTCCGCTCGCCCGCGCTGAAGGGCGACGGGCGGCATCTGCTGACCGACGTCGTGACCTCGTTCGGCGTCGGCGTCGGCATCGTGCTGACCGTCTGGACCGGCGAGATCCGGATCGACCCGATCCTCGCGGCCCTGATCGCGCTGCACGTGCTGTCGCAGGGGATCATCCTGACGCGGAGCTCGGTCGGCGGACTGATGGACGAGGCGCCCGACCCGGCGGTGCTCGACCAGGTGCGGGCGCTGGTCGGCGGCAGCGCGGGCGGCGCGCTCGAGGCGCACGATCTCCGGATGCGCCAGGCGGGGCGTCTGACGTTCCTCGAGTTCCACCTCGTCGTGCCCGGCCGGATGACCGTCGAGGACGCCCACGACATCTGCGACCGGGTCGAGGGCGCGCTCAGGACGGCGATGGACGATCTCGTGGTCACCATCCACGTCGAGCCGGAGCGGAAGGCCAAGCACACCGGGGTGGTCGTCCTGTGAGGGACGCGAGGTGGTCGTCCCTTGAGGGACGCGGGGTCGTCGTCCTGTGAGGGACGAGGCGGGGGCGGCGGTCCCCGCGCCCGGCTCCGGCCGGATCGTCGCCGGCGACCGGCGGCCGCTGGTCGGCCGGCGTCGCACCGCCGCCCGGCCGCTCGCGCTGTTCGCGGCATTCGCGGTGTCGGCGCACCTGCTCGGCGCCGCCGGCCTGGTCGCCGCGCCGCGGATCGCGGCGATGCTGGCGGGCGCGCCGCGCGTGCCGCCGCCGCCGCCGCAGGCGACGATCGCGCTGATCGAGCAGGACACGCCGTCGGTCGGCGGCAGCAGGCCGGAGAAGGCCGAAACGGCGGCCAAGCCCGACCGCACGGCACCGACCGGCCACGAGGCGCCGAACCCGCTCTCGTCGGCGCAATCCCACGAACAGGTGGCGACCGGCGCCGGGCGCGACGCGGGCGCGGTCGCGGCATCGCCCGCGCCGCAGGCGGCCGCGTCCGCCGCCGCCGCCTCGGCACCGGCGCCCGAGGTCAACCTCGACGCCGACGGCGATCCGGGCACCGGGCTCGTGTCGGGTCCGAACGTCGTTCCGGCGAGCCCCGACAGCAAGAACCCGAACCTGCCGCCCGCCTATCCCCGCGAAGCGGCGATGCGTCACGAGGAGGGCACCGTGGGGCTGATCGTCAGCGTGGCGCCGGACGGACACGCGGACGCGGTCGAGATCGCCTCGAGCTCGGGTTACGGCGCGCTCGACGACGCCGCCCGACGCGCCGTCTCGCGCTGGCATTTCCGCCCGGCGCTGAACAACGGCCAGCCGGTCGGCTCGGTGTTCAACCAGCAGATCGAGTTCTCGCTGGACGCCCATCCGTGAGCGTGCGCCCGGGCGGGCCGGCGTTCGGCGCGGTCGACCTCGCCGGCCCCCGCCGCAACCTGATCGGCGGCATCGTGTTCGTGCTGGCGGTCGCCGCCATCGCGATCGTCGCCTATGCCGAAGCCGGGTGGCCGCTCGGCGACGCGCTCTACATGACGGTGCTCACGGTCTTCACCGTCGGTTTCGAGGAGGTGCGGCCGGTCGACACCGCATTGCTGCGGACGATCACCATCGGGTTGATCCTGTTCGGCTGCACGGGGATCATCTTCGTCACCGGCGCGCTGGTGCAGTTCATCACCGTGCGCTCGCTGACCGACGTCTTCGGGGTTCGACGGATGCAGAACGCGATCGCCGGACTGACGGGGCACACGATCATCTGCGGCTACGGCCGGATCGGCCGGATGCTGGCGCGCGATCTCGCCGCGGCGCGGTCGCCGTTCGTGGTGGTCGACCAGGACCCGCATCGCTGCGCCGAGGCGCGGGCCGATGCGTGTCTCGTCGTGGAAGCGGATGCCGCCGAGGAGGTGGCGCTGGCGGAGGCCGGTGTCGCGCGCGCGCGCGTGCTCGCGACCGTGCTGCCGAACGACGCCGCCAACGTGTTCATCACGCTGTCGGCGAAAAGCATGAACGACACGCTGGTGGTGATCGCACGCGGCGAGGCGCCGTCGACGGAACGGAAGCTGCTCCATGCCGGCGCCCGCCACGTGGTGCTGCCGGCCCATATCGGCGCCGACCGCATCGCCGAGCTGATCCTTTATCCGGCGACGGTGGCGCTGGTGCGCGAGCCGCCGGCGATGCGCGCCTTCGGCCGCGACCTCGCCCGGCTCGGCTTCGAGCTCGTGCTCGCGGTGGTGGAGCGGTCGAGCCCGTTCGCCGGCAGCACGGTCGAGGCCGTGGAGCGCGAGACCGGCTTCCTGGTGGTCGCGGTCGAACGCCCGGGCGACCGCGAGGTGCTGCGGCCCTCGGCGGGCGACGCGCTGGCGCAGGGCGACGGCGTGACCTTGCTCGGGCGGATCGGCGCGCCGCTCGCGGCCGGGTTCGCGGCGCGGGCGTGAGGACGCCGCTTTGCCCGCGGATCCTGGCCTGACGGCGATCGGGTGGTGACGACGGCCTGGTTCGTGGTCGGCAAGCTGCTGGGCGGTCTCGCGGCGCCGAGCACGCTGCTGCTGCTGTGCTCGGTCGCGGGCTTCGTCGCCCTCGTCGCCGCGTCGCGGACCGGCCGGGTGCCGGCGCGGCTCGGCCTCGCGCTGCTGGCGCTGCCGGTGGCGTTCGCGCTCGTGCTCGCCGTCATCCCGTTCGACGACTGGATCGCGGCACCGCTCGAGGACCGGTTCCCCCGCCTCGCCGCGGTGCCGCCCGACGCGGTCGGGGCGATCGCGCTCGGCGGCGCGGTCGATCCCGAGATGTCGGCCGCGCGCGGCATGCCGTCGCTGAACGATGCCGCGGAGCGCATGACGGCGTTCGTCGCCCTCGCGCGCGTCCATCCGGGGCTGCGCCTCGCGTTCACCGGCGGTTCCGGCCGGGTGCTGAGGAGCCGGCTTTCGGAAGCCGACGTTGCGCGCGCGCTGTTCGACCAGCTCGGCCTGGCGGGCCGGCCGGTCGTGTACGAGAGCGCGAGCCGGACCACGTGGGAGAACGCGACCGACCTCGCCCGCCTGGTGCACCCGCGCCCGGGCGAGCGCTGGGTGCTGATCACGTCGGCGCTCCACATGCCGCGCGCGATCGGCGCGTTCCGGGCGGCGGGCTGGACCGTCGTCGCCGATCCGGTCGGCTACAAGACCGCGCCCGTGCTGTCGGTTGAGACGGCGCCTGGGCTGCCGGGCCGGCTCGGCCTGATCGACGGCGCGGCGCATGAATGGCTCGGGCTGCTGGCGTATCGCCTGACGGGACGCACGCCGCGATTGCTGCCGCGTCCGTGAGCGCGGACGCCTGGACGATCATCCGTTCCAGCGGGCGATAACAATGTCAGAAGCCTGGCGGCGACGCCGCGAAATACCACGCGCTCACGGGAAAGAGATCGATTCGCGTTACGTCAAGAAGAAATCATGTAATTACGTCGTTACGATATCGAAATATCGTGGACAACTCGGTGGATTACCGCTTGGTTTCCTTAACGGAAAGTGAGTGGAAACCGCCATGAACATGCTGCCCGCACGCACACGCCGCTCGACCTCGACCCTGCTTCGCCTCACGGGAGGAGCGGTGGCGCTCGCGATGGCGGGTGGCACGGCGAACGCGAGTTCGCCGGAGCCGTTCAACGCGGCGGGCCAGATCGGTCTGACGAACTACACGACGCTGCCGTTCGCGAGCAGCATCTGGCAGACGGCCTGGGGCGCCACCAGCGGGCTCGAGGAGGCCAACATCTTCTGGCAGGCCGGCACGCATTTCACCAACAGCAACACCATGGCCGAGGCGCACGCCGCCGCCGCCGGCTGGGCGCCCTACGGCATCGTGCCGTTCGCCGGCGCGCAGCGCTGGGAGGACACCTACGAGATCGCCCAGCCCGCCGCCGACTTCCCCGGCGAGCCCGCCTCCATCGCCGCCGACCGCGCCACCGGCGAGGCCGCCGGGCCCGAGTTCCAGGCCTGGGTCGCCTGGCTCAAGGCCAGACCCAACCTGCCGATCATGGCCTATGACGGCGGCTCCATGCCGTGGGACTGGCGTGGCTGGAACGGCTCGTGGGGCCATGTCAGCCCGCTGATGCCGCTCGCCGCCGCCGACTGCCCGCCCGGCATGTCGGCCTGCACCTTCGGCGATTTCTGGGCCTATCGATGGGGCCAGACCGCCGGGCTCAGCGGCGCCTACGGCGTCGGACTGTCCGACTTCTCCGACAGCCAGCCCGAGCAGCCGTCGATGTTCCAGGGCTTCAACCCCGAGATCATCAGCGCGTTCACCGCCGCCTCCGGCATCAGCGTGCCCGCCGGCAGCGTCGACCAGCGCGCGACCTGGATCACCGACAACGCGATCAACGCCTGGAACGACAATCTCTCGAACGGCTACGGCAAGTTCTACGCCGCCATCGCGTCGCGCGTGTCCGCCGCCACCGGGCAGCAGGCGCTGGTGATCGACCAGTGCAGCCTGTGGCCCTCGCTCAGGCGCTTCTACGGCACCGACGAGCGGCTGTTCGGCAGCGTGCTGTCGCCGGTCAACTACATGTGCGTCTGGGACGACCAGTCGATGCAGGTCGGACGCGGCGGCCAGGATCCCGCCTGGGGCATCGGCGGCTACGTCATGGCCGCCGCCCGCGAGCCCAACATGCGCAACGGCGCCAACATCGAGGCCGAGGACGGCGCCTACTGGGAGGCGATCGCGAGCTTCAACCCGACGCTCGGCGCCGCCGACCAGCAGGAAAAGGGCCTCAAGCTGCTCAAGCGCGCCTGGCTGGAGGCGTCGTGGGCGCAGATCGCGACCCGGCAGGGCACCGTGCGGCGCGCGATGGCCTTCATGGAACGCGACTACGCCGATGCGGGCAGCCTCGATCCCACGCTGCAGAACCTGATCGGCTCGATCGTGCCGACGCAGCCGTTCGGGCTCGCGGTCTACTACTCGACCAATGCCGAGCGCGCGCTCGAGACCGCCATCGCGCCGCAGAACCCCTACACGCAGGCCTACTACAACCCGAGCCTGCTGTTCGCGCTGAAGAACGCCGGCGTGCCGGTCGACTACTTCGTCAGCGACGCCGCCCTCGGCGCGCTGCAGCCGGCCGCGAGGCCCGCCGCCTGGGTGATCCTCGAGCACCCGGAGCTGATCCCGGCGGCCGAGATGCAGCAGCTGCGGAGCATCGCGCCGGTGCTGACCTCGGCCGCGCAGGTGCAGTCCTTCGCCGCACCGCTCGCGTTCTCGGGCGGGCTCACCGGCACCGCGTTCTTCGACCAGAACAGCCGCCTGATCCTCACCGTCACCAACCCCGCCGCCAGCACCACCAACGGCACCGTGACGCTGCGCGGCGTGCCGAACGGCACCTACAACGTGCTCGACCTGTTCGCGAACACCACCGTCCGGGTCACGGTCAGCGGCGGCAGCGTCACCGTGCCGCTCAGCGTCGCGCGCTGGGACACGGTGGCCTACGCCATCAGCGGCACGTAACGACCGGACGGCCCAGCGCCGGCCGAGCGCTCGCACCCGGGCTCCGTCGCGGCCGTGACGGAGCCCGTCGGCGTTCGGGTGCGGCGCGTCCGCGCCTTGCCTTCCGCAACGGTTCGTGATCTACCGCGCCGCTTCCCTGCCGGGGCTCGCGGCGAGCGCCCGGCTATACCCATGCCGTCTCCGTGCGGATGGTCGCGCTCCATGGGGAGGGCGGCCCGGGTTGATCCAGCCACAGGGAGACAATCATGCCGCTCTACGAACTCGTACTGATCGCACGAAACGACGTCACGCAGCAGCAGGTCGAAGCGATCGTCGACGAGATGGCGACGCAGCTCGAGGCCGAGCAGGGCTCGATCCGCAAGCGCGAATACTGGGGCGTCCGCTCGCTCGCCTACCGGATCAAGAAGAACCGCAAGGCGCACTACATGCTGCTCGGTCTCGACGCGCAGCCGCCTGCCGTCAAGGAGATGGAGCGGCAGCTCGGATTGAACGAGGACGTGCTGCGCTTCATGACGCTGCGGGTCGAAGCGATCGACGAGGCGCCGAGCGCCATCCTGACCCGGAAGTCCGAGGAGCGCGAGCGCGGCTTCCGCGGGCCGAAGCCGGCCGGCCGCTTCGATAGCGGCCGCCGCCGCGGCTACGACGACCGCGAGGAATTCCGCGCCCGCGGCGGCGACGACGCGCCGCCCTCCCGCGAACCGGCCGAGGTGGAGTAAGCCCATGTCAGACGCGACCGACATCAGCCCCGCCGCACGACGCACCGCCGTCGGCGCCCGCCGCCCGTTCTATCGCCGACGCAAGTCCTGCCCGTTCTCGGGTCCGAACGCGCCGAAGATCGACTACAAGGACGTCCGCCTGCTGTCCCGCTTCCTGTCGGAGCGCGGCAAGATCGTGCCGTCGCGCATCACCGCGGTGTCGGCGAAGAAGCAGCGCGAGCTCGCGGTCGCGATCAAGCGCGCCCGCTACCTCGCCCTGCTGCCCTACATCGTCGCGTAAGGGAGGCGAGCGATGCCGCAGAACGTCGAACTGATCCTGCTCGAGCGGATCGAGAAGCTCGGCCAGATGGGCGAGCGCGTGCGCGTCCGCCCGGGCTACGCGCGGAACTACCTGCTGCCGGGCGGCAAGGCGATCCGGGCGAGCAAGGAGAACCTCGCCCGCTTCGAGGCCGACCGCGTGCAGCTCGAGGCGCAGAACATCAAGCGCCGTGAGGAGGCCGAGAGACTGGCCGAACGGATGAGCGGCCTTTCGGTCGTGGTGATCCGCGCCGCCGGCGAAAGCGGCGCGCTGTACGGCTCGGTGTCGACGCGCGACGTCGCCGAGGCCGTCACCGCCGCCGGCCTCACCATCGCCCGCGGCCAGGTCGCGCTCGGCCAGCCGATCAAGACCATCGGCCTGTCCGAAGTGCGCGTGGCACTGCATCCGGAAGTGTCGATCCCGGTGACCGTGAACGTCGCCCGGTCGCCCGAGGAGGCGCAGCGCCAGGAAGCGGGCGAAGTCATCGGCGCCGACGAAGAGGACGGTCCCGAATTCGTGTTCGGCGAGCAGGACGGCGAGCGCCCGGCCTGATCGGCGCCGCCCGCGGCGATCACCGGCCCCCGCTCCGGACCGATCTCGCGGTGGGTGTCGGGCCCGCCCGCGGTTTTGACGGGCGTCGGGTCATCCGCCATCGTTCGAACGGCGTCGTTCGGAGTGAAGCTCGCGTGTCACGGTTGCTCGATCTCCTGTTCGCCCGCTCGATCACGGGGGGCCGGTTCGAGATCGAGCACGCCGACGGACGCATCGCCCGGTTCGGCGACGGACACGGCGGCCAGACCGCAGGCATCCGGCTGCTCGACGAAGGCGTCGCGTCGGACATCCTCCGCCACCCATCGCTCGGGTTCGGCGAGGCCTGGATGGACGGGCGGGTCGAGCCGCGCGGCTGCACCATGTTCGAGCTGGTGGACTTCTTCATGCGCTGCATGGATGGCGGCGGCCTCGGCGTGCTGATCGGCCTGCGCGGCGCCGCACGCCGCGCCGGACGCCGCCTCGTCCAGTACAACCCGGTGCCGCGCGCACGGCGCAACGTCGCGCACCACTACGATCTCGACGGGCGACTCTACCGCCTCTTCCTCGACGAGGACCGGCAATACTCCTGCGCCTACTTCCGGACCGGCCACGAGACGCTCGAGGAGGCGCAGGAGGCGAAGAAACGCCACCTCGCGGCCAAGCTCGTGCTCGACCGGCCCGGGCTCGAGGTTCTCGACATCGGGTCGGGCTGGGGCGGCCTCGCGATCACGCTCGCCCGCGACTACGGCTGCCGGGTGACCGGCATCACGCTCTCGGTCGAGCAACTGGCCGAGAGCCGCCGACGCGCCGACGACGCCGGGCTCGCGTCACAGATCCGCTTCGAACTCCTCGATTACCGCCACGTCGCCCGCTCCTACGACCGCGTGGTGTCGGTCGGCATGTTCGAGCATGTCGGGATCGGCCATTTCGACCAGTTCTTCCGCCACGTCGGCCGTTGTCTGCGGCCCGACGGCGTCGCCGTGGTGCACGCGATCGGCCGCGCGGACGGCCCCGGCACCACCAACGCCTGGCTCGACAAATACATCTTCCCGGGCGGCTACTCGCCGTCGCTGAGCGAGACGCTCGCCGCCGTCGAGCGCGCCGGTCTCTGGATGACCGATTGCGAGGTGCTGCGGCTCCACTACGCACGCACGATCGCGTTGTGGCGGGAGCGGTTCGAAGCCAATCGCATCCGCATCCGCGCACTCTACGACGAACGCTTCTGCCGCATGTTCGAACTCTACCTGATCGGCGCCGAACTCTCGTTCCGCCGTCAGGGACACATGAACTTCCAGCTCCAGCTCGCGCGCGACGTCGCCGCCGTGCCGTTCACACGCGACTACATGCTCGACGCCGCCCGCCACGCCAGCCCGGGCGGGAAAGGGAGGCCAGGGCTCTGCCCTGGACCCGCCAAGGGACAGTCGTCCCTTGGATCCCTCTCAGTTAAGGAAAACCCCGGGCCGACAGGGCCTGCCCGCACGTACGAGGCCCGGGGTTTTCCTTAACTGACTGGATTGTCAAGGCCGCTGCCTTGACGGGCGCCCATCGCGCAAGCGCGATGGGGCCCGACCGGGGTCCAGGGGCAGAGCCCCTGGCCTGCCTTCGCCGCCCGCTAGCCCCCAGCGGCGTCCAGGCGCACGGCATACAGGCCGATGCCGAAGCGGCGGGGGTCGGTCGGGACGGTGTGGACCGGGTGGGCGATGTCGAACCGGACCACGAGGACGGGTCCGGTCGCCGGCACGGTCGCGGCGTAGCGGGCGCGGGTGTCAGTCAGCGACCAGTGGGCGCAGGGGTGGCCGTCGACGGTGACGGTGACCTCCTGCGCCTCCAGGCCGCGCGGCACGGCACCGAAGCCGTCGATGGTGAGGCGGAGCATCGCGCCGGAGGCCGCGCCGTCCGGCACGGATGCGACGAGATAGGCGTGGGTGCCGGTGCTCCAGCTGCCCCACCCTTCCGGTCCGGTCCAGCCGGCGAGGAGGGGCACGCCGGCGCCGCCGGTGCTGGCCGGCAGCCAGCGTCCGAGCGCCGCCTCGGCGGGTGGCGGCGGCGGCGGCAGCCCGTCCAGTCCGCGCGCCTCGCGGGTGCACACGACGAAGGGATCGAGGCGGCGGCAGTCGCGCGCGCCGCCGGGCAGCAGGGCGGCGAGCTTGCCCTGGCCGGGCAGCAGCACGCGCACGTCGCCGGGTGCGACCGCGGCGGCGAGTGCCGACGCGGGAAGGCAGGGGGGTGCGCCGGTGTTGCGGGCGACGTACATGGCGTCGGTCGCGAGCCGGCGCGGTGCGGCGAGCCAGAGCAGCTTCAGCAGGTCCGGGTCGTCCTCGCCGCAGATGCCGGCCGGGAGCACGGTGAGCCGGTCCGCGGCCGAGAACAGGGCGCCGAGCCGCGCCGCGTCGAAGCCGTAGGGCCTCGGGGCGAAGGAGGCGCGGTCGACCTCGCGCCACGTCGCGGCATCGGCGAACTGCAGCGCCGACGCGATGACGAGAAGGGGCGGCCCGAGACGCCGGACGCCGCCGGCGAGGCGGATGGCGGCGAGCAGGAGGGCGTAGGCGCAGGGCCAGAACAGTCGGCCGCTCGCCCGCATCTGGCCGAACGGCATGTCGGGCAGGGCGAACGCCCAGAGCGGCCGGTGCAGCAGGAAGGCGCGGTCGGACACGGCGAGGAGCGTCAGTCCCGCCAGCACGACCGCGAGACCGGCATGGCGGCGCAGCATGGCGGCGGCACGCGCCGGTGCGCCGACGAGGGCGGCGGCGAGCAGCAGCAGGAGCCCGGCGCCGAGATACTGGTAGCCTTCGATCTGACCGCCGGTCGCGTCGGCGCGTGCCTGGTGGACGCCGGGAAACAGGGCCGAAAAGGCCGGCCACACCGGCGAGGCGACGTTCATCGAGTAGAGCCCGAAACCGCCGGCGGGATCGGCGCCCCAGTAGCCGAGCACGGCGCCGAGCGCCCACACGGCGGCGCCGGTCGCGGCCGTCGCCGCGGCGGCCGGCACGGCGAACGGATCGCGCCGGAACGCCAGCGTGAGCGGGGCCGCGGACAGGACGAAGCCGCCCATCAGCATCAGGTAGGGGTGGATCAGCAGCAGCGCGACCACCAGGCAGGCGGCGGCGGCGAGCGCCTGCCGGCTGCGTCGCACGATCCTGAGATAAAGTCCGAGCAGCACGAGGAGGACGAACTGGCCGTCGAGCGCCGCGTGCCAGAGCCGGAACAGGAAGGTCGGCAGCGACGCGGCGAGCATTGCGGCCGCGGCGGCGGGCAGCAGGCGGCGCTCGCCGGTGCTGCGGAGCGCGAACACGGCGGCGACCGGCTGCGCGAGCCAGGCGAGGACCTGATAAAGGTGACATATTGGCGGATGCCGGGCAGCAGCGGGTGCAGCAGCTTGCCGAGCACGGCGACGAGCGGGATGCTGTCGGTGAACGCGATGTTGACGCCGCCGGCGGGCGCGTCGAGGCGCCCGTCGACGAGCAGCGGCCAGTGCCAGGGCTGCGACAGGAAGTAGAGCTGGCCGACGACGTGCTGGATGAAATCGTCGCGCGGGGGCAGTCCGGCAGGCAGTTGGCCGAGCAGCGCCCAGCGTGGGAAGACGCCGGCCACGGTCGCGACGCCGAGCAGGAGCGCGAACGGGTAGGCGAGACGGGAGCGCCGCATCAGGTCGGTTCCCCCGCCCGGAACGGGCCCTGTTCCCCCGCCCGGGAGGCGCTCCCCTCCGCATCGTCGGCACCGTGGCGGGCAGCGTGGCGGGCGGCGAGGCGGGCGAACTCCTCGACCGTCAGGGTTTCGGCGCGTCGCGTGCCGTCGAGCCCGGTGTCGGCCAGGAGGCGGTCGCCGCCGATCGCGCGCAGGCTGCCGCGCAGCATCTTGCGGCGCTGGCCGAAGGCGTGGGCGGTGACCTGCTCCATCGCCGCGAACAGGTCCGGCCCGGGCTGCACCGGGCGCGGCACGAGGGACACCACGGCCGACTGCACGCGCGGCGGCGGGATGAAGGCGCCGGGCGGGACGGTCGCGACCAGCCGCGCCTCCGTGGTCCAGCCGGCGAGCACTGCGAGGCGGCCGTAGGCCTCGGTGTCGGGTGCGGCGACGATCCGTTCCGCGACCTCGAGCTGGAACATCAGCGTCAGCCGTTCCCAGGATGCGGCGGCGCGGAGCAGGGCGACGAGGATCGGCGTGCCGACGTTGTAGGGCAGGTTCGCGACGACCTGGCGAGGCGCCGGCGCGAGCGACGCGAGATCGAGTGCGAGCGCGTCGGCGGCGTGGACCAGGAGGCGCCCGGGATAGGCGCCGGCGAGCTCGGCGAGGGCGGCGATCGCGCGTTCGTCGAGTTCGACCGCGTCGACGCGGACGGCGCCGGTCGCGAGCAGCGCGCGGGTCAGGCCGCCGGGTCCCGGGCCGATCTCGACGACGTGGCGGCCGTCGAGCGGTCCCGCCAGGGCCGCGATGCGCGCGAGCAGCGACGGATCGTGCAGGAAGTGCTGCCCGAGCGCGCGCTTCGGTTCGAGATTGTGGCGCCGGATGACGTCGGCGAGCGGCGGGAGCATCGGCGCGGCGGCGATCGGGGCGCGGTCCCGGACCCGGTCCGGGCGGCGCCCCTCGCGCCTAGCTCGCCCGGTCGTCGATCACCGCGCGGCGGTGGAGGCTGCGGGTTTCCTGGCGCGACGCGAGGTCGACGCGTTCGTCGAGCAGCGCGTTGGCGATCTGGCCGCGGCTCTCGTCGGCGAGGTTCTTCTGCGTGCGGCCGCACACGCCGATGACCGCGATGCCGTCGAGCGACACCAGCGGCTTGGTGGTGCTGCCCGGCGCGACCGGACCCAGCACGGCCTGCATCTGCGGGTTGAGCGCGTTCAGCACCAGTTCGCCCGGGTCGGTCGGGCGCGCCTCGCCCTCGCTCTTGTTCATCGCGGCGAGCGCGTCGCAGGACTTGCCGACCGCGTCGCGCGCCTTCGCGAGCTGGGCGCGCTGCTGCGCCGTCGGGTTCTGCGGATCGAGCTTGCTGCTGAACGGGAAGAAGGCCTCGCGCACGTCGAGCACGTTGGCCATCTGGTTGCCGATGCTGCGCTTGCCGTGCAGCGTCACGATGTCGAAGCCGCCGGCGACGCGGATCGGGTTGCTGATGGCGCCGGCCGGCATCTGGTTGAGCACGCTCACGACCTCCGGATCGAGCCGGTTCGCCTGCACCCAGCCGAGCTGGCCGCCCTCGAGCGCGTTCTCGCTCTGCCCGAACTGGGCGGCGACGATGCCGAACGGGGCACCCTGGCGGAGCTGCGTGATGACGGAGGTCGCGAAGCGTTCGGCGTCGGCCGCCTTGGTGGGGTCGTCGACCGGGATGAAGATCTCCGAGACGTTGTATTCGGTCTGACCCTCCTGCGACTTCAGCAGCGTCTCGCGGGCGTCGATCTCCGCCGGCGTCACGCGGGCGCGGCCGCCGAGATCGCCGCGCAGCACGTATTCCCAGCCGATCTGCGCCCGGATCTGATCGACGAGCGTGGTCGGCGACACGCCCTGCGCCTCGAGCCGGTTCTCGAGCGCGTGCGGCGGCAGTCCGTTGCGGCTCTCGATGCCGGCGATCGCCTTGGCGATCTGGTCGGGCGTGATCACGATCTTCCGTCGCTGCATTTCCTGCAGCTGCAGGCTCTCGTCGATCAGCTGGGTGGTGATCTGCGGCTTGAGGCGGCCGAGCACGGTCGGATCGATGTGCATGCCGGTCGACAGCGCGAACAGCTTCTCGCGCGCCTCGACATCGGCTTCGGTGATGGCGTCGCCGTTCACGACCGCGACGATGCTGTCGGCGGGGATGCCGGTGCTGCTGTCGGATGCGCGCGAGGCCGAGGCGGCCGTGCCGGTGCCGGTGCCGGCGTCGCTGTCGACGCGACGATGGTGATGGTGGCGATGCGGGAGCGTTGCGTCCTGCGGCGACGCGTCCTGGGCGCGCGCGGTGCTGCCCGCGGCGAGCAGGACGGCGACGAGTGTCGCGAGGACGGGGGCGTTGGTTCGCGTCATGGCAGGCTTGGTCCCGGATGCGTCGCGTCAGCCGTTCACGCCGATGGCGCCGAGCGTCTTGAACGTGAAGGTGAGCAGGATGGTGCGATCGCCGTTGTCGCCGTTGATGAAGGTGAAACGGTCCGAGTAGTTGACGTTCACCGAGAAGCACTCGTTGCTCCACGACACGTCGCCGCCGAGAGCCACCAGCTTCGCGCCGTGCGTGATGCCCGTATAACCGGTGTACTGCTGGTTCGAAAGATTTTCCTGAACCAGCCCGGACACCCCCCAGTGGCCGAAATGGCTGGAGGCGTTCACGCTGATCTCGTTGCGCGGCAGGTAGAAGCCGGGCGAGATCTGCGCCGGGATCCGGTAGTCGTTGTCGTAGTAGTAATAGGGGTTGGTCGAGCTGTAGATGTAGCCGAGGCCGACGCGGAACAGCTTGACGCCGGTGCTGACGATGCCGTCGGCGAAGGTGACGTCGCCGTTGGTGTGGTCGAAGCGGTTGCGGACCACGACGTCGAGCCAGGACGACGGCACGAAGCTGACCCGCGTCAGGACATCGGACGCGTGGCCGGCGAGCCCGGTGCCCGGCATCATGTTCTGGTCGACGTGGTCGCGGAAGCTCTCGCCGACCAGGCCGTCGAGATACATGCCGTTCCGGAATGTCCAGTTGCCGTGCACGCCGATATTCGCGCGGACGCCGCCGTCCTGACGGTCGATGCCGTCGTAGCGGTTGAGCGCGAACAGCGTCGTGTCCGAGAACGTGTAGTCGAGGCTGTCCTCGTTCGGGATGTTGTCGTTGATCGAGTTGCCGGTCTGCGGGGCCGCGATGACCTGTGCGATCGGCTCGATCGTCTGGCTCGCGCCGTGCTGGCCGAGACGGACGAACGGCCAGCTCACGCGGAGTGCCGCGGTCGGCAGCGCCTGCACCGAGGCGGCCTCGTTGATGCTCTCGTAGTTCGGGATCAGGTTCAGGCGGCCGGCGTTGTAGGCCTCGCTCTGCAGGTTGCCGGTCAAGGTCCATCGCGTCCCGAACGGGCCGAGCGCGTCGCGGTCCCAGTTCATCACCAGGCTCGCGCGCTGGTCCGACGTGCCGACCGGCCGGTAGACGACGAAATCCTCGGTGTCGACGCGGAGCCGGCCGCCGAGCGGATCGGTCGGCGCGAGGAGATCGTAGGTGTAGCGCGGCAACACGTATGGAAGGACGGAGTCGTTGACCTCCGTCGCGTTCAGGCCCTGGAAGAACAGCGTGTCGATCCGCGTGTAGCTGTCGACGCCGTAGCCGTCGATGTAGGCGGTCGAGCCGAGCACGTCGGCGCCGTAGCCCGGGATGCGGTAGTCGCGGAGGTAGTTCGCCGAGGTCGCGACGTTGAGGTCGGCGCCGTAGTCCCAATTGTCGTTCCAGATGAAGCGCGCGTGCGCGAACAGGTAGCCCTCCGGCGAGTTGAGCGCGGTGTCGTCGGTCGCGACGATGTTCGAGCCCTTGGTCGACGTCGAACTGTCGTAGGCGAGGGCGCCGGTGATCCGGATCACGCCGTTGTTGAAGTCGCGCCGGTATTCCGTGGTGAGCTGCGGCCCCGACTTGGTCGCCAGCAGCGGCGTCAGCGTGACGTCCGAGCTCGGACCGATCACGTAGTAGTAGGGGATCGTGACGTAGGATCCGAGATAGTCGTCGGTGAACGCGACGTCCGGGATCAGGAAGCCGGTCTGCCGCTTCACCGACGGATCCGGCATCGAGAAATACGGAAAATAGAAGACGGGCACGCCGAGCATGTCGAGATACATGTCGCGGTAGTCGATCCGCTTGTGCTCGAGGTCCTGCGTCGCGTCGTAGGCCCGGAGCTGCCAGAACGGCGCCTGGTCGGGATGCTGCGCGCAGACGTTGCAGGCGGTGTAGACGGCGCGCGACAGGTCGTTGACCTTGCCCTCGTAACGGCGCGCGCCGTTGGCGGCGAGACGCGCGTTCTGCGTCAGCAGCGCGCGCATGCCCTCGAGCACCCCCTGCTTCATGCCCTGCGTCAGCTCGGCGTAGCGCGCGAACAGCACCTCGCCGTCCGGCTGGGTGAGCGAAACGTGGCCGTAGGCGGCGGCGACGTCGGTGTTGCGGTCGAAGGTCACCTTGTCGGCCATCAGGACGTCGCCGTTCTGCCAGGCGACGACGTGGCCGGTCGCGGTGATCAGCGCGCGGTCTTTGTCGTAGGACACGTTGTCGGCCTGGAAGGTGACGGGGGCGCTGTTCGACGTGGTGCCGCTGCCGCCGCCTGCCTTGGCGAGACGGCCGAGCTGGGCTGCGGCCTGGTGCGGCGTGCACGCGATCGCGGCCGCGGCGGCGAGGCTCGCGAGGAGGACGCGGCGGACGCGGCTGGGGCGAGCGGGGGCGCGCATGGCTCAGCCGTCCTCGAGATGCAGCAGCAGGGCGAGCGCGAACAGCAGGCCGGCGCCGGCCGGCGCCCAGGCCGCGAGGATCGCCGGCAGCGCGCCGGACTGACCGAACTCCTCGGCGACCTTCGAGATGGTGAAGAGCGCGAAGCCGGCGCCGACGCCGCTGCCGATCATCCGCGCGGTGCCGCCGCGGCGCGCCGGACGCATGGAGAAGCCGGCGGCGACCAGCGCCATCGTGCCCGCGAGCAACGGCAGCGCGAGCAGGCTCTGGAAGCGGAGCCGGTGGCGGATCGCCGAGAAGCCCGAGCGCTGCAGCAGCGCGATGAAGCCGGGCAGCTGCCAGAAGGACAGCGTGTCGGGAGACGCGAAGCCCTCCTGCACGCGATGCACGGTGAGGTCGGTCGGCAGCATCATGTCGCCGACATCGACCGGCAGATGGTCCGGCTTGAGGCTGCGGGCGTCGACGAGCGCCCACGCGCCGCGCCGGAGCGTCGCGCGCGCCGCCTCGACGCGGGACAGCAGGCGGTCGGACCCGTCGAGGCGGAAGATGCTGACCTCGTCGGCCCGCAGGGTGCGGTCCTGCAGGTGGACGTGGCGGGCATGCAGGATCGCGACGCCGCCGGGCACCAGGGCGCGATCGGACTGGCGCAGCCAGAGCTGGCCGCCGTTGAGTGCGACCGCGCTCGGGAGCGTGCTGATGGCGGTGTCCTCGAGCGCTTCGGCGCGCGCGTACATCATCGACGAGATCGGGCTGACGCCGCCGGTCGCGACGGCGCCGAACAGCAGCGCGCAGGCGAGGGGAGCGGCGAGGAACTGCCAGGCGCTGATGCCGGCGGCGCGCGCGACGATCAGCTCCGACGAACGCGTCAGCCGCCAGAAGGCGAGGATGCCGCCGAGCAGGATGGCGAACGGCAGGATCTGCACCGCGTAGAACGGGATCCGCAGCGCCGAGATCGCGGTCAGCAGGCTGAACGGCACGTCGGGGCGCGTCGCCGCCCGCCGCAGCAGCTCGATGTAGTCGAACAGGCTGACCAGCCCGGTGAGCGCGAGCAGCATGCCGAGCACGGCGAGCGAGAACACGCGGGCGACGTAGAACGAGAGCGTGGCGGCGACCGGCATCATCTCAGGCGCCGGCTCGTGCCGCGCCGGCCGGGCCGCTGCCGGCGCGGGCGCCGGCGCCGAGCACCCTGAGCGGCAGCCAGAGGATCGCGCCCGCGACGACGCCCGGGAGGATGGCGTTGACCCAGATCAGCGGGACCAGCACCGGCAGCCGGGCGGCGAGGTTCTGGATCACCAGGCCGAGGGCGAGCAGGAACACGACCGTGCCGATGCCGGCGAGCGGCCGGAGCACGTTGCCGTTTCGCGAGAACGCGCCGGTGAGCACCGAGACGAGCGCGATCAGCGCGAAGCCGATCGCGGTCAGGGGCGCGGCGAGGCGGCGGTTGGCCTCGACGAGGAACTTGCCGTGGTCGCGCGCGAGCGAGGTGTGCGGGTCGGGGCGGAGCAGCTCCGGGATCGACATCTCGCTCGCGTCGCGGAACTGCTCGTTGTCGTCGTGGCTGCTGTCGGTCAGCCGGATCGTGTTCTCGTTGAAGGTGAGCACGTTCAGCCGCCCGGTGTGGCGGTCGAGTTCCTCGCGCGACCCGTCGAACAGCACGACGTCGGGCGTGCCGTCGGGCTCTTCGACCATCGCGCCGTGCTCGGCGATGATGGTGGCCCGGCGATCGGGCGCGCGGTCGTCCTCGACGAGGATGCCGTGCAGCGTGCCGTCGGGCGACCGGTGCCGCACGTAGACGGTCATGCTGTCGGACACCGGCGTGAACACGCCCTCCTGGAGGAGGAAGGCGGCGATGCGGTTGCGGATCTCGAACTGGAAGGTGCGGAACTCGTGGTAGGAGGACGGCACCACCCAGACGTCGAGCACGAGGCAGGCGACGCACGCCATCGCGCCGCAGGCGAGCGCCGGGCGCGAGAGCGCGAACGGCGACAGGCCGGCGGCGCGCATGACCGTGAGCTCGCGGTCGGTCGAGAGCCGCTGGTAGACGAACTGGACGATGACGAAGGTGGTGATCGGCAGGATCACCGCGACGAAGCCCGGAATCAGCAGCCCGGTGAGTTCGAGGAAGGTCCAGAGCGACAGGCCGCGATCGACCACGAGGGCGACGAAGCGGAGCGACTGGGTGAGCCAGATCAGGGCGGCGAGCGCGATCGTCGTCGCGAGCAGGGCGACCAGGAGTTGCCGCAGCACGTAGCGGTCGAGCCTGCTGGCGCGCCACGCAAGAGAGCTTGAAGCGGACATCGGCGTCCCGGTTCCCTGCCGCGGGGGGCGGAACGGGCAGACACCATACGGCTCACGCAGGTGTCAACGGCGCCGGGCGCGCGCGGGCCGGCACCGTTTCGCCTGTGTTCGCGCGCGTTCCCGCCGACCGCGACGTCGCCGCTCGTGGCGATCAAGCAAGGGCAGCCCTCGCGCGCGCCGACGCGCGGCGCGCTCCGCGACCTTCGAGATCGGGCAGGACGACGGCGAGCGGGATCGCGAGATCAGGGCGCCGAGAACGTGAGCATGGGCGGGCTCGGGCCCGGTCGCGACGTCGTCGCCTCGCCAGCTCGTTGGCCGCGATTGGCAAGCGACCTCCGGTCTGGTTACTCCGTCGGCGATGACGCCGAACTTGCTCCGTCGGCGATGACGCCGAACTTGCTCCGTCGGCGATGACGCCGAACTTGCTCCGTCGGCGATGACGCCGAACGGGCCGCGGCACCGGCGGGCGCGATGCGGCTGCTCTTCCTGCTCGCATTCCCCGCGTCGGTCGGGATCGTTGTCTGGCGCGTGCCGCTCTCGCAGAACGCCGACGGGCTGCTCGAGACGATCATGTCGCTGCAGCGGCTGACCTTGTTCTACTGGGGCCAGTCGCGGTTCGCCAACATCCTGCCGCTGCTGGCGTCCCCGATCCGGAACCCGGTCCTGAACGCCGACGCGCAGCTCGGCGCGCGCATCGTGCTCGGCCTGCTCGCGCCGATCTTCGCCTGCGCGCTCCTGAGCGCCAGCGAGGCGCGGCTCTCGGTCACCCGCGCGACGCTGCTGTCGGCACTGCTCTTTCTCGCCTCGGCGCCGAACCGGATCATCGAGGAGGCGCTCACCCAGACCAGCCCGTTCGGCACCTCGTTCGTGCTGCTGGGCGCGTCGGTGCTGGCGCTCCGTCGCGCGGAGGCTGCCCCTGCCGCGAACGGCGCGGCCCGGCGATGGCGGGCCGCCGGCCTCGCGCTCGCGGTCGCGGCCTTTCTCCAGAACGTCTCGCTCGCCCTCGAAGCGGCACCGCTCGCCGTCGGGCTCTGCGTGCTGGCCCGTTCGCGCGTCGTCGTCGGTTTCGCGGTGGTGAGCGCCATCGCGCTGCTCGTGACGATGCTGGCGATGACGCTCTGCGCGCCCGCCGCCGCCCCGCATATCGGCGGCTTCGGCAAGTCGCTGGCCGGGCTCCGCGTCTATGGGGGTTACCTGGTGGGACCGCCGGGCTTGTGCCTGTGGGCCGTCCTGGCGCTCGCGATCGCGGGCCATTGTCTCGGCAGGCGGGATCCGGCCGCTCGGGTGCGGCGGCGAGGCGATCTGGTGCTGGTCGCGACCATCGCCGCGAGCTTCGTCGCGACCGGCCTCAGCGACTGGGTGGTGAGCAACGGCGCTCATCCGCGCTACCTCGTTCCGGTCTACCTCCTGGCCGCGAGCCTCGGCGGCCTCACGGTCGAGCGCATGATCCGCACCTTTGTGATGCGGGTCGCGTCCGGCACGAATGCGGTGCTGCGGCCGTGGCGGGGATCCTGCTCGCGCTCGCGATCGCCCATCTCGGCCCGGTGCCCGCCGGAAGCGACAGGATCATCGCATCGCCTTGGGCTCGGATGTCGACGACGGTCGCGTCCGCGGTGCTGTCCCGACATCTCGACGGCGTCGCCGGTTCCTACTGGGACGTCTGGCCGGCGATCTTCAGGCTGGAGCAGTCCGGGAACGGCTCCTTCGGCTTCGCCGAGAACGGATCGGCGAGACGCCGCGCGATCGTCAGGTTGCTCCGCGCCAGGGGGCTTCGTCTCGGATGCATCCACCGGCCCGGCGAGGATTGCGCCGAAGCGATCGGCCTCACGATCGATGTCCCGTTCCGCGCGAGCGAGGTCGCGGACCCGGCCGTGATGCTCGACGCGGGGCGTCGCCTGTCGACGCTCGCGGTCTTTGCTCTGCCGGCCGTCGCCCATCGCAGGCGTGGCGTGAAGCGGCACGCCGAACCGAACTGACGGGTTCGCGTCCGGCGCGCGGGCGCGCGGGCGTGCCTTTGCCGGGCGCCGCGTCGGGGGCTCGCCGCCGCACCGGCCGGCCCCGAGCGGGCGGTCGACCGCCGCGCGCGAGAGACCATTGCGGTGCCGTCGCGTTCCGACGGCGACGGCCCAGGAGTCGACGGGCGCGCGCCGCCGCGGCCGGCGGCCGCGGCCCCCTTGCGGCCTCGCCGTCACGGCGGGCATGTCGAAGCGGCCGAGTTCGTTCGGCCTCAGATCCTCATCGGAAGGTGCCCCGCCTTGCGTCCGATCCTCGCCTCGCTCGCCGCCCCGTTGCTCGCCGCCTCCTCGCTCGCGGCCCTGCCGCTCGCCGCCTCCGCCGCGCTCGCCGCCACGCCGCCGGTCGACCGCTTCCTCGCGGTCGCCGTGTCGCCGGACGGGCAGCATGTCGCGACGGTGGAACGGCGCGGCGATGCGCCGGCCGTCCTGGTGGTCCGGGACCGCGCCGGTCACGCCGGCACGATCGGGATCGCGTGCCCTGACGGCGGGGTCTGCGTTCCGGCCTCGCCGGTGTGGACCGGTCCGGACCGGCTCGCCTTTCTCGCCGCCGGCGAGACGGGCCTCGGCGCGAGCGAGATCGAGCAGGCCGGCGCCGCGGGCGGCGCCGCGCACGTGCTCGCGCGCTTCGACGGGCCGCTCGACGAGCTCCGCGTCGGGCCGGGCGGCGCGCTCGCGGTGCTGGCGACCGCGCACGCGCACAAGCGGCCCGGCGCGACCTCGGCCGCGTCGAGCCCGTCCGGCGTGATCGGCACGGCGGTCGACGAGCAGCGCATCGCGGTGCTCGGTCCGGCGGGGTTCCGCTTCGTCTCGCCGCCCGGCCTCTACGTCTACCACGACGACTGGCTGCCCGACGGGCGCGGCTTCGTCGGCATCGCGGCGCCGGGCGACGGCGACAGCCAGTGGTGGGTCGCGTCGCTGCACCGCTTCGCCGCCGACGGCTCGGTGCGCGACCAGGTGCTGTTCCGGCCGCCGGGACGCGAGCAGCTCGCCGACCCCGTGGTCTCGCCCGACGGGCGCTCGGTGTCGTTCATCGGCGGCTGGATGAGCGACGAGGGCTCGACGGGCGGCGATCTCTACCGGCTCGACCTCGATCGGCCGGGCGCCGTGCCGGTCGACCTGATGGCGGGATCGAGCGCGACCGCGACCTCGATCGCGCGCGGCTGCGCGGCGGACGGCGTGGTGGCGGCACTGCTGGACGGGTCCTCGCTCCGGATCGCGCGGTTCGACGCAGCGGGTCGCGCGTCGACGCTGTGGTCGGGCGCGTCGCGGCTTCGCGCCGGCGGGTGGAACGACGGCATCGCCTGCGGCGGCGGCTGGAGTGCGGCCGCGCGGGAGGATTTCACGACGCCGCCCGCGCTCGTCGCGGGGTCGATCGGGCACTGGCAGCCGCTCGGCGGCGCGCCGGCGGGGGGATCGCTCGCCGCGAGCGTCCGCTCGCTCGACTGGAGCGTCGACGGGACGCGCGTGCAGGGCTGGCTGCTGACGCCGACCGGAAACGCCGCCGGTGCCGAGCGCGCGGGCGGGCAACGGCCGCTGGTGGTCGACGTGCATGGCGGGCCACAGGCGGCGGCCGAGCCGGAATGGGCCGGCGGCACGCTGGCCGGCGCGCTGCTCAGGCGCGGCTTCGACGTCGTGATGCCGAACTACCGCGGCTCGTTCGGCGGCGGCGAACGCTTCGCCGAGGGCAGCATCGGCGACATCGGCGGCGGCGACTGGCGGGACGTGCTCGGCAGCGTCGAGGCCGCCGAGCGCGCCGACGCGATCGACGACCGGCGCGTTGGCATCGTGGGCGGTTCCTACGGCGGCTACATGGCGATGTGGGCGGTGTCGCAGACGCACCGCTTCGCCGCCGCAGTCGCCGAGGCGGGCGTGTCGGACTGGCTTTCGATCGAGGGCGAGGCGCCGCAGGCGGGCTCGGACCCGATCAGTTTCGGCGCCGTCGTCTACGACGATCCGCGACCCTATCTGCGGGCGTCGCCGGTGATGCACATGAAGGGCGCGACGACGCCGACCCTGATCACCGTCGGCGACCACGACGTCGAATGCCCCGAGCCGCAAAGCGAGGAGTTCGCGACCGCGCTGGCCGCCCTCGGCGTGCCGCACGAGTTCGTCGTCTATCCCGGCGAGGGCCACGGGTTCAGCGATCCGCGCGACCGCGAGGACGCGCAGCGTCGCGCGGTCGCGTGGTTCGCGCGCTGGCTCGGCGGCAAGCCCGCCTGAGCCGATGGGGAGCGGCTCTGCCGCGCCCGCGGGCAACGCACGCCTCCTCTCGTGCTCGGCACGGCCTGACAGCGACCTGCCGCGCGCCCATCTTCCGATCGCCACCAGCGGAGAACGGTTCGATGCAAGCCACCTGGAACGACGCCGCGATCGCGGAAAGCGAGGACATCGTGACGGTCGAGGGGAACGCCTATTTCCCGGCCGATGCCGTCCGCGCCGACGCGATCCGGCCGAGCACGCACACCAGCGTCTGCCCCTGGAAGGGCACCGCGCATTATTACGACGTCGTCGCGCCGGACGGGTCGGTGAACGCCAACGCCGCCTGGTACTACCCCGAACCGAAGGAGGCGGCCGCCTCGATCCGCGGCCGGGTCGCGTTCTGGAAGGGCGTGCGCGTCGGCCCGTAAGCCGCTCGATCGCCGGCTCGGTGACCCGCGGCGCGACCGGGCCGGGGTCGAACAGGACCTCGCGTCGAAGCCGCGATCGGACGACATGGTGATCGTCGACGACCTGCTCGCCCGGGAAGCCGGCGCCCACCTGCGGCACGGTCGCGAATGGCTTCGCGGCTGATCAGTCCTGGCGGTAGTTCGGCGCCTCGCGGGTAATCGCGACGTCGTGGACGTGGCTCTCGCGGAGCCCCGCGCCGGTGATGCGGCGGAAGCGGGCGCGGGCCTGCAGCTCGTCGACGGTCGCGGACCCCGTGTAGCCCATGCCGGCGCGGAGGCCGCCCACGAGCTGGTGGATCACCGCCGGCGCCGGACCCTTGTAGGCGACGCGCCCCTCGATCCCTTCCGGCACCATCTTGAGCGTGTCCTTGATCTCCTGCTGGAAGTAGCGGTCCGCCGAGCCGCGCGCCATGGCGCCGAGCGAGCCCATGCCGCGATAGGATTTGTACGAGCGGCCCTGGTAAAGGAACACCTCGCCGGGCGCCTCGTCGGTGCCGGCGAGCAGCGAGCCGATCATCACCACGTCGGCGCCGGCGCCGATCGCCTTGACGATGTCGCCCGAGGTGCGGACGCCGCCGTCGGCGATCGCCGGCACGTCCGCTTCGCGGCAGGCGGCGGCGGTCTCGAGCACGGCGGAGAATTGCGGCACGCCGACGCCGGCGACCACGCGCGTGGTGCAGATCGAGCCGGGACCGATGCCGATCTTGACCGCGTCGGCGCCGGCCTCGATCAGCGCCCGCGCGCCGTCCGGGGTCGCGACGTTGCCGGCGACGATCTCGACGTCGTTCGCGAGCGTCTTGATGCGGCCGATCGCGTCCAGCACGCCGGCGGAATGGCCGTGCGCGGTGTCGAGCACCAGCACGTCGACGCCGGCCTCGATCAGGGCGCGGGCGCGGGCGAGACCGTCGGCGCCGACCCCCGTGGCGGCGGCGCAGCGCAGACGCCCGAGCGCGTCCTTGTTGGCGAGCGGGTGGGCTTCGGCCTTGTCCATGTCCTTGACCGTGATCAGGCCGGTGCAGCGGCCCTCGGCGTCGACCACGAGCAGGCGCTCGATGCGGTGCTGGTGCAGCAGGCGGCGCGCCTCGTCGGCGGTGGCGCCGTCGCGCACGGTGACGAGGTTGCCGTGCGTCATCAGCGACGAGACGCGCTCGTCGGGGTCGGTCGCGAAGCGGACGTCGCGGTGGGTGAGGATGCCGACCAGGCGCCCGTTGCCGCGCTCGACCACCGGCAGGCCCGAGATCGAGAACCGCGCCATCACCGCGCGCACGTCGGCGAGCGTCTGGTCGGGATGGATGGTCACGGGATCGACCACCATGCCGCTTTCAAATTTCTTGACGCGGCGGACGCGGTCGGCCTGCTCGGACGCGGTGAGGTTCTTGTGGATCACGCCGATGCCGCCCTGCTGCGCCATGGCGATCGCCATGGCGTCCTCGGTCACCGTGTCCATCGCCGACGACATCAGCGGGATGTTGAGGCCGATGCGGCGTGTGAGCCGGGTCCGGACGTCGGTCTGGTTCGGCAGCACGGCGGAATGGTTCGGCACGATCAGCACGTCGTCGAAGGCGAGCGCCTCGGCGATGCGATCGTTGAACGGGGGAAGCGTGGACGCCATGCCGGGGACCTTTCGCGCGGGGGCGCACCCCGAAGATGCGCCGACGGGAAGTGCCGGATTGGCCCCGCCATGTAACGAGGCGGCGGCGCCGAGGCAAGGCGGCGGGGTCCTCGCGCGGCGCGGGGCGGGCCGATCCGGCGGCATGGGGCCGGTCGCGCCGCCACCGCGGCCTTTCCCGCCGGCCACGATGCCCGTCGCGTCATCGGGGTCGCGAGGGCGCGCGCCGGCCGGCGCGGCCCTCGCCTGAGGCATAGTCTGATCGAACGGGATCGTTCGATCGGAGGAACATGCCCGTCACCCGTGACGCTCGAGCACCATCGGCTCGTTTCGAGCCGCGCGTGCTTTAGCGGCCCGACAGAAGGCGCATCACCGCGCGAAGCGGGGCCGTCATGCGCCACGAGGTCGATGACCGCAGCGCGTCGATCTCCGCCCGGAGGGACGCGGCCGGCAAGGCCGGGAGCGGCGTGTCGCGCCGGCGCGCGATCAGGGTCGAGCCCGCCGGCACCGCGCGCAGCGCCTCGTCCGACAGCAACCGGCAATGGTCGCGTTCGAGCTGCGCGTCCGGCGGCGACGCGAGCAGCTCGTCGACCGTCATGCGCCCGAACGCGGCGGCGGCGTCCGCCGGCAGCCCGTGCCGGAACGCCGTCAGCACCCAGACCAGCGCCATGATCGGATGGTTGTTGTCGCCGATCCGCGACGAGAGGATGTCGCAATCCCGCTCGAACAGGCTGATGCACCCCTGCGGCGTCGCGTTGAAGTAATGGTGCGGGAAGCCGTGCACGCCCTGCAGGAACGGGTAGTCGATCAGCAGCTGCCCGCCGGGTTTCAGGACCCGGCAGATCTCGCGCGCGACATCCCACGGACGACGCGTGTGCTCGAGCGTCGCGCAGCAGAGCGCGTAGTCGAAGCTGCCGTTGCGGAACGGAAGATCCTCGCCCACCGCGAGCACGTCGGTGCTGGCCGACGGGTAGATCTCGACGTTCACGACGTTGGCCAAGCACGACGGTCGCAGCCCCGCCCCGACATCGAGGCAGAGACGATCGGGATGGGCGCGGATTTCGGCCACGAACGGTCCGCCGTACTCGTTGGCCGAAACGGGCGGATCGTCCGGGATGCCGAACTCGGCGCGCAGCGCCGGCGTGAGGAAATCGGCCGCGGCGCCGGGCTGGCGGCCCGGGGCGGGCGGGCGGTCGAAGCGCAGCGATCGGAGCTTCCGTTCCCGCATCCGGGCCAGCGCGTCGCGGTCGCCGCCGATCGGGATCTCGAACGGCACGTCCATTCCGCACGCTTCCTTCCTTGAGTGTTCCGAACGGGTCAGGACGGCCGGGGCGGTCGCCGCAGGCGGGCGAACCATGACGCGGGCCCGGTCGCGCCCGCCGCGCTGGCGGGCCGGGCGCGCGATCGTTCGAGTTCGAGCCGGGCGCGTCCGAGCTCGGCCTCCGCGGCGAGGGCGCGATCGGTCGTCGCCCTCGCCATCTCGCGGACGCGGACGAGTTCGCGCCGCATCGCCTCGCGGTCGAGCTCGCTTTCGGGCGAGGCGTGGTCGGTCGACGCTTCGGCGCGCGGCGATCTCACGCGCACCTTCGACGCGTCGGCGATCTCCGCATGCGCCGCCCGCGCCGTCGCCGCGTCGATCCCGTCCGGCAGGAACGGACGCAGGACCCGGAACAGGTAGTCGGCATCCTCGATCATCCGCGGGAACAGCGGCATGGCGATCGGCACCTCGGCCGCCACGAGCTGCTCCACGAGATGGTGGAAGCCGACCGCCAGCAGACGCGCCTGGTCGGCGACCGCGAGCGAGAACACGATGCCGCCCGGCGTGTAGCCCCAGGTCTCGTAGGGCGTGTCGCGCAGCACCATCCACTCGGCGCGTGCATGGATCTCCTGCCGCTCGAGGATGGACCGGCTGACGGCGACCTCGCCGAGGTCGCGGATCGGCACGATGGCGGCGCGCAGCCCGATGTCGTCGCGACCGAGCAGCTCGGTGACGAATTCGTAGCTCCAGGGCGATTTGATCACGTCCGGCATCGACGCGGGATCGATCAGGGGCGTGTCTTCCAGCCCGGCGTTGGCTTCCTCGTACCAGCCCGCGTCCGCGCCGCGCCGCGAGAGATGCGTGTCCATGCCGAGACCGGTCAGATACCGGACCACGAAACTGGTCCCGGACCGGCCGGTACCTGCCACGAGAAGATGCTGGCGCCTGGTGCTCACGCGGGCTGCGGGCGCGGGCGGGTGATCGCGCCCGTCGCTCAGGCCAGGATGTCCTCAAGCGTCGCGCGCGCGCCGCGCGCGCGGATTGACGCGCGCATGCGCTCGAAATCGGCGGCGAAGCCCTCGTGCGCGGCGAGGCCCCAGCCGGCGAAGCAGGGAAGATCGAGTGCCGCGCGCGGCGGGCCGTCGGTCGCGAGCGCGCGTGCCCGCGCGTCGAGACCCGGCTCGAACAGGTCGGGGCCACCGAGATATTCGGCGAAGGCGGCGAGCGTGAAGGCGAGGCGGGAATGGTCGCGACCGGCGTCGAGCACGCCGCGTACCGTGTCCTGCAGGTAGACCGGCAGCTTCGAGCCGCCGTCGCCGGCGATGCGGGCGATCTGGTCGTTGATCGCGGGGTTGCCGTAGCGGCGCGCGAGCAGCGCCGCGTAGGGGCCGGTTTCCATGCCGGGGGGCGCCTCGATCAGCGGGGCGGCGTCCTCGTCGAGGAAGCGGGCGATCAGGCGCGCGACCAGCGGATCGGCCATCGCTTCGTGCACTTTGGCGAACCCGAGCAGCGTGCCGGCGTAGCCGAGCACGAGATGCGAGCCGTTGAGCATGCGGATCTTGACCTGCTCGTACGGCGCGACGTCGTCGGTGAACTGCACGCCGACGCGCTCGAGCGGCGGCCGGCCGGCGCAGAACCGGTCCTCGACCACCCACTGCATGAAGTCCTCGGCGAACACCGGGCAGGAATCGTCGACGCCGCTCGCGGCATCGAGGCGCGCGACGTCGGCCGGCAGCGTCGCCGGCGTGATGCGGTCGACCATGCAGGCGGGAAACGTGACGTTGGCCTCGATCCAGTCGGCGAGTGCCGGGTCCTTGGCGCGGGCGAAGGTGAGCACGGCGTTGCCGGCGACGTGGCCGTTGTGGCGGAGGTTGTCGCAGGACAGCACGGTGAACGGGCCGGTGCCGGCATCGCGGCGGCGGCGGAGCGCCTCGGCGACGAGACCGAACGCGGTGCGCGGCACGGCGCCGGGCGCGAGATCGGCGGCGATGCCGGGATGGGCGAGGTCGAACACGCCATCGGCGCCGGTGTTGTAGCCGCCCTCGGTGACCGTCATCGTGACGATGCGGATCGCGGGGTCGCTCATGCGGCGGAGCGCCGCCTCGGGATCGTCGGGGGCGTGGTGATACTCGAGCAGGGAGCCGACCACGCGGCAGGTCGCGGGCGCGTCGGGCGGGCATTCGGTGAGCGTGTAGAGGCCGCCCTGGGCGGTGAGCGCGTCCCGCTTGGCGCGCTCGCGGGCGTCGTCGATCAGGCCGACGCCCGCGATCCCCCAATCCGACACGCCGTGCGCCTCGAGCAGCCGGTCGGCGTAGACCGCCTGGTGCGCGCGGTGAAAGTTGCCGACGCTGAGATGAACGATGCCGGCGCGCGCGGCGCCGCGATCGTAGGTCGGCCGCGCGACTGCCGGCGGCAGGTCGGCGAGCGTGTCGGGGCGGAGGATGATCGGCATGACGGAGTATTCGCGCGGGCGTCGGGGGGCTGCAAGCATCGCCCGCCCCTGATGCCGTGAAGATCGCGACCTGGAACATCAACGACGTCAACAAGCGCCTCGCGCACCTGCTCGACTGGCTCGCGCGCACGCGACCGGACATCGTCTGCCTGCAGGAGCTCAAGGCGACCGACCGGGCGTTTCCGGCGGCCGCCCTGTCGCGGGCGGGATACGAGGCGGTCTGGCGTGGCGAGGCGCGCTGGAACGGCGTCGCGATCCTCGCGCGCGAGGCGGCGCCGGTGGTGACCAGGCGGTCGCTGCCGGGCGATCCCGCGGACGCGCAGAGCCGCTACATCGAGGCCGCCGTGCGCGGCGTGCTGGTCGGCTGCCTCTACGCGCCGAACGGCAACCCGCGACCGGGGCCGAAATGGGAGTACAAGCTCGCCTGGCTCGCGCGCTTGGCCGAGCACGCGGCGGCACTTCGCGCGAGCGGCGCGCCGGTGGTGCTGGCGGGCGACTGGAACGTCGTGCCGACGCCGGCCGACATCTACCCGACGCGGTCCTGGGCACGCGACGCGCTGGTGCAGCCGGCGCCGAGGCGGAGCTTCCGGGCGCTGCTCGACGCGGGCTGGACCGACGCGCTGGCCGCGCGTCCGCCGCACGCCGGATCGCCGCCCTGGACGTTCTGGGACTACAAGCGCGAGGCCTGGCCGCGCGACGCCGGGCTGCGGATCGACCACCTGCTGCTGGAGCCGGGCGCCGCCGCGCGCCTCCTCGAGACCGGGATCGACCGCGACGAGCGCGGCGTCGCCGGCGCGAGCGATCACGCACCGGCCTGGATCCTGCTGGCGCGCGCGGAGGAGCGCGCCGAGGCGGATGCGCCGCCCCGACCGCGCCGGCGCGACGGGCCCCGGCGCGCGGGTTGAGCCGCCCGCGCCATGCCGGCCGGCCTACGGCGCGTTGTAGCCCGGCTCGCCCGAATACTGCAGGCCCTGGCCGCTGTGCGCGTAGGCGCTGGGCGGCGCGGCGACCCCGGTGACCGTGCAACCCGAGACCGCCCAACCCAGCGCGAGCACGCAGAGCACCCTGATCGTCATCCCCCGCTCAGAAGAACTGGATGTGACTGATGAAGCCGATCAGCGCGGCGTCCGGCAGGTTGGTCTGCGCGTTCGGCCGGATGAAATACTGGAAGTCCGGCGCGAAGGTCACGCCCCGGTAGACGTGGATGTTGTAGTTCGCCTCGAGGTCGATGGTGTGGCTCTGGAGACCGGTCACGTTCTCGGCGTTCGTGCCGATATTGCTCGGGATCTCGTTGGCGGTCGCCGGCGTGTCGAGCGGGACGAGCTGCCCGAGTTCCTGCTCGATCTCCTCGGCGCGGGTGTCGTCGCCCGAGACCTGCAGCCAGCTGAAGCCGATGTTGAACCCGTCGAGCGGGCGCGCCTTCCAGAAGCCGGTGTCCTCGAGACCAAGCTCGGCCTGCTGCTGACGCAGCGACACCTGCGGACTGTTCCACACGTAGCCGCCGAGCAGGATCAACCCGTCCGTACCGCCGGGCCCGTTCCGCAGCAGCATCTGGTCGGCCAGGAACCAGAACGTGCTCTCGCCCTTGACTTGCCGCGGCGACAGGCCGGAGAGGATGAAGGGATTGCCGTTGATGTCGTAGAGATCGGACGCGTGGTTCTCGTTGTCGTAGGCGAAGCCTGCCTTGTAGTGGCCAGGCAGCCGGTTCGGTCCGAAGGCCGGTTCCCAGCCGATCTCGACCGGGAACGTCTCGCCGTTGATGTAGCTCGCGTCGATCGTGTAGCCCGAGCGGAAGTTCTCCGCATAGTTGTAGATGTTGCCCTGGTCGAAGTAGATGCCCGACTGGACGTAGACCGACGGGATCGGCCGCACGCGGCCGCGGATCGACCATCCGGCATCCGGGTAGGACGTAAGCCCAGCGTTGTCGGAGGAGGCTTTCGGGTTGCCGCAGAACGCGTTGTTCTCGAAGTTGCAGTAGAGCGGCGACGCGAGGAAGTCGTCGAGCAGCGGGTTGCGCCCGGCTGCGACGTCGAACGCGCCATGCGCGAGCGTCTCCTCGGCATAGGCATAGACGAGATGGGAGACGACGTTGCCGCCGGCGCCGTAGATTTCCTGACTGGGGTTGAGCTGGTCGCCGAACTCGCGGCTGATCGGGATGCCGTATCGACCGACCATCAGGAAATGGGTCGACAGACCCTTGAGCCCTGCGAATTTCTCCCAGTCGGTGTCGACCTCGAACCCGTACTGGCCCGAATTGCTCGTGCCGGTCCGGGGACCGCTGATGACGCTGTCAAACTCGTTTCGCGTGTCGAACAGGATCGCCGTGCCGTGGTCTCGGAGGATCGTGCCGAGGCCGAAGATGTTCGGAAACAGGGCTTCCGGGCTGGTGAGCTGGACGGCCTCCTCGCCGCTCGACGGCGTCGGTGTCGCGACCGCGGCGCTCGGCCCGATCGAGGTGCCGTTGTTGATCGCGCCGGCGTTCACCGACGGACCGCTGAGGTTCACGTCGGCCGGCGCGGGGACGACCGTGCCGGTGGGCGACGTGGGTGGCGTGGTCACCGCCTGCGCGAACGCGGCCGGGCCGAGCAGCAATCCGACGATGCCGCCCGCGGCGGCGGACCGCGCGCCTCGGCCACTCATACGCGACGACACCTTCTGCATCTCGACTTCCCCCGACGTTTCGCATTGTTCGTCGAGGTCGGCGCGGCGACGGGGTAAGCCTGGTCCCGATCGCGGCTCGGCGCCTCGAACAGTCCCGATCATTGCCGGTCGACGAACGGCGCTGTCCCGTAAACTTCCTGTCAGGAACGCGACCTCCGGCAGCCTGTTGTTCGCAGGACACACCGACGGCCTTCGAGAAACGTCCGGTAACACCCGAGCCGCATCGCGTCGTCCGTCCGGGTATGCCGAGGCGCCGCTCTCAATAGCTCGCACCCTCGTGGCGGTAGTGCGCCCACGCTCGATGGCGTCGCACCGTCGCCGACATCGAGCCCGCGCGCCGGTTTGCCGCCCCGTCCTGCGACGAACACGCCGCGCCCGAGGACACCGTGCCACGCGGACATCGCGGCGCCTGCGGGCCGGGTGCGCCAACCGACGAGCTCGCGACGACCAAGAACGACACGAGCCACAATGACCGGGGCGAGTGACGCGTCCGCATCCTGTCCTCCCTGCATCCGGCTGGATCGGAGACACGACGGGCGCGGCGCGAACAGTAAATTCGTCTACAATCCCCGCGACGACCTGGCAGCGCGCGCCTCGCCCGCCGCCCGCCGCCATTGCCGGCCCGTATCGCGCGACACCGCGCCCACGGGCTCGTGATCGCCACGCCATCGGCCGCAATATGGAGGCGGACGGGGCCTCGCCCACGAGCGCGCGCTAGATGACGTTACTCTCGTGAGCGACGGGTCGCACGGTCCGAAGCGACGGGCAAACTCGGACGCCCGAGGTTGTGGCCGGAGCATCCCGCGCCTGGAGGTCCGCCGTCTTAAGACGCCGTTAGGCATCATCGGCAATCATCGCCGGCGACAAGGGTGGAAACGACACATGTTCGTCCGGACATCGCAAGACAATGTCGGGCTGCTCCGCGTTTCGGCGCTCGAAGCGATGCGAGCCAACGTGATGGTCGCGGACGAGCAGCTTCGCATCGTCTACCTGAACCCGGCGCTCACCGACTTCATGCGCGAGGCGGAGCTTGACCTACGTCGGGATCTCCCGGGTTTCAGGGTCGACAAGCTGATCGGCAGCAACATCGACGTCTTCCACAAGGACCCGTCGCATCAGCGCAACATGCTGACGGCGATGGACAAGCCCTACAGCGCCACGATCGCCGTGGGTGGGCGCAAGTTCGACCTCTTCGTCTCGCCGATCAACGACAAGGGGCGGCGCGCCGGCTTCGTCGTCGAGTGGAGCAATGCGGAGCACCGCCTGCAAAACTTCGATTTCGCCGCGCAGATCGCCGCGATCAATCGCAGCCAGACGATCATCTCGTTCGACACGGCCGGCACCATCCTCGACGCGAACGCGAACTTCCTCAAGGCGCTCGGCTACACGCTCGACGACGTCAAAGGACGTCACCACAGCCTGTTCGTCGAACCCGGCTACGGGGAGTCGCCCGAATACGCCGCATTCTGGGGTGCGCTCCGCGCCGGTGCGGCCAAGCACGGGCAATTCAAACGGCTTACCAAGTCCGGTACCGTCGTCTGGATCGAGGGATCCTACACGCCGATCGCCGACGCGAACGGCAAGATCTACAAGATCGTCAAGTTCGCGACCGACGTGACGGCCCAGGTCAAGCTGCTGGAAGATCTCCAGGCTCTCGTCGACGAGATGCGCGATCTCAGCGCGCGTTCCACGACGGGCGTCGACCAGGCCACCGGCGCGACCCGGCGCATGGAGGGGAGCGTCACCACGGTCGCCGCGAGCGCCGAGGAACTCGCCGCCTCGATCGCCGAGATCGCGGCCGCGACGGCGAAGTCCCGGCACGGCGCCGACAACGCCTTCCGACAGGCCGAAGCGGTGGAGGCCAGCACCGAGCGGCTCGCCGCCGCAGCGCGCGAGATGAGCGGGATCGTCGCGCTGATCCGGGACGTGGCGAACCAGACCAACCTGCTCGCGCTGAACGCGACGATCGAGGCGGCGCGTGCGGGCGAGGCGGGTCGCGGCTTCGCGGTCGTCGCGTCCGAGGTGAAGAACCTCGCCGGCCAATCGGCGCATGCGACCGAGCGGATCACCAAGGAGATCGCGGGTCTGCAGGCGGTGGCCGTCGATGTCGCGACGTCCATGACGCGCATCCGCGACAGCGTGACCGAAATCCGCGAGCAGGTGACGATGACCGCGACCGCGATCGAGGAGCAGAGCGCGGTGACGCAGGGCATGTCGGCCAACATGCGCGACGCGTCCGAACAGGTGACGCTCGTGTCCTCGAGCATGCGCACGATCGGCGCGGCCGTGTCCTCGGTCGGCGACGCGGTCGATCGCACGCAGCGCGCGGCGGAGGTGCTGAGGCGGTGAGGCGTGTGGCCCGTGTTCGGCCCGGGCCCGGCACGCGAGATCCAGGCCGGACGGTTCCGGTCTCGCGCTTCGACGACCCGCGCTACGGCAGTCCGAACTGGGCGCTGACGCCGATCACCACCGACTGCACCGTGCCGGTCTGGTTGAGGTTCACCGTGCCGAGCGGCGCGAGCGCCTCGAGCGCCGTCTGGTAGGTGGTCTGATACTCGCTGTAGCCCACGTTGAAGTTGAGCGTGAGGCCGCGGTTCACCCGGTAGGCGAGGTTGCCGCCGGCGGAGATCGCCGAGCCTGAGGCGCCGGTCTTGGTGTAGACGGCGTCGTCGTAGCTGAAATTGCCGGTCAGGATGATGTTGCGCCGGAGTTCGTGGTCGATCTCGAAGCCGATGTGATCGTAGGTGAAGCCGATCGCGTTCGGCTGATCGGTCTGCTCGATCTCGTGCCGGCCGGTGAGCGACAGCGTCGTGACCGCGAACGGCGTGTAGACGATGCCGCCCTCGGCGATCGGCTCGGTCTGCCCGCTGTACAGCCCACTCTGGAACTGCTCGGTCTCGACACCGGCCAGAATGAAGTAATTGAACAGGCCACCCGCGTTGTTCTCGTAGCCGACCACGGCGGCGAGTTCGTAGTTGTTGGGCTGCGGCTCGTAAGGGTTGGTCTCCGGGAAGCGCGTCGTGTCGCTGTCGATGATGAACAGCAGCTGCCGCTGCGCCGACGTCTCGTAGCCAAAATTCACGCCGGCCCGGACGTCGTTGCGGTCAAAGATCGAGTTGTTCTGGTAGACGCCGTTCTGGACCACGTTGGTGACGGCATACTGCGTGTAGGTCACCGTCGGTGTCACGTCGAGGCGGCCGAACTGGGTCGAGTAATTGCCGCGGAACGTGTTTAACTGGATCGGCGTGGGAACGAAGCTGCCGAGGAAGTTCAGCTGCGAGGGCACGATGGCGGCATCGAGATGGGCGAAGCCGGCGGTGAGCGTGTCGCGGCCGAAATTGTGGCTGGCGCCGATCGAGACGGTGTCGGTGTTGTAGGATTCCGTCGGCACGGCGGTCGCTGTGAGATTCTGGAACGAGCCGCTCGCGTTGATGTCGCCGTCCGTGTACGAGCGGTCGACACTGACATAGGGGTTGGTGGTGATCTCGGGCGAGCCGCGCGTGTCGACGACGGTGCCGAGCACGTTGGTGTTGTAGGAGAAGCCCTCGGTCAGGCCTGGGGTGATCGTGTAGCCGCCGATCTGCGCGCTGAACTGCTCGAAGCCGGGATGGACGCGGCTCAGCACGGTCGTTCCCGGCGCGGTGTCGAAGCCGGGGACGCCGTTCGGCAACACGCTTTCCAGCACCTGCGCGTCGGCCTGCCGGACCCCGGCGAGCGCGGTGCCGAGGCAGGCGAGAACGAAGAGCTTCCTCATGCGGGGTCGATCAGGGCGCTTCGGCGTCGCCGGAACGGCGCGGATCTATGTCGCCGGAACGGCGCGGATCTATGTCGCCGGCACGGCGCGGATCCATGTCGCCGGCACGGCGCGGATCTAGATCGCCGGCACGACGCGGGTCCAGATCGCCGGCAGGGCCCGCATCGGGATCGCCCGAGCCACGCGGATCGAAATCGCCGGGACGCGGCGGCGCGTCCTCGGCCAGACGCAGCGCGGTCCCGGACGCCGACGGGAGCGTGGCCGCCCAGGCCTGCTGCAGCGCGTCGAGACGGGTGTGCCGCCGTGCCGTCCTCGGTTTCGCGTTGGCCGCGCCGTCATCGAGCGGCGGGGCGCCGGACGGCGCGATCGTGTCGTGGATCGCCAGCACGCGCGCCTGGTAGGGCGCTGCGATCGCCGGCGTCTGCGAGTGGTAGAAGCCGACCGCGGTCGCCCAGACCGAGCGCGCCGGACCGGCGTGCAGCGACAGCAGGAAGCGCGTCGCGTAGTCGACGTTGCGTCGCGGATCGAAACCCTCGTCGATGCTGCGGAACGCGTCGGGATGCTGCTCGAGATTGACCTGCATGCAGCCGACATCGACCGACTGCGCGCCGGCCAGCAGCGCGGTGCGCGCGAAGCCGGCGGCCGCGTCGCGGGTCGGAAACATGTAGCCGGTGCCGTCGACGTCGACGCTCCAGGGCCAGGCCCGGTCGCGGCCGCGATCGGGACGGCCGGTTTCGACCAGGCTGATCGCGGTCAGCAGCGCGGGCGGCGTTTCGTAGCGGTCCTCCGCGGTCGCGATCGCCTGCTCGCACAGCGCCGCGGGATCGGTCGACACCGGATGCGGCCGGCGCGCGCGCCACGCGGCGTCGGCGGGCGGCACGTCGCAGGTCATGGCCAGCGACGCGATGAGCAGCGCCCGTCCCGTCGCGCCCATGTCAGAAGCGCCGCTCGTAGATCGTGATCACGTCGCCCGGCTTGACGAAGTCGCCGGGGGTGACGCGACCGGTGATCGACTTGTCCGGTCCGTCCTGGCGGATGACCGAGGCGTAGCTCTTGATCGCGCGATAGGTGTAGCCGCCGGAATTGGCGACGACGGAGAGGATCGTCGAGCCGGGTCGATACGGGTATTCGCCGGGCCGGTTGACCTCGCCGAGGATGTCGATCGGGCGGTACTCGGTGACCTCGACCACCACGCTCGGATTGCGGAACAGCTTGCGGCTGGTCAGATCGTGCTCGATCTCGCGGGCGAGCTGCTCGGGCGAGTTGCCGGCGGCCGGGATCGGTCCGAGCAGCGGCACGGCGATGTCGCCGCTCGCGCCGACGCGGAAATCGGCGGTAAGCTCCTCCGCGCCCGTGGTGATGACGCGGATCCGGTCGCCGATGCCGAGCGTGTAGGGGCCCGGCTCGAGCGGGGGGAGCATCGGCAGGTCCGACCCGGGGGCGCAGGATGCGAGCAGGCCGAGCGTCGTGATCGCCACCGCCGCGCCGAACCGACGCCACGGCGTCCCGTTGCTGCTTGTCATCGAACCGGACACCTCCCCCGAGAGGCTCGCGTTCCGAGCCCCTGAAAAGTTAGACGTAAAGGTTGCGGACGAGCAACGCCCGCTCACGCGTTCGCGGGCCTTCTGTCGCCGATGCGCCACGCCTCGAAGCGCGCGCGGACGAGGTTGCGGGCGGGCACCTCGAAGCTGCGATAGATCACGGCCGAGATGAGCAGGGCGACCGCGATCGTGAGCGCGACGCCGACGGTGTTCGCGTGCGGCAGACCGGACCGCGTCGCCAGCGCGATCAGTTTGACGCGAAGCCCCGTGAGGCCGGGATGCACGAGGTAGAGCGCGTAGGACCAGGCACCGAGCCGGTGCAGCGGTCGGGACGCCAGCACGCGCGCGACCGGGCCGCGATCGGCGGCGAGCGTCAGCAGCAACGGCGGGAACAGCAGCACGAGCAGTGCGGTCAGCGCCGGCATCGCCGGCGACATCAGCAGCGCCAGCATGACCAGCGCCAGGGGGATCGCGATGGTTCCGCTCGCGGCGAACCGCCGCCCGGTCTCGGTCGCCGCGATGCGGTAGGTCGCGATCCCGAGGATGAAGTCGGCGAGGCACTGCGCCAGGGCGGCGACCGATCCGACCGCGTCCGTCGCGGCGCCGCGGCCGTTGACCAGCGGCGAGAGCGGCGGCGCCACGTAGACGATCGCGACCACGGTCGCGGCGGTGGCGGCGATCGCGGCGAGACGTGCCGACGACGACCGGCGCAGCAGCAGCGGCACCAGGAACGGGAACACGAGATAGGCCGCCCATTCGGTGCTGATCGACCAGGCCGCGCGGTCGAGGCTCGGCATGCCGATCCAGGTCTGCACCAGGAGCAGGTTGGCGATCGAGATCGGCAGGGCGCCGACCCGCGGCGCCCGGTCGGAATGGCCGGTCAGCACCAGCACGGCCACGATCGCGGTGAGCAGGAGGTAGAGCGGGTAGATGCGGGCGACACGCCGGCTGAGGAAGGTCGCGACCGCGTCCCGGGTGATGCGGTTCGCGAACAGGCCCGCATAGGTGAGCGCCATCACGAAGCCGCTCAGCACGAAGAACAGGTCGACCATGGTCGAGAACCGTTCGAGCACGCGGCCGGCGAGCGTCGCGACCGGGTGGTCGGGCTCGTAGTGGTAGATGACGACCAGGAAGGCGGCGACGCCGCGCAGCCCGTCGAACGAGCGGATGTCGCGGAGCGGGCCGGTCGGCGTGGGCGACCGGCTGGGCGCCGCGTCCGACGTCACGGCGTGCGGCACCGGCTCAGCTCCGCTGCCCGGCACCGGCGGCCCGCGCGGCCCGGCCCGACGGCGGCGACGCTGGCCGCGACAGCACGTGCTGCAGGCCGCGCCGGCCCGGCGTCTCGATGAAGCGATAGGCGAGCGATGCGAGCGCGATGGTGATCACGCAGGTGGCGGCGTCGGTGCCCGGATCGATCAGGATCATGCCGATCGCGCGCAGCGCCGGACGCGAAAGGTCGACGATGTCGGCGACCAGCGGATGCAGCAGGTAGATCGCGTAGGACCAGAGGCCGAGCGCGTGCACGGGCTTGGACGCGAGCATCGCCGCGAGCGGGCCGCGGTCGGCCGACAGCGCGACCACGAGGAGCGGGAACAGCGCGATCGCCAGCAGGTCGAGCGCCGGCGAGAACAGCGTGGCGAGCGCCAGCGCGCCGACCAGCGTCGAGACGGCGCCCCGTGCTGCGACGCGGCGGCCGGGCGGCGACTGCGCGACGCGGAACGCCGCCATGCCGAGGGCGAACTCGGCGAGGCAGCGGGCGACCGGCCAGATGCCGCCGCGCATGACGTTGATGCCGCCGTGCCGCTCCGGATGCAGCAGCGTCCAGCCCGGCAGCAGCCCGAGCAGGACGACGACCAGCGACGCCGCCGCGACCGCGGCGAGGAAGCCCGCGCGGCCCGACCGCAGCAGCGGCGGCAGCAGCAGCGGGAAGACGAGATAGGCCGCCCATTCGGTGCTGATCGACCAGGCCGGGAAGTCGAGGCTCGGGAGGTCGAACCAGGTCTGCACCATCGGCAGGTTGAACAGGACGAGCAGCGGCAGGGTGGAGAGCGGCACGCCGTCGTCGATCGGCAGCGCGTTGAGCGCCGACGCGACCAGCGTGCCGACCAGGTAGAGCGGGTAGATCCGGGCGATGCGCCGGGCGAGGAAGGTGCGATGGGCGGCGAGCACGCGGCCCTCGCCGAACAGGCCGCGATAGGTGAGCGCCATCACGAACCCGCTCATGACGAAGAACAGGTCGACCGCGATGTAGCCATGGGTGATGAAGGTGCTGATCGCCGACGGATGCGCCGCGGCCGCGCCGCCGGCGAAGTGGTAGATCATCACGTAGATCGCCGCGACGCCGCGCAGCCCCGTGAGCGAGCGGATCTCACGCATCGCGGTCGCGCCCGTTTCGCGTGTTCCCGGTCGCGGCACCGGTCTCAGGCATGGATCTGGCGTCTGGCCAACGCGGCCGGCCGGTCACGCACGCTGCGGACGCGGCGCTGCGCCGCCTGCAGGTTGAACTCGCCCGCGAGCCCCAGCGCGAACCAGAGCATCAGCGCATCGAAGCCGTTGACCGTCACGAAGGGCAGCAGGCCCGCGAGAACGACGGCGGCGGCGGCCGCGGCGGCGGCGTCCCGCGACCGCGCCCGCCGCGCGTTGACAAGCGCGACCGCGGGCATCACCAGCATGCTGAAGAGATAAAGCGAGCCGAACACCCAGCCGAACGCGAGGTAGGCGCCGAGCACGCCGCTGTCGACGACGCTGTGGCCGTCGGTCACGCCGGGCATGGAGGCGGCGCGTCCGACCGAGGCGATGCCGCCGCCGAGCGGCTCGTCGGCGATCATGCCCGGGGTCTGCGCCCAGATCTCGCGCCGCACGTTGGCGCTGGTGTCGTTGTTCAGGTGGTTCATCGACCCGAGCCGGTCCGAGATCGTCGATGCGACGTTCGGGTTGACCACCGACATCACGCCGAACAGCAGCACGGCGCCGAAGCCCACCGTCGCCGCCTGCTTGAACAGGTTGCGCGGCGGCGAGATCAGCACCAGCAACGCGTAGGCGAGCCCGAGCGTCAGCAGCTGCGAGCGCACCAGCGTCGTCAGCAGCAGGAACAGCGCGAGCGGCACGATCACCAGCTGGATCCGGCTCCAGTAGCGGCTGAGCAGGATGACGCTCCAGGCGACCCAGGCGGCGAGGAACCCCTCGTTGTTGAAGGTGCCGAACACCCGATTTTGTGTCGGGTCGGTGATCTTGTCGATCGACACCAGGCCGGAATTGGCCAGCCAGTAGAAGTCCCACGGCGTCATGAACTTGAACTGGTAGAGGCCGTAGAGCGTGATCGCGGTGAGATTGACGGCGAAGAAGGCGCGCAGGTGGTGGCCGATGGTGCCGAGCTGCTTGGCGTGCACCACGACGAACAGATAGTAGAACAACGGTGCCAGCCAGTCGGCGGTCGCGACCGCCGCCGGCTCGACTTCGCCGCGATAGAGGCTGTTCAGCAGGCCGTAGAGGATCGGCAGCACGATGCCGAGGCTGGCGACGAAGGTGCCGCGCCGCATCAGTCCGCGCGCCCGGATGATGTCGGGCACCATCCAGAGCAGCGCCATGTTCGGCACCAGCAGCAGGACGTCATGGTCGTTGAAGTGGCCGGGATACTCGACCAGGCGTCGCACCATCGGGGACACCGTCCAGAGCCAGAAGGTCCAGGTGACCAGCAGCCAGGGCGAGCGCTTGCGATAATGGTGCGCGCCGACCAGCGCGCCGAGCATGAAGAGCGGGCGCGCGACGACGCCGAGATGGGCGAACGACAGCAGTGCCGCCAGCAGTGTCATGGCGAGGAATAGGCCGGCCTGGCGGAACTGCGCGGTCGCCTCCGGCGTGCCGCCGCCGAACAGGCTGGAAACGAAGGCCCCGCCGCGACCCTTGTTGCGCGCTCGGCGTTTCGCCGCGACGACGCTCATGGCGCTTCTCCGAGGGCGCGATCCGCGCGCGCGCCTCGCGGCGCGCTGCCCGCGGGCGCGCCCGGCGACGCGACACCCGCCCGCGCGTCCGGCGCCGCGACGACTGCGGGCGCGTCCGGCGCCGCGACGACTGCGGGCGCGTCCGGCGACGCGACGGCTGCGGGCGCGTCCGGCGACGCGACGGCTGCGGGCGCGTCCGGCGACGCGACGGCTGCGGGCGCGTCCGGCGCCGCGACGACTGCGGGCGCGTCCGGCGCCGCGACGGCCGCGGGCGCGTCCGGCGGCGCGACGGCTGCGGGCGCGCCTTGCGGCGCGACGGCCGCGGGCGCGCCTTGCGGCGCGACACCCGCCCGCGCGTCTTGCGGCGCGATGGTCATCGGCGCGGCCTCATCGAGCACCGCGTCGATGCGCGCGGTCATCCGTTCGACGGTGAAACGAGCGCGCGCGCGGGCGGCGTTCGCCTCCACCAGCGCCGCGCGATCGGCGTCCTCGAGCGCGAGGAAGCGGCCGATCGCGTCGGCGAGCGCCGGCGGCGCGTTCGGCGTCACCAGGCCGGGATAGTCGGCGCCGAGGATTTCCGCGGTGGCGCCGTCGGCCGACGCGATCACCGGGCGGCGGCCCAGCATCGCCTCGACGATCACCCGGCCGAACGGCTCGGGCGCGGTCGAGCAGTGCACGACGAGGTCGCAGGAGGCCATCAGCGCCGGCACGTCGTCGCGATGCCCGAGCAGGTGGACGCGGTCGCCGAGGCCGAGGCGGCCGACGCGGGCGAGCAGCGCGTCGCGGAACGACGCCTCGCCGAACAGCGCGTCGCCGACCACCAGCGCGTGCACGTCCGCCGGCAGCGCGGCCATCGCGTCGACCAGCACGTCCTGGCCTTTCCAGTGCGACAGCCGGCCGAACAGGCCGACCAGCCTCGTGCCGTCCGGCACGCCGAGGGCGGCGCGCGGCAACGGCGCGGCCCCGGCGTAGACCGCCTCGTCGATGCCGTTCGGCACCACCCGCACCAGCGCCGGATCGCCGCCGACGGCGACGAAGGATCGGCGCGCCGCCTCCGAGATCACGATCACCCGCACCCGCAACCGGTTCGCGAGCCGCACCGACACGCGGCGCTGCAGGCCGGCGAAATGCTCGGCCGACAGGATGTCGTGCATGTGCCAGACCACCGGCCGGCGATGCAGCGGGGCGGCCAGCATCGCGACCACCCCGGCCTTCTGCGAGTTCGCGTAGACGACGTCGAACCCGCGCGCGAGCCGGGCCAGACGCGCCGCCTGGCGGGCGACCGCGGGACCGGCGCCGAGCGCCCGCAGCGGATGCGCCTCGCGGGTGACGCCCATCATGCCGCCGCCGGCCGCGAGCACGCGGACGTCGAGGCCGCGCCGCTCGAGCGCGGTCCGGAACGGGCCGTCGGCGAACAGCACGACCGCGCAGGCGCCGCCCCAGTGGCGCGCGACGTCGAGCAGGATCATCTCCGCCCCGCCGGTCGCGCCGGCGTGGCTGACCGCGAGGATGCGCCGGCTGGCCGACGGCGGCGCGGCCGGCCGGTTCCGGGAGGGGATGGCGCCGGCGATGGCGGGCGGACGCGCGTCGGGACGCGGCCGAACGCGCCCGTGCGGGTGGCGCGCCTCCCACTCGGCGACGGCGTCGCGGTAGACGGCGGCGGTCGCGGCGGCGACGCGGTCGGCCGCGAACCGGCGCGAAAAGCTGCGGATCGCGTCCGCGTCCGGAACCGCGATCGCGCCCTCGAGGAAGCGGGCGAGCCCGCGCCCGATCGCCGCCGGTCCGGTGCCGTCGAACACCAGGTCGGGCGCGAGCGGCGTTACGATCTCGGGCAGGCCGCCGACCGGCGTCACCATCGACGGCGTGCCCGCCGCCAGCGCTTCCACGGTGGTCAGACCGAACCCTTCGAGCGCCACCGTCGGCACCAGGTTGAGGTCGGCGGCGCGGTAGAGCAGCGGCAGGTCGTCGTCGGCGACGAAGCCGAGGAAGCGGACATGCGCGTCGAGCCCGAGCGCGCTCGCCTGCGCCCGCAACGCGTCGCCGCGCGCGCCCTTGCCGCCGATCAGCACCAGTATGTCCGGGTGGGCCGCGACGATCGCGGGCAGCGCGTCGAGCAGGTCGTCGAGACCCATGCGGTTGGCGAGGCGGCGGACCGCGACCAGGATGCGCCGGTCCGCCGGCAGGCCGAGGCGGGCCCGCGCCTCGGCCCGGCTCGCGCCGACGTCGAAGCGCGGCAGGTCGGCGCTGCCGGGCACCACGCGGAGCCGGTCGCGGCGAACGCCGAGCGTTTCGTGGGCGAGATCGGCGAAGGCCTGCGAGAGCGTGATCACCCGCGTCGCGCGGGACAGCGCGAGACGCTCGAGCGTCCGCTTCGCACGCACCGCCAGGCCGCCCTGGCCCTCGATTTCGGACTCCGCCGCCCACGGCCCGTGGAAATGCACCACCAGCGGCAGCGAACGCAGCTGGTCGAGCGCGGGCGCGGTCAGGATCGCGAAATGCGACGCCACCAGGTCGTAGCGGCCGCTCGCGACGGCGCGGCCGATCGCGCGCCGCGCGGCGCGCATCCGGGTCGGCAGGTTGGCCGCCGCGCAGCCGATGCCGTGCACGCGGCCGCCGCTCCGCGCGGCGGCGTCGTCCGGTCCCACCACGATGCCGTCGGCCTCGATGCCGGCGCCCGGCAGGTCGTGCACCAGCCCCGCGTAGACGCGGTCGAGCCCGCCCGCGCCGGCGCCGCTCTCGAACCATTGCAGGCCGATCTGCAGCGAGCGGAGCGTGCGCGGCGTTGCCTGCTGGCCGTCAGGCATGGAGCAGCGCGTCCTCCGCGCGGCCGGTCCGGACCGCGGCGGCTTCGAGCAGCGCGAGATAGCGGCGCGCCATGGCGCCCCAGCCGTGACGCTCGGCGAGCGCGCGTGCCGCCGCCGACGCGGCGCGGAGCCGCGCCGGATCGGCGGCATAGCCGTGCAGCGCGGCGGCGAGCCCGTCGACATCCTCGCTGTCCTCGAGCACGACGCCCGTGCCGGGCGCGACCATCTCGGCGCCGCCCGCGCTCCGCGCGGTGATCACCGGCAGCCCGCTCGCGAGCGCCTCCAGCAGCACGAGCGAGCACGCCTCGTAGCGGGATGGAAAGGCGAACAGATCGGACGCGCGCATCAGCGCCGGCATGTCGCGCTGGAAGCCGAGAAAGCGCACGCGGTCGGCGACGCCGAGCGAAGCCGCGAGCGCCGGCCAGGGCGTGCCCTCGTGACCGCCGGCGACCGCGAGCACCACGCCCGGCACGCGGGCCAGCGCCTTGAGCACGCTGTCGAGGTTCTTGCGCGGGGTGCGGAGGTCGCCCGCGAAGAGTGCGACGATGCCGTCCGCGGGCAGGTTCCAGCGCGCGCGATCGCGGGGTCCCGGGGTGAATTCCGCCGTGTCGACGCCGTTCAGGATCACCGACAGACGCTCGTCGGGCACGCCGATCGCGCGGAGCTCGTCCCGTACCTTCTCGGACACCGCGACGACGCGCCGGGCGCGCCGGAAGGCGAGGCGCTCGAGGCCGGCGTTCACGCCGGTATAGGCGCGCGCGTAGGCCGAGCGGGCGCCGCGCGACAGTTTCCACGGGTGGACGCTCGACCGCGCCCAGGAGGAGTGCACGAAGTGGACGGCGTTGACGTCCGCCGGCGCGAAAGTGGCGAAGCCGTTGGCGAGGATCGCGTCGCAGCCGCCGCGCCCGCCGGACGCCAGCGCCGACCAGCTCCGGAGCGCGAACACCTGGTCGCGCAGCAGCCGGCCGGGCACCCAGCCCGGCGGCACCATCCGGCGCAGGTCGGCCGCGACGGAGGCGTCGGCGCCTTCGCAGAACAGCGTCACCGCGTGGCCCTGGCGCAGGGCTTCGGCCGCGATCTCCGCGTTGACGCGGCCCTGGCCGTCGTTGCGGCCGACGTGACGCGTGACGATGCCGATACGCATGGTCAGGCCCGGCCGGGATCCGTGACGCCGGACGGCGCGTGCGCCGGGCGCGACGCGTCGGCGGCGGGGTCGGCACGCCGCCGCATGCGACGGCTCGCATCCCATTGCGCGCGCTGCGCGATCGCGAAGCGGTGCCAGGCGGCGCCCCGCTGCGCCCGCGTCAGCCGCACCGCCTGCAGGAGGCCGGGGCGCACCGCGACGCCGACCAGCAGTGACCAGCCGGCATGCACGGCGCGGCGCACGGGCGGCAGATAGGGCCAGACCGCGACGACGCTGTTGAAGCAGAAATCGTAGTAGCCCGCGGGATCGGCGAGCGCGTGGCTCGCGACGTAGTGGCGCACCTCGGCGCGACGCCCGGTGTAGTGATCCAGCCGCACTTCCGGGTCGTAGACGACGCGCCAGCCCTTCTTCTTGACCGCGAGCGAGAACGCGATGTCGTCGGCCGGCTGCGCCTTGCTGCCGCGGAGATCGGCGCTGAAGCGGAGCGCGCCGAGCGCCTCCCGCCGGTAGGTCATGTTGGCGCCCTTCAGCCACTCGACGTCGCGGGCGGGACCGAAGCCGAGATGGTGGTTGCCGATCGGCCGGCCGAACCACTGGATACGGCCGACCGGACCGGCCTCGCGGTCGTCGAACGCGGTGCCGTCGTGGCAGCGGTCGCGGCCGCCGAGCGCGCCGATCGCCGGGTCGGCGGCGAAATGCGCGACGATCCGGCGGCTCCAGTCGGGCGCCACGACGGTGTCGTCGTCGATGAAGGCGAGCAGGTCGGCGCCTGCCGCCTCGATGCCGGCGTTGCGCGCGGCGATCATGCCCGGCACGTCGACCGTCACCAGCCGCAACCGGTCGCCCGGCACGGTCTCGCGTTCCACCCGCGCGACGGTCGCCCCATCGCGGCGCTGCGCGACCACGATCACCTCGTCGGCCGGCTGCGCCAGCGCCCGGAGACCGCCGAGGCAGCGCGCCAGGTCGTCTGGCCGCTGATACGACACGACGATGACGGCGAGGCTCGGGACCGCGGAGGACGGACGCGCAGCCGACGAGCCCGGTTCGGGCGCCCCGCCGGCCGGGATGCCCGTGACGCTCGCAGCACCGGACATCGTCTAGAGGTTCACGCGACGAACCGGTCCCGGCCCATCGTGCCGGGAGGCTCGTCGGAACGACGCGCTTGGGCGGGAACGTGCAGGCAACCCAGCGTTCCCGCTTTAGGCCGCGACGCGCGGCATGTAGTCGCGGTAGCGGCGGATGTCGTGGGTCGGGCTGGTGGCGATCGAGGCGTATTCCTTCAGCCCAATCTTGGACACCACGATGCCGGCGAAATGGGCGCGGGCGCGCCGCAGCTCCTCGAGCGCGGCGCCGACCGACTCGCGCGACGCCTGCGTCCAGTCGAGCATCGTCACGACGTCGTCGGCGAACGCGGCGAGGCTGGCACCGTCCGGCACCGCGAGCACCGGTGGCGTGTCGATGATGATCATGTCGTAGCGCGTGCGAAGCTCGGCGAGCAGCTCGCCGACGCCGCGCGCGGCGACGATACGGCGCGCGTCGCCGACCAGGGCCGCGAGCGACAGCATCGCGAGACCCGACCGCTTGTCGGTGGTCACCGCATCGGACCGCACCAGCGCGGTGCCTGGCTCGGCCCGCGCGCCGCTTTCCATCATCGGCGCGAGCGAGGAGCGGCGGAGGTCGCCGTCGATCAGGATGGTGCGGAGACCCGCCTGCGAGGCGAGACGCCCGAGTGCCACGCCGAACGAGCTCTTGCCCTCGCCCGGCAGCGCCGAGGTGACCAGCAGGATGCGGCCGCCATCGGCGCGGTCGACGTCGTTCTCGAGCCGCGACAGGATCTGGTGCAGCATCTCGGCCTCGGCCGAGAACGGCTTGTCGAGCACGAGGTCGCGCGGCGACGTGCCGCGCGGCGCCAGCGGGAAGATGCCGAGCACGGGGAGCCCGGTCTCGTTCTGGATCTGGCGGATGTCGCGGAAACGGCCGGCGGTCAGCTCGCGGACGAAGGCGAGGCCGGCCCCGAGACCGAGGGATGCCAGAAACGCGCCCGCGACCAGCATCGAGCGGTGCGGCGAGGTCGGTGCGAAGCTCGGTTCGGCCGGCACCACCAGCGACGCATCGGCGAGTTCGGTGTGCTGATCGGCGTCGAGCTCCTTCGTGCGCTCCAGCATGGTGCGGTAGAGCGAGTTCTCGGTGTCGGCCTGGCGGGTCAGCTCCTCGAGCCGCACGTCGGACTGGCTTTCGCCGGCGACCGAGCTCTGCAGCGCCTGCACCTGGCCCTCGATCGCGGCGCGACGCCCCTCAAGCGCCCGGACCTGACCCTGCAGGCTGACCACGCTGCGGGTGGTCTCGGTGCCCAGCTGGGCGTTCAGGCGGTTCACGTCGGCCTGCGCCGAGAGCACCTTCGGGTGGTCGTCGCCGTAGCGGGCGCGGAGCGTCTCGAGGTTCGCTTCCGCCTCGGCGCGCCGCTCGAGCATGCTGACCACGACGGGACTGTCGAGCGCGGTGGCCGACGACAGCGCGCCGCCGCCGCCATGCGTCTGCGACAGCGTCGCCTGCGCGGTCGCGAGCTGGGCGTCGGTGTCGCCGAGCTGGCTGTTCAGCTGCGACAGGCGCTGGCCGATGATGGTCTCTGCGGTGCCGCCCGGCACGCTCGGACCGATCCCGATCAGATGGTGCTCCTGCCGGTAGCTCTCGACCGCGTTGTTGGCGGCGACCATCTTGGTGCGCAGATCGTCGAGATAGTGCGACAGCCAGACATCGGCCTGCGCCGCCCGCTGGTCATGGTTGCCGATGCGCCAGTTGATGAACGCGTTGGCGTAGGCGTTGGCGATGGACGCCGACAGCGTCGGATCGTGGGTCGCCGCCAGGATGTCGGCGACGTACGAGGTGTGATCGTTCGAGAACGTCATCACGCTGCCGAGCAGGTGATTGGTCGCCTGGTGGATGTCGACCTTGCAGGTCTCGTTGTCCGGACCGATGAAGCGGGCGCGGAGATCGGTGAGGAACCCGGGAGGCCGCGTGCAGGACTGGAAGTCGTGCAGCGACTGCAGATCGAGCTGGCGGACCACGGCTTCGGCGATCACCGGCGAGTTCAGCACCGCCATCTCGGTCGCCATCACGTCGGCCGACAGGTTGGGTGACGAAAACGCCGAGTTCGCGCCGAAGATGTGCAGCTGCTCGACGTTGTAGGCCACCTGCGCGGTGCTCGTGTAGACCGACGGGATCCGCTCGGCGATGGCGTAGGTCAGGCCGGCGACCGCGAGCGCGAACACGCCGATCGCCCATTTGTGGCGGAGCGCGGTCTGCAGCGGCGACAGCTCGCCGGTGGGGATCTCGTTATCGTCCGGAACGGGCAGCGGTCCTTGCGGCGTCGGCGGGGCAGACCTGGGCGAATACTTGACGGGAACGTCCATGGGAGCTTTGCCTTCAAACCGCCTGTGCTGACGAGTGGACTAACAAACGTAAGGGACGGGCGACGAACGGATGCTCGCCGCCCGCGGCCGACTGGTGTCAGCCCGCTTTCGCGTAGTCGGGCACGCGATCGTCCTCGCGTTCGGCCCATTCCGCGTCGGTCCGGACGACGCCACCTCTAACACGATCGACCGTCATTTTCACGAACTCCGTCAGGCGGCGCCGGAAATGTTCCTCCGAGAAGCGGAGCGCGTTGGCGTGGCAGATCTCGGGCGCCGGTGGCGCGGCGGCATCGAACCGCCGCACGGCGGCGGCGATCGTTTCCGGCTGCGCGTCGGCGAAGAAGAGGCCGGTGCGGCCAGGGCCGCTGCCGATCACCGTTTCCAGCGCGCCGCCGCGACCGAGCGCGATCACCGGCGTGCCGGCGGCCTGCGCCTCGAGCGGGATGATGCCGAAATCCTCCTCGGCGGCGAAGATGAACGCCCGCGCGCCCGACATCAGACGACGCATCTCCCCGTCCGGGACCCGGCCGACCAGCGTGACGTTTCGCCCCGCCGCGGCGGCGATGCGGCGCCGGTCCGGCCCGTCGCCGGCGATGATCAGGCGGTGCTCGGGCAGTTCGCGGAAGGCTTCGGCGATCGCTCGGATGTTCTTGTAGGGCACCAGCCGGGACGCGGTGAAGAAGTAGGGGCCGTCCGCGGGTGGCGTCTCGGGACGCGCCGGCATCGTCGCCGCGACCGACACCGGCGGCGGGATCACGGTCGCGGTGCGGCCGTAGAACTTGGCGATCCGACGCGCGACGAACGCGGAATTCGCGACGTAGGCGTCGACGCCCGGACCCGTGCGGGTGTCCCAGATCCGCAACCGGTGCAGCAGCAGGCGGGCGAGCGCGCCCTTCACCCCGCGCGTCATGTTGCTTTCGGCGAGATACTGGTGCTGCAGGTCCCACGCGTAGCGCATCGGCGAGTGGACGTAGGACACATGTACCTGGCCGGGACCGGTGATCACGCCCTTGGCGACGGCGTAGGAGGAGGACACCACGAGGTCGTAGCCGGAAAGGTCGAGCTGCTCGATCGCGAGCGGCATCAGCGGCAGATAAAGCCGGTGCTTGGTGTTGATCTTCGGCAATCGCGCGAGGAAGCTCGTGTGGCTGGTCTCGTAGCCGACCTGTTTCCGCTCCTCCGGGCTCAGCGCGTCGAACAGGCAGTAGAGGTCGGCGCCGGGGAAGCATTTCAGGATCTGGCCGAGCACCCGCTCCGCGCCGCCGATCGTGTAGAGCCAGTCATGCACCACCGCGACGCGGAGCGGCGACGGCGGATCCTCGGGTCGGGCGAGCATGTTCATGACCCCTCGATGGCGCGGTCGCGTGGCGAAAGCATGGCGGCCGCGCGGCCGCCCGCCGCGCGCGGTGGCGTCAGTAGGCGCGCGATGACACGATCTCGCGGGCGAAGGTGAGCAGCAGGATCCGGACGTCGAAGGTCAGCGACCAGTTCTCGATGTAGTAGAGGTCGTGTTCGACGCGCCGCCGCACGTCCTCGGCGGTGCGCAGCTCGCCGCGGGCGCGATTGACCTGCGCCCAGCCGGTGATGCCCGGCTTGACGCGATGGCGGAACACGTAGTCGGCGAACACGATCTCGAGCGGCTGGCCGTCGACCGCGGTGTTGGGCGCGTGCGGCCGCGGCCCGACCAGCGACATGTCGCCCTGCAGCACGTTGATCAACTGCGGCAACTCGTCGATCGACAGCCGGCGGAGCACCGCGCCCACCTTGGTGATGCGGTCGTCGTGACGGCTGGTCTGGCGCGTGGCGCCGAGATCGGCGCTCTCGTGGCGCATCGTCCTGAACTTGTTGATCAGGAACATGCGGTCGTTCAGGCCGGTGCGCGGCTGGCGGAAGAACACCGGGCCCGGGCTGTCGAGCTTGACCAGGAGGGCGATCAACGCGAGCAGCGGTGACAGCACCAGCAGGGCGAGGGCGGCGACGGCGCGGTCGAACACCGATTTCTGCAGCGCCTGCAGCTCGTCGATCGGGCTGCGTTCGAGCTCGACCATCGTGTAGTTGCGGAGCCCGACACGGGCGTAGCCGGCGCTCGACGCCCGCTGCACCGGGCAGACGACCACGATGTTGGCGCCGGTCCGGCGGAACCGCTCGTTCAGCATCCGAAGCCGCGTCGGCGCATCCATCGGCACCGACAGGACGATGGTGTTGAACGCGCGCTCGCTGTTGGCGCGAAGGAGATCGGTCGAGGAGCCGTCGATCCGGAGCCCTGCATGCAGCGAGCCGATCCGCTCGATGCGGTCGTCGTAGAGGCCGAACACGCGGCCGAAGCCGTCGCCCTGCTGCTCGACGTCCTCGATATACTCGCGCGTGGTCTCGTTCACGCCGTAGACCCCGATCCGGTGCACGAGCCAGCCCTGGCGGTAGCCGATGCGGGTCAGCAGCGCGATCGGCAGCCGCCACGCCAGCATCGCGGGCGCGGTGAAGGCGAGCCAGAGCGCCGCCAATTCGGTCAGCCGGTGGACGGAGGCCGGGATCATCAGCACGGCCGCCACGAGCGCGCCGCGCAGCACCGCCGGTAGCAGGGTGACGATCTGCGCCGACATCGACGACAGCGTGCGACGGTCGTAATCGCCGTGCCGCCAGAGATGCTGCTGCGTCACGAGGCTTGCCGACAACGCCGCGACCAGGGCGTGGACCCCCTCGTGGCGCGCCTCGATACGGTAGCTCAGCAGCGCGCAGGCGGCGAGGATCAGGAGATCGACCGCCCAGATCAGGCGGCGGAACAGGCCGGGCTCGACGTAGAAGCGACGGTCGGTCGCGGCCGACGAGACCGGAGCCGGCTCCTCGACCCCCATCAATGCCCCATATTCGAGAGCGTCCATCCCGTCAGGCTCCTGTCGACAGGCTCAGGAAGTCATCCGGCTCTCGCGGGCCGGTCAGCGTCTCGGTCCCCGAGTAGAGCGCGCCGGACGCGGAAGACGGACTGCACGGGATCGTTGCTCGATCGGAGTAGAGCCGACTGCGACTGCCGAAACAAGGAAATTTTGATGCAGTGCATCATAACACTCGTCCATCCCTCACATCGTCTCGTGGGTGGCAGGTCGTCATCACACGTCACGATGCTTTGATCGGCCAGGCGGTCGTCGGCCAATGGTGCAAATCGACGCGCCTTCCGCTCCATACACGCGAATTCGTTTCGGTTCGTTGAAGATCGACCGGTCCAGCCGCTTCTCGCGCGAACGTGCCGTGTCCGATTGTCACAGGCGACGCTCGGCGGTGGCCTCGCTCGTCGGTGGGAACGGGACGCCCGAGCGGCGTCGGGGTTTCGTTGCCGACCGCCGCTTCCCGCCCCCGGAAGGCGATCACCCCGCCTCCCAACCGCTTGCCGTTTCCCGCCAGTAGGTGCGCGCGCTCCCCTCGCGTCCGATCTCGAGCCAGCGGCGCCGCGCCGCGGCGACCGCCTCCTCGTCGCGTCCGTCGAACAGGTCGAAGACGCGATCGTAGCGCGCCCGATATGCCGTGCCGGCGCCGGCGACGAGGAACAGGAACGCGGCGCCGTTCGGCGGGTCGGCGAGTGCCGCGGCATCGGCGGTGATCCAGACCGGCTGGCGCGGCGTCAGCGGATCGGCGGCGTCGCCCGCCCCGTGCGGCAGCCAGTCCGGCTCCGGCTCCGCCCAGAGCGCGTCGTCCAGCGTCACGACCGCGGCGGCGTCGGGCGCGAGCACCACGGCGCGCCTGCCGTCGCGGAGCGTGCGGCCGAGCAGCCGCGCCAGCGCGTGCGACGGTCGGCTTCGCGTCAGATGGTAGAAACCGGTCTCGCCCATTCCGTCGCCTCGCGTGGGTGTCCGCCGCGTCCGCGGGCGCCCAGTCCAGATCGTCCTGAGAGCGCGCCTGCTTGTTCCGACGTAACGGCCTTCGGGCGCGCGGCGCGGCTCAGCGCTCGTGGCCGCGCACCCAGGCGTCGAGCAGGCGCACGCCGAAGGCCGTCGCCCCCTTCGGCACCGCGCCCGCGGCCTCGCCCTTCCAGGCCATACCGGCGATGTCGAGATGCGCCCACGGCGTGCCCGGGGCGACGAAGCGCTTGAGGAAATGCGCCGCCGTGATCGCACCGCCGGCGCGACCGCCGCCGATGTTCTTCATGTCGGCGATCGGGCTGTCGAGCGCCTTGTCGTAGGCGTCGTCGAGCGGCATCCGCCAGAGCTTCTCGCCGGCGCCCCTGCCGGCGGCGGCCAGCGCCTCGGCCAGCGCGTCGTCGGTCGCGAACAGGCCGGCGTATTCGTGGCCCAGGCCGACGACGATCGCGCCGGTGAGCGTCGCGAGATCGACGATCGCGCGCGGCTTGAAGCGCTCCTGTGCGTAATGCAGCAGGTCGGCGAGCACGAGGCGGCCCTCGGCGTCGGTGTTCAGCACCTCGATCGTGCGCCCGGACGCGCTCCTGACGACGTCGCCCGGGCGCTGCGCCGCGTCGCCGAGCATGTTCTCGACGAGGCCGAGGATGCCGACGACGTTCGCGCGCGCGCGCCGGCCGGCGATCGCCGCCATGGCGCCGGCGACCGCGCCGGCGCCGGCCATGTCCCACTTCATGTCCTCCATGCTGCCGGCCGGCTTGATCGACAGGCCGCCGCTGTCGAACGTGACACCCTTGCCGATCAGGCAGAGCGGCGCCTCGTCCGCGTCGGCGGCGCCGCGCCAGCGCATCACCACGGTGCGGGGCGCCTTGGCGCTGCCCTGCGCGACCCCGAGCAGCGCGCCGAAGCCGAGCTTCTCCATGTCCTTCCGGTGCAGCACCTCGACGGCGAGGCCGAGCCGGTCGAGCGCCTCGCAGCGGCGGGCGAATTCGGGCGGGTCGAGCACGTTCGCGGGCTCGCTCACCAGGCTGCGCGCCAGCAGCACGCCGTCGAGCACCGCGCGCTCGACCTCCCACGCCGCCTCGGCCGCGTCCGGCTCGGCGGTCAGGATCGTCGCCGCCTCGAGCTTCGGGCGCTCGTCCTCCTTCTCCGTGGTCCGATAGGCGTCGAACCGCCAGGCGCGGCCGGCCACGCCGGCGGCAGCACGCGCGGCGAGTGCGGCGGAGAAACCCTCGGCGGCGAGGTGGACCCGATCCTCGCGCTTGAGGTGCGGCACCGCCGACGCGGCCGCGCGCTCGATCGCGAGCGGGTCGGCGGCGTCGCGCGACCCGACGCCGATCGCGATCACGCGGCTGAGATTGCCGCCCGGCGCCAGCACCACGACCGACCCGCCGGCCTTGCCCGTGAAGCCCTCCGCGGCGAGCGCGCGCGCGAGCTGGCCGTTGCCGGCCGCATCGACCGCGAGACGGAGCCCGGACGGCGCCTCGCCCTCGGCGAGCAGCAGCACGAGGGCGCCGTCGGCCGGCAGCACGGGAAGCGCGAAGTCGATGGACAGCATGGGGCGGCCGGTCTCCTGGGTGCGGCCGTGTTATGCAAGTCGCCGCCGTGCGAGGCCAGGGGCGCGCCGGTGGCCGGATCCGATGTCGCGATCGCGACAAGCCCGCGCGTCGGGCACCGATCAGGGTTCCGGGCCAGTGGCAAACGAGGTCCGCGTCCGTTAATCGGGAGCGATGCAGCCTTCCGACCACGCGCTCCTGTCGCTTGCGGCCGATCTCGCGCACCGCGCCGCGGCGGCGATCCTCGGCGTCCGGGCGCGCGGCTTCGACGTCGAGACCAAGGGCGACCAGTCGCCGGTCACCGAGGCGGACCGGCTCGCCGAGCGCATCATCGTGGCCGGGCTTCGCGAGGCCGTCCCCGACATCGCCGTGATCGCCGAGGAGGAAGTCGCCGCCGGCCTGATGCCCGCCGCGATGCCGGCCAGCTTCTGGCTGGTCGATCCGCTCGACGGCACCCGCGAGTTCGCCGCCGGCACCGACGATTTCACCGTCAATATCGGCCTGGTGCGGGACGGGCGCGTGGTGCTCGGCGCGGTCGCGGTGCCGGCCCGCGGCGAGATGTTCGGCGGCCTCGTCGACCGCGACGTCGCCTGGAAGCGGGACGGCGCGGGCGAGCGGCGGATCGAGGCGCGCATCGTGCCCGAGGCGGGGCTCGCCGTGCTGGCGTCGCGGCATCATGCGAACGACCAGCGGGTCCGGCAATTCCTCGACGGCCGCCACGTGGCGTCGATCGGCCATGTCGGCTCGGCGGTGAAGTTCCTCCGCCTCGCCGAGGGGGCGGCCGACCTCTACCCGCGCTTCGGCCGGACCATGGAATGGGACACGGCCGCGCCCCAGGCGGTGCTCGAGGCGGCGGGCGGGCGCGTCACCCGCGCCGACGACGGCGCGGTGCTCCGCTACGGCAAGCCCGGTTTCGAGAACCCGGGCTTCATCTGCACCGGCCGCTGATGCGGACGCGTCGATGAGCATCGCGCCGGCCGTCGTCCGGGACGGGCGGGCGACCGTGCTGCGGGCGGACCGCGACGGCATCGCGACGGCGGCGCGCCTGCTCCGCGCGGGTCGCCTGGTCGCGTTCGGCACCGAGACGGTCTACGGGCTCGGCGCGCTCGCGACCGACGCCGATGCCGCCGCCGCGGTGTTCGCCGCCAAGGGGCGTCCCGCCTCGAACCCGCTGATCTGCCACGTCGCCGACGCGGAGGCGGCATTCGCGATCGGCGTCGCGTCGACGCCGGCGCGCCAGCTCGCCGACCGTTTCTGGCCGGGCCCGCTCACGCTGGTGCTGCCGCACCGCGCCGGCGCCGCGATCGCGCGGCCGGTGCGGGCGGGCGGCGACACGGTGGCACTCCGGATCCCGCGCGGCGATGCGGCGCTCGCGCTGCTGCGCGCCGTCGGCGGGCCGGTCGCGGCGCCCTCGGCCAACCGCTCCGGGCGCCTCAGCCCGACCTCGGCGGCGGACGTGCTGGCCGAGCTCGGCGACCGGATCGACGCCGTGCTCGACACCGGGCCGTGCCCGGTCGGCGTCGAAAGCACGGTGGTCGATCTCGCCGGACCGGCGGACGGCCCCGCACGCCTGCTGCGGCCGGGCGGCGTGTCGCGGGACGCTCTCGAGGCGGTGATCGGTCCGGTGATGGCGGCCGGCGACGCGGACCACGCGCTGCCGCGGTCGCCCGGGCTGCTGCCGTCCCACTACGCGCCGGCCCTGCCGCTCCGGCTCGACGCGACCGTCCTCGCGCCGGGCGAGGCGCTGCTCGGCTTCGGGCCCGACCTTCCGGCGGCGCCGCTCGCGGTGAACCTCAGCGCCCGCGGCGATCTCGCCGAGGCGGCGTCGAACCTGTTCGGGGCGCTTCGCTTTCTGGACGCCGAGGCGTCTAGGATGAAACTCGGGCTCATCGCCGTGTCGCCCGTTCCGGCCGGCGGCCTCGGCGACGCGATCCGCGACCGGCTCCGTCGCGCGGCCGCGCCCCGACCGGGCTGAAGCGAGGCATCCGTTGACCGTGCCGTCGATCGATCCCAAGGAACTGAAGACGCTGTCCGACATCCTGGCCCTCGTGCTCGAGGACCAGCCCGGACAATCGTCGAGCGCGCTCGAGGCGCTGCGCGCCCGCGCCCGCCGGAGCGGCATCACCGGCGGCGCGCTCAAGAACCTGTTCGTGGCGATCGCCAACGAGCCGCCGCCGCGCCCGCGCCCCGCCACGCCGCGCGCCGGCGCGACCGACACCGCCGCCGGCGTCAGGCGGACCGGCACGAAGGCGACCGCCGAGGTGCAGGCCGCGCATGTGCGGATCGCCCAGCTCGCCGCCGACGTGCGCTCGCTCGATATCCAGCTCCGCACCGCCAACGCCTCGGTCGCCAGCCTGCAGGCCGAACTCGACGCGACCCGGCAGGCCCGCGCCGACGCGCAGGCGTCGCTGCGGCGCTTCGAGCACATGCGCCAGGAAGCACGCGTGAAGGCGGCGACGATCGGCGGCATGGCCGGCGGCGCGATCGTGCTCGGGGCGGTGCTGGTGCTGGAAGCGGCGGGCGTGGGGTTCTAGGGGGAGGAAGGCCAGGGGCGCTGCCCCTGGACCCCGGCAAAGGCGGAGCCTTTGCAATCCATCAGTTAAGGAAAACCCCGGGCCGACAGGGCCTGCCCGCACGCACGTGGCCCGGGGTTTTCCTTAACTCCTGGGATCCAAGGGCCTCGGGCCCTTGGCGGGTCCAGGGCAGAGCCCTGGCCTTCTCTCTCCCCCGGAACCTCACGGCGCCGCTCCCGCCTGCGTCACCGTCGTCGGGCGGCTCTCATTCAGCACGTAGGAGAAGCCCCAGCTCACGGGCACGAATTGCTGCACGTACTGGTTGAAGTATTCGTAGCCGACGGCGATGCCGGTGCGCGGCACGAAGACGATGTCGTAGGGCGCGAGGACGACGTCGTCGGTGGGCGAGACGCCTTCGATCACCCGGTCGAGGCGGGTGCGGAGGTAGGTCGGGTGTCCGTCCGGACCGCGGCGGAGGATGAAGACGCGGCGGAGATCGCCGGCGAGCTTGGCGCCGCCGGCCATGGTGACGGCCTCGGCGAGCGTGATCGCGGGGCCGTCGGCCTCGAACGCGCCCGGGTGGTTGACCGCGCCGGCGACGTAGATGCGGGACGGCGTCGCCGACTTCACGAGCACCGAGAGCACGGGGTGGCGCATCGTCTCGCCGTAGCGGTCGGCGAGCGCGCGTTCGAGCGCGGGCACGGTGAGGCCGGCGGCCTGGGCGTCTCCGACCATCGTGGTCGAGAGGTGGCCGTCGGGCCGGACGGTGACCTCGTCGTCGAGTTCGGGGGCGAGCGGCAGGCGGATGTCGAGCACGTCGCCGGGCTGGATCAGGTAGGGCGGCGCGGCCGGGAGGGCGCCGGACGCGACCGGGACCGGAGGCGCGGGCGCCATGCCGCCGGTGTCGACGGTGCCGCAGCCGGCGAGTGCGACGAGCAACACGGCGGCGAGGATCGGAGCAGGGCGCATCGTTGCGGTTATGGAATGAAAGCGGCCGGCGCACAACTCGCGATCGCCGCGTAGGCGAGCACCGCCCAGCTGGCGGGGCGTCGCGGCCGTCGCGCGAGGAGGCGAAGCGCGCTCGCGAGCGCCTGGCGGCGGCGGCCGGCGCGGAGCGCGAGGCGGACGGCGCGGCGACCCCAGCGGTCGAGCGGGGCGGGGGCGTGGATGGCGAGTGCGGCGGCGTGATCGCGGAGGAGGGCTGCGAGGCCGGCGGCGCGGTCCCGGTCCTGGACGCGATTGCGGGCGCGATCCTGGGAGCGGGCGGGGTCGGCGACCAGCGCGACGAGCTGGTTCGGCGCGTCGGCGTGGTAGAGGCGGAGGATGTCGGGGTGGAGGCGGCTCCGGAACCGGCGGGCGAAGTCGAGGTGGAAGCCTTCCTCGAGCATGCGGGTCTCGGGGTAGCGGACGGACGCGAAGCAGGTGCGGCGGACGCACCGGATCATGTCGCGGGGGACGGTCTCGGTCGCCTGGAGGAAGGCGAGGTAGCCGCGGTAGTCCCAATCGGTGCCGGCGTGGGCGAGATGGGTGTCGGGGGGCGACAGGCGTCCGTCGTCGAGCCGGGCGCGATACCAGAGCGCGTGCAGCGTCGGCGGCGCCGCGCGCGCGTCGTCGGCCATGCGTCGGAGGGCGTCGGTTCCGGCGAGTTCGTCGTCGCTGTCGAGGAAGACGATCCAGTCGGCGCGGGTGCGGTCGATCCCGGTGTTGCGGGCGGGGCCGACGCCGCGGTTTCGCGCGTGGGCGACGACGTGGATGCGCGGGTCGGCGGCGGCGGCGGCGGCGAGGCGTGCGCGCGTGTCGTCGGTCGAGCCGTCGTCGACGCAGATCGCTTCCCAATCGGTCCAGCTCTGGGCGCGGAGGCTCGCGAGGCAGCGGCCGATCGTGCCGGCGCGGTCGTAGGCCGGGATGACGATCGAGAGGAAGGGCGCGGTCACGCGGCGGCCCACGCGAGGGGGGGCGGCGACGCGCGCAGGTGCCGCCGCATCGCGAGCGACACGCCGGCGCTCCAGCAGGCCGACAGGATGGCGTGGGTGGCGAGTGCGGGCATGGCGCCGCCCGCCGCCGCCGCGGCGGCGACGAGGGCGACGCGGACCGGCAGCGTCGCGGCCTGGGCGAGGAACAGCGCGCGCTGCCGGCGCCGCACGGTGATCGCGATCACCGCCGGGATGTTGCAGATCCCGACCGCCTCGGCCGCGAGCAGCAGGGCGGCGTCGGCGCCCGCGGATCGCCAGGAGGGGCCGAAGGCGGCGGCGAACACGACCGGGCCGGTCGCGAAGGCGAGCGCGACGGCGGCGCCGAGCGGGAGGGCAAGGCGCCTGGTGGTGCGGCGGAGTTCGGCGAGGAGCGAGGCCTCGTCGGGTGCCGCGGCCATCGACACCAGCAGCGACTGGCGGAGCGCCTCGCCGAGCGTGCTCGCGGGCAGCATCACGACGCGGTTCGCGAGCGTCCAGGCGCCCAGGGCCTCGATCCCGGCGAGGCGCCCGAGCAGCAGCGGGACGGCGGCGTTGCCGGCGTTGTTCAGCAGCGTCTGCGGTGCCGACCAGAGCAGCAGCGGGCGGTGGCGGCGGGCGAGCGACGCGGCGCGCCCGAGGCCGAAGCGCGGCAGTGGCGTGCCGCGCAGCAGGGAGGCGGTCGCCAGCACGGCGGCGAGCTGGCCGGCGACGGCGCCGGCGACGAGTGCCGTGCCGCCGCCGAGCGACGTGCAGGCGAGTGCGGCCTGCGCCGCGCCGATGCCGGCGCTGCGCGCGAGCCGGCCCGCGGCGACGGCGCGCGTGCGGCCGCAGCCGAGCGCGCGATTGGCGAGGATCTGGCCGAGGCCGAGGCACCCGACCGAGGCGCCGAGCAGCATGCCGGTCGCCGGTCGGGCGGCGAGGCAGGCGATGGCGGCGGTGGCGGATGCGACGAGGGTCGCGAGCGCGAGCGCGGTGCCGAACGCCTCGGCGGCGCGATCCACGTCGCGTTCGAGCACGATCGCGGCGTCGAGGCCGAAGGCGGCGACGGGGGCGAGCAGGGTCGCGATCGCGAGGAAGGCGCCGAGCTGGCCGAACGCCGCCGGCGCGTAGAGCCGGGTGAGCAGCGGCGCGAGCGCGAGCGCGATCGCCTGGCCGCCGGCCGACCCGGCCAGCAGGGTGAGGGTGCGTCGCGCGTTCACGGCGCGACGAGTGGGTGCGCGGTCGCGGCGCGCTCGGGCGTGTGTCGCCCGGCGACGGGCGCGGGCGTGTGTCGCCCGGCGACGGGCGCGGGCGTGTGTCGCCCGCCGGTGACGGGCGCGGGCGTGTGTCGCCCGACGGGCGCGGGCGTGTGTCGCCCGTCGCCCGGTGACGGGCGCGGGCGTGTGTCGCCCGGCGGCGGGCGCGGGCGTGTGTCGCCCGGCGGCGGGCGCGGGCGTGTGTCGCCCGGTGACGGGCGCGGGGTCAGATCGCGACGGCATGACGGGGCGGGGTGGCGGGGGCGGCGGGCTCGCCCGCGCCGGCTTCGGGCGCGAGACGCGGATCGGCGACGGAGCCGAGGCGGCGGCGGGCTTCGATCAGCGGGCGCTCGAGCGCGTGCCACGAGGCGAGCGCGCCGCACGCGGTCAGGCCCGAGAAGGCCAGCAGGAAGCGGAGGCTGCCCTCCGGCGCGATCCGCGTCGCCAGCATCAGCGCGAGCCAGTGCCAGAGATAGAGGCCGTAGCTGAGGCGGCCGATCGCGACGGGCGCGCGGCAGGACAGCAGGCGCCGCAGCGGGTTCGGGTCGACGAGCAGCGCGGGCACCAGCACCAGGAGTGCCGTTCCCTGCAGGCTGGTGCGCGCGGTCTCGCGGAAGAACGGGTCGCGCCAGCCGAGCGAGGCCGCGAAGGCGAGCGCGGCGGCGAGCCGGAGCGCGGGATGTCGGAGCAGCGCCTGCCAGGCGGCCGCACGGGCGCCGCGCTCGGCGAGTGCGGCGAGCGCGCCATAGGCGATGCTGTCGAGCCGGGTGTCGGTGCCCTTGAAGATGCGATCGGCGAGATGGGTGCCGCAGAGCGAGAAGGGATGCGCGGCGATCCCGTGCGCGAGCACGCAGCTGTCGGCGAGCGTCGCGCGCCAGGCGAGCGACCCGAGGCAGAGCGCCAGCAGGCCGGCGAGGGCGACCCGGCGCGGGTGGCGGCTGCGCGTCAGCGCGAGCGCCAGCAGCGGCGGTCCGATCAGGTAGGCATGCTCCTCGATCGCGAGCGACCAGAGCACGACGAACGGGTGCGGCGTCGCGATCGTGGTGTCGAAGGCGCGGGTGAACAGCTCGGCGAGGTTGGCGACTTCGAGGATCGCGGCGGCGACCGCGAGCACCGTGAGGCGGCCGCCGCAGAGCGTGAAGACGAGGCCGGCGACGGCGACGTAGGCGAAGGCCGCCGGCAGCAGGCGGAGCGCGCGGCGGCGATAGAAGCGCCCGAGCGCGATCCGGCCGTGGCGCGCGTGTTCGTCGAGCAGCTGGCCGGCGATCAGGTAGCCGCTGACGAAGAAGAAGATCGTGACGCCGAGCCCGCCCGGCACGATCCGGGCGAGGCCGGCATGCGCCGCCAGCACGAGCAGGATGGACACGGCGCGGAGGCCGTCGAGCGCGGGACGGTAGCCTGCGATCACGCGAGCACCGGCCGGATCGGGGCGAGAACGGCGAACGGGTCGCCGCGCGGGATGCGGCCGAGCACGGCGATGCCGGCGCGCTCGATCTCGGCGGCGTCGAGCAGCACGCGGCGCCCGGCGTGCAGGCCGAGGGCGGCGGCGGCGGCGGCGAACAGCGCGAACACGCAGGATGCGGCGAGCAGCACGAGGCGGAGCGGCTTCGGGCGGGTCGGCAGGTTGGGCAGCGCGGCGATGCGCGCGCCCGGACGCGAGCGGGCGGCGACCGCCTCGTCCTTCGCCTCCTCGGCATAGGCGGACGAGACGTTGCGGAAGGCGTCGAGCAGCGCGTCGCGGCTCGCGGTGAGCGCGTCGAGGCGGCGTTCGCCCGCGTCGAGCGTCGCGATGCGGGCGGCGATCGACGCGAGCGCGCGGTCGTCGGCGTCGGCGCGGGCCGCCGCCGCCCCGAGATCGGTCTCGGCGGCGAGGAGGTCGGCGAGCACGCCGTCGCGCGTCGCGTTGCGCACGGTGTGCGTGCTCGACAGCGGCGCCCCGCCGGCGCCGCCGGCCGCGAGCGCCGCCCGGCTGCGGGCGATCTGGTCGGCGAGCGCCGCCGCCTCGGGACTGTCGGGGCGGAACTCGTCGAGGACCGTGGCGGCGCGCGCGCGGAGGCCGTCGAGGCTGGTGCGGAGCGTCGCGGTGCGGCCGTCGAGGTCGCTGTCGCTGCCGCCGGCGACCATCGCGGGGGCGGCACGGAGCTCGGCGCCGAGCTTGTCGATGCGCGCGCGCGCGGTCGCGGCCGCCCGCCCGGCATCGGTGCGGTCGTGCGCGAGGTCGCCCTGCTCGTGCAGCACGATGTCGAGCTGCGTCGTGTAGTCGGGCAGCGCGTGCGCGCTCCGGTAGCCGGCGAGGCGGCGCTCGGCGTCGTCGAGGGCGGCGCGGGCGGCGGCGACCTGTTCGCCGAGCGGCACGGTCGATTGCGGGTCGTAGAGCATACGGCGGTCGGCGAGGTAGAGGCGCTCGAGCACGGCGAGCGTGTCGCGCGCGACCCGGGGGTCGCGATGGGTGAAGCGGAGCGTGATCACGCTCGCGAGCTTCGAGGGCTCGGCGTCGAAATGCGCGTCGAAGATCGCGAGCGCGCGCTCGAGCGCGTCGGTGTCGGCGTTGACATGCGGCCGTGTCGCGCCGCCGCCGAGCAGGCGGGCGAGCGCGTCGGGCAGGCCGAGGACCGTGCCGGCGGCGCGCGCGACGATCCCTGGCGGGTGGAGCAGGTCGGGGTAGAGGCGGCCGATGCCGACCGTGCGGATCACCTCGCGGTGGAGGTCCTCGCCGTCGAGGATGGTGCTCTCGTTGCCGAGGATGTGGTCGGGATCGAAGGCGAGGTTCGGGGTCACCGCGCTGCCGGCGGTCGCGTGCGCCGCGTATTCGGGACCGAGGTTGAGGATCACGGTCGAGGTCGAGACGAAGCGCGGCGCCATCGCGAGCGCGAGTGCGGCGAGCGGCAGGGCGGCCAGCAGCGCGACCGCGGCGAGGCGACGGCGCTGGCGCCAGCTGTTCTCGGCGAGCAGCCGGAGGAGGAGCCTGGTGTCGGGGCGCGGCTCGGCGCCGTCGGCGGCGACGGCGCTCATGCGGGCCGCCAGGCGGCGTCGCGGCGGCGGGGCAGTGCCGCGATCGCGGCGACCAGCACGAGCAGGAGGTTGCTCTTGCGGCCGAGCGAGTTGCTGGTCGACGCGACCAGCAGCAGCGACACGAGCGCCAAACGCCCGGCGGGCGCCGCGCGTCGCCACAGATGAGCGGCGAACGAGACGAAGCCGGTGACATAGAGCGTGAATCCGACCAGCCCGAGATTGAGCAGCGCCATCAGCCAGAAGCTCTCGATCCCGGTGAACGCGTAGCGGAGCCCGATCCGGTAGACGAGGTTCGGCGTCTCGCTGATCGGGTTGCCGAACAGCAGCGCCTGCGGGTCGAGCAGGCCGAGCACGCGCCACTCGACGCTGCGCGACTGCGCGCTCGGGTCGAGGTAGAGCTTGTCGGCGATCCGTTCGCCGATCGCCGTCGTGAGCAGCAGCGTGGCGGCGGCGACCGGCACCAGGAGGCCGCATCCGGCCAGCAGCGCCGCCTTCGCGGGATCGATCCGGCGGTGCAGCATCGCGCGTCCGAGCGTCCACGCGCCCGCGATGGCGAGTGCGATCGCGGTGGTGCCGAGCGCGGCCCTGCCGCCGAACGAGAGCAGGCCGCAGCCGAGCACGAGCAGCACCGGCACGGCGAGCCGCGGCCGCGGCCGCAGGCCGATCGTGAGGAAGATCGCGATCATGGTGATCGCCGCCCCGGTCAGCGGGTGGTCGTAAAGGGCGGCGCCGCGGAACTCGCCGGGCGCGTCGACCAGCGTCTCGGCGCCGAGATAGACCGGCACCAGGTGCCGGCCGCAGGCGAGCTCGCCGAGGCCGATCAGCACGTTGAGCGCCGCCATCAGGACGACGAGCAGGCCGATGGCGCGGCCGCGCGCCGGGTCGAGATCGAGGCAGAGCAGCGCCAGCACGCCGGCGACGAGGTCGCTTTCGACATACACCGCGGCGCCCGACACGCCTTCGGTCAGCGTCGCATAGGCGGTTGCGGCGGCGAGCAGGACGAGAAAGCCCGCGAGCGCCGGGGTGCGCGCGGCCCGGACGCGACCGCGCCGCGCGTGCAGCAGCAGCGCGAGCGCGAGCAGGTAGCTCGCCGGGTGGAACTTCACGAACGGCAGGCCGCCCGGCTGCGCGTAGTCGATCCCGATCATGGTGAGGAGGTTCGCCGACACGCTCATCGACAGCAGCACGGCGGCGCAGACCAGCGCGAAGACGGTCCGGCTCATAGTTCGGGACCGAGCAGGGCCTGTCCGCGATCGAGCATGTCCTCGGTGACGGCGAGCAGGAAGTCGAGCGAGCCGAGCGCGTAGCGGCGGCCGAGCCGGCGCGGCTCCTGGGCGAGGCGCCACAGCCATTCGAGGCCGGCCCGCCTCGCGACGAACGGGGCGCGCCGGGTCAGCGACAGTTCGACCCGCACCGCCTGGCCGACGCAGATCGCCCAGGCGGGCGGCAGCGCGTGGCGCATGCGGTCGACGAAGATCTCGCTCTGCGGCGCGCCGACGGCCATCACCAGCAGGGTCGTCCCGTGCGCGGCGACGAGGGCGGCGAGCGCGGCCGCCGCTTCCCGGTCGCGCGAGAAGCCGTGCGCCGGCACGGCGGTCGCGACGCGGCCGGCGAGGCCCCGGCGCGCGGCCCAGGCGGACACGGCGGCCTCGGTCTCGGAGCTGTCGACGGCGAAGAACAGGCGGGTCGCGTCGCCGTAGTGCCGGCCTTGCCGCATGACGGCGGCGAGCACGTCGCAGCCGGTCACCCGCCGCGCGCCGTGGGCGTGCAGTCGCGCGTAGGCGTGCACCGGGAACCCGTCGCAGAGGATCATGTCGGCGGACCGGTAGGCGTCGCGGAACGCGGCGCTGCGTCGGAGCCGTGCGACGTGGTCGAGATTGGGTGTCACGACCAGCCGCACGCGATCGGTCGCGGCGAGGATGGTGTCGGCGACGTCGTCGGCATGGGCGAGCGTCGGCGTGAAGCCGAACACGGGACGCCGCTTGGCGAGCACGGGTGCGTTCATGTCGCGATCCTTTTCCTGTCCGGTTCGCGGAGCAGCGCGAGGTAGCGGTGGGCGGCGCGCTCGACCGTGAAGGCGTCGGCGCGGGCGCGGAGCAGGGCCGCCGGGAACGCCTCCCGGTGCGGGAGCGCGAGCGCGCCCGCGAGCGCGCCGACGTCGCCGACCGGCACCAGCGTGCCGAAGCGTCCGTGTTCGAGGATTTCGGCGGGCCCGTGCGGGCAATCGGTGCTGATCACCGGCGTGCCGCAGGCGAGCGCCTCGACGAGCACGTTGCCGAGCCCCTCGTGGCTCGAGGACAGGACGAAGGCCTCGGCCTCGCGCATGAAGGGCAGCGGGTTCGGCTGGAAGCCGGCGAAGCGGATGTCGTCGGCGACGCCGAGCGCGCGCGCGTGCGCCTCGAGCGTCTCCAGGAGGGGACCCTCGCCGAGCACGAGCAGGCGGGCCGCGCGCCGGCTCCGATGCATCGCGAACGCGCGCAGCAGCGTCTCGTGATCCTTCTGCGGCACGAGGCGGCCGGCGGTCACGAACACCGGTGGCGCGCCGGGCCCGAACCACGGATCGTCGAGCGGCGCGTTGGCGCGCTGCGCGAAATCGGGACCGATCACCGGGTTGTGGATCACGCCGATGCGGGCGCGGGCGAGCCCGGTGCGGCTCGCCATGTCGTCGGCGACGCCGTGCGACACGGCCACCACGTGATTGGCGGCGAGCGGCGCGAGCAGCCGGTAGAGCGCGGGGAGCAGCCGGTAGCCCCGGTCGGCGCTCGCCTCCGCGGTCAGCGCGTTGTGCTGGCAGACGACGAGGTTGCAGCGCGAGAAGCTCAGCAGCTTGGCGAGCATGGCGACGACGTTGTTGTGGCCGAGGCTGACCAGCAGCGCGTCTGGCCGTTCGCGACGCAGCAGGCGCATCAGCGGCAGCAGATCGTCCCGGGTGCGGCCGGAGCCGAGCACGGTGACCGGAATGTCGTAGGGCACGTCGCGGCGGAGCGCGCCGCCATCCTCGTGCAGCAGCAGCTGCGTGCGCACGCCCCAGCTTTCGAGCTGGCGCAGCAGGTTGAGCCGCATGCGCTCGACGCCGCCGCCGGCGAGGCTGTGCATGTAGCAGGCGACGCGGAGCGGCGCGGGCGCGCGCGGGGTGGTCGCGTCCGTGGCGCGCGGGGTGGTCGCGCCCGTGGCGCGCGGAGTGGTCGCGCCCGCGTCGCGCGGAACGTGGCCGCCGAGGGCGATGCTCATGCGGCGGCGCTCCCCACGCCCGCGTCGGCGCCGAGGTCGGTCCGGTCGATCGCGTCCGTGCCGGCGTGTCCGGGCGCGGCGCCGCCGATCGCGCGGCCGAACAGGCGCGCGAGACGGTCGGCCACGTGTTCGAGGCGGAACCAGGTCTCGACGCGGGCGCGGCCGGCGACGGCGAGGCGGCCGCGCCGGTCCGGATCGCCCGCGAGCGACGCGATGGCGCGCGCCAGCGCGGCGGCGTCGCCCGGCGGCACGAGCAGGCCGGTCTCGCCGTCGACGACGGCATCGGCAACCTCGCCGACCGGCGTCGCGATCACCGCGACGCCCTCGGCCATCGCTTCCAGGATCGCGACCGGCAGCGCTTCCTCGCGCGACGGCAGCACCAGGATGTCGGACGCCGCGATCGCCGCGCGCGCCGCCGCGTTCGGCAGCCAGCCGGTGAAGTGGACGCGGTCGGCGACGCCGCGCCGCGCCGCCTCGGCCGTCCAATGCGCGACGTCGCCGTTGCCGATGATCGTGACCGCGAGCGGGACGGCGGCGAGCGCCGGATCGGCGAGCGCGTCGAGCAGCGTGTCGAGGCCTTTCCGCACCCCGAGGGCGCCGACGAACGCGATCCGCGGGTCGGTGTCGCCGCGGTCGTCGCGAACCGGCCGGGGTGCGGCGAGTGCGACGCCGTTCGGCACGATCGCGAGCCGGTCCGGTGCCACGCCGAGCACGTCGCGGGCGTGATCGCGGGCGCGGGCGCCGAGGCAGACGACGCCGTCGGCGGCACGGAAGACGGCGGCGACCAGCGCGCGGCCGAACCGGCCGCGCTCGGCGACGAAGCGCTCGAAATCGGCACCGTGCATATGCAGCACGACGGGGATGCCGAAAACGCGTCCGAGCAGGACGAAGCAGGCCTTCCGGACCACGCTGCCGCGGGCGGCGACGTGGAGGTGCAGGAGTGCCACGCGGCCGCGCGCGCCGTCGGCCGCGACGCGGGCGAGCGCGCGCGCGAACGGCGCGAGCTTGGCGAGGCCGGGCGCCATGCCGCCGCTGTCGAGCACGTCGAGCGGCGGCGCGAGGCCGCGCGCGCGCCAGGTTTCGGCGAGGTCGCCGACCACGCGGCACATGCCGCCCGTCGACGCGGCGCCGCCCGGGCAGACGACCAGGATGCGCGGCGCGGCGCGCGTGGCGCCGGCGCCCTGGGAGAGCGCGCGGGTCATGCGGGGCTCGTCAAGCCGGGCGCGGTCCCGGCGGCCGGCAGACGCCTGGCCTCTGGGCCGAGCAGCCCGGTCGCGAGGGCGGCGAGCAGGCGGCCGGGGCGAAACACCGCGCGGGTGCCGCCGACCACCGTCTGGTCGTTCCAGATCGCGACCGTCGCGAGGCCGCCGGCGTCGCGCCGGCCGGGACCGAGGCGCCGGATCGGCCGTTCGCGATACTCGGAGGGCGTGAGGCGCTCGACCCGGTTCAGCATCACCGCGGCGCCGCGCGCGGCGGCGCAATCCTGCGCCGGGCGCCAGAGCTGACCCTGGGCGCGGAACGGCGCGCCGGCCGGGCGCGAGGAGCGGACGTCGATCTTGACCGGATTGCCGGCATGCGGGCGCCAGGGTCCCTGCGGTCGCGTCGCGTGCCAAAGGCAGAGCGTGTCGTCGGCGCCGCCGGCCGCGTCGGTGCAGGCGATCCACCAGAGCCCGTCGGCGCGGAACAGGGTCGGGTCGGCGAGCCGGCGACCGGGCGCGATCTCGGCGATCGCGGCGAGGCCGCCGCCTTCCGACAAACGCCACAGCGTCGTGCTCCCGGCCGCCGGCGTCGATGGCAGCACGTAGGTGCGGCCGTCGATCGTGGCGACGCTCGGATGCGCGACGTCGTGCGGGCCTTCGAGCAGGACGCGGCCGCGCACCAGCCGCCCGGCGCCGTCGGGCGACATCGCGAGCAGCCGGACGCGCCGGCTCGGTCCGGCGTCGCGCTCCTCGCAGAGCAGGCGCGCGCCGTCCCAAGGCGCAGGCGCCGCGCAGGCGCGTGTCGCCGCGTGCCAGCTGATCGCGCCGAGGCCGGTGTCGAGCGCCGCGTCGAGCCGCCGCTCGGCGATGCCGACCATCGGCTGCTCCTCGACGAGGGCCGCGCGGATCTCGTCGAGCCGCTCGCGAAGCGCGCCGCGGAAGCGGGCGGCGGGAGGTGGGGCGCGGCGCACCGGAAGCGGGTCGGCGAGCATGGCGTGGCCGGAAACGCGGGCGCGTTCGGCGAGCAGCGCGCCGACCGCGCCCGCGCGGGCGCGCAGCGTCGCGAGATCGGTGCGGGTGCCGATCACCGCGCGGCCGATCACCTGCCGGTCCCGGCCGGGCGCGCGCGCGGCGAGCTCGATCGCCACCGCGTGCGGGGCGCGGCGCCAGGCGGTGGTGAGCGCCCCCGGATCCGACAGCGGCACGCCGGACGCCGTCTCGAGGCGCCAGACGCACGTCGCGCCGGTCGCGTCGGCCCGGGTGGGCAGCGTCTCGCTCATGCCGGCGCGAGGTCGCGCGAGGCGCGTCCGAGGGACGCGGCCCGCCGCGGCGGCGCGGCGGCCAGCGCGCGCGCGATCGCGTCGCGCATCGGGGTGGGGCGGAGGTCGGCGTCGAACGGCAGCGGGCGCGCCGGCAGGCCGTCGAGCCGGGCAAAGGCCGGATCGTCGTTCTGGTAGGAGTATCGGTCGGAAAGGCCCCAGGTCATCACGGTGGTGATGGCGGGCTCGTCGAGCGCCACGTCGAGCACGCGCCGGACCAGGTCGGCGGCGACCCGGTCGCGGATCGCGGGATCGGGGCTGCCGTCGGGATCGCGGACGTCGAGTTCGGTGAGGTGGAGTTCGAGCCCGAACCCCGCGAGCGTCGCGAGGAACTGCCGGTAGGCGTCCTCGTCCACCGCGTCCCGGGTGTTGAGATGGGTCTGCAGGCCGAAGCCGCCGATCGGCACGCCGGCGCGGCACCAGCCCTCGACGAGGCGGAGATAGGTCGCGCGCTTGGCGTCGAACCGGGCGCCGCGCCATTCGAGCCCGTCCTCGTTGACCATCAGCAGCGCGTGCGGGTCGGCGGCGCGGGCGAGCGCGAAGGCGATCGGCACCAGGTCGGGGCCGAGCGCGCGACGCCAAGGCGTCAGCGTGAGGCCTTCTGGACCACGATGCCAGAGCGGGTCGGAAAGCTCGTTGCAGACGTCCCAGCTCGCGACCCGGCCGCGATAGCGGCCGCAGACCGCGGCGACGTGGCGGCCGAGCGCCGCCGCGGCGTCGGACGCTGTGCCGTGACGCAGTTGGGCGGCGAGCCATGGCGGCATCGCGAGGCCCCAGACCAGCGTGTGCATGCGGATCGCCATGCCGTGCGCGGCGCCGAACGCGACCAGCCGATCGAGCGGCGCGAAGTCGAACCCGCCGGGCGACGGTTCGACGTGATCCCATTTCGCCTCGAAGCCCGGCGTGAGGGCGGCGCATTCGCGAACGAACAGGGCGCGGTAGTCGGCGTCGCCGGCGATCTCGCGGTCGAGCGCCTCGGAGCCGAAGCGGAGGCCGCGCCGGGACGCGAGGAGGGCGAGCGACGGGTCGTCGGGCGAGGCGGCCGCGCGCGGCGGGGCCGCGTGCGCGGTCCGGGCGCCGGCGAGTGCGATCGCCGGCAGCGCGCCGAGCAGCGCGCGGCGGGCGACGGACGGCGCGGCGGCCTCCGTCGCGTTCGGGCGCATGGCCGGATCTGGGCGCATGGCCGGGTCAGAGCCGCGACGCGAGCCAGCGCGGCAGCGTCACCGCCTCGTCGTCGAGCACGGCGCCGAGCAGGCGTCCGCCGCCGCGTTCGACCGTGCGGCGGGCGGCGTGCAGCGCGTCGAGGCCGGTCCGTCCGGCGCGCGCGACGAGCACGACGCCGTCGGCGTGGCGTGACAGCGACTCCGGCGGCGACGCGCCGCCGTCGATGATGGTGAACGGGTAGTCCGCGCGCGCGGCGTCGAGCAGGCGCTCGGCTTCGCCGCCGGCGAGCAGGACGGGCGCCGGACCGAGGCTGTTCCAGGCGACGTGGCGGTCGTGGGTGGGGAGGGTCGCCGCGAGCGGCGCGGAGAGGGTCGCCGCGCGCGGCGATCCCCTCCGGCCGGGCGAGGGAGCGATCCCGTCCGCGTCCTCGACGCGGCCTGTCGCATCGAGGAACAGGACGGGCAGGTCGAGCGCGCGCGCCGCGACCCGCGCGAAGCCCGACGCGAGCGGCGTGGTCGCCGCCTCGTCGCCCGCGGCCGCGAACAGCACCGCGAGCGGCCGGCCGGGCGCGCAGGATGCTTCGATCGCGTGGAACAGCGTGATGAACTGCGGCGACAGCGTCGACGGCGCTCCCGGCGTCAGCGCCGGGATGTCGAAGCGGAAATCCTCTCCGATGAGCGACTTGTTCATGCGCGCGCCCCGATCCGTGAGGGTCGGACGGATGAGGCCGATCGCGCTCATCGTTCCGACCTTACAACGTATCGGTATCGTATCGAACTGCCCGTCGCAAAGCGTTATTAACGAGACGCCGTCATCAGCGCCGCGACAACTCGATCGCGGTCGCGACGACGCGCTCGAACATCGGTGTCGTGAGCTTGCCGGTGTTCGTGTTGTAGCGTGACACGTGATAACTGTCGGCGAGCGAAAGGCCGGCCCCGAGCGCGTGCACCGCGCCGTGCGCGAACGGGAACGCGCTGAGCCGGCATGCGCGCGCGCGCAGCACCGCGGCGTGGGCGAGCGTTCCCAGCGCGATGATCACCCCGAGGTTCGGCATCAGCGCGATCTCGGCGGCGAGGAAACCGTTGCAGGTGCGCGTCTCCTCCGGTGTCGGCAGGTTCTTGGGCGGCACGCAGCGGACGGCGTTGGCGATGCGGCAGCCGAGCAGGCGGAGGCCGTCGTTCGGGTCGGCATCGTAATGCCCGTCGGCGAGGCCGAAGCGGAGCAGCGTCCCGTAGAGCAGCAGCCCCGCGTGGTCGCCGGTGAACGGCCGCCCGGTGCGGTTCGCGCCGCGCACCCCGGGCGCCATCCCGACCACCAGGATCGGCGCCTCGCGCGGTCCCCAGGACGGCACCGGCGCGTTGTGCCAACCGGGCTCGGCGGCGCGGTTGGCGAGGCGATAGGCGAGCAGCCGCGGGCAAAGCGGGCAGTCGGGCGCGGGCTCGGAGACCGGCGCCGCGCGCGCGGCGGCGGCGGCCGACGACGCGGACCCGGTCACGCCGGCGCCGACGCGACGCCGTCGCGTCGAGGTCGGGCGACGCGGTTCCCGCGCCCCGGCCGACGCGATGCCGCGTCCGCACCGTCGGAAGGCAGTTCCCGCCGCCTCGCCGCTCCGCCGTTCACGCGTCGGGCGGCGCGACGAGATCCGCCGGCTCGGCCATCGCGCCGCGTGCCTGCGGGTCGAGGCTCGGACGGCCGCCGACGCGGGGGCGGGGCTCGGTCTGGCGGCGGGTGAACTCGGGCGCGATGTCGGCGAGCTCGACGAAATGGTCCGCCTGGCGGCGGAGTTCGTCGCCGATCATCGGCGGCGTGGTCCGGAGCGTCGACACCACCGAGACGCGCACGCCGAGGCGCTGCACGGCCTCGATCAGGCGGCGGAAATCGGCGTCGCCCGAGAACAGCACCGCGTGGTCGATGCGCGGCGCGAGCTCCAGCATGTCGATCGCGAGCTCGATGTCCATGTTGCCCTTGACCCGCCGGCGGCCGCTCCCGTCGGTGAACTCGCGCGCCGTCTTGGTCACCAGCGTGTAGCCGTTGTAGGCGAGCCAGTCGGTGAGCGGCCGCAGCGGCGAGTATTCCTCGGTGTCGAGCAGGGCGGCGTAGTAGTAGGCGCGCACGATGTCGGCGCGGTCGCGGAAGAACCGCAGCATGGAGCGGTAATCGACGTCGAAGCCGAGATGGCGGGACGAGGAGTAGAGGTTGGCGCCGTCGATGAACAGACAGGTGCGCTCGTCGGGTCGGAAGAACATGGTGGGTGCGCCTCCCGCGCGTTCGTTCTTGGCGTGCCGGACAGCGTCGAGGCTGCCCGATCGGCGCAGCGTAGCACGGGCGGGCGTGGCCGATGAGGGGATGGCGTGATCCTGGTCGCCCTCGGCGCCAACCTGCCGGGTCCGGCCGGCGCCCCGCTCGAGACCTGCCGTTCGGCGGTCACGGCGTTGCTGGAAAGCGGCCTCGGCGGTCTCGCGCTGTCGGCGTGGTACGAGACCGACCCGGTGCCGCCGTCGCCCGATGCGCCGGCCTACGTCAACGCCGTCGCGCGGTTCGAGGCCGCCGATCCGGCGTCCGGTCTCGCCGATCCTGCCGCCCTGCTCGCGCTGCTGCTCGCGATCGAACGCCGCTTCGGCCGGGTGCGCAGCGTCGCCGACGCGCCGCGCACGCTCGATCTCGACCTGATCGCGCTCGGCGACCTGGTCCGCGCAGGCCCCGACCCGTTGCTGCCGCATCCGCGGGCGCATCTGCGGCGCTTCGTGCTCGAGCCGCTCCGCGACGTCGCCCCGCTTTGGCGCCATCCGGTGCTCGGCCTCGACGCCGGGCGATGCTCGCGCGCCTGCCCCCCGGTGGCACCCGACGGCTTGAACCGGACGCCGGAACCGACTAGTTCCTCGCTCTTACCCAACTGACGAGCCTGGGAGGCCGCCGATGGCGCGCGTCACCGTCGAGGATTGCGTGGAGAAGGTGCCGAACCGGTTCGAGCTGGTTCTGCTGGCCGCCCAGCGCGCACGGAACATCTCGCGCGGCGAGGAACTGCACGTCGACCGCGACGAGGACAAGAACCCGGTCGTCGCACTGCGCGAGATCGCCGAGGAGAAGGTGAGCTTCGACGCGCTCGAGCAGGACCTGATCCGCTCGCTGTCGCGCGCGCCCGAACCCGAGCCCGCCGACGAGGAGGTGCTCGACCTGATCCCGACCGACCAGAACATCTTCGGCCTGCAGGACGTCTCGGCCGAGGAGGAGGCGGCGAACCAGTTGACCGATCTCTCGCCCGAGGACCTCGAAGCCGCGATCGAGGCCGAGCTCGGCGGCCGCCGTCGGTAACGCCGTGGCGCGAGGGAGCGGCACGGAACACGCGCCGGCCTCCCCCGTCCTTCCGCGCGCGGTCGCCGCGCGCCCTGCCGGCCGGTCGTGACGCCGGACGGCACCACCGCGGTCGCGTCGGCGGCCGACCTGCCGCCCGCCGGCCTGCTCCGGCGCATCGCCGCCTACGATCCGCGCGCCGACACCGGCCTGGTCGCGCGCGCCTACGCGATCGCCGCCACGGCGCATGCCGGGCAGCGGCGCGACAACGGCGACCCATACGTCACGCATCCGCTCGCGGTCGCCGGCATCCTCGCGGGCCTGCGGCTCGACCCCGCCTCGATCGCGACCGGGCTGCTGCACGACACGATCGAGGACACCGGCGTCACGCTCGACAGCCTCGAGCGCGGCTTCGGCGCGACCGTCGCGGGGCTGGTCGACGGCGTGACCAAGCTCACCCGGCTCGAACTGCAATCGGATCGCACCAAGCAGGCGGAGAACTTCCGCAAGCTCGTGCTCGCGATGAGTCGCGACATCCGCGTGCTGATCGTCAAGCTCGCCGACCGGCTGCACAACATGCGGACGCTGCACCACGTGCGGGAAGAGCACCGGCGGGTGCGGATCGCGCGCGAGACGCTCGACATCTACGCGCCGCTCGCCGAGCGGATCGGCATGGATGCGATCAAGACCGAGCTGCAGGACATCTCGTTCGGCGTGCTCGAGCCAGACGCGCGCGCGACCATCCAGGCGCGGCTCAACTATCTCCGCGGTCACGGCGCCGACGTGATCGCGGAGGTCCGTGACGAGATCACCAGGATCTGCCACGAGGCCGGCATCGCGGCGGTCGACGTCAGCGGCCGCGAGAAGAGCGCGTTCTCGATCTGGGAGAAGATGCAGCGCCGCAACGTCGGCTTCGAGCAGCTTTCCGACATCATGGCGTTCCGCGTGCAGGTGCCGACGCGGGAGGCCTGCTACGCGACGCTCGGCGCGATCCACGCCGCCTATCCGGTGATCGCCGGCCGGTTCAAGGACTACATCTCGACGCCGAAATCGAACGGCTACCAGAGCCTGCACACCGGGGTCACGCTCCGCCATCCGCGCAACCAGAAGATCGAGCTGCAGATCAGGACGGCCTCCATGCACGACGTCGCCGAGAACGGCGTCGCCTCGCACTGGCACTACAAGGAGGGCGCGCCGCGCGACGCGGCACCCGAGCTCGGCCGTTTCCGCTGGGTGCAGGACCTGCTCGAGATCCTCGAGAATTCCGGCACGCCAGGCGAGTTCCTCGAGAACACCAAGCTCGAACTCTACCAGGACCAGGTGTTCTGCTTCACCCCGAAGGGGCAGCTGATCCAGCTGCCGCGCGGCGCGACGCCGGTCGACTTCGCCTACGCCGTGCACAGCCAGGTCGGCGACACCTGCGTCGGCGCGAAGGTGAACGGGCATCTCAAGCCGCTGCGGCAGGAGCTGCAGAACGGCGACCAGGTCGAGATCATGACGGCGCGCGGCGGCACGCCGTCGCCGGCCTGGGAACGCTTCGTCGCGACCGGCAAGGCGCGCGCGCGGATCCGACGCCACGTCGCGCTGCAGCAGCGGCAGAACAACATCGACCAGGGCCGCGCGATGCTGGCCAAGGCGTTCCGCCAGGACGGCGTCGAGGGCTCCGAGCGCATCCTCGAGACGGTGCTGAAGCAGTTCAAGTGCCCGACCGTCGCCGACCTGCAGGTCTCGGTCGGCAACGGCAATATCGGGCCGCGCGACGTCGTGCACGCCGCCTACCCCGAGCTCCGCACGCCGGCGTCCCGCGTGCCGCGCGTGTTGCCGCGGCTGCCGCCGCGCCCGGTCGCGCGCGGCCTGGAGAGCGGCATCGCGATCCGCGGCCTGATCACCGGCATGAACGTCCACTACGCCGGGTGCTGCCGGCCGCTGCCAGGCGACCGCATCGTCGGCATCGTGTCGACCGGCAAGGGCGTCACCATCCACATCACCGATTGTCCGACGCTGGAGGCGTTCGCGCACACGCCGGAGCGCTTCCTCGAGATCGACTGGGACACCGACAGTCTCGGCACGAGCGGCGACGCGATGCCGCATCTCGGCCGCGTCAGCGTGATCGCGGCGAACGAACCCGACGTGCTGGCGACGCTCACCAACGCGATCAGCAAGCATGACGGCACGGTCACCAACCTTCGGATCGTAAACCGGCAGCTCGACTTCATGGAGGTGCTGATCGACGTCGAGGTGCGCGACGTGCGCCATCTCGGCAACGTCATCGCCGGCCTCCGCGTGGTGAGCGGCACGACGCAGGTCGAGCGCGTGCGGGCGTGATCCTCGGCACCGGGTCCGACATCGTCGACATCCGCCGGCTCGAACGCGTGCTCGAGCGGCACGGCGACCGCTTTCTCCTCCGCGTGTTCACCGCGGCCGAGCGCGCGCGCGCGCAGCGGCGGACGGAGCGGATCCGGGCGGCGACGCTCGCCAAGCGCTGGGCCGCGAAGGAGGCCTGCGCGAAGGCGCTCGGCACCGGCTTCTCGCAGGGCGTGTTCCATTCCGATCTCGGCGTCGCGAACCTGCCGTCGGGCCAGCCGACGATGGTGCTGACCGGCGGCGCGCTCGCGCGGCTGCACGCGCTGACGCCGGACCGCACGACGGCCTTGATCCATCTGACGATGACCGACGAGCCGCCCTACGCCTACGCCTCGGTGATCATCGAGGCGCAGGGGTAGGGCGGCGCCGGCTGACCGCGCGGGCACGGGCGCCGCGCCGGCGCGGCGCGCGACGAGGGAACGCGCCGGGTTCGCGCGCTGTTGGCGGGGCATCGGTGAGCGGAGCGTGTGCCAGTGGATCGTGACCTTGCTGCCGCCGCGGTTGATGGGTCGGGACGGGCCGACGCCCGGTCGAGGGCGTTCCGCGACCCGTCGCGCCGAAGACCTCCCGTGACGCCGCCCACCGCGCCGCCGGGGCGCGCCGCGCGGACGGCCGCTCGTGGCGCGTTGCGGTCGAACGAGGCCGCGACCGGCCGCCCCACCCGACCCCTCCCTTCGGGCGCGAGCGCCCCGGCGAGGCGACCGGCGTGACGGCGGCGATGGTCGCCACCGCCCCGAGCAGCCACGCCACGTCCTGGCCGGTCGATCGCCGGGCGAGCGTCGCCCGCGCGGCGCTCGCGCTGCGGTCATGCCTCGCGCGCGGCCCGGACCAACACTCCCGGCGACGGAACGCCTGACCGCCATGTCACGGGTCCTGATCACCGGCTCGTCGGACGGTCTCGGCCTGATGGCCGCGCGGCTGCTGATCGAGCAGGGCCACGCGGTGGTGCTGCACGCGCGGCACGAGGCGCGCGGCGCGCAGGCGCGCGCGGCCGCGCCAGGGGCGGCCGGTCTGGTGGTCGGCGACCTCACCCGGCTCGCCGACTGCCGCCGGATCGCCGCGCAGGCGAACGCGATCGGCCGGTTCGACGCGGTGATCCACAACGCGGCGATCGGCTTTCGCGAAAAGCAGCGCGTGCTGACCGAGGAGGGACTGCCGCACGTGCTGGCGGCGAACACGATCGCGCCCTTCGTGCTCTCCGCGCTGATGCAGCGGCCGGGACGCCTCGTCTTCCTGAGCTCCGAACTGCACCGGCGCCGCGGCGACCCCGCGCTCGACGATCTGCTCTGGGAGCGGCGCCGCTGGAACGGCACGCAGGCCTATTCGGACACCAAGCTGCACGTCGTGCTGCTGGCCTTCGCGCTCGCGCGGCGCTGGCCGGACACGCGGTCGAACGCGCTCGAGCCGGGCTGGGTCGCGACCAGGATGGGCGGCCCGAACGCGACCGGCGATCTCGACCAGGGGCACCGCACCCAGGCCTGGCTCGCGGTCGGCGAGGACGAGGGCGCCCGCGCCAGCGGCGGCTATTTCTTCCATCTCCGTCCGCGGCCGCCGCACAAGGCGACCCGCGACCTCGCGCTGCAGGACCAGCTCGTCGCGCGATGCGAGGCGCTCTCGGGCGTGAGGCTCGATGCCGATCGATCGAGCGCGCCGCGCCTTGCTTGACACCGGCCCCACCCGCGCGTTGAACCGGCGCTCCCTCAGCGGACCGGGCCGACGATGAGCCGAGCGCAGACCAGATCCACCTCCGGGCGCGGCGCGCTCGCCGGCCTGTGGGACAACGTCCGCACCATCGTGGTCGCGCTGCTGATCGCGGCCGTGGTGCGGACGATCCTGTTCGAGCCGTTCAACATCCCGTCCGGCTCGATGATCCCGACATTGCTGGTCGGCGACTACGTGTTCACCGAGAAATGGGCGTACGGCTATTCGCGCTTCTCGCTGCCGCTCTCGCCCGACCTGTTTCCGGGCCGCGTGCTGTTCCACATGCCGCATCGCGGCGACGTCGCCGTGTTCCGCGAGACCAAGGACACGTCGATCGACTACATCAAGCGCATCGTCGGCCTGCCGGGCGACCACGTGCGGGTGACCGGCGGACAGCTCTACGTCAACGAGGTCCTGGTGCCGCGCCGTTCGCTCGGCACCTACGACGCGACCGACGAGAACGGCACCGTGATGCAGGGACAGCGCTACGTCGAAACGCTGCCGGGCAGCGGCGGGCGGAAGCCGGTCGACCACCAGATCCTGAAGCTCACCGACGAGGGGCCGCAGAACGACACGCCCGACTTCGTCGTGCCGCCTGGCGACTTCTTCGCCATGGGCGACAATCGCGACGACAGCGCCGACAGCCGGTTCCAGGGGCCGCTGCCCGAGGATCTCGGCTACGTGCCGATGCAGAACCTGGTCGGCCGCGCCGTGCTGATCTTCTTCTCGTTCGACCATTTCGCGCCGTTCTGGGCGGTCTGGGACTGGCCCTTCGAAGTGCGCTGGGGTCGGCTTTTCCACCCCGTGCGCTGAACCGGCCGGCATGGCGGACGCGCGAGCGGTCCGGACCGCGGCAGACGCCGCCGACGCCGCGTCGTCGGCCGAGGCGCTCGCGTCCCGCCTCGGCCACCGCTTCGGCGACACGTCGCTGCTGCGCGAGGCCCTCGTGCACCGCTCGGTGTCCGGCACGCCCGCCGAGCGGCCGGCCCGACGCGGCGGCCGACGCGGCATCGGCTCGAACGAGCGGCTCGAATTCGTCGGCGACAGGGTGCTCGGCCTGCTGGTGGCGGAATGGCTGCTGGAGCGCTTCCCGGACGAACAGGAAGGCGAGCTCGGCCGCCGTCACGCCCATCTCGTGTCGCGCGACGTGCTGGCGCCGATCGCGTCCGCCCTCGCGCTCGAGCGCGCGCTCGCGCTCGCGCCCGACGCGCTCCGCGCCGGCGTCGGCGGCCTCGCCAACGTGCTCGCCGACGCGCTCGAGGCATTGCTCGGCGCGGTCTACCTCGACGCCGGCATCGAAGCGGCGCGACACGTCGTGCGATTGCACTGGGAAGACGCCGTCGCAGGCGCCGTCACCCCGCCGGTCGACGCCAAGTCCGCCCTGCAGGAATGGCTGATGGCGCGCAGCCTCGGCCTGCCCGACTACGTCGAGTTGTCCCGCGAAGGCCCCTCGCACGCGCCACAATTCGTCATCGAGGTGAGAACGGATGCCGGCACCGGACGCGGCGAAGCGTCGAGCAAACGCGTCGCCGAACGCCTCGCCGCGACCGACCTGCTCGCGCGCCTCGAGGCCGCCGGGCGGGCGCGGCGGGCGGTGCGGAAGGGAAGGCCAGGGGCTCTGCCCCTGGACCCCGGCAAAGGCTGAGCCTTTGCAATCCATTCAGTTAAGGAAAACCCCGGGCCACGAATGCTACCCGCGCGACCGGAGCCCGGGGTTTTCCTTAACTCACGGGATCCAAGGGCCTCGGGCCCTTGGCGGGTCCAGGGCGGAGCCCTGGCCTTCCTATCTTCATCACCTGCCACACCCACTCGGGATGGCTCGGAGGCACGGCGCATGAGCGGAACGGGGCGGCGGGCGGGATTTGCGGCGTTGCTGGGGGCGCCGAATGCCGGCAAGTCGACGCTGCTCAACCGGATGGCGGGTGCGAAGCTGTCGATCGTGAGCCCGAAGGCGCAGACGACGCGCGCGCGGGTGCTGGGCATCGTGATGCGCGACGCGCCGGGCGGCGGCCGAAGCCAGATCATCCTGGTCGACACGCCTGGCATCTTCAAGCCCAAGCGCGGGCTCGACCGGGCGATGGTGCATGCGGCGTGGACGGGCGCCGACGACGCGGATCTCGCCGTGCTGCTGATCGATGCACGCGCGCGACCGGCGGACGGTCTCGACGCCATCGTGGCCCGTCTGGCGGAGCGGAAGGCCGGCACGACCTGGCTGGTGCTGAACAAGGTCGACCTGGTGTCGCCTGCGGTGCTGCTGCCGTTGACGGCGTCGCTCAACGCGCGTCTCGCGTTCGCCGAGACGTTCTACGTGAGCGCGCTGACCGGGGAGGGCGTCGACAAGCTGCTCGACGGGCTGGCGGGCGCGATGCCGGCCGGGCCGTATCTCTACGACGAGGACGAGATCACCGATCTGCCGGACCGGCTGCTGGCGGCCGAGCTCGTGCGCGAGCAGGTGTTCCTGCAGCTGCACGAGGAGGTGCCGTATGGCGCGACCGTCGAGACGGAAAGCTGGACCGAGCGCGATGACGGGTCGGTGCGGGTGGATGCGACGGTGTATGTCGCGCGGCCTGGCCACAAGGCGATCGTGATCGGCGAGGGCGGCGCGCGGATCCGGGAGATCGGGCGGCGGGCGCGGCTCGAGCTCTCGGGGCTGATCGGCCGGCCGGCGCATCTGTTCCTCAACGTCAAGGAGCGGGCGGGCTGGGACGAGGAGGCGGCGCGGATCCGCGCGATCGGGCTCGAGATCCCGAAGGGGTAGCGCCCGGTCCTGGTCGGGTCGTGGACCGGCGAGGGTCAGCCGCGCGGGTGACAGTGTTCCTCGTTGTACATCTGGAGTAGCGATCCGGCGGTGAGACCGATCTCGTAGCTCCTCGCGCAGGCGCTGCGCGCCGGCATCAGGTGGAACAGGTTCGCCATCAGCACGAGCAGCAGGACGACGATCATGATCGCCGGGAAGATGACGCTGTAGCGCTTCATGGCGTGGCTCTCCGGGTCCGGGATGGCGGGCGTCGTCATCCCGGAGTGGTTTCGACCGGATCAGTCGCCCTCGCTCTCCTCCTTCTGCTGCGCGGCGAGCGCCGCGATGATGGTGTCGATCTGGGTCGGGTCGTAGAGCAGGCGCTGGAACTGCTGCATGCCGACATCCGCCATGCGGGGCGTGGTGTCGCGGTCGAAGAACTGCGCGAAATGCGGGATGGTCGACAGCAGCGTCGCCTGCGCGGCGAGCGCCGGCGAGGCGGCCGGTGCGTCCTTGAGCACCGGCAGTTCGCCGAGGCCGGCGGCGAGTGCGGACTGCGCCTTCGGGTTGGTCATGTAGGCGAGGAACGTCGCGGCGTCGGTCTTGTTCTTCGCGCCCCCTGTCATCGCGATCATGTCGATCGGCGCGTCCTCGGCCGGTCCTGCCTTCGGGTCGATCACCGGGAACTCGAAGAAGCCGATCTTGGGCGCCAGGTCGGGCGGGATCGTCGGCAGGATGAACGATCCGATCAGCATCATCGCCGACTGGCCGGAGAACAGGAACCGCTCGGCGTCCTGCCAGCGATAGGACGTCGCGTTGGCGGTGAAATACTTGTTCCTGACCAGGTCGGCCCAGGTCGCGAGAGCGCGCTTGACGCCCGGCGACGAGAACGGGATCTGGCCGTGCAGCAACGCCTCGTGCGCCGCGAAGCCGTTGGTGCGCATGTCGAGATAGTCGAACCATCCGGCGGCCGGCCAGAGCTCCTGGTCGCCGAGCGCGATCGGCGTGAGGCCGGCCGCCTTGAGCTTGGCGCAGGCGGCGAGGAACGCGTCCCAGGTCTTCGGCGGCGAGATGCCGTTCTTCTCGAACAGATCCTTCCGGTAGTACATGCCCCACATGTAGTAGCCGTAAGGCATGCCCCATTGCTTGCCGTCGTAGGTGAGCTGCTCGGTGACGCCCGGCGCGACCTTGGCGGCGAGATCGGTCTTGTTCCACACCGCCGAGACCGGCGCGAACAGGCCCGGCTTGACGAAGGCCTGCATGCGGACGCCCGGATACCAGTAGACGAGGTCGGGCGGATCGGTCGCGAGCCAGTTGCGGATCGCGGTCTTCTCCTCCTCGTGGCCGAACACGTTGACGGTCACGTGGATGTCGGGATGCGCGGCGGAGAAGCTGTCCACCAGCCCCTGGAACGCCGCCTTGTCGGTCGGCGTGCTGAGGCCGGTGTTGATGACCAGCGTGCCCGCCTGCGCGCATCCCGGGGCGAGGAGGGCGAGCCCGGCCGAGACGAGGCCGGCGAGGAGTGTCGAGGCGAGTGCGGTCCGGCGCATGGCGTTTCCCCTTGTTCGTTGCGCCCAGGTTGGTCGTTTCGCGGCCGGTCGGCAACCGTCCCGGTCGACCGGACGGCGTTCGGGGCCGACGCCGCCCAGGCGGCCGGACAACGGAATCCGATTGCCGAACCGAATAACACGATGTTATTTGTTAGTCTCTGGCCAGAGGGGCTGACGAGATGGCTTCGACGATGTCGTTCGAGCGGCGCACGCGGAGCCGGTCCGAAGACTCGAGGTTCGGACACGCCCGGTTCGAGGACCCGCGGGTCGAGGACGCGCGGGTCGAGGCCATCAACGACAGCTTCGTTCTCGCGCCCGAGCGGACGCCGCGGATCAAGCCGTTCGTCGCCTCGCTCGTCGAGACGTTCGGCCGGCCGCTCGCCTGTTTCTCGGTGCTGGACCGGACGACCCAGCACGTGCGTTACGGCGCGCGGGAGCTGCTTGGCAGCACCCCGCGCGAGGACAGTCTCTGCCAGCACCTCGTGGCCGGAACCGACGAGCTCATGATCGTCGGCGACACGTTGGCCGACCCGCGCTTCTCGCACCTTCCGAGCGTCGATCGGAGGAGCGGCGTCCGCTTCTACGCGGGCTCGGTGGTGCGCGCGTCGGGCGGTGCGCGGCTCGGCGCGCTCTGCGTCCTCGATCGGGTGCCCGGCGCGTTCTCGACCTCCGAGGGCGAGGCGCTCCGCGACGCGACGCACGCGCTCGAACGCCTGCTCGAAGCGCATCGGGCGGAGCGGGCCGATCTGCGGCAGGTCCTGTCCGACATGTGCCGGCGCTTGCCGCTCGCGTCGGTCCCCGTGGCGCTGCAGCCGATCGTCTGCGCGCGCACCCTTCGACCGGTGGGGTCGGAGGCGCTGCTGCGCTGGCAGCGCGCGGACGGCAGCGTCGTCCGTCCCGACCTGCTGATCCCGCAACTCGAGAACGCGGGCCTCATCATCGCGGTCGATCAGGCCGTGCTCCGCACCGCGTGCCGGCAGGCGGCACGCTCACCGGACGGTGTCGGCGTCTCGGTCAATGTCTCGGGCGCCTGGTTCAAGGGCGACCGCGACAGGCTGACGCCGTCCGTCGAGACGGCGCTCGCCGAGTGCGGGCTCGACCCGGGTCGGCTCACCATCGAGGTCACCGAGCAGGTGATGATCGCCGATCCGGTGAGTGCTGCGGCCACGTTCGGGCGGCTGAAGCGGCTCGGCGTGCGTCTGGCGCTCGATGATTTCGGAACCGGCTATTCGTCGCTCAGCCATCTCGCGTCGTATCCGTTCGACGTGATCAAGCTCGATCGCTCGTTCCTCTGTTCGTCGGAACGGAACGACAAGGCCGAGAAGCTGATCGCCGGGGTGATCCAGCTCGGCCGCGCGGTCGGGATGCAGGTCTGCGTCGAAGGCGTCGAGACCGACACCCAGCTCGCCTTTCTGCGGTCGGTGGGCTGCGATCTCCTGCAGGGTTTCCTGATCGACGCCATGGTGCGTTGACCGCCGCTTCGCCGCCGCTCAGGGCGACGGCGCATCGGCGGCGTAGGCGATGTCGCGCTGCGCCCGCACCGAGGCGAGGCGTTCCTCGAGCGCGTGGACGATGCGGTCGTAGGCGACGCTGCCGAGCGCGAGGCGGAGCGGCGGACGTTCGGCCTCGGCGGCGTCGATCAGGGCGTCGACCGTGCGGACGGCGTCGCCCCTGAGCACGAAGTCACCGGCGGCGATGGCGCGACGCAATCCGCCGACGGGCGTGGCCTCGTAGGCCTCGATCGGGACGGCGCGATCGACGTTGTCGCGAAAGCGCGTGGCGGTGGGTCCTGGTTCGACGATCAGGCAGGTGATGCCGAACGGCGCGACCTCCTGCGCCAGCGCCTCGACGCAGCCTTCGATCCCCCATTTGGTGGCGTGGTAGAGGCCGAAGCCGGCATAGGTGGTCTGCCCGCCTTCCGAGGAGACCTGCACGACGCGGCCGCCGCCGAGACGGCGGAGATGCGGCAGGCAGGCGCGGATGAACCGGATCGACGCCGTCAGGTTGGTCGCGATCTGACGGTCGATCTGCGCGTCGGAGACTTCCTCGACGGCGCCGAACAGGCCGTAGCCGGCGTTGCTGACGACGATGTCGATGCGGCCGAGCGCCGCGAAGGCCGCATCGACCGCGCGACGCGTCGCGTCGGTGTCGGTGAGATCGACGACCAGCACGCGCAGGCGGTCGGCGTGACGCGCCGCGAGATCATCGAGCGCGTCGGCGCGGCGCACGGTGGCGGCGACCCTGTCGCCTCGCGCGAGCAGCGTCTCGGTCATGATGCGTCCGAGGCCGGTGGACGCGCCCGTGATGAGCCAGGTCTTCATATGATGCTCTCCCTGCCCGACCGATCTGGGGCATGGAGACCGTTCGATTTAGCCCGGCCGAACCGAACGGGTTGGTGCGATAGTCGCACCAATGACGAGGCCTTCGCTCGCCGACCTGACCGCGTTCGCGACCGTCGCGCGGCACCGGAGTTTCCGCGCCGCCGCCGACGCGATGGGCGTGTCGCGCTCGTCGCTCAGCCATGCGCTCGGCGGGCTGGAGCGGCAGCTCGGCGTGCGGCTGCTGCATCGGACCACGCGGAGCGTCGCGCCCACCGAGGCGGGCGAACGGCTGCTCGCGCGCCTCGCACCGATGCTCGGCGACCTCGACGACATGCTGGCGTCGGTCGGCGACGGTGCCGACGGACCCGCGGGCACGCTCCGGATCAACGCGCCGGAGACGGCCGCGCGCTGGTTGCTGCGCCGCGTGGTGCCGGGCTTCCTCGCGCGACACGATCGCGTGACGCTCGACATCGTGGCGGAGAACCGGCTGGTCGACATCGTCGCCGAGGGCTTCGACGCCGGGGTGCGACTGCGCGAGGCGGTGCCGCAGGACATGATCGCGATCGCGTTCGGCGGCGCGGTGCGTTTCCTCGCGATCGCGTCGCCGGATTACCTGTCGAGGCACGGCGTGCCGGCGACGCCCGACGACCTCCGGCACCATCGCTGCATCCGGCAGCGCCTGCCGAGCGGCAGACCGTATCGCTGGGAGTTCGCGCGCGGGTCCGACGCGATCGCGATCGACGTGCCCGGCGCGCTCACGCTCAACCACAACGCGCTGATGGTGGACGCGGCGATCGACGGTCTCGGCATCGCGTTCGTGCCCGAGCAGGCCGCGAGGGAGGCGCTGCGCGACGGGCGGCTGCGTGCGGTGCTGAAGGACTGGTCGCCGCCCGGACCGGGGCTCTGTCTCTATTATTCGGGCCGCCGCCACGTGCCGCCGGCGCTGCGCGTCTTCATCGACGCGCTGCGCTCGGCAGACGCGCCGGAGCCGCCGCAATAGGCCGGGGCCGGTCGGATGGCGGGATCCTTCGTGCGCGCCGGGAGCAGAGCGGTGCGAGATCGCGCCTCCGGCGTGGAGCACTCGGTGGAACGACCCGACGTCATCCGGCACCGGTCGGAACTCGACGCCGCCGACGACGCGCATGGCCCGAGCGGTGCCGAGCCGATGTCGATCGGGGCCGCGCTCGGCAGACGGACCGGATTGACGCGGCTCGGCATCCACCACGAACGCAGTCGCCCGGATGGCGGACCTCGTTGCCGCATGCCGAAAGCGCGGAGGAGGCTTCGTGCTCGACGGCACGCCGGATACCTGGATCGACGGCACCTGCATCGGTTGCGACCGGGCGACGCGGTCGCCTTTTCCGCCGGCACCGGCATCTGTCGCACGTTCCGGAACGACACCGACACCGACACCGGCGTGCGGTTGCTGATCGCGGGCGAGACGCCCGAGCCGAGAACCGGGTCAGATCTCCGCGGCACGAGGCGCTCGAGGCTGGTCGCCACGATCGCTGGACGGACTGGCCCGTGCCTCCGCTCGGCCCTCGCGACGGACGTCCAAGGGTCAAGCCATGAGCCGGCATCGCGTCAGCGCCCGGCGCTCCGGCTGAGCAACGCGGGGACGAGGGCGGTGGCGATGACGATCGCGCCGATCCAGGGCAGCGACCCGTAGCCCGAGGCGTGCGCGAGCACGGCGGCGCCGAGGGCGGCGCCGAGCGCGTCGCCGAGATTGAAGGCCGACTGGTTCAGCGTCGACGCGAGGTGCGGCGCGTCGCGCGCCTCGTCGACGACGCGATGCTGCAGCGGCGGCACCAGCGCGAAGGCGGCGACGCCCCAGACGAAGACGCAGGCGAGCGCGAGCGGCGCGCTCCGGACCACGAGCGCGAACAGGACCAGGGCGAGGGCGTCGACGACGAGCAGGATGCGGATCGCGCGGAGCGCGCCGCGATCGGCGACGCGGCCGCCGACCAGCCCGCCGGCGGTCAGGCCGGCGCCGAACAGGAAGAGGGCCAGCGCCGCGCCGTGCGGCGTGAGCCCGGCCTCGCGTTCGAGCAGCGGGGTGAGGAAGGTCAGCACGGTGAACAGCGCCGCGGAGGTGAGCGTGCTGACCAGCATGGCGAGCCAGATCTGCGGCTGGCGGAGGGCCGCGAGCTCGCGGCGGACGCCGACGGTGCCGCCGTCGAGACGGCGCGGCATCCAGGCCACGGTGGCGGCGAGCGCGAGTGCGGCCAGGATCGCGACCAGCACGAAGGTGACGCGCCAGCCATAGGCCTGGCCGATCCAGGTGCCGGCCGGAACTCCGACGACGTTCGCGACCGTGAGCCCGGTGAACAGGAGGGCGACGGCGCGCACCGCCTGGCCTCGCGGCGCGAGCTCGGCCGCGACGATGGACGCGATGCCGAAAAAGGCGCCGTGCGCCAGCGCGGTCACGATCCTCGCTGCCATCAGCACGCGGAAATCGGGCGCGAGCGCGCAGGCGGTGTCGCCGACGAGGAACACGAGCATGAGGATCGTCAGCGCCCGGCGTCGCGGCGCCGACGAGAGGAGTGCGGCGACGACGGGCGATCCGAAGGCGACGCTGAGCGCGTAGACGGAGATCAGCAGGCCGGCGGTCGGCACCGAGACGCCGAGGTCCGTCGCGAGGCCGGGAACGAGGCCGACGATGACGAACTCGCCCGTGCCGATGGCGAAACTCGCGAGCAGGAGCGCGTGGAGGGCCCGATTGCTCCCGGTCCCGGCGTCGCCGCCCGCGGAGGGTCGGGCGTGCACGGTGCCCGCGGGCGCCACCTACGCGTCCGCCCGTTCGCGCAGGCGCGCCATCGATCCCCGGACCGGGCGCTGCCCGAGGCCGCAACGCGCGCCCGCGACCCCATTGATCCCGGTCCCGCCCCGGAGAGCCCCGGCCCGGAGAGCGGATGCGGCGCGAACGCCGGAGGCCTGACCGACCGCGGCGTTCGAGAGCCGGTCGCCGGCCCGCAGTGCGCGAGGGATGCCGGGCAACACCAACCCCGGATCGGGGTCCGGGGCCCGCGGCGCCATCGGGGTCAAGGAGCGGAGCCCCTCGCTCTTCTCATGAGGAGTGAGCACGTTGATCGGCTCGTTTCGAGCCGATCGTGCGCTAGGCTTCCTCCCACACCGCGACCGCCCCGGGCGCGAGCCGGCGCGTGCCGAGCAGCAAGGGCGTGTCCGCGCCGATCGGCAGGTCGGCGTCGCCGGGCCCGGAGTGGAAGGCGAAGGCGAGGGTACCGAGGCGGCGGATCCGCATCCCGTCCGGAAGCGGGGTCACGGCGAGGCCGGCCCCGCGCACCGACGAGGCGACGACGCTGTCGAGCAGCGCGTTGTCGGGCCAGCCGGCGAGGTAGCGGTGGCGGTCGTGCCCGAGCAGGACCGGCACGCCGTCGGCGTCGCGCGCGTGTACCGTCGCGGTCGCGAGGTCGGGGTATTCGCGCCAGATCGTGACGGCGCCGGCGACGCCGTCGTCGCCGGCGACGGCGGTCGAAAGCCCGTCCGGGAGCGAGGCGACGCGCGGGATGCGGAAGCCGAGGTGCCGCCCGAGCGGGCCGGGGGCGAGTTCGGCGGGGATGCGATACTGCGCCGTCTTCGAGCCGGTGCGGGGCCCGATCAGCAGGTCGGCGCCGGCGGCGAGCAGCGCGTCGGCGCAGTCGGCCGCGAGGATCGGCAGGCAGGGCACGACCACCAGCCGGTAGCCGGCGAGCGCGTCGTCGGGGCCGACGATGTCGACGTCGAGGCCGAGGCGGCGAAGCGCCCCGTAGAACCGGAAGGCGAGGCGGGCGGCATCGAAGTTCCGGCCCTGAAGCTGCGTTTCGACGACCCATTCCGTTTCGTCGTCGAACACGAGGGCGACGGGCGCGCGGCTCCGGGCCGCCGCCGGCAGCGACGCGATCTCGCGCGCCGCCTGCTCGACCTCGGCGAAGCCGCGGTCGGGCGTGTCGTCCGGCAGCCGGAGCCCGGCATGCATCTGCTCCTGCGCGAACGGGCATTGCCGCCAGCGGAAATAGGAGACGAAGTCGGCCCCGTGCGCCAGCGCCTCCAGTGTCCAAAGGCGCACCATGCCGTCGAGCGGCGCCGGGTTGTGGGCGGCCCAGTTCACGGGACCCGGCTGCTGCTCGAGCACGCCGAACGGGATCGGACCGAGGCCGCGCATGAAATCGTGGTGGAAGCCGGCGATGTCGGGATGGCCGGTGCGCGCCCAGACCTGTTTCTCGTGGGCGGGGAACTCGAAACTGTCGAGGAAGCCGAGCGGATAGCTGTCCCAGCCGACGGCGTTGAGGCCGCGCGCGAGCGCGCGATGGTCGTAGTCGTGGAAGAACCCCATCGTGTTGTGCAGGATGGTCGCGTCCGGCGCGTGCGCGCGGACGGCGTCCACCTGCGCCGCGTGGAAACGCATCACCTGGTCCGACGAGAAGCGCCGCCAGTCGAGCACGTGCGACGGGTTCGGCTCGGTCACCGTGAGGTTGGGCGGCGCGATCACGTCGAAGCGGTCGTATTCCATGCTCCAGAACACGTTGCCCCAGGCCTCGTTCAGCGCGCCGACCGTGCCGTAGCGGGCTTCGCACCAGGCCTGGAACGCGTGCGCGGCGCTGGCGGAGTAGCTCAGCACGGTGCCGTGGCAGCCGTATTCGTTGTCGATCTGCCACGCGCGCACGGCCTCGTGCGCGCCGTAGCGCCGGGCGAGGCGGCCGGCCATCGCGGCGGCCTCGTCGCGGTACAGCCCGTGCGAGAAGCAGTAATGGCGGCGCGAGCCGAAGCCGCGTGGCCGCCCGTCGCGATCGAGTGCCACGATGTCGGGATGTTCTTCCAGCAGCCAGCGCGGCGGCGTGGCGCTCGGCGTGCCGAGCATGACCGAAAGGCCGGCGCCGGCGAGGGTGTCGATCGCGCGGTCGAGCCAGTCCCAGGCGAAGCGGCCACGGGCGGGCTCGATGCGGCTCCAGGCGAACTCGCCGATGCGGACGAAGGCGAGGCCGAGCGACGCCATCCGGCGGGCGTCGTCGGCCCACATCGCCTCGGGCCAGTGCTCGGGGTAGTAGCAGACGCCCAGCCTCATCGCGCGGCCGCCTCGCGCTGGAGGTGGAGCAGGACGGCGCTGCCAGGCGACAGGCCCGGGAGCTGCACGCCGGACGCGGCGAGTGCCGCGCCCGACAGCACCACCGGCGCGCCGTCGAGGAAGGGCGTCGAGCCGCGCGTCGCGTCGGTGCTGCCGGCGATGTCGATCACCGCGACGCGGTAGCGCGCGTCGGGGTCGAGGCCGGTGATGCGCTGCGGCGGCGGCACCTGGTGCGCCGACGTGGCCACGCGGGCGGCGAGCACCAGCGCTTCATCGCCGTCGCGGGCGATCACGACGCGCGCGTCGATGCCGGGATCGGCGCTCTTCAGCATGCGGGTCCAGCCGTCGTGCAGCAGCGCGCGGTGCGATTTGTAGCGGCCGATCGCCCGGCGGAGCGTGTCGCGTTCGGCCGCCGTGATCGCGGTCGCGTCGAGCTCGAGGCCGAGATGGCCGAACAGCGAGACCGCGGCCTGGAAGGCGATGTCGAGGCGACGCCCGGTGGTGTGGGCACGGAACGGCCCGACATGCGCGCCCATGATCTCGGGCGGCAGATACAGGCCGAACCCGCGCGTGATGGCGAGGCGCTCGAGCGCGTCGTTGCAGTCCGACGTCCAGATCCGGTCGGTGCGCCGGAGGATGCCGAGATCGGCGCGGCCGCCGCCCGAGGCGCAGCTCTCGATCTCGACCGCCGGATGGCGCGCGCGGAGCGTGTCGAGCAGGCGATAAAGCGCGCGCGTCTGGCGGTCGACCGCGGCGCGACCCTCGTGGCCGGCGGCGACGAGGTCGCGGTTCATGTCCCATTTCAGGTAGGCGATCGCGTTCTCGGCGAGCAGCGCGTCGAGGCGCGCGAGCAGGTGGTCGAACACGGCATCGCGGGTGAGGTCGAGCACGTATTGGTGCCGGCCGGTGACGGGGGCCTGGCCGGGCACCGACAGGATCCAGTCGGGATGGGCGCGGAACAGGTCGCTGTCCGGGTTGATCATTTCGGGCTCGACCCAGAGGCCGAAATCCATGCCGCGAGCGTGCACGTGGGCGATCAACGGGCCGAGCCCGTCGGGATATTTGCCGCGATCGGGCGTCCAGTCGCCGAGCGCGCGGCGGTCGTCGCCGCGGCCGTGGAACCAGCCGTCGTCGAGCACGAAGCGCTCGACGCCGAGATCGGCGGCGGCGTCGGCCAGCGCGCGGAGGCGTAACGGATCGTGGTCGAAATACAGCGCCTCCCAGGTGTTGAGATGCACCTTGCGCGGCGTCGCGAACGGCCGGAGCACGTGGCGGCGGGTGAACTCGTGCCAAAGGCGGCGGAGGCCGTTCAGGCCGTGCGCGGTGTGGGTCGCGTGCGCCTGCGGCGCTTCCCAGGTCTCGCCGGGGGCGAGTCGGATCTCGCCCGGCAGGAACAGCGCGCCGACATGCACGGCGCGGCGGCCGTCTGGCAGGCGGTCGACCAGCAGGCGGTGGTTGCCGCTCCAGGCGAGCGCCACCGAGAGCGCCTCGCCGCCCTCGTCGTCGCAGTCGGGCGCGCAAAGGGTGAGCGCCGGCGCGTCGGCGTGCGAGGTGCGGCCGGTGCGCTGCTCGGCGAGGTAGGCGCGCGGCGGCAGCGGGGCGCGCTCCAGGATCGTTTCGCGGCACCAGCGGCCGCCGGACGCGACGAGCTCGGTGAGCGGCGCCGGCACCGGCAGCACCAGCGAGGCGGCCTCGAGGAGGTCGAGCGGCGCGTCGCCGTCGTTCCGCAGCGTGACGGACGCGGTCAGCATGTCGGTCGCGGCGTCGAGCGCGAGGCGGATGGTGACGGACACGCCGCGCGCGGGGTCGGCGAGCGCGAGGTCGAGCAGGGCGAGGTTCTCGACGTGGCCGGGCGCGTCGGCGCCGTCAGTGCCGCCGCCGCCCGCCGGGGAAACGCGAAGTCGCGTGACCCAGTCGAGGCCGTCGCGGTGAAACGCGAACGCGGTGACGCCGGCGTAACCGTCGGCACCGTCCGGCAGCAGCGGCATGCCGGGATCGACGTCGAGCGCCGCCCGGAGCAGCGGGCGCGCGTGCGCCGCGCCAAGGGCCGCGAGATCCTCGTCGGCATGCAGACGCGCGCCCCAGTGCGCGACCCGCGGCACGCCGTTCGCCACCGCGACGACGAGCGTCGTCGCGTTGCCGTCCAGCCGGTGGAAACGCGTGGTGCTCATCCCTTGGTCGCTCCGAGCGTGAGGCCGGCGATGAAGTGCCGCTGCATGGCGAAGAACATGAGCATCGGCGGCAGTGCGGCGATCACCGCCGCGGCCGACACGAGTTGCCACGCGGCAACGAACTGGCCGAGCAGCGCCTGCAGCGCGGTGGTGACCGGGCGGATGCCGTTGCTTTGCGCGAGCACGAGCGCCCAGAAATAATCGTTCCACACGAAGGTGAACAGCAGCACGGCGAGGGCGGCGATCGCCGGGCGGGTGAGCGGCAGCACGATGTGGCGGAAGATCGCCCATTCGCCGACGCCATCGAGACGGGCCGCCTCCAGCAGCTCGTCGGGCAGTTCGGCGATGAAGTTGCGGGTGAAGAACACGGCGAACCCGGACTGGAACGCGATGTGGAACAGGATCAGCGCGCCGAAACTGTCGTAGAGCCCGACGCGGAGCGAGAAGTCGCGCACCGGCACCATCAGGATCTGGTAGGGCACGAAGTTGCCGCCGATGAAGAGCGCGAACAGCAGCGTGCTGCCGCGGAAACGGTATTTCGCCAGCGCGAAGCCGGCGAGCGTCGCGAGCGTGATCGCGCCGATCACCGCGGGGACGGTGATCACCAGGCTGTTCAGCATGAACCGCGCCATGTCGGTCTCGCGGAACACGTCGGCGTAGTTGCCGAACGCCAGATGATGCGGCCAGGTCCAGACGGCGCCGGCGTTGATCTCGGCGAGCGTGCGGAGCGACGTCAGCAGCACGGCGAACAGCGGCAGCAGCCAGAGCCCGACCACGATCGCGACCAGGATGGCGTAGCCGGCGCGCGTCGCGCGTCGCTTCTCGGGGATCGGCCGCGGATACATCTAGCGCGCGCTCATCGGCTTGCCGTCATCGCCGGTCGGCCGCGAGGATGCGCCACAGGAACACGCCGATGAACACCGACATGATCAGGAACAGCACGACGCCGATCGCGGCGCCGTAGCCGTAGCGATAGTTGTCGATCGCCTCCTCGTACATCATCCAGGCCAGCACGCTCGACGACCCGAACGGGCCGCCCTGGGTCATGATCGCGATCAGGTCGAACGAGCGGAGCGCGCCGATGACGGTGACCACGACGGCGATGAAGTTCGCCGCGCGGAGCTGCGGCAGCACGACGTGGCGGAGCAGCTGCAAGCCTTTGGCGCCGTCGAGGCGTCCGGCCTCGATCAGCTCCGGGTTCAGGTTGTTGAGGCCGGTGAGGTAAAGGACCATGCAGTAGGCGGTCTGCGGCCACAGCCCGGCCACGATGATCCCGAAAGTGACGAGGCCGGGGTTCGACAGCACCGCGAGCCCGTGGCCGCCGAGCGCCCGCAGCCCGCTGTCGAGCAGGCCGCCATCCGGCTGGTAGAACCACGAGAAGACGATCCCGATCACCACCTGCGAGAGCACGAAGGGGAAGAAGAACAGCGTCTTGGCGAGACGCATGCCGAAGATCTTCTGGTTGAGGAACAGCGCCGCGGCGAGGCCCGCGGGCGGCGCCAGCATCATCAGCACGAGCCAGAGCGCGTTGTTCTCGATCGCGCGCCGGAACGCGGCGCTGCCGAGCAGCTCGGCGTAATTGTGCAGGCCGACGAAGTGCGAGGCGCCGACGCCGCTCCAGTGATAGAAGCTGACCCAGATGCTGTCGGCGATCGGGAACAGCACCCAGACCGCGAACATGGCGGTCGCCGGCGCCACGAACGCGTAGGGCGTCGCGCGCGCGGTCCAGCGCGTGCCCAGGGCCTGCTGGCGCAGCAACCGTGTTTCCCCCGATCGTCGTTGGGCGCGATGGTGGTCGGGGCGGAGGGTCACGTCAAATCGCCGCCGCGGCCCTGAGCCGCACGGTCCGATGCGTCGGACGAGCCCCTGGACGTCACCGAGGAGGGAAGAGCGATGGCAGCAGAGCGCGATGCCGATCACGGGATGCACCGCACGTCGGTCGAGCGGACATCCGAGCGCGAGCTCGTCGTCGCGCGGCGCTTCGAGGCGCCGGCGTCCACCGTGTTCGATGCCTGGACCAGGCCCGAATTGCTGCGGCGCTGGTGGGCGCCGAGATCGTTCGGGTTGTCCTTCCTGTCGTGCGAGGCCGATGTGCGGACGGGCGGCGCCTATCGCTTCGTGTTCGGCCATCCCGCGTCGGCGCAGCCGATGGTGTTCTTCGGCCGCTACGTCGACGTGACGCCGCCCTCCCGCCTCGTCTGGACGAACGAGGAAGGCGGGGTGGGCGAGGGCGGGCAGGTTACCACGGTGACGTTCGGGGAGAGCGACGGCGGCACGCTGGTCGTGATGCACGAGCGCCATCCCTCGAAGGACGCGCTCGACGACGCGATCGCATCGGGAAGCACGGACGGCTTCGGCGAGGCGTTCGCGCAACTCGGTGAGCTTCTCGTCGCCCCGGAGACCGGGGCGTAAGGACGACCGGGCTGGTCCGAGAGCGCAAGTCCGGAGCGCTCATCGGGTGGCGGACCGCTGCCTCTTGAGGCGGCCGTTCAGGTGTTCGCGGACCGCCCCTGAACGGTCAGGCGGGGTCGGACCTCCGCACGGATCTCGGCGCCATGCTCGGCCTCCGCGCGCGACAAATCATGCGCGACCTGCAGGTTCATCCAGAACCGGTCCGTGGTGCCGAAATACTCGGACAATCGGAGCGCAGTGTCCGGCGTCACGCTGCGCCGGCCAGCCACGATCTCCGAAACGCGGTTCGCCGGCACACGGAGGTCGGCGCCGAGCTGGTTCGCGCTGATGCCCATCGGCACCATGAACTCCTCATGCAGAACTTCGCCAGGATGCGTGGTGATACGAGGCATCGATCGACCCTTTCGGTCTTGCGCATCTACTCGTCGTGATAGTCGGTGATCTCGACCCGCTCCGGACCGGCCTCCGTCCAGACGAAGCAGATCCGCCATTGATCGTTGATGCGGATGCTGTGCTGACCCTGTCGAGTATGCTTGAGCGGCTCGAGACGGTTGCCGGGAGGCAGTTTCAGGTCGCTCAATGTCTCGGCCGCGGCGAGCATGTCGAGCTTTCGCAAGGCGACACGCCTGATGTCCGACCAGAGTGGGCTTTTGCCCGCCCTGAACAGCGTCTCCGTGTCACGGTCGAAGAAAGACCGGATGGCCATGTCTAGCACTAATATGTTCCAGGTACTACGTCAAGCGTATAAATTGGTGGGATGACGTTCGGCTCGATCCCTTCGGTGCGAAGTTGCCGCCTTCGGCACGAGCCCCCTTCACCGGCCATCCGGTGCGCCGATCCCGACGCGTCTGGCGCCGGATCTAGGCCGCGGTGATCCACGACACGCTGGAGGAGACGGAGGAGGAGCTCGCCGACGGGGGCGCGACGCCGGGGCACCATGGTGAACGCGAGCGAGCCGCGGGGCTGGCGCACGTCCGGACCGTTCGTCCGGTCCGAAGGAACGTGTCCTACACCCAGCCACCCTCGACCATCACGCACCGCACCGACAGTTCGTCGTCGAGCACCACCAGGTCGGCGACGGCTCCTGGCCGCAGGCGGCCGCGGTCGGCGAGGCCGATCGCGTCGGCGGGCGTGGTCGAGGCCATCAGCAGCGCGTCGGCGCGCGAGGCGCCGGCGAGCGCCACCATGTTGCCGACGGCTGCCGCCATCGTGAGGTCGGCGCCGGCGAGCGTGCCCGCCTCGGTCGCGAGACGGCCGTCGCGCCGGAAGATGGTGCGGCCGCCGAGCGTGAAGCGCGTGGCCGCGGTGCCGGCGACCGGCATCGCGTCGGTCACCAGCGCGAGGCGGCGGGCGCCCTTGCCGCGATAGGCCAGGCGGAGATTGACGGGGTCGACGTGGATGCCGTCGGCGATCAGGCCGCACCAGGCGCCGTCGTCGGTGAGCGCCGCCGCGACCGGGCCGGGCGCCCGGCCGGCGAGCGGCGGCATCGCGTTCCAGAGATGCGTATAGCCGGCGAGGCCGGCGGCGCGCGCGGCGGCGAGGCAGGCCGGGGTCGCCTCGGTGTGGCCGGCGGCGAGGACCAGGCCGGCGTCGCGGAGACGCCCGATCGTGGCGGCGTCGGTTTCCTCGGGCGCGAGCGTCAGCAGCACGGGGCCGAGCGTCGCGCGGTCGCGGCCGAGTGCGGCGAGCGTCTCGCACGCCGCGGCGTCGAGGCGCCGGATGTGGGCGGGAGGGTGCACGCCCGGCCGGTGCGGGCTGATCCAGGGACCCTCGACATGGAGGCCGAGCACGCCGCTGCCGGCGCGTCGGCGGGCCGCCCGCACCGCGGCGGCGGCGCGTTCGATCGCGCCCGGCGCGTCGGTGATCACGGTGGCGAGCAGGCCGGTCGTGCCGCCCGCGCGATGCGCGCGCGCCATCGCGCGGAGCGCCTCGGCGGCGGCCTCTTCATCGTCGGCGAGGTCGTTGACCAGCACGCCGCCGCCGCCGTTCGCCTGCAGGTCGACGAAGCCCGGCGCGACGATCGCGTCGTCGCCGAGGCGGTGTGCGCCGGCCCCGGGCGGTCCGGGCACGATCGCGGCGATCCGATCGCCCGCGACCACGATCGTCGCCGGCAGGAGCGCCTCGCCGAGCAGCACGCGGCCGGCATGGTAGGCGTGATCGCGGCGTGGCGAGGGTCTGGACAGGATCGCCGCTCCCTTCGAAAGGCCCGATCTGCGACCCGGACACCACACTTGTGGCGCTTCGGTCGCGTCGGTAGAAGATTCCGCCATCCTCGACATCGTGGGACACATGCTGCAACAGCCCGCCTCGAAGCGTGTCCTGCTCAAGGTGTCCGGCGAGGCGCTGATGGGGCGGCGCGAATACGGTCTCGACACCGAAACGGTCAACCGGATCGCCGCCGACGTCGCCGACGTGCATCGGATGAACGTCGAGGTCTGCCTGGTGATCGGCGGCGGCAACATCTTCCGCGGCGTCAAGGGCGCGGCCGGCGGCATGGAGCGCAGCCAGGCCGACAGCATGGGCATGCTGGCGACCGTGATGAACGCGATCGCGATGCAGACGGCGCTCGAGCGCGAGGACGTGCCGACCCGCGTGCTGTCGGCGATCCCGATGGCGTCGATCTGCGAGCCGTTCATCAGGCGACGCGCGGTGCGGCACATGGAGAAGGGACGCGTGGTGATCTTCGCCGCCGGCACCGGCAACCCGTTCTTCACCACCGACACCGCGGCGGCGCTGCGCGCGGCCGAGATGGGCTGCGACACGCTGCTCAAGGGCACGCAGGTCGACGGCGTCTACGCCGCCGATCCGCGCACGCATCCCGACGCCGAGCGCTACGACCGGCTGACCTATCTTGAGGTGCTGTCGCGCGATCTCGGCGTGATGGACGCGGCGGCGATCAGCCTCGCGCGCGAGAACGACCTGCCGATCGTGGTCTTCAACATCCATATGCCGGGCGCCTTCGCGGCGGTGATGCGCGGCGAGGGACGGTTCACCCGTATCGTGGAGGCGGCGGCGGTCTGACGCACCGCGCCGCGATCGAGGCCCTGCGGCCGGACGCAACGTGACGACGGGCCGCTCGCGGCCGGGATCTAGGACGAGGAACGGGTGTGCCTGCCGATCTGAACGACCTCAAGACCGACCTCGCGCGGCGCATGGATGGCGCGCTCGAGACGCTGCGGCGCGATTTCGGCGGTCTCCGCGCCGGCCGCGCCTCGCCGGGTCTGCTCGAGCCGGTGCGGGTCGAGGCCTACGGGACCGTGATGCCGCTCACCCAGGTGGGCACGATCGGGGTGCCGGAGCCGCGCATGCTGACGGTGCAGGTCTGGGACAAGACGATGGTGTCGGCGGTCGAGCGGGCGATCCGCGAGGCCAATCTCGGGCTGAACCCGGCGAGCGACGGCCAGGTCGTGCGCGTGCCGATCCCGATCCTGACCGAGGAGCGCCGCACCGAGCTCGCCCGCGCGGCCGGCCGCTACGCCGAGGCGGCGCGGGTCGCCATACGCGGCGTGCGCCGCGACGGCATGGACCAGATCAAGAGCTTCGAGAAGAAGGGCGAGATCAGCGAGGACCTGGTGAAGGACTGGTCCGACGTGGTCCAGAAGCTGACGGACGGCTACATCAGGCGGATCGACGAGGCCCTCGTCGAGAAGGAACGCGAGATCCGGCAGGTCTGATCGGCGTGGAGGACGGTTGGCCTTGCTGAAGATGAAGGGCACGGGCGGGGGCGCGAGCGCGAGCGCCCTGCTCGATCGGTCGCCGGTCGCCGTCGACGAGGCGGGCGGCGAGCGGCCCGGCCATGTCGCGATCATCATGGACGGCAACGGGCGCTGGGCGGAGCGCAAGCGCCTGCCGCGCGTCGCCGGCCACCGCGCCGGCGCGCAGGCGGTGCGGCGCACGATCGAGGCGGCGATCCGCGGCAACGTCGCGTGGCTCACGCTGTTCGCGTTCTCGAGCGAGAACTGGCGCCGGCCGGCCGACGAGGTGCGCGACCTCACGACGCTGCTCCGTCACTATCTGAGGAACGAGGTGTCGGACCTGCACCGGGAGGGCGTGCGGCTCCGGGTGATCGGCGAGCGCGACCGGTTCGGCCCCGACATCGTCGCCGAACTCGCGCGCGCCGAGCAGCTCACCGTCGGCAACACGCGGCTCAACCTCACGATCGCGCTTTCCTATGGCGGACGCGCCGAGATCGCGGCGGCGGCGCGGCGGCTCGCCGAGGCGGCGCGCGACGGCAGGCTCGATCCCGACACGGTCGACGAGCGCTCGTTCGGCGGCTTCCTGTCGAGCGCCGAGATCCCCGATCCGGACCTGCTGATCCGGACCAGCGGCGAGCGCCGGCTGTCGAACTTCCTGCTGTGGCAGTCCGCCTACGCCGAACTCGTGTTCCTCGACGTGCTGTGGCCGGATTTCGGCGCCGACGAGTTCAGCTCCGCGCTGGCGGAATACGCGCGCCGGGAGCGGCGCTTCGGTGCGCGTCCTGGCTGAGGCGGCAAGCCCGCCCGCGCCGGCGCGGCGCCGGTCGGGCGATCTCGGGCTCAGGATCGCGTCCGCCGCCATCCTGGCGCCGGTCGGGCTGGCCGCGCTGGTGTCGGGCGGGGTCGCCTGGCGCACCGCGATCGTGGTCGGCATCGCCGGCACCACCTTCGAATGGGCGACGATGGCCCGGCGCGGACCGGCGCCGCTGGTGATCGCAGGGCTCGCCACCGGTCTCGCCTTCGCGGGCGGGTGGAGCGTGGTCGCGGCCGCGATCGGCGTCGCGTCCGCCGTCACCTTCGCGGTGCGGGCGCCGGTGCTGGCGACCGGCTTCCTCTACGTCGCCCTGCCGGGCGTCGCGCTGATCGCGCTTCGCGACCGCCACCCGGACGGTCTCGCGGTCGTGCTGCTGGTGATGCTGGCGACCTGGGCGAGCGACACCGGCGCCTACGCGGCGGGGCGGCTCGTCGGCGGTCCGAAGCTCGCGCCGGCGATCTCGCCGTCGAAGACCTGGGCGGGGGCGGCGGGCGGGCTCGCGGCGGGCGGGCTGGTCGGGCTCGCCTTCGGCAACGCGCTCCTGGGCGGCTTGCTGGCGGCGGCGTCGCAGGCGGGCGATCTGTTCGAGAGCGGCTGCAAGCGCCGGTTCGGGGTCAAGGATTCCGGGCGGCTGATCCCGGGGCACGGCGGCTTGCTCGATCGGCTCGACGGGCTGATGGCGGCGTCCGTCCTGGCCTGGGCCGTGGTGCCGGGGTCCGGGGCGGCGCCGGAGGGCGCCGCCGGGGCGGCGTTCGCGATCCATGCGCCGTGGGCAATCGGCGCGGCCGCGACGGCGGGACACACATGAAACGGGTCAGCATCCTCGGGTCGACCGGCAGCATCGGCCGCTCCACGATCGACCTGCTGCTGCAGGGCGAATACGCGGTCGAGGCGCTGGTCGGCGGCGGCAATGTCGCACTCCTCGCCGAACAGGCGCGCGCGGTCGGCGCGCGCTTCGCGGCGATCGCCGACCCGTCTCTCTCGGGCGAGCTCGCCGCTCGCCTCGCCGGCAGCGGGTGCGGGACCGGCGCCGGCGCCTCGGCGGTGATCGAGGCGGCGGCGCGCCCGGCGGACTGGACGATGTGCGCGATCACCGGCGCGGTCGGCCTCGCGCCGACGCTGGCGGCGGCGCGGCGCGGCGGCGCGATCGCGCTCGCCAACAAGGAGGCGCTGGTCTCGGCGGGCGACGTCATGCTGCGCGCGGTGGACGCGGCGGGCGCGACGCTGCTGCCGGTCGATTCCGAGCACAACGCGATCTTCCAGGCGCTCGGTGGCACGATGTCGACCGCAGGGGTGGAGCGCATCACGCTCACCGCTTCGGGCGGCCCGTTCCGCGCCGCGAGCGCCGAGACCATGGAAGCGGCGACCCCCGAGATCGCGCTCCGGCATCCGACCTGGTCGATGGGTGCCAAGATCTCGATCGACAGCGCGACGATGTTCAACAAGGGGCTCGAGATCATCGAGGCCGCGCGGCTGTTCGGGCTCGGCGAGGACCGGATCGACGTGCTGGTGCATCCGCAGTCGCTGGTGCACGGCTTCGTCCGCTTCGCCGACGGCTCGATCGTGGCGCAGCTGGGCGCGGCCGATATGCGGATCCCGATCGCGCATTGCCTCGCCTGGCCCGCCAGGATCGCGACCAGCTCGCCGCGGCTCGATCTCGCGCGGATCGGCCGGCTGGATTTCGAGGAACCCGACCCGGTCCGCTTCCCGGCGCTCCGCCTCGCACGCGAGGCGTTGCGGTCGGGCGGCGGCGCGCCGACGGTGCTGAACGCCGCCAACGAGATCGCGGTCGCGGCGTTCCTGGGCTGCCGGATCGGTTTTCTCGACATCGCCAGGATCGTCGAGGACACGCTGGTCCGGATCGGCGACGCGGACGCATCCTCGCTCGAGGCGGTGGTGGCACTCGACGTCGAGGCACGCCGGGTCGCGGACGGTAGGCTGCGGGCGTTCGCAGCCTAGAGCGCTTCGCGATCCAATTGGATCGGGAGTAGTGCCTTACCTCTCGAGCAACCTCAGGCGGATCGCACCTCGTCGTGGTCCCGTCCACATGAGACAGGTTGCTCTATCCACTAAGTTTCTCGAGCACGACCTTCAGCCAGACCGATTCCGGTCCAGCTGAACGTGCTCTAAGTATCGGATTGGCGCCTTCCGGGCCGAGAGTGAGGGAACCGGCTTTGCTCCACCTGCTGCACACCCTCCTGAGCTTCGCGGTCGTGATCGGCGTGCTCGTCTTCGTGCACGAGGGCGGCCACTACCTCGCCGCGCGCTGGCGCGGCATCACGGTCGAGGTGTTCTCGATCGGCTTCGGCCGCGAGCTCGTGGGCTGGACCGATCGCGCCGGCACGCGCTGGCGGATCGCGGCGATCCCGCTCGGCGGCTACGTGCGGATGCTCGGGCAGTCCGATCTCGGGATCGACGACGTGCCGAAGGCGGACGCGCCGCTCGATCCAGGCTCGTTCGCCGCCAAAGGTGTCGGCTCGCGGGCGATCGTGGTGGCGGCGGGGCCGGCGTTCAACTTCGTCTTCGCGATCCTGCTGTTCGCCGGGCTGTACGCGACCGTCGGGCGTCCCTCCGACCGGCCGCTGGTCGCGAGCGTGGTCGCCGGCAGCCCGGCCGCACAGGCGGGGTTCGCGCCGGGCGACCAGGTGCTGTCGGTCGCCGGCGTCAGGGTCGCGCATGTCGCGGGCGTGCCCGCGGCGGTCGCCGACCATCCGGGCGAGCCGATCACGGTGGTGGTGCGGCGTGCCGGCCGCGACCTCGCACTCCGGGCGACGCCGGAGGCGGTGATGCAGGACGGGGTGCGCATCGGGCGGCTCGGCATCGCGGTCGGCGCGACGCTCGCGCCGGTGCGGCTCGACCCGGCCGCGGCGCTGGTCGCCGGCACGCGCGACACGGTGGCGTTCGCGGGCCAGATCGGCGCCAATCTCTGGCGCATCCTGCGCGGTGGCGGCGGTGCCGACCAGCTCGGCGGGCCGCTCAGGATCGCGCAGGTCTCGGGCGAGGCGGCGCATCAGGGCGTCGGCAGCCTGCTGCTGCTGATCGGCATGATCTCGGTCAATCTCGCGCTGGTGAACCTGCTGCCGGTGCCGGTGCTCGATGGCGGCTGGCTGGTGTTCTTCGCCGTCGAGGCGGTGCTCGGGCGGCCGCTGTCGGTGCGGGCGCGACTGCTCGGCCTGCAGGCGGGCCTCGCGCTGATCGGCACGCTGTTCCTGTTCGTGACGCTGAACGACCTCACGAGCTTCGGCCTGTTCCGCTGGGTGCACGCGCTCGCCGGGTGACCGCTTGCGGAGCGAGCACCCTTTCGGCTAGCTCACGGCCGTCGCGCGTTCACGAGCGCGAGATTTGCGCGACGGCGCACGGGCCAAGGGCGCTTCGGGTTCCGAGGGCGCGTGTGTGGGGGGAAGCGGCAGTTGACTTCGATGCGCGCGGCGCTGCTCGCCACTGCCTGCCTGCTTCCGCTCGCCGCGGCGACGGACGCGTCCGCCGAGATCGCGCACCACACCCGGTCCCATCGCGCGGCGTCGAGCCCGGTTCCCGCGGTCGCGACGGGCGGCACGATCGAGGCGATCCGGGTCGTCGGCAACCAGCGCATCGAGCGGAGCACGGTCGTCTCCTACATGCTGGTGGCGCCCGGTGATCCGTTCGAGCAGGCGGAGCTCGACCGCAGCCTCAAGACGCTCTACGCGACCGGGCTGTTCAAGGACGTCTCGCTGTCGCGGGACGGCAACACGCTGGTCGTGCACGTGGTCGAGAACCCGATCGTCAATCGGATCGTCTTCGAGGGCAACCACTCGATCACCGACGACAAGCTCCGCACCAGCCTGACGCTCCGGCCGCGTGCCGTGTTCACCACCGAGATGGCCGAGGACGACCGCGAGAAGATCATCGAGGCGTATGCCGCGAGCGGACATTTCGCCGCCAGCGTGACGCCGCAGATCATCCGCCTGTCGCAGAACCGCGTCGACGTGGTGTTCGACATCCACGAGGGCGCGCTGACGCTGATCCGGCGGATCTCGTTCGTCGGCAACCACGCGTTCAGCGAGGCGAAGCTGCGCTCGGTGATCACGTCGGAAGAGACGGCGTGGTACAAGTTCTTCACCAACAACGACGAGTACAACCCGCAGCGGGTCGATTTCGACAAGGAGCAGCTCCGCCGCTTCTATCTCCGTAACGGCTACATCGATTTCCACGTGGTGGACGCGACCGCCGAACTGTCGCCGGACCGCAAATCGTTCTTCCTGACCTACACGGTCAGCGAGGGAGCCCGCTACCGGATCGCGTCGGTGAAGGTGACGTCGTCGCTGCGGGGCGTGTCGCCCGCGATGGTCAAGCCCCTCGTCGGACCCAGGAAGGGTCAGTGGTACGACGGCGACGCGGTGCAGGGGACCGCCGACGTGATGCAGGCCTACCTGCAGTCGAAGGGCTTCTCGTTCGCGGTGATCCATCCCCAGATCGCGCGGAACGAGGCGAACGACACGGTCGATCTCGTCTTTCCGATCGCCAGCGGTCCACGCATCTACGTCGAACGCGTCGAGGTCAACGGCAACACGCGCACCGAGGACAAGGTGATCCGGCGCGAGTTCCCGTTCGCCGAGGGCGATCCCTACACCGAGAACGCGTCGCGGCGGGCCAAGCAGTCGCTCGAGGATCTCGGCTATTTCTCGACCGTCAGCGTCGACCGCACGCCGGGATCGGCACCGGACCGAACGATCGTCAACGCCGACCTGTCCGAGAAGGCGACCGGCGAGCTCACGCTCGGTGGCGGCTACTCGACGGACGCCGGCGCGCTCGCCAATGTCGGGCTGCGGCAGAAGAACTTCATCGGCACCGGCATCGACGCGGGCATCAACGGCACGCTCGCCCAATACGAGAACCAGATCGACCTTTCGGTCACCGATCCCTATTTCCTCGACCGCAACTTCGTCGCAGGCTTCGATATCTTTCGCACTGCCAACGACTACGCGGCGCTCGGCTACGCGGACTACAACGAGGTGCGCGAGGGCGGCACGTTCCGGATCGGCTACGCCTTCAACAACTATCTTAGCCAGTCCTTCAACTATTCGATCGTCCAGCGGCAGGTGTCCGAGATCAACAGCGGCTCGTCGATCTACGTCCAGGCCGAGGCGGGTGACAGCCTGCTGTCGCAGATCGGCCAGACGATCACCTTCGACACGCGCGACAGCCGGATCGAGCCGCATCACGGCGTCGTGGTGCGCCTCGGCACCGACTTCGCCGGCCTGGGCGGCAACGAGAAATACATCCGGAGCAAGATCGACACGGGCTACTACATCCCGCTCGACTACTTCACCGGCAATCGCGACTGGACGCTGGTGCTGCGCGCCGGCACCGGATACATCTTCGACTACGGTAACGGGCGCCAAAGCCTGATCGACAACTTCTATCTCGGCGGCGACACGCTGCGCGGCTTCCTCGACGGTGGCGTCGGGCCGCACTCGGTCCCGACCGACACCTATCCGGCGAGCGACAGCCTCGGCGGCGCCTTCATCTACACGCAGTCGACCGAGCTGCACTTTCCGCTGCCGTTGCCGCCCGATCTCGGCGTGTCCGGCCGGGCGTTCGTCGATGTCGGCGGCCTGGCCGGGATCCGCACCAACGCCAACGCCGCGGAGCGGGCACTGCAGCCGATCGCCGGCGACGATCTGCGGCCCCGGATCGGCGCCGGCGTCGGCGTCTCCTGGAAGAGCCCGTTCGGGTTGATCAATGTCGACGTCGCGGCGCCGATCGCGAAGCAGGAATACGACCAGACGCAGGTGTTCCGCTTCGGCTTCGGCACGAATTTCTGAGGTGTTCACGATGTCCCGTCCCAACCGCACCGCACTCCGTGCGGCCCTCCTGCTCGCTTCCTCGCTCGCGGTCGCACCCGGGCGCGCCGACGCGCAAACGCCCGGCTGGTTCGTGCCGAAGGGGTCGGACGCCGGCGCGGCGTCGCAGGCGGCGCCGGCGCGCCACGTCCGGCACGCGGCCGCGCCCGCGGCGCAATCGCCCGTGCCCGTGCCGGAACCCGAGCAGGTCGCCGACCAGTCGCAGGTGCCGAACGGCCCGCCGCCCGCCCTGCCGCTGCCGCCCGTGCCGCCGATGGGCACGCTGCCGAAGGGGTCCGCTCCGCCGACGGCGGTGATCGGGGTGATCTCGGTGCCCGACATCATGCGGAGCTCGTCCGCCGCGGCGCAGGTCCAGAAGGTGCTCGGCGCCCGGCGCGACAAGCTGCAGGCCGACGTGCAGAAGGAGCAGATGGTCTGGCGCGACATCCAGGGGTCGCTGCAGGACAGCAAGACCATGTCGGCCGAGCAGATCCGCGGCCGCGAGCGGGCGCTGCAGGAGCGCGTGCTCGCGGCCCAACGCGACTTCAAGAACCGCCAGCGCGTCATCCAGGAGGCCGCCCAGGTGGCGCTCGGCCAGATCGAGCGCGAACTCGTCCAGGTGATCCGCGAGGTCGCGGCATCGAAGGGCATGAACCTCGTGCTGCACCAGGAACAGGTCGCGCTCAACGTCCAGGGCTTCGACATCACCCAGCAGGTGGCGAGCCAGCTGAACGCGGTGCTGCCGTCGGTGTTCATCCCGGCCGACGGCGTCGATCCGGAACAGCTCGCGAAGTCGGGCTCGTTCCCGACCACCGCCGACGCCGGCGGAGTGGCCGGCGGCGCCCAGCAGGCCTCGGCCTCCGCACCGGCCTCCGCGCCCGCCCGGAAATAGGGCGCGGGACGGAAGGGAAGGCCAGGGCTCCGCCCTGGACCGGGTTCCCTTTGCGCAGGCGCAAAGGGGCCCGACGCCAAGGGACAGTCGTCCCCTGGGATCCCTCTCAGTTAAGGAAAAACACGGGCCGACAGGGCTTGCCCGCACGTACGAGGCCCGGGGTTTTCCTTAACTGACTGGATTGTCAAGGCCGCTGCCTTGACGGGCGCCCATCGCGCAAGCGCGATGGGTCCCGACCGGGGTCCAGGGGCAGAGCCCCTGGCCTTCCCTCCGAGCAGCGCCCCATTCGAGCGAGGTTCCGGCAATGGACGAGGTTCCGGGAGATCCGCGGTTCTTCGCGGCAGGCGGTCCGTTCGGGGCGGCGGCGTTGGCCGAGCGGGTCGGTGCCACGCTCGTGCCGGCGTCCGACGGCAGCGTGCCTGCGCGGCTTTGCGGGGTGGCGCCGCTCGGCGTGGCCGGGCCGGCGCATGTCAGTTTTCTCGACAACCGGCGCTACGCCGACCTGCTCGCGGGCACGCGGGCGGGTCTGGTGATCGTCGCGCCGGCGCTCGCCGAACGGCGCCCGGCGACGGCGGCGGCGCTGCTGACCGAGGAGCCTTACCTCGCCTGGGCGCGGATCGCGTCGCTGTTCCATCCGCGGCAGGCCATGCGGCCTGGCATCCATCCGAGTGCGGTGGTCGAGGCCGGGGCGACGGTCGATCCGGCGGCCGAGATCGGGCCGCTCGCGGTGATCGGCGCGGATGCGGCGATCGGCGCCGGCACGCGGGTGGGCGCGGGTGCGTCGATCGGCGCCGGCGTCGTGGTCGGGCGCGACTGCCGGATCGAGGCGGGCGTGTCGGTGTCGCACGCGCTGATCGGCGACCGGGTGGTGCTGCATCCGGGCGCGCGGATCGGGCAGGAGGGGTTCGGCTTCGCGACCGCTTCGGCGGGTTTCGTGACGGTGCCGCAGCTCGGCCGGGTGCGGCTCGGCGACGATGTCGAGGTCGGCGCCAACGCCACGATCGACCGCGGATCGGCCGGCGACACGGTGATCGGCGCGGGCTCGCGCCTCGACAACCTCGTAATGATTGCGCATAACGTTCGCCTCGGTCGCTGCTGCGTGGTGGTGGCGCAGGCGGGCATTTCGGGATCGACCGTGCTCGAGGATTTCGTGACGGTCGCCGCTCAGGCGGGGCTCACGGGCCATCTCCGGATCGGCGCGCGGGCGCGGATCGGCGCCCAGGCCGGGGTGATGGCGGACGTCGACGGCGGGGCCGACGTGGTCGGGAGCCCGGCGATCGGCGTGCGCGAGTTCTTCCGGGGCGTGGTGACGCTCCGCAGGCTGGCGGAGCGGCGCCGCGGGGCCGTTCGCGACGGTGGGGACGGATCCGGAGCCTGAAGGGCTTACGGCTTGTCTCGCGGCGGGTTAGACGGTTGGGGGCGGCCGGGCGAGGGGCGTGACGCGGCGCACGACGGCAGCTTGTGGCGAGGCGAGCGGCGATGGATGGCATGGGCGACGTAGAGACCGACGAAGGCGCGTCTCCCGCCGCGGCGAAACAGGCGGCGATGGACGACGCGCCGCCCCCCGGCGCAGACGAGGGCGACCGCATCGCGGTGGTCGACATCGCCCGCATCATGCAGTCGATCCCGCACCGGTTTCCATTCCTGCTGATCGACAAGCTGGTCGACGTCACGCTCGATCGGTCGGCGACCGGCATCAAGAACGTCACCGTGAACGAGCCCTTCTTCAGCGGTCACTTCCCCCAGCGCCCGGTGATGCCGGGCGTGCTGCTGATCGAGAGCATGGCCCAGACCGCGGCGACGCTGGTGGTGCTGACGCTCGGTCCGGCCTTCGAAGGCAAGCTGGTCTATTTCATGACGGTCGAGCACGCGAAGTTCCGCCGTCCGGTGGTGCCGGGCGACCAGCTCCGGATCCATGTCGAGAAGGACCGCCACCGCGGCAACGTGTGGCGTTTCCGCGCGGTGGTGCGGGTCGACGAGGCCTCGGTCGCCGAGGCGTCGTTCTCGGCCATGATCATGGACGCCTGACGGTTCGGCGTCCGACGTCGTCACGCGGGCGTAACTTCGCGTCACACGCCGTCATTTGGCGGCCACGGCCGTGGTCGCTAGGTTCCGGCGTGCGCGCCCCCATCCGGACTGGAACATGGACCTGCCCGTCGAGACCGACATCGCCGACACCACGGGCGGGGCGACGCACGGCGCCGTCGCCCGGAACGGCGGCAAGGAGGCGGGCGCCGTGACGGGGCATGTCGCGCCGGGTGGCCGTGCCGCGGTGCATCCGGCCGCGATCGTCGCGCCGGGCGCGCGCCTGGGCGACGGGGTCACGGTCGGTCCCTGGTGCCAGATCGGCGCCGACGCGGTGATCGGCGACGGCACGCGGCTGGTCAGCCACGTGGTGGTCGACGGGGTGACGACGATCGGCCGGGATTGCACGATCTACCCCTTCGCGACGATCGGGCTGCCGCCGCAGGACCTGAAATACGCCGGCGAGGCGACCGAGACGGTGATCGGCGCGCGCACGGTGATCCGCGAGCACGTGACGATCCACCGGGGCACCGCGACGGGATCCGGCCTCACCCGCATCGGCGCCGGCTGCCTGCTGATGGCGGTGGTGCACGTCGCGCATGATTGCGAGATCGACGACGACGTGATCATCGCGAACAACGTCGTGATGGGCGGCCATGTCCGGATCGGCCGGGGCGCGCGGATCATGGGCTCGGCGGCGTTGCACCAGTTCGTGCGGATCGGCCGCGGCGCCGTCGTCGGCGGTGTCGCCGGCGTCGAGCGGGACGTGATCCCGTTCGGCTCGGTGCTCGGCAACCGCGCCCGGCTGGTCGGGCTGAATTGGGTGGGGCTCCGCCGCAGCGGCCTGTCGCCGGCCGCGATCCAGGACCTCCGTCGCGCGCTCCGCGTGCTGTTCCCGCGCGGAACGGCGGGCGAGCCGTTCGCCGAGCGTCTGGCCCGCGTCAGGCGCGACCACGCCGACGACCCGCGCGTGGCCGAGATCGTCGCCTTCATCGATGCCGACAGCCGGCGCGGCCTGGTGCCGGCCTCGCGGGTCGCGGACGATGACGAGGGCGACGCGCCGGGCGCCTGACCGCCTCCTCGCGTGAGCGAGGTGGACGGTTCGATCGGGGGCGTCGGACCGCTCGGCATCCTCGCCGGCGGCGGAGCGCTGCCCGGCCAGGTGGCGGCCGGCGCGCTCCGCGCCGGTCGCGCGGTCTTCATCGTCGCGTTCGAAGGGTTCGCCGAAGCCGCGATCGTCTCCGCCTACCCGCATGTCTGGGCCCGGCCGGCGGCGGCGGGCCGCATCCTGTCGGCGCTTCGCGACGCCGGCTGCCGCGAGATCGTGCTGATCGGGCCGGTGCGACGCCCCGGCTTCCGCGACCTCAGGCCGGATGCCGAAGGTGCGCGGCTGCTCGCGCGGCTGGGCCGCGCCTTCTTCAGCGGCGACGACGGGCTGCTCGCCGCGATCGTGCGCCTGCTCGGCGAGGAGGGTTTCGCGGTTCGCGGCGCGCACGAGTTCCTGCCCGGCGACGAGGTTGGCCGCCCGGGTGTGCTCGGCCGGCACCCGCCGGACGAGCGGGCGCGGGACGACGTCGCCCGCGGGATCGCGGTGCTGCGGGTCCTCGGTGCCGCCGATGTCGGCCAGGCCTGCGTCGTGCAGCAGGGCGCGGTGCTGGCGGTCGAGGCGATCGAGGGCACCGACCGGATGCTGTCGCGGGTCAGGGCGGTCGCCCTTCCCGGCCCGGGCGGCGTGCTGGTCAAGATGGCCAAGCCCGGCCAGGAGCGACGCGCCGACCTGCCGGCGATCGGTCCGGCGACGCTGCGCGGCGCCGCCGAGGCGGGATTGCGCGGCGTCGCCTTCGAGGCCGGCGCGACGCTGTTCGCGTCTTCCGCCGAAACCGTGGCAACCGCGGACCGGCTCGGTCTGTTCCTGCTCGGGTTCCGCACCGACGGAGCCGCGTGACCGGAGCGGGCGCGTGTCCGCGCGCCGCGTCCGGCCGCGACCACCGGCATCGCGTGATGCTTCAGCAGGGAGCCGCAGAATGGCGAGCTATCTTCACACCATGGTGCGCGTGCGCGATCTCGACCGCAGCATCGCCTTCTACACCAGCCTTCTCGGCATGAAGGAGCTGCGCCGGAACGAGGTGCGCGACGGCCGCTACACGCTCGTCTTCGTCGGCTACGACGACAATGCGCACGGCCAAGCCGAGATCGAGCTGACCCACAACTGGGACCAGGAGACCGACTACGAGGTCGGCTCCGGCTTCGGGCATTTCGCGGTCGGCGTGCCGGACGTCGCCGCCGCCTGCGAGACGGTGCGCTCGGGCGGCGGCAAGGTCACCCGCGAGGCCGGCCCGGTGAAGTTCGGGACCACCGTGATCGCCTTCGTCGAGGACCCGGACGGCTACAAGATCGAGCTGATCCAGCGGTCCTGACCACCCGATCGCGGACGGTTGATCGATGCAGGTTCCGCATCGCGTGATTTTGTTGTAACACTCCTCCGAGATTCGGGGGGTGCTGGATGTTGGGTGCGCTGCGGCGTGGCGGCCACGGGGCAGGCCGTGATCCGACCGGCGACGAGATGGCGGCGGTCGATGACCGCGTGGCCGTGCATGGTGGCCAGGCGGGTGCACGCATCCGCCACCTGCGCCGGGCGCGCGGGTGGACGCAGGAGGAGCTGGCGCGCGCGACCGGCGTGTCGCGCAGCGCCGTCGCGCAATGGGAAACCGGGCGCGCGGGGTTCGGTGCGAAGCTGCGCCTGATCGCGACCGCGCTCGACGTCTCGCTCCGCGAGCTGCAACCCGGTCACCGGGCGGATCCCAACACCCTGGCGCGCGAAGGCATCCCGGTCAGCGCCGACGAGACCACGCTGCTGCGGATGTTTCGCGAGCTCAACCGGGACGACCAGGATTGCCTGCTACGCCTGGTGCGCCGGCTCGCGAGCGTCGTGGACGACTGACTTCGGCGGCGACCGGACGGGGCCGCGCGCGGGCGCCCGCACCGTCACACACGCCGCGGGCCTTGCCGAGGCGCCCGATCGCGTAGGCACTGCCCCCCGCCGCGCCCTATACCTCTGCGACGGCGCGGAAGCCCGGCGACGGCCGGCGCGTTCGTGTCCCGACAGCAGGAGAGTTCCCGGCGATGAGCACGAGCACGAGCGGCATGGCGCTGACATCGATCCCGTCCCTCGGCGGTGACGCCCAGGCTGAACTCGAGCGCGCGCTCGAGCGGTTGCAGGCCGGCCGCGGCCTGCTGGTCCGGCTGGCCGACCTCATGGGCGGCGCCGCCAACCGCATGAGCGTGCTCGGCGCGCGCGGGCTCGGCGTGCCGCCGGCGCTGCAGACCAAGCTGCGCGGCCTCGCCGAATCGGCCGTCGGCCGCGCCTTCGACCTCGCCGTGATCGGGCTTCGCGATGGCGCGACACGCCGGCCGCACAACGACCGCATCGCCGGCCGCGCCACGCAGGCGGCGGTGGTGGCCTCCGGCGTGGTGGGTGGCATGGGCGGCCTGTCCGGCTTCCTGCCCGATATCGGCTTCACCACGGTCGCGATCATGCGCGAGATCGCGCGGATCGCCCGCGAGGAAGGCGAGGACCTGTCGTCGCCGGAAGGCCGCCGCGCCTGCCTCGAAGTGTTCGCGCTGAAGGGGATCGGCGCCGATCCGGCGGAAAGCGAGCTCGGCTATTTTTCCGCCCGCATGCTGATGCGCGGCACGCCGATGGTGATGCTGATCTCGGAGGTGTCGTCGCGCTACGGCCTGGCACTCGGCCAGAAATTGTCGCTGCAGATGATCCCGGTCGCCGGCGCCCTCTGCGGCGCGTCGCTGAACGCCGCCTTCCTGTCGCACTACCAGGAACTCGCGCGCGCCCACTTCACCATCCGGCGGCTCGAGCGGGTGCATGGCGATCGGGTGCGCGAGGTGGCGCACGCCATCCGCGACCGCCTGGCCGCGCGCGTCGCGACCACCTGAGCCGGACGGCACGGGCCGGGCAGGCATGACACCGTCCGCGCGGGTCGCCGCCGCGATCGCGTTGCTGGACGCGATCGACGTCGCGGGCCGCCGCCCGGCCGACGCGGTCGCGTCGGCCTTCTTTCGCGAGCGCCGCTTCATCGGCGGCGGCGACCGCCGCGCGATCGGCGCGATCGTGTGGGACCTGCTGCGACGCGGCCGCCGGATCGGCTGGTGGCTGGCGCGGGCGGGGCTCGCGGGCGAGGCTTCGGCACGGCTCCGCGTCGCGGCGCACCTGCTGCTCGGCGGTGCGAACGGCAGCGACCCGCGCGGGATCGCCGACGGCGCCGCGCGTCCGCGGGAGATCGCGGGCGCGCGGCTCGACGAGCTGCGCCGGCTGTTCTCCGGCGGCCGCTACGGGGCGGGGTCGCTCGATCCGGACGAGGTGCGGCTCCTCGCCGAGATCGACGGCCACACGATCGACCATCCGGCGATGCCCGACGCGGTGCGCCACGAGGTGCCGGACTGGCTGCTGCCGTCGCTCGAGGACCGGTTCGGCGCGTCGCTCGGCGCCGAACTCGCGGCGCTGTCGGACGAGGCGCCGCTCGACCTCAGGGTGAACCTGCTGCGCGGCACCCGCGCCGACGCCGAGGCGGCGCTGCGCCGGGAGGGCATCGAGACGGTGGCGACGCCGCATTCGCCCTGGGGGCTGCGGGCGGCGCCGCGGCGCCTGGTGACGACCGGCGAGGCGTTCCGCTCCGGCCTGGTGGAAATCCAGGACGAGGGCAGCCAGCTGATCGCGCTCGCGGTCGGCGCGCTGCCCGGCGCGCGCGTCTGCGATCTCTGCGCCGGGGCGGGCGGCAAGACGCTCGCGGTCGCGATGACGATGGACAATCGCGGCCACCTGGTCGCCTGCGACGTGTCGGCGCCGAGGCTGGAGGGCGCGGTCAAGCGGCTCCGCCGCGCCGGCGTGCACAACGCCGAGCGGCATCTGCTGGTGCCGGGCGACAAATGGGCCAAGCGGCGCGGCGCGTCGTTCGATCGCGTCCTGGTCGATGCGCCCTGCACGGGCACGGGGACCTGGCGGCGCAACCCCGACGCGCGGCTCAGGCTGCGCGAGAACGACCTCGCCGAACTGGTCGCCAAGCAGGCGGACCTGCTCGCGCTGGCGGCGCGCCTGGTGCGGCCGGGCGGACGGCTGGTCTATGCGACCTGCTCGATCCTGCCGGCGGAGAACGAGGCGCAGGTGGCGCGCTTTCGCGAGCGCCATCCGGCGTTCCGGCCGGTCGCGGTCGAGACGCTCGGCCTGCCGGGCCGTGGTCCGTCGCTCGCGCTCACGCCGCGGCGGCACGGCACCGACGGGTTCTTCGTGGCCGTGCTCGAGCGCGACGCGGAGGCGTCGGCCGAGGCGGCGTGACCCGCGCCGCGGTCCCCATGCGCCCGGACGGGATACCGACCGCCATGACGCACAGCGTCGTCCTGCCGGACGGTCACGTCGTGAGCGACGACCGCCGCCGGATCGACATGGAATGGGTGCTGACCGCGCTCGCCGGCACGTACTGGGCCGCGGACAGGCCGCGTGCGCTGCTGGCGAGGAGCTGGGCCCATTGCCTCGCCTTCGGCGTCTATGCACCGGGCGGGCGGCAGGTCGGCTGCGGGCGGCTGCTGACCGACCACGCGCTCCGTGCCCATCTCGGCGACGTCTTCATCGCGCCCGACCGGCGCGGGCGCGGTCTCGGGCGCGCGCTGATCGAGACCGTCCTCGCCCATCCCGAGCTCGCGACGGTCGAACGCTGGACGCTCACGACGGCGGACGCGCACGCGCTCTATGCACGCTATGGATTTCGCGCCGACGGCGCGGACGCGAGCGCGATGACGCTCGATCGTCGCGCGGCCGCGCCGTGGTCCTGAGCGGGACGCGGGCGGTTCCGGCCGGGCGCGCGACCGCGCCCGACCGGAACGCCGGTTTCACTCGGACGCGGCGGGGGGCGTCATCAGCGCGTGCTCCCGCGCATGCAGCGTCGCGAGCTGCGCGTGGAGCGAGGACGCGGTCGCGAGCTGCGACGCGGTCAGGATGCCGCGCATGCTGATCATGGTGCTGATCCGCGCCTGATCGAGCGTCGCGCGGAGCTGCTCCTGCTGCTGCATCAGCGGCGCGAGCTCGGCGGCCGTGACCGTCGCGGTCGAGAACATGTCGTTCTCGATCTGCTGGTTGACCTGCCGCAGCTGCGTGCGGGTCGTCTCGGTCGCGGTCCGGCTCGCCTGCATCAGCGCGTGGACCTGCTCGCGCTGGGCATCGGTCAGGTTCAGCTGGCGCATGATGCCCATCAGGCCGGCGCCGCCATGGCCGCCGTGCCACTCCTGCGCCAGCGCCGACGGTGCCGCGATCGGCGCCGCGAGGGCGAGCGCACTGGCCAGAGCGGCCCCGAACATCGTCATCGACTTGCTCATCTGTTCCTCCAGGCCCGCGGTTGAGCTGACGGGCCGACGACGGGAACGTAGCGAAGGGAGGTGTCGTCCGTGTGCTCGGCGCGGTTCAGAGTGTAACGATCGCCGGATTCGGGGGGGGGGGGGTCCCGTAGCGACGGAGCCAGAAGTGCAGTGCAACCGAGCCCGGTCAGCGCTTCGACCCAATGCAGACTCTCGCCGTCGTAGCGGCAGCACCACTGCTGTTCCCGCAATGGATCGTTGATCGAGAATCGGGGTCGGACGCGAGCGCCCATCTGTGGCGTCCGGGGCGTTGACAGGAGCCCCCGGACGCAATCAGTCAGCGGCCCTCGGACCATGCGATCGCATCAGCGCCGGCTGGGAGGATCATCGGACAGTCGGGATCGGTCGCGGCGCGGAAGACCGCCTCGGCAACGTCCTGCGCCGTGGTCACCTCGCCGCTCGCAGCACGGTGCTGCATACCCGCCATCGTCTGTTGAACGAAGCCGGCATATGCGTCGGGGAAGCCGCCGCTCGCCGCGATCTGGGCTCGCGCCGTCCTGCTGAAGCTGGTCGTGGGGGCCGCGCCCGGCACTACCACGCGCGCAGAGATGCCGAATTCCGCGAGTTCCAGCGCCGCGGACTCGGTCATCGCATTCACTGCCGCCTTGCTGGCGCGGTAGATCGACAGGAGCGGCAGCGGCTTCATCGTCGTGCTCGAACTGACGTTGACGATCACGCCCGAATGCCGATCGCGCATGGCGGGCAGCACCGCCTGCATCATCGCCACCGTCGAGAAGGTGTTGGTCTCAAAGATCCGGCGCACCGTTTCCAGTGAGGTGCCTTCCACGGCGTTGAGCCAACCGATGCCGGCATTGTTGACTAGTACGTCGATTGCGCCCGCCTCGGCGATGGCGGTTGCGATACTGTCGGCGTCGGTCACATCGAGCGCCAACACGCGCAGCCTATCGGACTTCGGCAGCGTGTTCGCCGCCGGATCGCGCATCGTCGCCACAACATGCCACCCCTGAGCGAAGAAATAGGCCGCGGTTTCACGACCGAAGCCGGTCGAGCAGCCGGTGATTAGGACGGTGTTCATGGGGGAATTCCTTGTGGTGACCGCACAGAGATAGACGTCGCTAGCTGGACCAACTACGTTTAGAAGTCCGTAAATGATTTGAGTTAGTCCGACGTTGAACGATCCACTCGCCAAGGTGATCGGCCTGCTGCAACCCAGCGCCTGCTTTTCGAAGCTGGTCACCGCATCCGGCCGCTGGGCGGTCCGCCCAACGGGAGCGGGTCCGTTCTATGGGGCGGTGCTCGATGGGAACTGCGAGCTAACTGTCCCAGGGCGTGTGCCTGTCAGGCTCGGCAAGGGCGACTTCATGCTGATGCCCGCGGCGGATGATTTCACTGTGGGCAGCCTGGTGCCGCCGCCGAGCGGCCTTGTGAACGAACCGGTTAAGCTTCGCCCGAGCGTCTTTCATCTTGGGGAGGCGGGTCCACCCGACACGCGTATCTTGGTCGGACATTGCTCGTTCGGGTCAGATGATGCGGCGTTGCTGGTCTCGCTGCTGCCCGAACTGGTGGTGGTGCGCGGCGAGCGGCAGTTGACGACGCTGGTCGAGTTGTTGGGCGAGGAGGCTCGCGGCGACCGGCCCGGCCGCGAGGTGGTGCTTGCCCACCTGCTGGAGGTGCTACTGATCGAAGCGTTTCGCGCGACCACGGGGCCGGCCGCTGCGCGCGGGCTGCTACGTGGCCTTGCCGACGATCGGCTCGCGGCAGCGTTGCGCCGCATGCACGACGAGCCCTCACGCTCTTGGACGATTGGCGAACTAGCGAGAGAGGCTGCCTTGTCGCGCTCTATCTTCTTTGATCGGTTCCGCCGCGAAGTCGGCGTCTCTCCGATGGAATATTTGCTTGCCTGGCGCATGGCGGTCGCAAAGGATCTCCTACGCCGAGGCGGCGTGAGCGTCGGCGAGGTTGCGCAACGCGTCGGCTACAGCTCTTCGAGCACGTTCAGTGTGGCCTTCGCGCGCCAGGTCGGCGCTTCGCCTACGACGTATGCTCGCGGGCATCCGCCCTCCATCGTGGCGTAGACAGCCAAGGACAAGCGGTAAGCCCGCTTTCCCACTTTGACACTAATCGGAGAACCGTCGCAGAGCTGCCTGCGCATTCGCAAGGCTTGCGGCCAAGGTCAACGTCGGATCGGCCAGCCATGCGTGTGTGGCATAGCTCAACGTCACCATCCCGATCTGCGCAGCGAACGTGGACGTGTCCTTCGCCACCCCCCGCTGATGGAGTGCCTCGCCAAGCGCTGCGATCAAACCTGCCGTCTTGGTCAACACCCGTTCCTGGAGCGCGGGCGTCGCGTCGATGATCTTCTGCCGAGGCTCGGTAAAAGGCCGGTTTCGTTCGAGAAGCGGTTCGGCCGAGCGGAAGGCATGGAGCAATGCATCCATCGGACTCATATCCGGCGGAGCCGAGACGACCGCACGCGCCAACTCCTCCCGAAATGCCGCCTCTCCGTCGAACAGCGCTTCCCGCTTGTCCGCGAAATGGCGGAAGAACGTACGCTCCGTCACGCCCGCCCGTTCGGCGATCTCGGCTGCCGTCGTAGCGTCGAACCCCTTCTGCTGAAAAAGCTCCAGCGTCGCTTGTTGCAGGCGCCGTCGCGCCTCGTCTCCGCTCCGTGGCATACGGGATCACTTAGCATATTGTCAGCCACTGCCATTAAATTTAGATGTCTGTAACTGTCACTACGTCGGGGATGACGATGAAGACGCTGCGTTTCCACCGCTACGGTGAGCCCGGTGACGTTCTGTGCCTGGACGACGCCGACCTTCCCGAGCCGAAGCTCGGCCATGTCCGCGTCAGGGTCCACGCCTGCGGCCTGAACCCTGCGGATTGGGCGCTCTGCCGCGGCCTGTTCGCCGGCGACCTTCCTCGCGGCATCGGCCTCGACGTGGCGGGCATTGTCGACGCGATCGGCGACGGCGTGACGGGCGTGGTGATTGGCGATGCGGTCCTGGGCGTTCCGGCATATCAGGAGTATTCTAGCGCAGGCGCCGCGGATCATGCCGTGCTGTCGATTTGGACTCCCGTGCCGGCTGGACTTGACCTCCTGAAGGCGGCGGCTCTGCCGATGGCGATCGAGACGCCTCAGCGCTGCCTCAATATCCTGGGGGTCACGGGGCATCATACGCTTTTCGTCTACGGCGCGGGTACGATGATCGGCTTTGCGGCGGTGCAGATGGCCCGTCTGCGTGGCGCGCGAGTGGTTGCAGCCGCGGGCGAGACGTTCGCCACACAGCTTCGCGCGACGGGAGCCGAGGTGACGCCCTACGGCAATGGCATGGTGGAGCGGGTGCGCGAGATCATGGGTGGAACGCCAGACCTGATCTTCGACGCCGGCCCGATCAGCGACGTTTTGGCGACCCTGGTCCAGGTCGCCGGTGGCGACGGGCATCGCATCGTCACGGTCAGCAATCACGGTCCTGCTGCTGATGCCTTGGGCGTCCGGAACAGCTTCGAAGGCGCTCTAGGCTACGATGCGCTGACCGACTTCGCCGCTCTCGCCGCTCAAGATCGATTCGATATACCGATAGCCACCACCTTCCCTCTGACGGATTGGCGAACCGCGCTCGACGTGAGCTTAACCGGACACGCACACGGCAAGCTGGTGCTTATTCCCGACGCATAACTCTCCCGAGGACGAAGGTGTAGCGGGAAGGTCCCATAGCGGCATGGGACAGCGACGGCAGTTGCCGCTTTCCCAAAACCTGTTCCCAGATCACATTTCTCAAAATGCCCCTGTTCTCACGGAGAAACGGGAACCGCTCAGGGCTGGAATGGCATCTCGCGGTATGAAGCCTAGGTCTCCGCACCGCACCAAGCGGTCACTCCCCCAATGCGGTAGGCTTTGTGGCATATCCGCGTGAAACGCTTCCGACATGCCATGGGGACTGCTTCCGGTATTCTGGAACGGTAGCGTTCCGGGGTCTGAACCCTTTGCAACGAAATGGTCTACTGCGGCTACGCATGCGTCAGCACCTCGACCAGGATCTCGCGATCCAGCGTGCGGCCCCAAGGCGGCCGGCTGCGGTGTGGTTCGCGCCGAAAAGGCCAGCGGTTCCCGCCGCGACGGGCGAACCGAGTTGCAGGTGCTGCTCGACCTCGTGCAGCCGGGTCACACCCTGGTCGTGACCCGCATCGATCGCCTTGCCCGCTCGATGAAGGACCTTCCAGACGTCATGCACGAGTTGAGGCGTCGCGGCGCGGCGCCGCGTGCAGCTGAGCAGCCCGTGGACACTGGAATAGCAGCTGGCAAGGCATTCCTCGACACGCTGGGCGTGTTTGTGGAGTTCGAGACCAACCTGCGGCGCGAGCGCCAACTCGAAGGCATCTCGCTGGCCATAACACGCGGGGTCTCTCAGGGCCGCTAGCCCGGCGTTGACGCCGCCGAGGTCAGGCGGCTGCGGCCTGAGGAGGGACTAGGGCCTGCCGCCATTGCGCGCCGGCTCGGCATCGGCCGTACCAGCGTCTACCGCGCCCTTGGGGCCGCGCTGGTCGCCGGCCGCGTGCGCGCCACAGGCCGGACGCGAGATCGTTCGACGCCGCCGCGCGGCGACGGTCTCCCTCGATCCTGAACCGTTCGGTTCCGATCGAGGGAGAACTGATCAGAACCGTCCGTAGCCGACGCCGACGCCGAACGTTGGGCCGACCACGAAAGGACCGCCATACGCGTACGGGTAGGGATAGGCGACCGGACCGCCCTGCGGCACCGGAACGAGATTGCCGTAGGCGACCATGCACTGCGCGTAGGTGCTGTCGAAACGATGCTGGAGCACGTACTCCGATCGGTCGGCGTCGTCGGCACCGGCGATGCCGCCGACCGCGAGACCGGTGCCGGCACCGATCGCGGCGCCGGCGCCGGGGTTGTGGAACGCGGCGCCCAGCAGCGCACCCGCGCCGGCGCCGACCACGGTGCCGAGTGCCGCCGTGCCCACGCCGTTGGCGACCGCGTTGTTCTGCGCGGTCTGACCGCCGGCGGCGGCATAGCCCTCCGAGCGGCAATACGCGTCTTCCTGCCGGAACTGCGCGTATGGCTTGCCCTTCGCGGGCAGGGCGGTGAAGGAGGGAGCGTCCGGCGGCGGGTAGGCGCAGCCGGCGACGGCGAGCAGCACCGACGCGGCGATCGCGGGCGGCAGTGTGCGACGGACAAGGAGCGTTGTCATGGCGTGGCCTGTGACATGTTCTCGGGATCACGCTGTTCAACACGAACGGCGCCATCCGGGCGCGTGACAAAGAGTGTCGCGTCGGGGCGCGCGGTGTCGCGGAGCTCGCGCTTGAGCACCTTGCCGACCGGCGTTCGCGGCAACGGAGTTCGCGTGACCTCGATCACGGCTGGAACCTTGTAGGCGGCCAGCGCCCGGCGGCAGTGCGCGGCGAGCAGGGCCGGATCGACCATCGGCGCGTCGTCGGCCACGCGCACCACCAGCGTCACGCGCTCGCCGGCGCGGCGATCGGGCGTTCCGAACGCCGCGCACTCCACCACGCCGGGAAAGGCGGACGCCACGGCCTCGACCTCGGCCGGATAGACGTTGAAGCCGCCGACGATCACCAGGTCCTTGATGCGCTCGACGATGTGGAGGAAGCCGTCGGCGTCGATCACGCCGACGTCGCCGGTGCGGAGCCAGCCCGCCTCGTCGAATGCCGCGCGCGTCGCCGCGTCGTTCCGCCAGTAGCCCCGCATCACCTGCGGACCCTGCGCGAGCACCTCGCCGCGGCGCTCGCGCCCGTCGGACGCGGGCTCGGCCGCGTCGTCGACGTCGATGCGAAGACGCGTCGACGAGACCGGCAGCCCGGCGCTGCCGGCGCGCGGTCGATCGACCGGGTTGATGGTCAGGATCGGCGACGCCTCGGTCAGGCCGTAGCCCTCGATGATCGGCCGGCCGGTGACCGCCCGCCAGTCGGCCGCGATCTCGGCGGACAGTGCCATGCCGCCCGAGATGACGAGGCGCAGCCGGCCAAAATCGAGACGGCGGAAGGCGGGGCTTTCGAGCAGTCGCGCGAACAGCGTGCCGGTGCCGCAGATCGCGTCGACGCCGCCGGGCGGCAGCGCCGCGATGATCGCGTCGACGTCGCGCGGGTCCGGGATCAGCACGGAGCTCGCGCCGAGCGCGAAGATCGCCAGCAGGTTCGCCGTCAGCGAGAACACATGGTAGAGCGGCAGCAGGGTGAGGTTGACGGTCGCGGCGCCCGGCACGCTGTCCCGGATCCAGGCCGTCGCCTGCACGACGTTCGCGACCAGGTTGCGGTTGGTCAGCATCGCGCCCTTGGCGAGGCCGGTGGTGCCGCCGGTGTACTGCAGGAAGGCGAGCTCGTCGGGCCCGGTCTCGACCGCGACCGGCGGCAGGCGCCGGCCGCGCGCGAGCGCCAGGCGGAACGGCACGGCATCGGGCAGGACCGCGCGAGGCGGTGGGGCGCCGCGACGGCGTCGGGCGACGGCCGTGACGACGGCTCCCCTGAACCGCGGCGAGACCAGATCGCCGATGCCGGTCGTCACCACGTGGCGGATCGCGGTGCCCTCCCGCGCGGCGGCGAGGGTGCGCGCGCAGAGGTCGAGCAGCACGATCCCCACCGCGCCGCTGTCGCGGAGCTGATGGCCGAGCTCGCGCGGCGTCGACAGCGGGTTCACGTTGACCACCACGGCGCCGATCCGGAGGATGGCGAGCACCGTGACCGGGTGCTGGAACAGGTTCGGCAGCATCAGCGCGACGCGGTCGCCGCGCCCGATCCTGGCCGCCGCGAAGGAGGCGGCGAGCGCGTCGGCGTGCGCCAGCACCTCGCGGTAGCGCAGCGTCGCGCCGAACAGCCGGAAGGCGACGTCGTCGGCGTGGGCGCGGGCGCTGCCGATCAGCATCGACGCGAGCGACGGCCAGGCGTCGACCTCCGCGTCGATCGCGAGCGGCACCGAAGCGGGGTGGAACGCGCTGGCGCCGGTCCCGGTCGAGCGCATCGGCCCCGCCCCCTCGATCCCCCCCGTCACGATGGCGAACGCCTTTCTCCCGCGACGAATGGTTTCCGAAGGTCGCGGCGATGGGTCAAGCGCAAAGCGCCTCCCCCCTCTAGCAGGGCGTGGGATCGACCGCGAACCCGGACAGTCCGGCGCCCAGCAGGCGCAGCAGGTCGGCGCGAAGGAGGGCGATGCAGCCGGCGGTCGGTCCGAGATCGGCCGTCGCCAAATGGAGGAAGATCGCCGAGCCGCGTTCCCGCAGGACGGGCGCATCGTTCCAGCCGAGCACGCCGATGACGTCGTAGAGCGGATCGTCGCGCCAAAGCGTCTCGGCGCGGGCACCGTAGGGCAGGCGGACGGGCCGGTTGTAGGCCGCGTCGCGCGGGTCGTCGCACCAGCCGGCATCCGGCGTCAGGGGCGCACGCGGCACGCTCGCGTGCGGCGGCGGCTGCACCCGGTCGGCGCGGAACAGGACCCGCCGGAGCGGGAGCGCGCCGGCGGGCGTCGCGCCGTCGCCCTCGACCTTGTGCGGTGTCACGCCGTTCACGCCGATCGCACACGGGAAGCGCTCGCCGCCGCATTCGAGCATGGCCGCGTGCGGCGGCGAGGAGGCTCTCGGGCGGACCGTGGCGATCATGGCGATGGCGCCGCGCTAGCCGGGCAGGTGGCCGAAGCGCACGCGCTTGGTTCGGAGATAGGCCTCGTTCACCGGGTTGGAAGCGATCGCGATCGGCACGCGGGCGGCGACCTCGATGCCGAACGCCGCCAGTGCGGCGATCTTGTCGGGGTTGTTGGTCAGCAGCCGGCAGCGTCCGACCCCGAGCAGCTCGAGCATCGTGGCCGCGAGCAGGAACGAGCGTTCGTCGGCGTCCCAGCCGAGCGCGCGGTTGGCGTCGAGCGTGTCGAGGCCGTCGTCCTGCAGCGCGTAGGCGCGGAGCTTGTTGACCAGCCCGATGCCGCGGCCTTCCTGGGCGAGGTAGAGGACGATCCCCGCGCCTTCTTCGGCGACCTGACGGATGGCGCCGCGGAGCTGGTCGCCGCAATCGCAGCGAAGCGAGCCGAGCAGGTCGCCGGTGAAGCATTCGGAGTGGATCCGCACCAGCGGCGCGGGTCGCGACGCGGGATCGCCGATCACGATGGCGACGTGCTCGATGCCGGCATCGGGGGCGCGAAAGGCGAGCAGCCGGGCATCGGGTGCGTCGAGCAGCGGCACGGGCGCCTCGGCCACGATGGCGAGCGCGAGCGCCTGGCGCATCGCGTGCGAGGCGACCGCACCGGCCTCGATCGCGAGCACGTCGCGCGCGAGGGCGCGCGCCGCCGCGCCCGGCGCCGCGGCGGCGGCCAGCGCGACGGGCATCAGCCGCGCGAGCTTGAGCGCGGCGAGCGCCGCGGCACCGCCCGGCGGCACGTCGACCAGCTGTCGATGCGGGGGGCGCGGAAAGGCGAACGGGGCCGACGGTGGCGGCCTGCCGGTGCCGAGGATCGACCGCGGCACGGCCGCCAGCGACGCCGCGACCGGCAGCGCGAGCAGGCGGCCGCCGTTCTCGCCCGGTCCGGGCACGCCGTCCTGCAGCACCGCCAGGCGCGCCTCGGTCAGCAGCAGGATGGCCTCACCAAGCCCCGGAGACGCTTCGCCGGCGACCGCGGCGGCGTCGGCGAGACCCTCGGCCGACGCCGTTTCGGCGGCGATCACCACGAGCGGGTGCGCGCCCCCGAACAGCACCGGCGCGCCGCGCCGAAGCTCGCCGATCGCCCTGTGCACGGCCCGCGGCGTGTCGGACGCCGGCGCGGCTGCCGGGTCCCGTTCGAGATCGCGAGGTTCGCGTGGCGGCAGCGTCGTCATCATGTCCGGTTCTTACGGTCGACGACACATAGTGAGCGGCGGCCCCGAGGGCGAGAGCGGCCCGCCGTCGCCGGCCGCGGCGCAGGCCGGCCTTGCAGTCGCGCCGTGCTCACGACAATGTGCGTTAAGCTGGTTCGATGCCCGAACAGGGAACGAAAAGCTGGCTCGCGCGCATAGAGATCGGGTCGGCCGGCGGTGAACGTCCGGTCGGTTGGGAGCACGACATGGCGGGTGAACGTCCGATCCTGATCGTTGACGACGACGACGCGCTGCGCGCGACGCTGACGGAACAGCTGCAGGTGGATGGCGAATTCCGTCCGGATGAAGCGGGGTCGATCGACGCCGCGACGAAACGGCTGGACACCACGAACACGCGGTTCGACGCGCTGATCCTCGACGTCACCCTGCCGGACGGGGACGGTCGCGACTTCTGCGCGACGCTTCGCCGAAAGGGCGTGCGCACCCCGATCATCATGCTGACCGGCTCGGACGACGAGGCGGACGTGGTGCGCGGGTTGGACGCGGGCGCCAACGACTACGTCGCCAAACCATTTCGCATCGCGGAACTGCTGGCGCGGCTGCGCGCGCAGATGCGGATCTTCGAGAACAGCGAGGACGCGGTCTTCACGATCGGGCCCTACACGTTCCGGCCGGCGGCGAAGCTGCTGCAGGAGCCGACCCGCAACCGAAGGATCCGGCTGACCGAGAAGGAAGCGTCGATCCTGAAGTTCCTGTATCGCGCCGGCACGCGGCCGGTGCCGCGGCAGGTGCTGCTGAACGAGGTCTGGGGCTACAACGCGGCGGTCACGACGCACACGCTCGAGACGCACATCTATCGCCTGCGACAGAAGATCGAGCCCGATCCGGCGAATGTCTGCCTGCTGGTGACGGAGGGCGGCGGCTACCGCCTCGACCCCGCCGGCTCGCGCAACGCGGCCTGAACCAGCGGGCACACGCGATCACAGGTCGAGCTCGATCGCGACCGGCACGTGGTCCGAGCTCCGCTCCCAGTCCCGCGCATCGACCAGCACCTCGTGGCTGCGAAGATGCGGCACGAGATCGGGCGTCACCCAGATATGGTCGAGGCGGCGGCCGCGGTTCGATCGCCGCCAGTCTCGGTTGCGATACGACCACCAGGTGAACAGCTTCTCGTCGGCCGGCACGAAATGCCGCGCGGTGTCGACCCAACCGGTGGCGCGCCAGCTCTCCATCTTGGCGGTCTCGACCGGCGTGTGGCTGACGACGTCGAGCAGCTGGCGGTGGCTCCAGACGTCGTGCTCGCCGGGCGCGATGTTGAGGTCGCCGACCAGCACCGTCCGCGTGCCCGTGCCGGCGGACGCGAAGTGCAGCGCCGCCTCGTCGACGAAGGCGAGCTTGTGGGCGAATTTCGGGTTGGACGCGGGATCGGGCACGTCGCCGCCCGCGGGCACGTAGAAATCGTGGATGTCGACCGGGCCGGACGGCGCGCCGACCCGCACCAGCAGGTGGCGGCAATCCTCCTTGCCGCCGAACATCGGGGTGTCGGCGATCGTCTCGAGCGGCAGGCGGGAGAGCACGGCGACGCCGTTGTAGCCCTTCATCCCCCGCATCGCGTGATGCGGGAAACCGAGCGCCGCCACGCCGTCGGCGGGGAACAGCGCGTCCGGAACCTTCGTTTCCTGCAGGCAGAGCACATCTGGACGGAGCGCGCCCAGCAGGCGTTCCAGCAGGGGAAGTCGGAGTCGTAGCGAATTGATGTTCCAGGTCACGATGCGCATGGCGTACCGTCATGCTTGACGCGAGCGCGTTGCACCACTCCCTGCTCACTCTCGACAGCCATGTCGACATTCCCTGGCCGGACGGTCCCGGCCCGCACGAGGACGGGCCGAGGCGGGTCGACTTCCCGAAGATGCGTCGCGGCGGGCTGCGGGCAGTGTGCTTCGCCGCCTTCGTGCCGCAGGCGCGGCGCGACGCGCCGGACCGCGACGCGGCCGCGCAGCGGGTCGAGCGCATGCTCGACGCGATCGACGCCTATGCCGACGCCGGATCCGACGTCGACCTCGCGACAACGTCCGACGACGTGCGCGCGGCACACGAGGCCGGACGCATCGCGGTGCTCCGCGCGGTCGAGAACGGGCACGGGCTCGGCGGCGACCTCACCCGGCTCGCGCACTGGCGGCGGCGCGGCGTCCGCTATCTCACGCTCGTGCACAACGGCCACAACGACCTCGCCGACAGCGCGAACCCGCGCGCCGATCTCGGCGACGCCGCGACACTGCACGGCGGCCTGTCGCCGCTCGGGCGCGACGCGGTCGCCGAGATGAACCGGCTCGGCATGCTCGTCGACGTGTCGCACCTGTCGCGCGACGCGATGCTGCAGGCGGTCCGCCTCAGCACCAGGCCGGTCTGCGCGACCCATTCCTGCGCGTCCGCGCTGCAGCCGCATCCGCGCAACCTCGACGACATGCAGATCGACGCCCTCCGCGACACCGGCGGGGTGGTGCAGATCACCGCGATGGCGCCGTTCCTGAAAGGACGCGACGCGTCGGTGAGCGATTTCGTCGATCACCTCGACCACGTCGTCGCACGCGCCGGCGTCGCGCATGTCGGGATCAGCTCGGATTTCGACGGCGGCGGCGCGATCGAGGGATGGCGGAACGCGAGCGAAAGCCCGAACATCACCGCCGAACTGGTCCGCCGCGGCTACGGCCCGACGGAAATCTCGCTGTTCTGGTCCGGCAACTTCCTCCGCGTCCTCGACGCGGCGTGACCGGGCGGGACCGGGCGGGTCGCGCTGGGAAGGAAGGCCCAGGGGCTCTGCCCCTGGACCCCGGTCAAGGCAGCGGCCTTGACAATCCAGTCAGTTAAGGAAAACCCCGGGCCGACAGGGCCTGCCCGCCCGTACGTGGCCCGGGGTTTTCCTTAACTGAGAGGGATCCAAGGGACGACTGTCCCTTGGCGGGTCCAGGGCAGAGCCCTGGCCTTCCTTTCCCCGTCCGAACCGCTAGGCGGCGTGGACACTTACCTGAGCCATAGGACGGTTGCGGCGAGGGTGACGATGGCGAGGTAGTTGCGCGCGGTTTTTTCGTATCGGGTGGCCACGCGTCGGAACTGCTTCAGGCGTGAAAAGCAGCACTCGACCAGGTGCCGCTGAGCATACAAGTGCTTGTCCAGTTTGTATGTCTTGGCTCGAGACGGGTTGTTGGGGATGGCCGCCACCGCACCCTTCTCGGCGATGGCTTCTCGGATCTGGTCGCTGTCGTAGGCGGTGTCGGCCATGACCGCATCCGCAGCCAGGCCCTCGATGAGGGGGATGGCCTGCGGCGCGTCGCCGCGATGTCCGCCGGTCAGGATCAATCGCACCGGGCAGCCGAGGCCGCGCACGGCCATGTGGATCTTGGTGCTCAGGCCGCCGCGAGAGCGGCCGAGAGCCTGGTCGGACGCCTGATCTTCAGACCCCCTTTTTTCGCCCCGGCGGCGTGTTGGTGAGCGCGGATGATGGTGGAGTCGACGATCAGGTATTCGAAGTCCGGATCGTCGCTCATCGCCTCGAAGATACGCCACCAGACACCCTTGCGGCTCCAGCGACTGAAACGGCGGAAGACGCTGTTCCATTCGCCGAACACGTCGGGAAGGTCACGCCAGGGCGAGCCTGTCCGCACGATCCACAGCACGCCCTCGACAAACATCCGGTTGTCACGTCCGGTCGAACCCTTCTGATCGGGTCGACCAATGATCAACGGCGCCATCCGTTCCCACGCCGCGTCGCTCAACACCAGTCGGTCCAGGACCCCCATCGCCGCCTCCGCAAAGGCAGTCTTGAATCACCCTTCGACGATCCAGGGAATCCCTAGAGTCCACACCACCTAGGTCTCATCCCCCTCGCGGTCGCCTTCGACTTCGATGTCGCCGCCGATCGTGTCGGTGTCGTCGTCGAGGTCGTCGGCGCTTTCGATCACCTCCTCCTCGCCGGCTTCCTCGGTCTCTTCGGTCTCGACGTCGGGATCGTCCTCGGCGGGCAGTGGCTTCTTCGGACGTTTTTCCTCGACGATGTTGCCGGCCGGGCGGCGCAGACGGGGCTGCTCGATCGGCTGCTCGGTGCCGCATTTCGGGCAGGCTGCCGGCACCTTCGTGAGGTCGTAGAAGCGTGTCGCGCACGAGACGCAGACGCGCTTGGTGCCGAGTTCTGGCTTTGCCATGGAACGGTGGCCTCACGTTGGGCAGGGGCGCCGCGTGACGCGCGGGTGCCGTGATGCGGAAAGCGGGCGGCCATGCCACCCCGGCGCTGCGCTGTCAAACCGCGCCGACCGTGTTATGCGCGCCGCCATGGCCGATCCGATCGTTCCGCCCCTGCCACGCCCGCTGATCGCCCGGCCGGGCGATGCGCCCCTGCGGGGCTTGATCCGCGTGCCCGGCGACAAGTCGATCAGTCATCGCGCGCTGATGTTCGGCGCGCTGGCGGTGGGCGAGACCCGGATCGAGGGCTTGCTCGAGGGCGAGGACGTGCTGCGGACGGCCGCCGCGATGCGGGCGCTCGGCGCGCTGGTGACCGCGGACGGGGGCGGTGCCTGGCGCGTGCGGGGCCGCGGCGTCGGCGCGCTGGTCGAGCCCGAGGACGTGCTCGACATGGGGAACTCCGGCACCGCCGCGCGGCTGCTCGCGGGCCTGCTCGCGAGCCATCCGATCGTCTCGATCATGACGGGCGACGCGAGCCTGCGGCGGCGGCCGATGCGGCGCGTGACCGAGCCGCTGGCCTCCATCGGCGCGCGGTTCGAAGGGCGGCGCGGCGGGCGGCTGCCGCTCGCGATCGTCGGCACCGGGTCGCCGCTGCCGGTCGCGCACCGGCTCGCGGTGGCATCGGCGCAGGTCAAGTCGGCGCTGCTGCTGGCGGGGCTCAACGCGCGCGGCCGCAGCGTCGTCGACGAGCCGGTGCCGACGCGCGACCACACCGAGAACATGCTCCGCCATTTCGGCGCGACGCTGGTCTCGGAGCCGCTCGAGGGCGGCGGCAACCGGCTCCTGCTCGACGGCCAGCCCGAACTCGTGGCGCGCGACGTCGTGGTGCCGGGCGACCCGTCCTCGGCGGCGTTCCCGCTCGTCGCGGCGCTGCTCCGGCCGGGCTCGCGCGTGACGGTCGCGGGGCTCGGGCTGAACCCGCTCCGCACCGGCCTGCTCGCCTCGCTGCGCGAGATGGGGGCGGCGCTCTCGGTCGCGAACGAGCGGGTGGAGGGTGGGGAGCCGGTCGGCGACGTGACGGCGGCGGCGGGGGCGCTCCGCGCGGTCGACGTGCCGGCCGGCCGGGCGCCGTCGATGATCGACGAATACCCGGTGCTCGCCGTCGCCTGTGCCGCGGCCTCGGGGCGGAGCCGCCTGCGCGGCCTCGCGGAGCTTCGCGTCAAGGAGAGCGACCGGCTGGAAGCGACGGCCGCGCTGCTGGCGGGCAACGGTGTGACGGTCGCGATCGAGGGCGACGATCTGGTGATCGATGGCGCCGGCGGGCCGCCGCCCGGCGGCGGCGTGGTCGAGACGCTGATGGATCACCGGCTGGCGATGAGCGGCGTGGTGCTCGGCCTCGCGTCGCGCGCGGCCGTTCGGGTCGACGATGTGAGCTTCGTCGAGACCAGCTTTCCGGGGTTCGCGGCGACGATGCGCGGGCTCGGGGCGGTGCTGGAGGCGGCGCCCTGGCCGGGAGAGGGGGCGTGACGGAGCGCGCGGAACGGCGTCTGGTGATCGCGGTCGATGGTCCGGCGGCGTCCGGCAAGGGCACGCTCGCGCGCCGGCTCGCCGACGCGTTCGGGCTGCCTTATCTCGACACCGGCCTGCTGTATCGCGCCGTCGCCCGCCTGCTGCTGGAAGCCGGTCGCGACGGCGAGGCCGAAGCGGTGCGGGTCGCGGCCGCGATGGACGCGTCGGCGCTGGCGCGCGGCGACCTTCGGACGCCGGAGATCGATCGCGCGGCGAGCCGTGTCGCGGCCTGGCCGGCGCTCAGGACGGCGCTGCTCGACACGCAGCGGCGTTTCGTCGCCGCGTCGGGCGGGGTGCTCGACGGGCGCGACATCGGGACGGTGGTGTGTCCGGGAGCGGACGCGAAGCTGTTCGTGACGGCGTCGGCCGAGGAACGGGCGAGGCGGCGGCTGCGGCAGCGCGGCGAGGCGGACGCGCCCGACGCGGTGGCGCGGGAGGCAGAGGCGTTGCGCACACGCGACGCCGCGGATGCGGGACGCGCGGCGGCGCCGCTGGTCGCGGCTTCGGATGCGATGGCGCTCGATACGACCGCGCTCGACCCGGACGAGGCGTACGCGCGGGCCCGCGCGCTGATCGACGCGAGGCTGCGGGATCGTCTCGCCTGACGTCGGTCTCGCGTCATTGACGCCGCACGTCGGTCTCGCGTCCTCGACGCGGCACGTCGGTCGCGCGTCCTTGACGCGGCGGCACGCGAGGGTGTTTATGACGACCGCGAAGCCGTCCCCGCCAGGGTGCCGGCTCGTCGCCGTATGGGCGTCAACCGGCCCCGAAGGGGCATGTCGTGACCGGCATCGAGGCCGTCGCGCAGACAGTTCCGCCGGACGCGTCATGTCCGGCCCGACAGGCAGGACACACAGCAGCACATGGCAGCCAGCGCCGTCGTCGACACACGTGATCATTTCCAGGGCGAGGATTTCGCATCCCTGCTCGACGAGACCCTCGGCCGCGACACCGGCTTCGACGGGTCCGTCGTCAGCGGCCGCGTCGTCCGCCTCACCGACGAGTTCGCGATCGTCGATGTCGGGTTGAAGTCCGAGGGGCGCGTGGCGCTCAAGGAGTTCGGGCTCCCCGGCGCCCGTCCCGAGGTCGAGCCCGGTGACGTCGTCGAGCTTTATGTCGAGCGCTACGAGGACCGCGACGGTCTCATCGTGCTGTCGCGCGAGAAGGCCCGCCGCGAGGAGGCGTGGACCAATCTCGAGCGCGCCTTCGAGGGCAACCAGCGCGTCAACGGCACGATCTACGGTCGCGTGAAGGGCGGGTTCACGGTCGATCTCGGCGGCGCGATGGCCTTCCTGCCGGGCAGCCAGGTCGACATCCGGCCGGTGCGCGACGTCGGCCCGCTGATGGGCATGCCGCAGCCGTTCCAGATCCTCAAGATGGATCGCGCCCGCGGCAACATCGTCGTCTCGCGCCGCGCGGTGCTCGAGGAAACGCGGGCCGAGCAGCGTTCGGAGCTGATCCAGGGCCTCAAGGAAGGCATGATCCTCGACGGCGTGGTCAAGAACATCACCGATTACGGCGCGTTCGTGGATCTCGGCGGCGTCGACGGCCTGTTGCACGTGACCGACATCGCGTGGCGCCGGATCAATCATCCGTCGGAGGCGCTGCAGATCGGCCAGCAGGTCCGGGTGCAGGTGATCCGGTTCAACTCCGAGACGCAGCGCATCTCGCTCGGCATGAAGCAGCTCGAGGCCGATCCCTGGGACGGCGTCGCGATCAAGTATCCGCCGGGCGCCCGCTATTCGGGCCGCGTGACCAACATCACCGACTACGGCGCCTTCGTGGAGCTCGAGCCGGGCGTCGAGGGTCTGGTGCACGTGTCCGAGATGAGCTGGACCAAGAAGAACGTTCATCCGGGCAAGATCGTCGCCACCTCGCAGGAGGTCGACGTGATGGTGCTCGACGTCGACAGCGGCAAGCGGCGGATCTCGCTCGGCCTCAAGCAGGTGCAGCGGAACCCCTGGGAGCAGTTCACCGAGGAGCACAAGGTCGGCACGACGGTCGAGGGCGAGATCCGCAACATCACCGAGTTCGGCCTGTTCATCGGGCTCTCGGCCGATCTCGACGGCATGGTGCACATGTCGGACCTGTCGTGGGACGAGGCCGGCGAGACGGCGATCGCGGCCTACGAGAAGGGCCAGGTCGTGCAGGCGAAGGTGCTCGACGTCGATGTCGAAAAGGAGCGCATCTCGCTCGGCATCAAGCAGCTGCACGAGGATCCCGCCGCCGATGCGATGACGCGCGTGAGCAAGGGCGATGTCGTCTCCTGCACGGTGACCGCGGTGCAGGCGAACGGCGTCGAGGTGAAGATCGACGAGGTGCTGACCGGCTTCATCCGGCGCGCCGAGCTCGCCCGCGACAAGGGCGACCAGCGTCCGGACCGTTTCGCCGTCGGCGAAACGGTGGACGCGAAGGTGATCGGCGTCGATCGCGCGTCGCGGAAGCTGTCGCTCACCATCAAGGGGCGCGAGGTCGAGGAAGAGAAGCAGGCGCTGGCCGATTTCGGTTCGTCGGACAGCGGCGCGTCGCTCGGCGACATCCTCGGCGCGGCGATCCGGCGGCGCCGGGACACCGGCGAGGGCTGAGGCGGTGCACGCGGCGGGCCGGGGGTGCTGCCCCCGATCCGCCGCGTGCCCTCATCGGTCGTTCGTAAGACGCGCGCCTTCGGGCGGTTGATGCGGCCAGGCTCCGGGGCAGGCGCTCGGAGCCCTCCACTTCGCTACTCCGCGGCGGCGGCGACCTGTGTCTCCGAGCGACGTTCCTGCAGCCAGCGTTCCGCCTCGAGCGCGGCCATGCAGCCGGTGCCGGCGGCGGTGATCGCCTGGCGGAACACCTTGTCCTGCACGTCGCCGGCGGCGAACACGCCGCCGACCGAGGTGCGCGTCGTGCCGGGCTCGGTGATCACGTAGCCCTCGGCGTCGAGCGCCACCGCACCGCGGAACATCGCGGTGTTCGGCGTGTGGCCGATCGCGACGAACAGGCCGTCGACCGGGAGCGTGCGGCGATCGCCGGTCACGAGGTCGCGCAGCGCGAGGCCGCCGACCACCGGCGGCGTGCCGGTCGGCAGCACCTCGTCGACCGCCGCGTTCCAGATCACGTCGATCTTCGGATGCGCGAACAGGCGCTCCTGCAGGATCCGCTCGGCTCGCAGCCGGTCGCGCCGGTGGATCAGCGTCACCCGGTCGGCGTGGTGCGTGAGGTAGAGCGCCTCCTCGACGGCCGTGTTGCCGCCGCCGACGACCGCGACCTTGCGGCCACGGTAGAAGAAGCCGTCGCAGGTCGCACACGCCGAGACGCCGGCGCCCTGCAGCGCCTTTTCGGACGGCAGGCCGAGCCAGCGCGCCTGCGCGCCGGTGGCGATCACCACGCTCGCCGCCATGACCGTGTCGCCGCCGTCGAGGGTGCAGCGGAACGGCGCGCCGTGCGCGAAATCGACCTCGGTGACCAGATCGTGGAGGATCTCGGTGCCGACGTGGCGCGCCTGCGCCTCCATCTGGTCCATCAGCCACGGGCCCTGCACCGCCTGCGCGAAGCCGGGATAGTTCTCGACCTCGGTGGTGATGGTGAGCTGGCCGCCGGGCTGCAGGCCCGCGACCAGGATCGGCCGCAACGAGGCGCGCGCGGCGTAGATCGCGGCGGTGTAGCCGGCCGGGCCGGCGCCGATCACCAGGAGATCGGTGTGGTGGGTGGTGCTCATGGGAGCGAGGATATCGGGCGCGGGCCCGGTCGTCACAAGCGGTTCGAGCCTCTACGGTGCGGCCGATGGGGGCAGCACGCACGCCGGACGACACGGGGGATCGGATCGAGGTCGCGCCCGGGGACGGCCGGGTGCGCGACCCGGCCCCGGGCGCGCCGCCGGACGTTCCTCGCGGCGTCCCGCTCGGCGTGCCGCTCGATTCCTCCCGCGGCGTCCCGCTCGACCTTTCCCGCGGCGTCCCGCTCGACTCCATCGACCGGCAGATCCTGCGCGAACTGCAGGCCGACGCCCGCATCACCAATGTCGAGCTCGCGCGCCGGGTGGGGATCTCGGCACCGCCCTGTCTCCGCCGCATGCGGCGGCTCGAGGAGACCGGCGTCGTGCGCGGCTACGCCGCCGAGATCGAGCAGGCGGCGGTCGGCTGGCCGATCACCTTCTTCGCGCTGGTCGGGCTCGAAAGCCAGAAGGAGGCGGCGCTCGCGTCGTTCGAGCGCACGGTCGCGGCCTGGCCGGAGGTGCGCGAGTGCCACATGATCCGCGGCGGCGGCGATTTCCTGCTGCGGGTGGTGGCGCGCGACAACGCGCACGAGAACCGGCTGACCGAGGCGCTGACCGGCCTCGCGCTGGTGGCCCGCGTGCAGACGCTGCAGACCATCCGCACCGCGCATCGGCCGGCCGGCCTGCCGCTTTGAGCGGGCGCGTCGTCCTGCCGCTGCTCGGCGCGCTGTTGTTCCTGCGCCTCGCGGTGGCCGCGTCGACGGGATTGTCGCCCGACGAGGCCTATTACTGGGTGTGGTCGCGGGCGCTCGCGCCCGGCTATCTCGACCATCCGCCGATGGTGGCGCTGATGATCCGCGCCGGCACGGCGCTCGCCGGCGAGAACCCGCTCGGCGTGCGGCTGCTGGGCCCGGTCGCCTCGTTCGCCGGGTCGCTCGCGCTGGTGCCCGCCGCACGCGACCTGCTCGGCCTTTCGCCTGGTCGGGCCTGGATCTCGGCCCTGCTGTTCAACGCGACGCTGCTGGTCGGCGTCGGCAGCATCGTGATCACGCCCGACACGCCGGTGGTGCTGTTCTGGGGCCTGACGCTCGCCTGTCTCGGCCGCGCGCTCCGCACCGGGCGCGGGCTCTGGGTCGCCGCCGCGGGCGCCTCGCTCGGTCTTGCGTTCTGTTCGAAATACACCGCCGTGCTGCTGCTGCCGCCGGTGCTCGCGTGGCTGCTCGCGTGCAAGGCACCGCGGGCGCTGCTCGGGCGCCCGGCGAGCTGGCTCGGCGTCGTCGCCGGGCTCGCCGCCAGCGCGCCGGTGCTCGCCTGGAATGCCGCGCATGGCTGGGCGAGCTTCGCCAAGCAGGGCGGACGCACGACGGTCGCGCATTGGGCGCGCGCGCCGCGCTACCTCGCGGAGCTCGTCTCCGGGCAGGTCGGGCTCGCGACGCCGCTGCTCGCGCTGCTCGCGGTGCTGGGCACCTGGCAGGTGGCGCGCCGGGCGCGGGCGGGCGAGGCCGGGCCCGTGCTGGTGACGCTCGCGACCGGCGTGCCGGCGCTGGTGTTCGTACTGCACGCGCTCGGTGATCGCGTGCAGGCGAACTGGCCCTGCGTGCTGTATCCGTCGGCGATGCTGGCGGCGGCGGCGTGCCGCCCGCCGCGGCGCGTGCCGGGGCCGGGTCCGGCGGCGGCGCTCGGCCTCGCGATCACCGCCGTCGTCTATGGTCAGGCGGTGTTCCACCTCGTGCCGCTGCCGGCCCGGCTCGACGTGACTCTCGCCCGGCTCGATGGCTGGACGGCGTGGGGGCGCGCGATCAGCGCGGCCGACGCGCGGACGGGCGGCCTGCCGGTGGTCAGCGACGCGTATGGTCTCGCCGCCGAACTCGCCTGGAACCGCGCCGGGGGCTCGGTCGGCGCGGTCGCGCCGCGCTGGGCGTTGTTCCGGCTGCCGGCGCTGCTCGCGCCCGGCGCCCGCATACTGCTGGTGCGGCGCGCCGGCCCCGATCACGGCGCGCCACCACGCGGGTTCGCGTCCGCCTCGCCCGCCGGCGTGATCACGCGCGCCGCCGGCGGGATCGTCGCGGAACGCGACGTGCTCTCCGTCGCGACCGTCGGTGCCGACGCGCCGGTGTCGGCCTCCCTGCCGCCGCACCGAGGCCGTTAACGGAGGCTCAATCGGCCGCTGCCAGGATACGGCGTACGGAGCGGAGGCCGTCGATGGCTCGCAAGACAAAGACGGGCGCGCCGACGGTCGTGATCCGGCGCGAGGAGATCATCGAGGCCGGCCATCACGGTGGCGCCTGGAAGGTCGCCTACGCGGACTTCGTGACCGCGATGATGGCGTTCTTTCTGCTCATGTGGCTGATCAACGCGACGACCGACAAGCAGCGCCGGGGCATCGCCGACTATTTCAGCCCGGCCGGGACCCACACGCGCGCGCAGTCCGGGTCGGGAAAGCCGTTCGGCGGTCTCACTCCCTACGAGCACGGCGCTCAGGTTTCCAATCTCGGATCCGTCAGCCTGACCGACCAGACCGCGTTCCCGGACGCCACGGCGGAGCAGACGGACGACGACGATCCGTCGGTCGGCACGCCGGGCAGCGCCGCGGCGGCGGCGAAGGTCGCGGGTCAGGCGGTCGCGACGCCGCCCGAAAGCGATCCCGACGCGATCCCGATCAGCGGCGACAACCACCTCGACGGCAATTCGGGGCGCGGCACCGCGACCGCCGACGACGGCGAGGCCGGTGATGTCGCGACGAGGCTCGCCCGTTCCGACGGCGCGTCCGCCGGCGGGCCCGGTGCAGGGTCGCGCGACGCGGCGGCGGCGCGGAGCGACGACGCGGCTGCGTCGTCCCGCGACGAGGATGCGGCGCTGCAGCGGACCGCGCGCGCGCTGCGGCGATCCGTTGCCGGCGATCCCGCGCTCGCCGACGCCGCCGGGCAGTTCTCCGTCGAGGTCACGCCCGACGGTCTCCGGATCCAGATCATGGATGCCGAGGGCAAGCCGATGTTCGACGACGCTTCGGCGGTGCCGAACGCAAGGGCCCGCCTGCTGCTCGAGCGCGTGGCGCCGGTGCTCGCGCCGCTTCGCGAGGACGTCACGATCACCGGGCACACGAGCTCGTCGCCGTGCAAGGGCGGCTGCCTGTCGAACTGGGCGCTGTCGGCGGCGCGCGCCGACGCGACCCGGATGGTGCTCGATGCCGCCGGTCTGCCCGACGCGCGGGTCGCCGGCGTGTCCGGCGTGTCCGATCGCGAGCCGATGGTGCCCGGGCAGGCGGGCAGCCCGGCCAACCGCCGGGTCGTCATCGTGGTCCATCGGACGCATCCGCTGGCGCCGGACGCGTCGCCGGCCGCGACGGTCGCGGGCGCGCCGCCGGTCGCCACGTTCCCGGCCGGGGTCGCGTCGGCGCGGTCGTCGGCGCCGACAGCTTCGGTGTCGCCGGCTCCGCTGCCGCCCGGCTCGGCGCCGATCGCCGCCGGTCGCCGCGGCGCCGGTGTCGCGGCCGCACCCGTCGCCACCGGCGGTGGCGTCGGTCACGTCACGCTAGGCGATCGCCGCGATGCTCGCGATCGGCGGTCTCGTGTTCCTGCTGGCCTGCGTCTTCGGCAGCTTCATCGCGTCGGGCGGTGCGCTCGCGCCGCTGATCAAGTCGATGCCGTTCGAACTCCTGAGCATCGGCGGCTCGGCGACTGGTGCCTTCCTGATGTCGAACTCGATGCGCGACGTGAAGCATACCGCCGGCGGCATCCTCAAGGCGATCAAGGGCGCGCGTTTCGGCAAGACCGACTACGCCGACCTGCTCACGCTGCTGTTCCGCCTGGTCAAGCTCGCGAGCGCCAAGGGCGCGATGGGGATCGAGCCGCATATCGAGAACCCGGCCGACAGCGGCATCTTCAAGGCGCACCCGAAGATCCTCGCCGATCATCATGCGCTCGACCTGGTCTGCGACTATTTCCGCATGATCGGCATGAACGCCGACGATCCGCACCAGATCGAGGACGTGATGGCGCGCGAGCTCAAGAAGCAGGCCCAGGAGGAGATCCACCCGTCGCACGCGCTGCAGACGATGTCGGACGGGTTGCCGGCGCTCGGCATCGTCGCCGCCGTACTCGGCGTGATCAAGACGATGGGCCACATCAACGAGACACCCGCCGTGCTCGGCGAGATGATCGGCGGCGCGCTGGTCGGCACGTTCCTCGGCGTGCTGCTCGCCTACGGCGTGGTCGGCCCGCTCGCGGCCCGGCTCCGCAGCGTGGTCGAGGAGGAGATGCGGTTCTACGAGATGATCCGCGCGGTGCTGGTCGCCCATCTGCACGGCAACGCGCCGCAGGTCAGCGTCGAGAGCGGACGCAAGCTCGTGCCGACGCAGCACATGCCGAGCTTCTCCGAACTCGAGAAGATGCTGCAGGACGCACCCGCCGTCTGATCACGCCGATCGCGAGCGCCGATCTCCCGCGTCGGTCCGCCGGCGCCCCACCGCGTCCTTTGCGCGTCCTATGGCGCCGCCCGCGCGTGGTCGGCGTAGCCGTTCGGGTGCGCGTCCCGCCAGCGGAACGCGGTCGCGACCGTCTCGTCGAGATCGGTGAAGCGCGGCGTCCACCCCGTCTCGGCACGGATGCGGTCGGACGATGCGACGAGCACCGCCGGATCGCCGGGACGACGGTCGCCCTCGACGATCGGAACCGGTCGTCCCGCGACGCGCTCGACGCTCCTGATCACCGCGCGCACCGAGTGGCCGGTGCCGCTGCCGAGATTGTAGGTGACGCTCTCGTGGTCGAGCCGGCCGAGTGCCGCGAGATGCGCGTCGGCGAGGTCGGACACGTGGACGTAGTCGCGGATGCAGGTGCCGTCCGGCGTGTCGTAATCGCTGCCGAACACGGTGATCGGCGGCCTTCGCCCGAGGACCGCGTCGATCAGCAGCGGGACCAGGTGGGTTTCCGGATCGTGGTCCTCGCCCGCGCGGCCTTCGGGATCGGCACCGGCGGCGTTGAAATAGCGCAGGCAGGCGCTGCGAAGACCGTGCACGCGATCGGCCCAGTGCAGGGTCCGCTCGATCATCAGCTTGCTCTCGCCATAGGGCGAGCCGGGATCGATGCGGGTCGCCTCGGTGATCGGGATCGTGTCGGGATTGCCGAACAGCGCCGCGGTCGACGAGAGAATGAAACGGCCGACGCCGTGCCGCACGCAGCTCTCGATCAGGGCGGTGCCGAGACCCGCATTCTGCCGGAAATAAAGGAACGGCAGCCTCATGCTCTCGCCGACCAGCGACAGGGCCGCGAAGTGGAACACCGCGTCGAACCTGGTCTCGCCGAGAACCTGATCGAGCAGCGCCTGATCGCCGAGATCGCCGACCAGCAGGCGCGCCCCGTCCGGCACCGCGCCGCGATGACCCTGTCGCAGGTTGTCCAGCACGACGACCTCGTCGCCGCGTCCGACGAGCGCGAGCACCGTATGGCTGCCGACGAAACCGGCGCCGCCTGTGACGAGCACGCGCATGTCCTAGACCTCCTCCGAGACCGGCGCCGCCCGGTGCCGGTCGGCGACGCGGGAAGGCGCGATGGTTTCGGCATCACCGTAGAACTCGATCTGGTCGAGCTGGAAATAGCGCCCCGGTCCCGGCACCGAGACGCTGATCCAGCGCGCGAGGCGTCCGTCCGGATCGACGTGGCGGAAGGGTGTCCCGTCGGCGCCGCCGAAGATCGCGTCGTCGGTCTTCTCGAACCAGGTCGTCCAGGTGGTTCCGTCGCACGAGGTGTCGATCCGGAAACGCGCCATCCGGTCGAGAGCGGCATCGAGCCGGTTGAACAGGCGCACCTCGTGGACCCGATGCATCGCCCCGAGGTCGACCATCCACCAGGGATCGGCTTCCTGCTTCGTGTGGCTCTGCGGGCGGCCGATCAACCGGCGGGACAGCACGCCGCGCGCGTCCTCGTCGATGCCGAGCTCGTGGGCGGTCGAGCTCTGGGTCGCAGGGCCGGTCGGCGTGATCAGCGTCCAGTCGGCGCGTGGGAAGACCGAACTCTCCCAGCTCCTGGCGAGCGTGTCGCGCCAGTAATCGTGCAGCACGGTGTCCTCGACGGCGTTGGTGCGCTCATGATGACGTGCCCGCTCGGCCTCGGTCTTCCGCCCCCAGGCGGCTTCGGCGGCGTAGTCGCCGGCAAGGCCTCGCTCGACCCGGAGCTCGAAGTCGGCGTCCGACTTGATGTTGTAATGCGCGATGAACGCGGTCGCGAGCAGTCGTTCGCCGCGGTCGCCCTCGTTCAAGAACCGCCAGGCACGGGCCGGAAACTCCTCGTAGTAGTCGGCAAGGTCCTCGCCGAGCACGTTTCGCCGTCGCAGTTCGAGGCCGAGGCGGGACACGTCGTGCTGGATCGGACGGTCGTGGGCGTGGAAGAAGCCGCCCATCGGCATCGACCGGCTGCGCACGAACAGTTTGGTGGACGGCGAGACCGTGCGTTCGCGCCGCGTGTGGTTGAGCAGCACCTGTCCCGCCGGACGCGTCACGTGCCCGTTGTTCCCGAAGGCGCACCAGTTGAAGTAGACGGCGTCGGCGCTCGTCTCGAAACGGGCCATCAGGCGGGGAACATCGTGGCCGTCCCTGACACAGATGAACTCGTCGATGTCGAGGAACATCAGCCATTTCGTTTCGTGCATGTAGTTCCGCAGGAAGTGGTAGTAGATCTGGAACTGCAGGCCCTGGATCGGATAGTGCCGGAAGGTGACGAACGGATCACGGCCGGTCGCGAACGGCATCACCTGTGCCCAGAGTTCGGCGGGATCGTCGTCGTTGCAGTAGAGATAGACGTGATCGATGCCGACCGAGCGATGATAGGACAGCCATTCCGTGATGTAGGGCGTTTCCCACCGGGCGCAGGCGGCCAGCACGTAGCCGTGTCGCGGCTCGGGCCAGATGCCGCCGTTCCGGGTGACGGCAAGGGGTTCGATCGAATAGCGGGCGAGTTCCGCCGCGTGGCGCTCCTGATCGATCACCTGCACCCGGCTTCCCCTCGCGTCGGCCCGCGGGAGACTACAGGCAAAGCCGATCTGGTTCGAGAGCCGTGGCGGCGGCCGTTCAGTGGCCCGGAGCCGCGCGTAGGCGCGCGAGCGAGCAGCCGCTGTTGCGGAGCGTAAAGCTTCTGTCGCGTATCTCGACCGACAGGATCGTGTCGTCCCGCAGGTCGAGCCCGTCGAGATCGAACGAGAAGGCGCACGCCCCGAGCCCGGCGGTCTGAAGATCGGCGCGCGTCTGGTTCGCGACGGCGTGGGCGACGGCCTCGCCGTCGCGGAGCAGGGAGACCTCGACCGCCACCTGTCGGCTTGGTTCGCGCGCCCATCCCCGCAGCGTGTTCCCGTCGACGACGTCGAGATAGCCCTGATAGATGCGCCGCGCCTGGGCGCGATAGACGTCGCGTTCCGGCTCGACCAGCGCGGCGAGATCGTCCTCGGAACGCAGAGGCTCGAGGCCGGTGAACGCCAGCAGCTGCTCCACCAGCAGTGCGGGGTGCCGGATCGCCTTCTCGTAGCTCACGAGCAGGCGCGGACAGGAGAGCGCGGCGATGAAGTCTGCGAACGCGCCCGCCTCTTCGCGCGCGTCGGCGAAGGCGTAGTCGGGCTGGTAGAGCTCGGACCGGATGTTGCGTTCGGCGATCGCGATCGGATCGCGGAACATCGCGATCACCATCGGGCGGCGGAACAGGTCGACGATCGAGGGGCCGAGCCCGTGCAGCTGCGGGCGCTTGCAACCCCAGACGGAGCGATACCCGTCGCGCCGGGCGATGAGTGCGGCGAGCGCGGCGCGGTCGCCGGCCTCGAAATGCGTCCCGAACTCGTTGTCCTCGAAGACGACGTCGTCGAGCTCGTCGCCGAGATAGAGACCGGCCGATTGCAGGACGCGGGCCACCATGCTCGTGCCCGAGCGTGCCACTCCCGTCACGATGATGGTGCGCGGCAGCGCCGGCCGCACGGTGGCAGCTGTCCCGAGAACAAGCATGCCGTTATTGCAAGTATCCGTGCGCCTGACGTAGTTCATAACGGGATCGTATTCTACGACGGATCGGATTGGGAGAGTTTCTTGAGCGGTTCCGGACCGCGACCTCAAGGAGCCGTTCACATCGCCGGGATCGAGTGGCGAGAGGATCAACTGTGCGTGCGGGGCGGATACCTCCCGGGCGGGTCGGCCACGGGCCGGATCCGTCTGGAGGGTGTCGGCGTCACTCCGGCGGGGCATGACCCGGTCGTCGCGAGCGGCACGTGTCCGTTCCGCCTCGAAGTCCGGCTCGATCGTCGGTTCGACGCGGGGCAACTGCGCGCGGGCCGCCTCGCGCTCTTCGACGGAGACCGCCCGGTCGCCACCATTCCCCTTTTCCGCGAAGCCGCCCGCCTGCCCGCCGCGTTCCCTGGCGGGCGGGCGCCCCGCCTCGGCATCGCGATCCGCGCCGACGAGGCAATCGGGCCTGCCGAACTCGCGCGCCAGGTCGATCGGCTTCAAGCGCTGACCGCCACGCCGCATCATCTGGTCCTGTGCCGCGACGGTGACGCCGGTCATCCTGCCGACGCTTTGCTCGGATCACGCGTTCGGATGATCGGGGGCAGGCGGCGCGGCGCCGGCTGGAACCTCAATCGCGGTCTCGCCGCGCTGTTCCGGCGCCATGCCGTGGACGTCGCCATCCTCCTGCACGCCGGCGTGCGGCCGGTCGTGTCAGGTTGGGAGGCGGATTGGATCCGGGCCGCGCTCCTGCACGGACGCGTCGAAGCCGCGGCCACCGGCGACACATCCGGCGGCGGCCTCGTGCGCGGCACCGGCCGCTGGTTCGATCCCTTCGTGCGGTCTGGCCCGATGACGGGCGCGTGTCTCGCGATCTCGCGGACGGCGCTCGACGCCGCCGGCACCGCGCGTCCCGATCTCGAGGCGCCCGAAGCGGCGGATGCCGAACACGCATCCCGCTTCGCGGCCGCCGGATACGCGCCGGACGCCGACGGGGCGCCGGCGCGGTTCGCGCTGCGGGCGGCGTTCGAGGACATGCCCGCGTCGTATACGCACTGGCCGGTGGCGTTCGACGCCGAGCCGCGCCCGACACGACCCGGGCTGTTCGGCGCGGAGCTCGCCGAGGCGGATTGAGCCATGGCCCGGAGTTCCGCTCGGGTCGCAGGGAGCCGGGGAATGACTGTGCCTCGGCGTCGGGCCGCCTCGCGCCTGCGCCAACGACACCCGCCCGGGGCAGCGCCCGACCTTCTTCTCCGTCGGCCGTCGCTACAGGCGTCGGCCCCGGCCGAAGAGCAGGAACAGCACCAGCAGGAGGATGACGAGGCCGAGCCCGCCGCCGTAGCCGTAGCCCGACCAGCCCTCGTAGCCGTAGCCGAAGCCGCCGCCGAACAGAAGCAGCACGATGATCAGGATGATGATCAGAGGCATGGTGCGACTCGCATGATGGAAGGCCATCATGGGTCAGACCGGCGCGGAAGAGAACCGCGTTGACCCGCCCGCATCTCGCGGCGCGAAGACTGGCGCGCCCGGAAAGACTCGAACTTCCAACCCCCAGATTCGTAGTCTGGTGCTCTATCCAATTGAGCTACGGGCGCCGGCCAGAGGCGCGCGATGTAGCCCAAGCCCGCAGCGGTCGCAACCCCGGGCGGCTGCCGAGCGGCCCCGGGGCGCTCAGTCTCCGAGCAGGCGCTGCAGCGCGGTGTGGGTGGGCCGGTGCAGCGCGACCTCCGCGCGGCAATCCGGGGTGCCGTAGGTCCCCGACACGCCGCCCGCGCCGGCGTTCGCCGCGCGGTCGAACCGCCCGTCGAACACCGCGACGAAGGTCTTGCGGTCGATCGTCGCCCCCTTCAGCTGGGCGCGGACATGGTCCCGATCCGCCGGATCGCGCAGGCCGCGCAGCGTCAGCACGCCGTCGCCCGGCACGAACAGCACCTCGCTTGCGGTGACGTCGAGGTCGCTGTCCTGCGCCACCGGGCAGCTGCCGGCGGTCGTCCGCAGCTTGCCGATCCACTCGCCGCGCGCGGCGTCCGGCGCGCCGCCGCCGGCACAGGCGGCGAGCGCCGGCAGCAACGTCACCAGGAGCGTCGCGCGCCAGCGGCGCGGGCGCGCACGCGGGCGCGCACGAGGAGACATCGCCATCATCGGCGGATCATCCTACATCCGACCGGAGGGCGGAACCGCCGCCGCAACGGGGAACCCCCATGGACAAGCCTCTCGACGCGGACCGCGTGCTCATCCTCGATTTCGGCAGCCAGGTCACGCAGTTGATCGCGCGCCGGGTCCGGGAAAGCGGCGTCTACTGCGAGATCTGGCCGTTCACCGCGACCGACGACGCGATCGACCGGTTCGGCCCGCGCGCAATCATCCTGTCGGGCGGGCCGGCGAGCGTGCTCGAGCTGAACTCGCCACGGGCGCCCGAGATGGTGTTCGCGCGCGGCGTGCCGGTGCTCGGCATCTGCTACGGCCAGCAGACCATGTGCGAGCAGCTCGGCGGCGCGATCGCCGGCAACGAGCACGGCGAGTTCGGCCGCGCCCTTGTCGAGATCACCGAGGATTGCGCGCTGTTCCGGGGTGCCTGGGCGCGCGGCGGCCGCGAGCAGGTCTGGATGAGCCACGGCGACCGCGTGACGCGACTGCCGCCCGGCTTCCGCGCCGTCGCGACCAGCGAAGGCGCCCCGTTCGCGGTGATCGCCGACGAGCATCGCCGCTTCTACGGCGTGCAGTTCCATCCCGAGGTCGTGCACACGCCGCACGGGGCGGCGCTGCTCCGGAACTTCACCCACCACGTCGCGGGCTGCGCCGGCGGCTGGACGATGGCGGCCTTCCGCGACATGGAGATCGCGCGCATCCGCGAGCAGGTCGGACGCGGCCGCGTGATCTGCGGCCTGTCGGGCGGCGTCGACAGCTCGGTCGCGGCCGTGCTGATCCACGAGGCGATCGGCGACCAGCTCACCTGCATCTTCGTCGATCACGGCCTGCTGCGCGCCGGCGAGGCGGACGAGGTGGTCAGCACCTTCCGCCAACGCTTCAACATCCACCTCGTGCACCGCGATGCGAGCGATCTGTTCCTGTCGGCGCTCGAAGGCGTCACCGACCCCGAGACCAAGCGCAAGACGATCGGCCGGCTGTTCGTCGAATGCTTCGAGGAGGAGGCCGGCCGTCTCGGCGGCGCCGACTTCCTCGCGCAGGGGACGCTCTACCCGGACGTGATCGAGAGCGTCAGCGTGACCGGCGGTCCGTCGGTCACCATCAAGTCGCACCACAATGTCGGCGGTCTGCCCGAGCGGATGCGGATGACGTTGGTCGAGCCGCTGCGGGAATTGTTCAAGGACGAGGTGCGGGCGCTCGGCCGCGAACTCGGCCTGCCCGGGGCGATCGTCGGCCGCCATCCGTTCCCTGGGCCTGGGCTCGCGATTCGCATCCCGGGCGCGGTCGATCGCGAGCGTGTCGAGATCCTGCAGCGCGCCGACCGGATCTTCCTCGAGGAGATCCGCACCGCCGGGCTCTACGACGCGATCTGGCAGGCGTTCGTGGTGCTGCTGCCGGTGCGGACCGTCGGCGTGATGGGCGACGGGCGCACCTACGACCACGCCTGCGCGCTCCGCGCCGTCACCAGCACGGACGGCATGACGGCCGAGATCTTCCCGTTCGACATGGGGTTCCTCACCCGCGTCGCCGGCCGGATCGTCAACGAGGTGCGCGGCATCAACCGCGTCACCTACGACATCACCAGCAAGCCCCCCGGCACGATCGAGTGGGAATGACCTTTCGGCCGCAGCGTGTTTCCCGTTGGACGCTGCGACAAGTTCGGGATGGCGAAGGCGACGTGCCAGACGCGCCAAGCCTTCGCGAGCGGCACTCCGCCGCCGCAATGTTTTCAGCTCAGGGTGCAACTGGCGAAGCGAGGTAGGGCGGGGTTACGACTGTCGCGACGCGTCGCGAGCGCCAAGCGGGCCACTGGCGGGTCGCCGGCAATCGGCCGGTAGACCACACCGGCTATGGCGAGTTGCGCCATGCACGCCGGCGCGAGCGTCGATCCGAGCTCGGCCGCGACGAGGTTTAGGGTCGAGGCGATCTGCGGCGCGGACTGCACAATGTTCGGCTCCAGACCAGCCGCGCGGAACGCGCCGATGATCGTGTCGTGCAGCACCAAGCCGAGCTCACGCGGAAACAGCACCAGGTCGCACCCAAGCTCAGCGAGGCTCACTGCTTCACGGGCTGCGGCAGGGTGGGATGCTGGCATGGCTGCCAGGATCGGCTCTTCCGACACCAGACGGAGCGCGAGATCGTCCAGGCCTGGCGCGCCAGGTCGCAGGAAGGCGGCGTCGAGCGTCCCGTCGCGGAGCGCGGCGACGAGCCGCGTGGTATTGGCCTCCTCCAGCCGCAGCAGGACCTCTGGATAGGCTCGGCGGAAGGCGCGGATCGCGCGCGGCACCACGACGTTAAACGCCGCCGTCGCGGTGAAGCCGACCGCGAGCGAGCCGGTCTCGCCGCGCGCGGCACGCCGCGCGGCCACTGCTCCGCGCTCGGCCTCGGCAGGCAGCCTGCGGGCGACCTCGAGGAAGGCTCCACCGGCCGCCGTGAGCTCCGCGCCCTGCGGCGTGCGACGGAACAGCATCGCACCAACCTCCCGCTCCATGTCGCGGATCTGCGCGCTAAAGGGCGATTGCGCGATGCCGACCCGCGCGGCGGCGCGGGTGAAGTTCGCCTCCTCCACAAGGGCGAGGAAGTAGCGGATGTGCCGAAGCTCCATTTCCAGACATTAGATGTCTGAGACCCGACTTCCAATGTGTTGGAACCCCTGAAGCGAGGGCGCCACTTCGTAGCAGACGCAAGCGAGAAGGAGTTCGGGGCCATGGCGGATCGTCCGACGAGGAGTTGGCTGTTCACTCCCGCGACGCGAGCGGATCGGTTCGCAAAGGCAGCGGAAGCCAGCGCCGACGTGCTCATCCTCGATCTCGAGGACGCCGTCGCGCCCGTCGACAAGGCGGCGGCCCGCGCGATTGCGCTCGACTACCTCGTGCAGGAGATCGCGGGACCGCACCACGCGCTCCGCCTCAACGGACTCGACACGCCGGCGGGAGTCTCGGACCTCGATGCGCTGTTGCAGGCGCCGGCCAATCCGGACTTCCTCGTTTTGCCGAAGACCGAGAGCGCCGGTCACGTCGTCATCCTTGATCGACTGCTCTCCGCGTCCGGCAAGTCTTCGCGGATCGTCGCGCTGGTGGAGAGCGCCCGAGGTATTTCGCGCCTCGAGGAGATCGCCGGCGCCTCCCCGCGTCTTTACGGCCTGATGCTCGGCGCCGCCGACTTGGCTGCCGACCTTGGCTCGGCGATGGCGCGCGAGCCGCTGGCGGACGCCCGCAGTCGCCTCGTCGCCGCCTGCGCGCTGGCCGGGGTCGCCCCGGTCGACAGCCCTTTCTTCGAAGTCCGCGATCCGGACGGCCTGGCTGCGGACGTTGCGGCCGCCGTTGCATTCGGCTTCGTGGCGAAGGCCGCGATCCACCCTACGCAGGTCGGCCCCATCAACGCCGCCCTGACCCCGACCGCCGCTGAGATCGACCGCGCCCGCCGCATCCTCGAAGCCAACCAGGGCGGCGTCGGCGTCGTCGACGGCCAGATGATCGACGAGGCGGTCGCGCGCAAAGCGCGCCGGGTGCTCGCCGCCGCCCCGACCGCCTGATCCGACGAACCAACCACTTCGGGAGTGACGATGATGCAAGAGCTTCTACCCGCCTACAAAGCTGTCGGCGAGAACCGGTATCGCGAGACGTCCGGCCTCTACTACGAGGACTTCACGCCGGGCGACATATTCGAGCATCGCCCCGGCCGCACGGTCTTGGACGTCGACAACACCTACTTCACGCTGCTGACGCTTAACGTGCAGCAGGTCCACTTCGACGCCGCCTACGCGGCCAAGACCGAGTGGAAGAAGATGCTGGTGGACTCGACCTTCACGCTCGCGCTGCTGACCGGCATGAGCGTGCGCACCGTCTCGGCCAAGGTCGTGGCCAATCTGGGCTGGGACAAGGTCAAGGCGACCCATTCGGTTTTCGCGGGCGACACGCTCTATGCGGAGACCACCATCCTCTCCAAGCGCGAGAGCAAGAGCCGCCCCACCCAGGGCATCGTCACCGTCTCGACCCGCGGGATGAACCAGGACGGCAAGGAGGTGATGAGCTTCGAGCGCACCATGCTGATCCATCGCCGCGGCCACTCGCCCGAAGAAGCGGCGGGCTACTGAGCGGCCGGGAAGGAGCGAAAGACATGAACTACCAGCAGATCTACCAGTCGAAGCTGAAGACGGCCGAAGAGGCCGCAGGCCTCATCTCGTCGGGGACGAAGATTGCCATGGGCATGGCGATGGCCGAGCCGCCGGCGCTCCTGGAGGCACTTGCCGCTCGGGCGCGCTCGGGCGCGGTGGAGAGGCTGAAGCTGTACTACTTCGAGGCCACCTCCATCGCCGGCAAGACGGTGCTGGCTTACGACCTGGTCGACCGCATCGAGCCCTACTGCATGTTCATGACCCGGGCCGACCGCGAGACGGTCAAGCGGGGGCTGGACGAGGGCCGGAAGGTGCTGCGCTACGTGCCCAACACCTTCCACCAGGCGCCGCGTCTCCTCAGCGAGGAGATCGGGGTCGAGACCTTCGTCTGCGCGGTCTCGCCGATGGACGCGCACGGCTACATGACCTTCGGGGTCGGCAACGACTACTCGTCGAAGGTGGGTCGGACCGCAAAGCGGCTGATCGTCGAGGTCAACCGCCACATGCCACGCGTGCTCGGCTCGGGCGCGCAGCTGCACGTCTCGGAGGTCGCCGCCATCGTGGAGCACGATGCGCCGCTCCTCGAGCTGCCCGTTCGGTCCGGCGGCGAGGCGGAGGCGGCCATCAGCCGGACGATCGCCGAAATGGTGCCGGACGGCGCCTGCCTACAGATGGGCGTGGGCGCGCTGCCGAACCTGGTCTGCGCGGCGCTGACCGACCGCAGCGACCTCGGCATCCATACCGAGGCGCTCTGCCCCGGCCTGGTCGACCTGACGCTTGCCGGCAACGTCACCAACCGGCGCAAGCAGCTCAACACCGGCAAGAGCGTCTATACTTTCGCCATGGGTCAGAAGGCGATGTACGACTTCCTTGACGACAACCCAGCGGTGGAGAGCTGGCCGGTTGACTACGTCACCAACCCGTTCGTGATCGCCCAGAATGACGGGGTGATCTCGATCAACGGCACCATCGAGATCGACCTCACCGGCGCCTGCAACTCCGAGCATATGCTGGGACACCAGTTCTCGGCATCGGGCGGCCAGCTCGACTTCGTCCGCGGCGCCTATGCCTCCAAGGGCGGCCAGTCGATTATCGCCGCCACCTCGACGGCCGCCAAGGGCAAGGTGTCGCGCATTGTGCCGCGGCTATCCGGGCCTGTCACGACGCCGCGCATCGACACGCACTGGATCGTGACGGAGTACGGCAAGACCAACCTGAAGGGCCGCTCATCGACCGAGCGCGCCCAGGCCCTGATCGCCCTCGCTGACCCGTCGTTCCGCGACGAGCTCACTGAGGCCGCCAAGCAGCAGCATCTGATCTGAGGAGACGCACCATGGCACGACAGGTCGCAGACCAGTTCGTCGACACGCTCGCCGCCGCCGGCGTCAAGCGCATCTGGGGCGTCGTCGGTGACAGCCTCAACGGTATCACCGACGCGCTGCGCCGCCACGGCGGGATCGAGTGGCTACACGTCCGCCACGAGGAGGCAGGCGCCTTCGCGGCGGCGGGCGAGGCGGCGACCTCGGGCAAGCTCGCCGTCTGCGCGGGCTCGTGCGGGCCGGGCAACCTCCACCTCATCAACGGCCTCTACGACGCCCACCGCTCCCGCGTGCCGGTCCTGGCCATCGCCGCGCAGATCCCCTCGATCGAGCTCGGCTCCGGCTACTTTCAGGAAACCCGACCCGAGGCCCTGTTTCGCGACTGCTCGAGCTATTGCGAGCCGGTGACCAGTCCCGCCCAGATGCCGCGGGTGCTGGAGATCGCCATTCGCCGGGCGGTCGCCGAGCGCTGCGTGTCGGTGGTGGTGATCCCGGGCGACGTGGCGCTGCGGCCGGCGGAAAGCCGGCACCAGACGCCGGCGGCCGGACTGCTGCAGCCCGCCCCGGTGGTGCGTCCCGACGACGAAGCGCTGGACGCCCTGGCGGCCTTCCTGAACCGGTCGGAGCGGATCGCGCTCCTCTGCGGCGGCGGCTGCTCGGGCGCGAAAACCGAACTCCTCCAGCTCGCCGAAGCGCTGCAGGCGCCGGTGATTCACGCACTCGGCGGCAAGACGGCGGTGGAGCCCGACAACCCCTTTGACGTCGGCATGACCGGCCTGATCGGCTTCTCCTCCGGCTATCACGCGATGCGCGAATGCGACGCACTCCTGATGCTCGGCACCGACTTCCCTTATCCGCAATTCTACCCCGACCACACCCACGTGGCGCAGGTGGACCTGCGGCCCGAGGTGATCGGGCGGCGCCATACCCTCGAGCTGGGCCTGGTCGGCGACGTGAAGGCCACGCTGCAGGCGCTGCTGCCGCGGCTCGAGCCCAAAAGCGACGCCCGCTTCCTGAAGAAGGCACAGGCCCACTACCGCAAGGCGCGTCAGGGTCTGGACGATCTCGCCCAGGGCAAGCCCGGCGGGCGGCTGCATCCTCAACATGTGGCGCGGATGGCGAGCGAGTTGGCCGCGCGCGACGCCGTCTTCACCTGCGACGTGGGCCTGCCGACGGTCTGGGCCGCGCGGCACGTGAACCTCGACGGCGGCGGACGGCGGCTGATCGGCTCCTACTGGCACGGCTCCATGGCGTGCGCGATGCCGCTGGCGATGGGCGCCCAAGCGCTCGACCGGCGACGCCAGGTGGTGTCGATGTCGGGCGACGGCGGCTTTACCATGCTGATGGGCGACCTGCTCAGCCTCAAGCAGCTTGCGCTGCCGGTGAAGGTGATCGTGTTCAACAACGGCGCGCTCGGCTTCATCGAGCTCGAGCAGAAGTCCACCGGGTTCGTCGACACGGGTACGGGGCTCGACAACCCCGATTTCGCGAAGATGGCCGAGGCGGTGGGCATCAAGGGCGTGCGCATCGAAGACCCGGCCGAGGTGGAGGCCGGTCTGAAGGAGGCCTTCGCCCATGATGGCCCGGTGGTGGTGGACGCGGTGGTCAGCCGCCAGGAGCTGGCGATGCCCCCCGCCGTCACCGCCACCATGGCCAAGGGCTTCACCCTTTACATGCTGAAAGCGGTGCTGAACGGGCGCGCCGACGAGGTGGTCGAACTGGCCAAAGCGAACCTGCTGCGCTGAAGCACGATCGTCTCGAACCGAGCCGAAGGACGTGTTCTGTCTTCATAGGCCCGCATCCACCGCGCGGTTCGACAGGCCCGGTCACGGCGGGGCCGGCAGCGGTTCGGGCGGATCGGCTCCGGGTTCGCGGCTGATGAAACGCGTCGTCGAGGTGGTGGGGCCGGAGGGGGCCATCCGACGCCGACATCGCGGTCCTCGACCTCGGGCCCATGCGGCCGGATCGCGCCGCCCACGGCTGATCGGCCCCTGGCTGGCGCTTGCGACCGATCCCGGGCCGCTGCGGTCGCCGGGCAAGCTCCTGCTTGTGGCGTCCCGGCCGCTGGCGGGCGGGGTCCCCGGACCGGGAGGGTGACGCCGGCGCTTCGGCGTCCGTCCGCGCGCGTGAGCCGACGGTCGGATCGGTCCGACGGTCAAAGCGCCGTCGGACGCGCGGGGTCCGCGCGTCGGATCCGGTAGATGGCGTTCTCCCGGTCGGCCGACACGTAGATCGTGTCGTCCGACCCAACGGCCAGGCCGCCCGAGCGTGGAAAAGGCTCGCGAAGGTAACCGACCGGCAGGTCGTGGGCGACCACGTCGCTTCGCCCCGTGCGGGGATCGCGGGTCAGCACCTTGCCCCCGTCCAGGTCGAGCGCGGCGAACAAGCCGCTGGCGCCGACCGCGACCGCCCGCAGCGCGCCGAACCCTTCGGCGAAGACGGAAACCTCGCCCGCGAGCGTGACCCGGAGCACGCGGCCGGTCCCGCTTTCCGCGACGAGCACGGTCCCGTCAAGGTTGTCGGCGAGCCCGGCGGGTTGCTGCAAGCCGGTGGCCAGGACCGATCGAGCTTCGCCCCGGACGCGCAGCAAGGAGCCGCTGGCCGGCTCGGCCACCAGGAAGCTGCCGTCGTCGAGCAGCAGCCCGGCGCTGGGCTGGGTCAGCTCCCCCACGTCGCGGATGGGCTCGCCTCGGCGGCCGAACAGCTGGACGGTGTTGAACGACTCGCAGACGAGGAGAACCTGCTCGTTTCGGACGCTGATCCCGGTCGGCAGCCGGATGGTCGAGGCGCAGGCGCGCGCCACGTCGGAGATCTCGAGCGTCCGGGTGTCGAGCGTGCGATAGGCGCAGCCGTCGGCGATGTGCAGCACGTCGCCGCCCGGGTCGGCCGTGAGCGCCAGCGCACGGGGAAAGCCGAGCTGGCCCGAGACCAGCGTCCGCACCGCGCCGGTGGAGGGGTCGACCTCGTAGATGGCGTTGTCGACCATGTTGCTGACGTAAGCGAGGCCGTTCGCGCCGAACGTGAAATTGTCGAGCCCGGTTGCCATGCGGGCGACGAGGCGGCGGACGTAGCGGTCGTCGACCTTGTCGAGGGCGGACAGCTCGCCCGTGGCGGCGTCCAGCACGTAGAGCTGGTCACGCCCGTCGAAACGCACCGCGACGGGGAACGTGAAGCCTTCGGCGAGCGGGGTGATGTCGCCGTTGTCCGGATCGACCCGCACCACCTGCCCCCGCTCCCAGGACGGTGCGTAGAGCAGGCCGTCGGGACCGAACTGAGCCGCGTTCAGGCCGCCGGTCTTCCCTGCCACCAGCCGCGGCGGCCCCGCGCCGGCGAGGTCGATCTCCCAGAGACCCTCGGCCATGAACACCTGTCCGACGAACAGCCGCCTGGAGTCGCGGGTGAGGGCGATGGAGTTGGCCGCCGGGATGCCCGTGGCGAGGTCCTGGATCGAGCCGTTCGGGCGCCGGACGCGCACGACGCCTTCCAGGAGCCCGGTCCAGATCATCTCGCCGTCCGGCGTGAAAAGCAGGTCGTCCGCCTCGCCCCCGAACGGCGCGACCGCCACCTCGACGGCGCCCGTTCGCAGGTCGAGGGCGAAGATGCTCTCGCCCATCACGCTGGCGACGTAGAGCCGGCCGTCCGGTCCGAAGGCCAGCCCGTTCGCCGAATGGAGGGCCGAGGGTTCGACGATCCGCTCGAGGGCGTAACCGGGCGCGGCGGCGTGGGAAGTGCGTTGGCTCATCGGGTGTCTCGCTCGTCGGGAAAGCTCGGCGCAAGGGTCACGTCATGTCCAAGCCGGGGAAAGGAAGGGGGAGGCAGTCGGGAGTGCGGCCTCGTTCCGATCGGCAGCCGAACGCCGCAGGCGCCGACGGCCAGGCTGCACCGACCGAAGACCTGGCGCCGGCACGATCCGAGGAGGTTCTCCGCCAGGCCTCGAACCACACCCCGGGAGGGATAGTCGGCGCGACGAAAGCCTCCGATCGGGAGGATGCTCCGCACCTCGACAGGCGGCACTCGGGGGCGGCCGGGATCGTGCAGGCGGATGGACCGAACCAAGCCGACCGGCGCCGCTTCTCCTTCCGGGTCGGATGCGGTAGCCGGAAACGGGTCGGTCGCCCATATAAGTGGGTCACTGACCCTTTTGTCAAGTCGGAGCCATGCGGGCGGACGCGAAGAAGAATTACGACAACCTCGTCGCGGCGGGGCGCCAGGTGGTGGGCGAGCACGGGGCCGAGGCCTCGCTGCGCGAGGTCGCCCGCAGGGCCGGCGTCGGGCAGAGCACGCTGCAACGCCATTTCCCGACCCGCGAGGCCCTGTTCGAAGCCTTGCTCCGCGCGCGGTTCGACGCGCTGACGGCCAGGGCCGGCGAACTCGAGGCGTCGGCGTCGGCCGGCGACGCCCTGATGGGATGGCTGCGCGAAGCGGTCGCGGCCGCGCGCGACTACGGAGGCGTGGTCCGGGCCATGGTCGCCGCCATGGATGACCCCGGCTCTCCGCTGCATGCGTCGTGCGGCGCCATGCGCGCGGCGGGCGGTCGTCTTCTCGGCCTCGCTCAGGCCGAGGGTGCAGCCAGGTCCGACGTCGATGACACGGACCTGTTCGCGCTGATCGGGGCGCTCGCCTGGCTCGGCGACCAGCCTTCGCTGCAGCCGCGGGCCGGACATCTGTTCGACCTCATCGCGGGCGCGCTCCTGGCGAGGTGAACTCTTCTGGTCGCGGCGGGCGGGAACCTCCCCGAACGAGCAGGGTTCGCTCGACGCGCAGTCGAACAAGCAAGTTCGGGTTCGGCCTCAGGCCTGGGGCGATCGTGTCCCTCGCCGGGGCGCGGGCCCCGATATGGAGCCGACATGCCGATACCGGGTGAAGGATCGCAGTCTCGACGGATCGTGGCCGTGGAGGAGCATTTCCTGCTGCCCGACCTGCTCCGACGGGTTCCCGTCGAGGCCGCGGCGGCGCGCGGGTATTATTCGCGAGACCAGCCCTATGCTGGGTTCAGCCAGATCGCGCCGCTCACCGAGGTCGGCGAAACGCGTGTCCGGGCGCTGGACGAGGCCGGCGTCAGCCTGCAGGTGCTGTCGCTCGACGGCCCGGGCGCTGATCTGCTGCCGCCGCGCGAAGGCGCCGGCTGGGCGCGGCAGGCCAACGATGCGCTTGCGGGCCTCGTCGCGGCCCACCCGGACCGCTTCGCCGGCCTCGCGCACCTGCCGCTGACCGATCCCGACGCCGCCGCCGACGAGCTCGAGCGGTGCGTCAGGCAGCTCGGGCTCAAGGGCGCCCTGGTGCGCGGCTCCACCGACGGCCGCTACCTCGATCATCCGACCTACGACGTCCTGCTGGCGCGGGCTGCGGCGCTCCGCGTGCCCCTTTACGTTCATCCGGGCATCCCGCCCGCGCCCGTCCGGGACGCTTACTACGGCGGTCTGCCCGAGCCGTTCGGCTTCTGGATGTCGATCTCGGGCTGGGGCTGGCATGCCGACACCGCCGTCCACATCCTGCGGCTGATGGTGACGGGCGCCTTCGACCGCCACCCGGCCCTGCAGGTGGTGATCGGCCATCTCGGCGAAGGCCTGCAGGTCCTCTTCTCGCGTCTCGACCAGCAGTACCAGATGGCGGCGGGCATGAAGAAAGCGCCGAGCGAGATCCTGCGCCAGCATGTCCACGTGACGGTGGGCGGCTTCTTCATCCAGTCCTCGTTCATGGCGACCTTGGACGCCTTCGGACCCGATCGGATCATGTTCTCGGTGGATTACCCGTTCGGCGACCTGAAGAAGGGGATCGCCTTTCTCGACAGCCTGCCGCTTTCCCCCGAGGACAAGGCCAAGATCGGCCACGGGAACGCCGACCGCTTGTTCAGGCTCGTGGCGTAGCGCGCTCGTCGCGACGCCGGCGCGCGCGGAGGATCAGGGTCACGCCGGCGTGGCGCGTGAGCGCGACGCCGAAGCTGCTCGCGAACCATCCCCGCGTTCTCCGTCCGCGATCGTTCGAACTAGGCGGGCGTCCGGGCCGACGTCGCAGGCACGGCGTCGACGCCGCCTTCGCGCCGCGCCTCACGCGGAAACGGAACGATGCGCGCCGCGCGGCGATGGAGCCGCACAAACGGGAGACGCGACATGGACGACGGACGGGTGTGGAGCTTCGAGGAAAGCCTGTGGACGGCGGACGCGGCGCATTACCGGGAGTCGATCGACGACGAGTGCCTGATGGTGCTGCCGGCGCCGCCCTACGTGATGAGCGGCGCCGAGGCGATCGAGGCGGTCGCGTCGACGCCTCGCTGGTCGCATGTCGAGATCACCGGGCGGCAGGTGGCCCGGCCGCAGGAAGGCCTGATCGTGATCGCCTACCATGTCCGCGCCGAACGGGACGGCGTCACGCCCTACGAGGCGCATTGCACGTCGGTTTATCGGCGACTCGCGCACGAGGTTTGGCGCGTCGTGCAGCACCAGCAGACACCGCCGCTGATCTCGCAGGGCTGACGCCACCGCCGGCGTCAGCCGCCCGCCACGACCATGGCGCCGACCCCGAACCGCTCGGTGACCATGCCGAACGGGCGCGAATGGAAGTCCGGCGCGAGCGCCATCCCGACCTCGCCGCCGTCCGCGGACATCGCGAACACCGCGCGGCCGCGCGCTTCGTCGTCGGCGGCGACCGAGAGCGGGGAGCCGGCGACGTGCGGCGTGCCCCCGGGGCGCCCGTCTGTCGGCATCACCGCGGCGCCGCCGTTCGGCTGTCGCGAATCACGGACTCGTCGGCGTCGACCTCGTCGGCGACATGGCCGGTCCGTCCCCAACCGCGTTATCGTCTCGACCGTGGCGCCGAGGGCGGCGGTCCAGGCGTTGATCGCCTCCTCGCCGCACGGTCGCCGGCGGTTCCAGTCGGGCCGATGTTCGTGCTACGTTCTGGTCTCGGTCGCGTGATGGTGGTCCCAGGCGATCGACGGACCGCACATCTTGTGTCACCGCTGTCGACCCGCCCGCCGGCCCCTATCGAGTCTCCCGCCGCGGCGCGGATCACGTCACACCAGGAGGGCGCATGACGCTGGACGACCAGGGACGGCGCGACGAGCCGGCACGCGGCGGCGACGGCGGGCCCGTCGAAAGGCCGCTGCTCGACACGCCGGTGCAGATGCCGGGCCGCGGCTCGGTCCGGGTCGACCGGTCGCGCGACGCGCTGCTGACCGCGTTCGGACGCGCGACGCTCGACGACCGCTACCTGATGCCAGGCGAAAGCTACCAGGACCTGTTCGCCCGCGTCGCCTCGCATTACGGCGACGACGGGCCGCACGCCCAGCGCATCTACGACTACATCTCGCGCCACTGGTTCATGCCGGCGACGCCGGTGCTGTCGAACGGCGGCACCAAACGCGGCCTGCCGATCTCGTGCTTCCTCAACGAGGCGAGCGACAGCCTCGACGGCATCGTCGGTCTCTGGAACGAGAATGTCTGGCTGGCCTCGAAGGGCGGCGGCATCGGTTCCTACTGGGGCAACCTCCGCTCGATCGGCGAAAAGGTCGGCCAGAACGGCAAGACCTCCGGCGTGATCCCGTTCATCCGGGTGATGGACAGCCTGACGCTCGCGATCAGCCAGGGCTCGCTCCGGCGCGGCTCGGCCGCCGTCTACCTGCCGGTCTCGCATCCGGAGATCGAGGAGTTCATCGAAATGCGCCGCCCGACCGGCGGCGACCCGAACCGCAAGGCGCTCAACCTCCACCACGGCATCCTGGTGAGCGACGCGTTCATGCGCGCGGTCGAGGCCGACGAGCCCTGGATGCTGACCTCGCCCAAGGACGGCGCGCATATCCGCGCGGTCTCCGCGCGCGGGCTCTGGATCCGCATCCTCACCGCGCGGATGGAACAGGGCGAGCCCTACGTCGTGTTCGCCGACGCGGTGAACCGCCAGCGGCCCGAGCACCACAAGCTCGCCGGCCTCGAGGTCAAGACCTCCAATCTCTGCTCCGAGATCACGCTGCCGACCGGGCTCGACAAGCACGGCCAGCAACGCACCGCGGTCTGCTGCCTTTCGAGCCTGAACCTCGAGACCTGGTTCGAGTGGCACGACGAGCCGAACTTCATCCCCGACGTCATGCGTTTCCTCGACAACGTGCTGACCGACTTCATCGAGCGCGCGCCGCCCGAGATGGCGCGCGCGGTCTACGCCGCGTCGCGCGAGCGCTCGGTCGGGCTCGGCGTGATGGGATTCCACTCGTTCCTGCAGGACCAGAACGTCCCGTTCGAGAGCGTGATCGCCAAGGTCTGGAACAAGCGGATGTTCAAGCACATCCGCGCGCAGGCCGACGCGGCGTCGCGCGCGCTCGCCGCCGAACGCGGCGCCTGCCCCGATGCCGCCGATTACGGCATCGACGAGCGGTTCTCGAACAAGCTCGCGATCGCGCCGACGGCGTCGATCTCGATCATCACCGGCGCGACCAGTCCCGGGATCGAGCCGATCGCCGCCAACGTGTTCCTGCAGAAGACCCTGTCGGGCTCGTTCACGGTGCGCAACCGCGCGCTGCAGAAGCTGCTGGCCGCAAAGGGCGAGGACACCGAGGAGAACTGGTCGTCGATCACGCTGAACAAGGGCAGCGTGCAGCACCTCGCCTTCCTGACCCAGCAGGAGAAGGACGTGTTCAAGACGGCGTTCGAGCTCGACCAGCGCTGGATCGTCGAGCACGCGGCCGACCGCACGCCGTTCATCTGCCAGAGCCAGTCGGTGAACCTCTTCCTGCCGGCCGACATCCACAAGCGCGACCTGCACCAGATCCACCTGCTGGCGTGGAAGCGCGGTCTCAAATCGCTCTACTACTGCCGCTCGCTGTCGATCCAGCGCGCCGACACCGTGAGCGAGACGCTGGCGCGGCCCAACGAGATGCTCGGGGTCGCCGCCGCGGCGCCCGTCGCGCCGACCGTGGCACCGGCGGGCGAGAACCGCTACGACGAATGTCTCGCCTGCCAGTAGGCCGGCGCGCGCCTCAGGCGGTCGAGCGCGCGCCCGCCGCCTCCCTGGCGACCAGCGCCTTCCGCATCCTCACATGCTCGAGCGTCACCTCGACGAAGGGCGCGCCCTCCGCCCGGTAGCCGAGCCGCGCGTAGAACCCGCGCGCGCCCGATCGTGCGTGCAGCACGATCGCCGCCGCCCCGAGCACGCGCGCCTCCTCCTCCGCCCGGCGCATCAGCGCGGTCCCGAACCCTCGGCCCTGCCGCTCCGGCAGGACCGCCATCTGGCGCACGCGCGCGTCGCCGCCGGACGCCGCCGGCGGCACCAGCAGCAGCGTCGCGGCGACGCGCTCGCCGTCCCGCAGCACCAGCATCGTTTGCGCCGCCTCGCCGGCGAGCTCCTCGGCCGCGAAGTCGAGCCCGAGCGGCGCCCGCAGCACGAGACGCCGGAGCGACACCGCCTCCCGCCACGTCGCGCCGTCGAACGCGGCGCGCGCGATCGACACGCTCACGTCTCGAGGCCGAGCCGGTCGTGCCAGTCGGCGATCGACTCGTCCGGGAACTCGTCGAAACACCTGTCGCGCGGCCCGACCGCCGGCTCGACCCAATCCGGCTTGGCCGACAGCATCAGATGCGTGTGCTCGGGCGCCACCGGCAGCACCGTGTCGATCGCCGACGCGAACGGATGGATCAGGTCGGGCCAGGACGGCGCGAACAGCCAGAGCGCACTGCCGCACCCGCCGCAGAACGCGCGCTCCGCCTCGCTGAACTCGGCCGGCTCGACGCCCGGCGCGTTCATCCGCGCATGATAGCGCCGCACATGATCCTCCCCGGTCACCGTCAGCGAGTGTGCATCTGCACCGAGGTTGATCGCGTAACCGCCGCCGCCCTGCGTCTTCCGGCAGATCGAGCAGTAGCAGAGCTGATAGGGATACGGATGCGCACTCTCGACCGAGAACCGAACCGCACCGCAATGACAGGACCCTTCGAGCTTCACGTCTGGTGTCTCCGAGAGAGAGGAAGGAAGGCCAGGGGCTCTGCCCCTGGACCCCGGCAAAGGCGGAGCCTTTGCAATCCATCAGTTAAGGAAAATCCCGGGCCATCGAGGACTGCCCGCGCGACCGGGCCCGGGGTTTTCCTTAACTCTTGGGATCCAAGGGCCTCGGCCCTTGGCGTCGGGCCCCTTTGCGCTTGCGCAAAGGGAACCCGGTCCAGGGCAGCGCCCTGGCCTTGACCTTCCCTCATTCCGGCGGCAGCGGCGAGCAGCCGATCGCGGCGGCGCGGCCGAGCACGATCATGCGGCGTGCCGCGACGGCGCCGCCCGCCATCTCGCCGGCGAGGTGGGTCAGCAGCGGCGTGCTGAGAACGGCGTGCGCGGCGGTGTTGACGGCGGCTTCGGTGACGGCGGTGGCGGTGGCGGCGGTCACCGTGCGGCGCAGCAGCGCGATCGTGCCGAACACGCCGGGGCGGAGGCCGTAGATGGTGGCGATGTCGCGGATCAGGCGGAGCCCGCGCCAGGACACCAGCAGCACGGCGAGTGCGGGGGCGGGGGCGGCTGCCATGCCGGCGACGACCTCGAAGGCGGCGCGCCGGGCGCGGGCTTCGGCGCGGCCGCGGAGTGCGGCTTCGGCACCGGCGCGGAGCAGCGGCAGGACCGCGTCGGGGTCGTTGATGGCGTCGAGTGCCGGCCGGAGGCTGCCGGCGCCGACGAGGTCGAGCCAGCGCCGCGCGGCGGCGGCGCGTCGGACGGGATCGTGGCCGTTGAGGTCGCGTCGAATGCGGTCGACGCGGCCGATCCGCGCGTAGGCGCGGAGTTCGCGCGCGATGCCGAGCAGCACCAGTCCCGCGCCGGTCGCGGCGACCGCGAGCCCGAGGCCGCCGAGCAACGGCGAGTGTGCGGAGAGCGCGGCGACGGCGACCCAGACCTGGAACAACACCAGGCCCGACGCGAGCACCGTGCCGCCGGCGAGCACGAGGGCCGGCATGCCCCACTCACCCGTGGCGGCGAGGGCGTCCGGTTCGTCGGCCGATGCCGGCCTGTCGAGCGCCGGCTCGAGCCGGTCGGCGCGCGCGGTTTCGGTTTCGATCCGGGGCAGGATGGGTGGTGGTGCGCGGTCGCTCACAGAAGGTCGTCCAGCAGGAAGCGAAGCAGGTCGGCGACGCCGATATTGGGGATCGGTCGCGCCGTCCGCCCGGACGGCTCCGGGCCGATCCGGGCGGGTTCGAAGGGCGGCGGGGCCAGGAACTGGTGGGTCCAGAACTCGGGGCCCGGTGGCCGGTCCGGCACTTCGCCCGGGTAGGAGCGGGTGAGGCGGTCGTCGCCGAGCAGCCGGCCACGTACGGCGGACACGGGATGGCCGTCGAGCGTCCAGACGAAATCCTCGGTGCAGCGTGCGGCCGCGATCGCGAAGGAGGCCGCGCGCGGCCCGTTTCCCTCGGGGCTCCAGACGGCGCGGCGGTCCGGTGTCGCGCTCGTGGTGAGCGCGCCCATCAACGCCGCGAGGTTGCCGCGCTGCCGCTCCGACACGTGGTCGGCCTTGCTCGCCGCGAAGGCGACGCGCCGGATCGACGGCGGCGGCAGGCGGAGGGCGGCGAGGCTGCGGATCGCCGCGGTCCACGAGCCCTGCCGCTGCAGCGTGGCACCGGCGGCCTCGAGCGCCGCGCGCGCGTCGGCGAAGGCGTGCGGTCCCGCGTGCAGCGCGCCGAGCAGGTCGGCGAGCACGACGACGCGGTCGACGCGGCCGAATAGCGGCGAAAGCAGGGCGCGTCGCGTGTCCTCGACATAGGCGTCGTAGCGGCGGCGGAGCAGGGCGGCGAGCGGCCCGTCGCTTTCGAGCGGGAAGAAGGCGATCCAGGGCGGCGGCTCGCCGGGCGCCGGCATCAGGAAGCGTCCCGGCTGCAGCATCGAGAGGCCGCGCGCGTCGCGTAGCTGCTGCAACGCGGCGCAGTAAAGGCGGTGGCCGGTGAGCGCGAGCGTTTCGTCGCGCGGCGCGCGCGTGGCGAGCCCGCGCGCGAAGGCGACGAACGCGCCGGCCTCCGGCGCGAGCGCGGGGTCGGCGAGGCGCCGGAACGTCGCGCGCGACCATTCGGCGTAGCCGAGATCGAGCAGCGGCAGGTCGAGCAGCCATTCGCCCGGATAGTCGAGCAATTCCACGCGGAGCGTGCGGGCGGGGAGCGGGGGAGCGCCCACGGTCAGCTCGATCGCGAGCATCGAGACCGCGTCGGTGCGCGACGGCCAGCGCGGCGGGTCGGCGGCGAGCGACGCGCGATGGCTCGCGTGATCGAAGCGAGGGATGTTGCCGGCGCCCGAGGGTGCGATGCGCGTGCCACGGATGCGGGCGTCGAGCGCGCCCGGCGTCAGCAGGATGGACGCGATGGTGGTCAGCAACACGGTCTTGCCGGCGCGGGCGAGACCGGTGACGCCGACCCGCACGGTGCGCGGGCGAAGGAAGTCGAGCGGGTTCCGCGCGAGTTCCGGCAGCCTGCCGCCCGCGCCCTTCCAGTCGGCCATGATCTCCACCCCCGGTGCGTGGCTCCCGTCCGCGCGGATCTCCGGCCCGCGGTCCCGCAAGCGCGGCGTCCGCTCGACGCGGTTTGGGAAGTCGCGACCGGCGGGAACGGGGGCATGCGCGCGTTGGTGGCGCGGCGCAACCGTTCGCCTGGTGCGGGATCGCGACGGCGTCGCGGTGGCGCGCGCGGCGGCGGCGGAACGGTCGGATCGCGGTCCGGCGCGCCCGATCGGTGCGGCGCGGCAACGCTCGGGTCTCCTGTTGCTACGCAACATCACGCCGGAACCGGCTGGGATGTGACGAAAGTGTTGCTCGATTGCCAGCCTCCGCGACTTCCGATGCGGGTTCCGGATTCCGGGGCCTCACGCCACTTGAGCCCCGAAACGTAACGAGGCAGGTTCCCCTCAACGACCAGCCGCCGTCGAAGGCGGAGTTCGATGAGGAGACGTCATGTCTGCACGAAAGGGCTTCGGCTCTGCACGTTCCCGCCTCACCACGCTGCTGCTCGCGAGCGCCGCGGGCTGCGGCCTGATGGCGTCGGGCGCCTTTGCGCAGAGCACCAACGCCGGTTCCCCCGCGGCGGGCGCGGTGAACGCCGGTGTCTCGCTCGGTCCGTCGCTCGGCGTGGCGAGCCCGGCATCGGCGAACGTCGTCGGCCAACCGATCCCGAGCGGTGCCGCGCCGCTGCCGGCGCCCGAGGCGCTGGTGCCGCAGGTGAACGCGAACCTCGCCAAGTACGGCGTCGCGGTCCTGCTCGACAACGTCAACGAGTTCGCGGGGATCGTCAGCGGACCGCGCACGGGTTCGGCGGACGCCGGTCAGTACGGCCTCGAGCTCGATGCCGACTTTGAGAAGTCGCTGAACATCCAAGGTCTCGAGTTCCACATCGTGACCGTCGGCCGTTACGGTATCCCCACCAGCGTGATGTTCGGCGACAACATCGCCCCGAGCCAGGAAATCTACGGTGCCGGCGGCAACGTCGTGAACCACCTCGTGTTCGCCTATTTCGAGGAGACGCTGGCGAACGGCCGCTTCGACCTGCAGGTCGGCCGCATCCCGGTGCAGAACGACTACAACTCCTCGCCTCTGTTCTGTAACTTCCAGAACAACGCCTTCTGCGGCAACCCGAAGGAGTTCGGCAACAACATCGCGATCTCGTCCTATCCGGATGCGAACTGGGCGTTCAACGTCCGGCTGCGGCCGGTTCCGACCGTGTACGTGCAGAGCGGCATCTACTTCACCCAGAGCAACATCTACAGCGACAGCGAGAATTTCCGCTCCGGCTGGACGATCGACGCGTCCTACATCTCCGGCGAAACGTTCCCGGTCGAGGTCGGCTGGGAGCCGGCGTTCGGCCCCGACCATCTTCCTGGCCACTACAAGGCCGGCTTCATCTACGACAACAACAACCACGACGAGGTGTTCGACCCGAACTATCTCGCGACCGGCGTGCACACCGTCCGCAAGGGCTCGACGACGGAATACGCGCAGGCCGACCAGATGGTGATGAGGAACGGTCCCGGCGACACCAGCGGCCTGATCGTGTTCGCGAACTACACGCACAACGATCCGAACATCAACAGCGAGGAACACGAGTTCAACGTCGCGGCACTCGACCGCGGCTTCTGGAAGGCGCGGCCGCAGGACGCGATCGATCTCGGCGTCAGCTACATCGAGCTGTCGGGCTCCACGACCAAGCAGGAGGAGCTCGAGCAGGAGCTCGGCATCCTGCCGGCGCCGCCGCCCGGCAACGTGCCGTCGTCCGAAGGTGTCTCTGGCCTCCAGACCCACGCGATCTACCTCGAGCTGAACTACCAGGTGCACGTGTATCGCGGCATCACCATCGCGCCCGACTTCCAGTACTTCTTCCGTCCGAACGGTCAGGGCAACCTGCCCGACGCCGCGCTGCTCGGCTTCAAGAGCCACGTCGAGCTCTTCTAAGTCCGACAGCCGGGGCGGGCGTCTCGCCCGCCTCCCAACTGGAACGCCCGGGTCCTCGTGATCCGGGCGTTTTTCTGTACGATCCCGCGACGGTCTCGAAGAACGGGCTGGCGTCCCGCGCCGCGATCGGGAAGGATCCGCGCCCGCCCCAGACGCCGACTCGCTCGCAGTCCGCGACGCGCGCCAAGGATCCCGATGGACACCCATCTTCCCGCCCCCGCCGAACGCTTCGATCTCCTGACCGAGAACCCGGTCTACAAGCCGTTCCGCTACCCGTGGGCGTACGAGGCGTGGCTGACCCAGCAGCGCGTTCACTGGCTGCCCGAGGAGGTCCCGCTCGCCGACGACGTCAAGGATTGGCACCGCAACCTCACCGAGACCGAGCGCCACCTGGTCACGCAGATCTTCCGCTTCTTCACGCAGTCGGACGTGGAAGTGAACAACTGCTACATGAAGCATTACAGTCAGGTCTTCAAACCGACCGAAGTGCTGATGATGCTGTCGGCGTTCTCGAACATCGAGACGATCCACATCGCCGCCTACTCGCATCTGCTCGACACCATCGGCATGCCCGAGGCGGAATACTCGGCCTTCCTCAAATACAAGGAGATGAAGGACAAGTACGACTACATGCAGGGGTTCTCGGTCTCGTCGAAGCACGAGATCGCGAAAACCCTCGCGGCCTTCGGCGCCTTCACCGAGGGCCTGCAGCTGTTCGCATCGTTCGCGATCCTGCTGAATTTCCCGCGCTTCAACAAGTTGAAGGGCATGGGCCAGATCGTCTCGTGGTCGGTGCGCGACGAGACGCTGCATTGCCTCTCGGTGATCCGGCTGTTCCGCACCTTCGTCGCCGAGAACCCGGAAATCTGGACGGACGCGCTGCGCTCGGAACTCGCCGAGATCTGCACGACCATCGTCCATCACGAGGACGCCTTCATCGACCTCGCCTTCGAACTCGGCTCGGTCGAGGGCCTCGATGCCGCGACGGTCAAGCGCTACATCCGCTTCATCGCCGACCGGCGCCTGATGCAACTCGGCCTCGAGCCACTCTTCCATGTCGACCGCAACCCGCTGCCCTGGCTCGACGACATGCTCAACGCCGTCGAACACGCGAACTTCTTCGAGAATCGCGCGACCGAATACAGCCGCGCCTCGACCACCGGCACCTGGGAAGAAGCCTTCGCCGATGGCGTCTTCGAGACCGCGCAGCCGAGCGGCGCGATGTTCTGAGGCAGGGAAGGCCCTGGGGTTTGAGCACCCCCATGTGGGCGGGACCACGTCGTGGTCCCGTCCCCATGAGACGAGCCGCTCTCTCCACGAAGTTTCTGGAGCACGACCTCCAGCAAGACCGGTTCCGGTCCAGCTGAACGTGCTCCAGAGCATCTTTCGATCAGACGGAGTCGTCCGATCGAAAGAAATTGCCCTCCTATCAATAAGGTAGAGCACTACTCCCGATCCGATCGGATCAGGAAGTGCTCTAGCCGGCCGCGAAGGCCGCCGCCGCTTCGACCAGGGCGGGTTCGGGGCGGTGGCCGGTGTAGAGGACGAACTGCTCGACACCCTGCAGCACCAGGACGTCGTGGCCGGTGATCACGCGTTTGCCGCGGTCGCGGGCGGCGCGGAGGAGGATGGTGTCGGCGGGGCGGGCGACGACGTCGAAGACGACCGTGGCGGCGTCGATCGCCTCGTCGTCGAAGGCGAGCGTCTCGGTGTCCGGGCCGTCGGCCATGCCGAGCGGCGTCGCGTTGATCAGCAGGGCCGCGCCGGGCGTGACGTCGGCGGCGTAGGCGAAGCCGAGCGAGGCGGCGAGGGCGCGGCCGGTGCGTTCGTTGCGGCTCACGATGGTGCCGTTGGCGTAGCCGCCGTCGCGGAGGGCGGCGGCGACCGCCTTGGCCATGCCGCCGCTGCCGCGAAGCGTGAAGCCGGCGTCGGTCGGCACGGCCTCGCGGGCCAGCAGCGAGGCGACCGCGATGTAGTCGGTGTTGGAGGCGACCAGCATGCCGTCGTCGTTGACGATCGTGTTGACCGAGCCGATCGCCGCGGCGGACGGGGTGAGCGCGTCGACGAACGGGATGCAGGCTTCCTTGAACGGCATCGAGATCGCCGAGCCGCGGATGCCGAGCGCGCGGATGCCGCCGATCGCGGCCTCGATGTCGGTCGTCGTGAAGGCCTTGTAGACGAAGGGCAGGTCGAGTGCCGCGTAGAGGTAGTTCTGGAAGCGGGTGCCGAAATGGCCCGGCCGTCCGGCGAGCGACATGCAGAGCGCGAAGTCGCGGGTGATCGCGAGCCTGTGGTCCATCTCACTCTCCGTCGGGGAAGCGGCTTCCGTGCCGCAGCACCGCTTCTGCGGCCTCGGTGTAGCATCCGTCATGCCCGTGCAGCAGCAGGCCCGGCGCGACGCGGCCGCCGCCGCGGGCGCCCTTGCGGCCGCGAAGGATCAGCAGTTTCGCCGCCCGGCCCGCCTTCGGCCAGAGCGGCAGCAGCACGATCGCGCCGAAGCCTGCGCCGGCGATCGCGGCCGAGGCGTCCTGATGCCGCGACGCCGGCACGACGATCGTGAGCGTGCCGCCGGTGCGGACGCGCGCGCCGAGCGCGCCGCACCAGAGCGGCAGCGCGCCGTCGGGGAGCACGCGCGCGCGCCGGCGGCCGGGGTCCGGCGACGGTGTCGAGGCGGGATCGAACCAGGGCGGGTTGGCGAACGCGTGATCGACCGCGCGCGGCGCGTCGGGGAGCGCGGGCAGCACGGCGTGCGCCATGGCGGCGCGGTCGGCCAGCCCGTTCGCCTCGATGTTCCGCCGCGCCAGCCGAACCGCGACCGGGTCGGCATCGACGCCGGTCGCGCGCGTGCCCGCGACCCGAACGAGCAGGCAGAGCAGGCCGGCGCCGGCGCCGGCGCCGCCTTCCAGCACGTGTTCGCCGGCGCGCGCCGGCACGGCGGCGGCGAGCAGCACCGGCTCGATCCCGGAGCGATGACCGGCCGCGCTCTGGCCGTAGGCGACGCGGCCGCCGAGCAGTGTCGCGGCGCGAGCGGTGGCGCCCGCTTGCCTTGACCCTGTTTCTGCCCCGCCGATATGGTCCGGAGCGCCGTTTTCGGGCGGGCACGGAATGGGAGTGCTCATGTGGCCGCCGGCCTGACTGATCTCGCGTCGGACGCGCGGACACGGGAGGGGCGATCGGCACCTGCCTCCGGCCACGACGCGATGCCGGATGCGCTGACCGCGCTCACGGCGCTGGTCCGCGCGGATCTCGAAGCCACCAACCGCTCCATCGTCGCGCGCATGGACAGTCCGGTGGCGCTGATCCCGCAGCTCGCCGCCCATATCGTGGCCGCCGGTGGCAAACGGATCCGTCCCGTCCTCACGCTCGCCTCCGCCCGCCTGTGCGGCTACCCGGCCTTCCCGGAGGGACGCCGGCACGTGGAGCTCGCCGCCTGCGTCGAGTTTATCCACACGGCGACGTTGCTGCACGACGACGTCGTCGACGAGAGCGAGTTGCGCCGCGGCCTCGCGAGCGCCAACGCGGTGTTCGGCAACAAGGCGTCCGTGCTGGTCGGCGACTTCCTGTTCGCACGCGCCTTCCAGCTGATGACCGACGACGGTTCGCTCCGCGTGCTGGCGATCCTGTCGAACGCGTCCGCCACCATCTCGGAGGGCGAGGTGCTGCAGATGGTGACGCAGAACGATCTCTCGACGCCGGTCGACCGCTACCTCGAGGTGATCCACGGCAAGACGGCGGCGCTGTTCGCGGCGTCGTGCCGGATCGGCGCGGTGATCGCCGACCGGCCGGAGGCCGAGGAGGCGGCCCTCGACCGCTACGGCACCGATCTCGGCATGGCGTTCCAGCTCGCCGACGACGCGCTCGACTACGCCTCCGACACCGAGGCGCTCGGCAAGTCGGTCGGCGACGATTTCCGCGAGGGCAAGATCACGCTTCCCGTCCTCGCGGCGTTCGCGGCCGGCGACGAGGGCGAGCGCGCGTTCTGGCGTCGGACCATCGAGCGGAGCGACACGCGGGACGGCGACCTCGCCGACGCGCTCCGCCTGATCGACGATCGCGGTGCGATCGCGGCGACGCTCGCGCGCGCGCGGCATTTCGCCGCTTCGGCGAAATCGGCTCTCGCCGTGTTCCCGCCGGGCGACATGCGGCGGCGGCTGGAGGCGGTCGCGGACTATGCGGTGAGCCGGGCGCACTGACGCCGGGGGCTCTGCCTCCGGTTCCGGCCTATCCTCGACGCAAGGGATCCAACGGTCTCGGGCCCTCGGCGGGGTCGAGGGGCGTTGCCCCTGGCCGTGCCAGCCGCCGCGCCTCGAGTGCCTGCCACCCGAGCACCGCCGGCAGCCCGAGCACGAGGTCGCGCGCCCGGCGCAGCAGCGACAATGCCAGGGATGCGTTGGGCGGCATGCCGAACAGCGCGCCGATGCCGACATAGGACAGCTCCTGCACGCCGAGGCCCGCCGGGATCAGGAAGGCGATCCCGAGCGCGCCGCTCAGCATGGCCTCGATCGCCATGGCGTCGATCACGCCGATCGGCTGGCCGATCGCGCGATAGGCGATCAGCACCGAGACGCCGCCGCCGAACCAGGCGACGAGATGCAGGGAGGCGGCCGCGGCGACCCGCCAGGGCTGGCCGAAGATGCGGTCGGCATCGTCGCCGAGCGCCTCGATGTCATCGGCGATGTTCGGGAAATGGCCGCGCGCGAGGCGCGACGCGACCCGTCGCAGCGCGCCGGTGCGGGCGAGCACGAGCAGCGTCACGCAGGCCGCGATCGCGAGGCAGAGCCCGGCGATCAGCGGCCAGACCAGCGTCGAGCCGGGCCGCCGCCAGAGCAGCGCGAGCACGCCGAAGGCGACGAACGGCACCTCGGCGATGGCCTCCGCGGCGATGTCGACGGCCGAGGAGGACGCCGCCCGTGCCCACGGCACGCCGGTCAGCACCAGCGCGCGGGCGCCGAACACGAGGCCGCCCACTTCCGACAGCGGCAGCGCGTTGGTGGCGCCCTCGCGCACGAGGCGGCCCCAGATCGTGGCAGGAAGCGAGGCCCCGGGGCAGACCACGCGCCAGGCAGCGCCGAGCACGACCGACAGCACGAGCTGCCAGGCGAGCAGCACGCCGAAGCCGGCCCAGCCGGCCGTGCTGATCGCGTGCCAGATCCGCCCGGCGCCCAGCCACAGCACGGCCGCCGTCAGCAGCGCGAGGCCGACCAGCGCGAAGGCGACGGCGCCCCTCCTCACGCGCGTGCGGGCGTGCGCGCCATCCGGGTCCGGGTCGTCCATCGCGCTCCGAGACGGCGCCGCACGCGGGCGCGCGGGCGCGCGGCCCGGCGATCCGAGCCCGTCCGGTTCGCGCGTCCCGTCACGCATCCCAGACACCGATCGCGTCGAACCCCTGCGCGCGGCAGGCGCGCACGAACGCCTCGCGCGCGTCCGGCCAGCGCGTGGTGAAGGCGCCGTCGAGGAACTCGGCCGGGCCGGCGGTGGCGTGTCCGGACGCGGCGCGGTGGTCGAGCACGGACGCGGTCCGGCGGGCGACCGCGTCCGCCGGATCGAGCCAGTCGACCGCGCGCGGCGCCGCGTCGCGGAGCTCCGGCAAGAGCAGGGCGTAGTGGGTGCAGCCGAGGCAGACGGTGTCGATCAGCTCGCCGCCCGGTTGCGCGAACAGCCGCTCGAGCTCCGCCCCGACGGCGCCGGGCGGCGGCCGGACGCCCACGAAGCGTGCCTCGGCGAGGCCGGCGAGGTGGCGCGCGCCGTGCGCGAGCAGCCGGCAATCGGGCGCGAAACGCTCGCGGAGATCGCGGACGTAGTCGCGCCCGACCGTCGCCTCGGTCGCGAGCAGCCCGATCACCCGCGTCCGGCTGAGCGCCGCCGCCCATTTCACCGGCGGCACGCAGCCGACGAATTCGGTGTCGGGAAAGCGCGCGCGGAGCGGCGCGAGCGCGATCGTGCTCGCCGTGTTGCAGGCGATCACCACCACCTCCGGCCGGAGCCGGGCGCGGAGCGAGCCCACCAGTCCCTCGAGGCGGGCGACGAGGGCGGCGGCCGGTTTCTCGCCATAGGGGAAGAAGGCGTGGTCGGCGACGAACGCGACCGCAGCCTCGGGCACCGCACGGCGGATCGCCGACGCGATGCCGAAGCCGCCGATGCCGCTGTCGAGCGCCACGACCTGACGCCGGCCGGGGGATCGGTGTTCCATCCGGTCAGCCGTCGGTGTCGCCCGGATCCTTGCCGCCGAGCTGCAGCGCCTTGTAGTCCTGCGCCGCCTCGGCGCTCGCGACGCCGCCGTGGCGGCCCGACCAGGCGACCGGATTTTCGAGGAAGCGGCGAACCTCGGCCATGGCGTCCTCGCTGAAATACGGGCGCTCGTTGCAGGCCTCGAGCACGTCCCACCAGGTCGCGAGGGTGTGCAACGTGATGTCCATCGCTTCCAGCGTCGCGAGCGCGCCGGGGAACACGCCGTAGAAAAACACGACGAGCGCGTGGTTGATCAGCGCGCCGGCGTCGCGCAGCGCGCGTGCGAACTGCAGCTTCGACGCGCCGTCGGTGGTGAGGTCTTCCACCAGCAGCGTGCGCATGTTCTCGGGCACCGCGCCCTCGATCAGCGCGTTGCGGCCGAAACCCTTCGGCTTCTTCCGCACGTAGGCCATCGGCAGGTTCATGCGGTCGGCCATCCAGGCCGCGAACGGGATGCCGGCGGTTTCGCCGCCGACCACGGCCTCGATCTGCTCGTAGCCGACATGGCGGCCGATCTTCTCGGTGCCGAGCTCGATGATCTTCCGTCGCGCGCGGGGGAAGAAAATGATGCGCCGGCAGTCGATATAGACGGGAGACTTCCACCCCGAGGTGAGCGTGTATGGGTCCTCGGGGCGGAAATTGACGGCTTTGATCTCGAGCAGGATCCGCGCCGTCGTGAGCGCCGCGTCGCGGTCCCACTCGGTCGGGCGCACGCCGGTGCGGGTCACCGGCCGGTCCGTCCGCGAGCGCTCGGGTTCCGACATCGGTCTTCCTTTCTCCGTCCTGGCGGTGACAAGTCCCGTGAGTAGAACAAGATTGCCGCTATGGCGATGACCCTGCTGTCCCGGCCGCACGCGCCCGTCTGGGTGCTGGGGGATGCGCGCCGGTCGGGCGTGCTGGCCCTCGCGGGACGGCTCGACCTGCCGTTCCGGCAGATGGACGACGGCGCCCCGGACGACCCGTCCGGCCCGTCGATCGTGCTGTCGTCGGGAGCCGCCGGCGCGTGGCGGGCGGCGCTGCTCCGCACCCGGTTCACCTGCCGGCTGGTGCATGTGGGCGCGGGCCTCGTGCCGCTGCTGCCGCACGACCTGGTGGTGCGGACCGCCGCGGTCAGGCGGGCGGAATCGGCGCGCGTGATCCCGGTGCTCGGGCCGCTGCACGTGGTCTCGCCGGCGCTGCTCGCGGCGGCGAAGCGCCGCTGGGCGGAGCGGCTCGAACATCTGCCGCGCCCCTTCGTGGTGCTGGTGATCCGGCGCGGTGGTTTCCGGCCATTGGCGCCGTCCGGCGTCGCCCGGATGGGCGCTGCCTGCCTCGCCATCGCGCGCAATGCCGGCGGATCGGTGCTCGCCTCGATCGACGGCGGCAGCGGGCCGGAGGCGGCGCGCGCGTTGCAGCACGCGCTCGCGCCCGGCCTGCACGTGCTGTATCGCACCGACGAGCCGGGCGAGGATCCGACCGTCGGCTTCATGGGGTCGGCGGACGCGGTGCTGGTCGGCGGCGCGTCGGCGACCGCGCTCAGCGAGGCCGCCTCGGTCGACGCGCCGGTCTACGCCGACCCGCTCGACGATTTCGACCGGTCCGGCCGCCGCCTGCTCGCGACGCTGATCGCCGAGCGGCGCGTCCGCGCCTTCGCGGGCACGCTTTCGCCGTGGGGCGACCGGCTGCCGCTCGACGAGGCGGGCGACGCGGCGATCAACGTGCGCCGTCGGCTCGGCATCTGACGACCGGCCGCGGCATGATTGGCGCGGCTCGGCGAAACGTCGTAACTTCACCTCACCGGATTGTCCGGGGGGGATGCCCAGTGGTCAGGGACAGCGCGATCGGGCGACGCTGCGAGCGGGCGGTCGTCACCGCCTATCGCGAGTTGCGCACCGTCGGGACGGAGGACGTGCAGGCGTTCCACGCGTGCACGACGCTTTACCGTATCCACCACCCCGAAGCGTCGCTCAGCGAGGCGCGTCGCCTGGTGGCCGAATGGATCGACCATCACGTCGTGCGCCAGAGCCCCGAGCCGTCGCCCGGCTGCGAGTGCCCCGACGACTGAGCCGACGTCGGGTCGCCGGCGGCCCGGCAAGGCTCCGTCGGATCGGCGGGCCGGTTCGGCGCGTCGACCGGGACCCCGCCAGGAGAGTGCCCTCTTCTCGTGACGATGGAACGCGCTCGTCGGCTCTCGAGCCGATCGGGCTTTCGAGCACTTCCCGATCCAATTGGATCGGGAATAGTGCTCCACCTCGTTGATCAGAGAGCATCTCCTTTCGATCAGACGACCTCGTCTGATCGAAATGCTCTAGTCGAGGTCGCGCTTGGCGGGACCGGTGTAGACCTGGCGCGGGCGGCCGATGCGGAGCAGCGGGTCGCGGTTCATCTCGAGCCACTGGCTCGCCCAGCCGGACGTACGCGCGACCGCGAACAGCACCGTGAACATGCTGGTCGGGATACCCATCGCCTTGAGGATGATGCCCGAATAGAAATCGACGTTCGGGTAGAGCTTGCGCTCGCGGAAATACGGGTCCTCGATCGCGATGCGCTCGAGTTCCATCGCCATCTCGAGCAGCGGATCGTCGCCGATGCCGAGTTCCTGCAGCACCTCGTGACAGGTCGCCTGCATGATGCGGGCGCGCGGGTCGAAGTTCTTGTAGACGCGATGCCCGAACCCCATCAGCCGCACGCCGGAGTTCTTGTCCTTCACGCGCTCGATGAAGTCCGGAATGTTCTCCTTGCGGCCGATCTCGCCGAGCATCTTCAGCACGGCCTCGTTGGCGCCGCCATGCGCCGGCCCCCACAGGGCGGCGATGCCCGCGGTGATGGACGCGTAAGGATCGGCGCCCGTCGAGCCGACCATGCGCACCGTGCTGGTCGATGCGTTCTGCTCGTGGTCGGCGTGCAGGATCAGGATCCGGTCCATCGCACGGTGCAGCACCGGGCTGACCACGTAGGGTTCGAGCGGCGTCGCGAACAGCATGTGGAGGAAGTTCGCCGCGAACGGCAGGTCGCTCCGCGGATAAACGAAGCGCTCGCCGACCACGTGCTTGTAGGCCCACGCCGCGATGGTCGGGATCTTCGCGATCAGCCGCACCGCCGCGAGCCGGCACTGCGCCTCGTCCGAAAGGTCGAGACCGGCATGGTAGAACCCGGCGAGCGCCGCGGCGCCGGCGCAGATCATCGCCATCGGGTGCGCGTCGTTGCGGAAACCTTCGAGGATGTGCCTCAGCTCCTCCGGCACCATGGCGTTGCGGCTGAGCTCGGCGGCGAAGGCGTCGCGCGCCGCCGGGTCCGGCATCTCGCCGTGCAGCAGCAGATAGGCGACCTCGGGGAAGGAGGCGCGCTCGGCGAGCTGCTCGATCGGGTAGCCGCCGTGCAGCAGCACGCCCTCGTCGCCGTCGATGTAGGTGATGGCGCTTTCGGTCGACGCCGTGCCGCCGTAGCCGGGATCGAAGGTGAACAGGCCGAGGGACGGGTAAAGGCGACGGATATCGACCACCGCCGGGCCGAGCGCGCCCGACCGCACCGGCAGCTGCGCGCTCCGGTTGGTGCCGTCGAGCGTGACGGTGACGGATTGTGCTTCGCGGTCAGCCACGTCTTGTCCTTCCGTCCCCTCGTTCGCGACTAGATAAAGTCCGCCCGGGTCGGGAGACAACAGCCGCCGCCCGCGCGCGGCCGGTCGGTTCGCGGGGTCGGCCCCGTCGTCACGCGCGCCAGAACCGGTCCTGGTCGCGGATCTCCGCCCAGTCGGCGGCCAGGGTCTCGCGCCGCATGGCGCCGTGCGCGGCGAGCCAGCCGATCACGATGCCCGAGGCATGACCGTGCCGGCCGCCCTGGCGCAGGCGCGCCATCAGGGCGGCGCCCGTTTCGGTGTCGTTGATCGCGCCCAGCGCGTCCTGCGCGCGGCCGAGGCGCTTGACGAAGCGGCGGCACTCGCCGCGCGGAAACGCGGGCTGCAGGAACTCGAGCGCGTAGCGCAGCTTCTTCGCGGCCTTGCGGGTGTCGTGCAGCGCCTCGGGCGGCAGATCGCAGAGCGCGCCGCGGCCGCGCACGAGCCGCCTGTAGCGGCGCGCGACCAGCGGCGGCGCGACGACCGCGAGCGTGACGTCGAGCGGCGCCGGTCGCCGCGTCGCGGCGTGAACCCCGGCGCCAACGGCCTCGGGGTCACCAGCGGCCTCACCGACGGCCTCCCCGACGCCCTTACCGGTGGCCTCGGCGCCGGCGTCCGCCGCCTCGGTCCGCCAGGGGCGGGTGAGCGGCAGCAACGCGAGATCGGCGAGCAGCGACCGCACCGGCTCGGACGCGAGCGAGGTCCGGAGCGACCGGTAGGCGGCCTCGCGCGCCGCGCCGGCATCGGCGAGCAGGCGGTCTAGGCTCTCGCCCGCCGGCAGCGCGCCGGCGATGCCGGACGCGGTCTCGCCGAGGAACACGTCCCAATCGCGCGCGCCGCCGAGCGTCGCCGCGAGTTCGCGCAACAGCTCCCGCTCGCGCTCGAGGGCGCCGCCGATCGCGTCGCGGAACAGCACCATCGCCGAACGCAGCCGCCGGATCGTCACCCGCATCTGGTGCACCGGGTGCGGACCCTCGCCGCGGGCGGCGAGCGGGGCCCAGTGGAGCAGCGTCGCGCCGAGCGTGCCGAACAGCGCCGCCAGCACCGCGTCGAGCGGCGTTTCGGGACGCAGCTCCGGCAGCGCGGGAGGCGATCCGGCCGCATCGGGCGCCAGCGCCTCGGCGGCGAGCGACCGCGACGCCAGCGTCGCGCCGGCGCCCGTCACCAGCGCGCGGGCCAGCGCCGCGGCGTCGCCGGCCCCGCCCGCGATCGCGACACGGCAGACCGGCGGCCGCGCGCGGCTGATGTCGCGGAGCGCGCCCTCGAGCACGGTGAGCGCGAGCGGCGCGCCGCCCGCCGCCGGCGCGAGCGTGATCCGGCGCCGGCGGCCGGAGAACGCGGCATGGGGATGTGGATCGGGGTCGACCCCGTGCCCGAGCGCCTCCGGGCTCGTCGCCTCGGCGACCGGCGTCTCGCCGTCCGGCAGTCCGTATCGCGCGCGGGGGCGAGCGAGACGCCACGCGCCACCCTCTCGCGAGAGCGCGAGATCCGGCGCGGGCGGCGCATACCACACGATCTCGACGGGCGTCGGGCGCGCGCGGCCGATCCGGCGGCCGGCGAGCGCCGGCAGCCGCCCGAGACGAGGCGCGGCGTCCGGCGGCAGGGCGAGCTCGATCGTGACCGCGTCCATCAGGTCGCGTCGGTCGCCGCCAGCCGGTCGAAATCCTCGGGGCGCTGAAAGCGGACCAGCCGTCCGGCGCCGCGGCCGAGCGACGACCAGGGCGCCGGCACCTCGAAGATCGCGAGCGAGGCGGTCGGATAGCCGTCGAGCAGGCGCATCACCGGCGGCTCCGGACGCGCCGCCGGATCGTCGCCGACCAGATCGAGCGCGAGCTCGTAGAGGCCGGGATTGTGGCCGACCACCAGCACGCTGCTCTCGTCGCCGAGCTGCCGCAGCCGCGCCAGCAGCGCGTCGCTGTCGGCGAGGTAGAGGCCGTCCTCGACCAGCATCTCGGTCGCGTCCGGGTTGAGCCCGAGCGCGTCCGCGGTCTGCCGCGCCCGCCGCGCCGAACTCACCAGCGCGAGGTCGGGCGCGAGCGACAGCGACGCGAACGCCGCGCCCATCGCGCGCGCCGCACGCTCGCCGCGCGCGTTCAGCGGGCGCTGGTGGTCGGGCAGCGACGGATCGTCCCAGGCGGATTTCGCGTGCCGCAGAAGGATCAGTGTGGGCATGGGGTCATCCTGCCACGACGGGCGCACCGGTGTCCCGCGCGGCCTGCTCGTGATGCTGGATCACCTCGCGGATCACGAAGGCGAGGAATTTCGCGGCGAAATCCGGATCGAGCTGTGCCTCTCCCGCGATCCGGCGCATGCGGGCGATCTGCTCGGCCTCGCGCGCGGGATCGGCGGGCGGCATGCCGTGACGCGCCTTCAGCACGCCGACCGCCTTGGTGCAGCGGAACCGCTCGGCCAGCATGTGGATCAGCGCCGCATCGATGTTGTCGATGCTCTGCCGCAGGCGGAGCAGTTCGGTGCGGGGCCGGTCGTCCGATGCGTCGTTCATGCCGCCGGAGTGGAGCCCGGAAGGTCGATCCAGGACAAGTGGCCGCCCTTGCCCGCGCCGGTGTCGACGAACACCGCGATGCCGCCGCGCCGCCCGGTGTAGCGGACCGGCCGCCCGTCCTGGCTCCTCCTGTCGTGGCCGCAGTAGACCGTCAGCCAACCCGGGATGTGATCGATCCAGCCGAGCTTCCGGATCGGGTAGCCGTCGTCCTGCAGCCCGGGTGCGACCTCGCCGAACAGCGCGCGCGACAGCAGGTGGTCGACCCGGTCGAGCCCCGCCGGCGGCGGTCTGCTCAGCATGCCGGTGTGGAACCCGCCATGGACGAAGAACAAGGCGTCGTGCCGGATCCAGGCCGGCGCCCGGGCGATCGCCGCGCGCGCGCGCTCGCGGAGCGCGTCGTCGAGCTGCGCCAGCGTCGCCTCGAGCGCCGGATCCGGCCGCATGCGCCGACCCGACAAGGCGCGGCCGAGCTTGCGGTCGTGGTTGCCGAGCAGGAACACGCCCCGGCCCTCGTCCTGCATCCGGAAGGCGAGGCGGAGCACGCCGGCGCTGTCCGGACCGTGATCGGTGAGATCGCCGAGCTGGATCACGAACCGGTCGGTCTCGATCGCGTGGGCGAACGCGTCGACGTCGCCATGCACGTCGCCGACGATCCGGAGCGGTGCCGCGCGCGGGATCGGATCGGCGCGCTCCGCCCCGCTCACGCCGCGTCCCGGCCGCGGGTCCGGCGATAGGCGGCGAGCGCGCGATCGCGCCCGTCGTCGAGATCGACCACCGGACGCGGATAGTCGCCCCCCAGCGCGACCGACGCCGCGTGGAGCGCCTCCGGCGCCGCGAGCCACGGCGCGTGCAGGTCGGTGTCGGGCAGTCGCGCGATCTCCGGCACCCAGCGCCGGATATAGTCGCCGCCGCCATCGAACTTGCGGCTCTGCAGCACCGGGTTGAACACGCGGTAGAACGGCGCGCTGTCGGTGCCCGAGCCCGCGATCCACTGCCAGCTCATCGCGTTGGTCGCGAGATCGGCGTCGACCAGCGTGTCGTGGAACCACCGCTCGCCATCGCGCCAGTCGATCAATCCGTGCTTGACCAGGAACGACGCGGTGATCATCCGCACCCGGTTGTGCATCCAGCCGGTTTGCCAAAGCTGGCGCATGCCGGCGTCGACGATCGGCACACCGGTCTGGCCCCGCTGCCAGGCGCGGAGAAACGCCCGGTCGCGACGCCATTCCAGCGTCGCCATCGCCGGACGCATCGCATCGTCGGGCATCGCGGGCGCGTGCCACAGCGTGTAGGCGGCGAAATCGTGCCAGAGCAGCTCGTTCTCGAACTTCTCCCGCGTCGAGGCCGCGACCTTCGCGCGCGACGCCGCCTGCCAGGCCTGGTTCGGCGAAATCTCGCCCCAGTGCAGATGCGGCGACAGCATCGACGTGCCGTCGGCATTGCCCGGCCTGTCGCGCTCGGCGGCATAGCGGTCGAGATGGCGGGCGACGAACCGGTCGAGCCGCGCATGCGCGCCCGCCTCGCCCGGCGTCCAGGTGTCGCGAAGGCCGCCCGCCCAGTCGGGCCGGGTCGGCAGCAAGCCCCAGTCGGCCAGCCGGTCGCTCGCGATCCCCGACGTGCCGTCGACGACACGCTTCGGCGCCGGCCGCGGCGCGTCGGGCACGCCCACCGCGCGCGCCGCACGCGCATAGGGCGTGTAGATCCCGTAGGTGCCGCCCGACTGGGTCCGCACCGCCTCGAAGTCGCGGAGCGTCGCCGTGCGGTGATGCACGAGCGCACATCCCTCCGGCAGCGCCGCGCCCACCCGCTCGTCGAGCGCACGCACCGCCGGCTCATGGGCGCGGCCGCAATGCACCGCCACCGCGCCGGTCTCGCGCGCGAGTTGCGGCAGGATCGACGCCGCGTCGCCCCGCCGCAGCAGCAGCCGCGTGCCGAGCGCCTCGAACGACGCCGCGAGCGAGACGAGACTGCCATGCAGCCACCACCGCGAGGCGCCGCCCAGCGCCCAGTCGCCGCCGAGCGCACCGTCGAACACGAACACCGGCACCACGCGCGCGCCATCCGCGGCCGCCGACGCGAACGCCGCGTTGTCGGCGAGGCGAAGATCGTTCCGGAACCACATGATGGTGGTCTCCGACCGCTCCTCCTTCTGCGCCGCTCGCGTCATCATCCGTTCTCCGTCCGGCAGCCCCTAACGCGAGAACATGGTCCGGGATCGACGCGCGTCGCGTGCGGGCGAGGTGTGCTTGGGAGAAGGAAGGCCAGGGGCTCTGCCCCTGGACCCCGGTCAAGGCAGCGGCCTTGACAATCCAGTCAGTTAAGGAAAACCCCGGGCCGACGAGGCCTGCCCGCACGTATGCGGCCCGGGGTTTTCCTTAACTGAGAGGGATCCAAGGGACGACTGTCCCTTGGCGGGTCCAGGGCAGAGCCCTGGCCATACTCCCAAACGCCACCTCACCCGAGCGCGAACGAGAACAGGCGTTCGGCGCCGGTCAGGAACACGCGGCCGCCGCGGGGGAACAGCGAGCGGATCGCGGGGCTGGTGACGTCGAGGCCGCCGGTGTAGGCGCCGAACGCCGGCATCATCAGGCGGTGTCCGCTCGCGCAGGCGACGAAGCAGGGTCGGCTGACGCCGCCGCCGCGTGTCGCGACCGAGGCTTTCGGGTGGTGGTGGCCGCAGATCTCGGCCTCGCGCGCGTGGCCGTCTCCGCCTGCGCGCCCCTGGTGGCGGAACACGAAGGGACCGATCCGGAACTCCGGTTCCGCCTCGCCCGGCACCGCCTCGGGTGGCGGGCGGGGATCGTGGTTGCCGGCGACCCAGACCACCCGGCGGCCGTCGGCGATCCGCAGCAGGCGGGCGCGCTCGTGCCGGCCGAGCCGGGCCGGGCCGTCGTCGTCGTGGAAGCTGTCGCCGACCGCGACCAGGGTCGCGGGCCGGTAGCGGCCCACCGCGCGCGCGAGTTTCTCGAGCGTGAGGCGGCTGTCCCAGGGCGGCAGCAGCGCGCCCCGCCGCGCCGCGGCGCTGCCCTTCTCGAGGTGGAGGTCGGCGACCGCCATCACGTTTTCCCGCGGCCAGACCAGCACGCCCGAGGGGTCGAGCAGCAGCGCCTCGCCGGCGAGGTGCAGCGGGGCGGCGATCACGCCGGCGCGCCGCGGCGCCGGCCGGCCGATGGCGGCCGGAAGCTCGGCAGCAGCCCGGGCTTGGCGGGACGATCGCGCCGCGACCCGCGACCGCCGGCCGTGCGGCTCAGGCGCCGGAGCTCCTGGGCGTGGCCGGGCGCGAGCACGAGTTCCTCGGTGGTCGGCTCGACCCCGTGCAGCGCCTCGTCGAGCAGCGCCTCGGTTTCGGCCAGCAGCGCGTCCTCGTCGGCGGCGTTGCGCACGTGCTCGCGCCCGAGGTCGAGCATCACCGGCACCGCGAGCGGCGAGCAGCGGTCGAGCCGCATGCAACGGATGCGGCCTTCGACGCGGGTCAGCATCTCGGCGAGCCGCCCGACGTCGGTGAGGCCGGCGGCGGCCTCGAGCCGGGTCGCCCGCAGCAGCACGTGGTCGGGCTGGTGGCGGCGCAGCACGTCGTAGATCAGGTCGGTGTTGACCGTGACCTGCCGCCTGTTCTTGTCGGCGCCGGGCTGCTGGCGTTCGACCAGGCCGCTGATCACCGCGATGTTGCGGAAGGTGCGGCGGAGCATCGAGCTCTCCGCCATCCAGGTCTCGAGGTCGTCGCCCATCATGTCGGGGGCGAGCAGCGCGTCGACGTCGCCCGGCGCGTTCGCGCACCAGCAGGCGAGCACGTAGTCGGTCGCGACGAAGCCGAGCGGCACGGCGCCGTCGCGCGCGAGCCGTCGCGTCAGCAGCATGCCGAGGGTCTGGTGCGCGTTGCGGCCCTCGAACGCGTAGGCGACCAGGAAATGGATGCCGTGGCGGGGGAAGATCTCGACCAGCAGCCCGTCCGGCTCGGGCAGGCGGGACAGGTCGCGCTGCAGCGTCAGCCATTCCCGCACGGGTTCCGGGAACGCGCCCCAGGACGCCTCGTCGTGCAGCATGTGGCGCACCCGGGCCGCGAGCGAGGTCGTGAGCGGCAGGCGCGAGCCGGCATAGGTCGGCACCACCGGCTCGCCGGTGCCGCCCTCGGCGACCTCGACCACGTTCTCGCGCAAACCGACGAAGCGGAGCCGGCGTCCCGCGAACAGGAAATTGTCGCCCGGCCGCAGCATGTTGGCGAAGCCCTCCTCGATCTCGCCGAGCCGGAACCCGCGCGCGCCGCCGAGCCGGACCGCCAGCACGGGCGCTTCGACGATGGTGCCGGCGTTCATCCGCGCGAGGCCGGCGATCCTCGCCGAGCGCACGTGCACGCAGCCCTCGCTGTCGCGGAACAGCTTGCGGTAGCGCTCGTAGGCGGCGAGCGCGTAGCCGCCGTTCTCGACGAAGGCCAGCGTGTCGTCGAAGTCGCGCCGGCTCAGTTCGGCGTAGGGTTGCGCGCGGCGCACTTCGTCGAACATCGCGTCCGGGTGGAACGGCGTCCCCGCCGCCATCAGCAGCAGGTGCTGGGCGAGCACGTCGAGGCCGCCCGCGGCCGGCGGATCGCCGTCGAGGTCGGATTGCGCGACGCCGGCGATCGCCGCCTCGCATTCCAGCACCTCGAACCGGTTCGCCGGCACCAGGATCGCGCGGGAGGCCTCGTCCATGCGGTGGTTGGCGCGCCCGACCCGCTGCAGCAGGCGCGACACGCCCTTGGGCGCGCCGACCTGCACCACCTGGTCGACGCCGCCCCAGTCGATGCCGAGGTCGAGCGAGGAGGTCGCGACCACCGCGCGGAGGCCGCCATCCTCGGGCTTGCGCGCCATCGCGGCCTCGACCCGGCGGCGCTGCGCGATGTCGAGCGAGCCGTGATGCAGCGCGATCGGCAGCGTGTCGTCGTTGATCCGCCAGAGCTCGTTGAACAGCAGCTCGCCCTGGGCGCGTGTGTTGACGAACACGATGGTGGTGCCGGCCGAGAGGATCCGCCGCATCACCGCCGACGCGGCCGCGAGGCCCATCCGTCCCGCCCACGGCACATGCGTGTCGGCGAGCATCAACTCGAGCGCGGGCGGCGCGCCGCGCGGCGCCTCGATCACCCGGCACGGCGCGCCCGCGCCGACATAGGCGGCGAGCGGCGCGCGGTGGGCGACCGTCGCCGACAGGCCGATCCGCGTCGCCTCGGGCGCGATCGTCGCGAGGCGCGCGAGGCAGAGCGCCAGCTGGTCGCCGCGCTTGGTGCCGGCGAGCGCGTGCACCTCGTCGATCACCACGCGCCGGAGCCCGGCGAACAGCGCGGCGCCGTCCTTCTGGCTCAGCAGCAGCACGAGGCTCTCGGGGGTGGTGAGCAGGATGTCGGGCGGACGCTCCCGCTGGCGCTGGCGGCGGCCGGCCGGCGTGTCGCCGGTGCGCGTCTCGACGGTGACGGCGAGGTGCATGTCGCGGATCGGCGCGGTGAGGTTGCGCGCGATGTCGGTCGCGAGCGCCTTCAGCGGGCTCACGTAGACGGTGTGGATCCCGGCCGCCGCGTCCGGCGTCGCCGCATCCGGCGCCGCTGCATCCGGCGCCGCCGCGGCGAACGCGGCGAGCGTCGGCAGGAAGCCCGCGAGCGTCTTGCCGCCGCCGGTCGGCGCCAGCAGCAGCACGTTCTCGCCCCGCCGCGCCGCCTCGAGCACGTCGAGCTGGTGCGCCCGCGGCGACCAGCCCCGCTCGGCGAACCAGCCCGCGAACGGTTCGGCAAGTGTTCCGGTCACGCGCCCGAGGTGACACCGCGCGGAGCGTTCTGCAAGCGAACCGCACAGGGTCGCGCCTCAGGCGACCGCCGGCGCGCGGCGCGCTTGCCAGGAACCCCGTCCCGCCACCATCATCCGATCCCATGAATGCGGTCGCCGACGCGTCTGACGGGGCCGCCACCCCGGACGAGACACTCCCCCAGTTCAGCCGGGCCCAGCTCGAGGCGATGTTCTTCGAGGCCGCCCGGCTGGACCGCGTCGACCTGGTCGACGGGCTGATCGAGGCCGGCCTGCCGCCCGATCTCCGCGATGACCGGCACTACCCGGCGCTCGTGGTCGCCGCCTATCACGGCTCCTGCGCGGTGAGCGCGCTGCTGATCGATCGCGGCGCGCCCGTGGACCAGCGCGATGCCAAGGGCAGCACCGCGCTGATGGGTGTCGCCTTCAAGGGCGATCTCGCCGCCGCCGAGCTCCTGATCGGGCGCGGCGCCGTCGTCGATGCCGCCAACGAGGCCGGCCAGACCGCCTTGATGATGGCGGCCCTGTTCGGCCGCACCGAGATGGTCCGCCGCCTGCTCCGCGCCGGCGCCGATCCCGATCAGCGCGACAACTCGGGCAAGTCCGCCCGCGACCTGGTCCGCGCCCAGGGCAACGCCGGCATCGGCGAGGTCTTCGGAGACGCGATTTGAGCGAGATCGTCTCGCTTCCCGAACGCAAGGGTGGCGACGACACGCTGTGGGCGGTGATGGCCTCGATCGGCAAACGCGAGCGGGTCGCCGAAATCTACACCAGCCGCATGGCCGCACTCGCCGACAGGAGCTGGCGCGAACAACAGGTCCGCGCCTACGCGTCGCTGTTCCGCTCGAGCCGCGAGCCGGCGCCACGCTACAGCGTCGCCCCGATCCGCCGCGCCGACCTGCCCCGCAGCTGGACGCCGCTGCCGGCGCTGGGCTTCCTGCGGGGGCAGTTCCTGTGATGGGTTGGCGAGGAAGGGCAGGGTTCTGCCCTGGCCTTCCTCGCCATCCACCAGGAACGCCCCGTCAGGCCACCCGGGCGTAGGCCGCCTGCGCGGCGGCGAGGCGACCGAGTTCGAGGCCGTTGAGGGCGTCGGCGCTGCCGCCCGGGGCGGCGGCGAGTTCGGCGGCGGTGAACGGGGTGACGGCCCCCGCGGCGGTGGCGAGGGCGGCAGGCGGCGGGCCGGCGGCCGGTGCGGCGGCGTGAGGTGCACCGTGACCGATGCCGAGAAAGGCGAGGACGTGCTGGCCGATCGCCTCGGTGTCGATGCCGAGCGCCCGTTCGGCGAGGTCCATGCCGAGGCTGGTCGCGACGCCGACCGGGCCGCCGGTGAGGCCGCTCACCACCAGCGACCCGGCCTCGCGGATCGGTTCGGGGATCGTGTCGCCCGTGACGGCCCGGTAGATCGTGCCGACCACCGGCAGATATTGCAGGGGGTTGAGGCAGGACAGGACCTCGCCGAACGTCACGCCGCCCTTGCCGCTGGCGGCCTGGGGCGCCGCGGCCGACGGTGCCGGGGCGGTTGTCGCCGCGATTGCCAGGCCCTGCATGGGGGTCCTTTCCCGTCGCGCCGGAACGACGCGTCCGGGTTGAGCAAGCCATATGCCGCGCGGCGCGTTGACCGCCGGATGACACCGCATCCCGAGACCTGGCTTCGCGTCCGCCCCGAGGGGCTGTGGTGCGAGCCGGCCGACCTGTTCATCGATCCGCTGCGGCCGGTGCCACGGGCGGCCATCACGCACGCGCATGCCGATCACGCGCGGCCGGGCCATGGCGCGGTGCTGGCGACGGCCGAGACGCTGCGGATCATGGCGGTGCGGATGGGTGCCGACCGGGTCGCCGGCAGCACGCAGGCGGTGGCGGCGGGTGAGACGCTCGCGCTCGGCGGCGGCGTCACGCTCCGGGTGGTGCCGGCGGGCCACGTGCTCGGGAGCGCCCAGGTGGTGCTCGAATGGCGCGGCAGCCGGGCGGTGGTGAGCGGCGACTACAAGCGCGTGCCGGATCCGACCTGCGCGGCCTTCGAGCCGGTGCCGTGCGACGTGTTCGTGACCGAGGCGACCTTCGCGCTGCCGGTGTTCCGCCACCCGCCGGCGCTCGGCGAGATCGCGCGCCTGCTCGACAGCGTGGCGTTGTTTCCGGAGCGCACCCACGTCGTCGGCGCCTACGCGCTCGGCAAGACGCAGCGGGTGATCGCGACGCTGCGGCAGGCCGGCTACGACCGGCCGATCTACATCCATGGCGCGCTCGCCGCGGTATGCCGCGCCTACGAGGAGATGGGTGTGGCACTCGGGACGCTGCTGCCGGCGACGGTCGCGAACAAGGCCGAGCTCGCCGGCGCGATCGTGCTGGCGCCGCCGTCGGCGATCGCGGACCGCTGGGCGCGCCGGCTGTCGGAGCCGGTGACCTGTCTCGCGTCGGGTTGGATGCGCGTCCGCCAGCGCGCCCGGGTGCGCGGCGTCGAGCTGCCGCTGGTGATCTCCGACCATGCGGACTGGGACGAGCTCAACGCGACGATCGACGCGGTCGGCGCGCCGGAGGTCTGGGTGACGCACGGGCGGGAGGAGGCGCTGATCCACGCGCTCGACGGGCGCGGCATCCGCGGCCGCGCGCTGCGGCTGATCGGCTACGACGACGACGAGGAGGCCGACGCGCCGGCCCGCGACGAGGCGTCGTCGGTGCCGGCGGCGGCCGACGCACCGGCTGCACAGGGAGAAGACGCATGAGACGTTCGACGATCGGGCTCGCGCTCGCGGTGCTGGTGCTCGGCGCGCCGCTCGCCGCCGCGCGGGGGCAGACGCCCCGGCAGGGGATCCCCAACCCCGCCTATCCGGACGGCACCGGCGACGACGCGGTCGAGCGCCTGAACCAGGCGCAGCTCGACCAGCCGCCGGCGGGCGCCCCTGGCCTGCCGCCAGGGCTGGACGCGCAGGGTCCGGCCTATGGTGGCCCGCCGCAGGGATATGGCGGGCCGGGTTATCCGCCGCCGGGATATGTCGGCGGGCCCGGCTACGGTGCGCCGACGGGCTATCCTCGGGCGGTCTACCCGCAGTCGAGCTACCCGCCATCGGGTTACCCGGCGCCCAGCTATCCGCCGCCAGGCTATCCGGCGCCAAGCTACCCGGCGCAAGCTACCCGGCGGCGAGCTACCCGGCGGCGAGCTATCCCGCGGCGAGCTATCCGGCGCCGAACTATCCCGCCCCGAACTCTCCCGCGCCGAGCTCTCCCGGGTCGGGCTACCCACGACCGCTCTACGCGCCGCCCGGCGGTGCGTCGGCCGGAACTCCGCCGCTGCCCTATGGCGCGCCGGCGGGAAGCGACTGAGCGAGGCGGCCGTCGCGAACCGCCCGAGCCATCCACCCGAGGCGGCGTCCCGGTCGATCCGCACGGCGCCGGTCGGGAACATCGAGGGGCCGTTCGTCTTGTGATCGCGGCCGGCGGCCGGACCGGCTGGACCGGCTGGAAGGAGGACGATGATCGCGTTCGCGGAGCTGCTCGAGCGACTGACCCTGACGCCGGGACGCCTCGCCAAGACCGCGCTGCTCAAGCGCTTCTTCGAAACCGAGCCCGATCCCGATCGCGGCTGGGGCTTGGCCGCGCTCACCGGCGAGCTCGCCTTCGACCTCGCCAAGCCAGGCATCATCCGGGTCGTCGCCGAACGCCGCTTCGACCCCGTGCTGTTCGGCTGGTCCTACGATTTCGTCGGCGACCTCGCCGAGACCGTGTCCCTGATGTGGCAGTCGCGTGCCGGCGCCGGCACCGAACCGCCGACGCTCGCCGCCGTGGTCGAGGCGCTCGCGACCACGCCCAAGGCCTCGCTGCCCGACATCGTCGAGGCCTGGATGGATCGCGCCGAGCCGCCGGTCCGCTACGCGATCCTCAAGCTGATCACCGGGGCGCTCCGCGTCGGCGCCTCGGCGCGTCTGGCCAAGACCGCGCTCGCCGCGATGTCGCGCGAACCCCTGGTGCCGGACGACATCGAGGAGGTCTGGCACGGTCTCGCGCCGCCCTACGCGTCGCTGTTCGACTGGATCGAGGGGCGCGGGCCGCGGCCCGACCCGGCTGACCGGCCGGTGTTCCGGCCGCCGATGCTGGCGCAGGGCCTGGAGCCGCCGGACCTGGCGGCGCTCGATCCCGCGACGCTGCGCGCCGAGTGGAAATGGGACGGGATCCGGGTCCAGCTCGTGTCCGCGCCGGCCGGCGCCCGGCTCTACTCGCGCGGCGCCGACGACATCAGCGCCGCCTTTCCCGAGATCGTGGAAGCGATGCGGTTCGACGCCGTGCTCGACGGCGAGCTGCTGGTGATCCGGGACGGCGTCGTCGCCCCGTTCGCCGACCTGCAGCAGCGGCTGAACCGCAAGGAGCCGAGCGCGCGGATGCTGGCGACGCACCCCGTCGGCGTGCGGCTCTACGACATTCTGTTCGAGGAGGGCGACGATCTCCGGCCGCTGCCGTTCGACGCGAGGCGCGCCCGGCTCGAGCGGTGGTTCGACCGCGTGCGCCCCGCCCGGATGGACCTGTCCGAGATGATCCCGTTCGAGACGATCGAGGCACTCGCCGCCATCCGCGGCGGCGCGCGCGCGGCCTCGATCGAGGGGCTGATGCTGAAGCGCCGCGACGCGCCCTACGTGCCAGGCCGGCCGAAGGGGCTCTGGTGGAAGTGGAAGCGCGATCCGCTCACGATCGACGCGGTGATGATGTACGCGCAGCGCGGCAGCGGCAGGCGAAGCTCGTACTACTCCGACTACACGTTCGGCCTGTGGCGCGAGAACACCGACGGCGCGCGCGAGCTGGTGCCGGTCGGCAAGGCCTATTCCGGCTACACCGACGAGGAGCTGGTGCGGATCGACCGCTGGATCCGGAACCACACCGTGTCGCGCTTCGGCCCGGTGCGCGAGGTCGAGCCGGGCTTCGTGCTCGAGGTCGCCTTCGACGCGGCGCAGCGCTCGGCGCGGCACAAATCCGGCGTCGCGCTCCGCTTTCCCCGCATCGCCCGGCTCCGCCCCGACAAGCCCGCCGAGGAGGCCGACGAACTCGAGACGCTGCTCAGGTTGATCTAGGGCACGATCGGCTTCGAGCCGCGCCGGGCGCTACAGCCGCTTCTGCAGGAACACCCGTCGGCCGCCGCGTGGATGGTCCTCGATCACGCCGAACGGCGCGTAGCCCAGCCTCGCGTAGAAGCCTTCGGCCTGGAAGTCGTAGGTATCGAGCCAGATCCCGGCGCAATTCTCCTCGCGCGCGACCGCTTCGGCGGCCTCCATCATGCGCCGGCCGAGACCGCGGCCGCGATCGGCTTCCGGCACGACCAGCAGCTCGACGAACATCCAGTCATAGGTCAGGCGCCCCCAGAGGCCGCCGGTGACCGTTCCCGCGCGGTCGCGCAGCACGATGGCGAGCGGCGGCATCCTCCGCGCAGGCGCCCGCGTCAGGTTGAAGTCGATCAGCTTCGCGAGGATCTGGTCGCGGATCGCCGGGTCGGGCTCGCGCAGGATGTCCATGGGGTCCCGGAACGCAGACCGCCGTGAGCGGGTTCAGGCGCGGCGGGCGCTCAGTGCACCGTCACCGTCGCGCCCGCGAGTGCGACCTCCGGGGCGTAGCTCGGCCAGATGTCGGCGGCCAGCGCGTCGAGCGAGGGCGCCGGCAATCCGAGCCGCGCGGCATAGATCCAGAGATAGGTCAGCGAGCGGTGCACGAAGTCGCGTGTTTCGGCGACCGGGATCGCCTCCATGAACAGCAGCGGGTCGCCGGTGCCGGCGTCCGGCACCGCCCAGTCCGCGAGCCGGTTCGGGCCCGCGTTGTAGGATGCGAGCAGGCGGATCAGGTCGCCTTCCACGTGCGGGCTCGCGGCCAGGTAGCCGACATAGCGTTGGCCGAGATCGAGGTTGACGGCGGCGTTCTGCAGCCGCGACGGCGAAGCGGCGAACTGGTTGGTGGCGCCGATCACGTAGTCGGCGGTGACCGGCTCGAGCTGCATCAGCCCGTGCGCGCCGGCGTCGGACACCGCGCGCGGGTCGAAATCGCTTTCGACGCGGGTGAGCGCATAGACCAGCGCCGGGTCGGTGGTGAAGCCGCCGCGCGGCCGCAGCGGCGGCGCCGGGAAGCGCGCGCTGTCGCGCGGACGCCCGTCCGCCTCCTGCAGGATCGACGCGATCTCGGAGGCGAGGTCGGGCAGGTTCGCGGCCTCGGCGACCAGCATGATCGAGCGGCAAAGCGCGCGGTCGCCCGACACGGTCGGCCAGAGATGGCGCAGCGTCGCTTCGGCGCGCGCGTGCTCGCCGACCTGCAGCAGCGCGAAGGCGCGCCTTCCGTCCGGCAGCGCCGCGAGCGCTTCGACGTCCGCTTCGCCGAGCTGTTCGTCGCCGACCCGATCGATGTCCGGCGTCCAGCCGCCGAGGCCGAGGCGGCGCGACGCGAGCAGCCCGTAGAAGGTGCGCTTGAAGGCGGACGCGCGCAGCATCCAGGGCCGGTAGCCGCCGACCTCGCCGAGCGCGAGATGGGCGCGGGCGGCCCAGAACGCGGCGCCGGCGCGGACGCTCTCGGCGATCAGGTCGGCGCGTGTCGCGGTTTCGAACAGGGCGGCGGCGTCGCGGGTGCGCCCGAGGCGCCAGGCCGCGAGGCCGGCGACGAAGGAGGCGGCGCCGACCCGGTCGCCCGAGCGGCGCGCGGCGTCGCGCGCGGTCAGCAGCGCCTCGCGGTCGCGGCCGTCGGCGAACAGCGCGCGCGCGACGTTCGCGCGCAGCACGGCGCCCTCGATGGCGGAGATCCCGCGCGTGGCGCCGATCAGGCGGAGCGCCGCGTCGGCGCGGCCGGCCTCGGCGAGCGTCCGCACGGCACCGTCGAGCTCGGCGGGGGCCCGCCCGGCAGAGGCGGCGGGATCCTCTTCCTCGGGCGTCGGGCTGCTCGCGAGATCGTCGCCGAGCGCCGTCGCTGCCGCCGCCGACGGAAACGCCGCGGCGCGTTTCGGCGACAGGCCGCGCAACGCCGCGGTGATCAGCGGCGCGTCGTGCTGGTCGCCGAACCGCTTCAGCCAGTCGGACAGGGCGGACGCCGTCGGTCGCGCGCTCGGCGCCAGGTAGCGGTCGGCCAGGATGTCGCCGAGCAGCGTGTGATCGTCCAGCGCCGCGAGCAGCGTGTCGGCCTCCGGGCCGCCGTTCGGCGTGTTCTGGATGGCGAAGATGCGCCGGATCCGCGCCGCGTCGGCCGGGGTCAGCGGCTGCGGCAGGCCGACGCCGCCCCAGCGGCCGCCGGGCGGCGACACGCGCGGGATCGCGAACGCGAGCTCCTCGTTGGGCGAGCCGGCCTCGTCGGCCTGTCCGACGCGGCGCGGCGCGGCCGACGCCGAAGCGGCGAACGCGCCGAGCAACGTCGCGCCGGCGAGGACGGCGCCCGCCGCGGCGTGACGCCGCGGGCGAGCTCGGGATCGACCGGATGGGTTCATGGCCGGCGCGCCTACTAGGCTTGTGGTCACCAGCGCAAGCAGGCGTCATGACGGCCCGAGGGAAACGTAAGAACAGCCCGATCCGAACGCAGCAGCCGGGCGGCGCGAACCGGCACCGACTGTCAGCGGTAACAACCCTGGGGATCAACGACTTAGTTCCCGTCTTCCGGCGTGTGACGGAAGGACGGTTAGAGCAACGATCCTGTTCTTTACCGCACTGCAAAAACACGGGATCGTGATCAGGCGATCGCCTCGAGTCGCACCGCGAGGCTGAGCAGGCCCGACCACGCGATCCGCTTCAGACGGGGCTCGCGAAGCAGCGCCGCCGGCGGTGGCAGGATCAGGGCCGGGATCGCGGCAGGGGCGCCCGCGACCGTCACCTCGTGCCAGGAACCGGCGAGCGCCCGCATCGTGCCGCTGGCGCCGGCGACCGCCCGCGCCGTCGCCGTGCCCAGCAGCAACAGCGTGGCGGGCGAGGCGAGGCGGAGATGCGCCTCGAGGAAGGGCAGCAGCGTCGCGATCTCGGTTGCCGTCGGCGGCCGGTCGCCCGGTGGCCGCCAAGGCACCAGGCAGCCGACCCTGGTGTCGGCGCGGGCGATGCCGATCGATCCCAGCATGCGGTCGAGCAGGTCGCCCTCGCGGCCGCTGAGCGGCCGGCCGCTCTCGTCGTCGGCGGCGCTCGGCGCATCGGCCACCACCATCAGGCGTGCGCGGGCGGGCCCGTCGGCGAACGCGAGCGCGCCCGCGGTGTCCCGCAGCGACGAGAGCGAGAAGCCGGCGACCGCGGCCGCGAGCGCCACGAGGTCGGGCGCGGCGGCCGCGAGGCGCGCCGCCTCCGCCGCGCCGTGACCGCCCCGGAACGCGGGTTCGGGCACCGTCCGCGGCGGCGGCCTCGCGCGCTCGACCGCGACGACCGGGGCATGGCCGCGATCGGCGCCGGCGGGACGCCGATCGGCGGCGGCGGCCGGCGCCGCCGCCGCCGTCGGAGCGCGACGATCGACGGGCTCGTCCAGCAGTGCCTCGTCCGCGCCCCACTCGATCTGCAGGCGGAGGAAGTCGAGCAGTGCGGCCGCCTCGTCCGGGTGATCGGTCATCTGAAGGCCATCGCATCACAATCCGCGCAGGGGGGCCACCGCCGCGCCCGTCGATGGAGTTCGCGCCGCCGCCCTGGTAGCGTCCGGGCATGAACCTCGTCCGTGCCGCTCGCGCCGTCCTGCCCGGGGCCGTCGCCGCCGCGCTCGTCGCCGCGCCCGCGGCCTCGCGCGCCGCCAACACGGCGATGCCGTCCGGCGGCGACTACCTGTCGGCGAGCGTGGCGCTCGAGAACAACGATTTCGACTACGCCGCCGAACACATGCTGCGGGCGCTCGCCGCCGACCCGCGGAACGGCGCCGTCAAGGCGAAGGCGTTCCTCGCCTCCGCGCTCGCCGGCCGGCCGGAAGCGGCACGCCTCGCGACCGGTCTCGGCAATGACGGCGCCGCCTCGCTGCTGGCGGCGAACGCGCTGGCGCTCGGCGGCCAATGGGACGAGGCCGCGCACGCGTTCGGGTCGGCGACCTCCGATGGCGGCCTGGTCGACGTGCTGCGTCCGATGCTGGTCGCCTGGTCGGAGTTCGGCGCCGGCCATCCCGACCTCGCGCTCGGCAACCTCGCGCCGCTGTTGAACGGCCCCCGACTGCCGGCGCTCTACGCGCTGCAGGCCGGCCTGATCGACGAGCTCGCCGGACGGGCCGACGACGCCGCTGCCGCCTACGGGATCGTGCGGACGGGTTCGGACGGGCTCGGGCTCGACACCATCCGCATCCTCGCGAGCTTCGCGGCCCGTCACGACAGGCTTGGCCAAGCCGAGGCGAGCGTGCACGCGCTGGCCATCGCCAACCCGTCGCTCGCGCTGGCCGAAGCGGGGATCGACGCCTCGCTCGAAACGCCGCCGGTGATCGACGCCCGCGCCGGCCTGGCCGACAGCTATCTCGCCGTCGCGTCCCTGCTCGCGACCGGCGGGCATGCCGACACCGGCGCCCTCCTCATGCTGCGCTTCGCGCTCGATCTCGACCCCGGCAACACCGCCGCCCGACTGCTCGCGAGCGACATCGACCAGTCGCTGCACGTGCCGGAGGCCGGCCTCGCGGTGCTCGCGCCGGTCCGCGCCGCCGACCCGCTCGACGCGCTGGTGCAGCTTCGCGTCGCCGAGCTCGCGCTCGCCAACGGCGACCGCGCGCGGGCGCGGAGCATCCTCGTCTCGCTGACGGAGGCCGCGCCGGGCGTCGCCGAGCCCTGGCGCGAGCTCGGCGAGCTGCTGAGCGACGACAAGAACGACGCCGAAGCGGTCGCCGCCTTCGATCACGCCATCGCCGACACCCCGAAAGGGCAGGACGGGTCGTGGCAGCTCAATTTCGACCGCGCCGTCGTGCTCGACCGCACGCACCAATGGCCGCGCGCCGAGGCCGATCTCGACGAAGCGCTGCGGCTTTCGCCGGATCAGCCCTACGTGCTGAACTATCTCGGCTATTCCTACGCCGAGCACGACACCGACCTCGCGCGCGCACGCGACCTGGTCGAGCGCGCGCTGCGCGCCAAGCCGAAGGACCCGGCCTTCCTCGACAGTCTCGGCTGGATCATGCTCAAGCAGAACGATGTGTCGGGCGGCGTCCGCACGCTCGAGCAGGCCGCCGAGATGACGCCGCTCGACCCGACCGTGAACTACCATCTCGGCGTCGGCTACTGGCGCGAGGGCCGTCACGCCGAAGCCGCCGACCAGTGGCAGCAGGCGCTGATCCTCAAGCCCGACGACACCGACCGGCCGCACATCGAGGCGCGGCTGCGCCAGGCCGACGCGGAGGCGGTCGCCGGGCATCACGGCCCGTGAACGGTCCCGCGACGGAAGCCGCGCCGGCGAAGGTCAACCTCCACCTCCACCTCACCGGGCGCCGTCCGGACGGCTATCATCTGCTCGACAGCCTCGTCGTGTTCGCGCCCGCGTGCTCCGATCGCGTGACGCTCGCGGACCGTCGGGGGCTCGCGATCGACGGCCCGTTCGGCGCGGCGCTGGCGCCGGTCGCCGGCGTGACCGAGGGCGGCGTGCCCGATGGCGGCGACAATCTGGTGACGCGGGCGGCACGCGCGCTCGCCGCCGTGTCCGGGCGCGGCCCGGATCTCCCGGGACTGCGCCTCGAGAAGAACCTCCCGATCGCGTCCGGCATCGGCGGCGGCTCGGCGGATGCGGCGGCGACGCTCCGCCTGCTCGCCCGCGCGTGGGATCTCCCGCCGTCGCGCGCCGCCGAGGTCGCGCCGGGTCTCGGCGCCGACGTGCCGGTCTGCCTCGCCGGCCGGCCGGCGCGCATGCAGGGGATCGGCGAGATCCTGCTGCCGCCGCCGCGCCTCCCCGCGTTCGCGCTGCTGCTCGTCAACCCGGGCGTCGCGGTCTCGACCGCGGACGTCTTCCGCGCCGCGCGCGGGCAGGCGTTCCGCCCGGCCGCGTCGCTGCCCGACGGGTGGTCCGACGCCGGCTCGCTCTGTCGCGACCTCGGCGCGCTGACCCGGAACGACCTCGAAGCGCCGGCGCGCGCGACGGCACCGGTGATCGGCGACGTGCTGGAGGCGCTCGCGCGGACGGGCGGCTGCCTGCTCGCGCGCATGAGCGGCTCCGGCGCGACGTGCTTCGGGATCTACGCGACGCTCGCCGGTGCCGAGGCGGCGTCGGCCGAGCTCGACCGCAGCTGGTGGCGCGCGGCGAGCCCGGTGGGGCAGTAGCGCGCCCGGCCTCCGGGACCGGCCTTTGGGCCCGGCCTCCGGACCCCGCCAGGTCAGCCGGCGACCTGGTGCGCCTTCCGGAGCGTGACGTTCTTCTCGAACCCGCCCGGTACATGGTCGGCGAGCGCGCTGGCGAACGCGTTGAAATGCGGCGTCCGCATGTGGGCGTCGAGCGCCGCGTCGTCGCGCCAGGTCTCGATCACGTAAAGGCGCCCGCCGTCGTCGCGGTCGGCGTAGAAATTATACGCGATGCAGCCATCCTCCTGGCGCGTCGCCGCGACGCAGGGGCGTGCCGCCTCGATCACCGCGTCGCGCGCGGATCCCGCGTCGATGGTGACGATCAGCTGAAGCGTGTCGGCGTCCGCCATGGCGCTGTCTCCCCTCTTCGCCGAGCCATCCCGGCGCGCGCGGGCGTCGCCGCGATGCGAGCGGAACGGCCGCCTCGCATGGTCGTTCCGCGCCGGTCGCGCGGCCGGTTCAGAGGAACTTCACCGCGACGAAGCCCGCCACCAGGGCGACCCCGACCAGGCTCGTCACGGCCGTGAGCCGGCGCTCGACGAAGTCGCGGACCGGTGCGCCGAAGCGCCGGAGCAGGGCCGCGATCAGGAAGAAGCGCACGCCGCGCGTGGCGGCGCTTGCGGCGATGAACAGCGGCAGCGAGAAATGCGCCGCACCCGCGGCGATGCTGACGATCTTGTAGGGGATCGGCGTCAGCCCTTTGATGAGCACGACCGCGAGCCCGTATTCGCGGAACCGCGCGGCGAAACGGAGCAGCGCCGGTTCGGCGCCGTAGATCCGCGCGATCGGCAGCGCGACGCGCGCGAACAGCTCCGCCCCGATCACCCAGCCGAGAATGCCGCCGAGCACCGATCCCGCGGTGCAGACGAGCGCGAGCGACCAGGCGCGCCGGGGTGCGGCGACCACCATCGGGATCAGCAGCAGGTCCGGCGGCACCGGGAACACGCTCGCCTCGGCGAAGGCCACCGCGAACAGCCACCACACGGCGTTCGGACCGGCGGCGAGCGCGAGCAGCCGGTCGTAAAGCCGTCTCAGCATCGATGCGTCCTCGCAAGTGTTCTTTCTTGAAAGAAAGAACCAAAGAACTTCTTCCGGTCGGCTCGATCCGTAGGGACCGCCCAGGGCCAACCCGGGAAAGTCTTTCTGCTTCTTTTTCTTCAGAAAAAGAAGACCTTCAAGCCGGCAGCACCACCCGCGCCCGCAACCCGCCTCCCACCCTGTTCGCGAGCGTGAGTTCGCCGCCATGCGCGCGCGCGATGTCGCGGGCGATCGAGAGGCCGAGCCCCGATCCGCCGGTCTCGCGCGAACGGCTGGTCTCGAGGCGGCGGAACGGCTCGAAGACGCGCTCGATCTCGGACGCCGGAATGCCGGGACCGTCGTCGTCGACGAGAACCACCGCGCCTTCCTCGGGTCGCGACAGCGAGACCCGGACGTTGCCGCCATAGGCGAGCGCGTTGCCGACCAGGTTCGCAAAGCAGCGCTTCAGCGCGAGCGTGCGCCCCTGCACGACCAGGCGCTCGTCGCCGTCGGGCTCGAGCGCGATGCGCTCGGCCGCCTCCGGGTGCGCGTCGAGCGCATCGTCGAGCACGGTGCGGACGAGCGAGGTGAGGTCGAGCGGGCCCGCGTGCTCCGCGCGCGTGGTGTCGCGCCCGAAGGCGAGGGTCGCCGAGATCATGCGATCGAGCTCGTCGAGATCGGCGAGGCAGCGCGCGCGGATGTCGTCGTCGTCGATGAACTCGCAGCGCAGCTTGAGCCGGGTGATCGGCGTGCGGAGATCGTGCCCCATCGCGGTGACGAGGAAGGTGCGGTCGGACACGAAGCGGCGGATCCGCTCGGCCATCTGGTTGAACGCCCGTGACGCGAGCGCGACCTCGAGCGGGCCGTCCTCGGGCAGCGGAAGCGCGTTGACGTCGCGCCCCAGCGCTTCGGCCGCCCGCGCGAGCGTGCGCACCGGCGCGGTCAGGCGCCGCGTCGCCCAGACCGTGAGCGCCGCGGCGGTGAGGGTCATCGACAGCCAGGCGATCGGGAAGGTCGGATCGTCGAACAGATGCGGCGGCATGTGCATGGCGATCGTCAGCCAGCCGCTGCCGTCCGGCATCGCCATGGTGAACACGAAATGGCGCGTCTGCGGATCGCCGCCGATCAGCACGTCCGTCGGGCGACGATCGCGCGGCAGCGGCGCGCCATCGAGCGCGAAGTGCAGGATGTGGCGCATGCGGCCGGGAAGCGGCGGCGAACCCGCGAGGTCCGGGACCGGACCGATCGTCATCAGGGTCAGGCCGGCGGTGCCCCGCAGCAGCCGCCTGATCTCGGCGGGCCGGCTCGCGACCGGTGTCTCGAGCACCTGGCGGTAGTCGTTGACGACACGCAGGCCGAGGTAGTGGTCGGAGATGATCCGGTAGGCGAGACGCTGGTCGCGCGTGTGCACCCCGAGCGCCACGGCCTGCACCGCGCCGAGCACCAGCAGCATCGTCCAGGCGGTGCGCGCGGCGAGGCTGGTCGCCGGGCGCGGTCCGTCCGGGCCCGCCCGTCTCTTCCCCATGCTCCCGAGCCGCCGGACCCGGCGGATGGGGTCAGGCCACGCGATCGACATCGGACGCGAGCACGTAGCCGCCACCGCGGACCGTCTTGATCACCTGCGCGTTGCGGCCGCCATCCTCGAGCTTGCGGCGCAGACGCGAGATCGCGACGTCGATCGCGCGATCGAACGGACCGGCCTGACGACCGCGCAGCAGATCGAGCAGCATGTCCCGCGTGAGGACCCGGTTGGCCCGCTCCAGCAGGGCGAGCAGCAGGTCGTACTCGCCGCCCGTGAGCGCCACCTCGGCACCCTCCGGGTTGACCAGCCGGCGGCGGGCCGGCTCCAGCACCCAGCCGCTGAAGCAGTAGCGCCGGCGATCCGGCTCCGGCCCTTCCGCCCGCGTGCCGCGCCGGAGTACCGCCCTGATCCGGGCCAGCAGCTCGCGCGGGTTGAACGGCTTGGCGACGTAGTCGTCGGCGCCGAGCTCGAGACCGATGATGCGGTCGGTCTCCTCGCCCATCGCGGTCAGCATCACGATCGGCACGTCGGTCTGGCCGCGGAACCAGCGCGCCAGATCGAGCCCGTTCTCGCCCGGCATCATCAGATCGAGCACGACCAGGCTGTAATGGCCCTGGGTCCAGATCCGCCGCGCCTCGCGACCGTCCCGGGCCACGCTCACGCGCAGCCGGTTCCGCTCGAGGAACTTCGCGAGCAACTCGCGGATCTCGCGGTCGTCGTCGACGATCAGGATGTGCGGTACGGGTGCATTGTCCATGGGCGGGAAAATAGCGCGTTCCGAGCTCCTTGCGTCGCGTCGTTGCACTACGTTGCGGGCGTGGTCCGGGGTCCGGGAGCAGAGCACCTGGGCTTGCCGCCCATGTTCTCCACTCACGGCGCGTAGATCATCTTCCGGGTCATGCCGCCGTCGACGACGAATTCGGCGCCGGTGATGAAGCCGCTGTCGGGGCCGAGCAGGAAGGCGGCGAGTGCGGCGACGTCGTCGGGCGTGCCCACGCGTCCGGCGGGGTGCTGGTCGTGGTCTTCGGCGCCGAGCGGCGTGTCACCGACGTCGATCCAGCCGGGGCTGATCGCGTTCACCCGCACCTCCGCCCCGAAGCTCACGGCGAGCGCGTGGGTGAGCGCCACCAGGCCCCCCTTCGAAGCGGCGTAGCTTTCGGTGTCGGGTTCGGACATGCGCGCCCGGGTCGACGCGATCGTGACGATGGCGCCGCGGCTCGCGCGGAGCAGCGGGCTGGCGAGCTTGGCCAGCAGGAAGGTCGCGGTGAGGTTGACCGCGAGCACGTGACGGAACTCGTCGAGCGACAGTGCCTCGATCGGCTTGCGCACCATGATGCCGGCGTTGCAGACGAGCCCGTCGAGGCGTCGGACATGCACGCGGGCGGCGGTCATCGCGTGCTCGACGGCGTCGGCGTCGGCGAGGTCGACCGCCATCGCGTGGGCGCCGGCGCCGAGCGCGCGCGCGGTGTCCTGCAGCGCCTCCTCGTCGCGATCCAGCAGCAGCGTGTTCCAGCCGTCGCGGGCGAGCCGCGCCGCGATCGCCCGGCCGATGCCGTGCGCGGCCCCGGTGACGAGGGCGACGGGCGGTTCGGTTTCGACGCCGTCCGCGTCCGTCTCGTCGACGATCGGTCCGGTCTCGCTCATCATGTCCTCCACGGGCGACGGGTCGGAACGCGCGAGATGCGGCGCGGGATGCGCTGCGGCGGGCCGCCGCTCGCCGGAGCCATCCCGGGCTTGTGCGCGTCTTCCCTGCCGACCACCATGCGGCCGTGTCGACCCGCCCGCCCGCCCTGCTGCTCGCGACCGTGATCCTGGCGGCGGCCGGACCGGGGCGGGCGAACCGTCCGCCCCCCGTTCCGGTCGCCGCCGCGCCGCCGCCGCTGGCCGCGCCGCAGGGCGCCCCCGACGCGGTTCCGGTCGCGCCGTCGCCGCCGGCCCTCACCGCGTCGGCGAACGTGACGGCGGTGCCGGCATCGGGCGGCCATCCCGCCGCGCCCGCGCCGTCGCGACCGGTGCAGACCGCGCGCCTCGCTTTGTTCGGGCTGATGGACCGCGGTGTGACCGGCCGCGACAACGCGACGATCGGCCACATCATCGACGTGCTGGTCGACCCGGACGGCCGCCCCGAGGCGGTCCTGGTCGAGGCCGGCGGTTTCCTCGGCATCGGCCAGCGAAAGATCGCGGTCGGCTGGGCCGACGTGTCGTTCTCCGAGCACGATCCGTCCGGGCCGGTGAAGGTCAACATGACGCTCGACGAGGTGCGATCGGCGCCGGCGTTCGACGGCAACGGACCGACCATCATCGCGGTCGGACCGGCCGAACCGCTGGCGGGACCGCCGGAGATTGCCCTCGCGCCGGCGCCGCTGCCGGCGCCGCGCGACACCGCGCCTTCGACGCTGCCGGCGGTCGCGGCGCCGCCGCCGCCGCTCGCGCTGCCTCGACGCGTCCGGCCGCGCTGAGCGCGGGGAAGCGGGTGAGGAGCGACCGCCGGGTCCTCGGGCTCGACCTGCTCAACTTCTTCGTCGCCAACCTGCAGACGGCGTTCGGCCCGTTCGTCGCCGTTTACCTGACCGACCAGCACTGGACCGAGGGCGAGATCGGCATCGCGCTGTCGATCGGCACGGCGGCCGCGATGGTCAGCCAGGTGCCGGCAGGCGCGTTGGTGGACGGGTTGCGCAACAAGCGGCTGGCGGCGGCGGCCGCGATCATCGCGATCATCGCGTCGTGCCTGTTGCTGGCGGTGCTGCCCGAGCAGGCGCCGGTGGCGTTCGCCGAGGTGCTGCACGGTTTCGCGTCCTGCATGCTGAACCCCGCGATCGCGGCGATCACGCTGGCGATGGCCGGCGCGACGGCGGGCGCGCTCGGCGTGCGCTTCGGGCGCAACTACCGTTTCGCGTCGATCGGCAACGGCCTCGCGGCGGCACTGATGGCCGGCGCCGGCTACGCGCTGGGATCGCGGTCGGTGTTCCTGATCGCCTCGGTGCTCGCCGCCCCCGGACTGCTCGCGCTGAGCTGGATCACGCCCGCGCCGCGCGCGGCGGCGACACCGGGGGCCGCGACCGCCGCGACGGACCTCGACGCCCGCACGACCCCGCACGGCAGCGTCCGCGCGCTGCTGCGCGAGCACAATCTCTGGGGCTTCTCGGCCTGCGCGGTGTTCTACCATCTCGCCAACGCCGCGATGCTGCCGCTCGCCGCCACCGAGGTGACGCGGGTCGCCGGCTCGGCGGGCGAACTGGTGATCGGCGCCTGCGTCGTGCTGCCGCAGATCGTGGTCGCCGCGATCTCGCCGGCGCTCGGCCGCGCCGCCGAGCGCGTCGGCCGCCGGCCGGTGCTGCTGATCGGTTTCGCGGCGCTGCCGGTGCGCGGGTTGCTGTTCGCGCTGACCGCGAACCCCTATCTGATCGTCGGTGTCCAGGCGCTCGACGGCGTCAGCAGCGCGGTGTTCGGCGTCATGCTGCCGCTGATGGCGGCCGACATCTCGCGCCCGACCGGGCGCTTCAACCTGGCCCTCGGGATCCTCGGCCTCGCCATGGGGCTCGGCGCCACCGTCAGCACCACGTTCGGCGGCTACGTCGCCGAATTGTCCGAGCGCCTGGCCTTTCTCTCGCTCGCCGGCGCCGGCGCCGTCTCGCTCGCGCTGGTTTTCCTGCTCGTGCGTGAGCCGACGCGGGGGCCCGGGGAGGAGTGAGGCCAGGACTTGCCCTGGACCGGGTTCCCTTTGCGCGAGCGCAAAGGGGCCCGACGGCATGCTTCCACCGCGCTTGTGCGCTGCGGCCCGCCAGGGGCAGTCGTTCCTTGATCCCACGAGTGTCCTGAACTGAATGGATTGCATAGGCCGCCGCCTCCACGGGCGCCCGGCGGGCGAGCGCGACGGGTCCCGGCCGGGGTCCAGGGGCAGAGCTCCTGGCCTTCCTTCCCTCCGGCCGCTCACGCCAGCCACGACGGCACCGGGAGATGTCGTTCGCGGAGAAAGGCGGGGTTGAACAGCTTCGACTGGTAGCGGGCGCCGCTGTCGCAGAGGATGGTGACGATCGTGTGCCCGGGCCCGAGGCGTCGTGCGGTTCGGATGGCCGACGCGACGTTGATCCCGCTCGAGCCGCCGAGCGAGAGGCCCTCGTCGCGCAGCAACGCGAAGACGATGTCGAGCGCTTCGCGGTCGCCGATCCGCTCGGCGGCGTCGATGCGGGCGCCCTCGAGATTGCCGGTGACGCGGCCTTGGCCGATGCCTTCGGTGATCGAGTTGCCTTCGGCGCGGAGCTCGCCCGACCACACCCATTGCGCGAGGGCCGAGCCGTCGGGATCGGCGAGCACGATCTCGACGTGCCGTCCCGCCGCCTCGGCCGCCGTCTTCAACGCGTCGCCGACGCCGGCGAGCGTGCCGCCGGTGCCGCAGGCGCAGGTGAACGCATCGACGCGTCCGTTGGTCTGGCGCCAGATTTCGGCGCCCGTGGTGGCGCGGTGGCCGTCGCGGTTCGCGCGATTGTCGAACTGATTGGCCCAGAACGCGCCGAGCTCGCCCGCGAGGCGTTCGGAGTGGCGCACGTAATTGCCGGGATCGGCGTAGGGCTTGGCCGGCACGAGGCGGAGATCGGCGCCGATGGTGCGGAGCGTGTCGATCTTTTCCTGGCTTTGCGTCTCGGGCATCACGATCACCGTGCGGTAGCCGCGCGCATTGCCGACGAGGCAGAGGCCGATGCCGGTGTTGCCGGCGGTGCCTTCGACGATCGTGCCGCCCGGACGCAGCGCGCCGCGTCGTTCGGCATCGAGGATCATCGCGAGCGCCGCGCGATCCTTGACCGAGCCGCCGGGGTTCATGAACTCCGCCTTGCCGAGGATGGTGCAGCCGGTCGCCTCGGAGGCGGCCTTGAGGCGGATCAGCGGCGTGCCGCCGATCGCCGCCGTCATGTCGACGACGGCATCGGCCCAGCCGGCCTCGAAGGCGCGGTCGGCGTTCTTCGGATCTCCGACGCCGTTTGCGGTGTTCGACATGGCGAGGCAACCTCCGGGTCGGGAGCAGGGAGAACGACGGATGATCGGGAACGTCTCATCACGCGATGCGTGGTCGGCGCTGGAGCGCGACGAGGACGCGGCGCTGGTCGACGTGCGGACTGCCGCCGAATGGTCCTATGTCGGTCTTCCCGATCTGGAGCCGATCGGCAAGCGGGTGATCCTCGCCGCCTGGCAGGAGTTTCCGTCGGGCGCGCTGAACGGCGACTTCCTCGGCGAGCTGCAGGCGGCGGGCCTGACGCCGGCGCACGCGCTCTACTTCATCTGTCGCAGCGGCTCGCGTTCGATGGCGGCTGCCGAAACGGCGCGCGTCGCCGGCTTCGCGCGCGTGCACAACATCTTCGACGGCTTCGAGGGACCGCGGGACGCCTCGCATCATCGCGGCGCGATCGCGGGATGGAAGGCGGCCGGCCTGCCTTGGCGGCAGAGCTGAGGGACGGGCCGGGGCGCCCGCGAGCGTCGTCGAACGGAACCGGTCATCCGTCCGACGGCGCCTCGGCATCGGTGTCGTACCCCACCTGCAGCACGCAGAGCCACGGGTAGCGGGTGTCGATGATCGTGCCGTCCGGAGACGCGAGACGCCCGTCGGTGCCGACCGGGACGTGCGTGAGCGTGACCGCATCGTCGACATTGCCGCCGATCACCGAGATCTGGCCGGGGACGCGGGCGACCACGATCGCGCAATGGGCGGGAAAGCCGTAGGAGGTCGGCAGGTCGCGGAAGCGTACGCGCGCGCCCGATCCGCGACCGGCGCAGATCAGATCGCCGAGTGCCGGCGCGACGTCGGCGGGCGCGTAGGCGCGAAGCGCGGGCGCGGCACCGGACGCCGCCGCGTTGATGTAGGTCGAGTGGTTTGGCGCATAGGGGAAGCGCGCGCCGGCGCCCGCCTCGCGCAACACGTAGGAGATGAAGGCCGCCGACCAGGCGTAATGCCCGTCGATGTTGAAGTCGAACACGCCGCCCTCGGCATTGTGCTTTCCCGTCCAGGACGTCTCGCGCTCGTCGGGATCCTGGCCGATCCACCAGTATTCGCCGATCCGTTCCCAAAGTCCCGGCCGGCGCTCCGGCTTGAGCAGCGTCGTCGATGGCTCAGGCCGAGAGTCCGGCGCGTCGTCGTCGACCGGCATGCCGAACAGGCGCCACTCGTCGAGCGCGATCGCCACCGCGTCGTCGCGCGCGAACGGTTCGTAGTTGCGCTGCGCGAAATCCGGCACGTGATCGTCGATCCCGTAAGGGCCAGGTCCTGCGCGGGTCTGCGTGACCGGCGTCGGTGCCGGCGACGCGGTCGGTGCCGAGGCCGGCTCGGCGGCGCAGGCGGCGAGCGCGGTCGCGGCCAGCACCGACAGCGCGTGACGGACGGCGGGACGCCGCACGGATCAGGACTGGCTCTCGACGGGGAACAAGGCGGCGAGACCCTCGCCGGTCGCGTCGCAGCGGCCGCGCTCGGTGATCAGTCCGGAGACCAGGCGCGACGGCGTGACGTCGAAGGCGGGGTTCGCGGCCGCGCTCTCGGTCGGCACCACGCGCACCGTCGTCACGGTGCCGTCGAGGGCGCGGCCGGTCACCATCGTGACCTCGCTGGCGGCGCGCTCCTCGATCGGGATCTCGCGCACGCCGTCCGAAACGCGCCAATCGATGGTCGTCGACGGCGTCGCGACCCAGAACGGGACGCCGTTGTCCTGCGCCGCGAGCGCCTTGAGATAGGTGCCGATCTTGTTCGCGACGTCGCCTGTGCGGGTCACGCGATCGGTGCCGACGATCACCAGATCGACGTCACCTCGCTGCATCAGGTGGCCGCCGGCATTGTCCGAAATCACCGTATGCGGCACGCCGTGACGCCCGAGCTCCCAGGCCGTGAGTGCGGCACCCTGGTTGCGGGGGCGCGTCTCGTCGACCCAGACATGCACGTCGATGCCGGCATCGTGCGCCTTGTAGATCGGCGCGAGCGCGGTGCCCCAGTCGACGGTCGCGATCCAGCCGGCGTTGCAATGGGTGAGCACGTTGACACGCCGCGTCGCGTCCGTCCCGGCGCGGTCGGCGATCAGCGCGAGACCGTGCTCGCCGATGCGCTCGTTCTGCGCGGCATCCTCGTCGCAGATGCGGGCGGCCTCGTCGTAGGCGGCTTCGACGCGACCGTCGGCGCGTGTGTTGCGCAGTCGGATCAGCATGCGTTCGAGCGCCCATCGCAGGTTCACCGCCGTCGGACGCGTCGCGTTCAGGGTGGCGGCGCAGCGTTCCATCGCCTCCGTGCCGGGATCGGCGCGAAGGCCGAGCGCCAGACCGTACGCGGCGACGGCGCCGATCAACGGCGCGCCGCGCACCTGCATGGTGCGGATCGCGTGCGCGACCGCGTCGGCGCTGTCGAGCCGGAGGATGTCGAGCGACCACGGCAGCTTCGTCTGGTCGAAGATGCGCACCGACCAGCCATCGGTGCCGTCCACCCAGACGCTGCGATAGGGCGTGCCGTCGATCTTCATTCTCTCTCCGTCATCCTTGGTCGCCGCACACGCGTGTCAGCGTGCGGGTCGGTGTTCGGTTGCGGCAGTGTTCCGGTCGGCAGGCGGACAAGCGGTCCCGCGCGCGCGTATGCCGCGGCGTCAGCTCGTGCCGCTCGCGCCGTCGCGCCAGACATCGAGCTTGAGCAGGATCCCGATGATGCCGCCCTTCACGGGACGCAGCAGCGCGAGACACAGGACGACCGCGGTCGGCAGCACGATCGCCAGCAACGCGCCGGTTCCGAGCGCGGTGCCGCGCCCGAGTGCGACGGCGAGGCCGAGCACGAGATGGCCCGCGATCAGCATCGTCACCCAGGGTGGCGCGTCGTCCGACGGCACTTCGCCCAGCGGCGCGCCGCAGCATGTGCAGCGCGGCACGACGGTGAGATAGCCGGTGAAGATGCGTCCGACACCGCACGCGGGGCAGCGCGCGCCGAGACCGCGGCGAAGCGTGGCGGGCCAGCCCGGCATCGCGACACGCGGCGACGCCGTTGGCTTACGGTTCGGCTGCCAGATCTCGGTCGGCGGTCGCGACATGTCCGGGACGTCGTTCTCCTGCGCAAGCCTATGTCATGGTTCGGCGGCGGCGGCGCAAGTCGCCGCGGCGCAAGGGAAGGGACGCCGGCTCGTCGCGTCTCGGATCATGCCCGCGGCGTCGCGGCGGCCGATCGATCCCGAGCCAGACAGGCTCGTTCGGCCGGCGACGGCCCGCTCGGGGGCTGCGTCCCATCGAGGCCCATCGGCCGATCGGATAGAAAGGCGTCCCCAACGTTCGGCGCACGCCCTCGATCGAGACGGTCGGTGTGGACGTGGCATGCCGGTCCCGAGGATGAACGAAGATGATCGTCGCTGTCCAACGCACCCAACTCCGCGACCATCTGCGCCGCTTGCGCGGGACCGGGCGCACGGTCGCGCTCGTGCCGACGATGGGCGCGCTGCACGCGGGCCATCTCGCACTGGTGCGGGCGGCCGCGGCGGGCGGCCACGCGGTCGCGGTCTCGATCTTCGTCAACCCGCGCCAGTTCGACGAGGAGGCCGACTACGCGCGCTACCCCGTCGATCACGCGCTCGATCTCGGATTGCTCAGCGAGGTCGGCGTCGATCTCGTCTGGACGCCCGCGCGGGAGGATGTCTACGCCGGCGATCATGCGACGTCGGTGACGGTCGGTGGACCGGCGCTCGGCTTCGAGGGCGCGGTCCGGCCGGGACATTTCGACGGTGTCGCGACGGTCGTCTCGATCCTGCTCGGCGCCGTCGGGCCGGACGAGGCCTGGTTCGGCGAGAAGGATTGGCAGCAACTGCAGGTGATCCGCCGCCTGGTCGCCGATCTCGCGATGCCCGTCGCCATCCGGGCGCTGCCGACCGTGCGCGAGCCGGACGGGCTCGCGATGTCGTCGCGCAATCGCTTCCTCGACGCCGGCGCGCGCATCGCCGCGCCGCGTTTGTTCGCGACGTTGAAGGCCGTCGCCGCGTCGATCGCGAACGGCACGCAAGTCGCACGCGCGCTCGGCCAGGGGGATGCGTCGCTTCGGGCGGACGGGTTCGCGGTCGACTATCTCGACCTCGTCCACGGTGCGTCGCTCGACCGGATCGATCGGGGCGTAGCCGGCGCTCGCATCCTCGCCGCCGCCCGGCTCGGGAGTGTCCGCCTGCTCGATAACATCGCGGTGGACTGAGCGGGATTGGATCCGACGCACCTCGATCGCCGCGCGATTGGGACGTCCTTGGACGGACGCAGGGTAACTCTGTGATCGTCGACGCTGGTTTTGGCACGCAACTTCGGCGTAACGAGTGCTTTCCGTTGACAGAGTGTTGCCTTGTCTGGGATTGCAGAAGCGTCAGCCGCGATGCCGATTCGCGCGAGTGCGCGATCCCACATCGCTCCGACGATCAGCCGGTGTCCGTAGGCCGGTCGACAAGAAAGAACAGGCGGAAGTCGGGAGGCTTTCCTCCCCGGAACACGAGACAAGAAGGCCGATCGCATGAGCACCGAGGACAACGATAAACCGAAGCGGGCGCGTCCGATGGCGTTGCGCGGCGGCGGTCGCCGCACCGCCGCGGGACGCGCGGGGAGCGGGACCGCTCGTTCGACGACGGTCGGGACGCGCGGCACGCGCAGCGCGACCGGCGCGAAGTCGACGCGCGGCACCGCGTCGACCCCCACGCGCGGCGCGGCGGCGGCGAAAGCCACGCGTGGTGCGGCGGCGACGAAATCGATGCGCGGCGCTGGCGCGACGAAGTCGACGCGCGGTGCGGCGGTGACGAAGTCCACGCGCGGCGCTGGCGCGACGAAGTCCACGCGCGGCGCTGGCGCGACGAAGTCCACGCGCGGCGCTGCCGCGACGAAGTCGACGCGCGGTGCTGCCGCGACGAAGTCCACGCGCGGGGCTGCCGCGACGAAGTCCACGCGCGGCGCTGCCGCGACGAAGTCGACGCGCGGGGCGGCGTCGCGGACCGCGGCGACCAAGACGGCGCGCGCAACGCCCGCCGGCACGCGGGCCGCGTCGAAACCGGCCGCCAAGGCGACGACGTCGCGGTCGACGCGCGGCGCCGCGACGCGTTCGACCGCCGGCACGACGCGCGGCAAGGCGACGGCCGCGCGCGGCGCGACCAGGACGGCGTCGACGACCACCCGCGGTCGCGCGGGCTCGGCCGCGAAGGCGACGACGCCGCGCGGTCGCACCGCGCCTGCCAAACGCGGCCGTCCCGCTGGGACGCGCGCGACCGCGACGAGCGGCCGAGCGACCGCGGCGCGGAGCGGCACGGGCACGAGGCGCAGCGCCTCGACAGCAGCCAAGACGACCGGTCGCACGACGGGCAAGGCGTCGTCGCGGAGCAGCACGGCCCCGACCAAGCGCGCGTCGAGCACGCGCCGCGCGTCATCGCGGACGGACGCGCCGACCGCGGCCTCGACGCATTCCGGTGTTGTCGCGACGCGCCGAAGGGCCGGGTCCGCGACCACGCGGCGGTCGGAGACAAGTGACGTGACCGGCGAGATGACCGCCACGTCGAAGCGTGCAGCCTCGCGCACCATGCGTTCGTCGCCCCGGGCTTCGGCGCGGAAGGAAGCCGCGGCCGAGCTCGCGTCGGCGCCGAAGACGAGGCGTCGGCGAAAGGACGCAGCCTCGTCGGTCGACGAGACGATACCGACGACGGAGTCGAACCAGGACGGACAGGAGCACGCGGTCGGCGACCATGAGGGCACGTCTTCTCCGGAGGATTGAGCGAGCGTCCGATCGTTCAGTCCTCCGGCGCTTGGGACCGCTGCATGAGCGTTGTCACGCCCTGGCGGTGAGCGCCAGGGCGTGACGTGAGCCTGTGGTTGCCCCCGTCCGCCCATAGACCCCGGTCGGGGTGGCGCTGGTTCGCCGCGCCGCGTCGACTATCAGCCCGAAGACGATCCGTTGCGCGGCCATCGCACGCTCCAGGGCCCGCCGGTTGTCCGCCCCCGCCTCCTGCAGCCGATTGGCAGTCTCCCGCGTGTTCGGGACCTCGCGGAGCGCGCCGGACTTGGCGAAACCTTCAACCAGGTCGACCAGACGCTTTTTTTCGGGGTACAGCGCGGCGGCCGTCTCCAGATCGAGCCGGGCGAGCGCTTCGTTTTCCAACGCCAGCACCGCCATAAGATGCGCGACGCACGCCTCCGCCGTTTTCATCGCTTTTGCTCCTCCGCCGCCTGAAGCTGCGCCATTTTGTCCGTGATCGCCGAGGACAGGCCGAGCCCGCCGCGCGCCTCCATGAGCTTGGCGAATTCGGTGATCAGCATCGGCTTCAGCGTCGCCTCCGCGGCGCCGCCGCCGAAGGGATCGTTCTCGCTGTCGATGGTGGAGAACATCGGCTGCAGAAACTGATCGAGAGCCATAGCCTCGAAGTCTTTCGCCGTCCCCGATCGGGCGGCGCCGCTGGCCGACCGCGGGTCGTCGCGCAGGCTCTGGGAAGCGAGTTCGGGATCGGTCCTCATCGTCAACGAACCTCCAGGTCGGCCTGCAGTGCTCCTGCGGCCTTGATCGACTGCAGGATGCTGATGAGATCGCGCGGCCCGACCCCGAGCGCGTTGAGGCCGGCCACGAGGTCGCGGAGCGTCGGGCTCGACCGCAGGATGCCGAGCTTGTTGCCGGACGAGGTGTCGACTTGGATGCCGGTCCGCGGCACGACCGCCGTGCGGCCGTTGGAGAATGGGCCGGGTTGCGAGACGACCGGATCCTCGCTGACGCGGATCGTGAGGTTGCCCTGCGCGATCGCGACCGTGCTGATCCGGACGTTGTCGCCCATCACGATCGTCCCGCTCGCCTCGTCGACGACGACGACGGCGGGCGTGTCGGGGTCCACGACGAGATCCTCGATTTCCGCGATCATCGCGATCGAGTCGAAGCCGGCGAGGTGGAGCTCCACCGTCCTCGGGTCGGTCGCGCGCGCGATCCCCTGGGTCAGCGCGTGGTTGATCGCCGCCTCGATCCGCCGCGCCGTGGTCAGGTCCGGGTTCCGAAGCGAGAGATGAAGCTCTGGATGGTCCGCCAGGGTATAACGGACCTCGCGCTCGACCGACGCGCCGTTGGCGATATGTCCGGACGTCGGAACGTTGCGCGTGACCGAGGCGGCGGCGCCGCGCGCGGCAAAGGCATTGGTGACGAGCGCACCTTGGGCGACCGCGTAGACGTCGCCGTCCGCCGCGAGCAGCGGCGTGACCAGGAGCGTTCCGCCCGTGAGATCGGTCGCGTCGCCGATCGCCGAGACCGCGACATCGATCCGGTTCCCGGTGCGTACGAAAGGCGGGAGATCGGCCGTCACCATGACGGCGGCCACGTCCTTTGTCTCCAGCTTGGCGGCCTGATCGCGCGTGTTGACGCCGAGACGCTCCAACATGCCGATCAGCGACTCTCGTGTGAACACTGAGTTGTCGAGCTTGTCCCCCGTCCCGTTCAGACCGACCACCAGCCCATAGCCCACCACGGGATTGCTCCTCACCCCTTCGAGATCGGCGATGTCCTTGATCCTGATGCCGCTCGCGCGCGCCGCGCTGCCGAGCATCAGCGAGCACGCGAGCAGGAAGCGTGTCAGGAGGAAGAAGAGGCGCATCATGCCGGCTTTGCCGATCGTCAATCAATCTGTCCGATCATGATGGCGCGAAGAGACGAACATTCTCTGAATGCTCGCGATGATGGTCGCGAGAGGGAGGTCGCCGTGCGGATCATGGTCGGACGGGACGCAGTGGAGACGACCGGTTGCCGTTCGGGACCTGCCCTGCCGACCGTCGGCGCATCGTTCGCGGCCGCGATGGACGCCTCGGCCGCGGTGTCGCAGATCCCACAGCCAAGCGCGCCGCCGGTCGTTGCACCTGCTGCTTGCCTGTCGCCGGAGACGATTGCCGACAGGCGCGATCATCGTGACCGCCACGCGCGTAAGCGCTCGACCGAGATCCTGGCGCTCCTGACACGCCTGCAGCGATCGACCTTGTGGGACGGCGACCGCGGCGACGCTCTCGATCGTCTATCCGAGGCACTCGTTGCGATGCCTGTCGCGGCTGACCCGGCTCTCGCCGCGCTCGGACGCGAGGTCGAGGTGCGCGCGAGGGTCGAGCTGGCCCGCGCCGGACGTTGATATCGTGTCGCGGATCGGCCTCCAGATTGACGCTTGGCGACCCTTCACGCCGTGGCTATAAGCCCGGCAGTCCCGCTCGACCGGGCGGCCGATAAGTGGATGGTCCAGTGATGCTGACCTTGCCTCCCGACTATCGACCTTCCGAAGACGAAGATTTCATGAATGGCCGGCAGACCGAGTACTTCCGACAGAAGTTGATCCGGTGGCGGGCGGACCTCCTCAAGGAAGCCGACGGAACGCTTGAAAGCCTGTCGCAAGGCGGGATCCACGAAGCCGACATAACGGATCGGGCCAGTGTCGAGACCGACCGGGCGCTTGAACTCAGGACCCGAGACCGCGCGCGAAAACTGATCAGCAAGATAAACCAGGCTCTCCTTCGGCTGGAGACCGGAAGCTACGGGTTCTGCGAAGAAAGTGGCGAGCCGATCGGGTTGAAGCGGCTCGAGGCGCGTCCCATCGCCACGTTGTCGATCGAGGCGCAGGAGCGTCACGAACGGATGGAACGCGTCCACCGCGACGAGTGAACACGCGAGCGGCTTAGAACGGCAGCAGAATATCCATTAATTGTTGGCCGTAGCGAGGCGTCTGCAGATCGGTCAACTGACCTTCGCCCCCATACGAGATCCGCGCTTCCGCCAAGCGATCATGCGTGACCGTGTTGTCACTCGCGATATCCTGCGGACGAACGATCCCGCTCACGGCGAGGACGCGGAGCTCGCTATTGACCCGCACCTCCTGTCGCGCGACCACCACAAGATTGCCGTTCGGCAGCACCTGGGTGACAAGTCCGGCAAGACGAAGGGTCACGGTCTCGTTCCGCTTGATGACTCCTGTCGAAGTGTTACCGTTCGTGCTGGTGGTGCTCACCAGGGGCGAGCCTGACGACAGCAGCTTTACCTTTGACTCCAGGCCGAACAGGTTCGGCACGCCGAGGCTCTCGTTCCCACTTCTCGTCGCGTTCGTCCCGTTCTCGACATCGGCCGCATCGGTGATGTTGACCAGGATCGTCAGGATGTCGCCGACGTTCGCGGCCCGCTGGTCCTTGAAGAACGCGCGACTGCCCTGCCGCCAGAGACTTGCCGCGTCTGTCGGCGGCGGTTCCGGCTGCGGCATCGGTTCGGTGAGCGGCCGATAGCTCGGCGCGCGCGTCGGATCGGTGATCGCGGTCATCGGTGGCGGGCGGCCGATATTGGAGAGGCGCTCGAGAGAGCCGCATCCGGCGAGCGTGGACGCGCAGAACAGGACCACCAACCGTCTCACGGCGAGGCTCCGAACGCGTTCGGCGGGGACAGCACGAGACCGGGCGCGCGTGTCAGGCCGACGGACGCCAGACTGAGCTGGGTCGCGGCCGACGCGACGATCGGTCCGGTCGCAGGATCGATCGCGACTTCGTCGGGTCCTGTGATCGTGCCGGAAAGGATCGCGCCGGATGTCGGATTGAGGACCCGAACCTGATCCCCGACGGCACCTCGATCCACAGATGTCCCCTCGGCCGTGAGCACGATGCCGTTCGCCGAAAGGCGGAGCGTGACCATTGCTCCTCGCTTGACCGCATCGGGTCGGCGCAACGCGCCTCTCTCGATCAGGGCGCCCTTGACGAGCGGTCGCGTCGCCTCGAGGCCGACCACGTCCGACCGTTGGATGTGAGCGGCGGCGGAAATCTCGTCGTCAGGACGCCGCTCTTCGGCAACGTCGGAGCCCCGAACGATATCGCCGGGCAGAATGTTTCGGTCCGCCACGAGCACCGTGACCAGTGTTGCAGCGGATCCGTTCACATGATCGTGCGCCGTCTCGAGGCCAGCGTATGAGATGACGATGTCGGCGGAGAGATGTCCGGTCTTCGGATCGAAACTTGGCGAGCTGATCTCGAACTTGCTTCCCGGGTCGACAACGGTACCGTGCCAGTCCGTCAATTGGATCGCGGCCGCCGCGGGCAGGCCAAGCGGCGTGAGCGACACTTCGAGCGCGTGAACGATGTCCGCTTCGACTAGCGGCGTTCCCGGCCGTTCGAGCACGACATTCGTCGAGCCGACCGGTGCGTTCAGGACGACGCCGAACTGATCGGCGATCGCCTGCAACTGCGCGCCTCCGATCACGAGACGGGAGCCGGGACCAGGACCTGGCCCGAGAGCGCAATCCTGACCACCCTCCAGGCCGGAAAATAGGTCGGAGAGTTGCACCAGATTGCCGTGTATCTCGGATACCGGCCGTATCCGGGCCGTGGCCGCCGCCTTGCCGGCCGAGGCGAGGACGACGGCAGTCGCGCACATCATCGCGCAGAGGCGGGCGTCACGGCTCATCGAACGTTGGTCAGGGTCTGCAGCATGTCGTCGGCCGACGAGATCACCTTGCTGTTCATTTCGTAAGCGCGCTGGGCGGTAATTAGGTCGGTGATCTCGGACACGACGTTCACGTTTGAGCTTTCGACGAAGCCTTGTTCGACAGTTCCGAACCCGACCGATGCAGGTGTCCCTGTCACGGGCGACCCGGAGGCGGCCGTCTGCACAAACAGGTTGTCCCCTTGCGCATCGAGTCCGGCCTCGTTCGGAAACACGGCCAATTGCAGCTGACCGAGCGTCTGTGGTGTCGTCTGGCCCGTAACGGTCGCTTGCACTTGGCCGGCCGCGTTCACGGTCACGCTCGCCGCGTTGGACGGAACGACGATCCCCGGTGCGACGACATAGCCATCGGCGGTCACGATCGTCCCATTCGCGGCCAGTCCGAATGTCCCATCCCGCGTGTAGGCGACATCGCCAGACGGCAAGGTAACCTGGAAATAGCCGGCGCCCTGGATCGCCATGTCGAGGCTGTTGCTGGTCTGCGTAAGATTCCCTTGCTCGCTGATCCGATAGATCGCGGCCGTTTTCACGCCAAGGCCGACCTGCGCACCCGCCGGCACGACCGTGCCGGCATCGGAACTGCTCGAGCCGACGCGACGAAGGTTTTGGTAGATGAGATCCTGGAACTCGGCTCGACGACGTTTGAAACCCGTCGTAGTCATGTTAGCGATGTTGTTCGAGATCACCTCGACGTTGGTTTGCTGGGCCTGCATGCCCGTGGCGGCGATATCGAGAGAGCGCATCGAGAGATCCTCCGTGTGTCGCTGTCAAGTCGGGCTGTATCAGGCTTGCGGTTCCGCCGTGATCTTATCGATTGCGTTCTGCTGCCGTTCCGACTCGCTCTGCACGAACTGCGACATGAATTGGAAATCACGCCCGAGCTGCATCATGTTGGTCATCTCGAGCATGGGAGACACGTTGCTGCTCTCCAAACCGCCTTGGACAATCATCGGGCGCGGGTCGGTCGAGGTCGATGTGTCCGCACGGAAGAGATGATTTCCCTCCGGCGTCAGTCGGTTCTGGTCGGCTGCGTCGACGATGCCGACTTTGGCGACACGACCTGTCGCCGTGCTGATCGTGCCATCTCCTGCGATTGAGACCTCGCCGCCGCCGTTGAGGAGGATCGGTGATCCGCCGTCGTCGAGAAGGGCATGACCGCTCGAGTCGACAACCGATCCGTCGTTCTGAAGCGTGAAACGTCCCGACCTTGTCAGTCGGACTCCTGAGGGTGTGCTGACGGAGAAGAAGCCCTGACCGCCGATCGCCAGGTCCAGCGGATTGCCGGTGTGTGTGATCGCGCCCGGCGTTTGATCGCGCCATGTGGCGCGGTCCTGCGAGAAGGCGATCGTCGGTTCGCCACTGGCCAGCGCTCTCCCATGCGCTGGCAGAAGCCAGTCGCTGAAGAGAACGTGCTCACTCCTGAAGCCGGGCGTGTTGCTGTTGGCGATGTTGTTCGCCACCACGTCCATGGTCCGCTGCTGCGCCATGAGCCTGGACAGAGCGATGTAGGTGGGGTTCTCCATGTCTCGCCCATCTGCGTGTCCCGGGCAGACTGCGCCACAAAGATTGCAGATCGATTAATGGACGACCGATGACGTTCGGCGATTGTTAACCCGTGCTCGCTATGGTCTCCCTGTCGATTGGCGACGAGACAGGAGTGTCTGCAGCCGTGGCAGAAAGCGAGCAGACCGAGGGCGAGCGGCCGAAGTCACGCCGGAAGACATTGGTCGTGGTCGTCGGGGTCGGTGCGTTCTGTCTTCTTGCGGGAGCAGCTTGGCTGCTAGGCTTACTTCCGCTCGGTCACACCGGCCCTCATCACGGCCCGCAAGCAGCGGCGGCGCGATCGATGCCGGCATCGGTCTATGTCGAGATGCCCGAAATCATGACGAACCTCGACGCGGGCCCTCATCGGATCGCTTTCGCGAAGCTGCAATTCAAGATCGAGACGGATCAACCTGGTGATGCCGCGAAGATCAGGCTCGCGATACCTCGGATCGTCGATATGGCGGCGACCTATCTGAGGGCCGTCCGGCCCGAGGAGCTGCGCAGCGACACGGGTCCGTATCTCCTGCGAGAAGCGCTCTTGCAGCGCGCGGCGGTCGCCGTGCCTAACGCTTCGATCGCAAACGTCCTCTTTGAGGAACTGCTCGTCCAATGACCGGCATGCAGTGGGCGCTCGAGGTGGTCCTGGTCCTGCTTTTGTCGGCGACGCTCTTCCACGCCGTCCGACTCGAACGAGCGATCATGACGCTTCGTCGCGACAGGGCGACGCTGGAGCGGCTGATTGCCGGCTTTGATGAGAGCACGCGACAGGCGGAGGACGGAGCGGAACGGCTTCGCGCCGCAGCCGAGATTTCGGGCAAGCAGATTACCCGTCAGGTCGAACGAGCCAACGGCCTCAAGGACGATCTCGTCTTCCTGGCCGAGCGGGGCGAGAGGCTCGCCGACCTGCTCGAACGTCACGTGGTGGAGGCGCGGCAGGTCCAGGGCTTGTTCCCGGGAACGACCGGGCCCGCAGCCGAAGTCATGAGAACGCCCTCGGGCGAGCTCAACGCGTCCGTACGGAGCAAAGCGGAGCGAGATCTGATCCGCGCGCTCCGGCTCGGTCATTGAGGGCGCGTCATGCGGATCCCTTCCGGCAAGCTCCTTCCTCTGACGATCGGTGTCCTCGCGGCCCTGCTCGGGGTCAAGACCGCCTCGCTCGGCTATTTCCTCATCACCGCGACGGCGGCGGCGGCAACGCCGAGCCTGGCGCCGAACGGCGGAGAGCCGACCAAGAACGTTCCCGGAGCGGCCGGTGCTACGACCAGCCAAACGCCGCCGGTCGTCGCCACTAAGACAGCTGCCATCGCAGCCACGTCCGGCCCGGACGCGTCACACGATCCATCGCTCGGCGATGCCTCGCTACTTGCCGACCTCCAGCAGGAGCGCGAGGAACTCGCGCGACGGGAGGCGTCGCTCTCGGCCAGAGAGGCGGCGGCGGCGGCGGCGTCCGAGAAGATCGATCACCGGATGACCGAGCTCGACGCCCTGCAGCAGCGCATCACCTCGCTCGAGGCGGTCCATCGCAGCCGTAACGAAGCGGCGTGGTCGGGACTGGTCAGAGTATACGAAGCCATGCGGCCGGCTGATGCCGCCAATATCTTCAACGCTCTCGAATTGCGCACGCTGCTGGCACTGCTCGATCGGATGAATGATCGGAAGGCCGCTCTGATCCTCGCATCGATGCAGCCCGAGCGTGCGCGTCTTGCCACCCAGATGCTGGCGCAGCAGCGCCAGGAGGAGGATCCCGACCCGCCCCAGAACGCCTCATCCTCCGGTCAACAGGGATGACGTTCGAGTCGGGACTGCGTTGCGGCGCGGTCGTTCTTGCCTGCCTGTCATCGGGCTCGGCGTGGGCGCAGACACGGATTTCGGAACGACCGTTCCGGGGCCACGAACAACTCGTGATCGCCGATCCAACCACTTCGATCACGGCCGACGCGACAAACGGCACCGTCGTTCTGAAGTCCAGCAGGCTCCTGCGAGTGACCGGCTACGTCCCACGCGCTCGCAACGTGAAGTCAATCTCCGTCAGCCGCGATGCGATCACGATTGTTTTGCAGCCCGGAGCCGCGGTCCATTGCGGCAGGGCCGGTGATCGGATGATCGTCGACATGACCGACCCGGTGCCGAAGCCCAGGCCCTTGCTATCTCCCACGCCGAACGCCGCGACCATCTCCCCGAGATCCTCGCTTTCACCGGGCCTTGTCGATCGGACGAGACCGCCAGGGTCAGATCTGATCCCCGGGCTTCCGGCACCTTTTCTCGCGACCGTCGAAGGCGAGGTGAAACAAGCGTTGCGGCAACCTCCGGCGCAGCTGCCGGTCCGCCCGCCCGCTCCGGCGTCGGGCGCGAATGGCGCTGTCGACAATGCCGCCGGGAAGGCCGGCGAAGCAGCGGGCGGGCCAACGACGACCGTTGTCTCCAAACCCGACCCGTCACGCCGCTTAGGAGCGCTGCCGTTCTCGCGATCCGCGGGCGTCGCGATGCGACGTCATGGATCTCGCCTTCTGCTCGTCTTCGACGAGAGCCGAACGATCGATGCCGCCATCACCAGTGCTCTCCCGGGCGTGAGCCACGCGACGGTCGTCACGGATCCCGGGTCGACCTGCATCGCATTCGACGTTCCGAACAACGTCAGCGCGGCTCTGACACGCGATGACGATGGTTGGCGTCTGTCTGTTTCGGATCGTCCTCGGCTTCCGCCCGCGATGGCCATGACGGTCACGACGGCGGGGGGCGGCCTGCGTTTCGTGACGCCTCATCCGTCACGAGTGGTGGTCGTTCGGGATCCCGAGACCGGCGCAAGGCTGCTCGTCGGCACGGTGCGTGATCCGGCGGCCTCGGTGCCACTCTCGCGACGCTCGGCCCTGTTCGAGCTCGACCAATCCGAGACAGGCGTCTTCGTGGAGGCGTGGTCCGACCAACTCGTCCTAGACCGCACCGTGGGTGGCTTTCAACTCGGAGGCGGCCTCCAGGCCGGACTCCGCCTTGCCGCGACGACGTTCGATGTCTCGACACTTCGGTCGCAACGGAATCTTCTCGTGCCCTTCGATCAGGACACGGGCGAACGTCTGCTTCGGCGGCTGGACGCGGACATTGAGGCCGCCTCCACGTCGCCGCCGCGCAGTCGATACGAGGCGCGTCTGGCCGTCGGCCGCACCATGCTGGCGCTCGGCCTGGCACGCGAAGCCACGGGCGTGCTCGATGCCGCTTGTGCCGACGAGCCTGGGTGCAGCCAAGACCCGAAGATCGCGCTGATGCGCGAGATCATCTCGGTCGCTGATCCCGGCGCATCCACGTTCGCCCAAACGCCTGTTGGATCATTGCCAACCGACGACGATGTTCTCCTCTGGTCAGCCCTCGCGCCGCTCGCGCACGCCGGTGCACGGAGCGTCGATGGTCTCAGGACGGCGGCAGCCACGATACGCGCCGAAATGCCGTTGATCGCGGCGTATCCACGACCTCTTCGCGAGGCAGCAGGCCGGCAAGCCGCTCAAATCCTGCTCGCGTCCGGGACGCCGGCCGATCTCCGGGCGGTCGGCGCCCTGCCAAGTTCCGGTGACGATGACCTCGCCAACGCGGTCGCGCTCGATCGACTGGGTGAGACCGGCCGCGCACTCCAGATTCTGACATCGCGTTCGCGCAGCCTCGATCCCCTGGTGATGGCCAATGCCGAGCGTGAGAGCATCCTGATCGGCGCCGAGCATGGATCGCTGCCGCCGGCCAGGGCTGCCGACATGCTGGATGCCCGCCAACTCGACTGGCGTCTGACCGGCCATGACGTCGATGCCGAGATCGCCGAGGCGGCGCTGCAAGCGCGCGCGGGGCAGATCAGGAAGGCTTTCCGACTTTGGAACGACCTCGTGCGTCGGGCCCCCGAACGGAAGTCTGAGGTTGACGCGATGGTCGCGGCCGCTCTGGTCCGGCTCGGCAGTGCGGAGGACGCGTCGAGGCTGCCGGCCACCGATTTCGTGGCGATCGTTGAAGACAACAAGGACACGATCGGGGCTGACCCATTGCTCGAGGCGCGTGTTCTGCCGCTGGAAGCGGAGAAGCTCGCCTCGCTCGGATTGCTGGATCGCGCTGCGGTGGTACTGCGAACGGCGGCGTCCCGCCTGCCTGCCGGCGTGCAGCGCGGCGCGCTCGAACTCCGGACAGCCGAGTTGGGACTTCAGGAAGGCCGCACCGATCTGGCGCGGAGCGGGCTCGAGCAGGCGGATGCCGACGGCACGGCTGCGTCGGCGGCCGCTCGCGTCGCTCTCCTGCGGGCAAAACTACTTGAGGCATCCGGCGATCGTGCTGGAGCGCTCGCGGCGACCGGAGCGGGTCGCGATCCGCCGCTTCTCGACGAACGGGCGTCGCTTCTCGCCGAGGGAGGCGACTGGGTCGGTTGCGAGACGATCCTGAAGCAACTCGTCTTCGGGGCCCAACCAAGCGGCGGCGTTGTCAAGCCGCAACCCGCTCTCGTGCTCCGGTTGGCCGCGGCGGCGTCGCAGGCCGGCGATGCCGCCGAAATCGCCACGCTGGTCAAGACGTTCGGACCGATGCTGCAGGGTAGCGCGACCGGCGATGCGCTGACACGCCTGGCACGTCTGAACCAGCCTGCCGCAACGGCCGCTGCCCTCCCGAGCGGAGACGGTCGAACCTGAGGAAAAGGGACGGCGATCCCCTTTTGCCTTGCATCGAGGGTCGCGAGGACATATCTGACGCCGCCTTGGCCCAAGGGGGCGTTCGCGCCTTACAGGCTGTCTACTGGTTTGGGGGTACGTGATGAACGCACTTGCTCGACTGGGGATGGTCTCGGAGACTCCGAGCGATGTCCAGACGTTTTCTCCCGCTCGGGTGACCGAAGAGGAACGCACCGACTATTTCGTCCAGCGCGACGGTATGACGTTCGCCGGCACGCATCTCCTGATCGATCTGTGGGATGCGAGAAATCTCGATGATCCCGCGCGTGTCGACGCCGCGCTCCGTGCGGCTGCGACGATCGCCGGCGCGACGATCCTGCACGGGCATTTTCATCACTTCACACCGAACGGTGGCGTCTCGGGCGTACTCGTCCTTGCCGAGAGCCACATCTCGATCCACACTTGGCCGGAGCGGGATTTCGCCGCGATCGACGTGTTCATGTGCGGTGAATGCGACCCGCGGTTGTCGGTCCCGGTTCTGCAGGCGGCGTTCCAGGCCGGGCGGATCGATGTCGACGAACAGCGTCGCGGACGCGTCGCCTGAGATCGGACGGCGGCCCTCGGGCCGCCGTCCTATTCGCGGGATCGGGGCATGTCGATGCAGCAGGTAGACCCGTCGGAACACTGGGCGAACGAGACGCTCTACCCGGATTGGGGTCAGCGCTTCCGTGTCACGCGAGAACTCGCGCATGTCCGATCCGCCTTCCAGGATATCCGCATCGTCGAGACGGCGTCGTTCGGCCGTGTTCTTTTCCTCGACGGGGTCGTCCAGATCACCGAGGCCGACGAGTTCGTCTACCAGGAGATGCTGACGCACGTCCCCATTCTGGCGCACGGGCACGTTCGCTGCGTGTTGATCATCGGCGCAGGCGATGGCGGGGTGCTCCGTCGCGTCCTCGAGCATGACGGCGTCGAGCGCGCGGTGATGGTCGAGATCGATGGCGACGTCGTGCGTCTCTGCCGCGAGTTGATGCCGGCGATCTCGGGGGATTGCTGGGGCGACGAGCGGGCGGAGCTGATCATCGGGGACGGGATCGCATACGTGACAGAGGCGGCGGATGCCTTGTTCGACCTGATCATCGTCGACAGCACCGATCCGGTCGGTGTCGGCGAGGTTCTGTTCACCGACGAGTTCTATCGGAACTGCGCCCGGGTCCTGCGGCCCGACGGCATGGTGGTCAATCAGTGTGGCGTGCCATTCATGCAGGCCGACGAGCTTCGGGAGACGAGCGAGCGGCGTGCTCGTCATTTTCCTTTCGTTTCCGCCTACGTCGCGGCCGTACCCACCTATGTCGGCGGTTTCATGACGCTCGGGATCGCGCGCAAGGGCGGACAGCTCCTGACCGGTGATGTCGAGCAGGTTCGGGCCCGAGCCGCCGCATCCGGCATCGGCGACCGCACGCGCTACTGGTCTCCCGAGATGCACGTCGCGGCGTTCGCGCTGCCGCCCTACGTCGCGGCTCAACTGCCTCGGTCGAGCTCACGGGCCGAGTAGCCAAGTCGCCCGGCCGCGCTCCGCGGCCAGAATGTCGTCCAGTCGGCTTTTGGACCCGGCACGTGCTCCGGCGACGCCGTGCGCAAGTCCACCCGCCCAGCTCGCTAGGAACCGCGTCCCCCGGCGTGGCGGTCAATCGGTTACGCGATGCAACCTCGAGCCGAGTTCCGTCGCGGCGTGGCGGCGCGACGAGGGTAACCCCAGCATTCGTCGCCGGGGCGGCTTCACGATGGCCGCTACCTCGGACGTCGCGACACTCACATCAGGTTCCGCCGAAGCTCTCGACCAGGCTTCCCGCGACCAAGTGCCAGCCGTCCACCAGCACGAAGAAGATGAGTTTGAAGGGAAGGGAGATGCTGCTCGGCGTCAGCATCATCATGCCGAGGCTCATCAGGATACTCGAGACGACGATGTCGATCACCAGGAACGGCAAGTAGATCAGGAACCCCATCTCGAACGCGCGCCGCAGTTCACCCACCAGGAAGGCAGGCATGAGCGCGCGCCAGGGCGTGTCGACCGGCGTGCGCGGCGGTGGCAGATGACCGATGTCGAGGAACAGCTGCAAGTCACTCGGGCGCGTGTTGTGCGACATGAAGTCGTGGAACGGGGCGGCGGCGCGTGTCAGTCCGGCGAGCTGGTCGATCTCTCCATGCATCATCGGCACGATGCCGGTCGCCCAGGATCGGTCGAGTGTCGGCTCCATGACGAAGAACGTAAGGAACAGCGCGAGGCCGATCAGGACGGGGTTGGGCGGCGTGCCCTGCGCGCCCAACGCGCTCCGCAACAGCGACAGGACGATGATGATGCGCGTGAATGCCGTGACCGTGACGAGAAGGCTCGGCGCCAGGGAAAGCACGGTCACCAACGCGGTGAGTTGCACGATGTGCCCGGTCATTCCGGACGCGGTCCCGCCACCAAGATCGAGGCTGATCGATTGCGCCGCGCAGGTGCTCGGCAGCAGCAGCGCGGCGGCGAGCAGGCAGGCGAGATGCACGCGCGACGGTCTCGTCATGGGCCGAAGCCCTCGCGCGGCGCGGTGACGCCTGTCCAACCGAGGAACGTGTCGCCGCCCGGCCCGGCCATGAACAGCGCCTCGCGATCGTCGCAGGCGAGCAGATAGAGCCGCCTCTTCGGGTCGAGGGGCAGGCTCGTGCGGATCGTCAGGCGACCGCCGGACGCGCGGCGAGCGCGGGTGGAGACGAGATCGAGGGCGCGCGCGAGGCGTCCCGCACCCCAGGCGAGCAGCAGCACGGCGAGCAGTGCCGCGCCGATCGTAAGCGTCGAAGCGAGCGTCATGGACGGCCTCTTGCCGGTTCTTCGGTCGCGATCATCGCGACGGCCTCATTGGAGCACGCCATGATTGATCGATCGTGAACGCGTCGCGCCGGTCGTTAGGCAAATCGTAACGAAGGGAGATCATCCTGGGGTCGACGATGGAGATCAGCCGATGTTGCCAGCCGATCCCCCCGACTTTCTCGATCTCGCGGCGCGCAAGCTCGACTGGATCGACGCGCGATCGCGCCTGCTGGCCGGGAACGTCGCGAATGCCGACACGCCCGGATACATGCCGCGCGATCTCGCGCCGTTCGCGGCGAGCGTCGCGAACGCGCGCCTCGCTCTCCGCCGGACCGATCCGAACGACATGGCTGGCGGCGGCGAGACGGAGGCGATCGGGATCGAGGCATCCTCCTCGATGGCAGGAGAGACATCGCCGGACGGCAACGGCGTCTCGCTCGACGAGCAGATGCGGTTGCTCGCCTCGAACGATCAGGATCAGAACTTGGTGACGACGCTGTATCATCGATATGCCGGCATGACCGATCTCGCGCTCGGCGTGTCCGGCTGAGCGGGGCGGGAGCGCGCGCATGGATCTCGGCTCCACTCTCGACATCTCGGCCAGCGGCATGGACGCGCAAGCCGAGCGTCTTCGCATCGTCGCCGAGAACCTCGCGAACCAGGACACCACGGGTTCGACGCCCGGCGCCGATCCCTACCGGCGGAAGACCATCGTGTTCCAGCCGATCGAGGGCAGCGATGGCGCCGAAGGCGTCGAGATCGCGCGTGTCGGCGCCGACCAAGCTCCTTTCGAGCAACGTTATGACCCGTCGCACCCCGCTGCCGATGCGGCCGGCTACGTCAAGCTGCCGAACGTGAACAGCTTCGTCGAGATGATGGACATGCGCGAGGCGGAGCGCTCCTACAACGCCGATCTCGACGTCATGCAGGTGACCAGGACGATGATGGCGCGCGCGCTCGGACTGTTGAAATGAGCGGGTCCACGATCGTCGTCACGCCGAGCGCCGCCGCGAGCGCCTATCAGCGCGCGAGCGATACGTCCGGGGCCGGCGGCGATGCATTCGGCACCACGTTGCAGCGCGCGCTCGGCGGCGCCGTCTCGGCCGGCGAGGACGCGGATGCGCAGGCGACCGACGCGGTCGTCAATGGCGGCGACCTCACGCACGTGGTCACGGCCGTCTCGAAGGCGCAGCTCGCGCTCCAGGAAGTCGTCGCCATACGCGACAAAGTCGTGTCCGCCTACCAGGAGGTCATGCGGATGTCGATCTGACGCGCTCGTCGAGAAAACGCCGTCCCCAGTGCACAGCCAGTCGAGGAGCCTCCATGACGGAGGAAGACGTCGTCGCCATGATGCGCGACACTTTCGTGGTCGTCCTCAAGATCGGCGCGGTCCCGCTGCTGAGCATGCTCGCGGTCGGCCTTCTCGTGTCGCTCGTGCAGTCGGTCACGCAGATCAGCGAACAGACGCTGTCGTTCGTGCCGAAGCTGGTCGCGCTGATCGCGGTGCTCACGCTCGGCGAACATTATCTGTTCTCGGCCCTCTCCGCCTTCACGGCGGAAACCTACGACCGGATGGTGGCGATCGGTGGCAGCTGACGCCGCGTCGCTGACCGGTCTCGTCGCGGCGTTGCCCTCCGCCGCGTTCGGGGCCGTGCTCGTGCTGTGCCGCGTGAGCGCCGCCGTCATGCTGCTGCCCGGGATCGGCGAGACCGATCCGCCGCCGCTGCTCCGCGCGGGCCTGGCGCTCGGCCTCACCGGTCTGATCGCGCCGACCGTGCTCGATCACCCGCCCGACCCCTCCGGCTCGCCACTCGCGCTGCTGCTCATCGTGGCGCACGAGCTGCTGCTCGGCCTCTTCCTCGGCACCGTGGCCCGCCTCGCCGCACTCGCGCTGCCGATCGGCGCGCAGCTGATCTCGCTGATGACCGGCCTCACCAGCGTCATCCAGCCCGACCCGGAGCTCGGCGCGCAGTCGAGCGGTCTCGCGCGGCTGTTCTCGCTCGCCGCCCCCGTGCTGCTGCTGTCGTCGGGCCTCTACAAGCTGCCGATCGAGGCGATCGCGGGCAGCTACCACCTTTTCCCGCTCGGCAGCGCGATGCCGATCCCCGATGCCAGCGCGACGATCGTGCGGGCCACCGCCGAGAGCTTCGACTGCGCGTTCCGCCTCGCCGCGCCCTTCGTGCTGGCGGGAACGCTGTGGCAGGTCGCGATCGGCTTGCTCACGCGACTGGTGCCGAGCCTGCAGGCCTCCGCCGCCCTCATGCCCGGTCAGGTGCTCGGCGGTATGATCCTGCTGGCGGCGCTCGCGGGGGCGACGCTCACGCACTGGATCGGCGCGACGGTCTCGGCGTTCTCGGCCCTGCAAGTGTTCTTCGATGGCTGAGGGGCAGGGTGGCGACCGCACCGAAGCACCCACCGCCCGCCGGCTGCAGCAGGCCCGCGAGGAAGGGCGTGTCGCGCTGTCGCGTGAGGTGGTGTCCCTCGCGTCGCTGCTGGCAGGGGGCGCGGCGCTCGCCGCCGCCTGGCATGGGGGCGGCGTCGACCTCGCGATCGCGCTTCGCGACACGCTCGCGACGGCCGGGTCGGCGCCGCTCGATCAGGCCGGGCTGGCGGGTGTCCTTTCGGCGCTCGCCAGGCCTGCGCTCCGGTTCGCGGCGCCGGTGGTGCTGGCATCGCTCGTCGCCGTGCTGGCCGCGAGCCTGCTCCAGACCGGCCTCGTGTTCCGCACCGCGTCGCTGCTTCCCGATCTCACCCGGCTGCATCCCGCACGCGGCCTTTCGCGCCTGTTCGGGCCTACGAATGCCGTCGAGGCGGTGAAATCGCTGGTGAAACTCGGCTGCTTCGCGCTCGCGATCGCGCATGTCCTCCGCTCCGACCTGCCGCAGCTGCCGGGCCTCGCCGGCGTGGCGATCCCGGCCTTCGCCGGACATCTCTGTGGGACGCTGCTGCACGCGGCCGGCCTCATCCTCGCGGTGCAATTCGTCATCGCCGGGATCGATCTGCTCTGGGTGCGCCACCGCCACACCAGCGCGCTCAGGATGTCGAAACAGGACCTCCGCGACGAGCACAAGGAAAGCGAAGGCAATCCACACGTGAAGGCGCGTCTCCGCTCGCTGCGACGGCAGCGCGCGCGACAGCGCATGATGCAGGCCGTGCCCAAGGCCGCGGTCGTGCTGACGAACCCGACCCACTACGCCGTTGCCCTCGCCTACGAGCAGGGCAGCCGTTCGGCGCCACGCGTCGTCGCCAAGGGCGCCGACGAGGTCGCGTTCCGGATCCGTGCGCTGGCGAAGGAGCACCGCGTGCCGATCGTCGAGAACAAGCCTCTGGCGCGCGCGTTGTTCAGCATCCCGCTCGACGCCGAGATCCCGCGCGAGCATTTCCAGGCCGTCGCCGCGGTGATCGCCTATGTGTGGCGTCTCGCGGCCAAGCGGCATCCGCAGGGCGGACCGTTCCCGGCGGCCCAGCGCCTCCCGGAACGGGCGGGTATTGCGGGCCCGACGTTGCGTTAGCGTATTGAGACCGGGCGCGCTCGGTCGACCCGTCCGCTCGCCGTGCGACTTGATGCCCGCCCTCGGATCACCTAGAACATTAATGGAACAACAGCCTTCCGCGGAAGCCGATTCGCGAGTTGCGGCGGCGTTGACGTTCGTGGGACCTTGAGACAGCGAGGCGATTCTGCCGCGCCGCCTGATCGTTCAGGACGGACGATTTTCAAGACGGCCGTCCCAAGACGGGCGGTTCGCGGCAGGCCGGTTCGAGGCGGGGAAGGAGCACCCATGGACAAGTCGAAGGCGCTCGAGGGCGCGCTGAGCCAGATCGAGAGGGCATTCGGCAAGGGCTCCATCATGCGGATGGGCCAGCGTGCCGCCGATACGGCGATCGACGTCGTGTCCTCCGGTTCGCTCGGGCTCGACATGGCCCTCGGCATCGGCGGGTTCGCGCGCGGACGCATCCTCGAGATCTACGGCCCCGAAAGCTCGGGCAAGACGACGCTCGCGTTGCACGCCATCGCCGAAGCGCAGAAGCTCGGAGGTACCTGCGCGTTCGTCGATGCCGAGCACGCGCTCGACCCATCCTACGCCCGCAAACTCGGGGTCGACATCGACAACCTGCTGATCAGCCAGCCCGATGCCGGCGAGCAGGCGCTCGAGATCGCCGACACGCTGGTGCGATCCGGCGCCGTCGACGTGCTGGTGATCGACAGCGTCGCCGCCCTCGTGCCGCGGGCGGAACTCGAAGGCGACATGGGCGACAGCCATGTCGGCCTGCACGCGCGACTGATGAGCCAGGCGCTCCGGAAGCTCACCGGTTCGGTGTCGCGGTCGAAGACCACGCTGATCTTCCTCAACCAGATCCGGCTCAAGATCGGCGTCATGTTCGGCAATCCGGAGACCACGACGGGCGGCAACGCGCTGAAGTTCTACGCCTCCGTCCGCATCGACATCCGGCGCATCGGCCAGATCAAGGACAAGGACGAGGTGGTCGGCAACCAGACCCGCGTGAAGGTGGTGAAGAACAAGCTCGCGCCGCCATTCCGGCAGGTCGAGTTCGACATCATGTATGGCGAGGGCATCAGCAAGCTTGGCGAGTTGATCGATCTCGGCGTCAAGGCCGGCATCGTGGAGAAATCCGGCGCCTGGTTCAGCCACGACAGCCAGCGGATCGGGCAGGGGCGAGAGAACGCGAAGCAGTTCCTGCGCGATCATCCGGAGATGGCGGCCGCCATCGAGCGCCGCATCCGCGACCAAGCCGGCGTCGTCGCGAACGCGCTACTGGTCGAACCGACCGCGGAAGAAGCCGAGGCGGCCGACGCGGCCGACTGATCGGCGCGCGTCGCGCCGCTTCGCCTGGCCGCGCCCGAGCGCGGAACGCACACCGTGTCCGAACCGCGCCTCGACGAACGGGACCGCGCGCTCGTCGAGGCCGCGCGTGACGTCATTCGCCGTCACTACCGTCCGTTCTGGCACATGGTCGGCGCGGCCCTTCGCGGCCGCGACGGTCGCATCTGGACGGGCATCCATCTCGGCGCGACCGTCGGCCGGCTATCGGTCTGCGCCGAGGCGGTGGCGCTCGGGCGCGCGATCCTCGACGGCGACGGCACGGTCGAGTGCGCGGTCGCGGTGCGCCACCCGAAGCCCGACGAGGCCGATCGCGCGATCGCGGTCGTGTCGCCCTGCGGCGCGTGCCGCGAGATGCTGGTCGACTTCGATCCCGACGCGTCCGTCATCGTCGGTCCCGATGACGCGCTCCGGCGCGTGCCGATCCGCGAGTTGCTGCCGACGCCCTATCGGCGCTGAGGCCCGTCTTGCCCGCGCTCCGGCGCGAGACTAGAGCATTTTTCGATCAGACGGAGGCGCCTGATCGAGAGGAAATGCTCTTCTATCAGAGAGGTAGAGCACTGCCCGATCCAATTGGATCGGGAAGTGCTCTAGAGCAGGCCATATCGACGGAAAGGCAGGACGCGGATGGACAAGATCAAGGTCAAGACACCGGTGGTCGAACTCGACGGCGACGAGATGACGCGGATCATCTGGAGCTTCATCAAGAACAAGCTCATCCTGCCCTATCTGGACATCGAACTCGAATACTATGACCTCGGCATCGAGCATCGCGACGCCACCGACGACCAGGTGACGGTGGACGCCGCTTACGCCATCAGGCGGCACGGCGTCGGCGTCAAATGCGCGACGATCACGCCCGACGAGGCGCGCGTCGAGGAGTTCGGGCTCAAGAAGATGTGGCGGAGCCCGAACGGGACGATCCGCAACATCCTCGACGGCACCATCTTCCGCGAGCCGATCGTCTGCTCGAACGTGCCGCGCCTGGTGCCGCATTGGAACCAGCCGATCGTGATCGGCCGGCACGCCTACGGCGACATCTATCGCGCGGTGGAAACCAAGATCCCCGGCCCGGGCAAGGTGACCCTCCGCTACCAGCCTGCCGACGGCGGCGAGCCGCTCGAGCTCGAGGTGCACGACTTCAAAGGGCCGGGTGTGGCCCTCGGCATCCACAACACGCTCGCCTCCATCGAGGGCTTCGCGCGGGCGAGTTTCAACTACGGTCTGTCGCGCAACTTCCCGGTTTATCTCTCGACCAAGAACACGATCCTCAAGGCCTATGACGGCATGTTCAAGGACGTGTTCCAGGAGATCTTCGACCGCGAATACAAGGTGCGGTTCGACGAGAAGGGCCTCACCTACGAGCACCGGCTGATCGACGACATGGTCGCCGCCGCGCTGAAATGGACCGGCGGCTATGTCTGGGCGTGCAAGAACTACGACGGCGACGTCCAGAGCGACATCGTGGCCCAGGGCTTCGGCAGCCTCGGCCTGATGACGAGCGTGCTGCTCAGCCCGGACGGCAAGACGGTCGAGGCGGAGGCGGCGCACGGAACCGTCACCCGCCACTACAGGCAGCACCAGAAAGGTCAGCCGACCAGCACGAACCCGATCGCGTCGATCTTCGCCTGGACACGCGGCCTGATCCATCGCGGACGCTTCGACGAGACGCCCGATGTCGTGCGCTTCGCCGAGACGCTGGAGCGCGTCTGCATCGAGGCGGTCGAGGCGGGCGAGATGACGAAGGATCTGGCGCTCATCGTCGGCGGCGACCAGGCCTTTCTCGAGACCGAGGCCTTTCTCGAGCGGATCAATGTGCGGCTCGGCGCCGCGATGGCGTCCGGCTGATCCCCGGCGCCGGTCGCACGGCCTGACCGCCCGGATCGCGAGGAGCGACGCCCCTCGCGACCGACGGCCTCAGCGCGTCCCGGTCCGCCCGGCGTCGCCGTCCCGCTCTTCCTCCTGGATCTCCGCCAGGGCGCGCGTCCAGTATTCGTCGTTCTGGCCGTGCGGCCGCCCGTCCTTCTCCCAGAGATGATAGGCCCGTACGCGGACCCGCTCATCCGTCTTCTTGACCTCTTCGTTCATCGTCACCTCCCGCCGTACTCAGGCGAAAACACCGCCTCTTAATCACCCTGTCGGAAGGGTGAAAGTTCCATCAGATCCTCCATCTCGCGCCGCTTGGCCGGACGCTCGACCTCGAGCGACGCCGCGACCGCGGCGCGGAGGCCGGGATGCTCGATCCAGTGCGCCGAGAAGGTCGGCTGCGGCAGGTAGCCGCGTTGGATCTTGTGCTCGCCCTGCGCGCCCGCCTCGACGCGCGCCAACCCCACCTCGATCGCGAAATCGATCGCCCGGTAGTAGCAGAGCTCGAAATGCAGGAACGGCCAGTCGCCGTCCGTCCCCCAATTGCGCCCGTAGAGTGTGTCATGTCCCATCAGGTTCAGCGCGCCGGCGACGGGTGCGCCGTCGCGATCCGCCAGCATCAGGACCACCCGATCGCCGAGCCGTTCCGCGAGCAGCGGGAAGAACCGCTCGGTCAGATACGCGCTGCCCCATTTGCGATCGACCGTCGATTGGTAGAACCGGTAGAAGGCGCGCCATTCCGCGCGGCCGATCTCGTGGCCGCGCAGCGTGCGGAAGGTCAGGCCGCACGCCTGGGCGTCCCGGCGCTCCCGCTTGAGCGCCTTGCGCTTGCGCGCGTTCAGCGCCGCGAGGAAGTCGTCGAACGTGGCGTAGCCGGCGTTGTGCCAGTGGAACTGCACGCCGATGCGGCGCAGCCAGCCTTCCTCGCCGAGCGCGTTCCATTCCGCCTCGTGGCAGAAATTGACGTGCACCGACGACAGCGCGAGCTCCTCGCAGGCTTGCCGGAGCGCGCCGGAAAGGACGGCAGCCGAGGCGCCCCGGGCGGAATCGACCAGCAGACGCGGTCCCGGCACCGGGCTGAACGGCACGCCGACCAGCAGCTTCGGGTAGTAGCGGCCGCCGGCCTGCTCGAACGCGTGCGCCCAGCCGTGATCGAACACGTATTCGCCGTAGCTGTGGCCCTTCGCATACATCGGCGCGCAGGCGACGAGCGCGCCCGACGCGTCTCGCAGAGCGGCATGCTGCGACAGCCAGCCGGTGCGCTTGCCCGTCGACCCGCTGTCCTCGACCGCCGACAGGAAGGCGTGGCTCACGAACGGGTTGTCGGATCCGGCGCAGCGGTCCCAGTCGGCCGCGTCGATCTCGTGGATCGACCGGTGCAGGCTCATGGTCAGTGTGTCGACGGTCATCACGCGCCCATATGGGCCGGCGACGCCGCACGCCGAGGGTTCAGCCTGCCGCGCCCTGGCGCGACCCATTCCCTGGGTGGTCGTGCAACAGGAACAGCGCCTCGATCTCGACCGGCGCGCCGAGCGGCAGGGAGCTCACCCCGATCGTGCTCCTGGCGTGACGTCCGGCCTCGCCGAACACCGCGACGGCCAGGTCCGAGGCCCCGTTCATCACCTCGGCGTGGCGGGTGAAATCGTCGGATGCGGCGATGAAACCGCCGAGCCGGACGATCCGCTCGATGCGCTCGAACGCGCCGTCCAGGGCGAGCGAGACCTGCGCCAGCACGTTGAGCAGGCAGGCCCGCGCCGCCTCGACGCCGGTGTCGACCGGCACGGTCTCGCCGAGCCTGCCATTGGCGACCAGGTGGCCGTCCACCAGCGGCAGCTGCCCCGACACGGTCAGCAGGTTGCCGCCGATCACCGCCGGCACGTAGTTCGCGACCGGAACTGCGGCGGCCGGCAGCACGAGACCGAGCGCGTCGAGGCGCTCGACGACGGTCGCCCGCGTCACGGCCGCGCTCACGACGCGCTCACCAGCCGGAGGATCCGCTGTCGGCGGCCGGTCTCATGGTCATCATCCGTGCCGGCGCGCGGCCCGAACGGCAGCAGCGGGTCACCATCTTCCTCCCGCTCCGCGCGCGCGAGGTCGGGATCGTCGACGTGGCGCCCGCCATAGGCGGCCGAGAGCGCGCGCATCGCGAAATCGAGCGGCGAGCTCGCGGTCGCGATGGTCGGATCGCCCTCGACCGCGCCCGAGGCGCCGAACGACGCGTGCGCGAAGGCATCGACGAAGGCGGCGAGCGGCACGCCGTGCTGCAGCCCGATGCTGATCGCGGCCGCGACCGCCTCGGTCGCGGCGCGCGCCGTGCCGCCCTCCCGGCCGCCGGCGGCGAGGGCGAACTCGCCGAGCGAGCCGTCCGGATATTCGCGCGTCTGCAGGAAGACGCGGTGGCCGCCGATCGTCACCTTCTGGGTGAACCCTTTGGCGCGAGACGGCAGCCGGCGGCAGGTCGCGGCCGGGCGCGGCCCGTCGTCCGGCACGGCGACCGGTCGCCGTGCCGGCGGGTCGCCGCGGAGCGGCGCCTGGAGATCGCCGCGGAGCGGCACCGGCAGATCGTCGAGCAGCGGCGCCAGGGCCTCGATCATCAGCGCGGCGGCGGCCGGACCGGCGGACGCGAGCGGCGGCGTGCCCGCGAGCGCCAGCGCGAGCGCCCGCTCCGCACTCAGACCGCGCGCGGCGAGCCGCGCCTCGGAGGAAGCGGTGAGCTGGCCCGCGCCGTCGACGGGCGCGAATTCGGGCCCGATCCCGAGCGCGTCGGCGCCGAGCAGCGCGTCGGCGAAGGCAGGGTCGGCGACACGCCCCGACAGCCCGACGCGCGGATCGACCGCGCGCGCCGCGCACCGGACCCGCCGGACGATGTCGGCCGCGATGTCGCGGCCGGCGCCGCTGTCATAGGCGAGGCCGAGGATCGCGAGCAGCCCGTCGAGCCCGGTCAGCCGTAGCGAGCGGGGCGCGCGATCGCGCGCGGCGAGCGACAGCGCGAGCGTCACCGCCTCGGTCGCGGCGTCGAGGGCCGCCGTGTCGAGCCCGTCCGCCTCGTCGGCGAAGGCGGCGAGATGGATCGCGAAGCGGCCGGTCGCGTCGACGCCCTCCGGCGCGTCGCGCCAGGCCCAGGCATCGGGCGCCGCCTGTCTCGCGAACAGGAGGCCGTGCAGCGCGGCGCCGAGCCCGGCCGACGCGCGGCTGTGGCGCGCGGCGGCGTCGAGCGGCGCGATCCAGCGTTCCGCCGCCTCGGGCAGACGCACCGGATCCCAACTCCGGCTGAGCGTCGGACCGAGCAGGCCCACGAAGCCGGCCGCGGCGGTCTCGCCCCAGCTCGACGGGATCGCGACCCGACGTGTCGGCGCGTCGGGATCGGCGCCGATCTCGTGGGTGCCGAGCCGGACGCCGCGCCAGGGGAGGGGAGATCGCATCGGCACAGCCTAGGCGACCTCGGATCGGTCCGGAAAGCACATTTTGGGCGCGTATCGCCGTTCATCCACAACATACTGTGTGCCGGAACCGGCCGACGTCGCTCCCATTGGACCCGGGCGGCGGCTTGTTCTAGTCTCCGCCACATGGCCACAATCGGAACGCGACTGTTCACGCGCCTGCGCGGTCGCCTCGTCGGGCGTGACGGCACCGGCAACGCCTATTACGAGGAGCGCCGCGTCCGCGGCCCGCGGCCGCGCCGCTGGGTGATCTACGGCGGTCCGGACGACGCCTCGAGCGTGCCGGCGGAATGGTGGGGCTGGATCCACCACACGTCCGACGCGCCGCTGCCCGAGGCGGTGCGGAAACCCTGGCAGATCCCGTTCGACGCCAACCAGTCCGGCACCGCCGCCGCCTATCGCCCGCCCGGACACGATTACGAGGGCGGCAAGCGGGCGCGCGCGCCCGGCGACTACGAGGCGTGGTCGCCCGACCCGTGAGCGGCGCCGGCCCGACGCACCCGGCGGTGTCCGACCTCTCGCTTCCCGCGTCCGCGATCCGACAGGGACGCGTCGAGCTCGGCGTCGGCATCCTCGTCGTCGCCTGCCTCGGCGCCCTGCTCGCGGTCGCGCTCGGCGGGATCTCGGGGGCGCCCGCCGGGACGGTGTTCCGGGCGAGCTTCGGCCATATCGACGGCATCGACGCGGGATCGGACGTGCGCATCGCCGGCGTCAGCGTCGGCCGCGTGGTCTCGACCGCGATCGACCCGAACAGCTTCCTCGCGACCGTCACCTTCCGGGTCCGCCCCGGCATCGCGCTGCCCGTCGACACCTCGGCCGCCATCACCAGCGAAGGCCTGCTCGGCGGCGACTACCTCTCGATCGCCCCGGGCGGCGACCGGCACGACATTCCGCCGGGCGGGCTGATCACCGCGACGCAGGGCGCGATCGGCCTGCAGGCGCTGCTCGGCCAGTTCATCGGCAGCGTCACGGGCCTGATGGATGCCGTCAAGGCGTCCGGCGTCGTCGCGCGCCCGCCGGGCGCCGCCGCCGGTCCGGCGCCGGTCGGAGGCGATCTCGGCCCATGACCGACGACACCGGCCCGAGCCCGCACTGGGTCGACGCGGCGGGCGCGCCGATCGCCTGCCGCGAGAAGCTTCGCGTGCTGGCCGAGAACCGTGCCGAACTTGCCGCCATCATGCGCGACGCGTTCGAGGATGCGGTGCTGATGGGTGTCGATCCCGACGCGATGCGCCGGGATCTCCGCGCGATGGCGGACGCGCTGCGCTCGCCCCACGCACGATGAGACGCACGCCCGCGATCATCGCCGCTTCGCTGCTGCTGGCCGTTCCGGTCGGCGCGCGCGCGTCCTCGACGGTGGCGCCGCCCGTGCTGCCCGCGCCCGACACCTGGATCCCGACCGCCGGCGGCACCGTCCGGGTGCTCGACAAGCAGAAGGCGGACAGCCGGGCGATCCCGCTGAAGGTCGGCGGGACGGCGACGTTCGAGACGCTCTCGATCACGCTGCGCGCCTGCGACGCGCACGCGCCCGACGTGCCGCAGGACAGCGCGGCCCATCTCACGGTCACCGACAGCCGCGCCGGAGAGCCCGGTTTCCAGGGTTGGATGTTCGCGAGCGAGCCGTTCGCGGCGATGCTGCAGAGCCCGGTCTACGGGCTCCGGGTGATCGGCTGCGACCCGCCGACGCCGGCGGCCGTCGCCGCTGCGATGCCGGCGCCCCCCGTCGCGAACCCGGATGAAGGCACCGCAGGCGCGGCGCCTCCCGCGGCCACGGCCGCGCCCGGTGCGCCGCAGCCCGCCGACGTGCCGCCGCCGACCGACATGCCGCCGCCTCCGGCCGGACAGGATCTCGGCGACGGCGACGGCAGCGGCGCCAACGCCGGCACCGGTCAGTGACGGGGCGCGCCGTCCGCGGCATACCCGCCTCCGCGGAACCGCCGCACGCGGCGCGGCTTCCTTCCGCATGACGGTTGCCCGGTTCCCGCCCGTCCGGCTGCCCTCGCCGGATCGCGTCGCCCTCCTGCTCGATTTCGACGGCACGCTGGTCGACATCGCGCCGGCGCCCGACCTCGTGGTGGTGCCCGCCATGCTCGCCGTCGATCTCGCATCGCTCCGCGACCGTCTCGGTGGCGCGCTCGCGATCGTCACCGGCCGGTCGCTCGAACAGGTCGACCACTTCCTGCCGCGCATTCCGGGCGCCGTCGCGGCCGAGCACGGGGCCATCATCCGCCGGGCGCCGGACGACGAGCCCGAGCACGTCCCGTTGCCGGCGATCCCCGCCGGCTGGCTCGACGACGCCGCACGCGTCGCCGCCGGGCAGGACGGCGTGCTGCTCGAGCGGAAGGAGACCGGTTTCGCGCTGCATTACCGTGCCGCGCCCGAGGCCGGCCCTGCCCTGCGGCGCTTCCTCGACGATCTCGTCGGCGGGCGCGCCGCCGAGTTCCACGTGCTCGCCGCCAAGATGGCATGGGAGCTCCGCGCGCGCGGCGCCGACAAGGGCAGCGCCGTCGCGTCGCTCATGCGGGCGCCGCCGTTCCGCGGTCGCATGCCGGTCTTCGTCGGCGACGACGTGACCGATCAGGACGGCATCGACGCCGCCGCGCGCCTCGGCGGACGCGGCTACCTGGTGCCGGACGCCTTCGGCGAGCCCGCCGACGTGCGCGCGTGGCTCCGCCGCCTCGCCCATGACGAGGACGACGCATGGGAAGGCTGATCGTCGTCTCGAACCGCGTGCCGGCGGCCCGCGAGCGCAACCAGCTCGCCGGCGGCCTCGCGATCGGGCTCAAGCAGGCGTTGTCCGATCAGGACGCGGTCTGGTTCGGCTGGTCAGGCGGCACCGCGCACGGCGAGGGCAGGCGCGAGGTCAAGCGCGAGACCGTCGGCCGCGTGACCTTCATGACCATCGACCTCAGCGGCGCCGAGCATCGCGGCTTCTACCAGGGGTTCGCGAACGGCATCCTGTGGCCGCTGCTGCACTATCGCGTCGGGCTGATGGAGTACAAGCGCGCCGAGCGGGAGGCCTACGACGCCGTCAACGACGCCTTCGCCGACAGTCTGCTGCCGGAGATTGCGCCCGACGACACCGTGTGGATCCACGACTACCACCTGATCCCGCTCGGCCGCGCGCTCCGCGCGCGCGGCGTGACGAACCGGATCGGCTTCTTCCTCCACATCCCGTTCCCGCCGCGCGCGCTGTTCGCGGCACTCCCCGGCGGCACCGACTTCCTTCGCGCCTTCGAGGCCTACGACGTGCTCGGCGTCCAGACCGCGCAGGATCGCGACCAGCTCAACGACGCCATGGAAGCGGCAGGCCTCCGCGGCGACGCGGAGGCGTTCCCGATCGGGATCGATCCCGGCGCGTTCGCGAGCGAGGCGCGCCGCGCCGCGAAGAAATCCGATACCGGCCGCATGCGCGACAGTCTTGCCGGACGCGCGCTGCTGCTCGGCGTCGACCGGCTCGACTACTCGAAGGGCATCCCCGAGCGGCTCCGCGGCTACGCCAAACTGCTCGAGCGCTTCCCCGCCCATCGCAACCACGTGACCTTCCTGCAGATCGCCCCGGTCTCGCGCGGCGACGTCGCCGAATATCGCGCGCTCAAGCGCACGCTCGACGAGCTCGCCGGCCACATCAACGGCGACCACACCGAGTTCGACTGGACGCCGATCCGCTACATGACGCGCGCGGTCGCCCGCAACACGCTCGCGGGTTTCCACCGCATGGCCCGCGTCGGCGTCGTCACCCCGCTCCGCGACGGCATGAACCTGGTCGCGAAGGAATACGTCGCCGCCCAGGATCCCGACGATCCCGGCGTGCTGGTGCTGTCCAAATTCGCCGGCTGCGCCGGCAACATGCCGGGTGCGATGCTGGTCAACCCGCACGATCCCGACGAGATCGCCGAGGCGCTCGACGCCGCCCTCCGCCTCACGCTCGACGATCGGCAAGCGCGCTGGAAGAGCATGAACGCGGTCGTGTTCGAGGAAACCGCGTCGGCCTGGGGCAAGAACTTCCTCACCGCCCTTCGCGGCGGCGAGACACGCGCCCAGGCGGCCTGACGCGCGTGCGACATTGCGGCGCCGACCGAGATGCGACGTCTCGATATCCAGTGGGTCGCGACGTCCCAATGCTCATTGAGGCGCGGCGTCCCGATGCTCATTGAAGTGCGACGTCCGGTCGCGGCCGGCGTGCTCGGCGCCGTCGCCTGCGCCGCGCTGCTCGCCGCCTTCGTGGTCGAGCACGGGCTCGGCGTCGCGCCCTGCGAACTCTGCCTGCTCGAGCGCTGGCCTTGGCGGGTGCTGATCGGCCTCGCCCTGATCGCACTGTTCCTGCCGGGCAGCGGCGGCCGCGCGGCGCTCGCGCTCGCGATCCCCGTCCTGCTGGTCTCGGCGGGTCTCGGCGTGCTCCACGTCGGCGTCGAGCAGCATCTCTGGCCGAGCCCGTTCCCCTCCTGCCGCGGCGGCACCTTCTCGGGCGGCGCAATCGCCGCACAGCTCGACGCCATGCCGCTCCGCGCCGCCAAGCCGTGCGACGCCCCCTACGACATCGTGCCCGCGCTGCCGGTCTCGATGGCGACGCTCGACCTCCTGCTGTCGCTCGCGATGATCGGCTGGACCCTGCCCGCCATCGGACGCCGCCCCACCCGCCGCCGCTTCGGACGCACGTCGTCGTTTCGGTGAGGAAGGAAGGCCAGGGGCTCTGCCCCTGGACCCCGGTCGGGACCCATCGCGCTTGCGCGATGGGCGCCCGTCAAGGCAGCGGCCTTGACAATCCAGTCAGTTAAGGAAAACCCCGGGCCTCCTACGTGCGGGCAGGCCCTGTCGGCCCGGGGTTTCCCTTAACTGAGAGGGATCCAAGGGCCTCGGGCCCTTGGCGTCGGGCCCCTTTGCGCTTGCGCAAAGGGAACCCGGTCCAGGGCAGAGCCCTGGCCTTCACTCCCTCGCCGAACGCCGTGTCGCCGCGCGGCGGTCCGGGCTGCGGCTGCGGCCGGCTACAGGCTGACGAGCATCTTGCCGATGTGGTCGCCGGTGAAGAGCCTGATGAAGGCGGCCGGGGCGTTCTCGATCCCCTGATCGACGCTCTGCCGCCATCTGACCTGGCCCGCGGCGATCCACGCCGCCATGTCGGCCACGAAGCCTGGCATCAGCTCCAGGTGGTCGGACACGATGAAGCCTTCGAGCCGCAGGCTGCGCATCACGGCCAGCGCGATATTGGCCGGTCCTTTCGCGTCCTGCGCGTTGTAGCGGGAGATCATGCCGCAGAGCGCGAAGCGCGCATGGGGCCTCGCGCACTCCAGCGCGGCCTCGAGATGGGTGCCGCCGACGTTGTCGAAGTAGACGTCGATCCCGTCGGGCGCGGCCTTCGCCAGGGCCGCCGCGAGGTCGGGCGCGGATTTGTAGTCGATCACGCGGTCGACGCCGATCTCCTCGAGATACGCGCATTTCTCGGGCCCGCCCGCCGAACCGATCACCGTGGCGCCTCGGATCTTCGCGAGCTGGCAGGCGACGGCGCCCACGGCGCCGGAGGCGGCCGACACGAACGCGATGTCGCCCGCCCGCAGCCGCACGATCTTCTCCAGGCCGACGAAGGCGGTCAGTCCGGGCATGCCGGCGACGCCGAGATAGGCTTCCGGTGGCAGGTCGAGCGTCGGGAGCTTGTGCAGCGCGTCGGCCGGGGCGGTGAAGGCCTCGCGCCAGCCCATCATGGACTGGACCAGGTCGCCCGGCGCGAACGCCTCCGCGTCCGAGGCGACGACCTCCCCGATCGCGCCGCCCTGCAGGGGCGCGTCGAGCTCGAACGGCGGAACGTAGCTCTTCCGCATGGTCATGCGGCCGCGCATGTAGGGGTCGACCGACATCCAGAGATTGCGGACCTGCACCTCGCCCGGTCCCGGCGCGGCGGCGCTCGCGTCGGCGAGCGCGAAGTTTTCGGGGCCCGGCAGCCCGTCCGGGCGGGAGCGGAGGCGGATTTCGCGCGACGGGATCGGCAGGCCGGTCATGGCAGGCTCCTGTGTGAGGGTCGCGCCTGGCGCGAGCTCCTGTTGCGGCGGGGACGATCGACGGCCGAGACAGTGACGCCTGTCGGGCACCGCCGTTGCCGCCGCGGCGAACGGCAGGCACGCGTCCGGGACCCGCTTGACCGGCTCGCGCTCGCCCGACCTTGTGTCGGCGCTCGACCGGAGACGACCGTTGACGACGACCACCAGGCTCGACGCGCTGCTGCTGGCCGCGTCCGTGTTGATCGCGTTCCTGCTGCTCGGTCCGCTGCTGACGATCCCGGCGCGCATTCCGCTGAACTACAACGAGGGCTGGAACGCCTATTTCGACCTGCGCGCCATCGATCCGCGCGCGGGCCCGCTTTACCCGCCGGCCGGTGGCCTGGTGTTCAACAACTACCCGCCGCTGTCGTTCGTCCTGGTGGGCGTGTTCTCGCGCGCGATCGGGGCCGACCTGATCGTCGGCGGCCGGATCGTGGCGCTGGGGTCCCTGCTGGCCTCGTCCGTCCTGCTCGGCCGCTGCGTGACGCGGCTCGGCGGCACCGCGCGCGGCGGCCTCGTCGCCGGCGTCCTGCTGCTGCTCGGCATGGCCGCGTTCTACCGGGACTACGTCGCGACCGACGACCCGCAATGGCTGGCGCACGCGCTCATGCTCGCCGGCCTGGCCGTGCTGCTCGGGCGGTTCCCGTCGGGCTCGATCCCGCGCGGTCGCGCGATCGGGGCGGCCCTGCTGATGGCCGCCGGCGGCTTCGTCAAGCACGACCTGGTCGCCCTGCCGCTCGCGGTGACGATCTGGCTCGTCACCGTCGATCGGCGGGCCGCGCTGGCCTGGTTCGCCACCGCGACCGTCGCCGTGGCGCTGATGGGAACCGTGACGGTGATGCTCTACCCGAACGCGGCCGCCGGCATTCTCGCCCATCACCGGATCGTCCGCGCCGGCCGGATCGGCCTCGCGTTCAGCGCGCTCGCGCCGCTGCTGCCGATGCTGCTGATCGCCATGCGAGCCGGTCTGGCGCATCGCCGGGCGGACCGGCCGATGCGTCTCGCGTTGCTGTTCGCCGCGATCGCGCTCCTGACCGGGATCCCGCAACGCCTCGGCGAAGGCGTCAACTACAACGCGCAGTTCGAGACGCTGATCGCGCTCTGTGTCGTCACCGGCCTCGCGGTCTCGCGGGCGCCGTTCCGGCGGCGTGCCGCCCGACCGATCGGCCCGGCCGCGGTCGCGCTGTTCGCCGCCATCCCGGTGGTGGCCGGCCTGCCCTGGCTCGCGCATCGTCCGTGGCACGACATCGTCGACCGCGAGATGCGCGTCCGCGCCTGGCGCCCGATCATCGCGCGGCTCGCGGCTTCGCCCGGCCTCGCCGGATGCCAGACGCTGTCGCTCTGCTTCTGGGCCGGCAGGCCGTTCACGATCGACGTCTTCAACCTCGACCAGAGCGTGCGGAGCGGCGCGACGGTCGCGCCGTTCGCGACATTGGCGCGCGAGCATGCTTTCGGCCTGTTCGAGTTCAAGGACCACGCCCTGTCCGGTCGGGCGGCCACCGCGCTGGCGCGAGACCCTGTCTTCCACGTCCTGTTGAACGCAGGCTACGCCCCGATCGCGACTGGTCCGGGCGGGACTAGCCTCTTCGCGCCGCCTCGGGATGGTGCGGCCAAGGTGGAAGTCCTTCCCGACGCGTTGCTCCGAAAGCAGCCATCGCAGACCGGCGCACGGTGAGGCCGGACCGCTCCGGTCGCCTGCCTCCTTGCGCCGCGGCATCGAGACACCTGATCGGAGCGATGGCCCGCGCTGGCCGAGCCGGCGGTCGAGGCCTTGCCAAGCCGCCGAGTTGCGACTTACTCGCACTTGCAGAACTCAAAGCAGGTTGCCGTGCCCAGCGTGATGAACCAGCAGACCGCCCCGCTCCTCCGGCGCGGCACCCGCGCGCTCGCCGTGTTCGGGCCGGGGCTCGTGGTGATGCTCGCGGACACCGACGTCGGCAGCGTGATCACCGCCGGGCAGAGCGGGGCCGAATGGGGCTACCGCCTGCTCGCCATCCAGTTCGTCCTCATGCCGATCCTGTGCATGGTCCAGGAGCTGACCGTCCGGCTCGGGATCTTCACCGGCCGCGGCCATGGCGAGCTGATCCGGGACACGTTCGGCAAGTTTTGGGCCTGGGTGTCGGTCGGCGGCCTAGCGGTCGCGACCGTGGGTGCGCTGCTGACCGAGATGTCGGGCGTGGCCGGCGTCGGCGAGCTGTACGGCGTGCCGCGCGCGTTCTCGGTCGGTCTCGCCTGCGCCGCCCTGATCGCGGTGGTGCTGACCGGCTCCTATCGCCGGGTCGAGCGCGTCGCGATCCTGCTCGGCCTGTTCGAGCTCGCCTTCTTCGGCGTCGCCTGGATGGCGGGTCCGCATCTGTCCCAGATCGTCCACGGCAGTCTCGATATTCCCTACGCCAACAAGGACTATCTCTTCCTCGCGGCCGCGAATGTCGGCGCGGTGATCATGCCGTGGATGATCTTCTACCAGCAATCGGCGGTGGCCGATAAGCGGCTGCGTCCCGAGCATTTCGCGGCGGCGAAGATCGACACCGCGGTCGGCGCCGTGGTGACGCAGCTGGTCATGGCGGCCGTGCTGATCGCGACCGCGGCGACGATCGGCGCCCGTACCAACCACACCAGCCTCGACACGGTCGGCGAGATGAGCGAGGCGCTCACGCCCTTCCTCGGCACCGTCACCGGCAAGCTCGTCTTCGGCATCGGTATCCTGGGCGCGGCCATGGTCGCCGCGATCGTCTGCTCGCTGGCGCTGGCGTGGGGCGTCGGCGAGGTGACCGGCTACCGCCGCTCGCTCGAGCACAAGCCGTTCGAAGCGCGCTGGTTCTACGGCGTCTACGCCGCCGCGGTGATCGCCGGCGGCGTGCTGGTGATGTTCTACCCCAACCTCGTCGCGCTCAACATCGACGTGCAAATCATGAACGCGCTGCTGCTGCCGCTGGTGCTCGGCTTCCTGATCGCGCTCGCCGTCCGCGCGCTGCCGGAGCCGCAGCGGTTGAAGGGCGCGTATCTCTGGGTGGTGATCGGCGTTGCCGCGGTGACCACGGTGTTCGGCGTCTTCGGCGGCCTCCAGGTCATCGGCATGGTGTGAGGCCCGGCGCGGCGAAGGAAGGCCAGGGGCTCTGCTTCTGGACCCCGGCCGGGACCCGTCGCGCTTGCGCGATGGGCGCCCGTAAAGGCTGAGCCTTTGCAATCCATCAGTTAAGGAACACCCCGGGCCACACGATGACTGCCCGCCCGACCTGGGCTCGGGGTTTTCCTTAACTCCTGGGATCCAAGGGCCTTGGGCCCCTTGGCGCGTGCGCAAAGGGAACCCGGTCCAGGGCAGAGCCCTGGCCTTTCTTCGCCGCGCCTCGCCCCATCTTCGTTGCATGACGGAAGCGGTGGTGTCTCGATGGCCCGGGTGAGTGCGCAGCGTCTGCTGGCGCCGTTCGTACTTCGCTATCGCTGGCAGGCGGTCGGCGCGGTGGTGTCGCTGCTGCTCGCGGCCGGCCTGACGCTCGCGCTGGGGCAGGGGCTGCGGCACCTGATCGACGGCGGTTTCGCGAGCGGCAGCGTGGCCCGGCTCGACCGCACGGCGCTCGCGATGACCGGCGTGATCGCGCTGCTCGCGTTCGCGACCGCGAGCCGGTTCGCCCTCGTCACCTGGCTCGGCGAGCGCGTCGGCGCCGATCTCCGGCGCGCCGTGTTCGATCGCGTGCTGTCGCTGTCGCCGGCCTGGTTCGAGACCGCTCGCGTCGGCGACGTGCTGTCGCGCCTGCAGGCCGACACCGCGGTGCTGCAGGCGCTGGCCGGATCGGCGCTGTCGCAATGGCTGCGCTCGGCGCTGCTGCTGCTCGGCGGTTTCGCGATGCTGGTGGCGACCTCGCCGCTGCTCGCCGGCCTGATCGCGGTGGTGATCCCGCTGGTCGTGGTGCCGCTCGTCGTGTTCTCGCGCCGCGAGCGGCGGCTGTCGCGCGTCGCCCAGGAGCGCGTCGCCGATCTCGGCGCGTTGGCCGAGGAGACGCTGGGCGGTCTCCGGACCGTGCAGGCCTTCAACCAGGAGCCGTTCGCCCGCGCCCGGTTCGCCGACGCGACCGAGCGATCGGTCGCGGCCGCCCGCGCCCGGATCGCGTCCCGCGCCGTGGTGATCCTGGTCGTCATCCTGCTCGGCTTCGGCGCCATCACGCTCGCGCTCTGGGTGGGCGGCCTCGAGGTGTTGCGCGGTCGCCTCAGCGGCGGCGCGCTGTCGGCGTTCGTGTTCTACGCGGTGATCGTCGCCACCTCGGGCGCCGGCCTGAGCGAGCTCTGGGGCGAGCTGCAGCGGGCCGCCGGCGCCGCCGACCGCATCGCCGAGATCCTCGCCGAACGGCCGGCGATCGCGGCGCCCGCCCGACCGACCAGGCTGCCGCTTCCGGCCTCGGGACGCGTCGTGTTCGACGATGTCGTGTTCCACTACCCGGCCCGGCCCGACCGCGCGTCGCTCGACGGTTTCGCGCTCGCCGTCGAACCGGGCGAGACGGTCGCGCTGGTCGGGCCGTCCGGCGCCGGCAAGACCACCGTGTTCCAGCTGCTGCTGCGCTTCTACGACCCGCAAGCGGGGGCGATCCGTCTCGACGGCGTCGACCTGCGCGACGCCGACCCGGCCGACATACGCGCCCGGCTCGGCCTCGTGCCGCAGGACCCGGTGGTGTTCGGCGCCGATGCCTGGACCAACATCCGTTTCGGCCGGCCCGATGCGACGGATGCCGAGATCCGCGCCGCCGCACGGGCCGCGCATTGCGACTTCATCGAGGCGCTGCCGCAGGGCTGGAACACGTTCCTCGGCGAGAAGGGCGTGCGGCTGTCGGGCGGCCAGCGTCAGCGCCTCGCCATCGCGCGCGCCATCCTGCGCGATCCCGCGGTGCTGCTGCTCGACGAGGCGACGTCGGCGCTCGATGCCGAAAGCGAGCGCGTGGTGCAGATGGCCCTCGCGGCGCTCGCGCGTGGCCGGACCACGCTGGTGATCGCCCATCGGCTCGCGACCGTGCGGCGGGCCGACCGGATCGTGGTCATGGACGGTGGCGGGATCGTCGCCGCCGGCAGCCACGACGCGCTGGTGCGGGACGGCGGGCTCTACGCCCGGCTCGCGGCGCTGCAGTTCACGGCGGCGGCGTAAGCGGCGCGAGGCAGGCCCGGGCCCTGTCCCGCAGCCGACGAGCGCCATCCCTGCTTGCACGATGGCCCGGCCGGGGCCGGAACCCTCGGATCCCGCAACGCGAACGATGCACGAGCGGGATGCGACCTGGCCGGTGATCCGAGCGGCGGAACATGGCAGGGCTCCTGCGCCCTCGTCCCCGGCAGCCCAGCGGGGCAGCCCGGAGGGGCAGCCCATGGGACCGCGCCTCGCGGCCGACGCGTCGCGTGGACCGCGGGCTGGTGCAGGAGATGCCGCGGTCGCGGCATGTCCTGGCCGTGACCTCGCCGAGCCCGGAACCACCCGCGTGGGTTCGCCAGCGCCGGTCGTGCAGTCCGATCGCAGAGCAGGAACGCCTGACGCGTGACGCCGACCACGCCTCCTCGCGGGGCGGACACGCATGGCGTTCCCGAGGCGCATCGAGGCCGAACTGTCGGGCATCGCCTTCGGGACGTCGTGCCGAACCGGTGGCAGCACGCCGTCGTCGCTCCTGGTCGACGCGCTCGCCGGCATCGATCTCGCCGAGCTCGCTCGCGCGAGCGGCGGGCACATCCCTGCCGTCGGCAGAACGCGCTATGCGCCTTCCGCCCGGGTGCCGTCCGGCACGTCGACGATCCGCGCGGGCAGCAGCAGCACCAGCCCCGCCGAGACCAGCGCCGCCAGGCCGAGCGCGTAGAGCCCGGCCGCGTGCGACCGGAACACGTGCTCGGCGCCGACGCGGAGGTTGGGCGCCACGAACCCGCCGAGATTGCCGAGCGAGTTGATCACCGCGATGCCGCCCGCGGCCGCGACGCCGCCGAGATAGCCGGTCGGGAAGGTCCAGAAGATCGGCTGCACGCAGATCGCCCCGGTGGTCACGAAGCAGAGCGCGACGATCGCCAGCGACGGCGGCGTGTTCGCCGACACCACGAGGCCGATCGTGATGCACAGCAGGAACACGAGCGCGAAGGGGCGCGACTGGCCGCGGCGCACCGCGCGGTCCGGCCAGTACGCGCCCATCAGCGCCGCGCACAGCCATGGCAGGCCGGTCACCAGCCCGACGAGCAGTCCGATCTTGACGCCGAGCAGCGCGCTGACCTGGCTCGGCAGGTAGAAGACGACGCCGTAGACGCTGATCTGCAGGAAGAAATAGATCCCGAGCAGGTGCAGCAACCGCGGATCACGCAGCGCCTGACCGAGACGCAGGCCGCCGCGGTCGCCCTTGAGCTCGTTCTCGCGGGCGATCGCGCCCTCGAGCGCGTCCCGCTCGTCGGCCGAAAGCCAGCGCGCGTCGGATGGCTTGTCGGTCAGGCCCCAGAGCGCGTAGACGCCGACCCCGCACGCGAGCAGCCCCTCGATCAGGAACATCCACTGCCAGCCCTGCAGGCCGAGCAGTCCGTCGAGCGTGAGCAGGCCGCCCGACAGCGGACTGCCGATCGTGAGCGCGATCGGGAAGCCGGCGTAGAACAGGCCGAGCACGCGGCCGCGCTCGCTCGCCGTGAACCAGTAGGTCATGTAGAGGATCGCGCCCGGGAAGAACCCCGCTTCGGCGGCGCCGAGCAGCAGCCGTATGCCGACGAACGACCAGTCGCCGCGCGTGAACATCGTCATCGCCGAGACGACGCCCCAGCTCACCAGGATGCGGCACATCCAGACCCGCGCGCCGACCCGGTGCAGGATCAGATTGCTCGGCAGTTCGAGGATCGCGTACGTGATGAAGAAGGCGCCGGCGCCGAGCGCGAACGCGGCGTCCGACACGGCGGCGCTCGCGTGCAGCGCCTGCTTGGCGAAGCCGATATTGGTCCGGTCCAGCATCGCCACGAGATACATGACCAGCAGAAGCGGCATGAGCCGTCGGCGCGCCTTGCTGGTCGCGCGACCGAGCGCGTCGTCGTCCGACATCGTCGTCCTCCCGAACGGGGATCATCCCGGGCGCATGGAGCAGCCGGTGTCAATCGGCGCCGTTCGCCGGATCGACGCACGCGACACCGGGCTCGCCGACCCGCCAGCCGGGAACCTGTCGTGCGACGATCGCGCGCGTGCTAGAGCAACCTCATATGGACCGGTCCACGTCGTGGCCCGGTCCATATGAGGCGCGTTGCTCCATCTGCTGAGTTTCTAGAGCACGACCTTCAGCCAGACCGGTTCCGGTCTAGCTGAACGGGCTCTAGGACCGTCGTCGCGTGACGACAGCGATTCCGTCGAGCGGCCAAGACGTTGGAGGAGTTGTCCCCGGAATGGGCGGCCGTTTCGTGTTCGCAAACCAGCTCCGCGGCCTCGCTGCCCTGACCGTCGTGCTGGTCCATGTCACCTTCGTCGCCCAGACCGCGCGGTCGGCTGTCGCCTGGGTCGTCGAAGCACCTCCCCTCCGCGGCCCCACCCCCGACATCACACGCTGGATCGGCGACCTGCCGATCGATCCGGCGGCGACGGGTGTCGGCCTGTTCTTCCTCATCAGCGGCTTCGTCATCCCGTTCTCGCTCGTCGCGTCGTCGCCGGGCGCTTTCCTCCGCGCGCGCGCCGCCCGCATCTTTCCGACCCTCTGGGTCGCGCTGGCCCTGGAAGCGCTGGTCGTCCACTTGAGCGGGCAACATTGGAACCGATCGTCGCCGTTTGGCGCGGACATCTACCTGGTCAACGGCCTGCTGCTGCACACGGTGCTGGGTTTCCCGAGCGTCGACTGGGTCAGCTGGACTCTGTCGATCGAGGTCAAGTTCTACCTTCTCGCGGCGCTGACACGGCGGGCGACGCTGCGTGGCGGTCTGCTCTACCCGGTCGGCTGCGCACTGGCCGCGCTCGCGATCAACGTCGGTGCCCAAGCGGGGATCGTCCATGCTCCACCGCTTCTCGTCACAGAGACCAATTGCATCGCGTTCATCACCGTCGGCACGATGTTCCACGCGCACGTGACGGGCCGGCTGCGCACGCGGGACCTCGCGCTCGGTGCGATGCTGTCGCTGTCGCTGGTCTCGCTCTGCTGGCGCTACGGTCCGGACGCTGGAGACTTCCCCGGCCGGACCAAGAGTTTCGCCGCGGCGTTGGCGATCTTCGCGGTCGCCTACGCGTGCCGCCACAGGTTCCGGCCGAGCCGGTTCCTCGACCATGTCGCAAGCATCAGCTACCCGCTCTACCTCACCCATGCCGTGATCGGCTTCGCGATGATCACGTTCCTCGTCGACGCTGGCGGCCTCGATTTCGCCGCCGCCGCGGCGATCGCGCTCGTGTTCTGCTGGGGCGTCGCGTTCGCGATCCATCGCTTCGTCGAGCGTCCGACGATGCGTTGGGGCCACGCAATGCGGCTGCGCGTTCTCAAACCTGCCCGAGCGACGCCGCCCGATCCCGCCATGCCGGCCTGAGCCGGGGCGACCGACCCCGTCTCACCCGCTCGGGATCGTCGGTCCTGGATGGCTTTCGGCGAGCGGGTCGGCGCCGAGCCAGTCGTCGATCGCGGCGAAGTCCGGGCGCATGGCCGGGCGCGGACCCGTCGCCGCCTCGATCGCGGCGGCGAGCACGTGATCCTCGCCGGTGCTGCGCGCCATGACCTCGCCGGCGAGATGGCCCCAGGCCAGCACGTCGAGAGGGGCGAACGCGGGCGCCGCCGCGCCGAGGAACGAGGCCGCGCCGAAATCCCCGAGCGCCGCCTCGCCCGCGACCCCGTCCCACAGCACGTTGTGCGCGTAAAGGTCGCCGTGCAGCAGCCCGCGCGCGTGGAGATGCGCCCCCGCGCGCGCGACCCCGTGCGCGAGACGGCGCGCCGCCGCGGGCGGAAGCGCGAGATCGGGCGCGTAGACGTCGCGCGTGCAGCGCGCGGCATCGGGCGGGCCGGCGAGCGTCCGCCAGCTCGCCGGCAGCAGACGCAGCACCAGCGCCGCCTGACCCGACGGATGGTCGTCGACCGTCGCGAGCCCGCCGAGCAGGTTCGGATGCGCGCCGGCGGCGAGGCAGGCGGCGATCTCGTGCGCCGGCAGCCCGTCGCTGGTCACCTCGCCCCGGAACAGCTTGAGCGCGACCGGCAGGGCAGCGCCCGTCCCGTCCCGCCACACGGCACGGTGCACGCGCCCCGACGCGCCCTCGCCGAGCAGGAATTCCGTGCGGAGATCGGCCGCCCGCGCCCGCCTCGCCGCCACGCGCGGCGGCGCGATGCCCGGATTGCCGGCGACCGCGAGCCAGGCCAGCCGGGGCATAAGGGGCAGGAACGGCGGCAGCGCCTCGAACCGGTTGGCCGACAGGCGCAGCAGCTCGAGCGCGGGCGCCGCCTCGAGCGCCGCCGGCAGGGCGGCGAGGCGATTGCCCGCGAGCAGCAGCTTCGCGAGCGCCGGTCGCGCGCCGAGGCTGTCCGGCAGCGACGCGATGCGGTTGTCGGTGAGCGTGAGCCAGCGGAGACCGGGCGGCAGCGCCTCCGCGGGCACCGTCTCGAGGCCGCAACCCCGGAAGCCGACCTGGCTCAGCGACGCGCAGGCGCCGAGCACCGGCGGCAGCACGTCGAACCGATTGCCGGAACAGAACAGCACGCGCAGCCGGTGCATCGCCGCGAACCCGTCCGGCAGGACGCGGAGCGCGTTGCCGGCGAGATCGAGCGTCTCGAGCGTGCCGGCCAGCCCGAACACCTCGTCCGGCACCGCCTCGAGCCCGAGCCCGGCGAGGCTCAGATGCCGCGCACCGGCGAGCGCGCCGCGCCGCAGCGCCAGGAGCGTATCCGCGGCACCCGTCACGCTCACGCCCGCGCCCGGCCGCCGCGCCGCCCACGCGATCGCACGGCTGCGCGGACCCACCCTCGCGCGGCCGCGCGGACCCGCCCTCGCGCGGCTGCACGGAACGCACCCGCGCGCGATCGCGCGGACGATGCCGTCGCGCGACGCCGCAAACCCCACCCTCGCGCGGCCGCGCTGACCCGCCCTCGCGCGGCTGCGCGGACCACGTCCGCGCGCGATCGCGCCGACGGTGCCGTCGCGCGGCCGCGCGGCCCACGCCCTCGCGCGGGTGCGCGCACCGAAACTACCCGCCCGATCCGCGCCGGTCCCGCGCCGCCCGCCCGATCGCCGCTTCGAGCTCGCCGGCGCGGTGCGACGCGGTGTGGCGCTCGAGCACGCGGCACCGCCCCGCCGCGGCCACCGCGTCGCGCACGGCGTCGGGCAGGTCGAGGCAGGCCAGCACGTCGCCGGTGTCGTCGGCGAGCCGGATCGCCGCCCCGGGCGTCAGCACGTCCTCGATCCCGTCCCAGCGATCGGACACGATCGGGGTGCCGCAGGCGGCCGCCTCGAACAGGCGGACGCTCGGGCTCCAGCCCGCGCGGATCATGTCGGCGCGCGTGACGTTCAGCGTCCAGCGCGAGGCGGAATAGAACGCGGCGTGATCCTCCGGACCGAGATGCTCGATCCGCTCGACGTTCGGCGGCAGGTCGAGCCCGTCCGGATATTGCGGCCCGGCGATCACGAAGCGCCGGTGCGGCGCCCGCCGCGCGGGCTCGATCAGCAGCCGCTCGACGGTCGGCTGCCGGTCGGGACTGTAGGTGCCGAGATAGGAGAGATCCCAGCGGATCGCGTCGCCGGTCGGCCGGTAGCGCGCGGGATCGACCGCGCAATGGAGCGCCACCGCCCGCCGCGCGCCATACGCGCGCTCGAGCCGGCCGAGCGTCGGCCCGGCGGTGAACGAGAGATAGAGATCGAACCCGCCGATCAGCTCGCGCGACAGATAGTCGCACGTGCCGGCGTCGACCGACGCGAGCGTCACCGGCGTGTCGATGTCGTAGAACGCCGTGACGCCGCGCGCGAGATCCTGCACCCGCCGCGCGACCGCGATCCCGTCGGTGACGTAGGACCCGACGATCACGGCATCGGCCGCGGCGATCAGGTCGTGGTGCGACGCGAGCTCGTCGAGCGAACGGTAGAACAGCAACCGGCACCAATCGGGATCGGCGAGGTCGCGCGCCCGCGCGTACCAGGCCTGGTCGCGTTCGAGAAAGACGATCGCGTGGCCCCGCGCCGCCAGCGCCGCGAGCAGCGCCCGATAGGTGGTCGCGTGGCCGTTGCCCCAGGACGAGCTCAGGCTGAGACCGAGCACGACGAGGCGCATGGCTCAGATCGCCCCCTCGCGCCGGAAGGCGAGCGCCTCGCCGAGCACGCGCTCGAGCAGGCGCGCGCGCTGGTCGTAGGTGTGGCCGGCCAGGATCCGTGCGCGGGCGCGATCGCCGATCAGCCGCGCGCGTTCGGGCGTGAGCGACGCGAGATGGCCGGCGACGTCCTGCCCGTCCCGCGCGACCAGGATCTCGCGGTCGGGTTCGAGAAAGAGCGCGATCCCCTCCCAGGCATCGGTGATCAGGCAGGCGCCGGCGCCGGCCGCCTCGAACACGCGGGTCGCCGGCGAGAAGCCGACGCTCGCCATGCTGTCGCGCGCGACGTTGAGCACCGCGAGCGCCGAACAGTTGAGCGCGTTGTGGTCCGAAGTCGGCACGTGGCCGATCCGGCGCACGTTGGCCGGCACCGCGCGATCGTGCCAGCCATTGCCGCCGAGCAGGAAGCGCCGGTCCGGCAGCGACGCGGCGGGTTCGAGGAAGAACCGCTCGATCCGCGCCTCGCGATCGGGCAGACGGTTCGCGAGCAGCGCGAGATCGGCCGCGAACGCCGGATCGGGCGGCACCGGATGGTGCGTCGCGGGATCGAGCGCGTTGTAGATCGGCACGCAGCGCGCGACGCCCTTGTCGCGATACGACGCGACCACGGGCGCGCCGCCGCCATAGGTGAGCACGAGGTCGAGCCCGCGCAGCGCCTGCGCGAGCGGCGACGACGGCGCGGCCTCGATCGCGGCGAGCGTCGCCGGCGCGTCGACGTCGAGGAAGACGCGGAGCTGCTCGGGCCCGCTGCGCGCGAGCACGCCGTCGAGCAGGGCGTCGTCGTGCACGCCGACGCCGCTGCACTTGATCACCACGTCGCCTTGGCGGGCATGATCGAGCGCCGCGTCGAGACCCGCCTCGTCCGGCTGCCACACGATCGAGCGCGCCCAGGGATACGCGTCGACGTCGCGATGGGTCTGCCGGTCGTAGGCGTCGGGCTCGAGGAAGGTGATCGCGTGGCCGCGCCGCGCCATCGCGCCGAACAGGCCGCGATAATAGGTCGCGGCACCGTTCCAATAGGACGACAGCAGGCTCGAGCCGAACACGACGAGCTGCATCAGCCGAGCTCGGCCGCGATCGCGAGCAGCTCGTCCGCGCGATGGCCGCAGCCATGCCGCGCCCGCACCGTCTCGAGCCCGTGCCGCGCGAGCGAACGCGCGAGCACCGCATCGTGCGCGACGAGACGCATGATCTGCGCCATCTCGCGGCCGGTGCGCGCGAGGAGATAGTCGGCGCCCGGCCGGAACAGATGCTCCGCGTCGTCCCACGGCGCCGAGATCAGCGGCACGCCGCAGGCGAGCGCCTCGAACACCCGGATCGTCGGGATGCCGGGCAGCGCGCGCGCGTAATGGCGACGCGGCACGTGCACGGTCATCGCCGCGGTCGCGAACAGCGCCGGCGCGTCGGCGTTCGCGATCCAGCCGCCATACGTCGCGCCGGTCTGCCGGATCCGCGCGACCGCCGCCTCCGGATAGCGAACGCCGCGTATCGTGAGCGAGATGTTGGCCTCGGTCGCCGGCCGGATCAGGAAGGTCTCGAGTTCCTCGGAGCGCTCGCCGTCGCCCCAGTTGCCGATCCACACCGCGCCCTCGCGCCGCCCCTCGGCGACGGGCGGCCGGAACAGCGCGAGGTCGGCCGCCTCGTGCCACACGAACACGCGCTCCGCCCAGCCCTCGCGCCGGTAGATCTCGGCGAGCGCGCGCCCGAACGCGAGCACGCCGTCGTAGCCCGACAGGTCGTAGCGGCGCATCGCGTCCGGATCGGACACGGCGCGATGATGCGTGTCGTGGAACAGCAGCCGGAAGCCGCCGTTCTCGCGGCGGATCCGGCCGAGCTCGGCCACCAGGGCAGGCTCGTTCCACTCATGCACCAGCACCAGATCGGCGCCGTCCACCAGCGGCGCGAGCGCGGTGTCCGGGTCGTGGAACGAGGCCGTCAGCATCGGGTAGTGCGCCTGCCAGGACGAGGCGGCCTCGGGCCCGGCGTCGCGCACCAGGTTTCCCCGGCTCCAGCCGTCGCGCGGCTCGTAACAGGCGACGTCGTGGCCGCGCTCGGCGAGCGCCCGCATCACGCCGCGCAGGAAATGCGCATTCCCGTGGTTCCAGCACGAGGTGAGCGCGTGGGCGAAGAAGACGATCCGCATCAGGTGTCCGTCCGGAGAAGATCCTCGTGGACCGCACGCGTGGCGCCGGCCATGGCCTCGGTGGAATAGTCGCGCGCCCGCGCCCTGGCCAGTCCGCCCCGCCGCGCCGCATCCGCCGCCGCCTCGGTGATCGCGGCGGCCAGCGCCGCGGCGTCGCCCGGCGGAAAGAACGTCGCCGCCCCGTCCCACAGCGCGCGCGCGGTCGGGATGTCGGCCAGCACCAGCGCGAGGCCGCTGCCGGCCGCCTCCAGCGCGGCGAGGCCGAACGGCTCGTAGCGCGCCGCCGAGACGAACACCGTCGCCGCCGCCATCGCGTCCGCGAGCGCCGCGCCGTCGAGCGTGCCGAGCGCCCGCACCGCGCGGAGCGGCGGCGCCGCCTCGCCGTTCGGTCCCCGCACCGCGCCCGCCGCGTGCACCGTCACGCCGGGCAGACGCCGCGCCGCGGCCTCGATCGTCGCCACGTCCTTGGCCGCGTCCCACAGCCGCCCGCAGCAGAGCACCCGCGCGGACGCGTCCGGCGCGCGCGACACCGCCGGACCGACATCGCACCCGTTCGGGATCGCGACCACCCGTCCCGCCGGCAGCCGGTAGGCGCGCGCGACGTCGCGCGCGAAACACGCCGACGGCGCCACCACCGCGTCCGCCCGCCCGAGCCCGTCGGCCGCGCGCGCGTCCCGCCAGGCGAGCGCGCGCGGCAGCGTCGCGCCACCGCCCATCGCCGCCCACCACGTCCGCAGGCACGAATGCACCGTCGCGACCACCGGCACATTCCAGACGGCATCACCCAGCAGCGCCGGCGCGTGCAGGTGCACCGTGTCCACCGCGTGCGCGCGCGCCAGACCGGCGAGCGCTTCGGCGGCCCGCGCGAGCGCCCCCGCGTCGGCCGCCGTCCAGTCGAGCGGCAGACCCGTCTCGACCAACCGCAGCCCCGGCATCGCTGCCGCCACCGCGCGCTCCCGCGCCGGAGGCCCCGGCCCCAACACCGCGAGAACCGTCTCGATCCCGTCCGCGCTCCAGGCTCCCGCGAGCGTGGTCGCGTAACGCCACACGCCCCCCAACGCGTCCGCCGTCACCATCACCCGCCTGATGCTGGCCTCCTGTGTCGGGGGAGTTTGAGAGGAAGGCCAGGGGCTCTGCCCCTGGACCCCGGCAAAGGCGGAGCCTTTGCAATCCATCAGTTAAGGAAAACCCCGGGCCACAGGCCTGCCCGCACGTACCGGGGCCCGGGGTTTTCCTTAACTGAGAGGGATCCAAGGGACGACTGGCCCTTGGCGGGTCCAGGGCAGAGCCCTGGCCTTGTCTTCCTCAAGATCCCTCCAACACCGGCAGCGGCACCGGGCGGTTGTCCTGGATGTCGGAGAAGCGGTCGAACGCGGCGAGGTAGTGCGCGTGGGCGCGTTCCCAGGCGGTGTCGTCGGGTGCGCCCCAGATCTTTCGGTAGTCGGGGGAGCTCGGGTAGGGAAACAGCGGCACCGGGTCGTTCGCCCACACGCCGGCGTCGCGCAGCCGCGCGCGCCAGCGATCGACCAGCCCCGGGTCGTCGCCGGCGACCGAGAGCAGGTTCGCCTGCACGAAGGGCACGTGGCGGCGCGCTTCGATCAGGCGCTCGGCGAGCTCGTCGGTCGTCATGCGGCAGGATTTGTCGAGCGAGGCGCGGCCCGCGACGGTCAGGCTTTCGACGCCGGCCTCGATCGAGACGCAGCCGGCGGCGCCCAGCAGGGCGAGCATGTCGGGTTTCCAGAGATCGATCCGGGTCTGCAGGCCGAACGCGACCGGCCGCGCGCGCAGTCCTTCGAGCAGCACGCGGTCGGGCAGGAAGATCTCGTCGATGAAGTAGAGGTAGGTCGCGCCCTGGGCCACGAGCGCGTCGATCTCGTCGAGCACGACGGGGACCGGCCGGCGGCGGTATTTGTCGCGGAAGTCGATCTTGGCGCAGAAGGAGCAGGCATAAGGGCAGCCGCGCGAGGCCTCGACCTCGGCGCCCGGCCCGCCGCGAAGCGGATCGGCGGCGGCGGCGTCGAAGCGGTGGTGGTGGTGGTGGTGGCGGGCGATCCAGTGGTCCGGCCAGCGGAGCGCCGGCAGGTCGGTGAACCGGGTCGCGACCGGACCCGACGCCGCGACCAGCGCGTCGCCGTCGCGCCGTGCCGTGCCAGGGACGCGGCCGAGGGCGCCGCCGCCGGCGAGTGCCGCGACCGCCTCCTCGCATTCGCCCATCACCAGCCCGTCGCAGCCGAGCTTGCGCAGCACGGGAAGCGGCGTCGACGAGCCGTGCGGCCCGACCGCGACCAGCGTCGCCTCGGTGCGCGCCCGCAGCGCGTCGACCAGCGCCCGCGGCACCCGGAGCTCCGGCTGGGCGCAGCGCCAGAACAGGTAGGTCGGCGCGGTGGTGAACACGACGAGGTCGGGCGCGAAGGCGGCCGCATCCGAGGCCAGCGCTTCGAGCGACAGCCCGTCGAGCGCGCCGTCGCGGAGCAGCGTCTCGTGTCCGTCCGCTTCGAGCAGCGCGCGGCAGGCGCCGAGTTCGGTCGGCAGATGCGCGTCGCGGCAGCCGAAATAGGTGCTGCCGTCGAAGGTCCAGGGCGGGTTGAGGAGGGCGACCCTCACGCGGCGGCGTCCGCGCGGACCTGGCTCGCGCATTCGGCCCCGTCCTCGCCGATCCAGCCGAGCAGCCGCGCGACGCCGTCCCGCCAGCCGAGCGGCGGCGGCAGCGAGAGCGCGTTCCGGGCCGCGCGCGCGTCGGCGACGAAGTAGCGCTGGTCGCCGGTGCGCCAGCCCGCGAAGCGCCGCGCGACGGGCCGCCCGAGCACGCGGCCGATCTCGTCGAGCAGCGCGAGCAGGCTCACGGCGTTCTCCGGACCGCCGCCGAGGTTGAGCGCGCGTCCCGCGAGGCGGCCCGCCCGCCCGCGCGCCGCGACGTAGGCCGAGACGGCGTCGCCGACGTCGAGGATGTCGCGCACCTGGCAGCCGTCGCCGTACAGCGTGACGGTGTCGCCGCGCCGCGCCGCCCGGCCGAAATGCGCGACCCAGCCCTGGTCCTCGTTGCCGAGCTGCAGCCGGCCGTAGATGCAGCTCATGCGGAGCACGACCGCGCGCAACCCGAACGAGCGGGCGTAGTCGAGCACGTATTGGTCGGCGGCGCCCTTCGAGCAGCCATAGGGGGTGTGGAAGTCGAGCGGCCGGCGCTCGTCGATGCCGTGCGCGCGGAGCGCCGGATCGGTCGGCAGCCAGCGGTCGCCGTCGCGCGCGAGCGTCACGTCGGCGAGGTCGCCGTAGACCTTGTTGGTGCTGGCGAACACGACCGGCAGCTCGGGACGATGACGCCGCACCGCTTCGAGCAGCCCGAGCGTGCCGGCGAGATTGACCGTGAAGTCGGTCATCGGGTCGAGCAGGCTGGTGGTCACCGCGACCTGTGCGGCCAGGTGGAACACGCTCGACGCACCGTCCGCCACCACGCGCGCGATCGTGTCGCGGTCGCGGAGATCGGCGAGCACGAAGGCGAAGCGCTCGCCGTGCCGCGCGCGCAGCCAGCGCAGGTTTCCCTCGACCCCCGGACGCGCCAGGCTGTCGAGCAGCACCACCCGCTCGCCGGCCTCGAGCAGCCGGTCGGCGAGGTTGCAGCCGATGAAGCCGGCGCCGCCGGTGATCAGCGCGTAGGGGCCGGCCGGCAGCGGATCGGAGCGCAGCAGTTCGCGCGTCGCGGCGCCGCGCGCGAGCAGGGCGGCGAGGTCGCCGCCGATCGTCTCGAGCCGGTCCCAGGTGAGCGGGTCGCTCTCGCGCGCGGCGTCGCCGAAGACGGCGAGCTCGCCGACCCGGTCGACCGGCGTCGCGGCGGCCGGGCGGGCGTCGTCGAACCGCACCGGCGGCAGCGCGTCCCGCCCTTCGGCGCCGAGGGCGGCGAGCGTCGCCCGCGCGGTCGCCCGATCGGCCTCGGACACCCGCCACAGCACGGACGCGAACCCGAGCTCGGCCGCCCGCACGCGCGCGGCGCGCAGCGCCGAGACGTCATCGGCGGGACAGGACGCGACGACGGCATCGCCCGACCTCATGCGACCAGGCCGCGCCGCTCGAGCTCGCGCCGCGCCTCGTCGACGCGATCGATCGCCTGTTGCCGGCGCACCCATTCCACCAGCTCGCCGAGACTGTCGTCGCCGAGCGCGCCGTCGAACGACCGCCGCGGCGCGTAGCCGAGCACGTCGCGGGCGAGCGCGATGTCGCCGAAGCAATGCCGGATGTCGCCGGCGCGCGCCTTGTCGAGCAGCACCGGCTCGAGATCCGGCCGGCCCATCGCGCGCGCGGCCGCCACCGCCACCTCGCGGATCGAGACGTCGCGGCCGCTGCCGATGTTGAACGCATGTCCCGCCGCGTCGTCGTGGAACAGCGCGAGCAGGAAGGCCTGCGCGACATCGTCGACATGGACGAAGTCGCGCCGCTGCGCGCCGTCCTCGAACACCATCGGCGCCTCGCCGTTCAGCAGGCGCGACGCGAAGATCGCGAGCACGCCGGTGTACGGGTTCGACAGCGCCTGGCCCGGTCCGTAGACGTTGAACAGCCGCAGTGCCACGCCCTCCATGCCGTAGGCCGGCGCCACGCACAGCGTCAGCCGCTCCTGCGCGTATTTCGTCAGCGCGTAGACCGACGCGAGATGCGGCCGCTTGCCCTCCGGCGTCGGCAGCGGCCGCAGGATCTCGCCGCGCGGCCCGGCCGGATCCCAACCCGTGTCGTGCCGCTTCCGCGCGGGCCGCAGCACGTCCTCGAACACCTGACCGTCGTCGCCGGCATAGAGCCCTTCGCCGTAGATGCTCATCGACGACGCGACCACCACGCGGCGCACCGGCTGCTCGATCAGCGCTTCCATCAGCACCGCCGTGCCGGTGTCGTTGACCGACACGTAGCGCTCGATCGCATACATGCTCTGGCCCACCCCGACCTCGGCCGCGAGATGGACCACGCGGTCGACGCCGGCGAGCGCGCGCCTGACCGCATCGACGTCGCGGATGTCGGCCCGGATCAGCTCGACATCCGCGGGCAGGGCAGGGGCGCTCGCGCCGGCATGGACCTGGTCGATCAGGCTGTCGAGGACGCGCACGCTCGACCCGCGCCGGAGCAGCGCGCGCGTCACGTGGCTGCCGATGAAGCCAGCGCCCCCGGTCACGAGTATCCGTTCGCTCATCGGCCGACGCTCCCCGTATGCGGCGCCGCGCGGAGGCGGGCCGGCGCCGCGCGTCGGGCCGCCGACGCCGGGTCGGACAGGCGCGCGATCCCGCGACGGACCTTCTTCAAACCGTCATCGCCGTAACCCGAACATCGTTCGTTTGCAAATCGAGCGCGCCCCGCGAATACGAGACCGACCCGTCACGATCGCCGGCGGCGCCCGCGGCCCGTCGAACGATCGATCCCGCCGCGCGCTGTCGGTGCCTCCTCCCGCCGCACGGTGACCCATGCCACAGCCCCCGCTCCAGAACCCGCAGACGCTCTACAAGCAGCCGCCCTTCGAGCGTCAGCCGCAGGACTTTCCCGGCAGCAGCGCGCGCATGACCCCGGAGCCCGATCACGGCGAGCACAGCTACCGGGGCTCCGGCCGCCTCGAAGGCCGTCGCGCGCTGATCACCGGCGCCGATTCGGGCATCGGCCGGGCCGTCGCGATCGCCTTCGCGCGCGAGGGCGCCGACGTCGCGCTCTCGTTCATGCGGGAGGAAAGCGAGGATGCCGACGCCGTCGCCGAATGGGTCCGCAAGGCCGGCCGCCGCGCGCTGCTGCTGCCCGGCGACATCGCCGACCCCGCGCACTGCCGCGACCTGGTCGCCCGCACCGCGGCCGAATTCGGCGGCCTCGACCTGCTGGTCAACAACGCCGCCTTCCAGCACACGCGCCCCTCGCTCGAGGAGATCCCGGACGAGGAATGGGACCGCACCTTCCGCGTCAACATCGACGCCATCTTCCACATCACGAAGGCGGCGGTGAAGCTGATGCCGCCCGGCAGCAGCATCGTCTGCACGTCGTCGGTGAACGCGAAACACCCGATGCCGACCCTGATCCCCTATTCGGCCACCAAGGCGGCGATCGCCAACATGACGATCAGCCTCGCGCAGTCGCTCGCGCCGAAGGGTATCCGCGTGAACGCCGTGCTGCCCGGCCCGATCTGGACCCCCTTCATCGTCACCGGCATGGAACCGGACAGCCAGGAAAGCTTCGGCTCCAACACGCCCTATGGCCGCGCCGGCCAGCCCGCCGAACTCGCCTCCGCCTACGTCATGCTCGCCGGCAACGAGAGCAGCTACACGTCCGGCGCGCTGGTCACGGTGGCGGGCGGGATGCCCATCTACTGAAGGAAGGCCAGGGGCTCTGCCCCTGGACCCCGGCCGGGTCCCGACGCGCCGGCGCGTCGGGCGCCCGTAAAGGCTGAGCCTTTGCAATCCTTCAGTTGAGGAAAACCCCGGGCCACGCCATCGATGCCCGCGCGACCGGGGCCCGGGGTTTTCTTCAGTAGCGCCGCATCGCGACCGTCAGCGCGCCGCCCGCGGGCGTGATCTGCACCGCGCTCTCGGCGAAGACGGGTTTGTGCATGCCGAGCCTGGGGTTGCGCGAGAAGCCGACCGGTTCGGTCGGGGCGCCGAAGAACCCCGTCTTGAGTTTGCCGCTCTCGTCGACGTCCTGGTAGGCGCTGACGGCGTAGGTGCCGGGTGCGATGCCGTGCACGACGAGTGTTTCCGACCCCGCGGTCGCCTCGCCGGCGGCGTGGTAGCGGCAGGAGGGGCCGAGGAACTCGGCCTCGGAGCAGACGCCGACGACCACGCGGCCGCGATCGTCCGGGATGCCGGTGAGCGTCACCGCGAGGTCGGCGGCGGCGGCCTGGCCGGTCGCGAGTGCCAGGGTCGCGACGAGGACGGCGCAGGTGTTCGGCATCATGACATTCCGGGCGGGTAGGCGCGGCCGCGCCAGGTGGACGGTGCGCCGCGCCAGGCGCGGACCAGGCTCGCCCATTGCACCACCAGCAGGGCGGCGACCGAGACCGGGTGCAGCAGCACGCCGAGCAGGTTCTGCCGGAAGCGGACCGCGAGCAGGAGGCGGGTCGCATAGCCGCAGGCGACTGCCGCGGTGACCTCGGACGAGGGCGCGATCAGCAGCAGCGGCAGCGGCAGCACCTGGCCGAGGCCGAGGATCGCGCTCCAGATCGGCAGTCCGATCGGGGTCGCCATGCCCTCGGTCGCGTTCTTGGTCAGGCCCTCCCAGAGCAGTCCCGGCGTCGCGTACATGCGGCACGAGGCGAGGTCGGTCGCGTCGAACAATCCGGTCAGGATGCCGGCGCGTCGGAACGCGCGGGGCAGCGTCAGCCCGTCGTGGCGGGAGGTGCGGATCGCCGCGTGGCCGCCGGCGCGCTCGTAGGCGGCGCGCCGCGCGATGAACAACTGGCCGCAGCCGGCGCCGAAGCCGGGCGAGGCCGAGCGCCGCGCGAAGCCGAGCGGCAGGAAGCCGAGCAGCACGAAGTGGATCAGCGGGATCAGCAGGATCTCGGACCAGCCGCGGGTGATCTCGTGTGGGAAGCCGCTCGCGAGGCCGACGCTGCGGTGGCGCGCCATGAAGCCTGCCATGCGCGCGAGCGCGTCGGGCGCGAGCCTGACGTCGGCGTCGAGGAACACCATCAGGTCGTGGCGGGCGTGTCCCGCCAGCGCCGCGCAGGCGTGCTGCTTGCCGGACCATCCGGGCGGCAGCGGCGGCGCCTCGACGGTGCGGAGGCGCGGGTCGGCGATCGCGTCGAGGATCGCGCGCGTGGCGTCGGTCGAGCCGTCGTCGAGCACCACGAGTTCGAGCGTCGCCTCGCGGCTGGCGAGCACGGACGCGACGGCGTCGGCGATGTTGTGCTCCTCGTCACGGGCCGGGATCAGCACCGACACGGACGGCATCGCGCCTCGGACGGCCCGCGGCCGGCGGTAGACGGCGAGGTTGGTCAGCACCAGCAGCAGCGGCACGGCGGCGAACACCAGACACGCCGCGCCGAGCATCAGGCCGCGCCGTTCCGACGCGAGGCGCCGTGTGCCGGGTCGAACCGCTCGCCGCGGAGCAGCGCGCGGCCGCGCCGCCAGCTGTCGTAGATCCGGTCGGCGCCGGTCCGGCCCCTCACGACCGCGGTGAACAGCGCCGGATCGCGCGTCGCCGCCTCGGTCGCGAGCACGTCCATGGTGTCGCCGAGGCGCGACGCGAGCAGCGGCGCGACGTCGCGCGCCCGCGCGTTCGGGCCGAGCGCGGCGGCGACCGTCGGCTCGCCGAAGCGGACCAGCGCCTCCGGGCGGCTCTCGTCCCAGAACCGGTATGACAGGGCCACCGGCACCATCAGGGTGTCCGGCACCCGGCAGGCGAGATGGGCGATGCCGCCGCGGAGCCGGATCGGCCGGGCCTGTTCATCGGTGAAGGCGCCCTCCGCGGTGATCCACATCATGCCGCCCGGCAGGGCCAGCACGCGCTCCGACGTTTCGAGGAAGCGGCGCGCGCCGGACTGGGCGTCGAGCGCGATCCCGAACACGCCCATGCGGCGGAAGATGCCGTAGCGCCTGAACGACGCCTCGTCCATCGGCCCGAACCCCGGCCGGCCCGGAAACAGCCGGGCGGCGAGCACGATGAACACCGCCGGATCCCACCAGGACGGGTGGTTGCCGTAGACCACGATCGCCCGACCGGGGGCGACGGGGACGGGTCCGGTGCGGGACAGGCGGAGCGCGCAGAACTGTCGCGACATCCGCCAGGCGAGGTAGGACGCGAACAGTGCGAACAATCGATCGGAGCGGAGGCGGACGGGATCGTCGGGTCCGGGGAGGTCGTTCCGCGACGAATGCCGACCGGACTGATCTCCTGACGGACGCCCCGCCAGGTCGTTGCCGATGTGAGGCTCGGAAGAGGCCCCGGGCGGCCGTTCGGAGATGCTCGCGGCCGCGGGCGGACGGGTCGGCGACGACCCGCCCGCGTCCGTCACATCCTCACCGCGGTTGGCGGAGAGAGGCATCGGCGGCCCTCACGGCCTCGCCCGGGCGCAGGTCGCCGTCGAGCGTATCGGCCGCGATCCACCCCGACATCAGCACCATCGGCATGCCGGGCCCGGGATGCGCCGCGCCGCCGGCGAGGTACAGCCCGCGCAGCTCGCGCGAACGATTGCCCGGCTTGAAGGCGCCGTTGAACGAGCCGTGGCTGGCAAGCCCATAGATGGCCCCGTTCAGCACCCGGTAGCGGTCGTGGATGTCCTGCGGCGTCAGCACGCGCTCGAAGCGGATCCGCGCCTCGATGTCCTCGAGACCGGCGGTACGCTTGAGCTTGTCGAGGATCACCTGCCGATAGGCCGGCAGCATGCGCGACCAGTCGTGATGCGGCCGCAGATAGGGCGTGTGGACCAGGATGTAGAGCGACTCGCCGCCTTCGGGCGCCGAGCCCGGCTCGGTCGTCGAGGTCGCGGCGAGGTAGCAGGTCGGGTCCGGCGCCGGCTCGCCGCGCTCGTAGATCCAGTCGAACTCCTCCTCGGGATCGCGGGAGAAGACGAAATTGTGGTGCGCGAGATGCGGGTATGGACGGTCGAGGCCGAGATACAGCACGACGCCCGAGCAGGCCGGTTCGCGCTTCTTCCAGCGCCGGTCGAACCGCCGCGCCTCGCGGCCGCCGACGAGTTCGCGGTAGGTGCGGACGGCGTCCATGTTCGAGACCACCGCGTCGAGCTTGACCGACCCGCCGTCCTCGGTCTCGACGCCCCAGACCCGGCCGTCGTTCTGCAGGATGCGGGCGACGCCGGTCTCGGTGCGGAAGTCGACGCCGAGCGAGCGGCCGAGGCGCTCGAGCGCCTCCGGCACCGCGCGGGTGCCGCCGATCGGGAACCAGATCCCCTCGTCGGTCTGCATGTGGCCGATCGAGCAGAGCACCGCCGGCGACTGGTAGGGCGAGGAGCCGACATACTGGACGAAATGGTCGAGCATCTGGGCGGCGCGCGCGTCCGGCACGCGCTTCCTGATCTCGCGGGCGACGTTCGAGCCCATCCGGAGCGAGGCGACGTCGCGCAGCGTGTCGAGATCGGCGTTGCGGCGAAGGTCGATGGTGTCGGTGATGTCCTCGACCGAGCGCCAGAAGAAGAATTTCTGGCTCACCTCGTGCAGGTGCGCGCTCATCCGGATGAAGTCGCGATAGCCGGTGTCGCTGCCGGGCGCCGCCTCGCGCCTGAGCGTCTCGGCCATCGCGTCGACGTTCTCGACGAGGTCCATGCGGCTGCCGTCGTCGAAGAAGCAGCGCCATTGCGGGTCGAGCCGGCGGAGGTCGAGCGCGTCCTCCATCCGCTCGCCGGCCTCGGCGAAGATCCTGGCCAGCACCGACGGCACGGTGAGGATGGTGGGGCCCATGTCGAAGCGGAACCCGTCCTCGCTCAGCGGCGCCGCCTTGCCGCCGAGCCACTCGTTCTTCTCGAACAGGACGACCGAGTAGCCGCGCGCGGCGAGCACGCAGGCGCTCGCGAGCCCGGCGAGACCGCCGCCGATCACGCCGACGCGGGTGCCGTGGCCGGGCCGGGGCGGACGCGACATCACGTTCATAGCGCTTCCTCCAAAACGGGCACCGGCACCCTGGGCATGACGCTGCTCTGGGGCTTGAGGTCGAGATCGGCCGCGAGCAGCCGCGCCGAGATCCGGGCGCCCTCGAAGATCACCGGCAATCCGCTGCCCGGATGGGTGCCGCCGCCGACGATGTACATGCCGTTCACGTCCTCGAACCGGTTGTGCGGCCGCCAGTGCAGCATCTGGCCGATGTTGTGCGCGAGGTTGAACACGGCGCCGCGGTGGACGTCGAGATCCTCCTCCCAATCGGTCGGCGTCACGATCCGCTCGAAGCGGATTCGCCGCTCGAGATCGGGGACGCCGAGCTTGGCCAGGCGGCTCATCGCGACCGCCCGGTAGCGGGCCCGCAGCGCGTCGTCCCAGATCACCGGCTGGTCGTCCCGCCGGTTGCCGACCGGCACCAGCACGTAGAGCGTCGAGTGGCCGGGCGGTGCCAGCGCCGGATCGGTGCCGCAGGCACTCTGCATGTAGAAGGACGGCGCCACCGGCGGCGCGTGCGCGAGTTCTATCTCGTCGAAGTTCGCCCGGAAGTTTTCCGACAGGAAGATCGTGTGATGCGCCGTCTCGGGCAGCGATCCCTCGATCCCGAGATACAGCATGAAGGTCGAGCAGGAGTATTTCCGGGTCGCGAGCCGCTTGCCGGTCCAGCGCTTCCGCGCGCTTTCCGGCAGCAGCTGCGCCGCCGCGCGGGCGAAATCCGCGTTCAGCACCACGGCGTCGGCGCGGAACGTCTCGCGCTCGGTGCGCACCCCGGTCGCGCGGCCGCCTTCGACGGTGATCTCGCGCACCTTTTCGCCGAGCCGGAACGTGACCCCCATCCGACGCGCCAGCCGCTCCATCGCGCGCATCACCGCGCCGGTGCCGCCGCGCGGATGGAAGATGCCGTATTCGTGCTCCATGAACGCGAGGATCGTGAACAGGCTCGGGCACCGATACGGCGACATCCCGAGATATTTGCTCTGGAACGAGAAGGCGAGGCGGACGCGCGGGTCGCGGAAGTAGCGGCCGAGGTCGCGGTCGACCGAGGCGAGCGGCCGCAGCAGCGGCAGCGACCGCAGCATCCCCGGGCTCAGCAGGTCGCGCGGCCCATCGAAGCTTTGCGACAGCACCGACCGGAAGCGGTCGAGCTTCCGCCGATTGTCGGCGATGAAGGCCGGCACCCGCGCGGCATCCTCGGGCGAGAGCTTCGCGATCTCCCGCTGCAGGCCGGGCATGTCGGACGGGATCCGGAGCCGCGGCCCGTTCTCGAAGGCGAGATCGTAGTGCGTCCTGAGCCGGATCAGCTCGACATGATCGGCGAGCCGTTCGCCGCAGGTCTCGAAGATCTGCTCGAGAATGGCGGGATAGAGGAAGAAGGTCGGCCCGATGTCGAACCGGAAGCGGCCGACATCGGTGCTCGCCTCCAGCGTGCCCGAGCGGCCGCCGACATGCGGATGACGCTCGATCACGGTGACGTCCGCGCCCGAGGCGGCGAGCAGGAGGCTGGAGGCGAGGCCGCCCGGCCCCGCACCGACGACGACGACGGAGCGGCTCAACTGCTCGCTCCGGACATGGCTAGGCGATGACAGCGCACGCTCCCTCCCCAGGATATTGCGGGCGTTCCTTCACAGGAGAGGCGCCACACGGCTAGAATTAGGTCCGTGACCGATCTTGTCATCATGCCTGCTCCCCGTCTCGCGGCGGATCGGGGCGCGGCCTTCGGGTTGGGATGGACCATGACGCCGCCGCCGGCACATCCGCGTGACATCGGGGGCGCGTGTCCGCCATCGCCGTCGCTCCGCCCGGACCCGCTCCGCCCGCACCCGCTCCGGCCGGACCCGCTTTCCCCGCCCGGCTCGCGCAGGCCCGACCGCGCGACGCGCGCCGGATGACGGCGACGCTGCCGTTCCGCTCGCTCTACCGGCACGGCTTCGCGCGGGTCGCCGCCGTCACCGCGCCCGTGTCGCTCGCCGACCCGGCGCGCAACGCCGAGACGACGCGAGACCTCGTCCGCAGGCTCGACGCCGACGGCGTGGCCGTCGCGGTCTTTCCGGAGCTCGGCCTCAGCGGCTACGCGATCGACGACCTCCGCCAGCAATCGGCCCTCCTCGACGGCGTCGACGCCGCGCTCGCCTGGCTCGCCGACGCCACCGCCGACCTCCGGCCGCTGATCCTGGTCGGCGCGCCGCTCCGCCAGAACGACCGGTTGTTCAACTGCGCGGTCGCGATCAGCCGCGGCGAGGTGCTCGGCGTGGTGCCGAAAAGCCACCTGCCGAACTACCGCGAGTTCTACGAGACCCGCCATTTCGTCCCGGGCGCCGGCGTCACCGGCGAGACCATCGGGGTCGCCGGCCGCACCGTGCCGTTCGGCACCGACCTGCTGTTCGCCGCCGCCGACCTCCCCGACCTCGTGGTCCACGCCGAAATCTGCGAGGACGTCTGGGTGCCGGTGCCGCCCTCCTCGCTCGGCGCGCTCGCCGGTGCGACCGTGCTCGCGAACCTGTCGGCGTCGAACATCACCATCGGCAAGGCCGACGAGCGGGCCCTGCTCTGCCGCTCGCAATCGGCGCGCACCGTCAGCGCCTACCTTTACGCCGCCGCCGGCGCCGGCGAGAGCTCGACCGACGTCGCCTGGGACGGCCAGGTCTCGATCTTCGAGAACGGCGAGGTGCTGACCGAAACCGATCGCTTCCCGGCCGGCGACGCCGCCGCGGTCGCCGACATCGACCTCGCCGGCCTCCGGCGCGAGCGCCTGACGCTCGGCTCGCACGACACCAACCGCCGCCTGCACGGGAACGCCCACCCGCCGTTCCGCCGCCTCCCATTCACGGTCGCGCCGCCGATGTCGGATCTCGGCCTCCGCCGCCGCGTCAGCCGCTTCCCCTTCGTGCCGGCCGATCCCGCGCTTCTCGCCCGCGACTGCTACGAAGCCTACTCGATCCAGGTCTCGGCACTGGCCCAGCGCCTGCAGGCCGCCGGCATCCGCCGCGTGGTGATCGGCGTCTCGGGCGGCCTCGATTCCACCCAGGCGCTGCTGGTCGCCGCCCAGGCCTTCGACCGCCTCGGCCGGCCACGCGCCGACATCCTCGCCTACACCATGCCGGGCTTCGGCACGTCGGACGGCACGCGCGCGAACGCGCTCGCGTTGATGGCGGCACTCGGGGTCACCGCGTCGACCCTCGACATCCGCCCCGCCGCCACCCGCATGCTGACCGACATCGACCACCCGTTCGCCCGCGGCGAGAAGGTCTTCGACGTCACGTTCGAGAACGTCCAGGCCGGCCTCCGCACCGACTTCCTGTTCCGCCTCGCGAACCAGCACGACGGCATCGTGCTCGGCACCGGCGACCTTTCCGAACTCGCGCTCGGCTGGTGCACCTACGGCGTCGGCGACCAGATGTCGCACTACAACGTCAACGCCGGCCTGCCCAAGACCCTGATCCAGCACCTGATCCGCTGGGTCATCGCGTCCGACCAGTTCGACGCCTCCGTTTCGGCGACGCTGTCGGCGATCCTCGCGACCGAGATCTCGCCCGAGCTCGTGCCCCCCGGCGAAGGCGCAGCACTCCAGAGCACCGAACAGAGGGTCGGTCCCTACGCGCTGCAGGATTTCAACCTGTTCCACATCCTCCGCCACGGCGACGCACCCTCCCGCGTCGCCTTCCTCGCGCTGCACGCCTGGGAAGACGCCGCCCGCGGCACCTGGCCGCCGAACTTTCCGGACGCCGCCCGACGCCGCTACGACCTCGCCGAGATCCGCGCCTGGCTCGAGGTTTTCCTCCGCCGCTACTTCGCGTTCAGCCAGTTCAAACGCTCGGCCATGCCGAACGGCCCGAAAATGAGCGCCGGCGGCGCGCTTTCCCCGCGCGGCGACTGGCGCGCCCCTTCCGACGGCAACGCCCGCGTGTGGCTCGACGAACTCGCGCGGAACGTGCCGGAGGGGTAGGTAAGGCCAGGGCTCTGCCCTGGACCCGCCAAGGGCCCGAGGCCCTTGGATCCCATGAGTTAAGGAAAACCCCGGGCCTCGTACGTGCAGGCAGGCCCTGTCGGCCCGGGGTTTTCCTTAACTGACTGGATTGTCAAGGCCGCCGCCTTGACCGGCGCCCATCGCGCAAGCGCGATGGGGCCCGACCGGGGTCCAGGGGCAGGGCCCCTGGCCTTTTCACCCCCGCGGCACGCTTTCCCGCGCGAGCAGGCGCAGCCAGGGGTGCATGCGTTCCAGGTAGGCCACCAGCGCCCGTTTGTTGGCCGGGCGTTCGGTGACGGCGTTCGTCATCGCGTCGGCGTGGGCGCGGTATTCGGCGAGGGGTTCGGGGTGCCAGACGCCGAACTGGCCGAGTTCGGCGAGCCGGCACCAGAGGTCGTAGTCTTCCCAGCCGCGCGCGTCGGGGTTGTCGTAGTAGCCGCCGGCGGCCGACCAGGCCCAGCGCGCGACGAGCGCCATGGCGTCGATGTAGTTGCCGGGTTCGAGCGCAGCGGCGTCGAAGGGTGCGTCGCTGATCGGCGCGGTGGTCGTGCCGAACTGGCGGATGCGCGAGAAGGCGAAGGCGCAGTCGGCGCGTTCGATCATGCCGAGCAGGGTTTCGCAGCATCCGGGCAGCAGCCGGTTGTCGGCGTCGAGCGACATGACGAACGGCGCCTCGGCGGCGGCGAAGGCGGCGTTGCGCGCCGGTCCCAGTCCGGCGTTCCGGTCGGTCCGCTCGACGCGGATACGGGTGAACCGCGCGCGGTGCGCGGCCACCCAGTCGAGGATCAGTTCGACCGAGCCGTCGGTCGAGCCGTCGTCGACCACGACGAGCTCGAGGTCGCGGAGGCTCTGGTCACGCGCGGAGGCGAGCGCCTCGCCGAGATGGGCTTGGTAGTTGAACGAGGTGATCCCGACCGCGACCGCGGCCGCGGCACCGGTGTCGTGCTCGAACAGGATCGTCGTCGGCGGCAGCGCGATCGTACGGTCGGGCCGGTAGGCGCCGCGCCGGATGGCGAGTTCGGCGGCGCGCGCGCCGTCGGCGCCGGGACGCTGGCGGCGAAGGATGCCGTCGAGGATCTCTTCCCGCCGCTTCGGGCCGAACTGCCAGAGCGCCGCGGCGTAGGCCGCCCGGCCGACGCGGTGCCGCAGTGCCTCGTCGTCGACGAGCGCGAGGAGCGTGTCGTGCCACTCGTCCTCGCCGTCGGCGAGGAAGCCTGTCTCGCCGTGCGCGATCGTCCGGCGATAGGGACCGGTCGGCGAGGCGACCAGCGGCACGCTGGCCAGGGCCGCGTCGACGAACTTGATCTCGCTCTTGGCCTCGACGAACGGGTTGCCGGCTTCGAGCGGGCAGATCGCGATGTCGAAGCGCGCCATCTCGGCGGGCAGGCCGTCGATCGGAACTTTCTGACGCCATTCGATGCGGTCGGCGTGGCGCGCGAGGTCGGGGAATTCGCGCGTGTCGAGGATTTCGTAGGTGTCGTAGACGAACAGGACGATGCAGGCGCGCGGCCGGGCGTCGAGCACGCGTCCGAGTGCCGCGAGTGCCGCGCGTGCGTCGCGCTGGTGCGTGCGCGTGCCGGCGGCGTAGCCGATGCGGATGCGGTCGTCGGCGCCAGGCGCGTGCCGCGGCGCGCGGGCTGCGTCGCGCTCCGGCGCGCGGGCTGCGTCGCGCTCCGGCGCGCGGGCTGCGTCGCGCTCAGGCGCGCGAGCTGCGTCGCGCCGTCGCGCGCGGACAGCGTCGCGTGCCGCGCGGCGCTGGTTTTCGGAAAATCCGTTCGGCAGCACGAAGGCGCGCGCGTTGTCGGCGCGCAGGATGGTCGCGAGTTCGTCGGTGCTGGCGATGCAGAAATCCGCGACCGCGGCGGTCATCCGCATGCGCTGGTAGAAGGCGGCGCACTCGTCGCGGTCGAAGCCGAGCGAACGGATGCCGTCGATCAGGTCGGACGCCGCGAAATCGGGACGGGTGACCACGTCGTCGGTGTCGAACGCGACCAGGCCGCCGGCCTCGCGGACGAGGCCGATCATCGTCTCCACGTGCGGTGACCATGCCGCGCGCCAGAGCACGAGCAGGTCGATGCCGGCGATCGCCTCGAGGCCGATCGACGGCAACGCGACCAGCCGGACGTCGTAGCCGAGCCGCGCGGCCGCTTCGGCCTGCGCCCGCGAGCGCAGCACCGAACCCGGCGTGTCGGGTTCGCCGACCGCGAACAGGACGCGGCGCAGCGTGCGTGTCGCGGCCCGCCGCGCGTCGTCGGCGCGCGCCGCGCGGAGCGTCCTGTTCTCGGCATCGAGGGTGCTGTTCTTGGCATCGAGGGCGCTGATCTCGGCGCCCAGCGCCGTGTTCTCGGCGCCGAGCGCGATGATCCTGCTTTCGAGGTCGCGCCGCGTCGGACCGCGGGCGAACATGCGCCCGATCCGCAGCGGCAGGGCGGCGCGTGGTCCTGCGTGCGTTCCGTGCCCGCTTCCGACCCGTCCGTCCTGATCCATTCGGCCCCCGTGTCCCCCGGACTTCTAGCACCGGGGATGTCGCGGACAAGCAGCCGCCGTCCGCCGCCGCGGACAAGCAGCCGCCGTCCGCCGCCGCGGACAAGCAGCCGCCGTCCGCGGTCGTGCGCGTCGGCCTTAACCCGCCGTTCACCCTGAATCGCGAAAACGGTGCAGGGGCGGTTTGGGGGATTGTCCGATAACGTTTCGCATGCAAAACGTTATCGGCGGTGCGCCACGGCGCGCGGGCGTTCGCGAACGAGAGGAGTTCCGATGAGCGGTGTGGGTTCGGTGACGATCGGCGGAGGCTCGTCGAGCACCGCGGTGACCCTCAACAACGACTACGTATCGTCGCATCTCGCGATGTTCCAGAGCATGACGTCATCGGTGGCGTCGTCCGGAACGGGGCTGTATGCGGCGACGGCGGGCGGGCTGCTGCTCGTGCCGGACGCGACCGGTCCGGTCGCCGTCCTCGGCGCGGCCGGACCGTCCGCGGTGATCGCCGGCGACGGCACGTCGCTCGATTACGTCGGTCGCGGCAGCGCGACCGTGATGGGTGGGAACGGGAACAACACCGTCATCACCGGATCGGGCAGCGACGTGATCGATCTCGGGACGGGCGACAACCAGCTGTTCCTGGGCGTCGGCAACAACCAGATCTACTCGGAGGGGACCGACGTCATCCAGGCGGGCGGCGGGAACGCGGCGGTAACGGTGACCGGCGCCGACAGCGCGATCTACGGCGGCGTCGGCGGCACGCTGTCGGTCGACGACAGCGCCGGCGCCGGCACGGCGATCTACGCGACGTTCGGCACCACGATCGCCGGTCCGACGGTTGCCGGCGCCACCATGGGCGTCTACGCGGCCGGCGACATGACGATCTCGGGCGGCGCCGGCACCACGGACGCGGTGCAGGTCGCGGGATCGATCGACTTTCTCGGCCACGGCGGCGTGCTCACGCTCACCCAGAACACCGGTGCCGCGCCCGATGTGCTCTACGGGGGCAGCGGTGCTTCGATCACGCTGACCGGCCAGGTGCACGGCGACACGTTCGTCGCCAACGACCCGACCAAGGTCGGCGGCGGTGCGGTCGAGTTCGACGGTTCGCAGGCGTCCGGCGGCAACGCGTTCTGGGCCGGCTCCGGCAACGCGACGCTGATCGGCGGCGCGGGCGCCGACACGCTGGTCGGCGGCGCCGGCGCGTCCACGCTCACGGGCGGCGGGGGCGGGAACCAGTTCGACTTGTTCAGTGTCGAGGGCGGCAGCGCGACCGCGGTCACCATCACCGATCTCGGCGGTTCCGACACGCTCAACCTGTTCGGCTACGGCTCGGCCGGGCTGCAGTACGCGCTCGGCCACAGCCAGCAAGTGGGTGCGGACACGAAGGTCCTGCTCCAGGACGGCAGCACGATCACGCTGCAGAATGTCCAGCAGGCCAGCCTCTCGACCTATCTCAAGTCAACCGTGTGACAAGAAACGGGAGGGGTTGTTACGGATGCCTCTCCCGTTCCATCGGCGATCACAGCAACGTCAGGTGTTATATTGTTCTGGGAACGAGTTGGCGTCGAAATTTCGGTTGCTGCGACGCATCAGGCATGGGTAAGTCACGGCCAGTTAGGAACTGCGGTGGCTTCCGGGATCGACCGGGGCCCTCCGCTTGCCGAGGAAACAGCGGATGGCCTTGACAACGGGTTCAGTGACGATCCACGGCGCCTCGACGTCGGCCGTGATCCAGATCACCAACGACACACTCGGCCTTACCCTGGCGAGCGGCTTCCAGTCCCTGACTGCCGGCGCGCTGTTCAGTTCGTCGGCGGCCTACAGCCCGTCCACCGCCGCCTTCGCGGCGAGCGAGAACGGGCTCACCGGAGGGGTGGTCGTCTCCGGTAGCACATCGACGGTTCTCGGCGGTGACAACTCGCCCCTGTTCTTCATCGGCTCGTCGAATGCCGAGATCGTCTCGGGCAACGCCAACGACGTCATCGTCGCCCAGACCGGCGCGGACACGATCGCGGCCGGCGGCGGCAACAACCTGATCGATCTCGGCACCGGCACTTCGACCGTGTTCTCGGACGGCAACGACACCATCCTTTCGGGCGCGGGCGGCGCCGTCGTGTTCGCCGGCACCAGCGACCAGTCGAGCATCACCGGCACCGGTTCCATGACCGTGTACGCGGCATCCGGCGGCCTCAACTACGTCCAGCAGGGCTCGGTCGGCGCGACCTTCATCAGCAACGCATCCGGCGTCGCCATCAACGTCACCGGCGGTAGCGGCGCCGAGACGCTCTACGGCGCGAGCGGTGCAACGCTCACCGTCAGCAACTCCACTTCCAACAACATCTTCGTGGCGAACGACAGCACCCACGGCGGCGTCAGCGGCAGCGTCGTCATGAACGGCAGCTCGGCCTCCGGCGGCAGCCAGTTCTGGGCCGGTTCGGGCAACGCGACCCTCATCGGCGGCGTCGGCAACGACACGCTCGTCGCGGGTTTCGGCTCGGCCACCATGACGGGCGCCGGCGGTTCCAACGAGTTCGACTTCTTCACCGTCCAGGGCGGGTCGAACACGCAGGTGACCATCACCGACTTCAACGCCAGCGACACGCTGAAGCTGTTCGGCTACGGCACCAGCGCCGCGGCGGTCGCGTTCTCCAGCGCGGCGACGGTCGGCAGCAGCACCGTCATCACGCTCAGCGACCAGACCTCGATCACGCTCTCGGGCTTCAACAAGACGCAGCTCACCCAGAACGAGATCATCTCGACGGCGCCGACCACCACCACGACCTGATCGCCCGCCCACCGCGCGACGCGAACCCTACGGCACGGCCGGGCGAAAGCCCGGCCGTTCTCGTTTGCGGGCCGTTCCGCCGTCGTCGTCCCGCCGGACCTCGTGCCGACCCCTGGCACCAGCCTCGCCGCCGAACGACCTCGTACGTCGTCGGCGCGACAAGCCGCCGCACGACGGCCCGCCGGCCACCGCGGCACGCCCGCTCGGACAGGCGCGGCGCGAGCCAAGAGCACTTCCCGATCCAATTGGATCGGGAGTGGTGCTCCACCTCTCTGATAAGAGAGCATTTCCTGTCGATCGGACGACTCCATCTGTGGACGGGACTACGTCGTGTCCCGTCCGCGCGAGCCCCGAGCCGGGCGGGCGGCGTCCGTTGCCATGCGACAATGGCGGCCCGGTCGAGCGGAACCTGCCGCCCGGCTTTGTGGACGAGCAGGCACTCGGTCGGGCCGGTCCGGACGGCCGACCAGCGGACGCGACCGGCCGACGCGTGGCCGACGCAGCGGCTCGCGTGCCCGAGGCCGCGACGACGGGGAACCATACCCCTCGCATGTCGGTCTCCGCCCGCTCGCGGCCCGGACCATCCTTAACGAGCGCGCGTCACTCGGGCGCGCTCGGCTCAGCCCCGCCGCCGCGCAGCCCGCCAGCCATCCCAGGCCGCGCGCACGGGATGGTCGTGCAGCGCGAGCAGGAACAGCGCGCCGCGCCAGCCGAGTGGTGCCTTGTCCACCGGGTCGCGCGGACGCGGCGCCAGAGCCGCGCCCAGTTCGCCGCGCCCGATCGAAACGCCGCGTGCGGCAAGCACGCCTTCCCACGCCGCGACGTCGAGCACGCGCGAGGGATTGTCGCGGATCAGCTCGAGCTTGATGAACGGCACCGCGTCGTCGGCCAGCAATGTCCGCCAGCGGAAATGCGACGGGTTGGTCGGGATCAGACCGGCAAGGGATGGACGCGCCCGATCGACGTAGCGCGCGCCGACGTCGAGCCCTTCGGCTTCGAACGCGGCCGACAGGCCGAGCTCGCCGTGCACGATGATCTCCGCCTTGCCCATCGCCGCGAAATCCTGCGCGAACACGCGTCGTACCGCCGGGCGCGCGAAGGCCGACGCGGTCATCGAGACGAACCACGATTGCAGGTGCCTCCGGCCCTCGCGACTCGAGACCATGCCCCACGCGTCGAAGCCTCCCATCGCGTGCCGGATCGGCCGGAGCGGCGCGAACGGCCCGAGCACGCTGTCGTTGGCCAGCAGGATCTCGCCGGCGCCCACGGCCGCGCCGGCCGCGATCAGGTCCTGCCAGGCACCGAAATCAAGTCCCGCGTTCCGGCGCTGGTACACCGACGCCCCCGCTCCGGCGAGCGCTTCCCGGTCTGCCGCATCGAGCGACCGCTCGCCCGACCGCGCGAGGTGCACCCGGTAGCCGGCGGCGGTGAGGGCGCGGACGTAGTGCAGCACGTAGGGCTGCACCCGCCCGGTCGGATCGTGATGGGCAAATAACGCGACGGCTTTCCCGGTGTCGTTTCTATTCCGCGACGAGCGGTCTGATTGGGCCGCTGTGTTCTGAATCATCGAGAAGCAACGCCGGCTGTGACAAAGACGCCGCAGACTGCGTGCATCGGCAATCGATTTCGCAAACCCTCTTCCTTCCCCCTGACGACGCTTTTAGAAGATCGACGATCACGCCGTTCCCGACGATTCGGGTCGGAGCATCCCTCGGAGTAGAACGAACCCATGAGCAAGGCTTTCATCGCCAGTGTCCTTCAGGAATCGATCGACTGCACCGGCGTTGCCGCCAATCAGGCCGCGGCCGACCTGATTTCGGCGATCGTGCGCGAGCTGAAGAAGGAGGGTGGGTTCACGCTGCCGTCGTTCGGCACGTTCACCGTGCGCAAGACGAAGGCCCGCAAGGCGCTCAACCCGCGCACCGGCGAGCCCGTGAAGGTCAAGGCCGGCAAGACCGTCCGCTTCAAGGCGAGCCCGAACCTGAAGAAGGCCGTGTGAAACGATCGGCGAACAACGCGAACGATCGCCCGCCGCGCGGCGGGCTGGGGCGGGAGGATTCGAACCTCCGCGTGGCGGAGTCAAAGTCCGCTGCCTTACCGCTTGGCTACGCCCCAATGCGCGGCGGCTCTGTTCTGAGCCGTCCGCATCCGTCCCGCAAGGTCCGGCCCTCGCTTCAATTAGCGCTCGGCTCGTAAGCGCAAGACTGGCCGATGCTGTCGCGGCGGACCACCACCCGCGCCAGCGCCGCGAGATCCGGCTTGGCGTGGCGATAGATGAAGGCTGCGAGATTCTCCATCGTCGCCGCGCCGAGCCCGGGTACCTCGTCGAGCAGCCGGTGGTCTAGCCGCGCGACCAGCGACGCGATCGTCGCGGCGACCGTCCCGAGATCGACCAGCATGCCGGACCGCGCGTCCGGTTCGCCGCGGAGCACGAGCTCCGCGCGATAGGAATGGCCGTGGATGCGCCGGCTCGCCTCCGCGCCCACCGCGCGCTCGAGCGTGTGGGCGGCCTCGAACCCGAACGATTGCGACAGCTCGATCACCGGATGCCGATCATCTTGTGGGTCTGCACGGAAAGCCGCCATTTCGGATGCGCGAGGCAGTAGGCGATCGCCGCCGCCGTCGCCTCCGACCGCTCGGGACCATCCATCGGCTGCAACAGGAACGCGTCGAACGCCAGCGCCTCGAACAGCGCCGGCGGCGCGTCCGCCTGCGGGAACACCAGCTTGAGCTCGTTGCCGCGCGTGATCGCGAGCGGTGCCGCACCTTTCGGGCTGACCGCGATCCAGTCGAGCCCGGCCGGCGCCGCGATCGTGCCGTTGGTCTCGACCGCGATCCGGAACCCGCGCGCGTGCAGCGCCTCGATCAGCGCGGCGTCGACTTGCAGCAACGGCTCGCCGCCGGTGAGCACGGCGAGCTTCTCGCCACCGCCGTCCCCCTGCCAGAGTGCGTCGATCCGTGCCGCGAGCGCGGCCGCATCGTAGCGGCCGCCCCCGTCGCCATCGACGCCGACGAAATCGGTGTCGCAGAACCGGCACGCCGCGGCCGCGCGGTCCGCCTCGCGTCCCGACCACAGGTTGCATCCGGCGAACCGGCAGAACACCGACGCCCGCCCGGCCTGGAGACCCTCGCCCTGCAGCGTCGGGAAGATCTCGTTCACGGCATATCGTCTGCTCATCGGGCGGCGCTCTACGCCATCGGCGCCCGCGATGAAAGCGCGGCCGCTCCGGTCACCGGGGTCGCGGCTCAGGCGAGGGCAGGGCCTTCGTCGAGCTCGTCGGGCGGCACGATGATGTCGGCGAGCCCGCCATCGACCGTCTCGCCGCCCATTGCGAGGTCGCCCGCCGCATCGACGACGTGACGCCCGAACGCCCGGTCGAAGCGCGCGAGCCGGTCGAGCGCGCGGTCAACCGCCGCCATCGTCGGCGCGAGGTCGACCGTATCGTCCCGCGTCCAGGCCCTGATTGCCACCAGCCAGATGCCGTTGACCGCCTGCAGCCGCATCGCGCCGCCGAAGCCGCCGAGCGGGATGCCGGCGGCATCCGCGATCCAGCGCATGCTGGCCGTCGTGGCCCCCGCCAGCATCAGCGCCGTGCCGGGAGCGGCGGGCAGACCGTCGAGCAGTGCCACCACCCCGGGACGATGCTGCTGGAACACGTCGAGGCGACGCATGATCATGTCGAACAGCCGCTCGCGCGGCGGCAGCGGCGGCCCGCCTGCGAGCTCGCCTGCCTCGCCGTCGGCGAGCGCCGCCTCGTCGGCGAACTGGCCGAGACGGAGCAACACCGTGTCGGGAGTAGGGTAGCGCTGCCTGACCTTCGCCATCGGCAGCGCCGCCGCGCGCGCCGCATCGGCGAGCCGGAAGCCGCTCCAGCCATGGGCGGCGACCTCCGTCATCGCGCTCGCGATCAGCGCCTCGTCGAACGCCCGGTCGTCGTCGCCGTGTCGCACGTCACTCATGCTGCCCACTCCGCTCCTGTCGGGGGCGCAACGCGCGGACGAGCGTCGGGACGCACCTCGGGTGGGTAGCGGCCACCGGCCTCATTTGGCGAGCGCCCGGGCCTGCTCGAGCGCCGCACCCACGGCCGCGCGCACGCTGGCCGGCCAGGCGTCGGGGGCGGCGAGCACGGCGACCGCGCGTTCGGTGGTGCCGCCCTTGCTGGTGACCGCGGCGCGGAGTGCGGCGGCGTCGCGTCCGTCGGCCTCGAGCAGTCGTCCGGCGCCCGAGATCGTCGCCCGCGCGAGCGCGCGCGCCGTGTCGGGCGCGAGGCCGATGCCGCGCGCCGCCTCCTCGAGCAGCTCGGCGAGCAGGAAGACGTAGGCCGGACCCGATCCCGAGATCGCGGTGACCTGGTCGATCCCGTCCTCGTGCTCGAGGCTGACCACCTCGCCCGAGAGCGCCAGCAGGCGCGCGGCGAACGCGCGGGTTTCCGCGGGCACGGCGCGGGCGGCGAACAGGCCGGTGATGCCGTGTCCGATCGCCGCCGGCGTGTTCGGCATTGCCCGCAGGATCGCGTCGGTGCCCGAGAGCCGCGCGAGCGAGTCGACCGTGCGTCCCGCCAGCACCGAGAGCATCGGCACCGCGGGGAAGCGTGCGCCGAGCGGCGGCAGCACCTCTTCGGCGTGGTAGGGCTTGACCGCGAGCACGATCAGCGCCGGCGCGAACCCGGGCGGGACGGCGTCGAGCGACGCGGCGGCGAGATGCGGCAGCGGCAGACCGGGCCGCGGCGACGGCGTCAGCACGACCGACGGCGCGAGCTCCGCTCCTGCCCAGCGGTCGAACAGCGCCGCCCCCATCCGGCCGTGGCCGACCAGCAGGATCGGCGGCAGGGCCGCGTCGCCGGCGGCGCTCACGGCGACCGGGTCACGCGCGGGCGATCAAGCCTCGCCGGCGCATTCGAGCATCGCGGCCTCGATCGCCTCGGCCGCCGACTTGCCGCCCCACAGCACGAACTGGAAGGCCGGGAAGAAGCGCTCGCACTCGGTGATCGCGATGTCGACCATGTCCTCGAGGCTCTCGGCCGACGCCCCGCTCGAGCCGCGCAGCAGGATCGAGTGGCGGAACAGCGGCACGCCGTCGTCCTGGTCCATGCCGAAATGACCGAGCCAGAGGCGTTCGTTGGCGAGCGCGAGCAGCTCGTAGAGCTCCCGCCGACGCGGCGACGGCACCTTGAGGTCGAACGTGCAGGTGAAGTTCATCGCACTGATCTCGCGCGACCAGCTGAAATAGAGCCCGTAATCGCACCATTTGCCGGGCGCTTCGGCGGCCATCTCGGAGTCGCTCCTCCGGTCGAACGCCCATTCGTTGGCGCTGACGATCTGCTCCATCACGTCGATCGGGTTGGCGGCGCTGGGGCCGGAGGTGAGGCTGAGAGCGGACATGCTGGTCTCCCCAGAAGGAGGAAGGCCGGATCCGACCGCGGCCTGCGGCCGGGTGGACGAGCCCCCTGGGCAGGACGGAGTCGCGCGCGACGACACGCCGAGCATGGGGGCCAACTGCCCCCCTGGCAAGCGTGCGGTCTCGCGCGCGGTCCGCCGCGTCGCGGGCGGTTCAGGTGGCGGGGTGCGGGGAGGCGTCCGGCGGACCGCCAAGGCCGCCCTCGTTGGTCAGGTGCGGATGGGCGTCGGCGTCGTCCGACGCGGCCGCTGGCGCCGCGTCCCCCGGACGACCGACCCCCGCGGCGCCCGGATCACCGACGCCCGCGTCGCCGGGACCGCCGCGCTCGAGTGCGGCGACCCGCCGCTCCAGCGCCGCGATCCTGAGTGCCGCGTCCTCGTGCGCCGCGCGCGCGTTCGCCGCGAGCTCGACCGTCGCGTCGAACTCGTCGCGGCGGACCAGCCGCATGTTGCGCAACGCTTCCTCGACCCGCGCCCGCACGATCTGCTCGACCTCGTCGCGCATTCCGGTCAGCGCCGACATCGCGCCGCCGGCGACGCCGGCGAGGTCGTCGATGAATTTGGGTCTGGTCATCGCTTGGTCCTCCGGGCTGCCGACGGGGTGTGACGCTCGCGCGGCCCCTGCCTATAACGTCCCACCATGATCTTGGTCACCGGCGGCGCCGGTTTCATCGGCTCGAACCTGCAGGCGCGTCTGGCACGGGCCGGCGAGGACACGATCGTCGTCGACCGGCTCGGCAGCGACGGCCGCTGGCGCAACCTCGCCCGCCACCCGCCGCGCCGGCTCGTGTCCCCCGACGCGCTCGACGCCTATCTCGAGACCGCCCCCGCGCTCCGCGCCGTGGTCCATCTCGGCGCCATCAGCGAGACCACCGCGCGGGACGCCGACCTCACCTGGGCCACCAACGTCGCACTTTCCGAGCGCCTGCTCGAATGGTGCGCCGAACGCGGCGTGCCCTTCCTCTACGCCTCCTCGGCGGCGACCTACGGCGACGGCGGCAACGGTTTCGACGACGATCCGGCGCTGCTCGAGACGCTCCGGCCGCTCAACCTCTATGGCTGGACCAAGCACGTCTTCGACCTCGCGGTCGACCGCCGCCGCCGCGACGGGCGGCCGATGCCGCCGCAATGCGTCGGCCTCAAGTTCTTCAACGTCTACGGGCCGAACGAATATCACAAGGGTCCGATGATCTCGGTCGTGAAGCGGAAATGGGACGAGGTCGCGGCCGGCGGTCCCGCCCAACTGTTCCGCGCCGACCGTCCCGGTCTCGCCGACGGCGCCCAGAGCCGCGACTTCATCCATGTCGACGACGTCGTCGCCGTCATCCTCTGGCTGCTCGAAACCCGGTCCGTGAACGGCCTGTTCAACGTCGGCACCGGCGTCGACCGGACCTATCTCGACCTCGCCCACGCGGTGTGCGAGGCCGCCGGCGTGCCGCGCGCCGTCGCCTTCGTCGACATGCCCGAGAGCCTCCGCGGCCAGTACCAGTCGTTCACCCGCGCCTCGACCGCGCGGCTGCGCGCGGCCGGCTACGACGGCCAGTTCACCACGCTCGAGGACGGGATCGGCCGCTACGTGCACGACTTCCTCGCCCGTCCCGACCCCTACCGCTAGGCCACCCCGACGTGACAAAGCCGTTGATCTTTCCGGACTTCGATCCGGTGCTGGTGTCGTTCGGCCCGTTCGCGATCCGCTGGTACGCGCTCGCCTACATCGTCAGCCTGCTGATCGGCTGGCGCCTGATGCGGCGTCTCTGCCGGCGCACGCCGCGGATCGGCACCGACCTCCTGGTCGACGACTTTCTCACCTGGGCGGTGCTCGGCGTCGTGCTCGGCGGCAGGCTCGGCTACATCCTGTTCTACCAGCCCGGCTTCTATCTCGGCCATCCGGCCGCGATCCTGCAGGTCTGGCACGGCGGCATGAGCTTCCACGGCGGCGTGCTCGGCGTGGTCGCGGCCCTGGTGCTCTACACGCGCCGGCACGCGATCCCGCTGCTCGGCTTCGCCGACCGGCTCGCCGTCGTGGTGCCGATGGGGCTCGGCATCGGCCGCTGCGCGAACTTCATCAACGGCGAGCTCTGGGGCCGCCCGGCGCCGGCCTGGTGGCCGTTGCCGATGATCTACCCGCGCGTCGACGACGTGCCGCGCTTCCCGAGCGAGCTGATCGAGGCGTGCCTCGAGGGCCTGGTGCTCTCGGCCGCCATGTGGACCGCGGCGTCCCGCCCGGCGACGCGCGCCCGGTTCGGCTTCCTCACCGGCCTGTTCCTGTCCGGTTACGCGACCGCGCGCTTCATCGGCGAGTTCACCCGCGAGCCCGACAGCTTCCTCGGCTTCCTCGCCCTCGGCCTGTCGATGGGCCAGCTGCTGTCGATCCCGATGTTCCTGATCGGCCTGCTGTTCATGGCGCTGTCGCGCGAGCGGGCGCCGGCGACGGTCGCGGCTGCCGACGCGGTGGCCGACGCGGCGGCCGACGCGGGGTGAGCGGCGACGAGCGCCTCGACCGGTTCATGGCGCGCGCCAACGCCGCCTATTACGCGACCCACGACCCGTTCGGCGACTTCACCACCGCGCCCGAGATCTCGCAGGTGTTCGGCGAGCTGCTCGGTGCCTGGGCCGCCGCGTGCTGGACGGCACTCGGTTCTCCCGCCCCGGTGCGTCTCGTGGAGCTCGGTCCCGGTCGCGGCACGCTGATGGACGACGCGCTCCGGCTCGTCCGCGCCCGCGCGCCGGCGTTCGCGTCCGCGCTCGATCTCCATTTCGTCGAGTCCTCGCCGCGTCTCGCCGCCGGCCTCCGGCAGCGCTTTCCCGACGCCACGCTCCACGCGCGCCTCGACACGCTGCCGCCCGGTCCGGCGGTCGTGCTCGCCAACGAGTTCCTCGACGCCCTGCCGATCCGCCAGTTCGTCCGCCGCGACGGCGCCTGGTGCGAGCGCCACGTGGAGGCCGGCCGGCCCGTCGAGCGCGTGTCCGAGACGGTCCCCGCCGACCCGCCCGGCGATGTGCAGGAGGGCGAGCTGCTCGAACGCTGTCCCGACGCCGAAACCGTGGTCGCGATTCTCGCCGCGCGCGGCGCGGTCGCGCTGTTCGTCGACTATGGCGGCGAGCGGGACACCGGCGACACGCTGCAGGCGCTTCGGGGCGGCGCGCCCGCCGACCCGTTCGCCGAACCCGGGCACGCGGATCTGACCGCCCATGTCGGCTTCGAGCGCCTCGCGCGGGTGGCGCGGGGGGCCGGCGCCGCCGCCCACGGCCCGGTGCCGCAGGGATTGTTCCTGTCCCGCCTCGGCCTTTATCCGCGCACCCGCGCGCTCCTCGCCGCCCACCCGGGGCGCGGCGCCGCCCTGCTCGAGGCGGCGAACCGGCTTGCCCAGCCCGAGCGCATGGGCGTCCTGTTCAAGGCGCTGGCGGTCACGCCGGCGTCGCATCCCGTCCCGCCCGGCTTCGAGGCGCCTGCATGACCCCCGTTCCCCTCCGCGCCGGCGCGCTCGGCCGCGCGCGCCACGGTTTCTTCACCCGCGAGGGCGGCGTGTCGACCGGGCCGTACGCCTCGCTGAACGGCTCGACACGCGGCGGCGACGACGCGCACGCCGTCGCCGAGAACCGCGCCCGCGTCGCATCCTGCCTCGGCGCCGGTGCCGATCGCATGCTCGGCCTCAACCAGGTTCACGGCGTCGCGGTCGCGACCGTCACCGACCCGCCCTGGCGGCCGGGCGAGGGACCGGACGCGGACGCGATGGTGACCGCGACCGCCGGCCTCGTGCTCGCCGTCATCACCGCCGATTGCGCGCCGGTGCTGTTCCACGACCCGGTCGCCGGCATCGTCGGCGCCGCCCATGCCGGTTGGCGCGGTGCCGCCGCCGGCGTGCTCGAGGCGACCGTCGCCGCGATGGCGGCGCTCGGTGCCCGCCCCGACCGCATCGCGGCCGCGGTCGGTCCCTGCATCGGTCCCGCGTCCTATGAGGTCGGCGAGGACATGCGCGCCGCACTCGACGCCGCCGACGCGTCGGCCGGCGCCTTCTTCACGCCCGGCGCGCGGGCCGGACATTTCCTGTTCGACCTCCCGGGCTACTGCCTCGCCCGCCTCCGGCGCGCCGGCATCGAGGCGCCCGCGTCGCTCGATCGCGACACGCTCGCCGACACGGACCGCTTCTTCAGCCATCGCCGCCGCACGCTCGCCGGCGGCGGCCCGATCGGCCATCAGATCTCGGCGATCGCGCTGTGAGGCGCCTGCGCGCGCTGCTCGCGCTGCCGCTGCTGCTCGCCGGCTGCGGCGACCTGCCGGAGCCGTTCAAGGACAATCCCGGCGCGACGGCGCTTCGTCTCGCCGCCCCGCCGCCGGCCCGGCTCGCGGTGCCGGTGCCGGCCGCGTCCATGCTGTCGAACGAGGGCGCCTCGCTCTGGGCCCGCGACATGGCGGGCAGCCTCGACGACCAGTCGGTGCCGGCCGAGGCGCACGCCGCCCGCCCGGGCGACTGGCGTCTCGTGCTCGCGGCCTCGCTCACCGGCGACACCGTCATTCCCACCTACACCGTGCTCACGCCGACCGGTCAGGTCCGGGGCGCGCTCCGCGGCACGCCGGTCCCGGCGACGGAGTGGGCCGACGCCGACCCGAAGGCGCTCGCCGCCACCGCGACCGCCGAGGCGCCCGAGGTCGCGGATCTGCTCACCGGCATCCAGGCCTCGATCCGCCAGGCCGATCCGCACAGCCTAATGCACCGGCCGGCGAAGCTGTTCCTGAGCGGCGTGACCGGCGCGAGCGGCACCGGCGACGCCGAGCTCGCGACCGCGCTGCACCACCAGCTCGCCTTCCACGGCGACGTCTTCGCCGACGGGCCGCGCGGCGCCGACTACACGGTCGCCGCGACCGTCGGCATCGCGTCGCCGAAGGACGACCAGCAGGTGGTCGAGATCGACTGGCACGTGCTCGACGCCGGCGGCCACGACGCCGGCAACGTGACCCAGCTCAACGCGGTGCCGGCGCATTCGCTCGACGCCGGCTGGGGCGAGATCGCGGACGCCGCCGCGACGGAGGCCGCGAACGGCATCCAGCAGGTGATCGACCGCAACGCCGGCCGCGACGACAAGCCGGTGCCGCCGCCCAAGGCCTGAGGCGGCGAGGGCAGGGCCGGGGACCTCGCGCCCGCACCCACCGGAACCCGCGGCCTCCCCGCGGTCCGGCACAGACGCGAGGGTGTCCGGCGTCCGCGCGGCGCGTGCGCGTGGCCGGGCCTGATCCCGCCTCCGCCAGGGGATCGCCCGCTCAGGGGATCGCCTCCGCTCAGGGGATCGCCTCCGCTCAGGGGATCGGCGCCGCCCGCGTGTCGCCCGGATGCGGGGAAGGGCCTGCCTGCCTCGGCCAGACCTGCAGCGCCTCGGGTGCGATCCGGACGCCGACCGGCCCCGGGTCGGGCGCATCCGAATCGGCCGCCATCTCGAGCAGCGCGTCGCCGAGTTCGAGCGTGAGCGCACGCGCCTCGCGCGACACGACGGTCGCGGCGACGCCGTGACCGTGCGGCACGAAGCGGATCCGCGCCGGGTCCACCGACCAGCCGATTGCGGTGCCGGGCGGCGGCAGCGCATCGCCCGCGTCGAGGCGGGCGCCGGCGCCGAGATCGAGCCGCCCGTCCGGCGCGATCACCCCGCAGCCGATCAGGTCGGCGCCCAGGATCGCGGCGGCGGTCTCGTTCACCGGCCGCCGGAACACGTGCTCGACCGTGCCTTGCTGCAGCACGCGGCCATCGTCGAGCAGCAGCACCTCGTCGGCGAGCATCGCGGCGTCGTCCGGGTCGTGCGTCACCAGGATCGTCGTCAGCCCGAGCTCGTCCTGCATCTCGCGGAGCGCGCGACGGAGGCGGGCACGGAGCGGCGTGTCGAGGGCGGCGAACGGCTCGTCGAGCAGCAGCAGGCGCGTGCCGGTCCGGGCGAGCGCGCGGGCGAGCGCCACGCGCTGCGCCTGGCCGCGCGAGATCGCGTCGGGACGGCGGCCGGCGAGCGCGTCGAGCCCGAGCCGCGCGCTCCAGCGTGCCGCCGCGTCCGGATCGTGATCGGGCGCGAAGCGGATCTGCCGCGCCACCGTCCGGTGCGGCAGCAGGCCGTAATCCTGCGGCACGTAGCCGATCCGCCGCCGGTGCGGCGGCACGCCGTCGAGGCGCTCGCCGCCGAGCCGGACGCCGGACCGGCGGTCGTCGGCAAGGCCGGCGATCAGCCGCAGCGTCAGCGACTTGCCTGAGCCGGACGGGCCGAGAATGGCGAGCCGGCGCGCGCCCGTCTCCCACTCCACGCGCAGCCGAAACGCGCCGGCGTCGACCTGCGCGTGCAATGCGAGGCGCGGCGCCGGCGCGCGCTCGGAAGGGGCGGCGTGCCGGACCGGCGCCGGCGGTGCGTCGTCGCGTGCGGCTCGGCCGCCGCCGCCCCGCACGCGCCCGAGCAGCACGGCGGCGGCGGTCACCAGCAGCGCCGCGCCAAGCGTCGGCGCGATCACCGGCAGCATCGCCGGCAGCCCCGCCTCGCCGAACGCGACGGAGGTGTACACCGGCAGCGTGTAAGGGTGATAGGCGACCATCATGGTGGCACCGAACTCGCCGAAGGCACGGAGCCAGGCGAGCATCAGCCCGGCGGCGATCGCGCGCGCGGCGAGCGGCACGCTCACGCGCCGGAACACCGCGCCGGGCGCGAGCCCCAGGGTCGCCGCGACGCCTTCCAGGGTCGGATCGACGGCGGCGAAGGCCGACCGAGCGGCGATCACGGCGAAGGGCGACGCGACGAAAGTCTCGGCGAGCACGATGCCGGCGAAGCTGTCGGTGAGCGCCCCGCCCAGCGCCCGGCCGAGCGACGCCACGTCGCCGAGCAGGAACAGCAGCAGCACGCCGCTGCCGAGCGGCGGCAGCGCCAGCGGCAATTGCACCAGCAGGCCGAGTGCCGACCAGGCGGAGCCCCGGCGCCGGGCGAGCAGATATCCGAGCGGCACGCCGGTGAGCGTGACGAGCATCGTGGCGACGCTGGCGCTCGCGAGCGAGACCAGCGTCGCGCTGAGCAGGGCCGGGCGGTCGGCACCGTTCCAGTCGCCGTGCGTCGCCGCGCCGAGGCCGGCGAGCAGCGGCGCCGCGAGGATGACGACGAGGAGGGCGGCGAGGAGGCCGAGCGCGCGCGGCGGTCGCGTCACCGAGCGGACGTTCGCGGCCGCGTCACGACGGTCGCGCCCGCCGCGTCACCGCGCATCGTCGCGGGCGGCGTCACCGCGCTTTCTCGAGTGCCGCATCACCGGGCGCACTCCAGGCGCGGTTCCATCGCACGGTCTCGGCGCGCTCCGCCGCGATCCTGGAGCGCGGCTCGGCCGCGACACCCGAGCCCGGTTCGGCCGCGACGCAAGGGGCGCAGTTTGGCCGCGACGCATGCAGCGCGGCTCGGCCGCGACGCATGCAGCGCGGCTCGGCCGCGACGCACGCAGCGCGGCTCGGCCGCGACGCACGGAGCCGGGCTCCCCCGCGACACCCGGAGCGTGGCGTCACCGCGACGCCCCGAGCGCGGCATCACCGCGACGCATGGAGCGCGGCGTCACCGCGACGCGGCGATGGCGACCCGGATCGAGGCCGGGACGGCGGCGGGGTCGCTCGCCGTCGGCGTCACCGTGTCGAGCCCGTGCGCGCGCATGATGCCCGACGCCGTCCGGCCGAGCAGGAACGCGACGAACCGCGCGCCCGCCTCCGGGTCGGCCGCGTCGGTCGGCACCGTCGCCGTGTAGTGCGCGGCCAGCGCGACGTCGGGCGGCAGCGCGACCGACGGGATGCGAAGGTCGTGCACCTCGGTCGAGTAGAAGAAGCCGGCATCGATCTGGCCGGACTGCAGCCGTCCGACCAGATCCGGCTCGGGACGCACCTCCGAAGGATCGTCGGGAGCGCCGAGCACCGCCTCCGCCAGTCCAGGGCGATGGGTGACCTCCTCCGCATGCCGCATCAGCGCGACGGTCAGCGCGCCCTTGGGATCGAGCGCCGGATCGGTGCGGCCGATCCGGATGCCGGGCATCGCCAGCACCTCGTACCAGGGATGGCTGCGGAACAGCTCGGCGAAGCGGGAGCCGGGCGCATAGCCGATCACCAGCGGCGACTGCGCGAACCGCACGTACCAGCGGACCAGATCGCCATTGGCGCCGCCGGTCAGCGCGTCGTCCGCGGTCGGGCTGGCGCTGACGAAGACGTCCGCGCGCCGGAGATGCCCCTTGATCTGCATGGCGAGCGCCTTCGACCCGCCGGGGTAACCCTCGAAGCGACCGCCGGTCGCGATCGCGAAGGCGGGGCCGATGCCGCGCTCCATCAGGCTCACGAGAGAGCCCGCATAGAGCACGGCGACCGGGTCGGCCGCCGCACGCGCCGGGCCGCAGCCGACCAGGGCGGCGGCCACGCCGCCGAACAGACAGTCTCGCCGCGTCGTCATGCCCGTACCCTTCGCTGCGTCCGCCTTTGCGGCGTCCGCTTCGCGGCACCCGCCTTCGCGGCACCCGCGCGTCGCCGCGTCCTCGCGATCGCCACGCGGACGCCCCGCCGCGCGGACCCCTCGCCGCACGCCGTTCCGCGCCTTCCCGCCGGGCGGCTGGATCGAACGCCGTTGTAGTCGATCCGACATATCGCGTCCATCGAGCACCGACGGGCGTCGGGCGCCGGTGGCTCGCGTCGGGCGGCCGGACGCTCGCGAGCCCTCGCTCGCCAGCGCCGCTCGTGCGGCGAGCGGACCGATCCGGCCCCGACATGTTGCCGCTTTCCAACGCGCGCGCGCCCTCGCGCGGCCGCGATGGCTGCAACACGCCTGTCGCATTGCCGGCCTGCCCGGCGGTTGCTAGAGCAACCCCACATTGGCGGGACCACGTCGTGGCCCGGCCAATATGAGGCAAGTTGCTCTATCTACTAAGTTTGTAGAGCACGACCTTCAGCCAGACCGGTTCCGGTCCAGCTGAACGTGCTCTAGAGGGGCGGCGCCGGGCCGGGGAGAATCACCGCCGTGAAGATCGTCGCCTGCAACAGCAACAGGCCGCTCGCGGAAGCCGTGGCGGCCTGCCTGAACCTGCCGCTGTGCCGCGCTTCCGTGCGGCGCTTCGCCGACATGGAGATCTTCGTCGAGATCCAGGAGAACGTGCGCGGCGAGGACGTCTTCGTCGTGCAGTCGACCTGCTATCCCGCGAACGACAATCTGATGGAGCTGCTGATCATGCTGGACGCGCTCCGGCGCGGTTCGGCGCGGCGTATCACGGCCGTCGTGCCGTATTTCGGCTACGCCAGGCAGGACCGCAAATCAGGCCCGCGCACGCCGATCTCGGCCAAGCTGGTGGCGAACCTCATCACCGAGGCCGGCGCCAACCGCGTGCTCACGATGGATCTCCATGCCGGCCAGATCCAGGGTTTCTTCGACATCCCCGTCGACAATCTGTTCGCGGCGCCGCTGTTCGCCCGCGACATCAAGGACCGCTATGCCGGGCGCGACCTGATGGTGGTCTCGCCCGATGTCGGCGGCGTCGTCCGCGCCCGCGAGCTTGCCAAGCGCATCAGCTCGGAGCTCGCGATCATCGACAAGCGGCGCGAGCGGGCCGGCGTCTCCGAGGTCATGCACGTGATCGGCGACGTGTCGGACCGCGACTGCATCCTCGTCGACGACATCGTCGACAGCGGCGGCACGCTCTGCAACGCGGCGGTGGCGCTGACCGAGAACGGCGCGCGCTCGGCGTCCGTCTACTGCACCCATGGCGTGCTCACCGGCGGCGCGGTCGCCCGCGTCGCCTCGTCGCCGATCGCCATGATGACCATCACCGACAGCATTGCCGGCACCGAGGCGGTGCGCCTCGCCGAGAACGTCCGTCAGATCTCGATCGCGCAATGGCTCGCCAACGCGATGCGGGCGATCTCCGACGAGAGCTCGGTGAGCTCGCTGTTCGACTGATGCGGGATGGTCCGAGCGCCCCGTCCGTCCCGCGCGTCCCGTTCGTTTATCTCCGTCACGGCGAGACGGACTGGAACGCCGCCGGCCGCGCGCAGGGGCGGTCCGACATCCCGCTCAACGCGCTCGGGCGCGCGCAGGCCGAGCAGGCAGGATCGCTGCTTCGCGGTCAGCCGGTCGCGCGCGTGGTCGCCTCGCCCCTCGCGCGGGCCGACGAGACGGCGCGCATCGTCGCGCGCGCGATCGGCATCGCGACGATCGCGCAGGACGAGGGCCTTCGCGAGGTCTCGTTCGGCGTGCGGGAAGGCGGCCCGATGGGTCGCTGGTACGAGGACTGGATCGACGGTCTCGCGACGCCCGAGCAGGGCGAGAGCTTCGCAGCCCTCGGCGCGCGCGGCGCCGGGGTGCTGGCGCGCCATCTGGGGTCCGGCGAGCCGGCCGGCATGACGCTGTTCGTCGCGCACGGCGCGCTGTTCCGGGCAATCCGCGCCGTGCTCGGCCTGCCGATCCATGTCCGCCTCGCCAACGGCGCGCCGATGCGGTGCCGGCCAGACGCGGCAGGCTGGACGATCGAGCCCGTCGCCCTCTCGTCCCGCGCATCGACCTCACTCGGTCCGATAACGGATCGACCGGCGTCGGATCGGCCTCGAAATGTGGCCGAATGACCCTGATCGAGCAAAGGTTTTCCCGCCGTCGGAGGCGCGGGGTGAGGTAGTGTTGCCGTGTTGTCACAGGCACGTGCGAGCGGTTCGCGGCTTGTATGGCGCGCCTGCAACAGCCCTGCCCGCGCGTGCGGGTTCGACCCGGTTTGTCATATAAGTGATACAGACAGCCTGCCGGATGCGCACCTATCCCCCTTCGTAACGTCCCGGTCGGGAACCGGGTCCGGACTTGAATTTGGGGGCACAGATGGTTTTCCACCGCGCCACGCGCGTCGGTCTGCTCGCCGCGACCGCGCTCTGCGGCATCATGCCGCGACACGCCGACGCGGCAGACCCGTCGATCTCGGGCATCGAGCAGCAGATCCGTGCGCTGCAGACGCAGCTGCAGCGGGTGAAGGGCGACATGGCCGCCCGCCGCGCCGAGACCGAGCACGCGCGGCAGACGGCCGAGCAGGCCCGTCTCGAGGCGCAGCAGGCGAACCAGCGGGCGCTGGCGCTGAGCGGCAGCCAGAGCTTCAGCGGCAGCCAGGGCAGCGGCGTCTTCCAGACCGGCTCGAACTACCCGGGCACCTTCTCGGCGCAGGGCATGTCGAGCAACGGCATCGGCCCGCACGCGGCGCAGACCGCCGGCAACCAGAACGCCTCCGCGCTCGGCAAGAACGGCCAGATCCGGGTCGGCAACGTCGTCGTGACGCTCGGCGGCTTCTTCGCGGCAGAAGCGGTGGAACGCCAGCGCAACATCGACGCCGATATCGGCTCGTCGTACAACGCCATCCCCTACCCGAGCTCGGCCACCTATCACGAGCCCGAGTTCCGCGGTTCGGCGCGCCAGAGCCGCATAGCCCTGCTGATCGAGGGGTCGCCGTCCACCTACGAGAAGGTTGCCGGCTACTTCGCGACCGACTTCCTGTCGGCGGGCGTCTCGTCGAACTCGAACGAGAGCAACTCCTACTCGCTCCGCATCCGCGAGGCCTACGCGACCTACGACAACGGGCTCTACGGCTTCCACATGCTCGGCGGCCAGTCCTGGTCGCTGCTGACGCTGAACCGCGTCGGCATCACGCCGCGGCAGGAGAACGTGCCGCTGACGATCGACGCGCAGTACGTCGTCGGTTTCAACTGGGCCCGCCAGTGGCAGCTCCGCTTCGTCAAGGACTTCAACAAGAAGGTCTGGCTCGGCGTTTCCTTCGAGGAGCCGCAGACCGTCTACAGCGTGACGACGCAGAACGTGAACGGCGCCAACAACGTCGGCGGCGTGATCGGCGGCGTCTCGAACTTCTACAACACCGGCGGTTCGCTGCTGAACTCGACGGCGAACTACTCGACCGACATCGCGCCCGACATCATCGCGAAACTCGCCGTCGACCCGGGCTTCGGCCATTACGAGCTCGACGGCCTCGCGCGCTTCGAATACGCCCGCGAAACGCTGAGCGCGCCGGCCGTCAACAGCGGCAACAACCGCACCGCGCTCGCGGGAGGCGTCGGAGCCGGCCTGCTGCTGCCGATCGTCGGCAAGCAGCTGGTGTTCCAGGCGTCGGGCCTCGCGGGTCAGGGCATCGGCCGCTACGGCTCGGGCCAGCTCGCCGACGCGACCATCAACCAGAACGGCACGCCGATCCCGATCCCCGAGGTCGAGGCGCTGTTCGGCCTCGTCTACCACCCGACCAAGGCGTGGGACCTCTACGCCTATGCCGGCACCGAGCAGCAGGAAAGGCGCTCGTTCAACGAGCGGATCGGCGGCAAGACCTACGCCTTCGGCTACGGCAACGAGCTGATCAACGACACCGGCTGCAACACCGAGGGCGGCTCCTGCGGCGCGGTCACCCGCGGCCTCGTCGACGGCACCGCCGGCGCCTGGTGGCGCTTCCTCCAGGGTCCGTTCGGCGCCCTCGAGGTCGGCACCGAGTGGGAATACATCCGCAAGACCGCCTTCCAGGGCACGTCCACCGTCACCGTCGGCAAGACCTCGGTCAGCTCTCCGGTCACCCCGAAGACCGACGACAACATGGTGCTGTTCTCGTTCCGCTATCTGCCGTTCCTTTGATCGGCGCCTGACCGCCTCCGGACGGGTCCTGCCGGTCGGGCAGGGTCCGTCCGGAACGGTCGGGACTTTCGCCCCGGCCCGGTTTCCGCTAGCACCCACGACGCGTCGGCACCCCTGGAGGCCGGCGCGTTTTCTTTTCGGGAGTTTCTCATGACCGACACCACGGTTCTGGAAGCCTCCTCGCGCGCGATGGCCGGTAAGGGGGCGGCGCGTGCGACGAGGCGGGCAGGGTTGGTTCCTGCCGTTATCTACGGGGCGCGCAAGGCGCCGACACTGGTCGCACTCGACCCGCGCCTGGTCGTGCGCGAGATGAGCCGGCCCGGATTCCGCTCGCGCATCTACGAGATCGCCGCGGGCGGCGTGCGCGAGCGCGCGCTCATCCGCGAGATCCAGCTCCATCCGGTGAGCGACAAGCCGCTGCACGTCGACTTCCACCGCGTCGCCGCCGGCGAGGCGGTCCGCGTCGAGGTCGCCGTCGTGTTCGAGGGCGAGCACGAGAGCCGGGGACTGAAGAGCGGCGGCGTGCTCAACGTCGCGTTCCACTCGGTCGAGGTGGTCGCCGATCCCGAGCGGATCCCCGAACACCTGGTCGCGAACGTGGCCGGCCTCGAGATCGGCGACGCGATCCACTGGAGCGACCTCCGCGGCACGTCCGGCCTCGAACCGCACGGCCACGGCGCCGACATGGTGATCGCGACGATCGCACCGCCGACGGTGATCCAGGAGCCCGAGCCCGAGGCCGAGGCGGCGACCGGCGAGGCGGACACGGCCGAAACCGCGGCCGAGACCGAGACCGCCCCGTCCGAAGACTGATGCGTCTCTGGGTCGGGCTCGGGAACCCGGAGCCCGGGATGCTCCGCCAGCGCCACAACATCGGCTTTATGGCGGTCGATCGATTGGCGTCGCGCCACGGGTTCTCCCCGTGGCGCACCCGCCTCAAGGGCCAGACCGCCGACGGCACCATCGAGGGCGAGCGGATCCTGCTGCTCAAGCCGATGACCTACATGAACGACAGCGGCGCGTCCGTGCAGGCGGCCGCCGCCTTCTTCAAGATCGCGCCCGCCGACATCACCGTCTTCCACGACGAACTCGACCTCACGCCGGGCCGCGTCCGGGTCAAGCGAGGCGGCGGCACCGCCGGCCATAACGGCCTCCGATCGACCGAACGCATGCTCGGCACGCCCGACTGGTGGCGGGTCCGGCTCGGCATCGGCCATCCCGGCCACAAGGACCGGGTGACCGGACACGTGCTGGGCGATTTCGCCAAGGCCGACGCCGACTGGCTCGCGACCCTGCTCGACGCCGTCAGCGACTGCGCCCCGCTGCTCGCCACCGACCGCCCGGAGGACTTCATGACCAAGCTCGCCTTGTCGGTCGGCGGATAGAGGCAGGCCAGGGGCTCTGCCCCTGGACCCCGGCCGGGACCCATCGCGCTTGCGCGATGGGCGCCCGTAAAGGCTGAGCCTTTGCAATCCATCAGTTAAGGAAAACCCCGGGCCACGCCATCGATGCCCGCGCGAACGGGGCCCGGGGTTTTCCTTAACTCAAGGGATCCAAGGGCCTCGGGCCCCTTTGCGCTGGCGCAAAGGGAACCCGGTCCAGGGCAGAGCCCTGGCTGCCTCGGCCGCGGCAGATCGAAAGGAGAGACGTTATGGGGTTCAACTGCGGCATCGTGGGCTTGCCGAATGTCGGCAAGTCGACGCTCTTCAACGCGCTGACGGCGACCGTCGCGGCGCAGGCGGCGAACTACCCGTTCTGCACCATCGAGCCGAATATCGGCCGGATGCCGGTGCCCGATCCACGGCTCGAGCGGCTGGCGGCGATCGCGAAATCGAAGGCGATCGTGCCGACCGCGCTCGAATTCGTCGACATCGCCGGGCTGGTGCGCGGCGCCTCGCGCGGCGAGGGGCTGGGCAATCAGTTCCTCGGCAACATCCGCGAGGTCGACGCCGTCGTCCATGTCCTGCGCTGTTTCGAGGACAGCGACGTCACGCATGTGGAGGGTTCGGTCGACCCGGTGCGCGACGCCGAGACGATCGAGACCGAGCTGATGCTGGCCGACCTCGACAGTCTGGAGAAGCGCCTGCCGGGCTTGCAGAAGCGCGCGAAGAACGATCGCGAGGCGCAGGACGCGGTGGACGCGATCGAGCCGGCGCTGGCGGGTCTCCGCGACGGCCGTCCGGTCCGCTCGATCGTGACGGCGGCCAACCGCGACGCGATCGCGCGCCTGCAGCTGCTGACCAGCAAGCCCGTGCTCTATGTCTGCAACGTCGAGGAGGACGCGGCGGCCGCCGGCAACGCGTTGTCGGCGCGCGTCGCCGAGCGGGCGCGGGCCGAGGGTGCCGAAAGCGTGGTGATCTCGGCGGCGATCGAGGCCGAGGTGGCGCAGCTCGCCGCCTCGGAGCGGGCCGAGTTCCTCGACGGGCTCGGTCTCGCCTCGTCCGGCCTCGACCGGGTGGCCGCGGCCGGCTACCGGCTGCTCGGCCTGATCACCTACTTCACCTGCGGACCGAAGGAGACGCGCGCCTGGACGATCACGCGCGGCACCAAGGCGCCGCGCGCGGCGGCCGCGATCCACAACGACTTCGAGCGCGGCTTCATCGCCTGCGAGACGGTCGCCTACGACGACTACGTGGCACTCGGTGGCGAGGCGGGCGCGCGCGAGGCCGGCAGGTTGCGGATCGAAGGGCGCGACTACGTCGTCGCCGACGGCGACGTGCTGCTGTTCCGTTTCAACGTGTAGGACCGTGCAACCGTCGCCGCGTCCGGTCGGTTGCTCCGGCATGATGCGCCTCACAACGATCGCCCTCTGCCTTTCGCTCGGTTGCCCGGGCCTCGCGCTGGCCCAGACGGCCGGGACGACGACCGGCGTGACCACGGGCTCTGCCGCCGGAACCAGTGGCTCGTCGGGCGTGGTGTCGACGCCGACCGGGAGCGCCGGCACCGCCGGCGGCGCGACGGTGGCGGGCTCGACCGACGGATACGGCTCCTCCTACGGCTCGACCGCGTCGGCGGGTGGCGGCACGGGCGCCGCCAGCTCGGGAGGCAGCGGCACGACCTCGGCCGCGTCGGGTTCAACCGCCGCGTCCACGAGCGCCAGCACGCCGAGCAGCTCGGTGCTCTGCACGACGCCGGGCCTGATGAGCGGCGAGCTCACCGGCAGCGGCCTTTCCTGTCAGTAGTGGTCGCGGCCGCGCGCCCTTCCTTGCGCCGCGTCGCCGTTGCAGGATCCGCGTCATGAACGATGCGACGGACGCCGGCTCCGTGCTGACCCTCCAGGCCGACGCGGCGCGGCGCGCGGCGCGCGTGCTGGCGTCGAGCGACGCCCCGACCCGCGATGCGGCATTGCGGGCGATCGCGGCCGCGCTCCGGGCGGGCGCGGATCTGATCGTCGCCGCGAACGGGCGCGACCTCGCCCGCTACGCCGGCAGCGGCGCCTTCCGCGACCGGCTGCTGCTCGACGCCGCGCGCGTGGACGCGATGGCCGACGGTGTCGAGATGGTGGCGACGCTGCCCGACCCGATCGGCCGCGTGCTCGCGGAATGGCGGCGCCCGAACGGGCTGCTGATCCGTCGCGTGTCGGTGCCGATCGGCGTCATCGGCATGATCTACGAGAGCCGGCCGAATGTCGGCGCCGACGCCGCCGCGCTCACGCTGAAATCCGGCAACGCGGTGATCCTCCGCGGCGGGTCGGACGGGTTCGAAACGGCGGCGGCGATCCAGCGCGCCGTCGAGACCGGGCTCGCCGAGACCGGACTGCCGGAAGCCGCCGTGCAGCAGGCACCGACCGCCGATCGCGCCTACGTCGCCGCCATGCTGGCGGCGAGCGGCCGGATCGACCTGATCGTCCCGCGCGGCGGCCGCGCGCTGGTCGAGCGCGTCAACGCCGAGGCCCGCGTGCCGGTGCTCAGCCATGCCGACGGGATCTGTCACACCTATGTCCACGCGGCCGCCGATCCCGACATGGCGGTCGCCGTCGTGGTCAATGCCAAGATGCGCCGCACCGGCATCTGCGGCGCGACCGAAACGCTGCTGATCGACGCCGCGGTCGCGCCGTCGCTGTTGCCGGCCATTCACGCGGCGCTTGCAGCGCGCGGCTGCGCGGTCCGCGGCGACGAACGCGCCCGCGCCGCCTGCCCGGCAATGGCCCCGGCGGCGCCCGAGGATTTCGGTCGCGAGTTCCTCGACGCCGTGCTCGCGGTCGCCGTGGTCGACGGGGTCGACGCCGCCCTCGACCACGTGCAGCGCCACGGCAGCGCCCACACCGACGCGATCGTCACCGCCGATGCGGCCGCCGCGCGCCGCTTCCTCGACGGCACCGGCGGCGCGGTCGCGATGTGGAACGCGTCGACGCAGTTCTGCGACGGCGGCGAGTTCGGCTTTGGCGCCGAGATCGGCATCGCGACCGGGAAGCTGCATGCCCGCGGGCCCGTCGGCCTCGAGCAGCTCACCACCTACCGCTACGAGGTGATCGGCGATGGCCAGGTGCGGCCCTGAACGATCGGGCCGGTCCGCCGTCCGGGGCGCCGTCGCGCTTCGGCGATCGGCGACGATTGTCGATCGGGCTGCTCGGCGGCTCGTTCAACCCGGCGCATGAGGGCCATCTCGCGATCGCCCGCCAGGCGCTCCGAAGCCTCGATCTCGACCAGGTCTGGCTGCTGGTCTCGCCCGGCAACCCGCTCAAGGACCGCTCGAGCATGACGCCGGTGACCGTCCGGCTCGCCTCGGCGGCCCGCTTCTCGGACGGACGGCGGGTGATCGCGACCGACATCGAGCGTCATCTCGGCACGCGCTTCACCATCGACACGCTGCGCGCGCTGCGGCGCCGCTTCCCGCGCGCCCGCTTCGTCTGGCTGATGGGTGCCGACAGTTTCCGCGACCTGCCGCGCTGGCGCTGCTGGAACGGGATCGGCCGCATGGTTCCGTTCGCGGTCTTCCCGCGTCCGTCCTACAATCACGCCGCGCTGTCGGGTCAGGCGGCGCATCGCTTCGCGCGGCACCGGCGGCCGACCCACGCGGCGAGCAGTCTGTCCGACCTCGACGCGCCGGCCTGGACGTATCTGAACGGGCGGCAAACCAGCATCTCGGCCACCGCACTCCGTGCGGCCGACAAGGGGATCTCATCATAGCCAGGAAGCCCACCGGGGACGGCGAGACGAAACGGGCGGCGCCCCGGCGCCCGGCCAAGGCCGAGCCGCGTCTGGCGGAAGCGGCCAAGCTCGCGGGTACACCGCGCAAGAAGGCCGCGGTGGCGGGCCCGCGCCGGGGCGCCGCCGCGGCGCGGGAAAGCGCCGAGCCGAGCTGGCTCGATCGCACCGTGAGCCTCGTCACCGAAAGCCTCGCCGACGACAAGGCGGAGGACATCGTGGTCGTCGACCTTGCCGGCCGCGCCGCCTTCGCCGACCGCATGGTGATCGCGACCGGTCTCGCCGACCGGCAGATCAGCGCTATGGCGACGCATCTCGAGGAGCGCCTCTCGGCAGCGAAGCTCGGGCGCGTGCAGATCGAGGGCTCGAACGGTTCGGACTGGGTGCTGATCGACGTCGGCGACGTCGTGGTGCACCTGTTCAAGGCCGAGGCGCGCGCGCTCTACGGGCTCGAGCGCATGTGGGGTGCCGATTTCGACGAGGCGGCGTCGTAAGGGCGATCCGCGTCGTCGCCGTCGGACGCGCGGCGCCCGGTCCGGAGCGTCAGCTGTTCGAGCGCTACGCCGCGCGGATCCGCCCCGCGCTCGATCTCGTCGAGTGCCCCGATGGCCGCGGCGATCCTGCCTCGATCAAGCGGCGCGAGGCCGATGCCATCCTCCGCGCGGCGGGTGCGGACGCGTTCGTCGTGGCGCTCGACAAGGCGGGCGAGGCGCCGACGAGCGAGGCGCTCGCCCGGTCGCTCGACACCTGGCTCGCGAATGCGCGGCCGCTCGTGTTCGCGGTGGGGGGCGCCGAGGGGCTCGACGCGTCGGTGCTGTCGCGGGCGGACCGGACGCTGTCCTTCGGTCCACAGACCTGGCCGCACCTGCTGGCGCGCGTGATGCTCGCCGAGCAGATCTGGCGCGCGCGGGCGATCAGCGCGGGACACCCGTATCACCGGGTTTGAGGCGGCGGTGCGGGGCGGTCGGCCGTAGGCAGGCCTCCGGGACGGGCCTCAGCGAAAGGCGCGGTCCGGCGCGTCGGCGACGAAGGGCGGCGCGGCGTTGAGATCGATCGAATGCATCGTGATCGAACGCGCCGCGATCGACGGCGCCTCGGCGAATTCGAGCGTCGCGTGGTGGCGCGGCCGCAGCCGGGCCTCGGTGAGCGTCGGGCCCGAACCGGCCGGACGCGGATAGATGAAGCCGTAGGTCGGATAGATGCTGCCGTAGTCGCCCTGATGTCCGAGCTCGACCCGCACCGCCGACCAGTCGTTGTCGGCCGACACGTCGACCACGCGGACGTCGCGCGAGACGCCGGCCCGGCCCCAGTGCGACTGGTCGATCACGACGGTGCGGTTGTCGACCACGTCGCTGACCACCGCGACGTGGCCGAAGCGCATGCGCTCGGTCGCGCGGAAGTTCAGGACCGAGCCGATCTCCGGATTGTTGCCGCGGGCGTAGATGCCGGCGGCGTTGTCCCACCAGTCGGCGGCGTTGCCGGACAGGTCGACGCCGGAATCCGACCGGGCGAAGGCGACGCACTGTATCACCCGGGCGCCGCTCGAGGCGTAGTGGCGGGCGTGGTGTGCGCGCCCGTGGGTCAGATGGTTGTGCCCGAGGTGATGATGTGCTTCGGCGGCGCCCGCGAACCCGATCGCGCTGGCGCACGCGAGAACGACCGTGAGCAGGGAGGACTTCGGCGCCATGGACCTTGCTCACTCGATTGTGAAGCAAGGGAATGCAACCTCACGTGCGGTTCGGCAACCGCTTGTTGCTCCGAAGCGCCGGCGTCGAACGCTTTCGTCGTTTCCGGCGGGCTTCGGTGACGCGCCCTAGGAAAATCGTCCGTGACCGCACGTGACGATGCAACCTTCTGCCGTTTGCCGAAACCCGGCGCGGCGCACAAGCCGTTCGTGGCTCCTTCGCCACACAGAGGGCAGAGTGTTGCCGTCGAGCATCACTTGGTGGTGACGACCATGATCTCGACCAGCAGACGCGGATCGGCCAGCGCGGCCTGAACGCAGGCCCGCGCGGGCGCGAGGCCGTCCGGCAGCCACGCCGTCCAGACCGCGTTCATCGCCTCGCGATCGGCCATGTCGCGGAGCCAGATCTGCGCCTGCAGCAGGCGCGTCTTGTCGGTCCCATGGATCTCGAGCAGCTCGTCGATCTGCGCCAGCACGTCGTGCGTCTGCGCCGCGAGATCGCCGTCGGGCTCGCGGGCGATCACGCCCGAGGAGAAGACGAAGCCGTGATACTCGACCGCCCGCGAGAGGATCGCGCCCGGTTCGGTGCGGGTGATGCGGCTCATGGCCTGACGCTCCTGCTGTCGATGGGGGATCGGCCGGTGGTCACTCGGGACCGTTCGGGCCGATCGTGGTGCCGCCCAGGGTCGAACCGGTGCGGCGGCTGATGCAGTCGTCGACGATCTGCTCGTGACGGTATTCCGCGCCGAGACCCGCACTCGGATCATCCGGCAGGCCGGTCGAGGAGAATGGCGACAGCGACTGGTCGGTCGCGATCAGCTGGTCGCGGTTCTGCGCGTCGTAGACGGCGTTCGCCTGCTTGTTGCAGGCGTCCGCCGTCGCCTCCGCAGGCGTGGTCTCGCGCGGCGCGCAGGCGGCGAGCGCGGCGAGGCCGGCGAGGAGGCCGGCTCGGATGACGCGCATGCGGGATCCCTCCTGATCAGGAACGGCGTGGCGCGGCCGCGAGTGCGGCGCGCATGCCGGTTTCGTCGAGCCGTCCCTCCGGGGTCAATGGGCGGCGGGCGGCTTCGGCGATCAGCGCGGGATCGAGGGTGACGCCGCCGCGGCGGAACCGGCAGAAACCGGTCGTCCAGTTGGCGGCCGCGAGAAGCTCGATCAGGCCGAGCAGGCGGAGGCAGACCGAAAGGCCGAATCGCGTCGACAGCCGCGACCGGCGGTCGACCGCGTCGGCCCAGGCGCGCGCGTCGAGGTCGGCGAGCAGCAGATCGGTGGTGCCGCGCCCGTCGCTGCCGGCGAAGCGGAAGCAGCGGACGGAGAAGCCGCTGCCCGCTTCGGTCTCGAGCGCGAGCTCGCGCGCATCGTCCCACGCCGCCTCGAGGTCCCGCGGCGTGATCGACGGCAGCTCGGGCGGGCTCAACGCCACGCGGTAGACGACGACGCCGTCGGACGTTCCGCCGACGGCGATTGACCTGTCTGGTTGCCGTGCGCCGCCCTGCATGACCGCGCCATGTGGGCACGGAGCACGCCGCTGTCAGCCTGCCGCCGGCGCGTCATGCGGCGCGTCGCGCGTGGCGCGGCCGGCGCGCCGCTGCGCCAGGATCGCGCCGGCGTCGGCGAGTGCGGCCGCGGTATCGACGTCGATCAGGACGCCACGGTCGTCCACCGGGTGGACGAGGAGATGCGCCGCGCCGCGGCCGGCGAGGATCGCCTGTCCGCCCCGGTCGCCCTCCGTCGCGGCGAGGTCCGGGGCGTGGCGCGCCGACCACAGCACGGGATGCCCGGCCTCACCCTCCCAGCTCGGCCGCACGATGGCGCGGTCGTCGCCGGCCAGCGCGGCACGGAAGCGGTCGAGCAACCGGTCGATCGTCGTGCTGCGGATCAGCGGCATGTCGCCGAGCTGGATCAGAACGCCCGCGATACCGGGCGGCAGCGCCGCGATCCCCGCCCGGAGCGACGCCGACAGGCCGGCCGCGTGGTCGGGCGCGAGCACCGTGACGACCGGCCGGGTCCCGAGGGAAGCTCCCACGCGATCGGCGTCGTGGCCGAGCACCACGATCGTGCCGTCGACGCCGCTCGCGAGCACGGCGTCGACGCTGCAGCCGAGCACGGTGCGATCGTCGAACGGCGCGAGCAGCTTGTGCTGGCCTGCCATGCGGGTCGAGCGGCCGGCCGCGAGCACGATCGCGGCCACGCGCGGCCGCGTGGCGATGGCGGGAGAGGCGGCGTCCCGACCGGCGCTCACGCCTGGCGGCGACCGAGCGCCGCGCCGCGCCGGACCGCGATGATCTCCGCCAGGATCGAGATCGCGATCTCCTCGGGCGTGCGGCTGCCGAGCGCGAGACCGATCGGGCCGCGCACGCGCCCGAGCGCCGCCTCGCCGTGGCCGGTCTCGCGCAGGCGCGCGAGCCGGGACGCGTGGGTGCGGCCCGACCCGAGCGCGCCGATGTAGAAAGCGGCCGAGCCGAGCGCGCGCTCGAGCGCCGGGTCGTCGAGCTTCGGGTCGTGGGTCAGCAGCGCGATGGCGGTCGCCTCGTCCGGGTCGAGCGCCTGGATCGCCTCGTCCGGCCATTCGTGCCGCAGCGCGATGCCGGGGAAGCGATCCGGCGTCGCGAAATGCGCGCGGGGGTCGATCACCACCGGGACGTACCCCGCCAGCGCCGCGAGCGGCGCGAGCGACTGCGCCACGTGCACCGCGCCGACGATCAGCAGGCGCGACGGCGGCAGCTGCAGGTCGAGGAACCAGTCGGCGTCGTCGACCTGCACGGTCTCGGACCGGCCGGCGTCGAGCGTCGCCCGCGCGTGGGAGGCGAGCGTGCCGGGGCGCGCAGCTTCGAGCGCGCCGGCATCGAACAGCAGCTGGTGGCCGTCGACGATCCGGGTCGCCAGCACGACCGCGCGCCTCCCCGAACGGGCCGATCGCAACGCTCGGAGCAGCGACGGTGTCACGACCCGGGCGCGGCGTCCGGATCGGCCGTCACCTTCTCGATGAAGACGTCGACCCGGCCGCCGCAGGCGAGGCCGACCGACCACGCCCGCTCCGACGAGACGTCGAAGTGCAGCAGCCTCGGCTGCCCGGTCGCGAGGGTCTCGGCCGCGTGCAGCGCGACCTCGTTCTCGATGCAGCCGCCGCTGACCGAGCCCGCCATGCGACCGGAGCCCGTGAGCACGAGCCGGCTCCCCGCCGGCCGGGGCGACGACCCCCAGGTCCTGGTGACGGTCGCGATCGCCACCTGCTCGCCTTGCTCGTGCCAGCCGAGCGCGATCGCGAGCGGATCCTGGTCGTCGATCTCGGCCTGGTCGGGCATCAGAGGATCCCGACCACGATCAGGAACACCAGCGCGAACAGCGCGCCGCCGACCGCGAGGTCGCGCGGCCAGGCTCGGATGCGGGCGAGCAGCGGCCCGAACGGCGTGTTGCGCGCGGCAGGCGTCGCGGCGGCGAGCGAGGCCGCGACACCGACCGCGCCGTCGGCAGCGACCGTCACGGGGACGGCGGCGTGCTGGCCGACGCGCTCGAAAAAGCGATCGATCGCCGCGCTCGCCGCGCTGTAATCGGCCTCGGCGAGACCGGACCACGTCCAATCGACGAGCGTGAACGGGTCCTGGTCGGCGAGGCGGAGGTGGAACTCCTGCGCGTCGGCGTTCGATCCGCCGCCGACCGGGACGATGCGGAAACCGGCCGTCTCGCGCGGCTTGGACGCGAGCGGCTCGACCGTGCCGTCGATCGCGGGAGCGCCGCCGAACGACGGCGCGGACAGGCGGTTCGGCCGTCCGGCGTCGTTCCACTCCAAGCCGATCCCGGCGGGCAGGCAGTTCTCCACCGTGCGCCGGTCGGTCAGCGCGTCCCACACCCTGGTCGGCGCGGCGGGAACGCGATGCTGGCCCGTGATGTCCATGCGGTTGGAAAATCCTTCGAGGCTCATGACATAGGTTCGATCACGCCGACAACGCGCGGATCGGGAGCCGGTGGCATGGGACAACTCCGCGTCGAGATCGTGCCGGTCACCATGCTCGGCCAGAATTGCACCTTGTTCTGGGACGACGCCACGCGACGGGGGCTGGTGATCGATCCGGGTGGCGACGCGTCGCGGATCGCGTCGCGGGTGGCGGCGCTCGGGCTCGCGGTCGAGCGCATCCTGCTGACCCACGGTCACGTCGATCACGCCGGCGGCGCGGCCGAGCTGCAGGAGATCCTCGCGGCGGCCGGCCACGGAGCGGTCCCGGTCGAGGGGCCGGACGCGCGAGACGGTTTCCTGCTCGCGATGCTGGAGGAGGACGCGGCGCGGTTCGGGCTCGCCGGCGTGCGACGCGTCATCCCGGCCCGTTTTCTCGCGGAGGGCGATGCGGTGGCACTCGGCTCGCACCGCTTCAACGTGCTGCACGTGCCGGGTCACACGCCCGGCCACCTCGTCTTCGTCGAGCGGACGGCGCGGATGGCGCAGTTCGGCGACACGCTGTTCCGCGGCTCGGTGGGACGCACCGACTTCCCGTACGGCGAGACGGAAACGCTGCTCGGCGGAATCGCGTCGAAGCTGCTGCCGCTCGGCGACGATCTCACCTTCGTGTGCGGCCATGGTCCGCCGTCGACGATCGGCGAGGAACGCCGCAACAACCCCTTCCTGCGGGGACGCTGATGCGGCCGGCGCCGGTGGACGGGGCGGCCGCCCGGCGACCCGTGTTCGTCTACAATCCGATCTTCGGGCGTCCGACCCAGAAGCCGCCGCATCCGCTCGCCATCCCGCGCGCGTCGACCGCCTACGCGCTCGCATGCGCGCTCGGCTGGCTCGATGAGACCAACACGGCCTGGTCGCTGCCGGCGACGCCGGCCGAGGTGCTCCGCTTCCACGATCCCGAATATCTCGCCTGCCTGGCCCGCGCCGAACGCGACGGCAGCGTGACGGCGGCCGAGGCGAAGCGCTTCAGGCTCGGCATCGAAGGCAACGGGCTTTACCCGGACGTTTACACGCGGCCGATGACCGCGGTCGGCGGCACGCTGCTCGCGTGCCGGCTCGCGCTCGAGCGCGGCATCGCCCACCATGTCGGCGGCGGCACGCATCACGCGCGGGCCGATCGCGCATCCGGGTTCTGCTACCTGAACGACGCGGTGCTCGGGCTGCTGTCCTGGCTCGACGCCGGTCTCGCGCGGCCCGTCTACGTCGATCTCGACGCGCATCACGGCGACGGCGTCGAGGAAGCGTTCGCCGCCGACGACCGGGTGCTGACGATCAGCATTCACGAGCGTGATCGCTGGCCGCGGACCGGCCTCGCCGACGACCGGAGGGGCGGTGCCGCGCGCAACCTGCCGGTGCCGCCTGGTTTGAACGACAGCGAGATGGCGTTCCTGTTCGCGGACGCCGTGCTGCCGCTGATCGCCGCGCACCGGCCGGACGCGGTGATGGTGCAGTGCGGTGCCGACATGCTGGCCGAAGACCCGCAGGCACGATTGTCGCTGTCGAACAACGCGCTGTTCGCGTCGTGCCGCGAACTCGCGGCACTCGGCGTGCCGATCGTGGTGCTCGGCGGCGGTGGCTACGACCCCTGGGCGGTGTCGCGCGCGTGGGCGGGGATCTGGGGCGTGCTGTCCGGCCGCGATCTGCCGGAGCGGCTGCCGGCGTCGGCCGAGGCGGTTCTGCGCGGGCTCGACTGGCACCTCGCGCGCAGGCGGCCGCCGACCGAGACGCTGCTCACGCGATTGCGCGACGACCCGCGCGATGGTCCCGTGCGCGACGAGATCCGCGCGCTGGCGCGGATCGTCACGATGGAGCCCGCGCCCGCATGACGCATTCCCTGAGCCGCCGCAACCTGATCCTCGCCGCCGCCCTGTCCACCGTCGGCGCGGCGGCCGTGCGCGCCGACGACGAGCCGACGGCGGCGCAGCCGACCCTGTCGACGGCGCCGCTGAAGATCCTTGGACGCGACGGCGCGTCGCACGAATTCGACGTCGAGCTCGCCGAGACACCGCGTCAGCAGCAGGTGGGTTTGATGTTCCGCCGCAGCGTCGCCGCCGATGGCGGAATGCTGTTCACCTGGGCGCGGCCGCAGGTCAGTCAGATGTGGATGGAGAACACCCTCGTCCCGCTCGACATGGTGTTCATCGCCGCCGACGGTCGCATCGACTCGATCGCCGAGAACACCGTGCCGCGCAGTCTCGCGATCGTCTCGAGCAGCGGAAAGGTGGTGGCGACGCTGGAACTCGCGGCGGGAACCACCGCGCGGCTCGGGATCTCGGTCGGCGATCGGGTGATCTCGAAGGCGCTGCCTGCCGCCTGACGCAGGTCCGCGGCGCCCGCGGCGGCTTCGATCGGCCGAGCCGCCGCGATGGGCGGTGCGGTCGCCGACACGCATCGGCCATCGTGGCGCA
>CBDARA010000002.1:765000-1575000 GCA_965199345.1 Acetobacteraceae bacterium
CGACGCGCGTGATGCCGTCCGACTTGTCGGGCGTGTGTCGCGCGTGCGGGCTAGTAGCTCAGTTGGTTAGAGCACACGCTTGATAAGCGTGGGGTCGGAGGTTCAAGTCCTCCCTGGCCCATTCCATGACCGTCCGCCCTGGTCCGATTGGTCTGGTGTGGCTCGGCGGGGGCGTAGCTCAGCTGGGAGAGCACCTGCTTTGCAAGCAGGGGGTCATCGGTTCGATCCCGATCGTCTCCATTCCTTGGATCCTGTCCTGGCGCGTGCGCTGGTGGTGGCTGGGAATGGTGTGGGATCGGTCGTCGTCGCGGAAGACAAGAGATCGACGTGTCCGGTGGGCTGAGGCCTTTCGGCGTGTCGTTGTTCGTTGGCAATTGAATCGGTTCTGGTGCGCTTTTTGGGCGTGGGGTGATGTCTGTCTGACCGGGCATCGTCTGCGTCTCGTTCAGGAGCGCCAAGTGTGTGTGTAAGTGACTGCGCGAGCGGGTGGCTTGCATGGGTTTCGGGTTGATCCCGGGGCGTGTGTGGCTGGTTCCCGTGCATGGTGTGACGCTGGTCGCGCGAGCGATTGGTGTGTTGCTGTGAGCGCGAGAAGGGCATTCGGTGGATGCCTTGGCACCAGGAGGCGATGAAGGACGTGGCACGCTGCGAAAAGCCATGGGGAGCCGCGAGCAGGCTTTGATCCGTGGATATCCGAATGGGGCAACCCACCCAGCGATGGGTATCATCATCTGAACACATAGGATGATGAGGCGAACCCGGGGAACTGAAACATCTCAGTACCTGGAGGAACAGACATCAACAGAGATTCCGCTAGTAGTGGCGAGCGAACGCGGAACAGGCCAGTGGTTTTCGAGCGGGAAGCAGAATGGTCTGGAAAGGCCGGCAGTATAGGGTGACAGCCCCGTATGCGTAAGTACTCGAAGATCCTTGAGTAAGGCGGGACACGTGAAATCCTGTCTGAACGTGGGGGGACCACCCTCCAAGCCTAAATACTCCCTGGTGACCGATAGTGTACAAGTACCGTGAGGGAAAGGTGAAAAGCACCCCGACGAGGGGAGTGAAAGAGACCTGAAACCGGATGCCTACAAGCAGTCGGAGCCGCATCTGCGGTGACGGCGTACCTTTTGTATAATGGGTCAGCGAGTTTCTGTTGGCAGCGAGCTTAAGCCGTTAGGTGTAGGCGCAGCGAAAGCGAGTCTGAATAGGGCGCATAGTTGCCGGTAGAAGACCCGAAACCGAGTGATCTAGCCATGGCCAGGCTGAAGGTGCGGTAACACGCACTGGAGGGCCGAACCCACGCCTGTTGAAAAAGTCGGGGATGAGCTGTGGCTAGGGGTGAAAGGCCAATCAAACTCGGAGATAGCTGGTTCTCCGCGAAATCTATTGAGGTAGATCGTCGGGTGTTTGCCCTGGGGGGTAGAGCACTGGATGGGCTAGGGGGGCCCAAAGCCCTACCAAACCTAACCAAACTCCGAATACCCAGACGCATAATCCGGCAGACAGACGGCGGGTGCTAAGGTCCGTCGTCGAGAGGGAAACAGCCCAGACCACCAGCTAAGGCCCCTAAATCGTGGCTAAGTGGGAAAGGATGTGGGGATTCCAAAACAACCAGGAGGTTGGCTTAGAAGCAGCCATCCTTTAAAGAAAGCGTAATAGCTCACTGGTCTAATTAGAAACCCTGCGCCGAAAATGTAACGGGGCTCAAGCCACGTGCCGAAGCTGTGGGTGCACGAGCGATCGTGCGCGGTAGCGGAGCGTTCCGTAAGCCCGTGAAGGGAGATGGGGTGACCCCTCCTGGAGGTATCGGAAGTGCGAATGCTGACATGAGTAGCGACAAACAGTGTGAGAAACACTGTCGCCGAAAGTCCAAGGGTTCCTGCGCAAGGTTAATCCGCGCAGGGTAAGCCGGCCCCTAAGGCGAGGGCGAGAGCCGTAGCCGATGGGAACCAGGTGAATATTCCTGGGCCCGCCAGCAGTGACGAATGCGATGTGTTGTCGGTCCTTATCGGATTGGACCGGCTTTCGGAGCATTCCAGGAAACAGCTCTGGCGAATGGACCGTACCCGAAACCGACACAGGTGGACTGGTAGAGCATACCAAGGCGCTTGAGAGAACGATGTCGAAGGAACTAGGCAAATTACCTGCGTAACTTCGGGATAAGCAGGACCCGTTCTTGGGCAACCATGGGCGGGTGGCACAGACCAGGGGGTAGCGACTGTTTAGTAAAAACACAGGGCTGTGCGAAGTCGAGAGACGACGTATACGGCCTGACGCCTGCCCGGTGCCGGAAGGTTAAGAGGAGGAGTGAGAGCTCTGAATTGAAGCCCCGGTAAACGGCGGCCGTAACTATAACGGTCCTAAGGTAGCGAAATTCCTTGTCGGGTAAGTTCCGACCTGCACGAATGGCGTAACGACTTCCCCGCTGTCTCCGGCATCGGCTCAGCGAAATTGAATTCCCCGTGAAGATGCGGGGTACCCGCGGTCAGACGGAAAGACCCTATGAACCTTTACTGCAGCTTTGCAGTGGCATCAGGGGAGCACTGTGTAGGATAGGTGGGAGGCTACGAAGCCGGGACGCTAGTTCTGGTGGAGCCACCGTTGAAATACCACCCTGGGCTCTTCTGATGTCTCACCGAGGCCGGTCATCCCGGTCCGGGACCCTGCATGGTGGGCAGTTTGACTGGGGCGGTCGCCTCCCAAAGTGTAACGGAGGCGCGCGATGGTGGGCTCAGGCCGGTCGGACATCGGCTGCTGAGTGCAATGGCATAAGCCCGCCTGACTGCGAGACTGACAGGTCAAGCAGAGACGAAAGTCGGCCATAGTGATCCGGTGGTCCCGCGTGGAAGGGCCATCGCTCAACGGATAAAAGGTACTCTAGGGATAACAGGCTGATCTCCCCCAAGAGTCCACATCGACGGGGAGGTTTGGCACCTCGATGTCGGCTCATCACATCCTGGGGCTGGAGCAGGTCCCAAGGGTTCGGCTGTTCGCCGATTAAAGTGGTACGTGAGCTGGGTTTAGAACGTCGTGAGACAGTTCGGTCCCTATCTGCCGTGGGTGTTGGAGACTTGAGAGGCGCTGTCCCTAGTACGAGAGGACCGGGATGGACGCACCTCTGGTGCACCGGTTGTCGCGCCAGCGGCACAGCCGGGTAGCTACGTGCGGACGAGATAACCGCTGAAAGCATCTAAGCGGGAAACTCTCCTCAAAACTAGGTCTCCCCGAGGGCCGTGATAGACCATCACGTCGATAGGCCGCAGGTCTACGCACCGTAAGGTGCTCAGCCGAGCGGTCCTAATCGCCCGATAGGCTCACAACCAACCGATCCAACAAACCGCCAACAGGCGGAACATCGGATCCGCACCATGCATGGAAGTCAGCCACATACACGCACACACAAACACACCAGAACCGATCAAGAAGCTGTCTCGGACGACCTGGTGGCCATGGCGGGGAAGGAACCACCCGATCCCATCCCGAACTCGGACGTGAAAACCCCCAGCGCCTATGATACTGCGGCTTAAGCCGCGGGAAAGTCGGTCGCCGCCAGGTCTTCCAAGACAGCATCACACATACACAAACGCGGGGTGGAGCAGCCCGGTAGCTCGTCAGGCTCATAACCTGAAGGTCACAGGTTCAAATCCTGTCCCCGCAACCAAACATCATTGCCGAACGACACAACACCCGAACGCACTCGGCCTACCAGCCGAGCAGCGACACGTCCGCGTCACGCGACGATGACGACGCGCCGTTGGGCGGGTTGCGCAGGCTCAGCGGCCCCGGTTCCAACCTCCATTCACGATCGAGGCTACGATGCTCACGATCTTGCGCTCGACCTCGGTCAGGCGCGCCCGCGCTTCAGCCCCTCGCTGACCGTTCTCGCGCTGCAGTCGCGCCGCCCTCCGCACATTGGTAGGCTCGAATACGCGCACGAACTCGCCCGTGAACTCCGGCGTCAGCATGCGCGCGTGTCATCCATCAAGAGCGCGGTGTTCAACAGTCGCCCGCGTGATCGTCACCGCGTCGTCACAGGTGTCCTTGCCGAACGGGGAACACCGCGTGGCTTGTTCGGCAGCCGGTGGATCACCGCCCACTCGAGATCGCTCAGCTCGTAGCGGTGCAAGGCCATGGCGCTTCCTCCCATGACCTCAAAACAGAAATCAGCCCCCGCGGGAAGCGGTCATGAGTTGGTGACCCAGTCCGGCAACATGTCGATCTCGGTCGTGGCCGCATCGAGGAAGCGCCTTCCCGCCAGTAGACCCTGAAGGCCGCCGTTGGACAGCAACTCGAGAGGCGAGCGGCCGCCGAACACCGGCGCGCCGTGCGGGCCGCCTAGTCACGCGCGACCGCCCTCCTTGTCGGCGAACAGGACGCCGAGAGCCTCGTGGATGCCGAGCACGGCCGAAATGCGGGTCAGGAGGGCGACGTCAAGGGTGAGAGCGTCGCCGTCGCGCGCAGTCCGTGTCCATTCGCAGTAGGTCAAGCCGTGCGGGCAACCGAGCATCCTGCGACGCACCGTCTCGTCGATGTCCCAGAGATCCGCGATGGAGACGAAGGCCCGGACGCCTGGTGCGCTCAGAACCCTCAGCTCCGCGGTCGAGAACCGCTCAGCGTCCACCGGCATGTCGAACTTCGGACGCTCCGTCCTCTGCGCGATCCATGACATACCGCACGCAACGCTCGACGGCCGCTTCCGCCGAGATGAGCGCGGTGTCCAGCAGCAGATGCGGCGCATTGTCCCACGGTTCCGCCGCGGCGCTCACGACCCGGTCCCAGGTCACCCGCGTGAGACCCGGGACATCGTCGACGCGCGTGTCCAGCCGCCGTCGATGCTCGGCCTCGTCGGAGCAGGTCACCCGGATCTCGGCAAGGCGCGCCGCCGCCTCCGACGCGGTCTTTCGCCAGCCTTCCCGGCTCGTCGCGACAGGGTTCACGCAGTCGGCGACGACGTGGCGGCCGAGACGCAGGTTCTCGACGGCGAGCCGGTTGGCGACCTCGTAACCCGCCGCGCCGACCGCACCGACCCCGCCGCTCCGGATCGCCTGCTCGATCGTGTCGACGCGGAGATAGGCCGCCCGGAGCCGGACGGAGAGCAGGCGCGCGATCGTCGTCTTACCGACGCCGGGCAGGCCGCTGAACACGACGAGGGTCGCGCCCGGCACGCTCATGGACGGCGTTCCATCCGGACGGTCGGCAGCACGAGCCCGCAAGGTCGCAGGAGGCGGCTGTCGCCGGTCCTAGTGAAGCCGTGCCGTTCGTAAAAGCCGACCGCGTTGAGGAGCGCCTCCAGCTCGATGCGGTCCGTCGTCTCGCGCATGTGCTCGACGGCGAAACGAAGGAGACGGCCGCCTACGCCTCCTCCGGCGCAAGCGCTCCGCACGTAAAGCATCGAGATCGTCCTGGTGAAGAACTCCACGAAGCCGACCGCCACATCGCCCAAGTGGGCGATCCACACGCCGCCGACCTCGATTGCCTTGGTGTAGTCGGCCGATGACCGGCCCTCGAACCAGCCGTCGAGCTGCTCCCTGGAATAATGCGAACCGCACTGGCCGTTCACCGCGTCGACGTGGATGTCGAAGATCGTCTCGCGGTCGCCGAGGCCAGCACGTCGGACCGACAGGCTCGCGGGCGCGGGTCCGGTCCGGGCCGCGCTCATGTGGCGGGGGCCGCCTGCCTGGCGACGAACGCATGCTCAAGCAGGAACTCGTCACCGGCGACGCGGAGCGTCGCCGGGCCGCCGCCCGAAGGCGGCATCCGTTCGGCAATCTTGCCACCCACGGCGACCGAACAGCCCGGCTGCCGCGACAGGCGCATCCCGTGCTCGAGCCATCGCTCGGCGTAGCACAGGGCCGCGGGTCGCCATTTCGGCGAGCGTACACAGTCGACGATCGTCGTTTCGCTCTGCATTCTCAGACACTCCGCAGGCTCGCCTCCAGCCTTTCAAGGTCGATAAAGGGCAGAGCGCGGGCTTAGGAGGAGTCAAGATGAAGGTTTGAAGATCGACGGCTGTTGACGTCGAGACACGAGGCCTGAGACCGGCCTCATGGCGAGGTGTGGTCCGGCGCGGACGTGACCGATACACTTCTCGCCGTCCCGGTCCGCGCCCTCGCGGCGGGCTTGGAGCGACAGCATGCGGATCGCGCAGGAAGGACCGGACTGGCTCAACATCGAGCTGACCACCGGCTTCCTCGCCTTTCTCGACGCGAACGGCATCCGCTCGAGCGAATTCGGGCCGCAGCGCTGGACGCCGGGACAGATCATCACCGTGCGGAAGGACACGCCGATCGAGCGATGGGTCGGCGCCTACGGACTGGACCACATCCCGCGCTACGGATCGTTCTCCTATTCCTACAGCTATTTTCCGATCGGCATGCGGATGGGCCGATACTGCTCGGTGTCGTGGAACGTCCGCGTCATGGGGCCGCACCACGGCACCCATCTCGTCTCCTCGTCCGAGTTGCTCTACCGCCACGACACCGCCTTCGGCGCGGCCTTCGCCCATTACGGCGTCGACTGGCGCTTCCGCGACAATCCCCAGAAACCACTGCCGACGATCGGACACGACGTCTGGATCGGTCAGGACGTGCTGCTCGCGCGCGGCATCCAGATCGGCGACGGCGCCGTCGTGGGTGCGGGATCGGTGGTCACCAAGGACGTGCCGCCCTACGCCATCGTCGGCGGCGCACCCGCCCGATTGCTGAAATGGCGCTTTCCGTTCGACATCATCGTCGACCTGCAACGCAGCCAATGGTGGGACTACGCACTGCCCGAACTCGGCGACCTGTCGCTCGACAACCCACGCGCGTTCGTCGCCGAACTGGCCGAGAAAGTTCGCGACGGCCAACTCCGCAAACTGGAACCACTCGGCCCCGCCGAAGCGATCGTCCGCGGGTTCGAGGGGTGAGGGTTGCCGGGGTAGAGAGAAGGCCAGGGGCTCTGCCCCTGGACCCCGGTCAAGGCAGCGGCCTTGACAATCCAGTCAGTTAAGGAAAACCCCGGGCCGACGAGGCCTGCCCGCACGTATGCGGCCCGGGGTTTTCCTTAGCTGAGAGGGATCCAAGGGACGACTGTCCCTTGGCGGGTCCAGGGCAGAGCCCTGGCCTTCTCCCTCCTCCGCACCCTCACGCCCCGTCGCGTCCGCGGGCCAGGCGTCGGAGTTCCTGTGGGGTTCGGTCGAAGTGGCGGAGGCAGGCGCGGCGCAGTCGTTCGAGGTCGCCGAAGCCGACGCGTTCGGCGATCGTGCCGATCGCTTCCGTGCTGTCCTCGATCAGCGTGCGGGCCGCCTCGACGCGCATGCGCTGGATCAGGCGGGTCGGCTGCATCCCGGTTTCGGTCGCGAACACGCGCAGGAACTGACGTTCGCTCAGGCAGGCGACCGAGGCGAGCTGCTCGACCGAGAGGTCGTGTTCGAGGTGGTCGGCGATGAAGGCGAGCACCGCGCCGATCCGCCGCGACTGCCGCCCGACGGCGCCGTCCGCGGGTTCGCGCCGGTTCGCGAGACCGAGCGAGGCGGCGACGTCGTCCTGCGCGCGGCGGCCATGGTCCTCGCCGATCAGTTCGAGCGCGAGCGTGACGCCGGCGCTGACGCTGGCCGCGTTCCAGACCGTGCCGCGCCGCCACCAGCCGGTGCCGGCGTCGATGCCGCCGGCCGCGTCCTGGGCGCTCACCGGCCCGAGGCGCTCGAGCACGTCGACGCTGTTGCCGACGGCGGCCAGGCGGTGCGGCCAGCACCTGAGGCTTTCCCGCGTCTCGTCGCTGAGATCGAGCCCGTCGAGGTCGGCGAGCACGAGGGTCGTGCAACGGGTTTCCGCCGCCGCGAAGGCGGCGCTGTCGAGGCGGAAGCCTTCCGCGCTGGTGACGACGCCGCCCCGGTCGGACAGCACGTGGATGTCGTAGAGGGCCGCGGCCGCGCCGAACACGCCGGCCGGACCGGCCGCCGCCAGCATGCGGAAGCCGGGCGACACGACCACGCCGATCCCGCAGGCGTCCGGCATCGCGCGTCAGCCCGCTCTGACGCGCGACGGCGCGCCGCGCGTTCGGCGTTCCTTGCGCGGCGCCGCCGTCGCGTGTCGCACGAGGGACACGACCTTTTGCGCCAGACGCAGGTAGACCATGCGCTGGTAATGCGTGGGGCCGATCATCTCGCCGTCCTTCTCGACGAAGTCGCTCATGCGCAGCACGTGCACGCGCGGGTGGTCGGCCAGCACGTCGAGCGACCAGCGGTTCACCCGGCGATGGCGGTCGGCGAGAGTCTCGTGCTGCGGAAAGGGCGTTTCGTCCATCAGGTTGATGATGACGTGCGCGTGCGCGGGCGCCGCGTCGAGGACGCGACGCAGGTTCGTCTTGAACATGGTCTCGTCGGCGAGCCCGACATGCTCGAACGCCTCGCGCAGCGCCGCGATGCCGGCGCGCGCGGCATCCGACGGCGCATGGGTCTCGATCGTCTCGGCGTCGAGCGTCAGCAAATCGTTGTGGCCGAGCTGCGCCGGCGAGAACGGGACCACCACGCCCTCGGTGCGGTGCCGGAAGAGATGGTAGTAGGCGTCGGCCCAGAAGCTGAGCAGCCAGACGTCGGCGTTCTCGGCCGCCGGCCCGAGCGGTCCGAAATCGGCGTCGTCGTAGCCGAGCGGGCGGAGTGCCGCGCGCGCGCCGGCGCCGAGGCCGTCGACCGCCATCGCGGCGATCTGCGTGTGGTCGAGCCGGACCTCGATCCCGTCGCGCGCCGTGTTCAGGCGGGTCCTGACGTCGTCGGCCGACATCGTGAGGTAGTGCGCGACCGCCTCGAGATCGCAGCCGCCGAAGATGAAGACGCGCCCGATCCGCGCGGCCGGAGCACGTTCGCCGGCGTCGCCCGGTGTCGCCTCGTGATGGTGGATCCAGTCGACCGGGTTGGTGTCGTCGAAGAGATCGGTCAGCACCGGCCCCACCACCTTGATGCGCGGCCGGCCGAGGCGGCGGTAGAGCCAGGTTTCCACGTGCATCCCGAGCGTGCGGCAGGAGAAGCAGTAATGGGCGAGATCCTGGAAGGCCGCGCCCCTGTGCTGGACGAAGAAGCCGACGAAGCCGTAGTCGCCGTAGTTGTCGCGGACGCGCACGAGGCCGGCCTGGACGTAGAATTCGCGGAGGTGGCGGGTCAGTTCGGCCCGCGCCGCCTCGATGTCCTCCGGCAGCCGCGCCTTGGTGAAGTTGAGCTGGTTGGTGCGGTTGACGAGCTCGATCGCGCGGTCGAGGTGGGCTTCGACGTCGTTCTCGATCTCGACGGTGATGTTGCTCGATCGCAGGAAGGCGTGCACGTCGCCGCCGGTGCTGGCTTCGTCCCGCTTCCTGGTTTCGAGGAGCCGGTACTGTCCGAGCCGGGTGAGCGAGGCGTCGTCCTTGCCGCGGAACAGCGGGTCTTCCAGCATGGACGGGATCAGGTTCTCGTCGGCGACCTGCAGCCCGGGCACGAAATGCGCCGCCTCGCGCCGGTTCATCGGGTTGTCGTCGATGAACAGGACCGTTTCGGGGCGAAGCTGGACGTCGTCGACCAGCGCCTTCAGGCGTGGACCTTTCGGTTCCCAGTTGATGCTGGGGAACACGAAGTGATCCCAGATCCCCCAGTCGACCAGGATGTCGCGAACCGGCTCGAGATCGTTCTTCGAGCAGATGGAGCTGACGATGCCGCGCCGGGCGAGCGCGCGGACGATGTCGATCGTGTCGTCCCGTCGCGTGATGCCGCCCTCGGTGACCGTGCCGTGCCAGAACGTGTCGTCGAGGTCCCAGATCACCAGGCGGACGGGTTCGCGCGAAGCCGAGGCCGGTGCGGCCGCGGTCGCGTCGACCGGGGCCGCGGGCGCGCTCGGCTCGGGCGGGGACGCCGCGACGATCGGGCGCGGCGCAAAGGCCGGGCGCAGCGCGCAGGCAGGCCCGTCGCGACCGGCCAGCGTGGCGTCGAGGATGGCGGCGAGGTCGTCCCGGAAGCGTTCGGGCGCGAGCTCGTGCGCGACCCGCGCGAGGCCGCCGTCGCGGACGGTGTTCCACAGCGTTTCGTCGTCGTGCAGCCGCAGCACGGCGCGCGCGAAGGTCTCGGCGTCGAGCGCGCCGCCGTCGAGGATCTCGGCGCCGTCGTTCCAGCCGAGTTGCCCGCACAGGAGAGAGGTCGCGACCACCGGCAGGCCGGACGCGGCGGCCTCGTGGATCTTGTAGGGGAGGCCGGCCGCGAACCGGGTCGGGGCGACGAAGACGCGGGCGGCCGCGTGGAACGGCGCGAGATCCTCGGTCGCGCCGACGACGCGGATGTCGCGCCGATCGCGTAGGAAGCCGATGTCGACGCCTGCCTCGACATGGCCGACGACGGTCAGCACGAGGTCGGCGTGCGCGGCCGTCAGACGCGGCAGGATCTCGGCGACGAACCATCGGAGCGAATCGTGGTTCGGCGATCCGTCGTCGTGCAGTGCGCCGACGAACAGCAGTCCCGAACGCGCGCCGAACGGCGTCGGCGAGGGACGCGGCTCGAGCGCGTGGCCGAGCACGTCGACCGTCCCGAAGCCCTGGCCGCGGATCAGCGCCGCGTCGTGCGGGCTGACGGCGACGATCCGCTGCGAGAAGCCGAGAGCGGCGAGCTCGGTCCGCAGCGCGTCGTCGGCGGTTGCCGCGACCGGTGCGGACGACCGATCGTGCAGCAGGCGGGCGCGCGCCTGCTCGCGCGGCGTGACGACGGCTTCGGTGTCGGCGACGATGCCGAAATCCGGGATCGTGCCGGTCAGGCCGGCGAGCGTCGGCAGCAGCGCGCGGAGATTGTGGGTCCGTCCGATCCAGAGGAGGTCGTAGTGTCCCGGACGCCCGGCCAGGAACGACGCCAGCGTCCGCGCCGAGTGCCCTTCGAGCAGCTCGACGTCGTCGGGAAAGCCGGCGCGGCCGGTGCGCGCGCCGCGCCGCTCCAGCACCGGGAAGACGCTGACGGCGTAGCCGAGCGCCGACATGGCGCCGACGAGGTCGTTCGACCGCACGTATCCGGAGCCGAGATGCCGGTGCGGGATGCGATCCTCGAGAAACAGGATGCGCCGTTCGCCGCGGCGGCTCGACCGCGCGCGCACGTAGTCGCCGTCGGCGTAGTTGTATTGGAACCGGAGACGGTCGGCGTGCTTGCGGACGAACAGGTCGCGCGCGCGCGCGATCCGCGCGGCCGACCAGGTCGCGTTCGACGAGCCGTACTCGTAGTGGGTCACGAGCACGGAAGGATCGTAGAGTGTCACGAGACCGAGGCCGCGTAACCGGAAGCAGAGATCGGTGTCCTCGTAGTAGGCCGGCGAAAAGGCCGGATCGAAGCCGCCCAGCGTCGCGACCGCGTCCGTGCGCAAGAGCAGGAACGCGCCCGAGCAGAAATCCACCTCGCGCACGAAGTCGAGTGTCGGATCGTCCGGGGCGCGATCGCGCCCGTGGCCCGTCGTGCGCCCGTCGCGCCACAGGATGCAGCCTGCCTCCTGCATCCTGCCGTGCGTCCGGACCAGGCGCGCGCCGACCGCGCCGCAATCGGGGCGCGATGCGATCCGGGCGAGTGCCGCGCGCAGCGCGCCGGGACCGAGCACGGCGTCGTTGTTGAGCAGCAGGACGAACGGCGCCGCGGCAAGCGGGAAGGCGGCGTTGCAGCCGGCGATGTAGCCGCCGTTGCCGTCGAGGCGGATCACCCGCGCGCCGCGGACGTGACGCTCGATCCGAAGCGTCTCGTCGCCCGAGCCGGAATCAACCAGCAGGAGATCGACCGCGACGTCCTGGGCGTGAAGGGACGCGAGCGCGTTCATCGTGAACGTGAACTGGTTGTGCAGCACCAGGACGACGCTGACCGCCGGAGGCGTTCCGTCCGGCCGCGTGAAATCGAGCCCGCCGGTGCGCAGGATCGCGTCCGTGGCGAGCCGTGCCGATCGGGCGAACAGGGTCTTCGCCTGGTCCTCGTTCGCCGGTGCGGGAGCCTGCAGGCCGGCGCCGTCGTGTTCGAGGTCGCGCGCGATCCGATAGGCGAAATGGTCCGGGTAGAGGCCTCCCGCCACCTCGAGCGCGGCGCGCGCGTCGTCGGGCGCGCGCGGCGTGTCGTCGCGCGAAAGCGGGCGCCGTTCGGCGATGCCGCGCTCGAGGTAGTGGGCGTAGTGGTTCCGATAAAGGCCCGCCCCGACGGCGTCGGCGACGTCCGGGTTGGCGGCGGCGTACTCCGCTTCGCTGAACTGCGGCAGCGGATCGTAGGCGCCAGGCGTGTCGTTGCCCGTGTAGTGCGCGAGCGGGCTCGACCACGCTCCGGCGGCGATCGCGCGCGCGACGTCGGGGTAGCGCTCGAGATACCAGCCGGGATCGAAATACCAGGAGGTGCGCGCGAGCAGCGCGCCGCCCTCGGCGGTCGCGTCCTCGACCACGCGCTGCAGCGGGTCGAGCGCGCCGTCGGCCGCTTCGCCGTGCCGGGCGGCGAGCAGGGAGTAGACCACGGGATCGAACAGCGGCGACGGGGCAAGCCCCTGGTCCGCGCCTTCGGCGAGGTAGTGGTCGAGCGCGTTCACGTGGCCGCCGGTCGCGACGGGTCCGCCGGGCTTGAACAGCTCGCGGTGGCGCTGCCGGTAGAACGGTTCGTCGAACAGGGGGCTCGGCGACCGCGCGACGTAACCGCTGTCGCAGTAATGCTCGAACGCGGAGGCGAACAGACCGGATGCGATCGCCTCGCGGACGTCGTGGTTGCGCGCCCGATACCAGGCTTCGTCGAACAGGCGGTTGGGCGAGTGACCGAGGCGCGCCCCGTTGTCCCGGTAGAAACGCACCGGGTCGTCGGTGCGATACCGGCGCGCGTACCAGTCGGCGTCGAAGAACAACCAGAGCGGGCGCCTGGACAGGTCCGGTGTCGCCTCGAACAGACGGAACGCGATCGGGCGCTCCGCCGGCCACTGCTGGTCCATCTACGCTGTCCCCAAGCTCCAGGGCGGCCGCGACATTCTCGTGCCCATTGTCATGCCCGTGCTCATGCGCGGATGCGTTCGCCGTTCGCGACGCGGGGCGAACGGCGTCCCTTTTCGCGCTTCTCGCTCGCGTCACCCTGTGGCGCGTCCGCGACCATCGTCTCGGTCGCGTCCTGCACGGGCGTGGCGGGCGCGTCGGCCGCCGGTGTTCCGGCCGCGTCGTGCGGATCGGGGCGCGACGTCGTGCGCGCGTAGACCTGCGCGAACGCCGACAGGATCGTGTCGTTGTCGGGCGCGGTCGCCCGGATGTCGGTCACCCGCCCCTCGTAGACGCGGACGATCCGCTGCGACAACTGGAACGCGGCCTCGCTGCCGAGCACGTTGACGACGCCCACGTGGTAGGTGCCGTCGCACCACTTGCCGTTGAGCCGTGCGCGGGCGAGAAAGCCCGAGCGGGTCGGCGCGAGCGGAAACGTCGTGTTGATGTCGGGGCGGAAGGCACGCTCGCCCTTGATGAAGATGACGTGCTGGGCGTCGCTCCTCGGGATCAGCACGACATGGATCTGGCCCGCGACGCTGGCGCCGGGCACGAAGGTCCAGCCCTGGATGGTGAACTCGTCCCGGGGCGTGAACCGCATCGGTCCGGTGGCATGCGCGTCGTCCGCGAGCACCTTCGACTCGCCGCAGATCGCGTCGAGATGGAACTCCGACCCCTGCACCGAGATCCAGTCGTGGATCGCGCCCGCGTAATGCGTCGCGACCGAGCTGCCCCGCTGCGGATCGAGGATATGGCGGGGCGGCGACAGCTCGCGCCAGCTGCGCTTGGGCAGGATGTGGAGCTGTCCGACGTCCATCGACAGCAGGGCGGCGCTGAGCGGCCGGCCGGGCGCGACGGCGCGGTATTCCGCGAGGATCCGCGCGGCATAGTCGCGCGGCTCGGTCCAGAGATGCGGCCCGATGTTCGCGCGGATGCGGGCACGGATCGCGGGTACGGCGCGGATCAGCTCGAGCGTGTCGACGACGCCGCTCGCGTCGCCGACCGCGACCTTGAAGCCGTTGACGTCGTGCTCGACGCGGTCGCCGAGCGCGCCGATGTCGGTGACGATCGGGATCAGCCCGGCCTTCCAGGCTTCCGACAGGGTGATGCAGTAGGTTTCCGGCCAGACCGACAGGTGCAATGCCACGTCGTAGTCGGACAGCGCCGCGTCGCCCGGTTTGTAGCGGCCGTGGACGGTGACGTTCAGGCGCTCGTAGGGCTGCAGCGCCGCCGCGTATTGCGGCTCGACCTGGCCGAAGATGTGGAACTCGAACAGGCCCGAGTTGGCGCCGGCGATGACGTTCAGCACCGTGTCCGCGCCCTTGGTGCGGATGAAGTTGCCGACGACGGCGACGCGAAGCACGCGCCTCGGCGCGTGGTCGTCGGTGCGGGAGGGCAGCGCGGAGGGCGGGCTCGGAATGCCGAGCAGGAGGCGACGCGTCGCTTCGATCTGCGGGTACATCCGGAGCAGCAGGCGCTCCGAATGGGCCGAACCGAACAGCAGCGTGTCCACCGAGCCGAGCACCTGCTCGAGGAACAGGCGGCGCTGCTGCTGCGTGCCGTCGGGCAGCCCTTCGCTCACGCGCAGGCAGACGTTGCACGCGCTGATCGACTTCTCGTCGATCCGGCAATAGCGCTGGTCGTAGTCGAGCAGATTGTAGCGCGAGCAGGCGAGGAAGAAGTCGTGCACGGAGAACACGACGCCGACGCCGCTCGATTTCGCGATGATCGGCAGCGAGGCGGCGTGGTGGCCGAGATGCTGGAAGTGGACGACGTCGATGCCGTAGCCCGACAGCACGTCGGAGAAGACCCGCTCCTCGTCGGCGTCGCAGAGCACCTCGAGCCAGCCGATATCGGGCAGGTCGAACTGCTCGAGCGTTTCGCCCGCCCCGTCGATCAGCCGGCAGGTGCCGCCCGAGCGGAGCCAGTAGAACGTCTCGACATCGGCCGCCAGCGTGTTCGCCAGCGTCTCCTGGTAGACCTCGACCCCGCCCCAGACCTGGTTCTTCAGCGTCGAATGCGTGCACATCAGCACGCGCAGCCGGCGCTTGCCACTGCCGGAGCTGGGACCGGTGATCGCGCGCGTGGGCGCCTGGTCCGCGACCTCGAGCAGTTCCGCCAGCCGCGCCTCGTAGGTGTGGTGCGCCGTCATCGCGTCCTGCGCCTGCCGCGCGCGCTGGCCGCGCAGCACGGGGTCGGACAGGAGGCGGCCGACCTCGTCGACCAGCTCGGCCGCGGTGTCGCAGAGCGCGATCCCGTCGGTGTCGCGGAACCCCGATCGCGGCATCCGCGGTGCCTGGACCACCTGCGCGGTGCCGGCGAGACCGAGTTCGAACAGGCGTGGTCCGGGCGAGGTCGCGAGGCTCGCATCGCCGTGGCTCGCGTAGTCGCGGAACAGCGTCAGCGACACCCGGCTCTGGTTCGCGAAATCGACGAACGCCTCATGGCTGATCGGCCGCACGATGGCGCGCTCGGCCAGCACCGGAGGCAGCGGCGGCAGATACTCGTTGGTCGGGCAGACCAGCTTGAAACGCGCCGACGGAAAGGCCTCGATCAGCCTGGTGATCACCGGCACCCGGTTCGGCCACATCGTGCCGGCGAAGAACACGTCGTGACGCAGGCGCTCGTCGCCGAGGACGGGCCGGAAATGCAGCGATCGGTTGGCGGCGAGCGGCAGGAACCGCCCCTTCGCGCCGTAGAAGTCGACGCAGGACGGGTCATTGGTGAAGATGAGGTCGAACAGCGCCTCATGCTTGAGGTTGTAGTCGAGCATGAACGGGTCTTCGAACGCCCACAGGATCGTGCGGCGGAACGCCTGCCGCGCGCGCGCGATCAGCCCGCCGAGCAGTCTCTGGCCGTCGATGCAGATCAGCGTGTCGAACCGGCCGCTGGCGGCGAGCGGCAGCAGGGTGCGGTTGTCGGCACGGACCACGCTCGATGCGCCGAGCAGCGTCCGGAGGCTGCGCTCGACCGCGAGCGTCAGGTAGGCGTTCGGGTTGTGCGTAAAATTCGTGTTGTACAGAAGGATCATAGGATGCCCTCGACCCGCAGGACGTCGGTGATCTCGGCCGCACGCCGCGCGTAGGTGTGCGCGCGCGTCGTCTTCCGCTGCGCACGCCCGGCGATCGCGAAACGCTCTTCCTCGTCGTCGAGCAGCCGCTCGCAGAGCAGCCCGAAATCGTGCCGGCTCGAGAAGCACGGGATCTCGTCGTCGTCGAAGTAGCGATGGATCTCGGCGGTGTCCTCGTGAAAGACCTGGGTCGCGCCGGCGAGCGCCGCCTCGAACGTCCGCGGCCCCGGCGTCGACGGCATGATCGCGTAGCGCGAGTTCTCGAACGACAGGCTGCGGCCGAGGTTGAGGACGATCTTCGATTGCGCGTAGAGCTCGATCAGCTCGGACTTGCTGATGCGGCGCTCGCTGAAGCCGCTGCCGTAGGCGCCCCAGCCCGGGCCGATGATCGCCGTCCGGTAGCGGTCGAGCACGGGCCGGAGCAGCTCGATCAGGTCGCGGCGGCTGGCGAACGCGACGCCGCAGAAGAAGATGTCGACGGGCCGCTCGCGCGTCTTCTCGATCTGAACGAAATGCCGCTGCGCGCAAGCGGCGAGCGGCAGGTGGAAGACGTGCCGGTGATGGTAGAAATTGGCGCCCCAGCGGTCGCACGTGAAGATGGCGTCGAAGCTCGGCTCGATCCGGTAGCTCGCGTCCTTCTCGTAAGGATCTTCGGTCGCCCAGAACGCACTGACCGCACCGACCGCGCGCGCCGCCGCGACCGTTTCGCCGAAATACGCCGTCTCCGGCAGGTAGGACCCGACGCCGAGCACCAGATCGGGCCTGAGCGCACGAATGACGGACGGTGCTCCCGTCAGACTCACCGACGTCACGTCCTCGGGCGAAAGATGCTGCTCCCATCCGTCATGGATCGAACCGCGTATGGAAGCGTTCGCTTCGGACTCGAGAGGCGCGTCACCGCAAATCACGATCTTCACCGATATCCTCCGAGGAGCTTTCGGCAACGTGTCATCTCAGGACGCGTCGGGGCGGGTTCCACCGGCTTACGGCCTTCCCGGTCTCCGGTAAAGCGGCGATCGGTTTCGAAAAGAAGCATTATTGAGTTATTACGGAAACTGTTGTCAGGACTTGTTGTGACGCGCTTGGTGTCTGGAATAATAAACCCGAACCGTGCGATGCCTCTGCAGATCCGTCGCCCATCCCGTCACGGAGGAGACACCGTCATGGATGCAGAGGTGTCGTCATCGTCCATCCCGGCGCTCGATCCGATCCGGTTCGAGGAAGCGCGCGACGCGCTGCTCGAAACCGGCTTTTCGCCCGAGGAATACCGCGCGACATTCCCCGATCTCGCCGCCGCCGGAATCGATCCCGCGCTGCACTTCCTCGAATGGGGCTACGCCGAGCGCCGTCGCTTCCCGATCGTGCTGCGGCTGTCCGGCATGCAGAAGTTCCGTCAGCTTCCGTGCGCCAGCCGCGTCTACCCGCAGGCGGTGATCGCGGCCCTGGCGAACGCCTGGGCGTCCCGGCTGCCGCGGGAGGGGGACCGGCTGCTCGCCGAGTGGGACATGGTCACGCGGCTGCAGGCGATCGGCGCCGTCCCGTTCTTCCTCGCCGGCGACCGTGACGTCGTCCACTTCCGGCGTTCGGCCGACCGCGGCGGCCGCTTCCTGATGCCGATCCTGCTGACGCAGGGTCTGATCTCGCCCGCCGTGCTCGACGATGTCGCGACGCCAGGGACGGCCGCCGCCCATCTCGTCGCGACGCTCGCGACGCTCAGCCACGCGGGCGTGACAGCCTCGGTGCCGATGCTGTGGCAGTTCGGCGGCACCGAACTCGCCGCGATCCGCGCCGCGACCGGCGGCCCCGCCGACGGCGCGACGCCCATCGGTCGCGTGATCGACAGCGTGCGCGACTTCCTCAAGCAAGCCGTCCCCCCCACCGAACGCGCCTTCCACACGGTGACCGGCGTCCTGCCCCCGATCCCCCACGCCGACGACGGGCCAGGCGACCTCGTGCGCGGCACCGAAACCGTCCGGGCGCTCAACGCCGGACTGCGCCGGGAGGCCGCCCTGCTCGGCCTTCGCACGATCGACGTCCACGACACCCTGCTCGGCCGCGCCGGAACGCTCGACAGCCGCTTCATCCACACCCGCCCGGACGGCACGCGCGACTACGACGCCGTCACCGTCGGCGACGTCGTGTCGAGCTCGCTCTGGCCCGTGCTCGACACCGATCGACCCGGAACCGACCTCGGCCAACGCTTCAAAGACGTCCTCCGCGCGCTCCGGGAACTGCGCACGAGCTGATCGGGTGTGGCGGGGGGTGGGGGAAGGAAGGCCAGGGGCTCTGCCCTGGACCCGCCAAGGGACAGTCGTCCCTTGGATCCCTTTCAGTTAAGGAAAACCCCGGGCCTCGTACGTGCGGGCAGGCCCTGTCGGCCCGGGGTTTTCCTTAACTGACTGGATTGTCAAGGCCGCTGCCTTGACCGGGGTCCAGGGGCAGAGCCCCTGGCCTTCCCCACCCCCTACGACGCCCGATCAGCCTCGTGCAGGTCCGGGAACAGAAAGGCGAGGCGGGTGGCGCGTTCGGCCAGTCGGCTCCAGAGCGCGGCCGCGGCGGCGAGATCGACGGGGTCGGGGTCGGGGTCGCCGGCGGCGGCGAGGCGGATCGGGACATCGTCGACCGGCACGATCGCGGCCTCGCGCGTGGCGATCACGAGGAGGGCTCGCGCCGTTCCGCCAGGGGCCTCGCGGATCGACAATCCGTTCAGCAGCATCGACGCGGGCAGGGCGCAGCCGTCGGAGACGACCGTCTGGTCGGGGGCGAGCAGGAGGTCGCGGGCGGGGCGGTAGCGATCGATCGCCTGGCGCCGCATCAGCACGGGGGGAAGGTCGTTGCGGCCCGTTGCCGCATGCGTCGCGGCGACCGGCACGAGGCGGCCGTCGACCGTGCGGAGGAGATCGCCTGGCCGGAGGTGTCGTGCGTGCACGCCGCCGCCGGCGGTGGCGATCCGGGCGGTGCCGGAGATGCCCGAGCTGGGGGTCAGGTCGGGCATTCCTCGACGCTCTTGAGGGTGTCCGGCTGCCCCGAGGGGCAGCCGGGCGGGGTCGGGTTCAGGCGACGCGGCGGGTGGCCTTGCCGGCCTCGACGTAGGGTCCGGCGGCGACGATCTCGAGCTCGAGCATGACCGACACGGCCGCCTCGTCGATCGAGAGCGGCAGGGTCGCGTGGCCGGTCGTCCAGCGATGCGGGCCCGCTTCCTGTGCGTGCCAGCCGGCGAGGTGGGTCTGCTCGAGGTGCGGCTCCCGCCGCTCGCGGCCCGACGCGGTCCAGATCGCGACTTCGCCGACCAGGACGCCGAGGATGCGGCGGTCGTCGACGAACGGGCCGACCGCGTCCGACGGGCGCGACGCGCGCGAGACGATCGTCACGCGCTCGGTGCGGCCGGGAACGGTGAACACCGCGCGGCCGTCGCGCACGTAGAGCGGGCGGATCTCGCGGCCGGTCTCGGTCACGATGCGGAGGTCGGGGTCGTGGCTGATGTCGGCCAGCGCGGGCTTCGGCGCGTAGCCGAGCGTGTCGGCCCGGGCGTCGAGCGCGCGCCAGATGCCGCCGACGAACGCGGCGTCGACCGCGAGCGGGGCGGCGGCGTCGGCCTCCCAGCTCTTGGCGGCGCCCCAGCTCTTGGCAACGCCCTGTCCGAGGCTGACCACCCGGCCGGCCTGACGGAAACCGGAGCGGTTGCCGGTGTCGAGGTAGCTCTCGGTCAGCGCGCCGTTGGCGATGATGACCGCGTGGTCGGCCGTTTCGACGTGGTGGACGTCGAAGCGCGCCATCGTCGCGTCGACCGTGATGGAGCGGCCGTTCACCAGCATGCGGGCCGGAACCAGCCTGCCGTCGAAGAAGAACGCGTGCTCCGGGGTCACCAGGAGGTCGGTGTGCGGCACGCCGGCGCCGAACGCGTCGGCGGCGACCCGCACCGGGCGCACCGCGTCGGGCTCGGGCGCGTTCGCGACCGCGATCGTGCGCTTGCCGGTCCAGACCAGCGGACGCGCGACGCGCGTGCCGTCGACCATCGTCCAGACCTCGTCGCCGATCTCGAGATCCTCGACCTTCCGCTCGCCCGACGGCGTCGCGATCAGCGCGCCCGGGAGGAAGCAGACGGGTGCGGCGTCGAAGGTCACCGTGGTGCCGGCGGCGGTGACCGAGAGCGGCCCGGCGGTCGTGGTGCCGAACGTGCCGACCGCGAGCGCCGTGCCCTGCACGGTGAAGGTGGTCACCGTCGTGCCGTTGGCGTCCTTGCCGACGATGGTCTGGCTGGCGGTGCCGTTGTCGGCGATGGTGTAGGTCGCGAGCGCGGTGCCGGTCGGCAGGCCCGAGAACGTGATGGCGTCCTTGGCGGCGTTGAAGCCGGTGATCGTGGTCGTGAGCGCGACCGCGCCGCCGTTGGCGGCGACCGCGATCGAGCCGCCGTTCGTGCCGAAATTGACGGTCGCGTCGTTCAGGATCGCCGCGGTGTTGGTGCCGTTCGTGAGGCTGCCGCCGTTGTCGAGATCGATGACCGCGCCGCCGAGGCTGGTGACCGCCGGACCCACCGTGACGCTGCCGCCGTCGACGTGCAGGGTGAGGGAGCCGGGGAGAACGTCGAGGCCGTTGGCGGCGCCGAGCGTCGCGGTGCCGCCCACGTAGACGGTCTCGCTGCCGAGAATGTTCAAGGTCGGGACCAGCTTGCCGGTCACGCCCGGCGGGATGACGTAGACCGAGTCCCCGAGCAGGACGCTCGACAGGTCGAGCGTTCCGTTGGCGGTGAGCACGTTGGCCGCCGGGATGCCGGTGATCGGCGCGGGGCTGGTCGCGGGCGGCGGATAGGTGATCGCGAGCGTGTACACGCCGGCGGTCTCGGTCAGGTTGTAGATGACGCCGCTGTTGTTCGTGTAGGTGGTCATTCGTCGTCTCCGATGTTGTATCGTCCGGTGCGTCGGGACTGTTCGGTGACGCTGATCACTAACCGCCTGCGCCCGGGAGACAATGACGTAAAAGCCGTGTTTCCCGCCATCGTGTCGCGTGTGCCGTTGTATCGTGGTGGCAGCGGTCTTTCGCGGAGATCCACGGTTCCGAATGGCGCGAGGAGCGACGCGGTGTCGTAAAGGTGCGGCGTTCGCGTTGCAACGCGCGTCGTCGGTCAATCGCCGGCTGCAAGGCCGTCGGGACACGTCCATGATGCCGCGCGATTGCTCGGGGGAAACGACTTGACGCCTGTCGATCGCGCGGCCGCGTCCGTTCTGCTGTTCGGCACGGCGCTGTTCGCCGTCACGGCGGCCGCGCCGCCGGCGCGCGCGCGGGCGCCGAACCCGCAGCTGGTGGTCAACGGGGTCACGACCACGGTCGGCGACGCGATGAACGCGGCGTTCGGGCGCCGGATGGTCACCGCGTCGGGCGTCACCGTGACGATCCCGCAGTTGCAGTCGGGCGCGTCGACCGGTTTCGACCAGTTCACCGGTCCGGACGCGGTGGTGATCGGCGGCGCCGCGCTGCCGGACCAGCCGCCTGGCATGCCGGTGGGCGATCCCGCACTGCCGTCGGCGCTCGACGTGATCGGCGCGCCGTACGGGTCCTACAACGCGGGCTGCGTGCTGTGCGTGTTCACCAGCCCGCAGCAGATCACCAGCGACCGCGCCGGCATCGACGGTATCGACTATCGGCAGGGCGCCGGCGTGATCCCGCAGCTCGGCGGCAACGACGCCGTCGGGTTCTACGAGCAGGTCGAGAACCTGCCGGCGCGCTTCGTGCTCGACGTCGACCACTACACGTCGGGCGCCGTCTACCTGAAGACGCCGCTCACGGCCGAGCAGATGTCGCTGCTCCGGACCAACATGTATCTGGTCACGAACTCGGTGGACCCGACCGTCTCGACCTCGACCGCGACCGCCGACGGGTTGCCGCTCGTCAACCTGATGGAGGGTTTCGTGTCGGGCTGGGATCCGAACGGCACCTTCATCTCGGTGGCCGGCTGGGCCGCGGCGACGGGCGGCAACGGCGCCTCGGGCCAGGTGCCGAACACCGGCACGCTCGACACCTACTGGTCGAACTACGGCATCCCGGTCGTCTGGGTCGGTGCGCCCACCAAGATGTTCGGGCGCAACCTCTACATGGCCTACAACGGCGCCGCGTCCGAAGGGCAGTCGACCAGCCTGATCCGCCATTTCGAAGGCGAGGAGATGGATTTCCGCTACACCGCCGCGAGCCCCGGCGAGGTGTCGTTCCACGGCATCACGATCTCGCCCGCGCCACTCGGCGGCATCGGCCCGGCGGCACTCGGCAGCGGCAGCTACGAGCTCTACCTCGCCGGCGCGATGCCCGATCATCTTCTCATCGACAGCGGCCCTTACGATCGGGAGATCAGAGGCAACGGCTTCATGTCGTTCGGCGACGGTGGCGCGACGAGCGCGGTCACCAACCCCGAGATGTTCGAACACGACGGCTACGTGGATGGCGCGAACCGGCTGCGCCTGGTCGGTTCGCTGACCAAGGCGAGTTCGACCGTCGGCTGGACGTCGACGTCGCTCGGCCTCGGGCTGACCGTCGATGGCACGCCGGGGTCGCCGTCGAGCGGCACGTACGAGGGCGGCATCGTGTGGAACGGCGGCGCGGCGAACGTGGGCGGCCTCGCGCTCTGCGGCGGATCGGGCACGTGCGGCGTCTCGGTCGCGGCGAACGGCACGCTGCGGCTCGGCGAGAACGAGGGCGGGTTGCGCACCGTCACCGGCCTGACCGACGACAACGTCGGCTCGACGGTCGTCGCCGGCGAGTTCGACACCTATTCGGACAGCAACCAGAACCGCCTGCTGACCTGGACGCGGCGGGACAGCGCGGCCGGCGGCTGGCCCAGCGTGTCGATCCATCTCGGCCTGCAGATCGACGGCGATCGCGGCACCACCGACGGCGCGCCGATGGCGCAGGTGGTCTGGAACGGTGTCGGCGACAGCGGCGGCGTGCAGCTCTGCGGCTCGGGCGGGACCTGCGGCGTCAGCGTGCGGGCCGACGGCACCACGGTCGCGGCGATCCTCACCTTCGCCACCTTGCCGACATCCGAACCCACCGGCAGCCACGTCTTCTGTTCGGATTGCAAATCGTCGAACGGCACCAGCCATCACGCCGGGATCCCGGTCTGGTGGAGCGGCGCGGGTTGGACCGATGCGCTCGGCGATGTTGTAACGCACTAGAGCACGTCCAGCGAGACCGGAACCGGTCTGGCTGAGGGTCGTGCTCCAGAAACTTCGTGGATAGAGCAGCTTGTCTCATGTGGACGGGACCACGTCGTGGTCCGGTCCACGTGAGGTTGCTCTGGATCCCCGCCGCGCGCGGTCTTCGGTTCCCGACCGGACGGTTCCGCCGTCGGGCTTGTCTCACGGCGATCGCATGTTATCCATCGTGCTTGGCGTCTCGTTCGCGGGGAGCAGGTCCGGTGCGTCTGTGCGGGCAAGCGACGATCGGCCTCGGTGGGACGCGCGGGTGTTCCTGACGCCATCCTCGCTGCCCGCATCGACCGGATCGGTGTTCTTCTCCGATCCCGGCGTTCACGAGTACCGCGACGCGATCTACGCGAGCGGCCACAACTATTTCGACGGGCTGCACGGCGTGTTCTCCCGCGAGGGCTTCCTGATCCCGCAGGCGGCGTTCCACCACCAGATGCCGCCGATCACGAAGCACCAGCCGCAATGGATCGATCCCGTTCCCGCGCGGCTGTTTCCGGTGATCGACCGCGCCATCTTCGTCGGCCAGCCGCATCCGCAATACGGCCACTTCATCACCGAGTTCATCTCGCGCCTGTGGGCGCTTCGGCGCATCCGCCGCGACGAGAAGCTGCTGGTGAGGAGCGTCCCGGCGATCGGCGATCTCTTCGCCATCCCGTGGGCGCGGGAGCTGTTCGAACTGCTGGAGCTGACGCCGGACGATTTCATCCAGCCGCGCACCTCCTTCGTGGTCCGGGAACTCGTGGTGCCGACACCGTCGTTCGTCGAGGATTGTTACGCCAGCACGACCTTCGCCGCCTTCTGCCACCGCATCGGCGACCGCGCCGAGCAGCGATCGGCGCTCGGTCGCGAGTTGCGCGGCCAGAACCTCTACCTCACGCGCTCCGGTCTGATCTGCGGCACCACCAAGGTCGAGAACGAGGCCGAGTTCGATGCCGAACTGGTCCGTCGCGGCTTCCGCGTGATCCATCCCGAACGGCTCGGCATCCCCGATCAGATCTGCCTGTTCCGCCATGACAACATCGTCACCGGCATCGTCGGCTCGGCCTTCCACACGAGCATCTTCACGCCGTCGCCGCGGGGCGTCGCGCTCAACACCAAGGCCGGGGTCTCGCTCAACTACCTGACGATGGACGGCGCGAACGAGGCCGAGATCGAGTATCTCGACATCAGGGAACTTCGGCCGTCCGCCGCGCCGGACGTCAACTACTACCAGACGGTCGCGCTGCCGCCGCCGTCCCTGGTCGCGGACGAACTCGCCGAGCGGGTGAGCGCGAAGCGGACCGGCCTTTGCGTGCCGAACATGGGACGGCGGCCGACCGCCGACAGGATCGCGCCCGCGCTGTTCCGGTTGCTGACGGCCGAGGGGCACGCGCTCAAGTTCGACAGCCGGACCGGTCACGTCTCGTCGGCCGAGTTCCACCTTTTCACCGAGCTCGCGCTGGTCTCGCTCGATCCCGACCCGCTGGTCGGACCGTGCTTCCTGATGTCGGCGTCGGACGACGCGCTGCCGTTCCGGCTGATCGACGGCGATGTCTACGCGCCCGCGATGCCGGTCCGGCTCCGCCGGCTCGGCGGCTCCACCCGGCTCGAGATGCTGCAGACCGGCTGCCTTCTCGACGCCGCGCCGCTCGCCGAGGGCGGCCTCGCCCGATCCGCGTCCTCGGACCTCACCGAGCGCACGCGCATCGACCTGATCGAGCGGACGGAGCGGATCAGGCACGGTTCGGCACGGGCGCGCCTGCTCGCGGTGATCGCGATGGTGTTCGGCCTCGTCGACGCGCGCCACGCCGAATTCTACACGAGCCTGCATCCGGAGCTCGTCGCGTTCGCGCATCGGATGCGGTCCCTGCACGAGCGCCGGACGGCGCCGCGGGCCGGGTCCGTCGACACCGCCTGAGCGACCCGGACGCGACGGCGGCCGGCCGCCGCGAAGCACGGGCCGGCGACCCACCCCCTCACCATGAGAGATCGGCATGACGGTTATCGATCACCGGGGCGCGGGCCGCCGGGATGTCGGGCGCGACCGGCGTCACCCCCGACGCCATGTCCCGGCCGCGGCGGCCGTGCCGGCGGCGCCGGCCACGCTCGATCCGGCGGTGCGGCCCGTCTCGCGCCGCACGGCCGCCGGCGGCCGCCGCGCCGGCGACCCTCGGCGGCGTCCGGTTCCGGACCGAGACGGAAGGCGCGGCACCGGCGCCGCGTGCGTCGGTCGCGCCGGGCCGCGGGTGGCGGCGTTCCGGGACCTCCCCGGGGCGCGGTCCGCCGCGCGCGGTGGCGCATGACGCGTCTCGAGGCGCTGGTGGCGAACCGCTACTGGCAGTTCTCGCATCGCGACGGCCCGGTCGTCGCGTCCTCGCTGTGGTTCGCGCCCGACGGTCGGGTGCGGGGCTACGCGCACCCGAACGAGCATGCGTGGCGGATCGAGGACGGCACGCTCGTTCTCCTTTCGCGCGACGGCGCGGTCAGCACGCGCCTGACCCGGGCCGAGGAGAGCGATTCCGGTCTGCGGCTCGAGGGACGCTTCGGGCTCTACGACGTCGGCTACGACCTCGTCCTCCGCCTCGAGACCCAGCCCGAAGACTGGCGGCCGCCGGTGCCGGCGCCGACCCGCGACGCCCTCCGCGACGGCGTCGCGCGGTTCGGCTGGCAGATCGGCGACTACACCTACGGCACGCCCGAGGTGATCGATCCCGAATACGGGTCGCTGTCGATCGGCCGGTTCTGTTCGATCGCGAGCCACGTGACCATCGTGATCGGCAACCACGACCATCGGCTGATCACGACCTATCCGTTCGCGACGCTCGGTCGGGACTGGCCGACGCTGCCCGACGGTGCGAGCGACCATGTCGGGCGCGGCGAGACCCGGATCGGCCACGACGTCTGGATCGGCAAGGGCGCCTTCGTCATGCCCGGCGTGACCATCGGCGACGGCGCGGTGATCGGCGCCGCCGCGGTGGTGACGCGAGACGTGGCACCCTACGCGATCGCGGTCGGCAACCCGGCGCGATCGGTCTCGGTCCGCTTCCCCGAGCACCAGGTGCGACGGTTGCTGGCGCTGCAATGGTGGCACTGGCCGCTGCAGAAGCTCGAACCATTGCTGCCGTTGTTGCTGAGCCGGGACGTCGAGCGCTTCCTGGACGCCGCCGGAGGCTGACGCGGGCGCCGCGACGGCAGGCGTCGCGCCCCGCGCCGCGCGCCATCGGACCGGAAGGCTTCGGGCCGTTGGCCGATCGAGCGCCGGGAGCGCGAAGATCGTGGTCGCGGCGGCCTCGGTCGGAACCGGACGCGAACCGCGAGACCGACCGGCACGTCGACGGGGCGGCGATCGTCCCCGCAACGGCGACGACATGCGCAGCCTGGTCGAGCAGTTCGACGCCAAGCCGGCCGAGACACGCCAGCGGCTCCGCGGTGGATAAGAACCCGCACGCTCGGAGGAAATCCTGGACCAGATGCGCGCGGCCGGGCTGCCGGATTGATCCGTTCCGACCATCATGCGCCGCACACCGCCGCTGATCGCGCGCCGCCGCAGACATGAGCCTCGCCGGTACGATAAACAACGGAAACGATGTCGACCGGAACAGAGCCTCTTCGTCGTGAGATCGTCGTGGTGACCGGTGCCTCGACTGGCATCGGCGCCGCCACCGCCCGCGAGCTTGCCCGGCGCGGCTTCCACGTCCTCGCCGGCGTGCGCCGGGACACGGACGCGGACGCGCTCCGGGCCGCGAACCTCGAGCCGGTCATGCTCGACATCACCAACGAGGCCGAGATCGCAGCGCTCGTGACGCGCATCGGCGGCGATCCAGAGCGGCGGCCGCTGCGCGCCCTGGTCAACAACGCGGGCATCGGGGTCAATGCGCCCGTGGAGGTGCTGCCGCTCTCCGAATGGCGCCGGCTGTTCGACATCAACCTGTTCGGCCACGTCGCCATGACACAGGCGCTGCTACCCGCGCTCATCGAGAGCCGCGGGACTGTCGTCAACATCTCCTCCGTCGGCGGCAAGGTGGCGATGGCGACCTACGGCCCCTACGCCGGCTCGAAGTTCGCCCTCGAAGCGGTCAGCGACGCACTGCGCCGGGAGGTCGGACCGCTCGGAGTGAAGGTCATCGTGATCGAACCGGGCGCGGTCACGACCGAGATGCTCGGGCGGGTCGCTGCCACTGGCGAGCGCGTCACCGGCGGAATGACCGCCGAGCAGCGTGGTCGCTACGACACGCTCATGCAGTCAGTCATCTCGCAGGCCCGGGCGGCCATCCCCAGGGGAGTGCCGGCCGAGGCGGCAGGTCTGGTCGTCGCGGACGCGATCGCCAGCAAGCGGCCCCGCGCTCGCTACACCGTTGGCCGTGACGCGGCGATCATCGTCCGCCTCGTGAGGTGCCTTTCCGACCGGATGCTCGACAGGCTTCTCGCCCGCAGTCTCAAGCCGCATCTCCGCAAAGCTCCGCCGACGACGTGAGTGCGTCGCGTCCGACGCCCGTTCCCGTCCGTCTCGATGACGGTGCCCCCGATCTTCGACGATCTGCGTCAGGCACCCCCGCCAGTCTCGATCAACGTGCGCCGGAAACCGCCCTCGATCGCGCGTCAGACCATTCGTCGTTGCGTGCCGTCACACCTGCATCGGCGGCATGGCGTTGCGCCCGATCGGGCGTCCGGGTCAGCCGGAAGCGGCCGCGCGCGCGATCCTGTTCCTCGCGCGGACGACGCGTCGTTCATCACCGGTGCGGTGCTGCCGGTCGACGGCGGTTACCTCGCGCAGTAGCCGCGCCGTTACCTGACCAGCCGGACCAGCGGTCCCGCGCGCGCGAACGCGAGCGAGACCGCGAGGCCGAACAGCACGGCGCCGACGCCGAGCGCCACCGTCTCGCCGAGCGACGCCGGCACCGCCCAGCGCTCCACCCACAGGATGAACAGCAGGTGGGCGCAGTAGATGCCGAGGCTGAGCCGGCCGAGGCGCGCGAGCACGCCGATCACCCGTGAGGCCCGTGCCGGAGGCAGCACCGCGAGGAAGATCCCGGTCGCGAACAGCGACGTTCCCGCGAGCGTGTCGGGGATGCCGCCCGCGCCGCCGACGCGGTGGAGCAGGAACGCTTCCGCACCGCAGCACGCGACCCCCGCGGCCGCGAGCGCCCACGCGGTCCCGCGTCCGACGACAGGCCTGCGATGCGCGATCCAGAGCCCGATCGCGACGTCCGGAAACGCGACCAGCGCGCCCCCGCGCATCGGGAAGCCCGGCACGCCGAGCACGCCGCGATAGGCGCCGAGCGCGAGGACTAGCCCGAACGCGAGCGCCCCGAGCGAGGCGGCGAGAACCGGCGAGAGGCGGAACGCGAGGAGGGCGCACACCATGCCGACGCCGAGCGCCGGCAGGAACCACAGATGGAAACCGGGTTCGGCGACGCGCAGATCATGCAGGTAGATCGTCGGGTGCCGCGCCAGCGAGGCGAGGCTGCCGGGCGCGAGCACGGCGTAGATCGTGATCCAGACGACGTAGACCGGCAGCAGGCGGAACAGGATCCGCCGCGTCGAGGCGACCGGTCGGTTGAGACCGCGATAGCCGAAATACCCGCTTGCGATGAAGAAGAACGGCACGGCGAACCGCGTCAGCAGCTCGGCGGCTTCGATTTCGAGATGATGCCGCGCGCGTCCGAGCGGCATCGCGTGCAGCAGCGCCACCGCGCAGGCCGCCACGAACCGTGTCGCATCGACGCCGGCGGAACGGGCGTCGGCCGCGGCAGTGGTCCGTCGCGCGTCGACGACGTCCGGGCGACTGCGACCATCGAGCGGCAAGGCACGTTCCCGGATTATCGACGGCGTCCGTTCCGACGCTAACGAACGGAACCGGCTGCAACCACGGTGCCGTTGTAACGAAAGTGACGCAATCGGCGGCGCGGTCGACCGCGAGCCGTCGCGTCCCGCGACGATCGCCGCCGACACGCTCGGGGCGGGCGGCCGTCGCCACATCCGCTATACGAGGAGCGAAGCGCGCGGGAGCGGTGGCACGGTCATGACACGCTCGAACGAGCCTCCCGCCGGCTCCGGCGAGGCGGCGGTCACGACGGTCCCCGCGTCCGTGATCTTCCGCGCGTTTCTCCGCCTCGGCCTCACCTCCTTCGGCGGGCCGGTCGCCCATCTCGGCTATTTCCGGGCCGAATTCGTCGACCGGCGCCGCTGGCTGCGCGACGCCGAGTTCGCGGACCTCGTGGCGCTCTGCCAGTTCCTGCCGGGTCCCGCGTCCAGCCAGACCGGGTTCGGCATCGGCCTGTTGCGCGGCGGCGTTCGGGGCGGTCTCGCCGCCTGGGCCGGGTTCACGTTGCCGTCGGCCGTGCTGATGGTGCTGTTCGCCTACGCGGTCGGCGAACTCGCCGGCGCGCCGCTCGGCCGGGCGATTCTGCACGGCGTGCGGCTCGCCGCCGTCGCGATCGTCGCCCAGGCGGTGCTCGGCATGGCGCGGTCGATCTGCGTCGACCGCCTCCGCGCCTCGATCGCCGCCTTCGGCGTGGTGCTCGCGGTGGCGGTCGCGGGCTCCGCCGGGCAGGTCGCGGCGATCGTGCTCGGCGCGGTCGTCGCGCGCCTGTTTCTCCCGGCCGGATCTGGCGCGCGCGAGGCCGCGGGCCAGGTCGCCCGGCGCGCGAATGGCGAGCCGCCCTCGCGCGCCGGAAGCGCGATATCCTCGCGCGCCGGAAGCACGACACCCTCGCGCGCCGGAAGCGCGACATCCTCGCGCCTCGCGCGCTCGCGGCTGGTCGCGCGACACCCTCGCGCGCTGGTCGCGCGACACCCTCGCGCGCTGGCCGCGCGACCGGCTGCCTCGCCGCCTTCGCGGTGCTCCTCGCGATCGCCTTTCTGCCGGCAAGCGGGACGTGGTTCGGTCTGTGGAACGCGTTCTACCGTGCGGGCGCACTGGTGTTCGGCGGCGGCCACGTCGTGCTGCCGCTGCTGCATGACGCGGTGGTCTCGCCGGGCTGGGTTTCGGACGATCGCTTCGTCGCCGGGTATGGCGTCGCCCAGGCCCTGCCGGGTCCGTTGTTCACCTTCGCCGCGTTTCTCGGCGCCGCGGCGCGGCCGCCGCTCGGCGGCATCGGCGGTGCCGTGGTCGCGCTCGTCGCGATCTTCCTGCCGGGGCTGCTGCTGCTGCTCGGCATCCTGCCGTTCTCCGCCGGGCTGCGCGCGCGCGCGACGGTCCGTGCGGCGATGGACGGTGCGAACGCGGCGGTCGTCGGCATTCTCGCCGCCGCACTCTACGACCCGGTCTGGGTGGGCGCGGTCGCACGGCCGCGCGACGTCGCGACCGTCGCCGTCGCGTTCGTGCTGCTCGTCGCCTCCCGCGCGTCGCCGGTCCTGGTGGTGGCGGGTTGCGGCGGCGCGGGTGCGCTGATCGGCGGCTGACCGTTCCGCCATCGCGTCAGGTTCTCGTAAGACGCTCGCGTTACAGGACCGGTCCGTTACAGGACGGGGACGCCCATCGCGCGATCGTCGCGCGCCCGCGCGATCGCGCGGTCACGGGCCGGAAACGAGAGTGGTGCTGCGGCAGGCGATCCTCGTCGGCTGCGCGTTCCTGTCGATCACGCAACGAAACGCGCGCGCCGCGGAGCTGTGCTGCGATCGCTTCATCGCAGACATGACCAGCGGCGATGGCGCGACCGTGCTGCGCGACACGGCGCTCGTCGAGGCCATGTTCCAGCACGGCGCGCGCGCGGTCGGCGCGCGGCTCGCGCATGACGTGCGGAGCGTCGCCGACCGGCAGGCGAGCGTCGGTGGCCGATGCGCGGGCGACCGGCGGCGTTCGGTGCGGAGCGTCGTCCGCCTCCTGCTCGCCGGGCCTCACGGCGCCGCAATCAGGAGACCCGCGAACCGCACGGTCGCCGAGAACCCGACGCTGTCGTCGGGATGACGACGCCGAGGAGTCAAACCCGGAACGGTCCGCGCTGATCGGTGTCCTCCCGTGTCGCCACCGCGCGCGTCCGGATTTCGGCCCCGCCGGGATCCGTGCGCCGGGCGAACGGTCAGCGCCCGCACCGGAGCGGGAAAGCCGCTTGGCGCCGACGATCCCCGCTCGGCCCGATCGCCGGTTCCCCCGCCCGACCCGACCGCGTCCGAACCGCAGCGCTCGACGAGGACCGGTCGGGGCTCACCCGTGCTCGGCGTGGCCGGCCCGAAGTGCGGCCGCGACCTCGACCATCCGACGCGCCTGGTGCCTCGCCGCGTCGAGATCCTCCCGGCGCGGCGGCCGGTTCTCGGCGCCCACCACCGCCGACGCGCCGTAGGGCGAGCCGGCCTCGAGCATCGCCTCGTCGGTGTATCCGGTCGGCACGATGATCATCCCGAGATGCGCCATCGGCGCGTAAAGCGAGAGCGTCACGACCTCGCTGCCGCCATGCGGCCACGAGACGGTGGCGAGCGCGCCGCCCACCTTGCCGGCGAGCTGTCCCTGCTTCCATTGCGGACCGAGCCCGTCGAGGAACGCCTTCAGCTCCGTCGCCATCGCGCCGAAATAGCAGGGCGTGCCGAACAGGATCGCGTCCGCCCAGATCGCATCCTCGTCGGTCGGCGCCTCGTAGAGCGCGTTCATCCGCTCGGCGTTCTCGCGCCAGCCCTTGCCCTTGGCCATCACGTCGGCGCCGACCACCTCGCGGGCGCGCCGGACGCGGATCTCGGCCCCCGCGTCCCGCGCGGCCTCTGCCGCGGCTGCCACCAGGCTCTCCGTCGAGCCGGTACGCGAATAGAACACGGCAAGAAAACGCACGGACATGGGAACAACCTTTCTCGCGCGGGATGGCGGCCGGCGGCGACTGTCATCAGGTGGTGAAATCGTCAGTGCCAACCCCGACGCGAAGGGCAGGCATGATCGCGCACGACGTGGCTCGCGCGATCGCAGCGGAGTCACGCTGCGCGCTTACCCTCCGGCGCGACGATGGGTTAGAAGAGCCCGGCCGCTGCGGGCGCGGCGACACGAGCGCTCGACCGGGGAAGGAAGACGGACGATGCCGGACCGGGCCCTGTTCGCCTCGGGACTGTCGCGCGACGATGCGGAAACCATCTTCAATCGCCACGTCGCGTCGTCGCTTCCCGCGATGGTGGCATTCTGGCGACGCGACCTGAGCTGCGCGTTCGCGAACGGCGCCTATCGCGAATGGTTCGGCCGCTCGCCAGAGCAGATGTTCGGCTGTCACCTGCGGGACCTGCTCGGCGACGCGTTGTTCGAGCGCAACCGTCCTTACATCGACGGCGCGCTGGCCGGACGCGAACAACGGTTCGAGCGGACCCTCGTCAAAGCGGACGGCACCGTCGGTCACACGCTCGCGTCGTACATCCCGCGCCTCGACGAGAACGGCGCAGTGCTCGGCTTCGTCGCGCAGGTCGTCGACGTGAGCCCGCTCGAGAACACCAGGCGCTCGCTCGCGCTGTCGGCGCTCGTCATCGACTGCATGGTCGAAGGCGTGGTCGTCGCCGATCTCGAGGGCCGGATCGTGTCGGTCAACCCGGCTTTCACGCGGATCACCGGCTTCGAACGCCACGAGGTGCTCGGCCTGACGACGCATCTTCTCGGCCTCGATCGGGACAGCGACGCGTTCCGTGCGCTGATCGTCCGCGCGATCGCCGAGACCGGCTTCTGGCGCGGCGACATCAGGAGCCTGCGCAAGGATGGCGTCTCCTTCATCGCCGAGCAGACCACGACGATCGCGCACGGGCCGGGCGGCGAGCCGCTGCACTACGTGTCGCTGTTCCACGACGTCACCGATGCGCGCGCCTCGCTGGCCCAGCTCGCCGAACAGGCGAGCCGCGACATGCTCACGGGTCTCTGCAATCGGGCGACGCTGATCGAGCGGCTGCACGCGATGACGAACGGCTCGAGGGCCGACGCCGATCCGTTCGTGCTCCTGTTCATCGATCTCGACGATTTCAAGTCCGTCAACGACCGCCACGGGCACGCCGCCGGCGACCAGTTCCTGCGCGCCGCGGCGAACCGGCTGTCGAAGATCGTACGCGAGGGCGACGTCGTCGCGCGCTTCGCCGGCGACGAGTTCGTCGTCGTGCTGACGAGCGCCGGAACCGCCGCAGGGCTGGCCGAATCCCTGACCCGGATCGAGCGCGAGCTCTGCGAGCCGATCGCGCTCGGCGACCGGATCGTGCCGATCGGCGCGTCGATCGGCATCGCGTCCTATCCGGGCGACGGACACACGCCGGACGCGCTCCTCGCCCACGCCGACGCGGCGATGTATGCGGCCAAGCGACGCGCTCTCGGCCAGCGCGGCTGAGCCTGTCCCGGCGAAGACCGGGCCCGCTCACGCGCGCGCGGCGGCTCCGAGCATCGCGACCGTGTGGCGGGCGATGGTGGTCTCCTCGTCGGTCGCCATCACGCGTGTCTCGACGGCGCCGCCCGGCCTGCTGATCACGGCGGCGCCGGCCGCGTTGGCCTCGGCGTCGAGCTCGACGCCGAGCCAGGCAAGCCTCGCGGCGACGAGCGCGCGGATCGGCGCGGCGTGCTCGCCGATCCCCGCCGTGAACACCAGTCCGTCGATGCCGCCGAGCGCTCCGGCCATCGCGGCCGTTTCGTTCGCGATCCGATAGACGAAGAGTTCGATCGCGTCGGCCGCGCGCGGATCGTCGCTCGCCAGCAGGTCCCTGATGTCGCCGCTCGTGCCCGAAACGCCGAGCAGGCCGGACCGGGCATAGAGCATGTCCTCGATCTCGCCCACCGAGCGGCCGCTTCGGGCGAGATGGAGGACGATGCCGGGATCGAGGCTGCCGCAACGCGTCGACATCAGCAGTCCGTCGAGCGTGCTGAAGCCCATCGTCGTGGCGACGCTGCGTCCCGCACGCAGCGCGCAAAGGCTCGCTCCCGCACCGAGATGCGCGACGACGACGCGACCGCCCGCGAGCGCGGGCGCTTCCTCGTCGAGCCGAGACGCGACGTATTCGTAGGACAGGCCGTGAAACCCGTAGCGGCGCACGCCGTCCTCCTCGAGCGCGCGCGGCAGGCCGGTGCGCCGCGCCACCGCCGGCAGCGTGTGGTGGAACGCCGTGTCGAAGCAGACGACCTGTGGCACCCCGGGATGCGCCGACGCGATCGCCTCGATGGGCTTGATGTTGTGCGGCAGATGCAGCGGATCGAGCCGCGTCAGCGCGTGCAGCTCGTCGATCAGCGCCGGCGTGACCCGCGCCGGCCCGACATGTCTCGCGCCGCCATGCACGACGCGATGGCCGACGCCGGCGAGGAAGGCGTGCCCGTCCTCGCCCTGCACCACGCCGAGCAGCACCGCGAGCACCTCGTCGAACGACGGCGTCGCGCCGTCCGGCCAGCGCCGCTCGGCCGCCACGGTGCCGTCCGCGTGCCTGGCGTCGAGATGCGGCGACCGATCGAGCCCCGAAACCTGGCCGCGCAGGCGCGCCACGGGGGACGCGCCGGACGCGAACACCGCGAATTTCAGGCTGGACGATCCGGCGTTCAGCGTCAGCACGACGCCCGCCGCCGGGTCGGGCGGGGCAGGGGCGTTCATGCCCGCGTCCCGGCACGCGCCGCGAGACCGCCGGCGCGGCGGCGCACGCCGCCCGCTTGCGTCCGTGCGCCACGGGTCGCCTCGCGAAGCGGGCGCCCGACATCGCCCTGCGCCGGGCCGACCCGCCGTATCGCTACGGGCGGACCGAGGCGGGCGCGAAGGCGCGACGGTATCGCCGCGGCCGCCTGGTCGTTGGCTTCGGGCCGCCGCACGCGCGACCGCGACCAGGCGCTCGGCGCGACGGGCCGCGATCCCCGTGCGTGGTGCCGGCCCGCCCGCCCCGGGGGGAACGGTCGGCCCTTCGGCCTCGGGGTCGACGATCGGCCCTTCGGCCTCGGGGGCATGCCGCCCGTCACGGGTCGGGCCGCGCCGCGAGGCCGGAACGGCGCGCCTCGGTCGCCAGCGCCGAGGCGAGACTGTCGCGGCCGAACGGTTTGACGAGCACGATCGCACCGGCCGGCAGGCAGAGCCGCGATCCGCCGGTCATGTAGACATGCGCGACCGGCGCCCGGCGGAGGATCGCCGCCATCGCGGCGACGCCGTCGCCGCGCCGCAATTGCCGGTCGACGAGCATCAGATCGGGTTCGTGCCGCGCGGCGGCTGCCACCGCCGCGTCCTCGGTGTCCACCGGACCGAGCGCCTCGTGTCCCATCTCGACGAGGATCTCGGCGAGCAGTGCCGCGATCGCGGCGTCGTCTTCGACGAGCAGGATGCGGAGCCGCCTCATCTGTGCAATTCCTCCCACCACGCGAACGCGGTCACCGCCGATCCGGATGTCCGGCATGACATGAAATCGGTTGGCGTCGCCAAGGAAGAATCGGAAACTACGCAGGCGGTCGCGGCCGATTGCCGTCGCGTCGACGCCGAACTGTGTTATGACCGTGGGACGATGCCTCGCGGCTCCGGAGGTTCGCCATGTCACGCCTGCCCGGCACGCTCGACGGATCGCGGTCGGACATCGCGGTCGCGGCGTCGCGTCCCGAGCCGATCGTGGTCGGCATCGGCGCGTCTTCCGGCGGTCTCGACGCCGTCACCCTCCTGCTCGAGGCCTGGCAGGGTCGCGATCACGCCCTCGTCCTGGTCCAGCACGCCGACCCGAGCGCCCCCAGCATGATGGCGGCGTTGCTCGCGCCGCACACCACCCTCGCCGTCCGCGAGGCCGCCGACGGCATGGCCATCGAGGCCGGCCACCTCTACGTGATGCCGCCCGGCCGCACGCTGTCCGTGTCGTCGGGCCGGCTGCGGCTCTCGACCCCGCCCTCCCGGCAAAGCGCCCGCCTGCCGTTCGACGGGCTGCTGCACGCGCTGGCCCGCGCCTACGGCGAACGCGCCTGCTGCGTCGTGCTGTCCGGCACCGGCGCGGACGGCACCGCGGGCCTCGCCTCGATCAAGTCGGCCGGCGGCCTCGTCGCGGTCCAGGATCCGGAGGAGGCCGCCTATGGCGGCATGCCGGCGAGCGCCATCGCGACCGGGCTCGCCGATCTCGTGCTGCCCGTCGCCGCCATCCCGGCCGCGCTCTCGCGCGCCTGGCGTGCGGCGTCGCCCGCCGCCGATCATGCCCGTCCGGACCACGTGGCCGGAGCGGACGACGGCGCCGAAGCGGAAGAGGGTGCCGGAGCGGACGGCGTGGTCGACGCGATCATCGACCATCTCCGCGCCGAGCAGGACGGCGATTTCACCGGCTACAAGCCCGGCACGCTCGGCCGCCGCATTGACCGCCGCGTCGCCCAGGCCGGTCTCGCCGCGGGCGATCGCGGCGGCTACCTCGCCCGCCTGCGCGCCGATCCCCGCGAGCGGCAGGCGCTGGCGCGCGACCTGCTGATCCACGTCACGCGCTTCTTCCGCGACGGAGCGGTGTTCGACACGCTCGCCGCGTCCACGATCCCGGCACTCGTCTCGTCGCACCCCGAAGCCGAGCCGATCCGCGTCTGGGTGGCCGGCTGCAGCTCGGGCGAGGAGACCTACTCGCTCGCGATCCTGTTCCTCGAGCGGATCGAGGCCGCCGGCCGGCCGCTCAAGCTGCAGGTCTTCGCCTCCGACATCGATCCCGGCGCGATCGCGACCGCGCGCGAGGGCACCTACCCGCTCGCGATCGCGCACGGCCTCGCGCCGGCGCGCCTCGCGCGGTTCTTCATGCGCGAGGAGGGCGGCTGGCGCGCGGCGCCCGAGCTCCGCGCCACGGTCGTCTTCACCGTGCACGACGTGCTGACCGATCCGCCCTTCTCGCGCCTCGACATGGTGTCCTGCCGCAACCTGCTGATCTATCTCCGCCCCGAGGCGCAGGCGCGCGTGCTCGACGCGTTCGGTTTCGCGCTTCGCGAAGGCGGCATCCTGCTGCTCGGCAGCGCCGAGACCGCGCTCGCGCCGGGCGGCGCCTTCGAGCCGGTCTCGAAGGCCGATCGGATCTACCGCCGCGCCGGTCCGGCCAGGCTCGGCCCGGGCGTGACGCCGACCCGCGGCGCGTCCGCCCGCCCGCCCGAGCGGCGCCCGCGCGCGCCGCCGCTCGCCGGGCCGTCCGCGTCCCCGGCGGCGCTCGCCGCACTCGGCCGCCGCCTCGTCCTCGACGCCTACGCGCCGGCCTCCGTGCTGGTCGATGCCGCCGACACCGTCCTGTTCTCGCTCGGTCCGGTCGATGCCTGGCTCCGCCTGCCCGCCGGGCACGCGACGCAGGACCTGCTCGCGATGGCCCGCCCGGGCCTCCGCAACACGCTGCGCGCCGCACTCGCCGCCGCGCGCGATACCGGCCGCGACACCCACGCGTCAGGCTCGGTCATCGTCGCGGCGGCGCCCCGCCCGTTCGACATCGCCGTCCGCCACGTCGCCGAGGCCGGACGGGCGCTGCTGCTGGTGTCCTTCCTCGACGCGCCCGTGCCGCGCGACCCCGGCCCGCCAATGCCGGGAGGTGACATGCGCCAGATCGCCGAATTGCAACGCGAACTCGAGGCGACGCGGGCCGAGCTCCAGGGCTCGGTGCGCGACCTCGAGTTGTCGGGCGAGGAACAGCGCGCGATCAACGAGGAGGCGCTGTCGGTCAACGAGGAATACCAGTCCACCAACGAGGAGCTGGTCGCGTCGAAGGAGGAATTGCAGTCGCTCAACGAGGAGCTGACGGCGGTCAACAGCCAGCTGCAGGAAACGCTCGAACGCCAGCGCACCACGTCGGACGACCTGCAGAACGTCCTCTACAGCTCGAACGTCGCGACGTTGTTCCTCGATCTCGGTGGCCGCATCCGCTTCTTCACGCCCGCCGTGCAGGCGCTGTTCGCCCTCAAGCCCGACGATGTCGGCCGCGAGATCAGCGATTTCGCCTCGCGCGCCGACGACGCGGCGCTCGCGGGCGATCTCGACGCCGCCAGGCGCGGCGAGGACGCGCCCGACCGCGAGATCGAGACCGCGCGCGGCGACTGGTTCCGCCGCCGCATCCTGCCCTATCGCGCCGGCGACGGCGGCGTCGGCGGCGTGGTGATCACCTGGACCGACGTCACCGCGCGCAGGAAGGCGGGCCGCGCGCTCGAGGCCGCCAAGATGGACGCCGAGGCCGCCAACGCCGCGAAGTCGCGCTTCCTCGCCGCCGCCAGCCACGATCTCCGCCAGCCGCTGCAGACGCTCGCCCTGTTGCAGGCGTTGCTCGCCGACACCGTCACCGGCACGGCGCGGGACCTGGTCGCGCGTCAGACGGCGACGCTCGGCAACATCAGCGACATGCTCGACAGCCTGCTGGACATCAACGAGATCGAGGCCGGCGTGGTGCAGCCCGAGATCGCCGACATCGCGTTGGGCGCGGTGCTGGGGCGGCTGCGCACCGAATTCGCCGTCCCGGCCGAGGCCAAGAACCTCGCGCTCCGCGTGGTGCCGTCGTCGTGCCACGTGCGGACCGACGCGCACCTGCTCGAGCAGATCCTCCGCAACCTGCTGTCGAACGCGATCAAATACACCGAACAAGGGCGCGTGCTGCTCGGCTGCCGCCGGCGCGGCGGGCGGATCGACATCGAATTGTGGGACACCGGCATCGGCATCGCGCCTTCGGCGCTGACCGCGATCTTCGAGGAATACGTCCAGCTCGGGAATCCCGCCCGCGCGCGGGGCGGCGGGCTCGGGCTCGGGTTGTCGATCGTCAAGCGCCTCGCCGACCTGCTCGGCCATCCGGTGCGCGTGCGGTCCCGGCCCGGGCGCGGGTCGGTGTTCGCGATCGAGCTGCCGCTCGTTCCGCCGCCGCCGCCGACCGGCGCGTCGGCGCCGGCGGCGGCGGGCGCGGCGAACGGCGCCGCGTGCGCGATCCTGGTCGTCGAGGACGACCCGGATCTCGGCGAGACGCTCGCCGCCGTGCTGCGCGGCGCCGGTCACGCGGTGACGGTGGTGGCGGACGGACCGGCGGCGCTCGGCCACGTCGCCGCCGGAACGGCGCCCGGTCACGTCGCCGGAACGGCGCCCGGTCACGTCGCCGGAACGGCGCCCGGCCTGCTGATCGCCGACTACAACCTTCCGAACGGTCCGAACGGCCTGGCACTCGCGGCACTGATCCGAGACGCCGTCGGCGCGCCGCTGCCGGCGCTGATCCTCACCGGCGACATCTCGAACGCGACGGCGCGCGCGGCGACGCAGGCCGGCTGCGCGACGCTTACCAAGCCCGCCTCGTTCCCGGCACTGCTCGACGCCATCGCCCGCCTGCTGGCGCCGCCCGGCCTCGCCGACCGGGTCGTCTTCGTGGTCGACGACGACGACGACGTCCGGTCCGCGCTGACGGACGTGCTCGAGGCGGACGGCCGCGCCGTCGCCGGCTTCCCGAGTGCGGAAGCCTTTCTCGAACGCTTCCGCGACCGCGACGGCGATTGCCTGCTGGTCGACGCGGCGCTGCCGGGGATCAGCGGCATCGACCTGCTCGAGCGTCTCCGGGCCGGCGGCCACCATCTGCCGGCGATCGTGATCACCGGCCAGAGCGACGTCGGCACCGCCATCCGCGCCATGAAGGCCGGGGCGGCCGATTTCATCGAGAAGCCGGTCGGCCGGCCGGCGCTGCTCGCGAGCATCGCGCACGCGCTGGAGGGCTCGCGCGACGCCGCCGAGATCACGGCCCGCGCCGACGCGGCCGCCGCCCGGATCGCCGGGCTCACGCCGCGCCAGCGCGAGATCATGACGCTCGTACTGGCCGGCCATCCGAGCAAGAACATTGCCGCCGATCTCGGCATCAGCCGACGCACGGTGGAGAACCACCGCGCCTCGATCATGCACCGCACCGGCGCCGCCTCGCTGCCCGCCCTGGCGCGGCTCGCGCTCGCGGCCGCCGCGGCGGCATAGCGGCGGCGGCGGCCAAGTTGCCGCCCCGTGACGCGCGTCGGCGCCGTGAGGCCGCGCGGGTTCGCGTCAGTCGACGACGTCGATCTTGTTCTCGACAGCTCTGGTCCCGGGTGCGGCCCAGGCCGTTTCCGCCGCGACCTGTCGTTCGTGCGACGAGTGCGCGGTGCCGGTCAGCGTGACCGTGCCGTCGTGCGCGCGCACCTTGATCGCGTCGGGATCGAAGAACCACGAGCGGTGCAGCGCGTGCGTGATCTCGTCGCTGAGCGTGGCGGTGTTCACGCGCGGCTTGATGCTGGTCCGGTTCGTCACGCCCACGACGCCGTGCAGCGGCCGGATGTCGCCGATGGCCGCTTCCGCCTGATACCACCAGTCGACTTCGCCGGTGAGCGTGATCCAGCCGTTCTCGACCTGGACCTGGATGCTGTCCTTCGGCACGCCGACGTTCCACGACAGCCGCTCGATCGCGGCCGCCGCGATCTGCGCGTCGGTTCGCCTGGAATCCATCGCGAGCCGCACCTTGATCGCTTCGGCGATCGCGTGCACGCCCTTGACGCGGAGGGCCGCCGTTTCGGCGGCGTGTTTCTCGGCGTAGCTGTCGACGTAACCCGAAAGCGAGACGACGCCCGCGTTCGCGCTCACCCCGATCTGGCCGGCCGAGATGCCCGGTTCCCAATCGAACGCCGCGAGAACGGCCTCCTGAAGCTTGCTGTCCTGTGTCATGCTGATCTCCTGTGAGGGTTCGAGGCCGGTCCGCGACACGAGGGGCGCCCGCGAAGCGCGAGACGACGGTTCCGCGCCAAGGGGCAGTGTCGCGCGAAGGCGGCCGATATCGCGTGCGTCACGGTCGTCGCGGCGAAAGTTGCGGCCGCACGCCCGGTCTTTTCGAAGATGATGAACGCGCCGATTCGCTTCGGCGGATGGGTCGCGTGCGACGGATCGGTGACCTTCCGGCGCCCGGCCGCCCGTGTCGCCAACCGCGCGCGGCGGACGCGGCGACGCTCGGCGTCACCTCCGTCGGCGCCGGCACCGGCGTTCGTCGTGCCGGGATCGAACCCCATGCGGCTCCCACGATGGCTTCTCCTCCGACGGTGGACGACGTCGCGGGACGGAGCGCCCGCAGCCGACATCGCGTCGATCGGGCGTCCCACGTCACGACCGCCGCCGCATCCATACGGCGGCGCGGCGCGGCGCGGAGAGGTTCGGAAACTACGCACCGCGTGCGCCGGCGGGCGCCCCGTCGCGCCGGCGGCGTCGCACCGCGTCGCGCGGCGCGGTTTCGTTCCGGTGCGGCAGACGGTCGATCGTCGCCTGACCGTGCGCGGACGCTGCCCGACCTGAGGCCCGGCCGCCGCGCCGGGCCGGCGCGCGCGTGACGCTTCGACACGCGTCCGACATCGGATCGTCGCCTGCGGGGGCGTAGGATCGGCATTCATGAGGACGGACCCGGTCTCGCCCATCGCGCGCTTCGGCTTCGGCGTCGGTCCGTCCGGTCCGCCCGCCGGCGATCCGCACGCGGCGCTGTTCGCCGAGCTCGAGGCGGGCGATCCTGGCCCGGCCTCGCCGCCGCTCGCGACGAGCGCGGACGGCCTCGCCGCCAGGGTGGCCGAGCGCGAGGCCCGGCGCGCGAACGGCGGCAAGCCCGTGCCCGCGACGCGCGACGCCATCCGCGCGATCGCCGACCGCGACCGCGTCGACACCACCGCGCACGCGCTGGCGGCCCCGACCGGGTTCCGCGAGCGCCTCGTCGCGTTCTGGACCGACCATTTCACCGTCAGCGTCCGCGCGGGCGGCTGCGAGGCGCTGGCCGGCAGCTTCCGGCGCGAGGCGATCGCGCCCTACGTCACCGGCCGGTTCGGCGACATGCTGCTCGCGGTCATGCGCCACCCGGCCATGCTGCGCTATCTCGAGAACGACGCCTCGGTCGGCCCTGACAGCCGCGCGGGTCGGCGCACCGGCCACGGGCTCAACGAGAACCTCGCCCGCGAGTGCCTCGAGCTCCACACGCTCAGCCCCGCCTCCGGCTACACGCAGGCCGACGTCAGCGCCTTCGCCGCGATCCTGACCGGCTGGTCGACGCAGGTCCGCACGGCGCCGTATGGTTTCCTGTTCAAGCCGAACGCGCACGAGCCCGGCGAGAAAACCGTGCTCGGCGTGCGTTTCCCCGAGGGCGAGCCGGGCGGTCTGGCGGCACTCGCCTTTCTCGCCGATCATCCCGCGACGCACCGCCATCTCGCGACCAGGCTCGTCCGCCATTTCGGCGCCGACGTGCCGGATCCGGCCGATGTCGCGGTGATCGAGGCGACGCTGCGCGACAGCGGCGGCGACCTCGGCGCCGCCTCGCGCGCGCTGCTCCGCCTCCGTTCGGCGCGGCGTCCGGCGACCAGGTTCCGCTCCCCCCAGGACCTCGTGCTCGCGAGTTTCCGCGCGCTCGCCTTGCCGGCGGCGCCCCATCCCGACGCCGCCAACCTGATGGCCGGTCTCGGCCAGCCGCTGTTCGCGGCGCCGCTGCCGAACGGCTGGCCCGACACCGAGGCCGACTGGCTCGCCGTCGCCGCAGGGCACGACGGCCGACAGCCCGTCCATCGCGACGCGCAGGATGATCACGACCAGGCGCCTGTCGCCGTGCGCGGCACTCCGCGGCCCGATCGCGAGTGCGCCGCGGCCGAGCCCGATCGTGCCGGCGAGACCGAGCAGTTCGGCGCGTCGGGTCAGGCGCGAGGCATCGGGCATGTCAGCGCCGCTGGAATTCGGGACTGGCGAGCAGGAGCGCGACCGCCTCGCGACGCGAGCCGGCGTGGTCGATCGCGAACGCTCGCCGGCGGCTCGGTTGCCGGCGGCCGCGTGCTCGCCGACTGGCCCGGCCTCGGCGCGGGACGGTTGTTCGAGAACCGCGACCTCGCGCCGACGCGCGACCTCCGTGGCGTCACGCGCGCGGTGCTCGCCCGCCAGCTCGGATTGTCGCCGGCCGCGCTCCGGCTCGTGCTGCCGGGCAGCGCCGGGGTCGCCGGTCTGTTCCGGGCGTGAACGCCGACGAGGCGCGCCGCCCGATGGCGCCGCGATCGCCGGCGAGGGTCGAGGCCCGTTGGGAACTATCCGGTCGACGGTCTCTTCGAAACGCATGCGGGGCCAGACAGGCTTGGAGAGTTCAATGAGCGGAGCGATGCCGATCCGTTACCGGCCGGATCTCGAGACGCGCGTCGCGGACGAGGACGAGCTCGACCGCAGGCTCACCGAGACGATGCTCGGCATGAGCGGCACGGTGTTGCACGACACCGGTCATCCCCGTCGGTCGGTGCATGCCAAGAGCCACGGCGTGCTGCGGGGCGAACTCGTGGTGCTGCCCGCGACGCCGCCGGCCTACGCGCAGGGCATGTTCGCGCGCCCCGGGGCGATGCCGGTGATCCTGCGCCTGTCGACGACGCCGGGCGACGTGCTCGACGACAGGGTGTCGACGCCGCGCGGCCTCGCGGTCAAGGTGGTCGGCGTGGACGGCGAGCGGTTGCCCGGCAGCGAGGGCGACCGCACGCAGAACTTCGTGCTCGGCAACTCGCCCGCGTTCAATGCGAAGGATGCCGCCACGTTCCTCGCGAACATCCGCAAGCTCGCCGCGACCATCGACAGGGCGCCGGCGCTGAAGAAGGTGATCTCGGCGGTCTCGCGCGGCGCCGAACAGGCGCTCGAGGCGGTGGGCGGACAGAGCACGGTGCTGACCACCTATGCCGGGCAGGCGATCACCCACATCCTCGGCGACACGTTCTACTCGCAGGCGGCGCTCCGCCATGGGGATCATGTCGGCAAGCTCTGCGTCGCGCCGATCTCGCCGAACCTGCTGGCACTCAACGAGGCGAAGATCGATCTCGCCGGACGCCCGGATGGGCTGCGGGAAGAGGTTCGGACATTCTTCGCCGCCGAAACCGCGGTGTGGGAAGTCCGGGTGCAACTCTGCGTCGATCCCGACAAGATGCCGATCGAGAACGCGTCGGTCCAGTGGGACGAGGATCTCAGCCCTTACGTCGCGGTCGCGCGCATCACCGTGCCGCCGCAGGACAGCTGGGCCGCCAACGCCGTCGACGAGATCGACGACGGCATGACCTTCAGTCCCTGGCGCGGCCTGCTGGCGCATCAGCCGCTCGGTTCGGTGATGCGGTCACGCCGTCGCGCCTACGAGAGCTCGGCCGCGTTTCGACGCGAGCATTCGGATCACGCGCTCGCGGAGCCGACGCCGTAGAGCAACCTCGGATGAACCCGACCACGTCGTGGTCCGGTCCATATGAGGCAGGTTGCTGTATCTGCTAAGTTTCTGGAGCGCGACCTTCAGCCAGACCGGTCGTGGTCTGGCTGAAGGTCGTGCTCTAGCGCGGACGGTTCGCGGCGTTTGACCGCGTTCCGGTCCGACGCCACCGGCGATCGGGCCGGACGTGGATCGGGAAGGTCAGAGTGGAGCGGCAGGTCTCGCGGCCGTACGCCGGTCCGCCGCCGCGCCGGCAAAGTCCCTCATGCGCGCGAGGTTGAACTCGCCGCTGCGCGCCCGACCGTAAGGTCTCTCGGCGGCTCGGCGGCTCGGCGGCTCGGCGGCGGTCTCCATCTCACCTCGCGACGCCTGCCGATGGGAGCGTCGACCGGCCGTTTCTGTCATCGACGACCGCGCGCCGACATGGCCGTGACCTCGAATGCCGGTCAGGTCGGTCCAGATGCGGGCGGCGACCGTTGCGGTCGCCGCCGCCTCGCGCAGCGTCTGGCCCGAGACGGGCGTCTCCGTGCGAGGGCGCCTGATCCGCCGGCGCGCTCGCACGACCGAGGCCGAACAGGGTGCCTTTCGTTAAACATTTGCCGTCAGGGTTCGTCTGCCGCCAATCGTCGGGTCAGGCGACTGCCGTGGGTTCTCGGATGATCAGCATGTCACCACGACCGGAAGGGATCGAAAGGGTGGGGCAGCGCGCGAACCAGATCGCGGCGATGATCGTGCGCCGGCCGCATCTTCTGCGCTTCACGGCGGAGCTCGAAGCGGAGTTCGAGCGGAGAACCGGGCCCGAACGTTGTCGAAGCTTCGTGCGGTATGGCGTCATAGGCTTCGTCCTCTGCAACATGTTCCTCTTCAACTATTTTAGCCTTCTGCCGGACGTCGCCTGGCGGGAATTCATCGCACAGGTCGTTTTCATCACGCCTGTGGTGATCGTCGTCACGCTTTACATGAGATCCGAACCGCCCGTGCTCCAGCGCGAGCTGATCCAAGCCGGTGCGGCCTTGATGGGGCTCTTGGTCCCAATGGTCGTCTACCAAGGAAGCGTCTACCCGGCGGCAATCTTCTTTCGGTATGCGCCTGTGCTGACGCTGCTCTACATCAACGTCGTCAGCGCCATCCGATTCCGCTTCGCGCTGCCGGCCTCGATCCTGACGGTGCTGTGCAACATGGCCGACCTTTGGTTGCTCAAAGGTGTCAGCCCCGACGTCAAGTCACTGGTCGCCACCTCCGTCCTGACGACCTGCGGGTTCACGCTGCTCGCCAATCATCGTCTGGAGCGCGAGCAGCGACGAACCTACCTGCTGAACGAGAGCGAGAGCCTGCAACGCGAGGAGCTGATCTATCTCGCCGGTGAACGGGCTTTCGAAGCGGCACAGCGTGCGGAGGAGCGCGAGCGGGCCGCGCTCGAGTCCGCTTCGTACGCTTCCGAACTGAGGAACGCGCACAGGATCGCGCGGATCGCCACCTGGGAGCTCGATCCGGCCGACGGTCGACTGACGATGTCGCCGGAATCGCACAAACTGTTCGAGACGGATCCAGTGAGCTTCGAGGCCACGATCGAAAACCTGCTCGGCCTCGTCCATCCCGACGATCAGGTGGCTCTCGAAGGCGCGCTGTCCCGCGCGGCGGCCGGCGAGGCGGCAATCGAGCAGGAGTGGCGGATGAAGCGGGCCGACGGGACCGTCGCCTGGTTCTGGTCCGAGATGCACCTGGAGCGTGATGTTCCCGGCCGTGCCGCCAGGATCCGAGGCGTATGCAAGGACGTGACCGAGCACCGCGCCACTGCCGAGCGCATCCATCAACTCGCGCATCACGACGCGCTCACCGGTCTCGCCAATCGGACGTTGCTGCAGGAGCGCATCGTCGAGGCGATCGCGACGAACAGGCGGGCGGGCGACGAACCCGCGGTGTTCTGTTTCGACCTCGATGGGTTCAAGGCCGTCAACGACGTGCACGGTCATGGTGTGGGCGACAGACTGCTCTGCGAGGTGGCGGCCCGGCTTCGCCGTTGTGCGGGGAGACAGAGTACGGTCGCGCGTCTCGGCGGCGACGAATTCGTCGTGCTCCATGCCGGCAAAGGTCCGGTCGAGGATCTGCGCGACATCGCCGAGCGCATGGTCGACGCTCTTCGTGAACCTTACGATCTTGGCGGCGGCGAGATGGACGGGCTCGTGACCGCGTCGGTGGGCGCTGCCCGGTTTCCGGCCGACGGTCAGACCCCGGAGGCTCTGCTGCACAATGCCGACACCGCGCTGTATCAGGCGAAATCGGCGGGTAAGAACCAGGTCGTGTTCTTTCGTTCGGAGATGGACGCGAGGCAGCGCGAGCGTCGGGCCCTGGAGCGCGACCTGCATCAGGCCGCGTCGCGCGGCGAACTGGCGCTCGCGTGGCAGCCCTTGTCGACGGCGGCCAACAATCCGATCGTGACGGGCTTCGAGGTGCTGCTGCGCTGGCATCATCCCGAGCGAGGTCTCATATCCCCCGAGGTCTTCATCCCGATCGCGGAGTCGTGCGGTGCGATCTCGTCCATCGGCGCCTGGGTGCTCGAGCGAGCCTGCCGTGAAGCGGCGCGATGGGTGATCCCTCTCCGGGTGGCCGTGAACATCTCCCCCGTGCAGGTCCAACAGGGCGAGGCGTTCGCCGCGTCCGTCGAACACCTGCTCGCCACCACCGGTCTCGCGCCCGAGCGACTAGTCCTCGAGGTCACCGAGGGCGTGATGATCCGCAATCCAGATCGGGTCCTCGCGGCGCTCAAACCGCTCAAGGTGCTCGGCGTCCGCATGTCGCTCGACGATTTCGGAACCGGATATTCCTCGCTCGCGACGCTGCGCGCGATCCCGTTCGACCAGATCAAGATCGACCGCAGCTTCATATCCGGGCTCAACGTCATCGTCGACGGCGACGACATGGCCATCGTGGAGGGCATTCTGGGCCTCGCGCGTGGCCTCGGCGTGCCGGTGGTCGCTGAGGGCGTCGAGACTGAGACGCAGCTCGGCTCGCTGCGCCAGGCCGGCTGCGATGAGGTGCAGGGCTGGTTGATCGGCCGCCCGGCCCCGATCGAGAGCTTCTCTCACCTCACCGGCGCGGTTCGCGACGTGCCCGGTGCGGCTCACCGCCACGAGATCCGCTTGACGGAACGCGCTCAGGTGCTCGAAGGCGCACCGTGCGGCTAGAGCAACCTCATGTGGACCGGACCACGTCGTGGTCCCGTCCACATGAGACGAGTTGCTTTCTCCACTAAATTTCTAGAGCACGATCGGCTCGAAGCGAGCCGATGAACGTGCTCTGTCTTCATGACAGGAGGGCATATCCATGTGATCGAACAATCCTGTTCGACCACGTGAGGCTCAAGGCACGGCGCCGTCGCGCGCCCGATGGCGGCGGATCGGGATCGAACTGAGCGACCGGGCGGTCACGGACGCGCCCAGCGACCAACCCCGCTTGTGTCTTCGCTGTTCTCGGACGCCGCCGGGCGAGCGTCGCCTCGGGGCGGCGTGACCGAGCGGCCGTGACCGCCTAGAGCCGTCTCGCACCCGCCTCGCGCAACGACCCGATGGTCGGGAAGCCGTCGACGGCCATCAGCAGATCGGCTTCGGCCAGGATGGTGCGGAGAACATGGACCACCCCGTCCGTGCCGCCCAGCGCCAGGCCGTAGGCGTACGGGCGGCCCACGCCGACGGCGGTCGCGCCGAGCGCCAGCGCCTTGACCACGTCGCTCCCCGATCGGACGCCCGAGTCGAACAGCACCGGCACGCGGCCTGAGGCCTCGACGATCGCCGGCAGCATGTCGATCGCGGCGATGCCGCCATTGGCCTGGCGTCCGCCGTGGTTGGAGCAGTAGATGCCGTCGGCGCCGGCGTCGATCGCGCGACGGGCATCGTCTGGATGGCAGATCCCCTTGAGGATCAGCGGCAGCTTGGTCATCGAGCGCAGCCACGGCATGTCGGCCCAGGTCAGCGGTTTGCCGAAGATCGTGGCCCATTGCAGGATCGCCGCCTGCATGTCGTCGGCGGGCGCGCGGGCGAGCAGCGCACGGAAGCTCGGGTCTGAGAAGTAGTTGGCGAGCACGTGGCCGCGGAGCTGGGGGAAGTTGGCCTCGTTGAGGTCGCGCGGCCGCCAGCCCGTCACCCAGGTGTCGAGCGTCACCACGATCGCCTTGAAGCCCGCCGCCTCGGCGCGATGGACGAGGCTTTCGGCGACCCCCTTGTCCTTCGGCGTGTAGAGCTGGAAGAAGCCGGTGCCGTCATCGAGGGTCTCGGCCACCGCTTCCAGCGGATCGTTCGACAAGGTCGACGCGATCATCGGGACGCCGCTCAGCCGAGCGGCGCGGGCGGTCGCGAGGTCGCCGTGGCCGTCCTGCGAACACAGTCCGATCACCCCGATCGGGGCCATGAACAACGGTGTCGGCCAGCGTCGCCCGAACAGCTCGACCGAAAGGTCCCGAACCGAGCAGTCCACCATCATGCGCGGGACGATCCCCCAATGCCGGAACGCCGAGACGTTGCCGTCCTGGGTGAACTCGTCGCCGCAACCGCCCTGCACGTAGGTGAACACCGCGTGCGGCATCGCGGCCTCGGCGCGCCGCTCGAGCGACTGGATGTCGACCGGCCATTTCGGCATCACGCCGCGCAGGCCGCCGAGATAGATCTCGTTCTGGAAGTCGCCGTAGTGGACCATCGGGATACCTTAGCTGTCGTAGCCCGGCAGCGCGCGTTGCAGGCGACGCAGGAAGCCCGGCCAGGCGAGGGACGCGGCGGCGCCGGTGGCGGCACCCTTGGTCTGCGCGGCCACTTCGAGCTGGCTCTCCCGCGGCGCGGCCACGACGCCGTCGGGCCCTGCCGACAGCGCCGCCACCTGCTGGCTGCAGGCACGCTCGAGAAAGAACATGCCGAGCCACGTCGCCGCGGCGGTCGGGCCCACCGCGAGCGTGCCGTGGTTGCGCAGCAGCATCAGCGATCTGTCGCCGAGATCGCGGACGATCCGCTCGCGCTCCGACAGGTTCAGCGCGATGCCTTCGTAGTCGTGACTGGCCAGCATCGGCAGCACGACCAGCGCGTTCTGCGTCAGCGGCAGCAGACCGTCCCGCTGCGCCGAGACGCCGACGCCGTGATCGGTGTGCAGGTGCATGACGCAGCGCGCGTCCTCGCGGGCCGCGTGGATGGCGGAGTGGATGGTGAAACCGGCCGGGTTGATGGCGTAAGGCGTCGGCGCGACGATGCGGCCGTCGAGGTCGATCTTGACCAGGGAGGAGGCCGTCATCTCCTCGAAGAACATCCCGAAGGGATTGATCAGGAAGTGGTGCTCGGGCCCTGGCACCCGCATCGAGATGTGGGTGAAGATCGCGTCGTCCCAGCCATACAGCGCCACCAGGCGATAGAGCGCGGCCAGTTCGACGCGCGCCGCCCATTCCGCGGCATCGATCGTGGACGGCATCACCGGGATCGAACCTTCGGGCATCGCGTCCTCCTCGGAACCGTGTCGGCGCTCACGCGGCGTCGACGAGCCCGCCCGCCGCGTCGAGCTCGCCGAGATGATGGTCGGTGTCGCCGAACAGGGCTTCGAGCGCCGTCAGCCGCTTGAAGTAGTGGCCGGCCTTGTATTCCCACGTCATCGCGATGCCGCCGTGCAGCTGCACCGCTTCCTGGCCCAGGCTGCGGGCGGAACGGTTGATCTGCACCTTGGCCGCCGACAGCGCCGCCCGCCGCAGCCGCCTGTCGGGATGTTCGGCCATCATCGCCGCATACATCGCCATCGAGCGGGATTCCTCGAGGTTGACCAGCATGTCGGCGGCGCGGTGCTGCAGCGCCTGGAAGCTTCCGATGGTGGTGCCGAATTGCTTGCGCTGCTTGAGGTAGTCGAGCGTGGTGTCGTGCAGCGCCTGCATCGCGCCGACCGCCTCGGCGGTGACGGCGGCGATCGCGATGTCGACCACCTGCTCGACGAGCGGCAATCCGGCGTCCACCTCGCCGAGCAGGGACGAGCGTTCGACGCGGACGCCGCTCAGCGACACCTCCGCGGCGCGCATCCCGTCATGCGTCCGGTAGCCGCGACGGCTCAGCCCGGGCGCCGTCGCCTCGACGAGGAACAGGCTGATGCCGTGCCGGTCGCGACGTCCGCCGGCGGTGCGCGCGCTCACCACCAGGAGGTCGGCGCTGTCGCCGTGCAGCACCACGCCCTTGGCGCCGTCGAGGACGAAGCCGTCGCCGTCCGGCCTGGCCGTGGTGGCGATGTCGGCGAGGTCGTAGCGCGCCTGCCGCTCGGTCTGCGCGAAGGCGACGAGCCGCGAGCCGTCGACCAGGCCGGGGATGATCGCGGCGCGCTGCGCCTCCGACCCGCCGAGGCGGACGAAGCCGCCGCCGAGCACGGTCGTGGCGAGATAGGGCTCGACGACCAGGAAGCGGCCGACCGCCTCCATCAGCAGCATGGTCTCGACCGCACCGCCGCCGAAACCGCCGTCCTGTTCGGCGAACGGCAGTCCGAGAATGCCGAGCTCGGCGGAGCGGGCCCAGAGCGCACGGCTCCAGCCGTCGGGTTCGGCCTGGTAGAGGCGACGCCGCTCGAAGCCGTCATAGGTGTCGCGGAACGTGCCGTCGATGGTGTCGCGCAGCAGGCGCTGATCTTCGGAAAGCTCAAAGTCCATGGTCGTTCCCGGAAACTCTGCCCTTGGACCCTGTCGCGCGCCGGCACGTCCGTCGACGCGAGGCGGCCGGCGACGCGACGGTGGCGGCGTCCCCGCTACAAACCGAGGAACGCCTTGGCGATGATGCTGCGCTGGATCTCGTTGGAGCCGCCATAGATCGACACCTTGCGATTGTTGAAGTAGCTGCCGGCAAGCTCGCGCGACCATTCGGGTCCGAAACCGGGCTCGTTGGCGCCTTCCGGCTCCTCCTCCCAGACCGGGATCGCGTAGGGCCCGGCGATGTCCTTGAGCAGCTCGGTGGTGTCCTGCTGCAGCTCGGAGCCGCGTATCTTGAGGATCGAGGAGTTCGGGTCCGGCCGGTCGTCGCCGTCGCGCGCCTTGGCGACGACGCGGAGCTGGGTGATCTCGAGCGCCTTGACGCGCACCTCGAGCGAGGACACGCGACGGCGGAACGCGCCGTCGTCCCACAGCGTCCCGTCGCCCATCACCACCTCGCGGGCGAGGCGCTTGGCGCGCGCGATGCGTTCCTTGCTGACGCCGACGCGGGCGATGCTGGTCCGCTCGTGGCCGAGCAGGAACTTCGCGTAGTCCCAGCCATGGTTCTCCTGCCCGACCAGGTTCTCGACCGGCACCCGGACATCGTCGAAGAACACCTCGTTGACCTCGTGCGCCCCGTCGAGCGTGATCGTCGGCCGGACGGTGATGCCCGGCGTGGTCATGTCGATCAGCAGGAACGAGATCCCCTGCTGCTTCTTGGCCTCGCGGTCGGTGCGGACCAGGCAGAAGATCCAGTCGGCATACTGGCCGAGCGTGGTCCAGGCTTTCTGGCCGTTGACGACGTAATGGTCGCCGTCGCGGTCGGCGCGCGTGCGGAGCGACGCGAGGTCCGACCCGGCGCCCGGCTCGGAAAAGCCCTGGCACCACCAGATGTCGAGGTTCGCGGTCGGCGGCAGGAAGCGGCGCTTCTGCTCCTCGTTGCCGAAGGTGGCGATGACCGGGCCCACCATGTGGACGTTGAACTGCAGCGGCAGCGGCACGCCGGCGCGCTGCAGTTCCTCGATCAGCAGGTAGCGCTGCACCGCGCTCCAGTTCTGGCCGCCCCATTCGCGCGGCCAATGCGGGACCGCCCAGCCGCGCGCGTTGAGCAGGCGGTGCACGGTGGCGAACTGTTCCTTCGGCAGGTGCTCGCCCGTCGCGCAGCGCTCGCGGATGTCGGCCGGGATCTCGTCGCGGATGAAGTCTCTGACCTCGTCGCGGAAGGCGAGTTCGGTCGGGTTGAAGCTCAGGTCCACGTTGTTCTCCCTTGGGGCGAGCGAGGTGTCGCGGCGGCGCGACGGAACTTGAGAGTGCGGTCCCTGATGAGGCCGTAACGGAACTTCGGCATGTCGAGCAGGTAGTTCTGGTGCAGCTTCCACGGCGCGCGGTCGCCCTGCTTGGGCAGGCTCGCCGATGCGCGCTGGACGTAGCCCGACTGCAGCGTGATCAGCGGCTGCTCCGCGACCGACGGATCCGATCGCGGCACCACGGTGTCGTAGCCGCGCCGGCGCATGAAGTTGATCAGCCGGCACACGTAGTTCGAGACCAGATCGGCCTTGAGCGTCCACGACGCGTTGCTGTAGCCGACCACGAAGACCATGTTGGGAATGTCGCCGATCATCATCCCGCGATAGGTCATGCGCTTGCCGAAATCGACGGCCGCGCCGTCGACGCTGAACGCGATCCCGCCCATCGCGACCATCTTGAGGCCGGTGGCGGTGACGACGATTTCGGCCTCGAGCTCCTTGCCCGACCCGAGCCGGATGCCGGTCTCGGTGAACCGCTCGACCGTGTCGGTCTCGACCGAGGCGCGGCCGCTGCTGATCGCCTTGAACAGGTCGGCGTCGGGAACCAGGCAGACGCGCTGGTCCCAGGGATTGTAGGTGGGCGTGAAGTGCTTGGCCACGTCGAAATCGGGACCGAGCTCCTTGGCGACGAGCGCGATCAGCTGGCGCTTGGTGTCGGCGGCGCGGGCGCGGGCGAGCTTGTAGTAGAACACCTCGCGGGCGATGTTCTTCGCGCGCGTCAGCCGGCCGGCCAGCCGGCGCGGCAGCAATCGGGCGAACAGGTCGCCGAGATCGTCGCGGCTCGGACGCGACGCGATGTAGCTCGGCGAGCGCTGCAGCATCGTCACGTGGCCGGCCGTCTCCGCGAGCGCCGGGACCAGCGTGACGGCGGTCGCGCCGCTGCCGATCACCACCACGCGCTTGCCGGCGTAGTCGACCGACGCGGGCCAGAACTGCGGGTGCAGCACGGTGCCGCGGAAGCGCTCGATGTCGGGGAAGCGTGGGTCGTGGCCCTCGTCGTAGCTGTAGTAGCCGCTGCAGACGAGCAGCAGGTTGCAGCTGAGGACGACCGGCCGCCCGTCCGCCTCCGCCTCGATCGTCCATCGCGCCTGCTCGCTCGACCAGGACGCCGCACGCACCTTGTGGCGGAAGCGGATGTGCTGGTCGATCCGGTATTCCGCCGCGGTGTCGCGGATGTAGCCGAGGATGTCGCTCGCCGGCGCGATCGCGAGCTTGTGCCGCCAGGGCCGGAACCGGTAGCCGAGCGCGTGCATGTCGCTGTCGGAACGGACGCCCGGATAGCGGAACAAATCCCACGTGCCGCCGATCGCGTCGCGTCCTTCGAGCACGGCGAAGCGCGTGCCGCGGCAGCGGCGCGCGAGACGGCAGGCGGCGCCGATGCCCGACAGGCCCGCGCCGACGACGAGAACGTCGAGATGCTCGACCGGCGGCGTCGCGTGTTCCGCCGTCCGCTCGAGTGGTCCGTCCGGCATGGTGCTGATCCGTTCTCGAATGTGGGTCGCGTCAGACCGGGCCGAGCAGGCCGTCGGCGATGCTCGCGGCCTTCGCGTAGGGTGAGAAGAAGGCATCGATATGGTCGCCGTCGCCGCCGCGCAGCACGGTGCCACGGGGGTTCGAGAACTCGCGAAAGCCCTCGATGCCGTGATGGCGGCCCATGCCGCTCATGCCGACGCCGCCGAACCCGAGCGACGGCAGCGCTCCCTGCAGCGCGCAGGTGTTGACCGCGGCGCCGCCCGAGGTGGTGCGGTCGAGGACGTCGTCGGTCACCGCCGGATCGTCGCCGAACACGTAAAGGCCGAGCGGCCGCTCGCCGGCGTTGATGCGCGAGATCGCCTCGTCGAGATCGTCGTAGGGCACGACGGGCAGGATCGGACCGAAGATCTCCTCGTTCATGATGCGGAGGTCGGGAGACGGGTCGATCACCAGCGACATCGGCATCTTCCGCGTCGTCCGATCGACGTCGCCGCCGCCTTCCAGCGTCACCACGCGGCATTGGCGCGCCCGCGCCTCGTCGAGCATCGACGTCAACCGGTCGAGATGCTGCAGCGAGATGATGCCGGTGCACTCGTCGCCATGCGCGTAATCCGGCGCGGCCGCCGCCATGAAGTCCTTCGACAGGTCGACGAAGCGGTCGACGTCCGGGCGGGGCACCAGGCAGTAATCGACCGAGATGCACATCTGGCCGTTCTTGACGATCTTGGTGCCGATCACCGACTTCACGCTTTCCTCGTTCACCGAGCCCGGCGTGAGCACCGCCGGGCATTTGCCGCCGAGTTCGAGCGTGACCGGCGTCAGGTTCCGCGCCGCCGCCTGCATGATCTGGCGACCGACATTCGGGCTGCCGGTGTAGAGCAGATGGTCCCACGGCAGGTCGGCGAACGCGCGGGCGAGTTCGAGACCGCCCGTCGTGACATGCACCAGCGTCGGGTCGAACGTCGCCGCCACCATCTCGGCGAGCAGCGCGCCGCAGGCGGGCGTGTAGTCGGACGGCTTGAGCATCACCCGGTTGCCGGCGGCCAGCATCTCGATCATCGGCCCGACCGACAGGTCGAACGGGAAGTTCCAGGGCACGATGTTGCCGACCACGCCCTTGGGTTGGTACTGGATGAAGGCGCGGGCCGATCCCAGCATCGCGCTATCGGTGTAGCGCTCCGACGGGCGCATCCAGTCCTCGAGGTTCGCGAGCACGTACTGGGCGCGGCCGACCACGCCGAGCACCTCGATCAGGTCGGACGCCGCGGCGGGATGCGCGCCGAAATCGGCGGCGAGCGCGGCCCGGATCCGGGCGCGGTTGCCGACCATCATGCCGATCAACCGCTCGAGGCGTTCGCGGCGCGCGGCGAGGTCCGGCTTGCGGTCGGACGCGAACGCGTCGCGCTGCGCCCCGAACGCGGCCCGCATCGCGACGATCGCCGCCGCGTCGCCGTCGCCGTCGCCGCTCTTCTCAAGGATCGCCATGGACGCTTCTCCCTCGTGTCCCGGTCTTCCGAGCGACCGGTGTTCCCAGTAACGGTGTCGCGTGCGCTACCAGACGTAACCGAGCTTGCGTGCGCCGGCGATGCTCGCGCGGCGCAACCACCGGCGCGACACCCGCCGCGCGTGGAACACCTGCACCGCCGACTTCTCGACCAGCACGATGTCCTCGCCGCGGCGGACGGCGCGCACGATGCGTTCGCCGACCACCGACGGATGGATGCCCTTCGCCCTGTAGACCCGCTCCAGCTTGTCGAGTGCCGATTGGGGCACGCTCGGCGCGACGGCGCCGCGATTGCGGACGATCGGCGTGTTGACGACGCCGGGGCAGACCACCGTGACCCCGATCGGCGTCGCGTCGAGTTCCATCGCGAGCGTGTCGGACAACCCGAGTGCGGCGTGCTTGGACGCCGAGTAGGCGCTGAGATGCGGCACCGGATGCAGGCCGGCGGCCGACGCGACGTTGACCAGGTGCCGCGGGCCGCCGGCCTGCAGCATCGCCGGCAGGAACGCCCGGGTGACGTGGACCATGCCCATCAGGTTGACGCCGAGGACCTGCTGCCAGGCGCTGAGCGGCGTTTCGAGGAACGGGCCGACGAAGCCGACGCCGGCGTTGTTGACCACGACGGTCGGCACCCCGGCGTCGCGCAACGCCGTTTCGGCGGCCGCGTCGACGGCGACCGCGTCGGTGACGTCGCAGCGGAGCGTGAGGCAGCGCCGGCCGATCGCCTCGACCAGCCGCGCGGTCTCGGCCAGGCGCGCCTCGTCGAGGTCGAGCGCCACGACGTGCGCGCCGGCGCGCGCGAAGGCGAGCGCGGTCTCCTGGCCGATGCCCGACCCGCCGCCGGTCACCACCACCAGGGACCCGGACAGGTCCTTCACCGCCATCGGCGCATCCCGGCCGGCCGGCACGTGCTAGCGCGCATCGAGCGAACCGTTCGGCGTCACCACCAGCTTGCCGACGGCGCGTCGCCCGAGCAGCGCGTCGAGTGCCTCGGTCGCACGATCGAGCGTGTAGGTCGCCGCCACCATCGGCTTGAGCCGGCCGTCGGCGATCATCGACAGCACGCGCGCCAGCATCGACGCGGCGACCGCGGGCTGTCGCTGCACCAGCCCGCCCCAGAACACGCCGATCGAGGCGGCACCTTTCAGCATCACGAGGTTCAGCGCCGGCGCCGGGATCTCGCCGTGCGCGAAGCCGATCACGAGATGCCGGCCGCGCCAGGCGAGGCTGCGGATCGCGGTCTCGGCATACGGGCCGCCGACGGCGTCGAACACGACGTCGACGCCGCGCGGCGCCTCGGCCTTGAGCGCGTCGCGCCAGTCGGCGCGCGTGTAGTCGATCACCGCGTCGGCGCCCTGTTCGAGGCAGATCGCCCGCTTGGCCTCGGTCGAGGCCGCCGCGATCACCCGCGCGCCCAGCATCTTGCCGACATGGATCGCGGCGATGCCGACGCCGCCGGAAGCGCCGAGCACGAGCAGGGTCTCGCCGGGCGCGAGCGCGCCCCTGTCTTCCAGCCCGTGCAGCGCGGTGCCGTAGGCGATGCTGGCGGCGGCGAGCGCGATGCGGTCGGCATCGGGCGGGATCGGAACCACGTGCGAGTGCGGGAACACCGCCTGTTCGGCGAAGCCGCCGAACGTCGCGGCCGCGAGCACCGCATCGCCGACCGACACGCTCGTGACGCCCTCGCCGGTCCGGAGGACCGTTCCGGCCACCTCGCCGCCCGGCGAGAACGGCAGTGGCGGCCGCACCTGATACTTGCCTTGCACGATCAGCGCGTCGAGGAAGTTCACGCCGCACGCGTCGACCTTGACGACGACCTCGCCCGGTCCCGGGACCGGGTCGTCGATCGTGTCGACGGCCAGATCCGTGATCGGGCCGAACGCGTGGCAGAGCATGGCGCGCAATGCGGGGCCTCTCAGGACCTTGGGCGGAGGAGGGGGCGGAGGATGCGGGAGCGAAAGACGCGGCGGCGATCGTGGCCGCCGCCACCTTGCATGATCGACCACATCGATGCTCGCGTGTCGTCACGCCGAGGCACAGGCGCGGAACTCCATGCCGACTGCTTCAGGACCGAACGGTAACCTGTGGGACACAGTCGCCGTCGATCGCCTGTCACACCCATACCGTATCCATGAATCATCTGGCAAGCGGCGATCGGCGCGAATAGACTCGTTGCGCCGGCGACCACCGGCGGGGAACAGCCTGAAGCGCGGGCCGAAAGATCCGCGCAGATAACAAGGATGCAGGGAATGTCTTTGCCAATGACGTCCGGGAACGCCGACCGCCGGATGCGTCGCTCGTCCCGAGCGCTGATGTTCGGCCTTGCGTTGTCGGGAGCCGTCTGTCTCGGCGCGCCTGCGTTCTCGCAGACCCTCAACAGCGGGCAGGGCGCGTCGTCCAGTCAGCAGGTGGCCAACCCGCGGCCTGCCGCCCCGTCCAGCGAGCCGCCGCTGCCCGCGCCGGAGTCGCTGTTTCCCGGAATGTTCGGCGCGCGGACCTGGCTGACCGATCACGGCATCGCGGTCCTGCTCGACACCATCGAGGAGCTCGGCGGCAACATCAGCGGCGGCGGCGGTCCGCCTCCCGACGGCAGCCGCGTCACCACCGGCGGCGGCACCAGCCTCGACGGCCAGGTCGGCTTCGAGACCGACGTCAACTGGGAAAAGCTCGCCGGCATCACCGGCTTCTCGACCAACTCCATCATCATCGCCCGTTACGGCGGCCTGCCGGCGAGCGCGATGGTCGGCGACACGCTCAACCCGAGCTCCGAAGTCTACGGCGGCGGTGGCAACGTGGTCGCCCACCTCGTGCAGTTCTACGGTCAGGAGACGCTGGCCGGCGGCGGCATCAACATCCAGGCCGGGCGCATCCCGCTCGACGACTATTTCGATGCCTCGCCGCTGTTCTGCGCCTACGAACAGAACTCGCTCTGCGGCAATCCGAAGAACTTCGCCGCCTACAACTTCTCCCACGTCACCTACCCCGACGCCGGCTGGGCCGTCCACTTCCTGCTGGCGCCGTCGCCGCACGCCTACCTGCAGAGCGGCGTCTATTTCAGCCAGACCAACTTCTTCAACTACGGCGAGAACTTCCGCTCGGGCTTCAACTTCGACACGTCGTACACGTCGGGCGAGGCCTTCCCGGTCGAGATCGGCTACGTGCCGCTGTTCAACGGCAAGCTGCCGGGGCACTACAAGCTCGGCTTCGTCTACGACAACAATCCGCACACGGACGAGTATTTCTCGATCAACGGCGCGCCCTTCGAGGCGAACGGCCTGCCGCAGCGCGTGAAGCACGGCGCGACATCGGTCTACGTGCAGATCGACCAGATGGTGACGCGGACCGGGCCCGGTCCGAACCAGGGCCTCGTCCTGCTCGCCGGCTACTCGCACAACGATCCCGAGACGTCGCTCGGCGAGGACCAGTACTACGCCGGCGCCCAGGACGGCGGCTTCTGGGCCGCGCGTCCGCTCGACCAGATCAACCTGCTGCTGACCTACCAGAACGTGTCCGGACTGGCCGGCAAGTCGCAGGCGATCGCGCTGCAGGAAGGGCTGCCGCCGCAGCTGACCGTCGGCGGCGCGAGCGGCATCCAGACCTGGACGATGACGTTCGAAGGCAACTACGCGATCCACGTCTATCGCGGCTTCACCTTCGCGCCCGACTTCCAGTACTACATCCGGCCGAACGCCCAGTCGAACCTGCCGGACGCCGCCTTCCTCGGCTTCAAGACGCACATCGAGTTCTTCTGAGCGCCGGGTGTCAGCCGGACCGGGATCGGTCTGGCTGACGGTCGTGCGCTGGAAACTCAATAGGTAGAGCTTGTCTCAGGTCGACCGGACCACGACGGGGTCCGGTCGACCTGAGAGCGATCTAGGCCCACCCGATCGCCGATCGGCTCGTGCCGACCGTGCGCTACAGCCAGTGCGGCCGCGTGCGCACCGTGACGTCGGCGGTGTCCGCGAGGATCCCCGCCAGCATCGTGGCGCGGGCCATCTCGTAACGGTAGTAGTACGCGCAGGTCGCGAGCTTGCCGTCGTAGAAGCCGTCGTCGCCCGCGTGGCCGATCGCGGCGATCGCCTGGCGCAGCCACAGCCAACCGACCGCGATCGTGCCGACCAGGTCGAGATAGAGCGTCGCGTCGGCGAGACCGCGCTCCGGATCGGACGCGACGCGCGCGAGCAGGTCGGCCGTCACCGCCGTGAGCGTCTCGACCTCGCGTCCGAGTTGCTCCGCCCATCGCGCGAGCGCCGGCGTGTCGCGCGCGACGACGATCGCGTCGCCGATGTCGGCCACGATCAGCGCCAGCGCCCGACCCTGCTGCATCCTGACCTTGCGGCCGAGCAGGTCGAGGCCGTGGATGCCGGTGGTGCCCTCGTGGATCGGGTTGAGCCGCTGGTCGCGGTAAAGCCGTTCGAGCGGGAAATCATGCGTGTAGCCGTAGCCGCCGAGCACCTGGATCGCGAGCGAGTTGGCCTCGCAGCCGCGCTCGGACGGCCAGGACTTCGCGATCGGCGTGAGCAGCTCCAGCCTGAGCACCAAATCGTCGCGTACGGATCCGTCCGGTTCCGTTTCGAGCTCGTCCATCAGGCGGGCGCAGGCGAGACACAGCGCGAGGCCGCCTTCCGCGATCGCCTTCTGGGCGAGCAGCATCCGCTTGACGTCCGGGTGCTCGATGATCGCGACGGACGCGCGATCCCGCGCCGGCACCAGCGACGGGCCCTGCACGCGGGTGCGCGCGTAGTCGAGCGCGTGCAGGTACGCCGTGTAGGCCAGCGCCACCGCTGCCGCGCCGACGCCGACCCGGGCGGCGTTCATCATGTGGAACATCAGCGACAGCCCCCGGTTGGGCTCGCCGACGAGATAGCCGGTGCAGTCCGCGTCGTCGCCGAGCGACAGCACGCAGTTGGTGGTGCCGCGCTGGCCCATCTTGCGGTTGAGCCCGATCAGCCGCAGCCCCGCGTTGCGGGCGCCCGGCCTGCCGTCCGCGTCGGGGACGAATTTCGGCACGATGAACAGCGAGATGCCTTTGACCCCCGCCGGCGCGTCGGGCAGCCGCGCCAGCACCAGGCAGACGATGTTCTCGGCGAGATCGTGTTCGGCGCCGCTGATCCACATCTTGCTGCCGGTCAGGCGATACCGATCGGTGCCCGCGACCGGCTCGGCCTTCGTGCGCACGGTGGCGAGCGACGACCCGGCCTGCGTCTCGCTCAGCGCCATCGCGCCGAACCAGCGTCCCTCCACCATCGGCAGCGCGAAGACGCGTTTCTGCGCCTCGTTGCCATGCGCCAGCAGCAGGTGGGCGGCCGCCGCGGTCAGGCCGGCATAGTTCTGCACCGACAGGCTCGCGGCGGCGAACACCAGGCCGGCCGCCGTGGTGACGGTGAACGGCAGCTGCAGCCCGCCATCGCGTTCGGCGAAGCTCGCGCCCATGAAGCCGGCCGCGACATAGGCGTCGAGCGCGCGCTTGAGTTCGGGGATGGTCGACACGCGCGTGCCGTCGAAGCTCGGCTCCTGCTGGTCGAGCTTGGCCGCGTGGGGCGCATATTCGGCCTCGGCGAGTTCGAAGGCGCTGTCGAGCACGTTGTCGAACGTGGCGCGGTCGTGCGCCGCGAAGCGGGGCCGCTCGCAGAGACGCCCGACCGCGAGCACCTCGTGCAGCAGGAAGTCGAGGTCTCGCCGCGCGATCAATGTCGACAATTCAGGTTCCTCGACCCCGGCGCTGCCCCGCGTCCCAGCCCGTCCGGGGCGGCGCGCGCCCGTTCGTCACGCGACCTCGAACAGGCCCGCGGCACCCATGCCGCCGCCGACGCACATCGTCACCACCACGTATTTCGCGCCGCGCCGCTTGCCCTCGATCAGCGCGTGCCCGGTCATCCGCGCGCCGGACATGCCGTAGGGGTGGCCGATCGAGATCGCGCCGCCGTTGACGTTCAGCTTCTCGGGATCGATGCCGAGACGGTCGCGGCAGTAGATCACCTGCACCGCGAACGCCTCGTTGAGTTCCCACAGATCGATGTCGTCGACGCGGAGACCGTGGCGCGCGAGCAGCTTCGGCACCGCGAACACCGGACCGATCCCCATCTCGTCGGGCTCGCAACCGGCGACCGCCATGCCGCGATAGAGGCCGAGCGGCTGCAGACCGCGACGCGACGCCTCCTTCTCCTCCATCAGCACGGAGGCGGAGGCGCCGTCCGAAAGCTGCGAGGCGTTGCCGGCGGTGATGCAGCGTCCCGCCTGCATCGTCTGGCCGTCGGCGAACACCGGCTTCAAGCCGGCCAGACCGGCGAGCGTGGTGTCGGGACGGTTGCCCTCGTCGCGTTCGAGCGTCACCGGCTTGCGCGACACCTCCGCGGTCGCCTTGTCGGTCACCGTCATGACCGTCGGCATCGCGACGATCTCGGCGTCGAAGCGTCCGGCCTGCTGCGCCGCCGCGGTCCGACGCTGCGACTCGAGCGCGTACTCGTCCTGTGCCTCGCGCGACACGCCGTAGCGTTCGGCCACGATCTCGGCGGTCTCGATCATCGTCATGTAGAGCGCGGGGACGCGCGCGACGAGCTCCGGGTCGAACACCCTGGCGCGGTTGAGCGACGGCGTCTGCACCAGCGAGATCGATTCGAGCCCGCCGCCGACGGCGACCGTCATGCCGTCTTCGACGATCTGCTTGGCCGCGGTGGCGATCGCCATCAGGCCGGACGCGCATTGCCGGTCGAGGCTCATGCCGGCGACCGACGGCGGCAGGCCCGCCCGCAACGCGACCTGGCGGGCGACGTTGGTCCCGGTCGAGCCCTGCTGCAGGGCGGCACCGATCACGACGTCCTCGATCTCGCCCGGCTCGACGCCGGCGCGACGCACCGCTTCGGCCACCGCGTGGCCGCCGAGCGCCTGCGCCTGGGTGTCGTTGAACGCGCCGCGATAGCCGCGGCCGATCGGCGTGCGGGCGGTGGAGACGATGACGGCAGCTGGCATGTGATGGATCCTGTTCAGGCGGAGGCAGCGGCCTTGGCGCGCTCCTCGTCGACGAGCGGCTTCTTGGCGAGCTTGCCGACCGGCGTTCTCGGCAGCTGGTCGCGGAACTCGAGCGCGCCCGGCAGTTCGTGCCGTCCGAGCTTGTCGTCGAGGAACGCGCGCAGCGCGTCGAGCGTGAACGGCGCCGCCCCTCCACGCAGCACGACGAAGGCCTTGGCCATCTCGCCGCGATACGGATCCGGAACGCCGATCACGGTGACCTCGAGCACCGACGGGTGCTCCATCACCGCTTCCTCGATCAGCCGCGGATACACGTTGAAACCGCTCGAGATGATGAGGTCCTTGCTGCGGTCGACGAGGAACACGTAGCCCTCCTCGTCGAGGTAGCCGATGTCGCCGGTGCGGAGGAAGCCGTCGACGAAGCAGTCGGCGTTCGCCGCCTCGTTGCGGTAGTAGCCCGACGTCACGTTCGCGCCGCGCAGGCAGACCTCGCCCTTCTCGCCCTGCCCGACCTCGCGCCGAAGATCGCCGAGGTCGCGGATCTGCAGCTCGATGCCCGGCAGCGGCACGCCGGCCGAACCCGGTTTCGACTTCCGCCGCGGCGTCGTGGTGCCGGCCGAACAGGTCTCGGTCATGCCCCAGCCGTCGATCAGCGTGACGCCGGTCCGACGCATGAAGCCCTGCTGCAGCTCCCTCGGCAGCGGCGCGCCGCCGGAGGTGCAGATACGCAGCGACGAGTAGTCGATCTCGCCGGCACGCGGGGCGGCCAGCAGCGCGTTGTACATCGTCGGCACGCCGTAGAACGCCGTCGGTTGCGCGCGGGCGATCGTGTCGAGGATGTCGTCGGTGTCCCAGCGCGTCTTGAGGATCAGCGTTTCGCCGCGACGCAGCGTCGGCAGCAGGATCGCGCACAGCGCGTAGATGTGGAACAGCGGCAGCACGGTGAGGATCCGGTGTCCTTGCCGCTCCGGCTCCTCTTCCGCCTCGACCCAGGCGTCGTAGATCGACATCGCCGCCGTCAGGTTCGCGTGCGTCAGCATCGCCGCCTTCGGCACCCCCGTCGTGCCGCCGGTGAATTGCAGCACCGCGAGGTCGCCGGGCTGCACCGCCGGCCAGTCCTGCGGCGCCGACGCCGCGAGCAGGTGCGCGAAGGGCACCGGCCCGGAACCCTGCCAGGCCGGCGCGTCGCCGCCGAGATCGTCGGGACCGGCGATCACGACGACGAGGTCGTCCCGCTGCGGCAGCTTGTCGTGCAGGCCGGCCCAGCTCACCACCACCGTCGCCTCGCCGACGACGAGCTTGTGCGCGATCTCGCGTTCCGCATCGAGCGGACTGAGATTGACCGCGACCCCGCCGGCGCGCGCGACCGCGAACAGCGCGATCGCGTATTGCGGCACGTTGGGCAGGTGCAACGCGACGTGGGAGCCGGGACCGACCCCGAGGGCGCGGAAGCCGCTCGCGGCCCGTTCGACCAGCACGCCGAGCTCGGCGTAGGTCAGCGCGCCGCGCCCGTGCTCGAGGAACACCTTTTCTCCATAGGCCTCGACCGCGCGGACGAACTCGCCGTCGAGCGTGGACGGCGGCGGCTGGAAATCCCAGCGCAGTCCGGGCCGGTAGGAGGATTGCCAGAGGGGTGCCATGGTTCGTTCCCCGCTCATCATTCGGCGGCCGAGCCGGCCAGCTGCGCCATCTCGCGCGCCACCGCGGCGTCGTGGGCGGCCTCGTCGGCGCGGGCGGCGGCGGGTCGCCAGCGCCCTCGCATCAGGAAGATCGAGGCGACGAACGCGACGATGCCGGCGTTGCAGATCCAGTACCAGGTGCGCCACTGCGACGGCGACACCGCGGCCGCCTGCTGCAGGGCGGACAGCTTGGCGAGCAGCGCCGGGCTGGGCGGCACGTGGGCTGCGAGCGTCTGCTGGTAGGCGGCGACCACCGGTCCCGACGAGATCAGCGGCGTGACGGTGCTCACGACGTGCGGGATGGCGAGAAAGGCCGCGGTGACGACGATCCGCTGCACCCAGCCCCAGATCGCCAGACCGGTGCCGGTCAGCGCCGGGTTGCGGGCCTCGATCGTCTCGGTGAAGCTCGCCATCCAGGTGACGTAGCCCATCGCGACCAGCGCCGACTGGCCGCAGGTGATCGCCACCATCGTGCCCCAGCTCGGATGCTGTCCGGCCTGCGCGATGTAGAGCGCGGTCAGCACCACCGCGCCGATCCCGCCGACCAGCATGAAGGGCTTGCGCACCCGCACCCGGTCGGACAGCACGCCGAAACCGACCAGGCCGAGCGCGTTGATGCCCCAGCTCCAGTTGCTGAGCGCGTTGGCCTCCGCGACCGTCCAATGGAAGATCGTCACCAGGTAGATCGTCCCGAACGCCACCGCGGTGTAATAGAACAGCAGCAGCACCGACACCCCGAACGCCGAAACCACGATGTCGGGATGCATCAGCTGCCGGAACGGCGCGCGCAGGTTCACCGCGAGCGCCACGCCGCGCGCCCGCGCCTCGACCAGCGCCCGGTCGCGCAGGCTGACCATCACCTGGTCGCGCAGCGTCGGCGACAGCTCGCGCAGGAACACGAAGGCCAGCGCGCACACGACGAAGCCGATCGCGCCGCAGATCCGGTACTGGCTCTGCCAGGTGTGGAGGCTGGGAAGCGTGAGCGTCACGACCAGGCTGACCATCAGGCTGCCGAGCACCGGGCCCACGGTCCACACGCCCATCGCGGTCGCGCGTCCCACCTGCGGCGAGAAGTCGCGGATCAGCGCCGGCGTCGCGACCAGTACCACGCCCTCGACGAAGGCGAGCGCCCAGTATTCGACGCCGTAGGTGATCAGGTCCTTGGCCTCCGGGATCGCGAAGAAGGTCAGCGCGCAGACGATCACCATGCCGTAGACGACGAGGTTGGCGCGGCCGTAACGGTCGGACAATCCGACCAGCAGCGACGCGAAGGCGCCGCACAGATTGCCGAGCGCGATAATCAGCACGAAGATGTCGAACGGCATCCGCAGCTCGGGCAGGATCAGCGTCGCGACGCCGCCGCCGACGTAGAGCTGATAGTAGAGCGAGACCGTGATCGCGACCACGAGCAGGAGGTTCAGGCGCCGTTGCGCGCCCGACGGATAGTGCGCGAGTTCCCTCGATCGGAACCAGGCTTGTGTGTTCGGTTTGGCGACGTCCGACATGTCCGTTTCCGTTTTTTGTTCTTCAGTCGTGCGAGTTCAGCGCTCCGCTCCGCCTGCCCGGGATCGACGTCCGATCCCGATCGACGCAGGTCCGGATCGTGCCGTGTCCGGTTCGGGGGCGGGGCAGGGCGCCCGCCCGGGTGCGCGTTCAGCCATTGAAGGTTTCCCCGGCGGCGGCCTTGCGTGCCAGCAGGTCCGAGATGGTCGCGTCCTCGCCGAGCCGGTCGCCATACGAGGCGAGCCCGTCGACGATCGCCTGCAACCCGACGCCGTCGGCCCAGAACAGCGGCCCGCCGGTCGTGGCCGGCCAGCCGTAACCATTGACCCAGACCACGTCGATGTCGGAGGCGCGCTGCGCGATGCCCTCCTCGAGGATCTTCGCCGCCTCGTTGACCATCGTGTAGAGCAGCCGCTCCCGGATCTCGTCGCCGCCGATCGGGCGCGGCTGGTGGCCCTGGCGCGCGGCGAACTCCCGGATGGTCGCCTCGACCTCGGCCGACGGGGTCGCGACGCGGTTGGCGTCGTAGTCGTAGAAGCCGCGTCCGTTCTTCTGGCCGCGCCGTCCCGCCTCGCAGATCACGTCGCGGATCGTGGCGCCCGACGAGGTCGCCGCGTCCCAGCCGATGTCGAGGCCCGCGAGGTCGGCCATCTGGAACGGCCCCATCGGCATGCCGAACTCGACGAGCGCCCGGTCGATCTCGGCCGGCGTCGCACCCTCCATCAACAGCGCGTTCGCCTGGCGCTGGCGCGGCTCGAGCATGCGGTTGCCGATGAAACCGTGGCAGACGCCGGCCACCACCGCGACCTTGCCGACGCGGCGCGAGACCGCCATCGCGGTCGCCAGCACGTCGGGCGCGGTCCTGGCGCCGCGGACGATCTCGAGCAGGCGCATGACGTTGGCGGGCGAGAAGAAGTGCATCCCGAGCACGTGGCCGGGACGCCCGGTCACCGCGGCGATCTCGTCGATGTCGAGGTAGCTGGTGTTGGACGCGAGGATCGCGCCGTCGCGGGCCAGGGCGTCGAGGCGGCGGAAGACGTCCTTCTTGATCTCCATGCTCTCGAACACGGCCTCGATCACCAGGTCGCACTCGGCGAGGTCCTCGAAGCGGAGGCTCGGCGACAGCTTGCCCATCGCCGCCTCGACCCCCGCCGCCGTCAGGCGGCCGCGCTGGGCGGTGCGCTCGTAGTTCTTGCGGATCGTCGCGACGCCGCGCTCGAGCGGTGCCGCCTCGCGCTCGACCATCGTCACCGGGATGCCGGCGGACAGGAAGTTCATCGCGATGCCGCCGCCCATCGTGCCGGCGCCGATCACGCCGACGGTGCCGACCGGCAGCGGCTCGACGCCGGCCGGCAGGCCGTCGATCTTGGCCGCCGCCCGTTCGGCGAAGAAGACGTGGCGGAGCGCCATCGACTGGCGTCCGCGGGCGAGCCCGACGAACAGGTCGCGCTCGCGCGCCAGACCGTCGCGGAACGGGAGCTCGGTCGCCGCCCTGACCGCGTCGATGCAGGCGGCCGGCGCGTCGCGGCCGCGGAGCTTGCCGCCCTGGCCGGCGACGAACGTCTCGAACATGTCCGCCGAGGCGTCCACGGTCCGGTCGCAGGTCCGGCGAGGCCCGCCCGGCACCGCGACCTCGCGCGCGAACGCGACCGCGTCCTCGGTCAGCCGGTCCTCGGGCACGATGCGGTCGACGAGACCGCTCGCCTGCGCCTGCTCGGCGGTCACCGGGTCGCCGCTCACGATCATCGCGAGCGCCGCCGGCACGCCGACCAGCCGGGGCAGCCGCTGCGTGCCGCCGGCGCCCGGCAGCAGGCCGATCTTGACCTCCGGCAATCCGAGCCGGGCGCTCGGCGCCGCGACCCGGTAGTGACAGCCGAGCGCGAGTTCGAGCCCGCCGCCGAAGCACGTCCCGTGCACCGCCGCCACCACCGGCTTGGCGCCGGCCTCGATCCGGTCGAGCATCTCGGGCAGGAACGGCTCGACCGGCGGCTTGGTGAACTCGGTGATGTCGGCGCCGCCCGAAAACAGCCTCCCTGCGCCGCGCAGCACGATCGCCTCGACCGCGTCGTCGCGGCGGGCCTCGTCGAGCGCGTCCTCGAGGCCTTGCCGGACCGCCGCGCCGAACGCGTTGACCGGCGGGTTTTCGATGACGATGACGAAGACCGTGCCGTGCCGCTCTGTGGCGATCATGCTCTGTTCCATGCTGGCGAGGGTGTTCGCGTGGTCCCGGTCATCACACGGAGGCCGACACGGTGGCGCCGCCGTCGACGACGACGACCTGGCCGTTGACGTAGGCGCCCGCGGCGCTGGCGAGGAACACCGCGACGCCGGCGATCTCGGCCGGCTCGCCGATGCGCCGCATCGGGTTCGCGCGGTTCAGCGCGGCCTCGGCGTCCGGATCCTCCCACAGCGCGCGGGCGAAATCGGTGCGGATGACGCCGGGCGCGATCGCGTTGACGCGCAGGTTGTGGCGGCCGTACTCGACGGCGAGGTTGCGGACGAGCTGGAAGTCGGCCGCCTTCGAGATCGCGTAGGCCCCGAGCGTCTCGGACCCGCCGAAGCCGGCGATCGACGAGATCACGATGATCGCGCCGTCGCGGCGCTCGATCATCGACGGCGCCACCATGCCGATCAGCCAGTGGTTGGAAAGGATGTTGTTGTCGAGGATCTTTCGGAACTGGTCGTCGCTGATGCCGGCGAGCGGACCGTAATAGGGGTTCGACGCCGCATTGCAGACCAGGATGTCGATCGGCCCGAGGCGACGCTCGGTCTCGTCGACCAGATGGCGGAGCGCGTCCTTCGACGAGATGCTGGCCGCGACCGCGATCGCGCGCTCCTCGCCGTGACGGGCGTTGATCGCGTCGGCCACCAGCGCGCAGGCCTCCTGCTTGCGGCTCGAGATCACCACCCGCGCCCCGCACGCCGCCAGCGCCTCGGCGGTCGCGCGGCCGATGCCGCGCGACGAACCGGTCACCACCGCGACCTTGCCGGCGAGGTCGAACATCGCCGTCATGCCGCGCCCGCGAGAAGCGCCTGGTGCCAGGCGGCTTCGGCGAGCGGCACCACGCGGCTGGCCGAGGTTTCGGCGCTGGCGCTCGACGCGTTGCCGAGCGCGATGCGCTTGCGGATGCCCTGGGTGATGCCGACCAGACGGAACAGGTTGAAGGCGAAATACCAGTGCAGGTTCGGCAGTCCGTCGCGTCCGGTCGCGTCGCAGTAGAGCGCCACCGCCTCGTCGAGCGTCGGGATGCCCGAAGCGGCGTGATCGATCCCGTCCAGTCCCGAACGTCCGTCGGCGGGCACCGACCAGTTCATCGCGAAATAGGCGAAGTCGGCCAGCGGATCGCCGATCGTCGACAGCTCCCAATCGAGGATCGCGCGCACCTCGGCCCGGTCGGACGCGAAGATCAGGTTGTCGATCCGGTAGTCGCCGTGGATCACCGACACGCGCGTCTGCTCCGGCACCGTGCGCGGCAGCCACTCGATCAGCCGTTCGACGGCGTCGATCTCGGCGGTCTGCGCCGCCCGATACTGGGTCGTCCAGCGCTCCACCTGGCGGGCGAAGTAGTTGCCCTGCTTGCCGAAGCCGCCCAGTCCCACCGCGTCCGGATCGACCGCGTGCAGCCTCGCCAGCGTCGCGATCGCCGCCTCGTAGACCGCGCGCCGCGACGCGGGCTCGAGATCGGGCAGCGCGCCGTCCCAGAACACCCGGCCGTCGACGAACTCCATGACGTAGAACATCGAGCCGATCACGCTCTCGTCGGCGCAGATCGCGATCGGCGCCGCCACCGGCAGCCCGGCCGGGTGCAGCGCCCGGATCAGCCTGTACTCGCGGTCGACCGCGTGGGCGGATTGCAGCAGCGGGCCGAACGGCTTTCGCCGCAGCACCAGCCTGCCGCTCGCCGCGTCGACCCGGTAGGTCGGGTTGGATTGGCCGCCGGCGAACTTCTCGACCGCGAGCGGCGGCGCGAAGCCTTCGACGTTGGCCGCGAGCCAGCGCGTCAGTGCCGCTTCGTCGAGGCCGTCCGCGTTCATCCGGGGCTCAGTGGCGGGTCGGTCGCGGCGCCGCATGTTCGGCGTAGCGCGCGAACTCGGAGCGGGCGATCGCGCGATTGTGGACCTCGTCGGGCCCGTCGGCGAGGCGAAGCGTCCGGATGCCGGCGAAGCCGGCCGCGAGCTCGAAATCCTCCGACACGCCGGCGCCGCCATGCGCCTGGATCGCGTCGTCGAGGATGCGCAACGCCATCGCCGGTGCCTGCACCTTGATCATCGCGATCTCGTCGCGCGCGGCCTTGTTGCCATGCCGGTCCATCACGTCCGCCGCCTTGAGGCAGAGCAGGCGCGACATCTCGATGTCGATCCGCGCGCGCGCGATGCGCTCCTCCCAGACCGAATGGTCCGAGATCCGCTTGCCGAACGCGACCCGGGACACCAGGCGCCTCGCCATCGCCTCGAGCGCCTCCTCGGCGACACCGATCGTGCGCATGCAGTGATGGATGCGCCCCGGCCCGAGGCGGCCCTGCGCGATCTCGAACCCGCGGCCCTCGCCCAGGATCATGTTGCCGTGCGGAATCTGCACGTCGTCGAGCACGAACTCGGCGTGCCCGTGCGGGGCGTCGTCGTAGCCGAACACCGACAGCATGCGTTCGCGCCGGATGCCCTCGCTCGCGAGATCGACCAGCACCATACTCTGCTGTCGATGACGCTCGGCGTCGGGATCGCTCTTGGCCATCACGATCGCCAGCCGGCAGCGCGGGTCGCCGGCGCCGGTCGACCACCATTTGCGTCCGTTGATGGTGTAGCCCTGGCCGTTGCGGACGATCGTGGACTGGATGTTGGTGGCGTCGGACGACGCGACGTCGGGTTCGGTCATCAGGAAGGCGGAGCGGATCTCGCCCCGCATCAGTGGCCCGAGCCACTGCGCCTTCTGCTCCGCGGTCCCGTAGCGGTGCAGGACCTCCATGTTGCCGGTGTCGGGCGCCGAGCAGTTGAACAGCTCGGCCGACCAGGGCAGGCGGCCCATCTCCTCGGCGCAGAGGGCGTATTCGAGATTGGTGAGCTGCTCGCCCTCGAAGACGAAGCTGTCGTCGACCGCGTCCTGACCGGACGGCGGCATGAACAGGTTCCAAAGCCCGGCCGACCGCGCCTCGGCCTTCAGCGCCTCGATGATCGGCAGCACTTTCCAGCGCTCGCCCGATCGGATCTGTTCGCGATACTCATCGTGACGAGGCCGCACGTGCTGGGCTATGAACTGACGTACCCTGTCCCTGAAAAAGGTCTGTCGTTCGCTTAGCGCGAAGTCCATCAGCCCCCCCAACCCCGCCGTGCGGCGTGCTTGGCTGCACCCTAAGCATACCGCGAGCTGGAATCCAGACCGAAAATGCGCGACGACTCGCAACGATCGAGCGACCGCCTGCCGGCCGGCGGCTCTTCACGCGCCAACGGCACGCCCCGCTTCGAAGCCAAGCGCAGCCTGATCATCGATGCGGCGTCCGCGCTCATCAACGAGCGCGGCGTCAGGGGATTGTCTCTCGCCGAGGTCGGCGACCTGAGCGGTCTCGGCAGCACCAGCGTGCCATACTACTTCCGGCGAAAGGAGCATCTCGCCGCCGCCTGTTTCGACCGGGCGCTCGATCTGCTGGCGTGGCAGATCGACGAAGCGGGTGCCGAGCGTGGCCTTTCGTCGAGGATCAGGCGGCTGGTCTCGCTCCACTTCGCGGCGCTGGAGGACACCGGGCGGGCGATGACGCGCCCTGTCGTCCGGCTCAGCGATCTGCGTGCCCTCGAGGATCCGGTCCGGGCGCCGCTGGTCGACCGCTACGTGTCGATCTTCAGGCGGGCGCGCGCGTTCTTCGACGCGAGCGGCGGCGAGGAGGCGAGGCTGCGCAGCACCATGCGGGCGCACGTCCTGCTGGAGAACCTCTACAACCTGCCGATCTGGCTGCGCGGCTACGACCCGGACGAACACGCGCGCGTCCAGCAGCGTTTCGTCGACCTGCTGGAGCACGGCATCTCGCGCGGCGGCGGCTTTTCCCTGCAGCCGACCGACGCCGCGCGCGGCGATCGCCAGGATGACGTCATCGATCCCGGCGAGCGGTTCCTCGGCGTCGCGACCAGGCTGATCAACGAGCGCGGCTATCGCGGCACGTCGGTGGCCCAGATCTCATCCGAACTGAACGTGACCAAGGGCAGCTTCTACCATCATCTCGAGGCCAAGGACGATCTCGTGCTGATGTGTTTCGAGCGCAGCCATGCGGCGATCGGCCGGGCGCTCGGGACCGCGCTGGCCGGTGGCGGCAGCCGCCTCGATCAATTGGCGACCATGCTGTCCGCCTTGCTCGCGGTGCAGCTCGCGGATCAAACGCCGCTGCTTCGCACCACGGCGCTGCCGTCGCTGCCGGAGAACCTCCGGCGCGGGATCATCGACACCTCCGACCGCATCGCCCGCCGCATCGCCGGCCTGATCATCGACGGCATCAGCGAGGGATCGATGCGGCCGGTCGATCCGCTGATCGCCGGCCAGGTGCTGTTGTGGACCATCAACGCGGCCTACGAGCTGCGTGCCCGGGCGGCGCGCGTGCCGATCGACCGCGCGATCGTGCTGTACGGCTCGACCTTGTTCAACGGTCTGTTGTCGCGCTAGCGCACTTCGCGGTCCAATCGGATCGCGAAAAGCTCTACCTCTTTGATCAGAGAGCATTTCTTTTCGATCAGACGACTGCGTCTGATCGAAAAATGCGCTGGGGCTGAACGTCGTGCTCCCGAAACTCAGTCGAGAGAGCGACTTGCCTCATCTGGACCGGATCACGACGTGGTCGGGTCCACACGGGGTTGCTCTAAGCGCGTCGCGATCGCCGCGCTCCGATCGACATCGTCGACGACAGTCGGTCCTGCGCCGTCGCAATCCGTCGCGACACCGCGCGGGATGGATGCGAACGCCTGTCCTGGAGCGGTCGCGCCCTCAGCCAAGATCGCAGGACCGGAGGCGTCGGACGCCAGGTCCGAGCGGCCGTTTCCAGTTCGCGACCCCGCCCACGACACGAGAGCGTTCGCGATCGCAACTATGATCGCCGCGACCGACAGACCGAGCACCGACCCTCACCGAGGCGGCTGGCCGCCGAGCGTGGACGCGCCGAGCGCGTCGAGGGCGGCCATCGCCTCCTCGTCCAGCGCCGCCAGCGAGGCGGCCAGGTTCTGTTCGAGATGCACGATGCTCTTCGTGCCGGGGATCAGCAGAATGTTGGGCGCGTGTCGAAGCAGCCAGGCGAGCCCGACATGCATCGGCGCGATGCCGAGCCGCGCGGCAATCGCCTGCACTCCGGGCTGGTCCACCACCCTGGGGCCGCCGATCGCGCCGCCCCCGAGGGGATAGAAGGGTCCAGGCGATGCCGTTCGCCAGGCAGACCTGGAGCAGCGCCTCCGATACCCGGCTGAGCACGCTGTAGGCGTTCTGCACGCAGGCGATCCCTGCCGGAAGCGCGCGGTGGAGCCTGCCCAGGTCGACGGCGCTCAGGCCGATGGCGCCGATCTTGCCCTCGTCCCGCAGGGCGATCATCACCGCCAGCTGGTCGTCGAGATCGACGATTTGGTCGCCCTCGGCGCTGAGGCCGGGTCCGACATCGGCGCGGCGCAGGTTGACGATCGAGCTCGGTGTCGACCACATCGACACGGCCCAGTTCTACGGTGACGGATCCGTCAATCGGCAGGTGGCCTTGACGGCACCATCCGGCGCGACGTCGATCCGGACGACGTGACCCTGACCCTCGCAGGTGCGGTCCTGACGACGGCGACCTCGACCGACGGGACCCAACTGCGCCGGATGTTCGACCTGCTCCTCGATGGACTGCGCCCCGTGTCTGAGGCGACTTCTCTCGGCTGGCCGCTTCGAGGACGGTGCCGGTCGGCGCGCGACCACGGTCTCCGAGCGACCGCGTTCGGTTCCGTCACGCCGCGGCCCGTGACGGCGCCCGGATCGCGCGCCCCTCCTGTGCGGGCCTCCTCGCGTGGACGACGCTCGGCCAGGTCGGGCGTGCGTCAGGCCGCCCGCACGTTCTGCAGGAACAGCGCGACCTCGTCGGACAAGTCGTGCGCCTGTCTCGACAGCCCCGATGCCGACACCAGGACGGCGGTCGCGGCGGCGCCGGTGTCGTTGGCCGACACGCTGACGTCGCAGATCTTCGACGCGACGACACCCGTGGCACCCGCCGTCGTCTGGGCGTTCTGCGCGATCTCCCGCGTCGCCGCCCCCTGCTGATCGACCGCGGTCGCCACCGCGGCGGCGACATCGCCCAGATCCTCGATCGTGCGTGCGATCTCGCTGATGGAGGCGACCGCGTTCCGCGACGCCGCCTGGATCGCGCCGACCTGCGACGTGATCTCGCCGGTGGCGGTCGTCGTCTGGGCAGCCAGGTTCTTCACCTCCGAGGCGACGACGGCGAAGCCTTTCCCGGCGTCGCCGGCCCGTGCCGCCTCGATCGTCGCGTTGAGCGCGAGCAGGTTTGTCTGCCCCGCGATCTGCGAGATGAGCTGGACGACACGGCCGATGTCGTCGGCGGCGCTCGCGAGATCGCCCACCGTCTCGTCGGTCCGCCGCGCCTTTTCGACGGCACGTCGCGTCAGCGCCGACGAGATCTCGATCTGGCGCGAGATCTCCGCGACCGAGGCGGTGAGCTGCTCCGCCGCCGCGGCGACCGCCTGCACGCCGGAACCGGCCGTCGCCGCGGCGGACGCGACCTCGCCCGCCTGGCCGTCGGTCTCCTGCGCGGCGCTCTTCATCCGGCCCGCCATCGCCTCGAGCTCGGCCGAGGCGTCGGCGAGCAGACCGGTCATCCGTCCGGCCTGCAACTCGAAGGCGCGGAGGAGCGCCTCGGTGTGCTCGGCCTTCCGCTCCCGGCTCGCGTGCTCGCGCTCCTGCTCGGTGCTCAGCCGGTCGCGCTCGAGCATCGCCGTCTTGAAGACCTGCACCGCCGCCGCCATGCCGCCCAGCTCGTCGGAGCGGCGCAGGCCCGGGATCGCGGTGTCGAGCCGCTGATCGGCGATCCGGCGCATGGCGTCCGTCAGGCGCCGGATCGGGTGCGAGACGTTCGCGACGATCGCCGCGGCGAGGATGAGCCCGATCGCGACGGCGACGCACAGCACCGAGAGAAGGAACCGCTTCGTCGGCCCGTAGACCGAGGCGCCGACGCTCGCGGCCAGCCGGCCCTCGCGAAGGTTGCGGTCGAGATCGGATCTGGAGGCGTCGAACGCCGCCGCGTAGCTTCGGTTTTCCTCGTCGCCGAACAGGTTCTCGGGCTCACCGCCCGGTCCGATGTCACGATCGACCGCGGCCAGGTGCGAGGCCCAGGCTCGATCGAAGTCGAGCATCAGGCGCGCGTCGGCCGTGCCGCGATGGATCAGGTGGCCGTATTCGGCACGGAGCCGGTCCAGCGTCTGGCTTGCCGCCGCCATCTCGCGCTTGATCTGCTGACGATCGCCGTCGTCGAGCGCCAACGCATAGCGCGCCTCCGTCAGACGGATCTCCTGGATCGCGCTGAGAACCTGCCCCTGGAGACCCGTGCTGGGCAGCCAATGGTCCCTGATGTCGGCGGCCCGCGCGTTGATCGTCCGCAGCCGGTCGAGGCCGGTGATGCCGAGCACGCACAGGAGGACGATCATCACGCCGAACGCGAGCAGTGTTTTCGCCTTTATCGTGAGACGATCGACCATCGGCTCCATCTGCCTCCCTTTCGTGGCCGCGCCGCATTCCTGCGGCAAGCCTCCGGAGGCAGCCTAGGTCCGTGATGGTTACCGCCACGTAAGCGCGGGTTCGCGCCCCGACGCGTCCCGAGCCCGGCCGCGCTTCAGCTGAACACGATCCCGCCGTCCACGTTGAGCGACTGACCGGTGATGAAGGCTGCATCGTCGGAAGCGAGGAAGCAGACGGCGCCGGCGACGTCCTCGGGCTCGCCGAGGCGGCGGAGCGCGGTGACACCCGTCCATCGATCGATGCTGGCCTGGTCGGACAAATTGGTGCGGCCCATGTCGGTGACGATGATGCCGGGGCAGACGCAATTGGCGGTGATGCCGTAGCCGCCGACCTCCTGCGCCAGGACGCGCGTGAAGCCCATCACGGCGGCTTTCGACGCGGAATAGTGGGCCTGCGCGGGGGCGCCCTGCTTGCCGCCGATGGAGGCGATGTTGACGATGCGGCCGTAACGGCGCTCGCGCATGTGCGGCAGCAGCGCCTGGATGACGAGGAACGTTCCCTTGGCGTTGACGTCGAGGACCGCGTCCCACTGGTCCTCGCCGAGCTCCTCGACGAGGGCGGAGATCAGGATCCCGGCATTGTTGACGACCGCGTCGATCCGACCGGTGGCCGCGATCGCCTGCTCGGCCATGGCAGCGACGTCCGCCTTCCGGCTGACGTCGGCGACGGCGAGGAACGCGCGACGGCCTTTGGCCTCGATTTCGTTCCGAACCGCACCGAGCGCGTCGCGCTGCCGTTCGATGTCGTTGAGCACGACGTCGAAGCCCGCGCCGGCCATGCCGATCGCGATCGCGCGTCCGATGCCCCGGCTCGCACCGGTCACGAGTGCGGTTTTCCCCACGTGCGTCCTCCCCTTTGGTCGCGTTTCAGAAGAACCTGATTTCGCCCTTGAGCACGGCGAGGCTGACGGCCGCGATCATGACGACGCCGCGCACCTCGTTCTGCAGGTAGAACGGCGCGCCGAGCAGATTGAGGCCGTTGTCGAGCATGCCGATGATGATCACGCCGACGAGCGTTCCCTCGACCGACGCCCGGCCGGGCCGGAAGGCGGTCATGCCGAGGAAGACCGCCGTCAGACTGTCCATCAGATAGGCGGATCCGGCACCCGGCTGGCCGGTGCCGAGACGTGCCGTCAGCATGACGCCGCCCATCGCCGCGCCGAAGGCCGAGAGCGACAGCGCGATGATGCGGCAGCGATTGACGGCGAGCCCGGACAGGCGCGCGGCCTGGATGTTGGCGCCGGTCGCGACGACGCCGCGACCGAGACGGGTGCGGTTGAGCAGGACGTAGAAGACCGCGACGACGACCAGCGCGATGACGATCGGGACCGGGACGATGCCGAAGATCAGCCCGCTCGCGATGTAGTAGAAGCTGTCGGGCATCGAGGCGTAGATGGAATCGCCGCCGGTGTAGGCGTAGTTCAGGCCGAGCGCGATCGGTCCCATCGCCAGCGTCGCGATCAGGGATGGGATGCGCAGCCTCGTCACCAGCAGGCCGTTGACGATGCCGATGACCACGCCGGCCAGGATCGGCAACACGATGGCGACCGCGACCGGGACCTTGGCCCAGACCAGCAGGCCGGCGACGAGAACGCCCGACAGCCCGGCGACCTCGCCGACCGAAAGGTCGAACTCGCCGCTCGCAACCGCGACCGTCAGTCCCGACGAGATGATCATCAGCACGGAAATCTGCACGAGGATGTTGCTGATGTTGTTGACGGCGACGAACTTGCGGCTGCAGAGCGCGAACACCGCGAAGATCAGCACCGCGGCCGCGACCGTGCCGTAGCGTGCGGCGAGCGCCGCGCCGATCGCCGTCCATCTGGGCCGCGACTGGCTCGCCGTGCGGGGTGTGCCGGTGGCGGCGCTGTCGGTCGATCCCATGGTCAGCTCACCTCCAGGAGCAGGCGATCCTCGGAAAACTCGGCGCGCGACAGGCATCTGCCGACCGAGTTCTGGGTGATGCAGTAGATGCGGTCGCAGAGCGCGATCAGCTCGGCGAACTCGGCGCTGCTGATCAGCACCGACGCACCTTGGCGCGCCAGCGTGCGGATCAGCGCGTAGAGCTCGGCCTTGCTGCCGACATCGACGCCTTCGGTCGGGTTGTCGAGCAGGAACAAGGGATCGCCCTTGCCATCGATGCGCGTCAGCCAGCGCCCGAACACGATCTTCTGCTGATTGCCGCCGGACAGCTGCATGATGTCCTGGCGACCGTTCTCGCACTTGACACGGAGCCCCTCGATGGAGGCGTCGGCGCGCCGGGTCGCCGTGTCGCGACGCACGAAGCCGAGCCGCGAGATCCGGTCGAGCGAGCCGGCGTTGAGGTTCTCCTCGACCGTGAGGCCGGGGAACAGCGCCTTGCGGATGCGTTCGTCGGCGACGAGGTAGACACGCCTCGCGATGGCGTCGGCCGCGCGCTTCGGCAGGCCCGGCTGGCCGTTGACGAGGCAGGATGCGTGCGGCCCGGAGACCGGCGCGGGCGGCGATCCGGCGAGACTTTCGAGAAGACCGGTCTGGCCGGCGCCGAGCACGCCCGCGATCCCGACCACCTCGCCTCGGTGCACGGTCAGTTCGGGCACGGACAGGCGGCCGAACCGCATGTCCCGGATCGAGACGCTGACGGCGCTGGTCGCGGCGTGGCTGGTCCAGTCGGTGTCCTCGATGGTGCGGCCGACCATCAGGCGCACGAGCTCCGGCGGGTCCAGCTCCGCGACCTTCCCCTCGTGCACCCGCCGCCCGTCCTTCAGCACGACGACGCGGTCGCAATGCGCGAACACCTCGTTGAGGTGGTGCGAGATGAAGACGATGCCGATTCCCCGCGCCTTGAGGTCGTCGAGGAAGGCGAACAGCCGCCTGCTCTCGTTGAGCGTCAGCGAGGCTGTCGGCTCGTCGAGGATGAGGATGCGCGGGTCGGAGACGAGCGCCTTGAGGATGTCGAGAATCTTGTTCTCGCCGAGCGTGAGCGTCTCGCATTCCGCCCCGAGGTCGATGTCGACGCCGAACTGATCCGCAAAGCGCCGTGCCTCGGCGTTCAGCGCGCGGTTGCGGATCAGGAAACCCCCGAGCGGCTCGCGGCCGAGCATGATGTTCTCGGCCGCCGTCAGGCGCGGGATGATCGCGAGATGCTGGTGCGCGACCGCGATCCCGGCCGCGAGCGCGTCCGCGACCGACCGGAACCGGACCGGTGCGCCGTCCACGATCAGTTCGCCCACGTCGTGCGTGACGGCGCCGCAGACGATCTTGATCAGCGTGGACTTGCCGGCGCCGTTGGCGCCGACCAGCCCGAGCATCTCGCCCCGATGCAGATCCATGTCGACATCGGCGAGCGCGCGGACGCTGCCGAAACTCTTGCCGATGCCGCGGGCCTGCAGCAGCGACCGCGAGAGATTGGCCGGGACCGCGGTCCCGGCCATGGCAGAACTCACGAACGCATCCCGGACAGGGCCCGCTCGCGATACACGTAGTAGAGGTCGGTCGCGTCCCAGGTCGGCCGGCCGGGCGCGGGCAGGTTGACGCCCTTGACGAGCAGCGGCGCCGGGAACTCGACGCTGGGAACAGGGACGACGTCCTTGCTGGGTCGCCCCTTGCCGACGATCTCGTTGATGAGCCAGCCCGTGTAGGCGCCCCAGAGCTCGAAGGCCTGTGCCACGGTCGCGACTTCCGGGTAGTCGGCCTGGCGCATGCGGTCGACGGCGGTCGGATGGCCGTCGGCGCCCACGATGAAGATCCGGTCCTGCATCTTCCGCGAGATCACCACCTCGGCCGCGGCCATCGCCGGCTCGTCCCAGGGGCACCAGATGCAGTCGAGGTCGTTGCCGTAGCGTGCCAGCCAGTCGTTGACCGTGTTCTGGGTGGTTTCGTAGAACCCCGAATACTGGATCACCCGCTCGGACTCCAGCGTGATCCAGTCGTTCTCGGTCAGCACGGTCTTCATCACTTTGCCGCGCTTGCGGGTGCCGTGATGGAAGTTCGCGATGATGGCGCACATGTTCGCCTTCGTCTTGCCTTCGCCGAGCAACTTGTCGACCATGAACTGCGAGTTCTTCGCCCCGATCGAGTAGTTGTTGCTGGTGATGTCGGCGATGGCGGGCATCTGGTAGCCGGAGTCGAGGCTGAAGAACGGGATCTTCGCGCGCGTGAGGTCGGCGAGCGCGCTATGGGCGGCGGTCAGCGTGCCGTACATCACCAGGATGGCGTCGGCCTTGGCGGTGATGGCGTCCTCGATCTGGCTGACGAGCGTGCCGGGATCGCCCTTCGCGTCGGTCAGCGTGACATGCCATTTCTGGTCGAGGCCAGTGGTTTTCAGCCATTTCTGCAAACCGGCCCACGAGCGCACGTCGGACTGCGCCGCCATCTGCTGGGCGATGACGGCGACCGACACCGGCTTGCCGTCCTGCGCGACGGCCGGGCGGCTGCCGAACGCGAACTGCGCGAGCTGCGCGCCGCCGAGTGCGGCGCCCAGTCCGCCGCCCAGTCCGCCGAGCACGTTCCGCCTCGTCGTCCCGTCTTGCTGCGATACTTCTTCGGTCATGGAAGTCTCCCTTTTTTGCTTTGGTTCATGCGTTTTCGCAGGCCCGTTCTCAGTCGAAGAGCGCGGCGATGTCTCCCGGCTGATCCCAGTGGGGCATGTGCCCGGCGTTCGCGACGAGATGCAGCGCGACCCGGCTCGGCGCCTGGAGCACGTGACGCCACGGGATGATCCGGTCCTCGAGCCCCCAGACGATGCGGGTGGGAACCGCAAGCGACGCGAGTTCGGGAACGATGTCGAGGGTCTGGCGGCCGTCGCGAACGATGGCGGATGCGAGGCCGGCGAGACGTCCGGCGCCGAGCGTCGCCGCCATCGCGTCGAGCTGGGCCGCCGACAGCACCGGCGGCCGCACGGCCAGTCTGCGAAGCAGATGGGCGAGCAGGCCGGGCGTGCCGGCGGCGGCGATGCCGGCCACGAAATCGGCGTCGATCTCGGTCCCGAGCCCTGCCGGCGCGATCAGGGTCAGCCGCGAAACGCGCCCGGGGAACGCGCGGGCGGCGGCGACCGCCGCGGGACCCCCGAGCGAGTGGCCGACGAGCTCGAACGGCCCGTCGAGGGTCGAGAGGAACCCGACGACGCCGTCGATCAGCGCCTGTCCGTCCGGCGCCTCCAGCGCCGTCGCGCCGTGACCGGGCAGATCCGGCGCCACGACGCGGATGCCACGCCGGGACAGGGCGGCGGCCAGCGCTGCCCAGGTCTGGCCGTCGCCGCCGAACCCGTGCAGCAGGACCGCCGTGCCGCGCCCGGCGCCCTGGGCCTCCCAGGTGTGGCACGACAGCGCGCGATCGCCCGCCGCGGCGGCCTCGCGCGGGATGTCGCGCAGTTCGATGCGGCCGCGCCGTCCGGAACCTTGCACGGACAGCAGGTCGATGCCGTGCGCGCGTGCCGCGCGGCGCGCGAGCGGGGTCGCGCGCACGCGACCGGCGGGCGCGCCGCGATCGGCGACCGGCGCCGGTTCGGTGCGGAGAGGACGCTCCTCGTAGGCGGGCGCCGCCTCGACCGGCTGCTCGGGGGCTGTCTCGACGGCCGCGACGGCGTCGCTTTTGAGGGTCGCGACGGCGTCGCCCGACCCGCCGCCGGTCGGGCCCGGATCGGACGGTTCCGAACGGGTCGCGCCGTCGTCGAACGTGCAGAGCGGCGCGCCGACGTCGATGTCGGAGCCCTCCGGCGCCAGGATCTCGACGAGCGTGCCGTCGGCGAGCGCGGGCAACTCGACCACGGTCTTGTCGCTCTCGATCTCGACGATCGTCTCGCCGCGCTTGAAGCGCTCGCCCGGCTTCTTCAGCCAGCCGGCGACGCGTCCCGTCTCCATCGTCTCGCCGAGGCGAGGCAGGGCCAGGGTCTCGACGCTCATGCGAACATCCTCGCGACGGTGTCGGCGACCAGCGCGCTCGTCGGGATGCTGAGGCATTCGAGCGTCGGCGAGACCGGGATCGGGATGTCCTCGCCGGCGATGCGGAGCACCGGATCCTCGAGGTAGTCGAAGCATTCCTCGCCGATCCGGGCGGCGAGTTCCGCCGCGACACCGCCGGTGAGATAGCCCTCGCTGACGACGACGGCCCGGCCGGTGCGCTCGACCGAACCGGCGACGGTTTCCATGTCGAGCGGGTTCAGCGTGCGAAGGTCGATGATCTCGGCGGAGATGCCGTCGCGGGCGAGCGCGTCGGCGGCGTCGAGCGCGTAGTGGACCATGCGGGAATAGGTGACGATCGTGACGTCGTCGCCCTGCCGCCGGATCGCGGCCTTGCCCCACGGCGCGACCGGACGCTCGAGATCGGCCTCCTCCTTCCGCGTGTAGAGCGCCTTGTGCTCGATCAGCACGACCGGATCCGGCAGCGTCAGGCTGTGGCGCAGCAGGTGGTAGGCGTCGGACGCGGTCGCGGGCATCGCCAGCCGCAGGCCGGGCGTGTGCATGATCCAGCCTTCGAGGCTCTGCGAATGCTGGGCGCCGGCGGAACGGCCGGTGCCCCCTTGCGTGCGGAGCACCATCGGCACGCCGATCTGGCCGCCGAACATGTAGCGGATCTTCGCCGCCTGATTGGCGAGCTGGTCCATCACCAGGCCGAGGAAGTCGACGTACATCAGCTCGGCGACCGGACGCGTGCCGGTCATCGCCGCGCCGACCGCCGCACCCACGATCGACGGCTCGCTGATCGGCGTGTCGATCAGCCGTTCGGGACCGAACTCGAGGATGAGGTCCTTGGTGACGCCGTAGGCGCCGCCGTAGACGCCGACCTCCTCGCCGATGACGACGATGGTGTCGTCGGCGCGCATCGCGTCCTGCAGCGCCTGACGCAGCGCGTCGCGGTAGGTGATAACGGCCATCAGGTCCTCGCGAGCACGCGGTCGAGCCGGGTCCGGATCGGTTCGGGCTCCGGTTCGCCGACGCCGAACACGTCGCGGAACATCGCCTCGGTCGCCGGACGTTCGGCGGCGACGGTGAAGTCGATCGTCGCGTCCATCTCGGCCGCGATCTCCCGGTCGAGCTTGGCGAGGCTCTCCTCGGTCTCGATCCCGCGATCGATCAGCGCGTTCCGCGCCCACAGGATCGGATCGCGCTTGCGGCCGAGCGCCTCTTCCTCCTCGGTCCGGTAGGGGCTCTTGTCCATGCGGCCGTGTCCGAAGAAGCGGAAGCACGACACCGCCATGTAGCCGGGGCGCCCGATCCGTGCCCCGTCAACGAGGCGGCTCGCGGTCTCGAGAACCCGCTCGACGTCCTCGCCGTCGACCATGCCGCCGGCGAGACCGAACGCCTCGGCGCGCTTCTCGAACTCGATCGAACGTGTCGCGCGATCGATGCGCGTTCCCATGCCATACTGGTTGTTGATGCAGACGAACACGACCGGAAGGTCCCAAAGGGCCGCCATGTTCATGCTCTCGTAGAGGACGCCCTGCTGCATGGCGCCGTCGCCGAAGAAGGCGACCGACACGGCGTCTTTCTTCAGCCGCTTGTAGCTGAGGCCGGCGCCGACGACGTGCGGGATGCCGCCACCGACGATCGCGTTGGCGCCGAGATGGCCGAGCGCCATGTCGGCGATGTGCATCGACCCGCCCTTGCCGCCGCAATAGCCCGTCGCCTTGCCGCCGATCTCGGCCATCATCCGGTTGGGATCGGCGCCGCGGGCGAGGAAGATGCCGTGGCCGCGATGATGCGTGGTGAAGCTGTCCTCCGGTCGCATGGCGGCGCAGACACCGGCCGCGGCGGCCTCCTCGCCGATGGAGAGATGCAGCATCGAACCGGCGGATTCGCCTCGGACGTAGAGCTCGGCGACGCGCTCCTCGAAGCTGCGGATGCGGCGCATGGTCCGGTAGAGTTCGCCGAGGGGGGCGTTTGATCGCATCATGGCTCCTGGTGTGAGCGAGCGTCGAGCGGCGGCCGCAGCGTCTTCATCGCCGGGTAGAGACGCTCGTAACGCTCGTAGATCTGATCGTATCGGGACGCATTCCCGGGGTGCGGTTCGATCACGCGCCCGGCGCCGACCATCGCGGCAATGCCGTCGTCGATGCTTCGGAACTGGCCGGTTCCCGTCGCCGCAAGGATGGCCGCGCCCAGCGCCGGCGCTTCCGCGACGGCCGGCACCCGCACGGGAAGCTTGGCCGTGTCCGCGTGGATCTGCAGCCACAGCGGCGAGGTCGTCGCACCGCCGCCGACGACGATCTCGCGCCCCTTGAAGCCCGCCTGCTCCATCCGCTCGAGGATCGCGCGCGTGCCGAGGCAGATCGCCTCGATCACGGCGCGGAAGATGTGCGGCATGCCGTGCGCGAGCGTGAGACCGGTGATGGCGCCGCGCGAATGCGGGTCGACATGCGGCGTGCGGTTGCCCTGGAAATGATCGAGCACGAGCAGGCCGTCGGACCCCGGCCCGATCGCGGCGGCCGCCTCGTTCAGCGCCGCGAGATCGAGCGTCCCGCCGGCGAGGCGGCGGAGCCAGTTGATGATCGAGCCGGTCGAGGTCTGGCCGCCCTCGATGATGTGGCGGCCGGGATAGAGGGCGTCCGGATAGGTGCCCCAGAGACCGGGGCACGTGAACGCCCGGTCGGAGATGCCGAACTGCAGGTGCGAGGAACCGGTGATCAGCGCGAGATCTCCCGGCTGGGCGACGCCGAGACCGACCAGGCCGATCAGCGCATCCGCGCCGCCCTGGACGACGGTCGTCGAGGTCGGCAGGCCGAGATGGAGCGAGGCGGCCGGCGTGAGCGTGCCGACGGGCTGCCCCGGCGCGATCACCTCGGCCGGCCACTTGTCGAGCAACGTCTCGAGCCCGAGCGACCGGACCAGACCGCTCGGCCAGCCGCCGCGTGCGCGGCTGTAGTGCCAACGGATCGACGCGTTGTTGAGGCTGGCCGACCGGCGGCCCGTCAGCCGCAGGTTCATCACGTCCTGGTACTCGCAGATGGTCCGGGCCGAGCGGAAGATCTCCGGCTCGTGGCGGGCGATCCACAGCGCCTTCGGGATCATCCATTCGGCCGAGACCGGACCGAGGCCGGCGCCGTTCGCCTCGAGCGCGGCGTCGCCGGTGGCCAGCACCGCGTCGGCTTCGGCGCCGGCGCGCACGTCCATCCAGATGATGGCGGGACGCAGCGCGCGCCCGTCCTCGTCGAGCGCCACCACCGAGCAGCTCGTCGTCGCCAGCGCGAGGCCGAGGACGGCGTCGGGAGACTGGCCGGATAGGACGATCGATTGCCGCACGGCGAGCCCGAGCGCCTGCCACCAGGCTTCCGGATCCTGCTCGGCGCGGGCGCCGGACGAGAAGGTCGTGTCGTAGGGCGCGCTGGCGCTGGCGAGGCAGCGCCCGGACAGGTCGAACACGCGCGAACGCAGGCTCTCCGTCCCGCCATCGATGCCAAGCACGCACGACATGAACCCAACCTCCCTCCGGCTGGCCGGCGCTGCACAATCGACGTCTTGCGCGACATATGTGCAGCGCCCGGATCGTTGCCTTCGCGTCCGAGACTTGTCAAGCATGCCGCATGGCCGCTTCCGTGACCCGTCCGCCGATCCAGCTCGATCTCGCGCACGAGCCCGACGACGTCCTGATCGTCCGCGCGGCCTGGCTCTACTACGTGGCCGGGCTGAACCAGGAGGAGACGGCGGCGCGCCTCGGCCTGCACCGCACCCGGGTGACCCGGCTGCTGTCCGAGGCGCGCGACCGCGGGCTCGTCAGCATCACGATCGAGCACGACGCCGCGCGCGACCTCGCGACCGAGCAGGCGATCGTCGGCCTTTACGGGCTCGAATTCTGCATCGCGACGCCTCCGGTCGGGTTCGCCGACGCCGCCGCGGACGCGACGGTCGCCGAAGCGCAGGGTCTGATCGCGCGGCGCGCCGTCGGCAGTGCCGGCGCGAGTTTCCTCAAGGGGCAGCTCGGCCGCGGCCCGATGACGATCGGCGTGAGCTGGGGCCGCACGATCGAGCAGGTCGCCTTGCAGCTGTCCGGCGTGCGGAACCCCGGCGCGACGTTCGTGTCGCTGATGGGATCGCTCACGCGGAACTCGGCGTCGAACCCGTTCGAGGTCGTGCAGGCGCTCGCCGCCCGGACCGGCGGCGAGGGCCACTTCCTCCCGGTCCCCTTCATCGCCGACACCTTGTCCGATCGCGACGTCCTGATGTCGCAGCGAAGCGTCGCCGAGGCGCTCGACCTCGCGCGCTCGGCGGACCTGTTCCTGATCAGCGTCGGCGAACTGACGGCGGGCGCCTTTCTGCGGCGCCAGAACATGCTGTCGGACGACGAACTCGCGAGCATCCGATCGCTCGGCGCCGTCGCCGACAGCCTCGGACAGCTGTTCGACCGGCGCGGACAGCTCGTGGAGCACGAGATCTCGCGACGCACCCTGGCGCTCGACCTCGCCTGCCTTCGCAGCCGGCGCGTCGTGTTGCTCGGCGCCGGCCTGCAGAAGGTCGAGGCGATGCACGCCCTGCTGTCGACCGGGCTCATCAGCGCGCTCATCGTCGACGGCGACGCGGCGCGGCTCCTGGCCGGCTTCCACGCCGGTCGGCAGGAGGACGAACGTCGCCCGTTCTGACCGGCGGCCGCCCCGATGCGACGCCGCGAGGCCGGCCACGGCCCGATTGATGGAGCCGAAAACCGCTCGGCGCCGACCGCCGCCGGTCGCGCCGCACGGCGGGTCCGGTCCGGCGGACTGCGGCCCGCGTCAGCCCGCGATCGGTCATGTCGGCCCGATGGGCTGCCGGCGCGCGTGCGCCCGTCGCCCGCGACCGGATCTTCGTCGACGCGCGTGGCATACGCGCCGCAATGTCGACGCCCGCCCGGGCCGACGTGAACGGGTTCGGCGTCGGGGTGGGGCGTGCGTCCGGGCTTGGCACGAGAGGCTCGCGCGCCGGGATCGCACGATCGTCCCCGCCCCATCGCGTCGGTCGCGCCCGGCCACGCGCGTGAGCGAACCACTTCCGGTCGCGCGGCCGCTCGGTCGGGACAGGCCGGCGCCGTCGGCGTCGGTCGGCGCGGACGGCGCCGCCACGCGGTCCCGCGGACGGTCCGCATGCGTCTCCGCCGCCGTGAGCGCCGGATGCCGCGCGCATCGGCTCGCCTCGCGATCGCCCGGCACCGAATGGCGGGACGGCGCCTGTGCGGCGCCCCGTCCCGCGCGGTTGGCCGTATCGGCTCGGCCATCGCTGCGACCTGACCGCGTCGGCTCCGCCGACCCCGCTCTGCACCCTCTCGCCAGGCGCGCCGAAACCGCACCGGGCGAGGGCAGGCACGCGACCACCTTCGCCGGCGGCCCCGAACCCGCCGCGCGGCACGACGCCCGACCCGACGCAGCCCGCCTCGTCGCCCGCCGCCGCTTCCGGCCGGAACGACATCGCCCCGGCCGCCGGCCCGGGCCCAACCGCGACGGACGCCGATGGTGACCGCGCCGCCGAGCCATCTCGCCATCTGGGCGATCGCCTTCCTCGCGACCGCCGGCGTCATCACCCGGCCGTGCCGCCTGCCGGAGGCGGTGTCCGCGGTCGCCGGCGCCGCGCTGCTGCTCGCGACCGGCCTCGTGTCGGCGCACGCCGCGCTCGGCGCCGTTCGCCGCGGCACCGACGTCTACCTTTTCCTCGCCGGCATGATGCTGCTGTCCGAGGTCGCCCGCCGCGAGGCGCTGTTCGACTGGGTCGCCGCCCACACCGTCCGCCACGCGCGCGGCAGCGCCGGCCGCCTGTTCGCGCTCGTCTACGCGATCGGCGTCGTGGTCACCGCCTTCCTCTCGAACGACGCCACGGCGGTCGTGCTGACGCCGGCGGTGCTCGCCGCCGCGCGCGCCGCCGATGCCGAGCCGCTGCCCTACCTCTTCGCCTGCGCCCTCATCGCCAACGCCGCCTCCTTCGTGCTGCCGATCTCGAACCCCGCGAACCTCGTTCTCTACGGCAGCCACGTGCCCTCGCTGCGCGTCTGGCTCGGCCATTTCGCGCTCGCGTCGGTCGGCTCGATCGCCGTCACCTTCGTCGTGCTGCGCCTGCTGTTCCGCGCCGAGCTCGCGGCCGCCATCGCGACCGACATCGACACGCCCGTTCTCCAAGCGGGCGGCATCGCCGCCGCCGCCGGCATCCTCGTGACCGCGCTCGCGTTGCTCGCCGCCTCCGCCGCCGGCACCGCACTCGGCCTGCCGACCGCGATCTGCGGCGCCGCGACCGCGCTGCTCGTCACGCTCCGACGCCGCACCTCGCCGCTGCCGCTGCTCCGGGGCGTCTCCTGGGCCGTGCTGCCGCTGGTCGCCGGCCTCTTCGTCCTGGTCGACGCCGTCGCGCAGACCGGCATCGTCGCGGCGCTCGGCCGCGTCCTCGCCGCCGAGGCCGCGTCCGCCGCGCGCCTCACCGCACTCGCGTCGGGCGCCGTGCTCGCGCTCGCCTGCAACCTCATGAACAACCTGCCCGCCGGCCTCGTCGCGAGCGCGGCCGCGCGGGGCGCGCACCTGCCGACCCGGGTCGTCGACGGCCTGCTCGTCGGCGTCGACCTCGGCCCGAACCTTTCGGTCACCGGTTCGCTCGCGACCATCCTCTGGCTCGTCGCCCTCCGTCGCGAGGGCATCGAGGTCGGCTTCGGCCGCTTCCTCAGGGTCGGCCTGCGCGCCATGCCGCCCGCCCTCGCGCTCGCGCTGCTCGCCGTCGTCCTGGCCTGACGCCCCCCTCCAAGGAGACCAGCATGCCGAACACCCTGATCTACCCGCTCATCCTGATCGCCGGCCTGCTGCAGGCCTGGGGCCCACCGATGAACGGCGCGCTCCGGCAATCGATGGTGAACCCCTGGCTCGCCAGCACCGTGTCGTTCCTGCCCATCGTCGCCGTGCTCGCGACCGTGTTCTTCTGCCTGCCGCGTCCCCTGCCGTCCGAAGCCTCGCTCGCCGCCATGCCCTGGTGGGCGCCCCTCGGCGGCGTCATCGGCAGCCTCGCCGTGGTCGCCGGCCTGCTCTTCGTCGACAAGGTCGGCGCCGGCCCGTTCGCCGGCCTGACCATCTCGGCCAATCTGCTGATGTCGATCGCCATCGACCAGTTCGGCCTTTTCCGCATGCCGCAGCACCCGGTCAGCGCACTGCGCGCCCTCGGCGCCGCCCTGATGGTCGCCGGCGTCGGACTGATCGCGGCGTTCTGAAGCGGGTGTGGAAGGATAGGCGACGGCTCTGTCCTTGAACGGGTTCCCTTCGCGCGAGCGCGAAGGGAACCGACGGCGAGCTCCGATGTGTGGATGGCCTGAGGATCAAGCCCGTTCCGTTCGTTGACGTCGGTCCCGACGCCGTCACGTGTCCGGCCCTCCGCCGCGGCTGGTGGCCGCTGGCCCAGATGAGGTCCGCGAACAGCTGCCGAACTTCGCGTCGGCCATGATGGTCGCGGGGAACCCCGACATTCTGCCGCTCGTCGGTCCGCCCGAGCCATCAATCCGAGCAGCATGCCGAACCAAACATGGCAGATCGATCTTCTGCCTGCCGCCCACCACTACGTCGCGCACGCAAAATGGGCCTTGCTAGGGACAGTCGTCCCTCGGATCCCGTCAGTCGAGCCTCGATCACGCGATCGACGCACGCACCCCGTCGCAGTCTGACCTTCAATCGAAGGGTCGGTTCCGCCGCAACCGGATCCCTGATGTACTTCCGGCGACCAATCTCCCCGGCTCTGGCATTCGATCTCGAGCCGGGCGGGTGAGCGGCCGGCCCGGATGGGGCGTCGGCGCGCTTGCAGATGACGCCGTCGATCCCGTGGCGACATGTTTCGCGGCGGAGCGCGGCGGCGCCGGCGACATGCTCGGCGAAGCTGATGCGGTCGTTGCAACCGGGCAGGGCTTCACGCGCGCGCTTGCCCTCGAAACGCAAGGCCGGACGGGGATCTCAGCCTTGCAGGTGCGCCGAATGGACGGGTCGCCGCATCCGCGTTGACGCGCCGCACAACTCCCGACTCCGCATTCCGAGCATACGCTCGGGCGCGAAAGGACGCTTGACCCCGCGCGGTATCTGGTCGTTTGGTTGCGAAAAATCTGGGAGAAAACGTTCCATGCGAAGCCGGCTGCTGCTGCACGCGTCCGCTGCAATCATCGTGATCGCGTCCGCGCCCGCGCGCGCGATCGACCCGACCAACCCGTATCCCGGAGCGGCTCCAGGCGGAACGTCCTTTCTCAATCACGCCGCCTTGCTCGGCGACATTGCAGATCAGCCCTGGTTCGAAGCCAACATCCCGTTTCTCGACGTGCCCGACGCCGACATCCAGCAGGTGTACTACTATCGGTGGGAGACCTATAAGGAACACCTGGTCTACACGAGCCCGATCTACGGCTGGCTCTCGACCGAGTTCCTCCAGCCGGTGACCTACGGGGCGCCCTATGGCGGCGTCGACGCCGCCGCCGGACATCAGACGATCGAAGGCCGCTGGCTCCGCAACCAGCAGTACACCAAGGACAACATCAACTATTGGCTGGGCGGTCCCGGCCAGTTCCCAAAGCCGGAGACCTACGATGACAACCCCGACACCGCCGACTGGGCGCACGAATACAGCTTCTGGATCGGCACGGCCGTCTGGCAGACGTTCCTCGCGCACGGCGACATCGCGTTCGCCGCGAGCGAGCTGCCCTCGCTGATCCGCCAATATCAGGGCTGGGACAGTCACTTCAACCCGACGCTCGGCCTCTACTGGCAGTATCCGGTCTGGGACGCGACGGAGTATTCCCCGGCGTCCTACGAGTCCAACGATCCGTATCACGGCGGCGCCGGCTACCGGCCGACCATCAATTCGTACCAGTATGGCGATGCACGGGCGATCGCCGACATCGCGTCGATGATCGGACAGCCGGACGTCGCCGACGACTACGACAGCGCGGCGACGAGGTTGCGACGGGCGACACGGCAGACGCTCTGGGATCCGACGCGGCAGTTCTTCTACGATCTTCCGCTGGCCGACAATCCGACGATGGCGCTGCTCGATACGCGGGAGGAGGAAGGCTTCGTCCCGTGGATGTTCGAGTTGCCGACGGCGGCGGATGCGGTGGCCTTGAGTGAGTTGAAGGACCCGCAAGGCTTCGCCGCCGCCTACGGTCCGACGACCGCGGAACGGCGAAGCCGCTGGTTCGATTATCAGGACGCGTCGTGCTGCCACTGGGACGGACCGTCATGGCCCTATGAAACGTCGCAGACCCTGACCGGCCTCGCCAATCTCCTGATCGACTACCCGGCACAGACCTTCTTCACCGATGCCGACTACGTCAACCTGCTGCACACCTACGCGGCGACGCAATTCAAGAACGGCGCACCCTATGTCGCGGAAGCGCATGATGCGGATGCGGCGGACTGGATCTACGACACGCCGGATCACAGCGAGGACTACAATCACTCGACCTTCGACGACAACGTCATCTCCGGATTGATCGGCCTCCGCGGGCAGCCGGGAAACACGCTCGCGGTGTCGCCGCTGGCGCCGGCGAGCTGGCCGTATTTCGCACTCGAGAATGCGCCATATCACGGCCACAACGTGTCGGTGATCTGGGACCGGACCGGTGCGCGCTACGGACAGGGGCGAGGACTTCGCGTCTATGTCGACGGCAAGCTCGCGGCCCATCGCGCGACGATCGGAACCGTCACGCTCGCGGTGCCAGCCGCGCTCACCCAGTCGAACAAGTGCGGTCTGGTCGACTTCGCGGTCAACTCCCAGCGCTACAACGAAGATCCGCAGCCGATCGCCAGCTACACGTTCGCCAACGACAACATCTTCAACGGCATCGATGGCATCGTCTATCGCGTCGGCATTCCCGAGGACAGCCGCTGGACGTCCTACGCGTCGCCCAACCAGTCCGACGACTACGGGGTCGATTTCCAGCGCCCCGTGACGCTGCGCGAGATCCGCTTGAACTTCTACGACGATGGCGGCGGCGTGCGTGTGCCGGCAAGCTACGACCTCCAGTACTGGAACGGCACGGACTGGCTGACGATCCCGCAGCAGAACCGGTTGAACGCCGAACCGGTTCCGAACGGGCTGACCCGGATCGTGTTTCCGGCCCTGACCACGTCGAAGATCCGCGTGGTCGCGCCGAACGCTGGCGGTGGGACCGGTTGGGGGCTGAGCGAGCTCAGCGCGATGAGCCGGCCGGTGTTCCAGTTCGCGAACGTGAACAGCGGGCTGCTCGCCGGCGTCGCGGGCGGCGCATCGAGCCCGGGAACAGCCGTGCAGCAGGCCGCCGACGACGGTGCCGCGTCGAACCTGTGGGAACTCGAGGATGCCGGCGCGGGATATTTCGAGCTGCTGAATCTGTCGAGCCATCTCGTGCTCGGAGTGCCGGGTGCCTCGATCGCGGAAAGCACGCCGGTGGATCAGGAGGCAGACACCGGCGCGGCCAGCCAGCAATGGACCTTCATCGACACGGGTAACGGGCAGTTCAAGATCGAGAACCGCAACAGCGGCCTGCTGCTCGGCGTGTCGAACGAGTCGAGTTCCGCGGGGGCTTCGATCGTGCAATTCATGGACAATGGCACGCCCGACCACCTGTGGCTGACCGAGCGCGCGAGCGATCCCGCGACGAACGAACCCTGTCGTTGAAACGGGAGCGGCTGCCGTCAGGCGGCCGCTCCACCCTATCGAGACAACGACGCGCCGCGCTCGAATGACTGGATGGATCGTCGAGGCCGCCGCCTTGACGGGCGCCCATCGCGCAGGCGCGATGGCTCCCGACCGCGGGCCAGGGGCAAAGCCCCTGGCCTGTCCACGGACACACGCCGCAGCACCATGACCTACCGGCCGGCGTCGCTCGACGCGTTGAACTTCCTGCTCGCCGACGTGCGCGGTGCGCTCGGTCCGTTCCTCGTCGTTTATCTCACCAGCCGGCACGGCTGGACGCAGGCCGATGTCGGCCTGATGGGCGCGGCGACGGGTCTCGCCGGCGTCGTGCTGCAGACGCCGGCCGGCGCGTTCATCGACCGCACCACGGCGCGTCGCGGCGTGATCGTCGCCGCCCTTCTCGTGCTGTCGGCGGGGTCGCTGGTGCTCTACGCGACGGCGTCGTTCTGGGCCGTCACGCTCAGCAACGGTCTGATCAGCGTGGTGAGCGACGTGTTCGCGCCCGCGGTCACCGGGCTGACGCTCGGCCTTACCGCGCGCGCGGCGCTGTCGCGCCGGATCGGCCGCAACAGCGCCTTCGACCATGCCGGCAACATCGCGATCGCGCTCGCCGTCGGCGCGGTCGGCACGCTCGCGTCGCAGCGGGCGATCTTCCTGCTGGTGCCGGTGTTCACCGCCGTCGCGGTCGCCGCGACGCTGTCGATCCCGGCCGCCGCGATCGACAACCGGCGTGCCCGCGGCCTCGACGCGGCCGTCGGCACGGACAACGGCAAGGTCGCCGGCCTCGCCCTCCTGTTCCGCTCGAGGCCGCTCCGCGTCCTCGCCGCGTCGGTGTTCCTGTTCCATCTCGCGAACGCGGCCATGTTGCCGCTCGTCGGCCAGGAGCTCGCCGCGCGGCAGCCGGGTCTCGCCGACGGCCTGATGTCGCTCTGCATCATCGCCGCCCAGGGCGTGATGCTGCCGCTGGCGCTCCTCGTCGGCCGCAAGGCCGACCGCTGGGGGCGGAAGCCGATCTTCCTCGCCGCCTTTCTCGTCCTGCCGGTGCGCGGCGTGCTCTACACGTTCAGTCACGCGCCGGCCTGGCTCGTCGGCGTGCAGATCCTCGACGGCGTCGGCGCCGGCATCTACGGCGTGCTCGTGCCGTTGATCGTCGCCGACATCACCCGTGGCACCGGACGCTTCAATCTCGCGCAAGGCCTGGTCGCGACCACGATGGGCATCGGCGCCTCGTTGAGCCCGTTGCTCGCCGGCCTCGCCCACGACGATTGCGGCGGCTACCGCGCCGCCTGGCTCGCGCTCGCCGCCGCGGCCACGCTCGGCTGCGTCATGTTCGCGATGCTCATGCCGGAGACGAGCGTCGCGGCCGATGAGCGGTCGTGACGGGAGGCCAGGGCTCTGCCCTTGTACGCCGGACGGGACCCGTCGCGCGTGCGCGCTGCGCGCCCGTCAGGGCAGCGGCCCTCGCCGTCGGGCCCCTTCGCGCGTGCGCAAAGGAAAACTCGATCCAGGGCAGAGCCCTGGCCTTCCTTCGCCCACCCGGCATGCCGGGGTCGTGTTGCCGGCGCGTGATCGTTCCGGGCGGGGGAGGGCCATGTGGGTGCCGCCGTCTTCCCTGGTGCGTCGGCCCGTCGCACCGGAGGGCTGTCACGCGAAGGACGACGCCATGACGGAACGCCTCAACCACGCCGGCCCCTACATCCTCGACCGCAAGCCGCAGAAGGGCGAGCCCGAGACCCCGGCGCCCGATCGGGACAAGGCGCCCGGCCAGGCCGAAGCCGAGACCCCCGCCGAGCCGCGAGAGGACGACTGATCCTCCCGGACCGCTCGCCCCGGCGGCGCGGTCCGGCCACCTGCGGCGTCCGCGTCATCATGAGGTGACGGACCGCGACGGCGATGGGACAGGGGGAATGCCTGACGAGGGTCCAAATGCCAGCCTCCGAGCCCTGCCGCCCGTCCGGCCTGCTCGCCTCCGTCGACATTCTCCGTCTCTGGCTCCGCGCAGGGCCGGACGATCCCGGTCTTCGTGATCTCCTCGCCGAACTCGACACGCTGCGCCGACGGCGCCGGCTGTCGGAGGCGGACCAGCGCATCGATCCGGCGATGATCGGCGCGCTCGCGGCGTGCATCGCGAGAGTGCGCCAGGTCTTCCCGGCGCGCGCCCTCGTGCTCGATCGGCCCGAACTCGATGCCGTCGAGGCGCTGCTCCGGTCGTCGGCGGCCAGACGGACGCGCGACCGACGCCGCGCCGGCCGTCGTGCCCGCCGACGAGAAACGCCCCGTCCGGTCCGGACGGGGCGCGGGCTCGTGCGTTCGACGACACCGGTCGGGCGAGGTCGCCCGACCGGGTTCCGGCTGCGTGTCGATCAGTCGTCGTCGCTGTCCTTCGCCTTGACGACGTTGTGGAACGAGGCCGGCCAAAGCAGCGTCTTGTCGCCCGGATACGGACGGTGCCAGCCCGTCGCCGAATACCAGATCACGTGGTTGAGGAAGTTCTCGTCCACGATGTCGGCGTGGGTCATGTTCGGGCGCATGACGCGGTCGGACGCGAGCACCCAGGCCTGCTCGAACGGCGGCAGCTTCTTGTTCAGCATCGTGTAGTTCGCCGGACCCGTCCCCGGGATCGGCGTGCCGCCCGGACCGATGTTGAGCGGCGTGTTGGCCGGCACGTGCGTGAACGGCGCGTCATTGGGCGTGTTCTGGAACGCGTTGAACATCGGCGTCGCGATCCGGTCGAACTGCGTCATCGGCTTGAGGCCGAGGATGTTCTCGATCGTCCGCTCCATGTTCACGACCGTGTAGGTCGTGTCGATGACCTTGCCGACATTCGCCGACTGCGGCGCGACCGCGTAGGGGCTGATCACGTAGGCCGGCTCGCGATGGCCGTCGACGTGATCGACGCCGTCCTGGCTGTCGTCCTCGGTGACGAAGATCGCCGAGCTGCTCCAGACGTCGGAATGGCTGATCGTGTCGACGAGGCGGCCGAGTGCCAGGTCGTTGTCGGCCTCGTAGTTGTTCGGCAGCGGATCGCCGGTCGTGGTGCCGTTGGTGTGGTCGTCGGGCAGCCAGATCACGGTGAGGTCCGGCACCTGGCCGGCCGCGTCCTGCGCCGCGAAGGCCGTCAGGTAGTAGTCCATCCGGTACTGGTCGGGGATGCCGAGGTTGAACGACGGGTAGTGCGGATCGAGCAGCGCGTTCACCGCGGGGATCTGCGACTTCTCGCTGTCGCTGTTCGGCGGCACGACGTTGCTGCCCTGGGCGCCGTTGGTCTCGTCGTAGAGCGACGTGTTGTAGAAATCGGCCCAGGTGTAGGGCGCGCCGGTCGCCGGGTTGTTCGCGACGACGGATCCGTCGCTCCACTCGCCGTAGATCTTGACGCTCAGGCCCTTCTTGACCGCGTCGGTCCAGATGTAGCCCTTCTGCGTGAAGGTCAGCGCGTCGTTGTCGTTGCCGCCCGGATACGACCGGATCCAGTCGGGCGACTGGATGTCGTTCGAGTAGAACGAGCCGGCCTCGATCGTCCACGGATGACCGTCCGCCGACTGGCGGCTCGGCGCATACAAATTGTCGAGCAGCGGGAAGCGCTGGATCAGCGCGTGCTGGTTCGGCACGTTGCCGGCGAACACCGCGATGGCCGCGTCGCCGTTGCCCTGCGTCACGTCGCCGAGCATCTGGTCGTAGGTCCGGTTCTCCTTGATGATGTACCAGACATGCTTGATCAGCGAAGGCTCGCCGATCTTCAACGGCACGGCGACGGGCGCCGCGTTCGGGTTCGGGTCGGCCAGCGTCGCGTATTTCGACGTCCAGTCGTTGTTGCTGACGACCTGCAGGCTGTCGGCGAGCAGCTGCGTCGAGTTCGGGATCTTGATCAGGCTGACCGTGCCGGTGTCCTGGTGCGTGTTGAAGCCGTCGACGCCGTGCGCGGTGCCGATCGAGCCCTGCGCGCCGGTGCCCTTGTCGTCGGACACGACGAGCTGTCTGGTCGAGGGATCGTATTTGATCGAGGTCGGGAAGTAGAGCGTCGGGATGTAGCCGATCACCGCCGACGCGTCCGGCTGCGTGAGGTCGACCACCGCGATCGCGTTCGCCTCCCCGAGCGTCACGTAGGCGGTGTTGCCGACCACGGCGACGTCGTTCGGACCCGCACCGAACGCGTTCTTGATCAGCGGCACGCCCACCGGGATGGTGCGCGTGACCGTGTTCGTCGTCGTGTCGATCACCGACAGCGTGTCGCTGAAGGCGTTCGCGACGTAGACCTTGCCGTTCGCGGCCGTGAGGCCGGCCGGGCGCAGGCCGACATCGATCGTGGTCACGGGCGCGTTCGGCGTCGTGATGTTGCCCACCGACACGGTGCCGGTCGTGGCCGCGCCCGTCGTCTTGTTGGCGACCATCGGCGTGCCGTCGGACAGCGTCGTGAAGTCGGACGCGGTCGCGGGGCGGCCGCCCTCGTTCGTGACGTAGACCTGGTTGCCGGACACCGCGATGTGGGTCGGCGCGTTGCCGACCGGGATCTGCGACGTGATCGCGCCGGTCTGCAGGTTGATGACGCCGACGGCGTTGCTCGCGTTCAGCGCGACCAGCCCGTCATTGTCGTCGAGCATCGCGAGGCCGCCCGGGTTGGCGGTGCCCGGCGTGTAGAGGTTCGGGTTGTTGGGCGCCGGCACCGGGATCACCTGCGACGGCGTGAGCTCGCCGTTCATCGCGTTCACGTTGGCGACCTGGATGTTGCTGCTGTCCTGGCTGAACAGCAGCTTCGAGCCGTCCGGCGTATAGGTGATGCCGTTGAACGAGCCCGTCGTGCTGTTGGCGAACGTGCCGTTGGTGTCGGTCACCGGGACGTAGCGCTGCAGCACGGTGCCGGTGCGGGTGTCGAACACGATCACCGGCTCGGCGGCGCTCATCAGCAGCACGGCCGCCGTGTGGGTCGCCGTGTTCGGGTTGACCGCGACCGCCTTCGCGCGCACCGGCGAGCCGAGCATGATGGTCTTGCCGGCCGGCGTCAGCAGCTGGTTGTCGGACGCGACGATCGAGCCGTTCAGCTGCGGCCCGACGGTCCGGGTCTGGTTGTCGGCGGCCATGGCATAGCCGGGCGCGGCGAAGACGAGGGCCAGCGCGCTCGCGAGCGACTGGTTCAGCATTCTCTTCAAGTTCTTCTCCTCGAGAAGGCCGAACCCGTCGCGGCGGAAGGCGAAGTTCGGAACCGCCGGGCGGGATCGACCAGGCCGCTTTCCGGCCGGACGGGCAGGAGATACCCTCGTCGCCTGACGACTTGCTGACGGTCGCTCCGCTCCGGCGTGAAAAAATGATGTCACTGTCATGACGGCGACAGATCCCGGACAGGCCGACGCGGTGTCGCGGCTGCTGGCGCAGGCGCGGGCCGCCCTTGACGCCGGCCAACGCGAGCAGGCGATCGCCTGTCTCCGTGCCGCCGCCGAGGCCGCGCCGGACGCCGCCGCGATCCATCACGATCTCGGCGCCCTGCTGCTCGCCGCCGGACGCTACGCCGAAGCCGCGCACGCCCTGCGCGCGGCGCTGGCCGCCGATCCCGGCTTCGCGCTCGCCGCCGTCCGGCTCGGCGTCGCCCTGCAGGCGGCCGACGACACCGACGCGGCACTCGCCGCCTTTCGGCGCGCCGCCGCGTCCGATCCCGCGCGGGCGGACGCACCCTTCCGCGAGGGCGCTCTGCTCGAGATGCTCGGCCGCCGCGCCGCCGCGCTCGCCGCCTATCGCCGCGCCGCCGCGACCCGGCCCGAAACCGCGCTGTCGCGCCTGGCCGCCATCCGCCTCGACCTTGCCGACGCCCGCCCGGCCGAGGCCGAGCGCGGGCTGCGCGCGCTGCTCGACGCCCATCCGAACCATCTCGAAGCCACCGACACGCTCGGCGAGCTCCTCGCCGATGCCGGCCGTCTCGACGCGGCCTGGGACTGCTACGCCCGCGTCACCGCCGCCTCGCCGCACTATGCCGGCAGCTTCTACGACCTCGTCCGCTGCCGCCGCATCGGCGCCGCCGACGCCGCTCTCGTCGCCCGCATGACCGCGACCGCCGCCCGTCCCGACCTCCACCCCGAAGCCCGCGCGCGCCTCCACCTCGCGCTCGGCAAGGCGCATGACGATCTCGGCGATCCCGGCGCCGCGATGGCGCATTTCGGCCGGGCCGACGCGATCCGCGGCCGCAGCGTCCCGGCCGTCGCCGACGCCATCGAACGACGCGTCGCGCGCCTCGTCGCCCGCTTCGACGCCCGCTCCGACGCCCGCTCCGACGCCGAAGCCATGGCCGCGCCGCCCACCGGCGACCATGACCCCACCCCGATCCTGATCGTCGGCCTGCCCCGCTCCGGCACCACCCTGGTCGAGCAGATCCTCTCGTCGCACCCGTCGGTCGCCGGCGGCGGCGAGCTGCCGTTCTGGACCGAACGCGAGGCCGGACACCCCGCCTGGGACGACCCCGCCTCGGACCACCCCGCCTGGGACGATCCCGCCGCCCACGCCCAGGCCGCGTCCGACTACCTCGCGCTGCTCCGCGCCATCGGTCCCGGCGCCGCTCGCGTCACCGACAAGATGCCGCTCAACGTCTTCCACGCCGGCCTCGTGCACCGCGCGCTCCCCCGCGCCACGTTCGTGCTCTGCCGCCGCGCCCCGATCGACGTCGCGCTCTCGATCCACCGCACGTCGTTCAACCGCCACCTCGACTTTCCGACCGGCGGCGACGCCCTCGTCCGCACGGTCCGCGCGATCGACCGCCTGTCCGATCACTGGCGCGAGGTGCTGCCTCCGGCGCGCGTCCACGAGATCCGCTACGAAACCCTCGTCGCCGATCCCGAGCGGTCGATCCCCGCCCTCCTCGCCGCCTGCGGCCTGCCGTGGGACGGACGCTGCCTGCATCCGGAGCGGAACCCGCGCCTCGTCCGCACCCCGAGCAAGTGGCAGGTGAGGGGACCCATCAGGCCCCCACCCCCCGACGCCTGGCGCCGCTACGCCCCCTGGCTCGGCCCGCTGGCGGCGCTGGTGCCGTGAGGGAAGGCCAGGGGCTCTGCCCCTGGACCCCGGCAAAGGCTGAGCCTTTGCAATCCATCAGTTAAGGAAAACCCCGGGCCTCACCATCGATGTCCGCGCAACCGGAGCCCGGGGTTTTCCTTAACTCCTGGGATCCAAGGGCCTCGGGCCCTTGGCCGGTCCAGGGCAGCGCCCTGGCCTTCCTCAGTGTCGCAGCATGCGCCGCAGGACCGGCAGGGTCGCGTCGAGGGTCGCGAAGGCGGTTCGCGTTCCGGGTGTCGCGAGGCGCGCGTCGTCGAGGCGTGTGACGACCAGGTCTCCGTCGGGTGCCTTGTGCAGGGTCGCCAGGATCGGCGCGGGCGAGCCGCCGCGCCGGAACAGCACCACTTCCTCGTAGGCGACGTTGGTCGCGAGGATCTCGACGCGGATGTCCGCGACGCCGATCGCCTGCAGGCGCCGCAGTTCCTCGAGCTCGAACCAGACGCCCGCGACGTCTACGCTCGAATGCGCACCCTGGTGCCGATCCCGCATCTGCCCTCGCCCCTGCCACGTCGTCGCTGTGACCGGTTACGGCGCGTCGTTCGACACGGATGCGGGGTGCGGCGAAATCTCATTTTCGGTCCGGCCGCGCGCCGGGTGGGCTCAGAACACGTGGCGGAACAGCCAGAACAGACCGCCCGAGAGCAGGATCGCGGCCGGCAGCGTCAGCACCCAGGCGAGGCAGATGTTGATGATGGTGCTCTTCTGCAGCCCCGACCCGTTCGCGACCATCGTCCCGGCGACACCGCTCGACAGGATATGTGTCGTCGACACCGGCAGGCCGTACTGCGCCGCGAGCCCGATGGTGCCCATCGCGACGAGTTCCGCCGACGCGCCCTGCGCGTAGGTGAGGTGCGTCTTGCCGATCTTCTCGCCGACCGTGACCACGATCCGCTTCCAGCCGACCATCGTGCCGAGGCCGAGCGCCAGTGCCACCGAGATCTTCACCCACACCGGGATGTAGCGGGTCGCGGCGGTCAGCATGCCGCCGAACGATTTCAGCGACGCCGCGTCGCCGCCGGAATAGCTGGCGCCCTCCTTCGGCCCGAGGCGGATCGCCTCGTTCTCGAGATACATGTCGTTCCGCATGTTCGAGACCGCGCTCGCCGGCACTCGCTTGATCGAACCGTAGCTCGAGACCTGGTGCGCGATGTCGCGCGCCAGCGCGGCTTCCGCCGCGGCGATGTCCGGGCCGCCGAGCGACTTCTTGGCCAGCGCGTCGGTGAGCGTCTTGCGGGCGGCGTCGGGCGCCACGTCCGGCGCCCCCTTCGCGTGGGTGCCGAAGGTGCCCGCGGCGGCGTTCGCCGCCTGGACGAAATGCGGCGTCTGGCTGTCCGACATCGACCGGTTCAGCGCGTAGGCGGTCGGCGCCGCGCCGATCAGGATCAGCATGATCAGGCCGAGGCCCTTCTGGCCGTCGTTCGAGCCGTGGAAGAACGACACGCCCGTGCAGGTCAGCACCAGCAGGAAGCGGGTCAGCGGCGGCGGCGGCTTGTTGCCTTCCGGCGCCTTGAACAGGCCCGACGCCCGGCCGAGCACCGCGCGCAGCACCAGCAGCAGCAGCGCCGACAGCGCGAAGCCGACGATCGGGCTGAACAGCAGCGACTTGATCACCTTGATCGCCTGGTCCCACTGCACGCCCGAGGTGGCGGCGCCGGCCGGCGCCATCAGCTGGTTCGCGAGCCCGACGCCGAGGATCGACCCGATCAGCGCGTGGCTCGACGAGTTCGGGATGCCGAACGCCCAGGTGCCGAGGTTCCAGATGATCGCGGCGATCAGCAGCGCGAAGATCATCGCGTAGCCGGCGCTGCTGCCCGCCTGCAGGATCAGCTCCACCGGCAGCAGCGACACGATCGCGTAGGCCACCAGGCCCGACGAGGTGATGACGCCGAGAAAGTTGAAGAAGCCCGACCAGATCACCGCCACCAGCGGCGGCAGGCTCCTGGTGTAGATCACGGTCGCGACCGCGTTCGCGGTGTCGTGGAACCCGTTGACGAACTCGAACCCGAGCGCGATCAGCAGCGCGAGACCGAGCATGACGATCGCGCCGGTCGCCACCGTGGACGACCCCACCGCCGCGATGTCGCCGTGCAGGTTGAGGATCGCGTTGAGGAGGCCGCCGGCCAGGATCACCCCGAAGATCGCCGGCGTCGCACGCCTGAGTTTCTGTTCCGTCCCCGGCTTGTCGACGACGGAGAACGGGCTTCCGATAGACGCGTCGCTCAAGCGTTCCTCCGCAGCTCACGAAACCTCGACGTCTCTAGAACGTGTGTCCGGCGCCGCACCGTAAAACTTTCATGACGTTGCCATAACGGCCCGGGTGGTCCGGGATCCCCTGGCGAAATTCCCCTACGCGGCGGACCGGCCTAGTCTCCCGCGTCCCGACCCGATCCCGGCGGAGGTGTCCGATGAAGCTTCTCGTTCCAGTCAAGCGCGTGGTCGACTACAACGTGAAGGTGCGTGTCCGCTCGGACGGTTCTGGTGTGGAGCTGGCGGGCGTGAAGATGTCGATGAACCCGTTCGACGAGATCGCGGTCGAGGAGGCGGTGCGTCTTCGCGAGCGCGGCGGGGCGAGCGAGATCGTGGCGGTGTCGGTGGGTGTGCCGCAATGCGCGGACACGCTGCGGACGGCGCTGGCGATGGGCGCCGACCGGGCGATCCTGGTCACGGTGGCGGGGGCGGACGCGCCTGAGCCGCTGGCGGTGGCGAAGATCCTGCGCGCGCTGGTGGACCGCGAGCGGCCTGGGCTGGTGATCATGGGCAAGCAGGCGATCGACGACGACATGAACGCGACGGGTCAGATGCTGGCGGGTCTGCTCGGCTGGTCGCAGGGCACGTTCGCGAGCCGGCTCGAGCTCGCCGACGGGCGCGCGACGGTGGTGCGCGAGGTCGATGGCGGGCTGGAGACGGTGTCGCTGTCGCTGCCGGCGATCGTGACGACGGACCTGCGGCTGAACGAGCCGCGCTACGCGTCGCTGCCGAACATCATGAAGGCGCGCAAGAAGCCGCTCGAGACGATCGACGCGGCGTCCCTCGGGGTCGACGTCGCGCCGCGTCTGTCGACGCTGCGGGTCGCCGAACCGGCGACCCGCAAGGCGGGGGTGCGGGTCAACTCCGTCGCCGAGCTCGTGGCCAAGCTGCGGGACGAGGCGAAGGTGATCTGACGGCGACGCGGCAAAGGCCAGGGGCTTTGCCCCTGGACCCCAGCAAAGGCGTAGCCTTTGCGATCCTTCACCCAAGGCAAAGGCGGCGCCTTTGCGATCCTTCACTTGAGAGAGAACCACAGATGAGCGACGGGAACGCGGTGCTGGTGCTGGTGGACCATGCGGAGGGGCGGCTGGTGGCGGCCTCGCGCGCGGCCGTGGCGGCCGCGGCGCAACTCGGGGGCACGGTGGACGCGCTGGTGGCGGGCGACGCCGAGGGTGCGGCGGCCGCGGCGGCGTCGCGCCTGGCCGGCGTGTCGCGCGTGCTGCGGGCCGACGACGCCGTGTTCGCGCACGCGCTGGCCGAGCCGCTCGCGGCCCTGCTGGTCGACCTCGCGCCCGGCTACACCCACCTGGTGGCGCCGGCGACCGCGGTCGGCAAGAACGTGATGCCGCGGGTGGCGGCGCTGCTCGACGTGCAGCCGATCAGCGAGGTGATCGCGATCGAGGACGCGTCGACCTTCGTGCGGCCGATCTACGCCGGCAACGCGCTCGCGACCGTGCGGTCGTCGGACCGGATCAAGGTGATGACGGTGCGCGCGGCGGCGTTCGACGCCGCACCCGACCGCCCCGACGGCAAGGGGGCCGACGGCGAGGGGGCCGACGGCGGCGGCGCCGCGCCGGTCGAGACGGTGTCGGCGCCCGCCGCCGCGACCGCGACCGCCGGCGCGTCGCGCTTCGTCGGCGCCGAACTGTCGCAAAGCGAGCGGCCCGACCTGGCGGCGGCGCGCGTGGTGGTGTCGGGCGGCCGCGGCATGGGCTCGGGCGAGAACTTCCGCCTGCTCGACCCGATCGCCGACCGGCTGGGGGCGGCGATCGGCGCGTCGCGCGCGGCGGTCGACAGCGGCTACGTGCCGAACGACCACCAGGTCGGCCAGACCGGCAAGATCATCGCGCCCGACCTCTACGTCGCGGTCGGCATCTCGGGCGCGATCCAGCACCTCGCCGGCATGAAGGACAGCAAGATCATCGTCGCGATCAACAAGGACACCGACGCCCCGATCTTCCAGGTCGCCGATTACGGCCTCGTCGCCGACCTCTTCACCGCCATCCCCGAACTCGACGCCGCCCTCGCGAAGCACTGAACCCGCGAGCCTCCCCTCGGTGTCCGAACAGCGGCCCGACGCGCTGCTGGCCGTGGTGCTGGCGACCGACATGCCGGGGCGGAGCGCGTTCGCCGAGCGCGACTGCGAGCAGGCCCTCCGCGACCTGCACGCGACCGCCCATTTCGCGCCCGCCGACCTCGCCGGCCCGTTCCGGCTCCATCTCGGCCTCGACAACGGCCGCCTCGTCCTCGACGTGCGCGACCGCGCCGACACGCCGCTTCGCGCCCACGTCCTGTCGCTGACGCCGTTCCGGCGCCTGCTCAAGGACTACCAGATGATCGTCGACAGCTACGACCAGGCGATCGCCGGCGACGTGCCCGGCCGCCTGCAGGCGATCGACATGGCGCGCCGCGGCGTGCACGACGAGGCCGCCGCCGTGCTGGTCGACCGTCTCGCCGGCCGCATCGAGATCGACCACGAGACCGCCCGCCGCCTGTTCACCCTGATCTCGATCCTCACCCAGCGTTCCTGAGCGGCGTCGCCGGCCTCTCGCCGCCCGATGGAAAGGTCCCGATGTCCGTTCTCGATCGCCTCGGCCTGTCGTTGCCGATCGTGCAGGCGCCGATGGCCGGCGTGTCGACGCCGGACCTCGCCGCCGCGGTCTCGAACGCCGGCGGCCTCGGCTCGCCCGGGCTCGGCGCGACCGACGCCGCCGGCACGCATGGGTCCGCGCGGCGCGTCGACGTCGTTTTGTTCTTCCACCGCGCGGCGCGAGCCGACCCGGCGCGCGGAACCGCCCGGCTCGACGCGCTCGCGCTCCTGTCGGGCGCTTCGCCGCCGCCCCCCGATCCCTCCGACCGATCGGCCGAAGCCTCGACGACGACCTGACGTGAGCGACCGATGACGACAGGTCGAGCGACTCGATCACAAGTAGACAATGGTCAGCCTGAACCATCATGTATGTCGTGGATACGGCCACCCGAGAACCGGGCGTCGACCCACGAACGGCTTTCGTAGTCGTTGAGGGCGCGCAGGCGGAAGGAAGCACCACCGAGCCCGATACTGCGTGAAGGACCGACGCGATGCACATTCACGTTCCGGCCGGCAGTCCGTGGTGGGTCTGTGCGACCGCTGACACCGCGCTCGCGCTGCATGTCGGCGGCGGTATCACCGGTCTCGTCTCCGGCTTCGCCGCCGCGATCGCCCCCAAAGGCGGCAGGTCGCATAGGATTGCGGGCAGAGTCTTCGTCGCATCCATGCTCGTCGTGGCTGGCATCGGCACCATCACGGCCCCGATCCTGCCGCAACGTCTCAACATCGCGGCCGGTGTTTCCACAGCCTATTTCGTGCTGTCGGCGTGGACGACCGTTCGTCGCAGGACGGGCGGTCCCGGGCCGACTGACGCCGCGACGATGTCGGTCGGGATCTTGGGCGTCGCGATCTGCGCCTGGCTGATCTGGATCGGCAGTCAAAGTGCGAACGCCGAAGTCGACGGGCAGGATTATCACCCGCTGATCGTTTTCGCGGCGCTGGTGACACTGGGTGTCTGCCTGGATGGGCGCATGTTGATGCGCGGAGGCCTATCCGGCTCGCACCGCGTCGCAAGACATCTATGGCGTATGTGCCTCGCGCTCTTCGTTGCGTCAGCATCGTTCTTCCTGGGGCAGCCCCAGCTTTTCCCGACCTGGCTGCTACAGTCGAACGTGCTGTTTGTTCCGGCTCTGGCACCGCTTGCATTGCTTGTCGTGTGGATGGCGCGGATCCGTTTCGGCAGTCGGTGGCCAGGGAGGATGATCGCGCCTTGAGGCAGGCCGGCCGTGGCATGTTTCGGCAACACGACGGAGCGAGCTGACGGCGCAGCAGTTCCGAGGCAGGGTTCCATCGGCGGCCCGTATCCCCGTCGAGCCATCAAGCAAGGACGTCGCGCCGGGCGAACCGCTCAACACTGTCAGGCCTGGTCGTCTCGATCGGCGACGCGATCGCCCGACCGTGGGCGCCGCCGCGCCGCCGGAGACGGTTCATCTTCGCGCCCGAGGGCGACGGGCGTGATCGCCCCACCGGATCGGCCTCCAGGAGGGTCCGTCCGTCATCCGGAAAGCGCGAGCGTGACCGACCGCGCCGAAGCCGAACCGGCCGAGCCGCCGGCCTCACGCAGCGGTCGCGCAGGGCGACGAGGCGGGCGGACATCGCGGCGTCTTTGATCTCGGCGCGGTTGATCTGGAGCATTTCTCGATCCGACGGGGTCTGATCGACAGGAAATGCTCTCTGATCAGAGAGCTAGAGCACTCGTCCCGGTCCAATCGGATCGGGAAGTGCTCTGAATCTCCCCATGCTGCCGCTCACGCGGCGGCTCGCGATGCGGTTTGCCTGCCGGTGATCGCCGCCGGCGGCATGGTGGACGGGCCCGGCAGGCCGGCGGGGCGCCGCGATCGCGCGCGGGCGACGCCGGCGACAGCACCCATCGCGACGCTCGCCGCCGAACTGCGCTGATCCGCGCGTCGACGCCGGCCGCGCGACGCCGGTCGCGCGCGTCAGGCCGGGCGCGCGAAGTTCGACGGGCCGGTGGCGTCGGCGACGCTTTCCCGTCCGGCATAGGCGCCGCGGAACGCGGCCGCGGGATGCGTCGCCGCCACCCGCCCGTCCGCCGACCCGGTCAGCTTCTGCCGGAACGTGCCCTCCGCGTAGGCGGTCTGCGCGCGCCCACGTCGCTGCAGCTCCGGCAGCACGTGGTCGATGAAATCCGTGACCGTGCCGGGCGTGATCGCGTAGGCGAGGTTGAAGCCGTCGAGCCCGCCCTCGTCGACCCACCGCTCGAGCGCGTCCGCGACCGTGCGCGGACCGCCGACCAGCACCGGTCCCAATCCGCCGATGCTGCGCTCGCGCAGCACGTCGCGCACCGTCCAGCCGCGCCCGTCATCGGCGACGAGCGATTGCAGCGTCGTGCGCAGGCTGTCGTTCTCGAGCGCGCGCAGCTCCTCGTCCGGATCGAACCGCGCGAAATCGAGGCCGGTCCAGCCGCCGTACAGCGCGAGCATTCCCTCCGCGCTCGCGTAGGACAGGTAGTCCGCGTATTTCCGCGCGGCCTCCTCGTCGGTCGCGCCGGTGATCACCGTCAGCAGCGCGAAGATCTTCACCGACGACGGCGCCCGTCCCGCCCGCTCCGCCTGCGCGCGGATGTCGTCGGTGACCGCGCGCGCCTGCGCGATGCCGGTCGCCAGCACGAACATGCCTTCCGCGTGACGCGCCGCGAACTGCCGTCCCCGGCCCGACGCGCCCGCCTGGAAGATCACCGGCGTGCGCTGCGGCGACGGCTCGCAGAGATGGAAGCCCGGCACCTTGAACCAGCGACCCTCGTGCCGGATCGGGTGGACGAGGCGCGCGTCGGTGAACACGCCGCTCGCCTTGTCGCGCCGGACCGCGCCGTCCTCCCAGGATCCTTCCCAGAGCTTGTAGACGACCTCCATGTACTCGTCGGCCATGTCGTAGCGCTCGTCATGCGCCATCTGCCGGTCCTGCCCGACGTTGAGCGCCGCGCTGTTGAGGTAGGACGAGACGACGTTCCAGGCGACGCGGCCGCGCGTCAGGTGGTCGAGCGTCGACAGCCGCCTCGCGAGCAGATAGGGCGGCTCGAACGTGACCGCGGCGGTGAGGCCGAAGCCGACATGCTCGGTCACCGCCGCCATCGCCGAGACGGCGGCGAACGGATCGTTGACCGGCACCTGGGCCGCGTCGGCGAGCGCCGCCTCGGCCGATCCGCGGTAGACGTCGTAGACGCCGACGACGTCGGCGATGAACAGGCAGTCGAAGCAGCCGCGCTCGAGCGTGCGCGCCATGTCGGTCCAGTAGTCGAGCGTGTTGTAGTCCCACGCCCGGCTGTCCGGATGCCGCCACGTGCCGGCCGCCTGGTGCGACACGCAGGTCATGTCGAACGCGTTCAGGATGATCCGCTTGGTCATCGCACGATACCGCCGCCGCGCCGTCCGTCGTGTCCCGCCATCCTGTCCTCCTCGCCTCAAGCCACGGCGGCTGACCGTAGCATTTTCGGCATGACGGTAAAACAGAGTGAATTACGAATGAGCCCGTGAAGCTCGGTGTTCCACGCGCTTGGCGCCGACCCTGCCCAAACCGTCGCACGCTCGGCCAACGCCGCCGCGAAATCATCTGGGCCGGTCGAGCGACACTCGCGTATGCGCACGTCGGCGAACGCCGGGGATTTCGCATCACAGAAGCAGCGCTTCGGATTGCCGCAACAGCCTCGATGGGGTGGCTGGCTTCTTGGTGGAACTGACAACGGCTGTGCTTACCGTGAGTAAGCGATCCCGGAGACCAGTGTTGGCCAGTGATGGAGCACACTCCGAGACGCGCACGAGCCCGGGCCGCTGCTCGAAAAGCTCAAATTGTAAGAAGATGAGAATCGATCTGGTTGGCCATGAAGCCGACCCGTTGTCCAAGTGGCCACACACGAAGCTGGCGGAGGCCGGCTTCTTTGAGCGTTGAGGATGATGAGCTCAACTCCGGTCATCGTCGGTAGGCCCGGTTACGTCTAGATCGGCTACGAGATCGACTCCATCTCCGCGACTGGTGAATGGTAAGTCGTTGGACAGCCACCGTTCCAGGTAGAAGAGCGGCAGGGGTAATCGACCACGCCCGCCAACGCAGTCAGCCGGGCGACGCGGCGGACCCGGCAAGCAGGCCGCCGTCGATGTTCACCTCCGTCCCGGTGACATAGGTCGCCTCGTCCGAGGCGAGCGTCAGGGCGATCGCCGCGACCTCGTCAGGAAGCCCGAACCGCTTCAGCGGAGTATCTGCAACGAGCGCGCGCATCCTGGTCTCCCGGTCCGGACCGGTACCCAGCATAACCTCCCACATCGGCGTCAGGATGGCAGCCGGATGGATCGAGTTGCAGCGGATCCTCCAGCCCTGTTGGGCGCAGTAGAGCGCCACCGTCTTGCTGTGGTTGCGGATCGCCGCCTTGGAGGACGCATAAGCCGCTGCGCCGGGGATGCCGACCAGCCCCGAGCGGGAGGATATATTGATGATCGAACCGAGCCCGGCGGCTTTCATCGCGCCGATCGCGTAGCGACAGCCGAGGAAAGTGCCATCGAGGTTGACCCGATGGACCTCGCGCCAGTCCGCGAGACTGGCATGTTCCGGATCATGGCGTCTCAGACCCGCCTCGAGGCCTGTCACGCCGGCATTGTTGACCACGACGTCGGCCACAGGAACGACCTTCGCGAGCCGCACCCAATCGGCTTCCTCACGGACATCGAGCGGTTCGAAGCGGCATCCGATTTCGGTAGCGGTTGCCGAGACTGCCGCTTCGTCAATGTCGGTGGCGAAGACGACGGCGCCCTCGGCATGGAAACGAGCCGCGATGGCGCGGCCAATCCCACGTGCGGCGCCGGTGACGACGCAAGTCTTGTTCGTCAGTCTTGCCACGATGTTCTCGAGGATGGATCCAGAAAGCGGGTTACCTGACAGGGCAGGACTGTTCAAGCTGGAGGTGACGCCGGATCATTTCGAACGGTCCTCGAAACAGTCGAGGGATAGGTTATCGACGCCAGCCGCTGCAATCCCGGACCCGCTCTTCTGGGCGAGGCAGGCGCATCGATACGGGAGCGGGGAGCCTGCTCAGGTTCGGATGCGGCGATGACGCCCCTGATCGGGATGCCGAACCGTCGCGCGACCGCCTGCCCGCGGACCGGAGACCCGCGTCGCAGTCCTCAACGCTCCGTGCGCAGCACCGCCAGCCGCGCCGCCTCGCCGAGCCCCGTCGCGACCGCGATCCCGACCAGCATCCGCACCGCGCCTGCCACGTCCGGCGTCTCGGCGCCGAGCGCCAGCACCAGCGCGGTCGCGCCGCCCGCCGGGCTGACCGCGCCGAGCAGGATCATCAGTGCCGCCGTCACGATCGCGGCGACGACGACCGCGACCACCCGCGCATAGACCAGAGGATGGTCACCCATGAACGGCGGCGCCGACGCCGCGAACGCGATGGTGACGCCGAACAGGCCGCCGACCACGCCCGCCACCTGGCCGATCCCGACGCTGTAGAACGTCGCACTCGGCTCGCGCGCCGAGAAGATCTGCGTGAACACCGCCGAACCGAGGCTCGGAACCAGGATCGGCTCGCGGCTCCAGACCGCGACCAGCGCCACCACGCCCATCGCGATGGCGGCCAGCACCGGTTGCAGCAGCTTCGACATCGCGTGTCTCCCCGGGCGACCGGTTCGCGCCCCGAGCCCGCGTCAAGCCCCGCGCGCAGCGATGGTTCCGGCCCGGGGCGCCTCCCGCGCCGGTCGCGACCATCACGCCATCGCGGCGCCGTCCGTGCCGGCGCGCGACCCGCGCGCCGGAAAGGCCAGCGTGACCGTCGCGCCTCGACCCGGCTCCGACGCGATCGTCATCCGCCCGCCCGACTGCACCGCGAAGCCGTTGACCATCGACAGGCCGAGGCCGGTACCCGTGCCGGGCGGCTTGGTCGTGAAGAACGGCTCCACCGCGCGCCGCATCGTCTCGGCCGACATGCCGGTGCCGCTGTCTCGCACCGCGAGCGCCACCCAGCCCTCGCCCTCCTGGCCCGCCTCGCCGCCACCCGCCGCGCCGCCGTCCCCCGCGCGGGTCGAGATCACCAGCGAGCCGCCCGCCGCCATCGCGTCGGCGGCGTTCCGGACCAGGTTGAGCAGCGCCATCTCGAGCTGCCCCGCGTCGAGCTCGGCGACCACCGGCGTCGGCGCGAGCTCCAGCCGCAACGCCACGCGCGGTCCCGCGATCTGCCGCAGGATGCCGTCGAACCCCTCCAGCAGCCCGTTCAGGTCCACCGCCTGGTTGTCGTGGAACTGCCGCCGCGCGAAGGACAGCATCTGCTGCGTCAGCCGCCCCGCCTGCTGCGACGCCCATTTCGCGCGGTCGAGCCGCTGCCTGTCCCGGCCCGCCTCGGGCAGCGTGCGCTCGAGCTGCGCCAGGCTGCCGAGCACGACCGTCATCAGGTTGTTGAACTCGTGCGCGACACCCGACGCCATCGCGCCCAGCGTCTCGAGCCGCTGCGCCTGCTGCAGCACGGCCTCCGCCTCGTGGCGCCGCGTGACGTCGAGCTGGCTCGCGAAGAAGTAGATCAGCTCGCCGTCCGGCCCGAACACCGGGCTCACGAACAGCGCGTTCCAGAAGCTCGAACCGTCCTTGCGGTAGTTCAGGATGTCCTCGTGCACGTCCTCGCGCGCGGCGATGGCGTCGCGGATGCGGGCAACCGCGGCCGTGTCGGTGTCGGCCCCCTGCAGGAACCGGCAATTGCGCCCGACCACCTCGCTGCCGTCGTAGCCGGTCAGCTTCTCGAACGCCTGGTTGGAGAAGATGATCGGGTTGTCCGGCTGGTTCGGGTCGGTGAGGATCATCGGCATGCGGCTCATCTGCACCGCCGCGTAGAAGATGTCGTGGCCCGCGGCGCCCCGGCCGGCCGGGATGACGTTCCGTCCCTGGCCGGTGTGGTGGTGGAGGTCGCTCGGGCTCAGATCGGAACCGGTCAGTTCGGGTGCCATGACAATCCTCCGGTCCGTGCCGGCCGCGGGCGCCGCGCCGCGCCGCCGCCGGCTTCGGCCGCTTGGAAACGATGAGCCGGCAAATCGGTTCTGGTCGAGGATGGGCCAGATCGGCGACGCCCGGACGGAACAGGTATCGGCCCATGTGCATCCTGGTCGTGGAAGACGACCCCCTCATCCGCGCGATCCTCGTCGAGGAACTCACCGACGCCGGCCACGACGTGCGCGAGGCGGAGTCGGGCGACCGGGCGCTGTCCATGCTCGACGCGCTCGACCCGCCGATCTGGCTGCTGGTGACCGACGTCCACATGCCGGGCGCGCTCGACGGCCTGGCGCTCGCGGCACTCGTCCGGACCCGCCGGCCCGACATCCCGGTGATCTACACGACCGGCCGGCCGGACGCGCTCCGCACGCTCGGGACGCTCGCGCGCGGCCAGTACCTGGTGCGGAAACCCTACGTTCCCGCCGAGATCCTCGAGCGCGTCGAGGCGCTCCGCCCTTGAGCGGCGACGGCGCCGCTCACACCGCGAGCGGCGCGCCGGCCGCGCGGCGCGCGTCCCGCCCGCGCCCCGCCATGATCCGCTCCCAGTCGAGCGACGACCGCACGATCGCGTCGAGCGAGCCGAATTCGGGACGCCAGCCGAGCACCGACCGGATCCGCTCGGCGCGCGCGACCAGCGCCGGCGGATCGCCCGCCCGCCTTTCCGCGAGCCGCACCGCCAACCGGCGTCCCGACAGCCGCTCGACCGACGCGATCACGTCGCGCACCGAATGCCCGCGCCCGGTGCCGCAGTTCAGCGTGAGCGAGCCGCCGCCGCCGACCAGGTGGCCGAGCGCCAGCAGGTGGGCGCGCGCGAGGTCGCTCACGTGGATGAAGTCGCGGACGCAGGTGCCGTCCGGCGTGTCGTAGTCGGTGCCGTACACGTCGATGCCGTCGCGGAGGCCCGACGCCGCCTCGCACGCGACCTTCACCAGATGCGTGGCCCCGCGGGTCCGCTGCCCGGCCCGGCCCTCCGGATCGGCGCCGGCGACGTTGAAGTAGCGCAGCGTCGCGACCCGCGTCCCGTAGGCCGAAGCGGCGTCGGCGAGCATCCGCTCGGCCGCGAGCTTGCTGCTGCCGTAGGGGTTGATCGGCAGCGTCGGCGCGTCCTCGTCGACCCCGCCCGCGCCCGCGCCCGACGAGCCCGTGTCGGACGGGCCGTACACCGCGGCGGTCGACGAGAACACGAACGACCGGATCCCCGCCGCCGCGCAGGCCTCGGCCAGGATCGCCGTGTTGGCGACGTTGTTCCGCCAATAGGCCAGCGGCTCGCGCACGCTGTCCGGCACCACCAGCGACGCCGCGAAATGCATCACCGCGCCGACCCGGTGGCGTCGCAGCGTGTCGCCGACGCGCTCCGCGTCGCCCGTGCTGCCCCGCACCAGCGTCACGTCGTGCGGCAGCGCGGCCGGATGTCCGGTCGACAGGTCGTCGAGCACCACGACCGGCACGCCGGCGTCGCGCAGCGCCAGCACCACGTGGCTGCCGATATAGCCGGCGCCGCCGGTGACCAGGACCGGCGGCATCACCGCGGCGACACTCATGCCGCGCGCGCCCGGCCGGCCGCGCCGCCGCGCGCCGCCGCGGTCAGCGCCGCGACGATGCCGGCGCCGACCGCGGGCGCCGTGCACACGATCGTCGGGCTCGGATGGAAGCTCCGGAACACCGCGAGTTCCGGGCGAAGCCGCGCGAGCAGCGGTGCCGCCTCGGCCGCGACCCGTCCCGCGAGCACGACCGCCTCGAGCGTCGGCAGCAGGGCGAGGAACGGCGCGAGTGCCGCGATCCCGTCCCGGATCTCGCCCGCGCGGGGCGCCCGGTTGCGCGCGCCCGGCGCGTGGATCCGCCAGGGCACCGCGTTCCAGATCAGCGTGCGCTCGCGCGGCAGGCCCGCCGCGTCGGCGAAGCGCGCGATGTTCCGCGCGGTCCCGGTCGGGTTGTCGCGCGACACGAACCCGTCGCCGCCCATCCCCGGTCCGGGCGTTTCCAACAGCAGCAGCACGCGCGCGTCGATCCCCCCATCGAGCGGATCGGCATCCGGCACCGCCCGGCCCGTGCTCTGCCGCAGCGCGGCCGCGAACGCCGCGAGCGCCCGCATATGCGGCATCGCCAGCATGGCCCGACGGCGCGAGATCCCGGCCGCGTCCAGCCCGGCCCCCCGGCCGCGTCCGGCACCGGCCCTCCGGCCACGTCCGGCACCGGCCCTCCGGCCACGTCCGGCACCGGCCCTCCGGCCGCGTCCATCACCGGGATGCCGGCCGGCGCGGTCCGGAGCGCCCGCACGCCGCGGCTGGGCCCGGCGCCCCGGCCGGTCCGCGCCGCGGCCGCCCGCGGCCGCGCGATCGATCCGGTCGCTCACGCCGCCACCCTCCCGTCCAGCACGGCGGGCCAGACCCCCTCGACCCGGAACCGCTCGCGCCCGCCCGCGTCCCCGATCAGCCGCGCGAGCCCCGCCGCGCCGCCGAACTGGAACCCGATCTGCGACCCGTAGCAGGCGCACGCCGCACCTTTGCGCGCCTCGTCGATCGCCGCCGCGCGCTCGCCGAGCGCCTCGAACTCCGCCCCGAACGGCGCCGCCGCGTCCGCCCCGCGCGCGACATAGGGGAAGTCGCGCCACCACAGCACCGGCTCGCGCCGCCCGAGCGCCCGCAACGCGCGCACCGTCAGCACGTGGTCGACATGGCCGCCGATCGCCTGCGGCGCCAGCAGCAGGTCCGGCCGCACGCGCCCGATCGCGTCGGCGACCACCGCCTCGATCGCCGCCGCCGCCGCGTCGTCGTCCCGCACCGCGCCGAACAGCGCCGGCGCCGAGCCGTAGCCCCGGTGCGGCGCCTCCTCGAGCGGCAGGAACACGGGTTCCGCCCCGAGCACCGCGCAGGCGCGCCGGTCCTCCTCGCGCCGCAGCGCCATGTAGTCCACCGACGCGTCGAGCCCCTTGTCGAGCTGGCAGGCGAGCGCGAAGCCGCGCGGGTCCGGCACCGACCGCGTGAACACCGTCGCGATCGTGACCGCCCAGCCCGCATCCGCCAGGCGCGCGAGCGTGCCGCCGGCCGAGAACACGGCGTCGTCGAGATGCGGCGAAAGGGCGAGCGCGCGCATCGGTCAGAGCAGATGCGGCGTCGCGCGGAACCGGCAGTCGGACCGCGGCAGCACCGTGTCGAGCCCGGGATCCGGCCGCGCCGTGCGCACCCGCGCGTAGACGCCCATGATCGAGGCCGCGACCGCCGCCCAGGAATAGGTCGCGCGGCACTCGTCGAGCGCCGCCGTCGCGAGACGCCGCCGGAGCGCGGGGTCGCGGATCAGCCGCTCGAGGCAGGCCGCCTGGCCCGGCACGTCGCCCGGCTCGACCAGCAGCCCGTTCTCGCCGTCGCGGAGGCAATCCATCACGCCGACCGCGCGGCACGACACGATCGGCAACCCGCTCGCCATCGCCTCCAGCACCGTGTTCGAGAACCCTTCCGCGTAGGTCGGCGACGCGAACAGGTCGCCCGCGTGGTAGATCGCCGGCACCGCGCCGTAATCGGCGTGGCCGGTGAACTGCACCTGCCCGTCGAGCCCGCGTTCCCCGACCAGCGCCCGCGTCGCCTCGAGATCCGGCCCGATCCCGGAGATCGTCGCCGCGAAGGCAACCGCGCGGTCCCGCAGCAGCGCGAGCGCCTCGACGAGATCGAGCGCGCCTTTCCGGCGGTCGACCCGCCCGTGATACAGGATCCGGACCGGGTCGCCGGCGTCGCCCGGCGCGCGCCCCGGCGCCGGCCCGAACCGCGCGACGTCGACCGCGCCCGGCACGATCGTGAAACGCGCGCGCTCGACGCCGAGGCGGTCGACCACCTCGGCGGCGAAGCTTTCGCAGCCGATCAGCACCGCGTCGGCATGCGCGATCACCCGCTCCATCGCCAGACGGTGCATGTCGCAGCACGAGCCGACCCAGTGCCCGTCGCCGCCCTGGATCGACACCACGACGGGAAGCCCGAGCGCGCGTCCGGCGAGCAGCGCCGCCCAGCCGGTCGGATAGCCGTATTGCGCGTGCAGCACGTCGAACGGCGTCTCGCGATGCGCGGCCAGCACGGTCGCCACCATGTCGTCGATGTCGCGCTCCCAGTCGCCGCCGTCTTCCTCGCCGACCGAGCGTCGGCCGATCACCCGCACGCCGTCGAGCGCCGGCGGCGGCCCGCCGCCGTAGATCGCGGTGCCCGTCGCGTCGCCGCGATACTGGCTCACCATCGTGACCTCGTGGCCGGCGCGCACGAGCTCGGTCAGCAGGTTCCGCGCGTACACGCTCATGCCGCTGATCGCCGGGAAATACCGGCGCGAAAGGAACAGGACCCTCATCGCGCGGCGCGGCAGCCGGCGAGGTAGCGCCTCGCCTCGGGCACCATCACGTCGGCGCGGCCGCTGTCGCTCGACAGCTCGACGCAGACCAGCCGGCGGAAGCCGATCCGCTCCAGCGCGTCGAGACAGGCCGGGATGTCCATGTCGCCGTCGCCGAACGCGAGATGCACGTGATGTCCGCGCTTCATGTCCTCGAGCGACACCGTGCCGATGCGGTCGCCGAACTCGAGGATCGCCGCCTCCGGCTCGCGCTCCTGCGTCACCATCACGTGGCCGAGATCGAGCGCCAGGTGCAGGCGCGGCATGGCGGCGGCGACGGCGGCGTAGGCATCGACCGTGTCCACCATCATCTCCGGTTCCGGCTCCATCGCGGCGACGATGCCGACCCGGTCCGCGTATTCGAGCACGCGGGTGACGCCGTCGCGGAGCCACGCCATCGCGTCCGAACGCGCGACGCCGGGCTTCGGCGCGCCCGACCAGAACGACAGCGCCTCGGCGTTCAGCATCGCGCCGATGTCGAGCGCGCGCCGGTAGAACAGGACGCGTCGCTCGCGACCCTCGGCCGACGGGCTCACCAGCGTCGGCTGGTGCCGGTCGCGCGGATCGAGCACGAAGCGGGCACCGCTCTCGATCACCGCGCCGAGGCCGCGGCGGGCGAGCTCGCCCGCGAGCACCTCGGTCCGCCGCTCCCAGCCGTCCGACATCGGATCGAGGTTGTTCTGGTCGATCGTCAGCGCGACGCCGTCGTAGCCGCTGTCGGCGATCAGGGCCACCGCCTCGTGCAGGCTGTGATGCACCGTGCCGTTCGTGTTGTAGGCGTAGCGGAGCATGGCCGGTTCCTTTTACGATCGCGCGCGCTGGCGCGAACTCTGACGATCGCGCGCTGGCGCGAATTCTGACGATCGCGCGCGCCGGCGCGGACCCTGACGATCGCGCGCTGGCGCGAACTCCGAAGCTCGCGCCCCCGCGCGAAGCTCAGGCCGCGACGCGGCGCAGTTGCGCCGAAAGGCACCCCGGCTCGCGGTAGAGCGGGTAAAGCGGACCGACCAGCCGCTCGGCGAGGGCCGCGTCGAACCAGGCCGGTCCGCCCGCCCGCGCCTCGTCGTCCCGCCGGAGCAGCACCCGGCGGGCGCCCTCCTGCGGATGGTCGAGCACCAGCGGATCGTCGCGGTCGCGGAGCCGCCGCACGCCGCGCCAGCCGAGCCGCCCGTAGCTCATCGTCTCGGCCTCGAGCCCAGGCACCACGACCTTGACCGCGTGCACGCCGGTGTCGGGTGGCGAGCAGTCGACGACGATGATCCCGAGCCCCGCCGCCCCGAGCCGCGAGGTCAGCAGCGCGAGCCGCGCGTCGGACGTCGCGACCTCGGCCGGGGCCGCGTCCGGCAGGTCTTTGAAGCGCACCCGCGCGCGCTCGGCGTATACCGTCCCCTCGAGCCGCGACTGCAGCTCCTCGCCGCTCCGCCCGAGCCATTCCACCATGGCGGCCAGCGCGCGCGGCTCCTCCTCGTCGGGCCGCGCCGCGTCGAGCAGCGACGCGACATGCGCGTCCCCCATCACCCGACGCAGCGCGTCGGGGTGTCCGTGCGTCGCCGCCTTCCGCGCCCGCGAGCCGCAATATTCGAGCAGCGCCTTGCGCAACGCCCGGTCCCGATCCGGATGCGCCGCCTCGCCGCAGGCCGTCACCTGCAGCGGCATGTCGGGACGTCCCCAGTCGCGCCCGACCACGTAAAGGTTGGCGATGCCGAACTCGGTCGAGGCGAGCTTGACCGTGACGTCGATGCCGAGCCCGCCGAGGTGGCGCAGCAGCTCGACCACGCGCGGGTCGCGCACCGCGTCGAGCTCGACCACGACGCCCTGGTCGAGCGCGCGGTAGCCGACCACGTTGCCGTCGCGCTGCAGCAGCTCCATCACGCCGTGGCCGATCGCGTGCGCGAGATCGAGCCCGGCGCCGAGACCGTTGGTGATCGGCAGCATCAGCTCCGGCGCGTGGCCGAGCTGGTAGCCATGCGCGGCGACGACGTCGGCCGGCACCAGCACCGGCTCGCCGTCCGGATGGCGACGCCCCTCCATCCAGGCGATCGGCCGGTCGGCATCGTAGTCCGCGCCCGCCGGCAGGCAGAGCGTCAGCGGATCGACCGCGACCGCGGCGCCGCGCCGTCGCACCAGCTCGGCGTAGGACGACACCAGCTGCGTCGCGCGCGAGAGATGCGCGCCGCACAGCGCCTCCTCGCACAGCTCGCCGAGCGCGCCGACATCGGCCTCGTCGGCGGTCAGGCCGTAGCCGTGCCCGGTCACCGCGATCTTGCCGGGCACCGTGAGGTTGGCCTGGCTCACCGGCACGCCGGTGCGGTCGAGCCCGTCGATGCGCGCGAGCGAAACGCCGGCGCGCGGCAGCGCGTCCCGGAACCGCTGCGCGATCGCCGCGAAATCATGCGTCAACGTGTCTCTCCCCGCAACGTCGCGACCGGCAGGTGGCGCACGCCGGGCGGCCCGACGAGACCGTCGTCGAGCACCGCCGTCGCGATCGCGGTGTCGATGCCGGGCGCGTATTCGAACGGCGTGCAGACGGTGTCGAAATCGAGCGACGCGATCACCGCGCGATAGCGCGCGAGCTCGCCCCGCGTGAGCGGGATGTCCTTGTGGAACGCCTTGTGCGTCGACACCGCGAGATTGTTGCCTTCGGCGTCCTGGTCGATCTTGAAGGCGTCGCCGCAGAACAGCATCCGCCGCGCCGGGTCGTGCAGCACCGCCTGGCCCTCGTAATGGCCGCCGACATGGCGCAGCACCTGCCCGCCCGGCAGCGCGAGCGCGTCGTCGTACGGCCAGGTGACGCGGAACGCCTTCGTCATCCGGAGGTCCTCCCGCTGGATCGCGACCACGGGTGGCGCGAACGCGCGCTGCAGCTGCCACAGCGCGCCGTAACCGTGCACGTGGCTCGACGCGAGCACGGCGATGCCGCCGAGCCGCGCGATCTCGTCGAGCATCGCCGGCGTGTAATAGGGTGCTGCCTCGAACGCGACGTTGCCACCGTCGCCGAGCAGCAGCCATCCGGTGCCGTTCAGCCCGAACGGCGGCGACGTCGCGAACGCCACCACGTCGCGCCCGATCGCGCGCCAGTGTCCCGCGACGTGCGCCGCGACCTTCTCCTCCGGCCAGAAATCCCAGCCGTCATGCGGCAGGTCGTTCCGCGTGTCGGTGCACACCGGGCAGTCGGGCGGCGTCGCGAAATAATGCTGCCAATGGCCGCAATTGCCGCAGGCGAAATAGCTCAGCGGCATCGCGCGTGCTCCGCCGCCGCCACGAGCAGCCGGAAATGGCCGAGATCGCGCGCGAGCCCGTCCGGGTCGCGGCCGCCTTGCGCGACCAGGGTTGCGAACGACGCGACCTGGCGCGCGAACGGCGACGCGTCGGCGTCGAACCGGATCCCGTCGGCGCGCGCGCCCGCCCGCGCCGGCAGCAGCAGCACGGAACCGCCCGGTTCCTGTCCCATCGTGTCCGTCGCCGTGACCAAGCCCTCCGTGCCGACGATCTCGAGCCGCCGCCGCGGCAGCGCGTCGGGATGGTTGTAGGCGACGTGCAGCGAAACCAGCACGCCGCCGGCCGTCGCCCCCGCGAGCAGCGCGCCGTCGTCGACCGGGTAGTCGTGCACGCGACGCTGCAGCACCGCCGCGAGGGCGACCAGGTCCTCGTCGAGCAGGAACGACGCGAGGTCGACGCCGTGCGGCGCGAGATCGATCAGCGCGCCGCCGCCCGCCTGCGCCGGATCGGTGCGCCAGTTGGCGCCGCGCCCGCCCGCGTCGCTCGCGCCGGAGGCGCGCCCGTTCGCCGCGCCGCGGCCGGGCCGGTCCGGCGACCACGCCGGATCGAGCCAGCAGGCGTAGACGATCCGCACCGCCGTCACCCGTCCGAGCCGGCCCGTGCGGATCGCGTCGCGGATCGCCGCGTGCGCCGGGTGGTGCCGCTGGTCGAACGCGGTGCGATAGGCGATGCCGCTGTCGCGGACCGCCGACGCGATCGCGTCGGCGTCCGCGAGCGTCGCCGCGAGCGGCTTCTCGCACAGCACCGGCACGCCGCGCGACGCCGCCGCCTCGACCGCGACGCGGTGGCGATGGTTCGGCGTCGCGACGTAGAGCGCGTCGATCCCCGCCGCCAGCAGCGCCTCCAGGCTCGGATGCGCCGCGATGCCGCGCGCCGACGCGTCGTCCCGCGCCGCCGGGTCCGGATCGGCGATCCCCGCCAGCACATGGCCGGCCGACGCCATCGCGGGCGCCACGAAATCCCGCGCCACCCAGCCGAACCCGGCGATGCCCCAGCGGAACGCGCCCATCACCAGCGTGCCGGCAGGTCGACGAGCTCGCGCCGTCGCGCCGCCGTCTCGGTCGCCGGTCCCGCGACCGCACGCTCCGGACAGGCGGCGCCGTCGCGATAGGTGGCGCGCGGGCCGTATTCCCGCGCGTAGCGCTCGGACGGGAACCGGATCGCGCCACCCTCGGCATAGAGCGGGTTGCGCCGCAGCGCCGTGCCGTCCGCCGGCATCGCGAACCCGCCCCGGCCGATCGCCCGCGGCGCCCCGCCGCCCGGCCCCGCGGCGAGCGAGCCCGCCACCAGCGAAAACGCCTCCGCGCCCCCGAGCGCCTCGGCCGGCGCCGGCCGGGGCGCGCGCGCATCGACCAGCGCGCGCGTGAGCTCGGCGTCGTCGTAGAAGGTCGCGTCCGGGAACAGCGCCGCGATCTCGTCGGCCGTCACCGCGTCGCCTGCGGACCCGTTCGGCCAGTCGCGGTTGTGCACGTGGCTCACCGCGAGCAGGCCGGACGGGCCGAGCATGCCGCGCAGCCGGTCGCCGATCGCCGCCTTGCCCGGCAGGAAGTAGAACGCGTCGTGGCACGCGACGAGGTCAGCCGACGCCGCCTCGACCGGCCACGCCGCGCCGGCGTCGAAGCACAGCAGCGACGCCTCCGGCACCACGAAGTGCCGCGCGAGCCAGAGCTTGGCGAACACCACGTCCGCGCCCGCGACCGCGACGCCGCGCCCCGCCAGCGCCCGCAGGTGATGGCCGATGCCGCAGGCGAGCTCGAACGCCCGACGCGGCGCGTTCCAATGCGCGTCGACCAGCGCGAGCCCGGCGAGGAAGGTCGGATCGCTCCAGCGATGCGCGAAATAGTCCGCGACCGGCCCCCAGGCCAGCAGGCCCATCGCGTCGCGGAGCGACAGCGCCGCCGCCTCGTCGACCAGCTGCCGGAGGTCCGCGGCCGACGCCGTCGGACCGCGCCACCAATCGTCCTGATCGGCCAGCAGCAGCACCAGCGCCTCGCGCCGCGCCTCCCGGTCGAGACAGTGCAGCACCTCCCGGTACAGCGCGTCGCGCCCGGTGCGGAGGCAGGCGATGCCGTCCACCACCGGCCAGCGCGTCGCGCCGTCGGTCAGCGCGTGCGCGCCGTCGCGCCGGAGCGCGAGCCCGCTCGCGGGCGATCGCAGCGCCGCCTCGGGCGCGCGGAACGCGGTCACGCCGGCAGCCCGGCGCGCGCCAGCACCCCGTCCTGGAACCGCTTCACCGGCCCGTCATGCACCAGCGCCATGTCGCCGAGGGCCATCGCGAGCGTCACCTGCCCGGGCCGGAGGTGCTGCTCGATCTGCCACACCCGGTCGAGCGTGTCGGCGGCGTGGAACGCGCGGCCCTCGGCGGTGCCGGCGTCGGGCAGGCACGCGCGCGCCGCCCGCACCCGCTGCGCGACCGGGGCATCGAGGCTGTCGAGTGCGCGTGCCGTCGCGCCCTCGAAGGCGGCGTCGAGCGACGCGCCGAGCAGCCTTTCGCCGGTGAAGCCGCTGTCCGGCAGCACCGCGTTGTGCAGGTGGTGCGCGAGGCCGGCGAGCCACACGGTGGCCGGATCGGCGCCGAACACGGGCGCCAGCAGCACGCCGTAGACGGCGACCGCGTGGCAGTGCTCGGCATGGTTCTCGGGCGGCTCCAGCACCAGGCGCGGCCGGCCGGGGCAGGTGAGGCCGGCCCGCGGCTGTGCGGCCAGCGCCAACGCGAACCCGGGCGGGGCCGCCTCCGCGGTCGCGTCGTCATCGTCCCCGAGCGAGCCCGACACCAGATCGCGCAGCGAGGACGGCAGCGCCGCCGCCGCCGCGTCGAAGGCGCGCCGCCGCACAGCGCCCACCGTCGCCGCCTCGAGCCCGGCCGCGCCCAGCGACGCCGCGTCGAGATCGCCGAGCGTCGTCGCGACCAGGGTCTCGGCCACGTCCCGCCGCATCGCCTCGAACGGATCGGCCCCGGCGGCGAGCGCCGACCAGGCGGCGAGGAAGCGTCGCGTCGCGATCGACCCCGCGCGCCCCGCGGAGCGGACGCGCTTGAGCTCGCCGACCTCTCGGAGCAGCGACAGCAGCGTCGTCGGGAGTGGGGGACAGTCGGTGTCGGGTTCTGGCACGCAGGAACGGGGCCCGGTTATGACGACACCGTCACGTCGGTCCGCTCCGAAATTCCGCCAATCACGAGCCTGTGAGGGTAGTCTCGGCCACCGGGCACCGGAGCCGGACGACGGTGGCGGGCGACGACCGGCACGGGAAAGGGGAGGGCGATGTGAGCATCCGGCGCGGACGATGGCTCGGCACGCTGCAAACGATCCTCGGCTCGGGACCGTTCGAGCTGGTGGAGCACCTCATCATGCTCGCGATGGCGACGATGATCATGCTCGTCGTGCTGATCGCCACCTCCCACCTCGTCGTGCAGGTCTTCGTGCTCCTCGGTTCGGGCCAGCTCGATCCCGCCAACGCGGACGTGTTCCGCGACGTGTTCGGGATGTTCTTCACCGTCCTGATCGGTCTCGAGTTCCGCCGCTCGTTCCTGATCGTCACCGGCAACAACGCGAGCGTCGTGCGGGTGCGCTCGATCATCCTGATCGGCATGCTGGCGACCGTGCGGCGCCTGATCGTGCTCGACATCAAGGCCATCGACATCGGCGAGACGCTCGCGACCGCGACCGCCATCCTCGCCCTCGGAATCGTCTACTGGCTGGTCCGCGACCAGGACCGCCGCGCCGAAAGCCGCGCCGAAAGCCGCGCCTGACGCCTGCGCGTCGGATCGGGATGGCGCCCGCGCGTCCGATCGGGGATTGCGCGCCCGGTCGGCGTCGGCGATCTAACGCCGATGTGGATGAGAAACGAGCGCATGCGCGGCGTGATGGCCCGCAGCCGGCTGGCCCGCCGGGTGGTGATGGGAACCGCGAACGGCATGCAGATGCGGCTGCTCGCGGGGCACAAGAAACCGGGCACGCTGTCGGCGATCCGGCGCGCCCGCGTCGGCGCCGAGCCGCTGCTGAGCTCCGACGAGGCGTTCATCCTGCACGCGATCGGTCACGCGCAGGCGGCGCTGGACGGCGACTTCGCCGAACTCGGCGTCTACGAGGGCGCCTCGGCGCGCCTGCTCTGCGAGGTCAAGGGCGGCCGCACGCTGCACCTGTTCGACACGTTCGACGGCCTGCCGCCGCCGAACGCCGACGAAGGCCGCGTGTTCGCGACCGGGCAGTTCCGCTCCATGCTGCACCACGTCACCCGCGCGGTCGCCGACCACGACGGCGTCGAGCTGCACCCCGGCTTCTTCCCGGCGTCCGCCGGCGCCGTCGCGGGGCGACGCTTCTCGTTCGTCCATCTCGACGTCGATCTCGAGGACAGCACCGAGGCCGGTCTCGAATTCTTCTACCGGCGCATGGTCCCGGGCGGCATCATCCTCGCGCACGACTACTCGGTCATCCCGGGCGTCGGCCGCGCCGTCGACCGCTTCCTCCGCGACAAGCCCGAACGCCTGATCGAGATGCCCACCACTCAGGCGATGATCATCCGCAACGCCTGAGCGCCCCGCCGGGCCGCGGAAGGGGCGCGCGTCCGGCCGCCGCGGAGGGCTCATCCGATGCGTCGCGACCCGGACGTCCGGTCACTCCCGCGCGACTGGATCACGTTCGCGCGCCGCCGCGCGGGGAGGGCCGGCCCCATCGCGGGCCCCGATGCCGGACCTGCGGATCCGTCCGCGTGTTCCCGGTCCCGGATGCGACGCGCACGACCCTGCCCGGCCCGGTCGAGTTCGGGCCCGTCGGAGGTCGCCGCCGCCTCCTGCTCGCAACCGTGCCGTTCGCAGATCGACATCGCGCGTTCGCGCGCGCTCGATCTGACGCAGATCAGCCGGGACGAAGCGGTGAGACGGACGCGCGATGGAAGGAGCGCCCCGCATGGCAAACAGATCGGCAGCCCGGCCGCGCGCATCCCATCCATTGGTGAGAACGTGTCGATGCAGATCGCTGTTGCGGACCCACCCTGACAACGGGCGCTCAGCACCGCTGACAGCAAGGCAAGACACGAGCGGAACGCCGGCGAGACGCCAATGCGTTGTCATCAATGGTCCAACTCGTAGAAGTCGAAGTCTTCATCGCGAACTCCCGGCACCTTGATTTCGGCGCGATCCTTCGTCGATTTCGGCGCATGGTTCCCGATCGGAACGCCGGTGAGACGTCGAGGCGGTGCTGTCGCTGCGGATCGACGACCTGGAGCCTCGCCTGACAAGCGGCTGCGACGTCCGCAGCCTGGCCGAGCCGTTCGACGCCAAGCCCGCGGAGAGCCACCGCCTGCCGCGCGGGCACCTGGATCCGGCACGCTCCGGCAAACGCATGGACATGCGCGCCGCCGCGCTGCCGACGTGACCTCGGCCACTCCGCACCGCCGATCGTGCGTTGCGCGTCCGTCCCGCGGATCGTGCGTCGTGTCTCGGCCGATATGCGCCGACGTCCGCTTCCGTCTCGGCCCATCCGCGTCGGATCGGGCGCTCGATGCGCGTGTGGCCCTGCATCTTCGCGCGTCGCCCCAGATACGGTGTCGACGATCGCGTCACGTTTCCCGACGATCGGTCGAACGACCGACGATGTCGCCGGGTCGCCTGCATGGGAGTGGCGGAGGATGGCCATCGGATCGTCGCGCCCGCTCGGCGTCCTGCTTCGGCGGGTGTACGACGCCTTCGTCGACGAGGTCTACGGCGCGCTCGCCGAGGGCAGGTTCGGCGACATCAGGCCGTCGCACGGCGCGGTGCTGCGGAACCTCGATCCCGGCGGCACGCGCGTGAGCGTGCTCGCGTTGCGGGCGGGCATGACCAAGCAGAGCATGGCCTATCTGGTCGAGGATCTGGCGGCGCTCGGCTATGTCGGGTTCAAGCCCGACCGCACCGACGGCCGTGCCCGGCTGGTCGTGCTCAGCACCAGGGGCCGCGCGGTCTGGCGCGAGATGGTGCGGCTCAGCCGCGAGGTGGAGGGGACGTTCGCGCGTTCACTCTCGCAGGCGGAGCTGACGGCGCTCCGCGACATCCTCGCACGCCTGGTCGCGTCGCTCGACCGATGACCCGCTCGACCGATGACCCGCCCGACCGATGACCCGCCGCACACGAAAAAGGCGGCGCAAGCGGGCGCCGCCTCCCGTCGATCGGACCGGATCGCGCCCGTCAGTCGACGCTGACCGACGCCGCTTCCGGCCCCTTCATGCCCTGCACGACCTGCACGCGCGCCGTCTGGCCCTCGGCGAGGTTGGTTAGGCCCGAACGCTCGAGCGCCGAGGCATGGACGAAGATGTCCTTGCCGCCGTTCTGCGGCGTGATGAAGCCGAACCCCTTGGTCGCGTTGTACCACTTCACGATGCCGATCATCTCCTCGGCCGTGCTCATGTCCGGCATGCGGCGTCCGCCGCCGCCGCCGGCACGGAAGCCGCCGGGCGCGCCGCCCATGCCGCCGCCGCCCGGACCGCCCATGCCGCCCGGGCGCGGGCCGCGCGCCATCGGCTTGGCGGTGCTGGTGTCGACCGCCACCACCTCGGCCACCTGGCGCCCCTTCGGACCCTGACCGATCTTCACCTTGAGCGTCGCGCCCTGCTCGACGCTGTCATGGCCCGAGGCCGACAGCGCGTTGGCGTGCAGGAACACGTCGCCGGTGCCGTCGGCCAGTTCGACGAAGCCGAAGCCCTTCTCGGGATTGAACCACTTGACCACCGCATCGACGTCGGGGCCGGACGCGATCACCTGGGAGCGGGGCGGGCCGCCGCTGCTGAAACCGCCGCCCGCGGGCCTGGGTCGATCGCCGAAGGACGGCATGGTGAAGTTGTCGTCGTCGAAGCCGCCGCGGCGAGGAGAACGGCTGCGGTCGGAGCGGGTGTTTCTCAAGTGATCTATCCTGAAGGCCGATGTGCAACAGCGACGTCGTGACGTCCCGTGCAGCGGTTTTAGCACAGTCGAGCACGGACCGTGCGACATTTCCGCGTCGCTGCCAAGCGCCCGTCGCGCCCGCCTCAAGCCCGCTTGCCCCGACGCGCCCGGCTTGCGCCCTCGCGCGCGCCGCCCCCACCCCGGGCGGACCCGACAGCGCGCCCCGCGGGCCCCGATCGCGCACGTCGCTCCGTTGGCGACCGCAAAGTCCAGATGGCCGGCGCCGGCGCCCGCGCCTCACGCGGCCTTGGCGTGCGTGCTCCCGCCGAGGTCCTTCAGCGCCCCGATCATCTGCACCAGCACCGCCTGCGCGTCGCCGTACACCAGGTTGCAGTTGTCGGCGTAGAACAGCAGGTTCTCGACCCCGGCATAGCCTTTGCCCTTGCCGCGCTTGATCACGTAGGCCTGCCGCGCGTGATCGACGTTCAGGATCGGCATCCCGTAGATCGGCGAGCCGCGATCGGTCCGCGCCGCCGGGTTCACCACGTCGTTGGCACCGATCACCAGCGCGACATCGACGGTCGCGAACACCTCGTTGATCTCCTCCATGTCGAAGATGATGTCGTACGGCACGCCCGCCTCGGCCAGCAGCACGTTCATGTGGCCCGGCATCCGGCCCGCGACCGGATGCACCGCGAACTTCACGTCGACATCCGCCGCCTGCAGCATGCGGACCAGCTCGTAGAGCTTCTGCTGCGCCTGCGCGACCGCGAGACCGTAGCCCGGCACGATCACCACCGACTGCGCGTAGCGCATCGCGATCGCCGCGTCGGCGGCGTCGGCCGGCTTCTGGCTGCCCTGGATCAGGCTCGCGTCGGCGCCGCCGCCCGCGCCGAAATTGCTGAACAGCACGTTGAACAGCGACCGGTTCATCGCCTTGGCCATCAGCACCGTCAGCAGCGTGCCGGCCGAGCCCACCACCATGCCGGCGATCATCAGCGTCGGGTTCTGCATCGCGTAGCCCTCGAGACCGACCGAGAGACCCGTGAACGCGTTGTAGAGCGAGATCACCACCGGCATGTCGGCGCCGCCGATCGGCAGCGTCATCAGCACCCCGAACACCAGCGCGGTCACGAAGAACAGCACCGCGAGGACGCCCGCCGCCGGCAGCCCGGGCAGCGCGATCACCAGCAGCCCGAGCAGCAGCGCGGTCCCGAACACCGCGCCGTTGAACGCGCTCTGTCCCCTGAAGCGCCAGGTCCGGTCGATCCGGCCGTCGAGCTTGGCCCACGCGATCACCGATCCCGACAGCGAGATCGAGCCGATCAGCGCGCCGACGATCGTCGACGCCAGGATCAGCCGCGTCGCGAACACGCCGTCGATCAGCGCCACCGCCGCGATCGCCGCCGCGGCGCCGCCGCCCATGCCGTTGTAGAGCGCCACCATCTGCGGCATCGCGGTGATCGCGACGCGCCGGCCGGACCACCAGGCCCAGCCGGTGCCGAGCAGCAGCGCCACCACGGCGAGTGCGACGTTGGTCCCGAGCCGCGGCACCGAGGCGGGCGGGATCCCGTCGAGCGCCAGGAACGCCGCCGCGACCGCCACCAGCATGCCGATGCCGGCGACCGCGATGCCGGACCGCGCCGTCACCGGCGACGACATCCGCTTGAGCCCGAGGATGAACATCAGCGCCGCGGCGAAACCGGCGACCGCCGCGATCTGCACCAGCGGACCGGGACTGGCGACGACCATCAGATCCTCCTCGCCGGGAACTCGTCGGCCACCGCCGTCGCGCCCGCGCCACCCGGCCTCGCGCCCACCTCCGCGCCGACCCTCGCGTCCGGCCTCGCGCTCGGCTTGAACATGCCCAGCATCCGGTCGGTCACCACGTAGCCGCCGGCCGCGTTGCCGGCCCCGAGCAGCACGCCGCCGAAGCCGATCAGCCGCGCCACCCACCCGTCGGCGGTGAACAGCACGTGCAGCGCGCCGACCACGACGATGCCGTGGATGAAGTTCGAGCCCGACATCAGCGGCGTGTGCAGGATCGCCGGCACCCGCCGGATCAGCTCGTAGCCGGCGAAGGCGGCCAGCATGAACACGTAAAGGGCGACCACCCAGCCCATCGAGGTGACGACGCTCATGCCGCGTTTCCCACGGTGACTGGCTGCGCGCCGCGGGTGAGCGCGGTCTTGGCCACCACCTCGTCGTCCCAGTCGCAAGCCAGCCCACCGTCGCGCACGATCAGGTCGACCAGCGCCAGCAGGTTCTTCGCGTAAAGCTCGCTCGCGTGCTGCGCCAGCAGCGACGGCACGTTGAGCGGCGCGAGGATGGTGACCCCGCCGACGGTCGCCGTCTCGCCCGGCACCGTGCCCTCGCAATTGCCGCCGCCCTCGGCGGCGAGGTCGACGATCACCGATCCCGGCTTCATGCCGGCGATCTGGCGCGCGCTGATCAGCTTCGGCGACGCGCGCCCGGGCAGGGCGGCGGTGGTGACGATCATGTCGGCGGCCGCGACGTGGTCGGTCAGCACCGCGTCCACGGTCGCCTTCTCGGCTTCGGTCAGCGCGCGCGCGTAGCCGCCTTCGCCGCGCGCATCGATCCCGGTGTCGACGAACTTCGCCCCCAGCGACTGCGCCTGCTCGCGCGTTTCCGGCCGCACGTCGTAGCCCTCGGTGATGGCGCCGAGCCGCCGCGCGGTCGCCAGCGCCTGCAGCCCGGCGACCCCGAGCCCCATCACCAGCGCGCGCGCCGGCCGCAGCGAGCCCACCGCGGTCGTCATCATCGGCAGGATGCGCGGCAGGTGCGTCGCCCCCAGCAGCGGGCCGTAATAGCCGGCCAGCGCCGCCTGGCTCGACAGCGCGTCGAGCGACTGCGCCCGGCTGATCCGCGGCACCCGCTCCATCGCGAAGCACACGATGCCGGCCGCCTCCAGTGCCTCCTGCAGCCCGGGCTCCTTCTGCGGATGGACGAAGCACAGCAGCGCCGCGCCCCGGCGCATCGCGCCGATCAGCGCGGCCGAGGGCGGCTGCACCGCGAGCACGATGTCGGCGCCGGCGACCGTGTCGGCGGCGTCCGCGCCGAACCCGACCCCGCCATAGGCCGCGTCGGGGAACGACGCCGCGGCGCCCGCGTCCCGCTCGAGCCGCACCGACGCGCCGAGCTTGCCGAGCCGCGGCAGCACCGACGGCACCAGCGCCACCCGCCGCTCGTGCGGGCGCGTCTCCCTCAGGCACGCGATCGTCAGGGCCACGTCGCCTCTCCCGCTCCGGAGCCTTGATCGGCCCGGAACGATCGGGCCGGCTCTCTCGACATCATCCTGTGCACAGCTCGGGTTCGGCGAACAGCGTTCTCGTATCGATCGGGCGTTTCGATCGGGCGCGGGGCCGCCGGCGCGCGAGGCCGTCCCGGCCTGGCACGGCCGTTCCGCCCTGGCCGGGCACGGCCGTTCCGCCCTGGCCGGGCGCGGCCGTTCGGCCACACCGTGCCGGCGATCGCGCGCCGTGCCGCCTTTCTCGCTTGTGCGACAACCTCTAAGAGGGTCCCGGGAAGACGCCAGAGCGAGCGGAGACCGGGAATGCTGCGGAACACGACACGACCGGCCCGCGCCGACGCCTCGCGGCGACTGGTCCCGGCGCTGGCGCTCGGCACCGCCGTTCTCGGCGCGAGCCTGCCCGCCCGCGCGCTGCCGCCGCAGGACCCGAACAGCATCGTCACCGTCCAGGTCGAGAACGACGCCGTCTCGACCTTCAACGGAACCTCGGACCAGTACTACACCAGCGGCCTGCACGTCGCCTGGACCTCGCCCACCGACGACGCCGGCGTCGCCCGGCCGATCCAGGATCTCGGCCACACGATCTGGGGCGAGGGCGTCCAGCGCGTCCAGATCGGTCTCGACCAGTCGATCTTCACCCCGCACGACACCCAGATCAGCCCGCCCGACCCGGACGACCGCCCCTACGCCGCCGACCTGCTGCTGACGTTCCGCCTCATCACCGACAAGGACACCAGCCGCTCGTTCGTCGGCACCGATCTCGGCGTGCTCGGTCCCTACGCCCAGGGCGAGGAGGTGCAGAACGGCTTCCACAGCATCATCGGCGACACCAGCAACAAGGGCTGGGACTATCAGCTTCCGAACTCGCCGGTGTTCCAGCTCGTCGCCGGCCGCATCTGGCGCCTGCCGGTCGCGAGCGTCCTCGGCATCGACGCCGACGCGTTGCCGATGGCGTCGGCCCAGGTCGGCTCGCTCCGCGACGCCGCGCTCATCGGCGGCCAGTTCCGCATCGGCCAGGGTCTCACCGCCGATTACGGCGCCCCGCGCATCGATCCCGGCATGGACGGGCTCGACGCCTATGTCCGCGTCCGCCCGGTCACCTGGTACGTGTTCGGCGGCGTTGACGGCCAGGCCGTCGCCTTCGACGAGACCATCAGCGGCAGCACCTTCCGCAGCCCGAGCGCGCACGCCGACCTGATCTGGGACGTGGGCGAGCTCGAAGCCGGCGCCGCGGTGATCTGGCGCGGCGTGCGCCTGTCCTACGCGCAGACCTGGCAGACGCAGGAATTCCGCGGCGCCCGCAGCGGCCTCTTCAACTTCGGCTCCGCCGCGCTGTCGTTCAAATTCTGACGCCCGCCACCCCCGCCGCCATCTCCGCCATCGGCGTCCCCGCCATCCCGGCCGCGCGACGGCGGGGCCCGCGTCGCCGTCCGGTTTCACTTCCCCCCGGCGAACCCATCTCTTCCCCATGCTGATCAAGCGCCCCGCCGGTCACGAGATCCCAGAGCACGCGGCGACCCCCGAGGCGCTCTACCGCGCCACGCGCCAGACCCGCCGCGGCCTGATCGGCACCGCCGCCGCGTCGGCCGCCCTCCTCGCCGCCGGCCGCGCCCGCGCCGACCTCCCGGCCGCATCGATGCTCGCCCCGGGCCGCCCGGTCAGCGACCAGTCCGCCGTCGAGGGCTGGAACAATTTCTACGAGTTCGGCCAGGACAAGGACGTCGTCGTCCCCGCCCAGAAGCTCGTCGTCAGTCCCTGGTCGATCGCCATCAAGGGCCTCGTCGCCAAGCCGCGCACGATCGCGCTCGACGACCTGCTGCACCAGATGCCGACCGAGCAGCGCGTGCTCCGCCACCGCTGCGTCGAGGGCTGGGCGATGACGGTGCCCTGGACCGGCTTCCCGCTCGCCAAGCTCGTGGCGCTGGCCGCCCCGCTCGCGTCGGCGAAATACGTCGCCTTCACCTCCGTCCAGCAGCCCGACGACATGCCGGGCCTGTCCGTCCCCTACTTTCCCTGGCCCTACACCGAGGGCCTGGCGCTCGACGAGGCCAACCACCCGCTCGCCTTCGTCGCGACCGGCATGTACGGCGGGGCGCTCGCCAAGCAGGACGGCGCTCCGATCCGTCTCCTGGTGCCGTGGAAATACGGCTTCAAATCCGCCAAATCGATCGTCACGCTCACCTTCACCGCCGAGCAGCCGACGACGTTCTGGAACGCGCTCAACCCCGATTATTACGGCTTCTGGGCCAACGTGAACCCCGACGTGCCGAACCCCGCGCACAGCCAGCGCCGCGAGACGCTGCTCGGCACCAACCAGGAAGTGCCGACGGTGATCTATAATGGCTATGGTCCGTGGGTCGCTTCACTGTATGTGAACCGAAAGGGTGACAACCTGTTCCGATGATCGCCTCCCGCATCTTCACCGTCCTCGCCTGCGCCGCCCTCGTCGCGGCCTTCGCGCTGGCGAGCCTGTTGCCGCCCGACCTGCCGCTCGGCCAGGCGCTGCTCGACCTTGATGCGCGCAGCCTGATCGGCCTGCGGGACGACCTCGGCGCGCACGGCTTCGCCTGGGCCGACCTGGTCGCCCCCGTCCTCGCCCGCCCCGTCTGGGTGCCGCCCGCCATGATCGGCATCGTCTTCGCCGGCCTCGCGATCAGCTTCCGCCCCCGCACCGCCGCCCCGACCCGGCGCCGCAGCTGAGCGGAGGAAGGCCAGGGGCTCTGCCCCTGGACCCCGGCAAAGGCTGAGCCTTTGCAATCCATCAGTTAAGGAAAACCCCGGGCCGACGAGGCCTGCCCGCACGCATTTGGCCCGGGGTTTTCCTTAACTTAACGGGATCCAAGGGCCTCGGGCCCTTGGCGGGTCCAGGGCAGCGCCCTGGCCTTCCGCACCACCTCCCGATGCGCCGCGTCGAGCCCCAGCGCCTCCAGCGCGTCGAGCGCCACGAACCGCGCCTCCGCCGCATCGCCCCCCGCCACCGGAGCTGCGTTCCCGTCGTCGACCCCTGCGAGGTCGAGGATCGTGTAATGGAACAGCACCCGTCCCGACCCGTCGCGATGGATCGCGTCCACGTGCGCCGCCAGCACCAGCGTGCCGCGCACCACCAGCCCGGTCTCCTCCAGCACCTCGCGCCGGCCGGCCGCGTCCACCGTTTCGCCGAGTTCCTGCCCGCCGCCCGGGAACGACCACGCCCCCTCGAGCGGCGGCCTTCCCCGGCGCACCAGCAGCACCGTGTCGCCCCGGAACAGCACCACGCCGACGCCGACGGTCGGCCGCGCCGGATACGCGCGCTCGCTCATCCCGCCTCCAGCAGCCGCATGCCGTCCGCGTGCCCGAACAGGCGCAGCAGCGTCCGCACCGCCTCGCCGCGCGGCGTCGTCAGCCTGGGGTCCCGCGCCAGCACCGCGTCGGCGTCCTTGCGCGCGATCGCCAGCAGCCGATCCTGCGCCTCGCCGCCGATCCCGAGCCTCGCCCCCGGCATGCCCGACTGGCGCGACCCCAGCGCGTCGCCGGCGCCCCGCAGCCGGAAATCCTCGTCGGCGATCACGAACCCGTCCTCCGTCCGCCGCAGCGTCGCCAGCCGCGTCCGCGCGGTCGCGGTCGGCGCGTCGTCGTGCAGCAGCAGGCAGTAGGACTGCGCCGTGCCGCGCCCCACCCGCCCGCGCAGCTGGTGCAGCTGCGCGAGCCCGAACCGTTCCGCGCCTTCGACCACCATCACGCTCGCCGCCGGCACGTCGACGCCGACCTCGATCACCGTGGTCGCCACCAGCACCCGGGTGTCGCCGCGCGCGAACGCGGCCAGCGCCGCGTCCCGCGCCGCCGCGTCCTGCCGCCCGTGCGCGAGCCCGACGGCGCCGGCGCCGAACCGGCGCGCGAGGTCGGCGAAGCGCGCCTCCGCCGCCGCCACGTCGACGCTCTCGCTTTCCGACACCAGCGGGCACACCCAGAACACCAGCGCGCCGCCGGCGAGCGCCCGCGCCACCGCGTCGATCACCGCGTCGAGCCGCGCCATCGGGTGCGTCGTGGTCCGGATCGGCCGCCGCCCGGCCGGCTTGCCTTCGATCCGCGACACCGCCATCTCGCCCCAGCGCGCCAGCAGCAGCGAGCGCGGGATCGGCGTCGCACTCATCACCAGCACGTCGGTCGCCTCGCCCTTGCTGCCGAGCAGCAGCCGCTGCGCGACGCCGAACCGGTGCTGCTCGTCGATCACCGCGAGCCCGAGATCGCGGAACGCGACGTCGGCGCTGAACAGCGCGTGCGTGCCGACCACCAGGGGCACCGACCCGTCCGCGAGCCCCGCCAGCAGCGTCCTCCGCGCGCGCGCCCTGGTCGACCCCGTCAGCAACCCCACCGGCACCGGCGCGATCCGCCCGATCGATGCCGCGTGCTGGTTCGCCAGCACCTCGGTCGGCGCCATCAGCGCCGCCTGCGCGCCGGCCTCGGCCGCCCGCAGCATCGCCAGCGCCGCGACCAGCGTCTTGCCCGCCCCGACATCGCCCTGCAGCAGCCGCAGCATCCGCCGCGGCGCCGCGAGATCCGCGTCGATCGCCGCCAGCGCCTCGCGCTGCGACGGCGTCGGCGCGTGCCCGAACCGCCGCAGCGCCTCGTCGCGCATCGCCCCGTCGCCGACCAGCGCCCGGCCCGGCCGCCGCCGCGCTTCGGCCCGCACCAGCCCGATCCCGAGCTGCGACACGAACAGCTCGTCATAGGCGAGCCGCGCCCGCGCGTGCGCCGCCAGCGCCTCCTCGCCCGGCGCGGGCGCCTGCAGCAGCCGGATCGCCGCCGGGAACGACGGCCATCCCTCGCGCCGCACGAGCGCCGGGTCCGCCCATTCCGCCAGCGTGTCCGGCAGCAGCGCCAGCGCCGCCGCCATCGCGCGCCCGACCGATCCCTGTCCGACCCCCGCGCAAAGCCGCCACACCGGCGACAGCGCCGGGATCTCGTCCCGCGCCGCCTCCGGCACCACCAGGTCCGGATGCGCCATCCGGAGCCGCGCGCCGTAGCGTTCGAGCCGCCCCGACACCGCGACCCGCGCGCCGACCGGCAGTTGCCGCAGCCGCACCGGCCGGAACAGCACGAGGTCGATCTCGCCCGTGCCGTCGGTCCCCACCACCCGCCAGGGCTGCCGCTCGTTCGCCGGCCGCACCACGCGCGCGACCTCAAGCACCAGCGTCGCGACGATCCCCGGCACCGCGTCGCGCAGCGCCGGCGACGCCGACCGGTCCACGACCCCCGTCGGCAGGTGCAGCAGCAGGTCGAGCACCGCCGGCCCGCCCACGAGCCGAGGCAGCACCGAAGCCTCCCGAGGCGAGATCCCCCGCAAGGAGCCGATCGGCAAAGCCAAAGCGTCCGGCCGAGGGGAGGGCAGCCCACCGTCCATCAAACATCCCAGGCCGGAGTGAAGGGTTCGGAGGGCCGCCGCCCTTGGCGGGGTCAAGGGGCAGCGCCCCTTGCCTCCTTACCCTGGCGCGCACGCCCCGCCTCGCTATATGTGCGTCCGACGGATGGACGAAGACCGCGCCCCGCCCCCCGAGAGCACCCGCCCCGACACGCTGGACCACCGGCGTCGCCGTGCGCTGTTCCGCGCCACCCATCGTGGCACCAAGGAAACCGATCGCCTGCTCGGCGGCTACGTCGCCCCGCGCGTCGACGCCATGGACCACGACGTCCTCGACGCGCTCGACGTCATCATGGCGCTCCCGGACGTCGACCTCGCCGACTGGCTGATGGGTCGCCGTCCGATCCCCGACGCGCACGACACGCCGCTTCTCCGCGCCATCCTCGCCGACGCCCGGACGATCCGAAAGGCCTGACCCCGATGGACCAGCTCGCCCCGCCGTCGTCGAAGGCGGCCGCCATCCCCGAGCACGGCACCCCGATCCATGGCGCGCCGGAAGGCTACGACGCGCTCCTGCTCGCCCGCCGCCGCGACGAGCACGAGGGTGCGGTCCTTCACGTCGCCCGCGACGACGCCCGTCTCGCCCGCCTCGCCGAGGCGCTCGCCTTCTTCGCCCCCGCCGTCGAGATCGTCCGCTTCCCGGCCTGGGACTGCCTTCCCTACGACCGCGTGTCCCCCAACGCCGCCATCGTCGCCGAGCGCGCCGCCGCGCTCGCGCGCCTCGTCGAGCCGGCCGCAGCGGGTGCGCCCCGCCCGCGGATCGTGCTCACCACCGTCGCCGCCATCCTCCAGCGCGTGCCGCCCCGCACCGCCTTCCGCGACGCCTCGCTCGACATCGCCGCCGGCGACAGTCTCGACGTGCCGCTGATCACCGAATTCCTGGTCGGCGGCGGCTACGGCCGCGTCGACACCGTGCGCGAACCGGGCGAGTTCGCCGCCCGCGGCGGCATCGTCGACATCTGGCCCGCCGGCGAAACCGAGCCCGTCCGCCTCGACCTGTTCGGCGACGAGATCGAGAACATCCGCCGCTTCGACCCCGCGACCCAGCGCTCCGGCGACAAGCTCGCCCGCATCACGCTCCGCCCGGTCGGCGAGCTCGCGCTCGACCCCGCCTCGATCTCGCGCTTCCGCACCAACTGGCGCGAGCTGTTCGGCCCCGAGGCGGCGTCCGACCCGATCTACGCGGCGGTCACCGACGGCCGCCGCCATCCCGGCCTCGAGCACTACCTGCCGCTGTTCCACGAGACGCTCGACACGCTGCTCGACTACCTCCCCGACGCCGCGCTCTCGCTCGACCACCAGGCCGACGAGGTCCTGCAATCCCGGCTCGAGATGATCGCCGACCATCACGGGGCCCGCCTCCGCGCCCCGCGCGACGGCGAGATGGCCTACCGCCCGCTGCCGCCCGACCGCCTTTACCTCGACCGCGACAGGTGGCGCGCGGTCGCCGGGCGCCTTCCCACGGTCGTGTTCTCCCCCTTCGCCCAACCGGACGGCGCCGCGGGGATCGACGCCGGCGGCCGCGCCGGCCGCATCTTCGCCGCCGGCGCCACCTCGCGCTCGGCCGAGCACGCCCGCAACGCCTTCGACCTCCTCGCCCAGCAGGCCGCCGAATGGGCCGCCCGCGCCCGCCGTCCCCGCCGCACGATCGTCGCCGCCTGGACCCGCGGCTCCCGCGAGCGGCTCGCGACGCTGCTCCGCGAGCACGAGCTCCGCGCGACCGTCGCCGAAACCTGGGACGAGGCCGTCGCCCTCGACCCCGCCGCCGCCGGCATCGCGCTGGTCACCCTCGGGCTCGAGCGCGGCTTCGTCGCCGAGCAGTTCGCGCTGGTGTCCGAGCAGGACCTGCTCGGCGAACGCATCTCGCGCGCGCCCCGCCGGCGCCGCCGCGCCGACCAGTTCATCGCCGAGGCGACCGAGATCGCCGAGGGCGACCTCGTGGTCCACCAGGATTACGGCATCGGCCGCTACGACGGCCTCGAAACGCTGACCGTCGGCCCCGCCCCGCACGACTGCCTCCGCCTCCACTACGACGGCGGCGAGAAGCTCTATCTCCCGGTCGAGAACATCGAGCTGCTGTCCCGCTTCGGCTCCGAGGTCGACGGCGTCGCCCTCGACCGCCTCGGCGGCACCGCCTGGCAGACCCGCAAGGCGCGCATGAAGCAGCGCATCCGGGACATGGCCGCCGAGCTCATCCGCACCGCCGCCGCCCGGCGCGTCCACGACGCGCCCTCGATGGCGCCCGCCGAAGGCGCGTGGGACGAGTTCTGCGCCCGCTTCCCGTTCGCCGAAACCGAGGACCAGACCCGCGCCATCGCCGACGTGCTGGAGGACCTCGCGTCCGGCCGCCCGATGGACCGCCTGGTCTGCGGCGACGTCGGCTTCGGCAAGACCGAGGTCGCGCTGCGCGCCGCCTTCGTCGCCGCCATGTCCGGCATCCAGGTCGCGGTCATCGTGCCGACCACGCTGCTCGCCCGCCAGCACCACCGCACCTTCGGCGCCCGCTTCGAGGGCCTGCCGGTCCGCGTCGAGCAGCTGTCCCGCATGGTGTCCGCCAAAGACGCCGTCGCCGTGAAGAAGGGCATCGCCGACGGCCAGGTGAACATCATCATCGGCACCCACGCGCTGCTCGCCAAGGGGATCGAGTTCGCCGCCCTCGGCCTGCTGATCATCGACGAGGAGCAGCATTTCGGCGTGTCCCACAAGGAGAAGCTCAAGGCGCTGCGCGAGGACGTGCACGTGCTCACGCTGTCGGCGACCCCGATCCCGCGCACGCTCCAGCTGGCACTCACCGGCGTCCGCGAGATGAGCCTGATCGCGACCCCGCCCACCGACCGTCTCGCGGTCCGCACCTTCATCATGCCGTTCGACGGCGTGGTGATCCGCGAGGCCGTGCAGCGCGAGCGCTTCCGCGGCGGCCAGATCTTCTGCGTCGTGCCGCGCCTGGAAGACCTCGACCGCATGGCCGAGCGCCTCCGCGAGATCGTGCCGGAGGCGAAATCCGTCATGGCGCACGGGCGCCTCAGCCCGACCGAGCTCGAGCGCGTGATGACCGAGTTCGGCGAGGGCAAGTACGACATCCTGCTCAGCACCAACATCGTCGAGTCCGGCCTCGACATGCCGGCGGTGAACACGCTGATCATCCACCGCGCCGACATGTTCGGCCTCGGCCAGCTTTATCAGCTCCGCGGCCGTGTCGGCCGCGGCAAGCAGCGCGGCTACGCCTATCTCACCTGGCCGCAGTCGCACCGGCTCAGCGCCGCCGCCGAGAAGCGCCTCGACATCATGTCGACGCTCGACAACCTCGGCGCCGGCTTCACGCTCGCCTCCCACGACCTCGACATGCGCGGCGCCGGCAACCTGCTCGGCGACGAGCAGTCAGGCCACATCAGGGAAGTCGGCATCGAGCTCTACCAGCAGATGCTGGAGGACGCCGTCGCCGCCCTCCGGGCCAAGGGCCGCAAGAAGCTCGCCGACGACCGCGACTGGACGCCGCAGATCGCGCTCGGCCTGCCGGTGCTGATCCCCGAAACCTACGTCCGCGACCTGCCGGTCCGCCTCGGTCTCTATCGCCGCATCGGCAATCTCGCCAACGACGAGGAAACCGGCGCGATGGCCGCCGAACTCGTCGACCGCTTCGGCCCGCTGCCGGAGGAGGCCGCGAACCTGCTCGAAGTGGTCACCCTCAAACGCCTTTGCCGCGAGGCCGGCGTGGAAAAGCTCGAGGCCGGGCCGCGAGGCATGGTGGTGCAGTTCCGCAAGAACCAGTTCCGAAACCCCGCGGGCCTGGTCGCCTGGATCGCGGAGAAGCGCCCGAAGGACCCCGCGAAGGATTTCGGCGAGGTGCGCCTGCGCCCCGACCACAAGCTCGCGCTGGTCCGCGAGATGACCACCGCCCAACGCATCCGCATCGCCCGCGACGTGGCGACGAACCTCAACCGCCTCGCCGAGGGAGCGGAGGCGGCCTGAGGCCTTCGAGGGGAAGGAAGGGCAGGGGCTCTGCCCCTGCACCCCGCCAGGAGCCGGCGGGCTCCTGGACTTCGACAATCGATGAGGATCGCCCTGGCGCCTGTCCGGTCGCGCGGATCGAGGCCCCGGCGCGCTTTCGCCGCGCCTATGGAGTCTCACGTGCCCCCCCAAAGCCTGAACGCAGGCCGGCCCGTCGATCCAGGCGAGCTTTCTCGCCTCGGCGGTGGAGTCCGTCGAGGCGCTGACGGTCATCCTCGCGGTCGGCGTCGTGCGCGGTTGGCGCGACGCGCTGCTCGGAGCCGGCGCGGCAGCTTGCGTGTTGCTCGTGGCGCTGGCGGCGTCCGGCGCGGCGCTGGCCCGCATCCCCTCCGGTGCGGTCGGCTCGCGTTCGCGACGGTCGCGTGGCTGCCGTTCTGCGGGGTCGTCCTGCCCCACCTGACGCCGGACGAGGGTCGGGGTGGTCCCATCCTGTTCGCGGGCCTCGTCGCGATCCTCAGCGAAGGCGCGATCCGGCGCGCGAGGCGGCCCGGATGAGCGGGACCGAGGGGCGGGGCCACGGCAAGGTTCCGGAAGTCACCCGGCTGTTCTGGATCATCAAGGTGGCCGCGACGACGCTGGGCGAGACCGGTGGCGACACGGTCACGATGACGATGCGCCTGGGCTACGCGCTCGGGAGCGCGATCCTCCTCGTGGTGTTTACCGTCCTGGTCGGCGCGCAGATCGCAGCAAGGCGGTGCGACCGCTGGCTCTACTGGCTGGTGATCGTCGCGACCACGACGCTCGGGACCACGGTGGCGGACTTCGCCGACCGCTCGCTCGGGATCGGCTACCCCGGCGGCGCGTCCATCCTGTTCGTGCTGCTGATGCTGTCGCTCGCGACCTGGTATCGGCCGGCCGGCTCCGTGTCGTTCGCGACGATCACGACGCCTCGGGTCGAGATGTTCGATCCGGCGCGACGAGAAGGTGCCCTGCGTATCGCAATGGATCAGCAGGGCCAGCATCAGGCACGGATGGTATTGCGGCCTGCCGCCGGGCCCGACGGGCTGCTAGCTCAGCAACCGCCCACCCGCCTCCCCGAACTCCCCCTCGTCCAGGCTCGCGAACCCGATCCGAAACCCTGGCGCCGGTCCGTCGTCGATGACGAAGGACCGACGCTCCAGCAACACGACGCACTTCTCTTCCGCCGCCCGCCGGACCGACTCCGGATCCGACCCGGGCCGCGTTCGCGCCCAGAGTGCCAGCCCGCCCGCCGGCAGCACGATGTCGAACGCGCCTCCGAGCAGCGACGCCGCCCGCGTCCGGCGCTGCGCATACACGCGCAACGCCCGGCGGACGTGGCTGCGCACCGTCCCGTCGAGCATCAGCGAAGCGACCGCGCGCTCCATGACCGGATCGCCCTGCCGGTCGAAGATCATGATCTCGCGCGCCACCCGCTCGATCAGATCGGTCGGCCCGGCGACGAACCCCAGCCGCAGGCTCGGCGACAGCAGTTTCGAGAACGAGCCGACATAAGCCACGCGCCCGTCCCGGTCCGCACCGATCAGCGGCAGCAACGGCCGCCCCTCGAAATGGAACTCGTGATCGTAGTCGTCCTCGATCACCATGAAGCCGAACTGCGCCGCCAGCATCAGCAGCCGCATCCGGCGCGCGGGCGGCATCGCCACCGTGGTCGGGAACTGGTGGTGCGGCGTCACATAGACCACCCGCACCCGTTCGCGCCGGCACAAAACCTCGAGCCCGTCCAGATCCATGCCGTGCTCGTCGAGCCCCACCGTGGACACCCGCGCGCCGAGTGCCAGCGCCATGTCGCGCACCGGCCCGTAGCTGAGCCGCTCGAGCGCCACCGTCCCACCCGGCCCGGCATAGAGGCGCAGGATCAACGCGATCGCCATCTGGCTGCCGCGTGTCAGGCAAAGCTGGTCCGCGTCGCACGTGATGCCGCGCTCCAGCGTCAGCATCGACGCGATCGCCACGCGCAGCCCGGCGTCGCCGCGAGGGTCGGCGTAGTGGAGGTCGTTGGCTGCGGCACCCCGTGCCAGCGCGCGTCCGTAGGCGCGCCCCAGCAGCGCCGACGGCAGCAGCCGGCCGTCCGGCAGACCGTCGTCGAGCGCGATCGTCCCCGTGCCCGGTCGCTCCCAGCCGGGCGCCGGCGGGCTGCGGAACGCGGCCGCCGAGCGCCGCCCGATCTGCGGTGCCGCCCCGGCCGCCGCGACCACGCCTGCCACCGGCAGCGAGAACGCCACGAAGGTGCCGCGCTGCGGCTCGGACTGCACCCAGCCCTGTGACGCCAGCTCGTCATAGGCCTGGGTGACGGTCTTGCGGCTGATGCCGAGCCGCTCGGCCAGCACCCGCGTTCCCGGCAGCACGGTTCCCGGCGCCACCCGTCCGCTGCCGATATCGTCGACCAGCCGCCGGACGAGCTGCGCTCCGAGCGGCGTCGCGCTCCCCCGGTCCAGCACCAGCTTCAGCTCCCAGTTGCGCAGCGTCGCCACGATCGGTGCTGGACTCCCGAGAATTCGAGAACTGGATGTTCCGATGATTCCATCCCTCGCGATAGCATCAATCATCGGGAAGGAAATCGGATACAATCCGAAGCTGGTCGACCGCGAGCCCACTTGCAGGGGAGTTTCGCCATGTCGGAAACGGTGCTGAGGCGGAACTGCCTCGGTTTCTTCGAGCTGCTCGCTCAGGCGGTGGCGCTCATCTCGCCCACCATGACGGCCGCGCTGATCATTCCGGTGATGTATTCCAACACCGGTGACTGGAGCTGGCTGTCCTACGCGCTGGGCACCGTCATGCTCCTGTTCGTGGCGCTGAATCTCGTGCAGTTCGCACGCCGTCAGGCCGGCTCGGGATCGATGTACGCCTATGTCCGCCGCGGTCTCGGTCCGATCGCCGGCGGCTTGGCCGGATGGTCGCTGATCTGGGCCTATCTCGGGATCTCGCTCGCCGGGGTCACCGGCTTCACCATCTTTGCGGGCAAGCTGCTGATGCTGGCCGGCATCGCCATCCCGGCACCCGTGCTGTTCGTGATCTGCGTCGGCGTCGCCTGGTTCTGCGCCTGGCGCAACGTCCAGTTGTCCGCGATCCTGATGCTCGTTCTCGAAGCGGTCTCGATGGCGCTCATCACCCTGCTCTGCGTCGTCACCCTGTCGCAGCATGGTTTCGCCGTCGATCCGAAGCAGTATGCCGCGTCCACCCTGCACCTGTCGTCGCTCGGGCTCGGCGTCGTGGTGGCGATCTTCAGCCTGGTCGGTTTCGAGTGCGCGACCGCCTTCGGCGACGAGGCGCGCGATCCGCTCAGGAGCATCCCGCGCGCCGTGATCCTGAGCCTGCTGATCTCGGGCATCTTCTTCGTCTTCGTCACCACCGTGATGGTCCAGGCCACCCACGGCTACAAGACCACGCTCGATGCGATCGACGCGCCGCTCAACGTCATGGCCTCCCTCGCTCACCTGCCGGTCCTGCAGGCGCCGCTCTCGGCCTGCGCGATGCTCAGCTTCTTCGCGCTCTGCCTGTCCTGCATCAACGCCGGTGCCCGCGTCATGTACGCCATGGGCCGCGATGGCCTGCTGCACGGCGCCTTCGGCGGCGCCCACGCCCGCAACGAGACCCCCCATGTCGCCGTCACCCTGATGGCCGCCGTGGCCCTCGTCGTCGCCGTCGGCATGGTGGTCGGCCACGTCGCCCTGCTCGACGCGTTCAACGACGTCGGCACGCTCGCCGCCTTCGGCTTCATCGTGCCCTACGTGCTGATCAGCCTGGCCGCGCCCCTGTATCTCCGCTCGGTCGGCGCGCTCGAAACCCGCCACATACTGCTGTGCGTCGCCGCCCTTGCCTTGCTGGTCATCCCGGCCGTCGGCAGCGTCTACCCGGTCCCGCCGGCGCCCGCGAAGCTGTTCCCCTACCTGTTCCTGGTCTATCTCGCCGCGGGCGCGCTCCTGGTCACCGTCCGCCGCAGCCGACTCGCCTCGGCCGGCGCTGCCATCGGCCTGGCCGGCTCGATCACGGGAGAGGGCTGACATGGTTCTCGCCGACATCCGGATCTACCCGGTCAAGGCGCTCGGCGGTCGCTCGTGCGAACGCGCGGCCGTGGAGCCGTGCGGCCTCGTGGGCGACCGACGCTGGATGATCGTCGACCACGAAGGCGGCTTCGTCACCCAGCGCACCCATTCGGCCATGGCGCTGATCGCCGCCACGATGATCCCGGGCGGCGTTCGCATCGAGGCGCCCGGCCAGCCGGCACTCGACATCGCCGAACCCGACGCGGCCGCCGGGATCGTCGATGTGACCGTCTGGAACGACACCGTGCCCGCCCGCCTCGCGGCACCGGACGCCGCCGAGTTCCTGTCGCGCGTCGTGGGCGAGCCCTGCCGTCTGGTCTGGATGCACGACCCGCACGTCAGGGCCACCGACCCGGTCCACGCCCCGCCCGGCAGCACCGTCAACTTCGCCGACGGCTTCCCGGTCCTGCTCGGCTCCACGGCCTCGGTCGACGCGCTGAACGGCTGGCTGCCGTCGCCGATCACCATCGGCCGGTTTCGGCCCAACCTCGTCGTCGACGGCGCCGCCGCCTGGGAGGAGGACCGCTGGCGCCGGATCCGCATCGGCGAGGTGGTCTTCCTGGTCGCCAAGGCCAGCGACCGGTGCATCGTCACCACCATCGATCCCGAGACCGGCGAGCGTCCGGACAAGAGCGAGCCGCTACGCACGCTCGCCCGCTACCGCAAGGACGCGTCCGGCGGCGTGATGTTCGGCCAGAACCTGGTGCCGGAGAGCACCGGCGCCATCGCCGTCGGTGACCCGATTGAGATCCTCGAGATCGGCGAGCCAAACGTCCGTCTCGAGACGGCCGCCTGAGCCCGGGTCCTTCCCGACCGCGCGCGTAGGCCGGGGCGCTGCTCCGGACAGCCCTTCGTGAACGCTGCCGCGAGCCGCAGGCCCCGATGATCGTTCCGCAATCCCTGGTAGGGCATGAAGCCAGCGCCTTGAACGAAGCGTGCGGACCACGCATCGTCGTTCTCGCCGCGGGAGACGAGCAGCATCCCGCCGGAGCCGTCGGTCGGCTGCAGCGGCAAAAGAAGACGCCGCCCGGCTCGCGTGCCTGAAGCCAAGCCGTGTCGAGATGTGTCGCCCGGCGTTGACGTAGATGCGATGGCCGAAGGGCAAGTCGGCGCGCGATCCCGAGCCGTGCTCGACCTCGACTTGCGTGTAGTGCGGTGGGTTCGTGGTCGCACGTCCGGGCAGAGCAGGCGCCACCTCATATCCGAGAACTTTTCCGCCGCTTCCCGGAAGCTCGGCGAGGATTGCCGTGCGATGGCCGCCGCACGGTTCCAGGATGCAGGATCGTCTGGCCCTCTCACACTTCAGGCAAGCCGAGATATCGCGCATGCAACTCGGCTCACGCCAGGAGTACATCCTGGTACGCGAAGGCAGGATCGTCGTCCGGCGTAGCGACGTTAGCCAGCCGCGCCGGCAGCCGTGAACCATCGCGGCGGTCCGAGACAGCGTCCACGCATGACCGTTGCGAACGCGGCGGCAATTCGAGGATCGCTGACGCCCGCTCACGCCAGACGTGCGAAGAACGAGCGCAGCTTCTCCGTGCGCCCGCTCCAGTCGGAGACGAAGTCACTCGCCGACCGTGTTTTCCCCGGTATTGGGTAGCACCCGCCACCACGCCGATTGCGCCAGCACGCGTTGGGTACCGAACACCTGGAACTCGCCTCTTCGCAAATACAGTATTCCCGCGGGATCCCGGTAGCGGATGGATCCATGAAAGTAGATATTCACGGGCTCAGAGATATGCCTGCCAACAAACCTGACCATGTCATGGATATCTTTATTAAGTCTTGGTGTCGCGCCCGATGGCTCCAACACAGTCTCTACGCTTATTATTTTGCTAGCTTACATTGGAGGGAGTTCCAGCTCTTCGCTTCTCTCCAAAATGAAGCAAACCTCGTCGACTATGCCGGGCGCTCTGCCGAAGTTTCTAAAGGTGAACGACACCGGAGGGACGGTAACGGGGAACAGGTTCGGGCGGTCGTTGGGCTGGCGCTGCGGAGCCGGCCGAGCGTGGATTGGTGCGGGTATTGGCAGCGGAGCCGTTGACACGTTGCGCGACCTAAGACTGTAGGCCGACTTCTTGACGGATCGACTCCGGAACGAAGATACTTGGCATTTACAATCTCGCAGGAGCCTGAGACTGTTCATGTAAACAGTAAACTGGCGTTACTGATAGCTCTTGAAAGAGCGTCAGATACCAAGGCTTGGAAGTTCCGTTGACCCTCGCCGTCGCGTCGCCGCGGTCATCGGGAATGAGATCGGTCTCGTGGCTTTGCAAATGTCACGTTGGACAGGCGGCTCGCCGACGTCGACGCGAAAGGGACGGATTCACTCCCGCCAGCTCGTCTTCCGTCGACCATTGCGTATCTGCGGCATCGACGCAGTCGACGCCCGCATCCGATGCCGGTGTCCGACACCGGGAGCGTCGCGTCTCCTCCGGCAGCGGGGCGCCCGTCGCATCGACCCGCCCGGTTCCCCGTTCCCGTCGCATCGACCCGCCCGCCATCCGGCAGCAGGGCAGGGGCTTCGCACGCTCCGGCCTCCTCGCTCCCCGCCGGCCCCGCCCGGCGCCCCACATCCGCGACGTCGCTGCGGACAGCGTCACACTGCCGCGACGCACCCACCGCGGAGCCGCCGCCGATGTCGGACCCACTCGCGCCCGGTCTCGCCGAGGCGACCCACCCGTCGGGCCGCGGCGGCGCCCGCCCTGGCGCCGGCGCGCCGTCCCGCCCGCACGCCGCCACCACCGAGCGCTTCAAGCGCCTGTTCGCCATCGCGTCGAACGCCGAGTTCGAGGCGGCGTTCGGCCATCTCTCCAACATGGACATCGTGCAGATCTGCGTCTGGCGGCTGCTCGAACAGTGCGAATGGAAGGAGGCCGGCAATCTCGCGAAATCGCTGCTTCCCTACCATCACGCCCGCATGCCCGCGGTGACGGTCGTCCGCCACGAAGCCGCCGCCCCGGACGCCGCACCCGAAGCCGCTCGCCCCCTCCCGACGCCCGCCCCGCCCGCCAGGGCCGACGCGCCCGCCGGGCCTCCGGCCCCGCCCGCCGTCGAACCCACTCCCGCTTCCGAACCCGCCGTCCCAACCGAAGCGTCCGTCCCGCCCGCCAAACCGCCCCGCCAGCCCGCCGCCGCCGACGCGCCCGCTTCCGACGCGCCCGAGCCCGCCGCGCCGCGCCGAGCGCCGACCCGTCCGCCGCCCGCCGAACCGCCGAACCCGCTTCCGACGCGCCCGAGCCCGCCGCGCCGCCCACCGCCGAACCCGCTTCCCCCGCCGACCCGTCCGTTCCGCCCGCCGAACCGCCCCGCCAGCCCGCCGCCGCCGGTGCGCCCGCTTCCGACGCGCCCGAGCCCGCCGCGCCGCCCACCGCCGAACCCGCTTCCCCCGCCGACCCGTCCGTCCCGCCCGCCGAACCGCCCCGCCAGACCCTCACCGCCGCCGGTGCGCCCGCTCCCGACGCGCCCGCCGCCGAACCACCCACCCCCGACGCACCCGCGCCCGTCAGACCCGTCGCCGACGCGCCGCGGCGAGCCGAGAGCCCGGCGCCGGAACCCCCGACCGGCGACGCCCCGGTTCCGAACCCGCCCGATCGCCACCCGCGAGCCCGTTCCGCTTTGCCGATCGACGCCGCGCCGCCGCCGCACCCGCGCCTGCCGAACCGTGCCCGCCGCGCGACATCCGGTCCCACCACCACCGCGCCGCCGCCGGCCGGCCCGACCTGACGGCGCGCGCGCGCCGCCTACGGTGCCCCGCCGCCGCCGAGATCGATCCGGAACCGCAACGCCTCGCCGCCGCCCTGCGACGCCACCTTTCGGAACCGCTCCACCAGCACGCCCCCGTTGGCGGCGATCACCCGCTGCGACCCGACATTCCCCGGGTCGCACGTGAGCTCGACCCACGGCAGCCCGACCGCGCGCGCTTCCGGCAACAACAGCGCCAGCGCCCGCGTCGCGATCCCGCGCCGCCGCTTCCACGGCACCACCCCGAACCCGACATGCCCCAGCACGTGCGGCGGCAGCGACGCGGTGCCGCGCTGCCAGCGCAGCGCGATCGTGCCGCAGAACGCGCCGTCGTCGATCCAGCGGGCGAACCCCGGCAACCGCGTCGCCATCGACCCGTCCGCCAGCCGGATCGGGCCGCCGCGCGCCTCGCGGTCCTCGAGCCCGGCGACGAACGACGCCGCATCCCGCCGGATCGACGCGAGATCCTCCGCCGCCACCCGTTCGGGATCGATCGTCGCCCGCGACCATCCGCGTGCCAGCGCATCGGCGAACCCGGGCAGCGTCGCCAGCGAGGGCACCACGAGCGACACATCCGTCATCGCGCCCATCCTGCCAGCCGGCGGCGCGTTTGAATAATCCAGAGATCGGGGCACCCGCGCCGGCGAACGCGGCGGCGACGGCACAGGCGCCACACCCCCAACCCGTTGCACCCCAGTCATTATATCGTCACTTCATCGTCAGCTTGGCGTCAGCTAGCTCGACCCCGACACCGATCGGGGACCCGCGATGAGCTTCCTTCTGCAACGGCGCCTCCGCGCGTTCCTCCGCACCACGACGGTTCTGGCGGGCTCCGCCACGACGGTTCTGGCGGGCGCCGTCCCGACGATCCTCGCCGGCGCCGCCCCCGCCGTCGCCCAGACCACCTCGGCCCCCGCCGCCGCCTCGGCACCGGTCAACATCGGCGGCGTCCAGAGCACCGCCTCCGGCACGGAGCGCGGCGCCGGCATCGCCCCGGTGCCGACCACCGCGACCCAGTTCGCCCCCAGCTACACGCCGCTCACCGCGATCCAGCCGACCAGCGTCGTCGACAGCGGCACGCTGCAGAAGCTCGCGCCGCAGACCGACGACTACAACGACATCGTCAACCTCACCCCGAGCACCACCGACATCAGCCCCGCCGGTCCCGGCCTGCAGCAGGATTTCGGGCAGAGCATACGCGGTCTCCAATACACCGAGTTCAGCGTCCTCTGGGACGGCATCCCGGTGCCCGGCTTCCCGTTCAACTTCGCGCCGCAGCCAGGCGCCTACTTCCTCGGCCGCGACTTCGCCTCCGTCACCGTCAACCGCGGCCCCGGCCAGGCGTCGGCGATCGGCGACGCGACGTTCGGCGGCTCGGTCGACCTCGCCGCCGAGAACCCGATCGCGACGCCGCAGGTCGAGACCTACGGCACGTTCGGCTCGTTCGGCACCAAGTTCTTCGGCATCCAAGGCAACACCGGCGCGATCGCCCAGACCGGCGGCACCGAGGGCGTGCTCGACCTCACCCGCGAGGAGGCGCTCGGCGCCGACACCGGCATCGGCACCGAACGCCGCAACCTTTACGCCAAGATCGAGCAGCCGATCGGCGACGCGACGGTCGTCACCTTCGCGATCAACGCCGACAACGACTTTACCAAGACGCCCTACGGCGCCACCTTCCAGAGCATCGACGCCTACGGACGCAACTACAACCTGAACGACGACCCGACCTCGCAGAGCTACGACGGCTACGCCCGCGACAACTACACCACCGACTTCATGTATGTCGGCGTCGCCTCGCATCTCGGCGACGGCTGGGTGCTCGACAACAAGTCCTACCAGACCGAATACATCCAGCGCGACCAGCACGGCGCCGATGTCGGCGGCACCGCCCCCAACCTGTCCGGCACGATCTACATCGACAACGCGCCGGTCGACGTCGCCAACGACGTCCCCGGCGTCTTCAACCATCTCGACTACGAGGACTGGGGCGACGTGCTCCGCCTCAGCAAGGCGTTCGCGTTCGGCGATCTCCGCTTCGGCATCTGGGGCGACCGCGAAGGCTTCAACATCTACAGCTACAACTCCGACCTCACCCGCGACGGCGTGCCCTTCACCACGGCGTCCGGCACCAACCCGTTCACGGCGCAGTACTTCTCCGACCTGGTCACCATCCAGCCCTACGCCGAGTTCGCCTATCGCGCGACGAAGCGCCTGACGCTCACCGCCGGCGTGAAATACAGCTCCGTCACTCGCAACATCCAGGGCCCCAACTTCAACGGCGGCCCGACCGACACCGGCGCGACCTACAACCAGGCGCTGCCCTCGTTCGACGCCAATTACCGCGTCACGAAGGAGCTTGCCGTCTACGCCCAGGCCGCCAAGGGCTATCTCGCGCCGGAGCTCGGCGTGCTCGGCAACCAGGCCGCGACCTCGGTGCAGCCGTCGACCACGTGGAGCTACCAGATCGGAACCGCGCTGCACCGGCGCTGGCTCAGCCTCGGCGCCGACCTCTACTACATCGACTTCGACAACTACATCGACAACACCGAGGTCGCGAACGTCACCACCTACTTCAACCAGGGCGGCGCCACCTTCAAGGGCATCGAGCTCGAGGCGACCGTCACGCTCGGCCAGGGTTTCGCCGTCTACGCCAACGGCACGCTGAACGACAGCAACTACGTGTCGAACGGCAACAACCTCGCCCAGACGCCGCGCCGCACCGCTGCCGTCGCCCTGCTCTACGACCGCGGCAGCGTCTTCCGCCAAGGCGACGAGATCTACGGCAACATCACGAGCAAGGTGGTCGGTCCCCAATACGCGGTCGACACCGCGACGAACGGCGCCTTCGACCAGTTCCCGATCAAGACCTGGGACGAGGTCGATCTCAGCGCCGGCTACATCCTGCCGGTTTTCCATCGCCGCCTCCGCGCCGCGGTCAACGTCACCAACCTGTTCGATCACCAGAGCATCACCGGCTACGACGGCATGACCGCCGAAGGCCAGGCGCTCTACTGGGTGCAGGCCGGCCGCGGCGTCTTCTTCTCCGTCGCCGCCTATCTCTGACGTCGACACGCATCCCGGAGCGACGCTTCCCGGAACCGTCGGTCGCCGTTCCGCCCGGCCACCCGCTTCGATCGCCGCCGCCGCCGCCAAGGCCCTCGCGGCATCACCGGCGGTGCGGCACGGGCGTGATCGGCGGCGACCGACGACGGCCTCGCGACGGCCGCCCCGACCGCCCGGAGGGGGAGGGGGCGAACCGTCGGGCACGCGACCGCGCCGGGCACCCGGCCCTGTCCCACACCGAACGCGCGCCGCCGCCCGCGCGCCGACCCGCCGCGCGAGGAACCGGACGGGCGCATCGCCGCCGCCGGCGAGCGTCCACGGGCGAACTGGGTGTTTTCCGACCCTGACCCCGCCCGACCGCCGCGTGGCATCGTTGCCGACCGGTGCGCACCCGAGCGCCCGAGCCAGGCGTCAGGTCAGATCCGAATGAACGACGCGGTCCCGATGGCGATCCCGGCCGACGACACGCCCGCTCCGGCCTCGCCGCCGCGCGGCCCGGTCGCGCCCACGACGCATGAGCGCGTCTGGCTCTGGATCGCCGCCGTGATCGTCCTTCTCGGCGGCGCCGGCGGCGGCACGCTCTGGTGGCTCACCCGCCCCGCATCCCTGCCGTCCGGCCTCGCCTCCTCGAACGCGCGGATCGAGCCGAACGAGATCGAGATCTCGACCAGGTTCGCCGGCCGCTTCTCGACGATCCTCGTCGACCGCGGCGACCCCGCCGGCCGGTGACAGGTCGTCGCCCGCCTCGACATCCGCGACCGCGCCGCCCGAACCACCACCGCCGACAGCCGCCTCGAACGCGTCGGCAAGGCCGCGCAACCCGGACATCATCGGCGCGGTGAACCGCGCCACCACGCCGCCGACCGCGCGCGCTCCGGCGCGTCGGTGATCGCCCCGGGCGCGCCCGGTGGGGGCGGGACGACGACCCGGCCACCTAGGGGTTTGCCGAGGGATGACGGCGCGACCCGTACGGGTGCTGCTGCCCCGCAGAGAACAACGGAGTGCCGAAGATGTTCGAGCAGCTCGTCATGGTCCCCGGCGCCGCCTTCGCTGCGGTCTGCCTCATGGGCATCGTCTACATCGCCGCCGAGGATACGATGCACCGGCGCCGCCGGCGCGCGATCCGGGTCGCCGCGCCCGATGCGCCGGGTGGCCGCGACCGGCGCCGCGCGGACCCGCGCCCGTCAAGGTCCCGCATCGAGTGACGTGCGGGTTGAGCGTGTCCGAGCCTCGCCCGTCCGGCCGGTCATCCCGTCTGCCGCCGCCGCCACGACCCGCGACAATGCCGTGACCCAGCCTCCGCCCGATGCGCTCCCCGAGATCGGAACCGAGCGACCGACGCGGCCGACCGAACACGCGCTGCGCGACGAGCGCCGCTTCCTCGCCGCCTGGGAAGACCGGCGCGTGCCCTGGCCGAGCGCCTATCTCCGCGTCCGCCAGTTCCGCCGCGCGCTCGCGTCCGCCGACGACGCGCGCTGACCGCGCCCCGACGACGCCCCGACGGCGTCAGGTGTCGTGCCGATCGACGCTGCGGAACCCGTACGTCTCGTAACGCGTGGCGAGCCTGCCGTCCCGCACGTCGACCACCGTGAAGCCCTCCGGCGTGCCGAGATGCGTGCCGTGCCACCAATTGCCGCTGACCGCGCCGCCGGTGATGAACGGCACGCCCCGCCACAGCACCGTCTCGTTGATGTGCGTATGCCCCTGCAGCACGCCGATCACCCGGCGGCCGGCGAACAGCGCGATCACCTCGGGCGCGTTCACGACGCTGTCCTTGTGATGCGTTTCGCGCGCCGACGTCGCGGGGTCGTAGCACGCGAACGCGGTGACCAGCGGGATGTGGCTCACCACCAGGATCGGCGTGTCGCGCGCCTGCGACGCGAGATCGCGCGCGAGCCAGCCGAGCTGCGCCGCGTCCACCCGTCCCTCGTAGTCGCGATCGGCGGTGATGCCGATCGAGTCGAGCACGACCACGTGCACGCCCTTGTGGTCGAAGCTGTAGTACAGCGGCCCGAAATGGTCCTGGTAGAACTTCTTGCCGTAGAGCGGATCGGTCGGGTCGACGCCGCTCTTCGCGTAGACGCCGAAACAATCATGGTTGCCGATCGCGTGGTGGATCGGCAGCGCGAGCGATTGCTGCGTCCTGTCGTAGAGGTCGAGCAGCTGGTCGGCGCGGGCGCGCCCCACCCCGAGCGCGTCGAACACGTGGTCGCCGCCCTGGATCACGAAATCGCCGCCGATCGCGCGCGCCTTCCGGAAGCACATCGCCGTGCCGTGCGCCGCGTCGAGCTCGGGCTCGATATGCGCGTCGGTGATGAACAGGAACCGGAACGGTTGGTGTCCGCCCGCCCGCGCCGGCGCGACGGCCGGGCTGGCCGCCCCGAGCCCCGCGCCCCCGATCGCGCTCCCGATCGCGCCCCCGATCGCGCCCAGCACGCGCCGCCGGCCCACACCCATCATCGCCCACGCTCCGAGGCTGCCGCGTCCACCGCCGGACCTTCGCCGCGCGGCGCCGCCCTGTCGAGCGTGCGCCGCGCGGCATCGGCCGCCGCCGCGTGCTTCAATGGTCCCCGCCATCCCGACCCGCCGGACCGGCGCGCATCTCGTCCGGCCGCGACCGCCAGAGGAGCACACGACCATGGACGAGGCCCGCCCGCCGCTGCCCCCCTTCACCGCATTCGAGGACGCGGCGAAAAAGGTGCGTCTCGCCGAGGATGCCTGGAACGGACGCGATCCCGCCCGCGTCGCCCTGGCCTATACGGAAGACAGCGCGTGGCGGAACCGCGCCGAGTTCCTGTCCGGGCGCGACGCGATCGTCGCCTTCCTCACCCGGAAATGGCACCGCGAGCTCGACTACCGGCTGATCAAGGAGCTCTGGGCCTTCCGCGACGACCGCATCGCCGTCCGTTTCGCCTATGAATGGCACGACGACGCCGGCAGCTGGTTCCGCTCCTACGGCAACGAGAACTGGGCTTTCGACGCGAACGGCCTGATGCGCCGCCGCGTGGCCAGCATCAACGACCTGCCCATCCGGGACACCGAGCGGATGTTCCACTGGCCGCTCGGCCGCCGCCCCGACGACCATCCCGGGCTCGGCGATCTCGGCCTGTAGTGCCACGAAGTTCCCAGAGCGCGACCTTCGGCCAGGCCGGTTCCGGTCTGGCAGAATGTGCTCTGGCCGGGATCGTCCCGGGTCGGCGCAGCGCGGACCCGAGCGGGATCGCCCCGCGTCCGTGCGGCACGACGCGCGCCCGGCGCCCGCGTCGCGCGCTTGCGAAACCCGACCCCGGTCCGCCGGCGATCGCCCGCCGCCCGCTCGGCCGAACCCGTGATACGGTCGCGTCCACCGCGTCGCGTCCCGGCCCGAGCCGCCCCGGCCGCGTCGACGCCGCACCATCGAGGAGCGCGCCCGTGACCAAGGAACAGCTGACCGACTGGGCGCTCCGCACGGGCTGGCGCGTGATCGCCGGCCACCCGAGCCTCACCAAGCCGGGCGCGCCGAAGGACCCGATCGTCCGCCTGGTGCTGAAGGCGACCGTCGCCAACCTCGAAATCCGCAAGCCCGCCGGCAAATGGGAGAAGGTCGGCGGCGGCCCCTACGCCGCCATCCTCGACGGCGTCGAGGACGGCCCGCCGCGTGGCCTCGGCTTCGAGCAGGTCCCCACCATCACCACCCTGATGCAGGAGAACCGCGACGCGAACGTGTTCGCGAATTTCGGCCGCTGACGACCCGCGCGCCGCCGCCCCGGCTTCGTCCGCCCCGTCCCGTTCGCCCTCAGTCGTGCGCGGCGAGGAACGCGCCCACCTCGGCCATGAACGCGTCGGTTTCCTCGATATGCGGCAGGTGGCTCGACTGCTCGAAGATCCGCCAGCGCGCCCCCGCGATGCGGTCCTGGAACGGCTGCACCACCGCCGGCGTCGCCTCGTCGTGGCGTCCGGACAGGAGCAGGGTGGGTGCCCGGATCGACCGGAGGCGCTCGATGATCGACCAGCGCCGCAGCGTGCCGATGCAGTGGAACTCGCTCGGCCCGTTCATCGTGTGGTACACGGTCGGGTCGTCCGCCATCGACGCGAACGACGCCGCCAGCTCCTCCGGCCAGGGCACGCGGCAAAGGTGGCGGTCGTAGAACACCCGCACCGCCTGCTCGTACGCCGCGCTGTCGGTCGTGCCCGCCCCCTCGTGCGCGAGCAGCGTCGCCTGCACGTCGGGCGGCAGCGCCGCGCGCAGGCCGTCCGCCGCCTCGACCCACAGATCCATCGACGCGGGCGAGTTCGCGATCACCAGCGATCGCAGGCCCGCCGGCGCCCGCACCGCGTGCTCGGCGGCCAGCATCCCGCCCCAGCTTTGCCCGAGCAGGTGGTAGCGCCCGTCGATCCCGAGATGCGCCAGCAGGTTGTCGAGCTCGTCGAGGAACAGCTCCACCTGCCAGAACGACGCGTCCCGCTCGCGCCCGTGCGTCGACCGCCCGGCCCCGAACTGGTCGTAGTGCACCACCGCGCGCCCGTCCGCGGCGAGCGCGGTCAGGCGCAGCAGGTAGTCGTGCGGCACGCCCGGCCCGCCGTGCAGCACGACGAGCGGCGCCCGCGCCGCGCCGGACGCGCCCGTCACCCGATACCAGGTCCGTCCGTCCCGGAACGGCGCTTCCCCTTCGACCACCGCGTGCGACATGCCACCCTCCCGCTCCGGCGCGAGCATCATCTCGCATCGTCGGCGCGGCAAGCCGACGGCGCCACCACCGGAGCATCGCCCCCATGACCTACGAGATCAGCGTCGGACCGGCCCAGCTCACCATCAACGCGGGCGAGTGCGTCCTCAGCACCGACACCGACGGCGCCATCCGCCGCCCCGGCGAGCGCGGCCTGTTCTACCGCGACACGCGGCTGCTCAGCGACTGGTCGATCGCCGTCGATGACCGGCCGTGGACGTTGGTCAACGCGGCCGCGACCGCGCCCTACGCCGCCCAGATCGTGCTGCTCAACCCGGCGCTCCCGACCGACGGCGGCGAGGTCAAGCCCGCCTCGATCAGCCTCACCGTGTCGCGCATGCTCGGCCTCGGCGGTCTCCGCGAAACGCTGGCGCTGCGGAACTACGGCGCCGCGCCGGTCTCGCTCGTGCTGACGATCCGCCTCCGCTGCGACTTCGCCGACATCTTCGACGTCAAATCCCACCGCCTGGTGTCGCGCGGCGACACCGTCACGCGCTGGTCGCCCGAGACCGGCACCCACGAGACCGTCCACGTCAACGGCACGTTCCGCCGCGGGATCGTCGTGCGCCCCGCCGCCGGCGCCGCCGTTCCCCGCCTCCGCGACGGCGGCCTCGACTTCGCCGTCACCGTCGCGCCGCAGGGACGCTGGTCGACGGCACTGCTCTACGAGGTGATCGATCACGACCGCCACCTCCAGGCCTCGGAGGCCGCGTTCGCCGCACGCCACGGCTCGGTCCAGGAGCGCGACCTCGCGCACTGGCGCGGCCAGGCCATGCGACTGGTCACCAGCCACACCGGCCTTGCCCAGCTCTACCGGCAATCGCTCGAGGATCTCGCGGCGCTGCGCCTGCCGATCGAGGGCACCGACATGCAGTCCTTCGTGCCGGCCGCCGGCATCCCCTGGTTCGCCGCCCTGTTCGGCCGCGACAGCCTGATCACCGCGCTGCAGACGGTCGCGGTGTATCCCGATTTCGCGCGCGGCGCGCTCGAGGTGCTCGCCCGCTACCAGGCCGACGACACCGACGACGCCCGCGACATGCAGCCCGGCAAGATCCCGCACGAACTCCGCCATGGCGAGCTCGCCGAACTCGGCCTGGTGCCGTATCGCCCCTATTACGGCACCGCGGACGCGACCCCGCTCTACATCATCCTGCTGCACCAGACCTGGCGCTTCACTGCCGATCGCGCGCTGCTCGAAGCCCATCTCGGCACCGCCGAACGCTGCCTCGACTGGATCGACCGCTACGGCGACCTCGACGGCGACGGCTTCCAGGAATACCAGCGCCGCGCGCCGGACGGCGCCGAGAACCAGGGCTGGAAGGACAGCGGCAACGGCGTCCTCGACGAGCGAGGCGGCGACGTGGCCGCGCCCAAGGCACTCTGCGAGTTGCAGGGCTACGTCTACGACGCCTGGCGCCGCATGGCCGAGATCCACGACGCGCTCGGCAACGCGGCGCGCGCGGCAACGCTCCGCGCCCGCGCCGACACTCTCTTCGCCCGCTTCAACGAAATGTTCTGGGACGAGGCGGCCGGCTTCTACGCGCTCTGCCTCGATCCCGCGAAGCGACGCGTGATGTCGATCGCGTCGAACCCCGGTCACCTGCTCTGGTCCGGCATCGTGCCGCCCGATCGCGCCCGCCGCGTCGTCGAGCGCCTGATGTCGGACGACATGTGGAGCGGCTGGGGCGTGCGCACGCTGTCGGCCGCACACCCCGCCTACAACCCGCACGACTACCAGCTCGGCGCCGTCTGGCCCCACGACAACGGCCTGATCGCGCTCGGCCTGAAGAACTACGGCTTCCACGCCGAGGCGGCGCGCATCGCCAAGGGCCTGGTCGACGCCGCCGACCGCTTCCTCCTGCACCGCCTGCCGGAAGTGTTCGCCGGCACCAGCCGCGCCGACACCCCCTTCCCGGTGCAGTATCTCGGCGCCAACGTGCCGCAGGCCTGGGCCGCCGGCACCGTCTTCTTCCTGCTCCGCGCGCTGCTCGGCCCGACGGTCGACGTCGGCGCGTCGACGCTGACGCTCGATCCGTTCCTCCCCGACTGGCTGTCCGATCTCCGCCTCGAAGGGCTCCACGTCGGCGCGCGCAAGGTCGATCTCCAGCTCTGGCGCGAGGGCGGCGAAACCCGCGCCAGCATCAGCGGCGACGACGGCGTGACGCTGGTGCTGGCGGCGGTCTGAAGGCCAGGGGCTCTGCCCCTGGACCCCGGCAAAGGCTGAGCCTTTGCAATCCATCAGTTAAGGAAAACCCCGGGCCACACCATCGATGCCCGCGCGACCGGGGCCCGGGGATTTCCTTAACTCACGGGATCCAAGGGCCTCGGGCCCTTGGCGTCGGGCCCCTTTGCGCTTGCGCAAAGGGAACCCGGTCCAGGGCAGAGCCCTGGCCTTCCCGCCTCCACCCGCCTCACGACGGCAGCGTCATGCCGAGTTGGTCGAACAGGAACGCCATCCAGTCGGCGGTCTGGCCGATCCGCACGCTGAGCGCCGATCCGATGCCGTGTCCGGCCTTGTCGCTGATCGCGAGGTATACCGGGTGTCCGGACGCCGTGGCCGCCTGCAGGCGGGCGATCATCTTGCGCGACTGCGCCGGGTTCACGCGCCCGTCATGGGTGCCGGTCGCCATGTAGATCGCCGGGTAGTCGGTGCCGTCGGCGACGTGCTGGTAAGGCGAATAGGCGAGCATCGCCTTGAACTGGGCCGGGTCCTTCACGGTGCCGAACTCGGTGACGTTGAAGGCGCCGTTCGGGTCGAGTTCGATCCGCATCATATCGTAGATGCCCACCAGCGAGACGACGGCGCGGAACAGCTGCGGCGCCTGCGTCAGTGCCGCTCCCATCAGCAGGCCGCCATTGCTGCCGCCGAGGATCGCGAGATGCGCGGGCGAGGTGGTGCGGTCGGCGATCAGCGCGTGGGCGGCGGCGAGGAAGTCGTCGAACACGTTCTGCTTGTGCGTGAGCGCGCCGTCGGTGTGCCAGGTTTCGCCGAACTCGGCGCCGCCGCGCGTCGCCGCGATGGCGTAGACGCCGCCGCCGTCGAGCCAGAGCCGCACCGCCTCGCCGGCGAAGCGCGGCGTTTCCGAAACGCCGTAGCCGCCGTAGCCGTAGAGCAAGGTCGGGTGGCTGCCGTCGAGCGCGAGATCCTTGCGCCGGATCACGAACACCGGGATCTTCGTGCCGTCCTTCGAGGTCGCGGTGATCTGCGCGACCTCGCAATCGTCGAAGCGGATCGGCGTCGTTTCGGCGAGCGCGGTGCGCGTGCCGGTCTTCGTCGCCCCGTCGTAGCGGGCGACGTAGGGCGGCGCGAGATAGGTCGCGACCGTGTAGAGCACCGCGTCGCCACCGACCGCGGCGAGTTCGTCGACCGCGGCGATCGGCGGCAGCGGGATCGTGCCCCGATGCGATCCGTCGAGCCCGAAGATCGCGACGCGCGACGGCCCGCCGATCAGCTCGCGGACGTAGAGCGCGTGCCTGGTCGCGACCACCGTCTCGCCGCCGAACTCGCCGCCGCCCTGCATCGAGCCGACATCCTCCCGCACCAGCGTGCGCGCATGCGCGAGGTCGAGCGAGTGGCCGCGCAGGTCAAGCGCGAGCAGCGTCCCGCGCGGCGCGTTCCGGTGCGACAGCAGGTAGAGCACGTCGCGCGGTCCGATCGAGCCGCCGACGACCTGGTCGGCGAAATGCGTCACCTGCGAGATCGCGCCGTCCGGTCCGATCACGAAATGCTCGTACTGGCCGCCGTCGCCGTTCGCGACCGACACGAGCACGAAATGCCGGTTCTGCGCCGACGAGAGCTGGATCTCGGCGATCTTCGGGAAACCGCGGCCGAGCACGTACGGGTCCTTCGACGGGTCGGTCCCGAGCGCGTGGTAGTAGACCTGCTGTTCGAAGTGCCGCGCGTCGGCCGGCGCGTCCGCGCCGGGATAGCGGGTGTACCAGAACCCGCTCGCGTCGCCCTTCCAGGCGAGGCTGCCGCCGGCGGTCGGGAACTGCACGCGCGGGATCGGCGTCTCGCCCGTCTCGCGTCCGGTCGCGACCGAGAAGACGTGCAGCGTGCCGTCCTCGCTGCCGTTCCGCGACAGCGACACCGCGACGAGCTTGCCGTCGGGCGAGGGCACGAACCAGTCGATCGCCGTCTGGCCGCTCGGGTCGAGCGTGTTCGGGTCGATCACGATCCGCGCGCTCTTGGGATCGGCGTCGGTCGACATCGCCGCCACCATCGGCTGCTGCCGCGGCGGCTGCACCGTGAGCGCGAACAGCACGCCGCCTTCCGCCACGAGGTCGTGGTAGGAAGGCGAGGTGTGGGCCGCCGCCGCCGTGAGCCGGGCATCGAGCGTCGCGCGGATCGGGAGATGGTCGAGAAAGCCGCGGGTGCGCGCGTTCTCCGCCGCCGACCAGGCGGTCACCGCCGGATCCTCGCCGTTCTCGAGCCAGCGATACGGGTCGGTCACGCTGACGCCGTGATAGGTGTCGGTGACCGGCCGCACCGGCGCCGGCGGCGCGCCCGGATCGCCGGCGGCGATGGCGGGGCAGGCTCGCCCCAGCGCGAGCAGGCCGACCAGGCCGAGCAGGCAAGTCCACGATCCTCGCATCGATGCGTCGTCCTCAGGTTTCGCGTCCGAACGTGCCGCCCGTCAGGCAAGAACCGAGCCGGGTCCGGACGCGGGCGAGCGGTCCCGTCTGGCGCCGCCGGTCGGGCGCGACCACCTCGTGTCCCTGATCTCAGGACGTCGCCATGCCGAGCCTCGCCAACGCCGCGCCCACGCGCCTCGCCACCGCTGCCCCCACGCGCTTCGCCACCGCTGCCCCCACGCGCTTCGCCACCGCTGCCCCCACGCGCTTCGCCATCGCTTCCCCCACGCGCTTCGCGCGATCCGCGCTCGGCGCATGACGACGATCTTCGTTGACGCCGACGCCTGTCCGGTGCGCGACGAGATCTTCCGTGTCGCGACCCGGCTCGACGTGCCCGTCCAGGTCGTCTCGAACGGGTCGCGCCCGATCCGGCCGCCCGGCCTGCCGAACGTCACGATGGTGCTGGTCGAGGCCGGTGCGGACGCCGCCGACGACTGGATCGCCGAGCGGATCGGCGCCGGCGACATCTGCGCCACCGCCGACATCCCGCTCGCGTCGCGCTGTCTCGCCCGCGGCGCACGCGCGGTCGGTTTCGGCGGACGCGAGTGGACGGCCGACAACATCGGTTCCGCCCTCGCGGGGCGGGCGCTCGGCCAGCACCTGCGGGAGGTCGGCATCGCGACCGGCGGCCCGTCCTCGCTCACGCCGCGCGACCGCTCGGCCTTTCTCAACGTGCTCGACCGGCTGGTTCACGCCGCCAGGCGCGACGCGCGGCGACGCTGACGCCGACCCGCCCGAACCGTTAACCCGGCTCGCTCACGCCGGGTGACCGCTCGGCCCGTCTCGACGTGCTCGACCGGCTGCTTCACGCCGCCGGGCGCGACGCGCCGCACATCTGAGGACCGGCGACCCGTTCGGACCGCCGACCCCGGCCGGCGCGCGCGACCGCGCCCCGACCCTCAGATCAGGTCGGGATCGTACGGGCCGGTGTCCTCCGGGTCGGAGGCGTGCTGACGCGGCTCGACCCTGACCTTGGTCGCGACCGGCCCGGCGTCGCCGTCCTCCTCGACGTAGTGCACCACCGTGCCGGCCTCGAGTTCGGCGAGGCTCGCGTTCGTCAGGCTGTCGCGGTGAAAATAGAGCTGGGTCCCGAACGCGGTCAGCAGGAAGCCGTGATCGGCGCCCGGTTCGACCAAGGCCACCGTCCCGGCGAGCGCCGAGCCGCTCGGCTTGGTGTCGTCGTCCTGCAGCCTGCCCTTGAAGGTCTCGAGCTGCCGCTCGGCGGCGCGGAACGCGTCCTTGACCGCGCTCCGCGCGTCCGGATGACGACGATGCTCGCGCGATTTGTGCGGCGCGTGCGAGACCACGAGATCGCGCCCCGGCACCGCCAGCGTGATGTGGACGCTGACCTCGTTGCCGGTCTGGTGCTGGTGATGCGGTGCCTCGACCGACACGCGGCAGCCGATCAGATGCGGGAAGCGCTCGTCGAGCCGCTCGACATGGGCGCGGATCGTCTCCTCGAGGCTCTCGGAGGCGTCGATATTGTGAAAGGCGATGTCGAGCGGGCGATCCATGCGGCGTTCCTTCCGGCATACTCGTCCGATGCCATCGCGCACCCGGCAGGGCGGTTCCGCCGAGCCCGCGGCGCGGCGGGCGGAGGGAGCATCGGGGCGCGATGGCGATGCACGACGAGGACGACCGGCCGACCAGGACGACCCGCGCGGCCTTCGAGGCGCTCAAGCTCGACGATCTCGGCGTCGTCGAGCTCGAAACCTACCTCGAGGACCTGCGGCGCGAGATCGCGCGCGTCGAGGTGGTGGTGACGCGACGGCGCGGCGACAGGAGCGCCGCCGATGCGATCTTCGGACGAAGCGGCGCCTGATGTTCGTCGAGCTCACTTGACGCCCCGGACGGGGTGCACCAATCGGAGCGGCTGATCGGGGACGCGCGATGTCGGATACAACACCAGCTCAGGACTTCAAGGTCGTGGCACCCGGACTGCGGGTCCGCGACGACGCCACCGGCGAGGGCGCCACGCCCGAGACCGGCAAGCTGGTCACCGTCCACTACACCGGCTGGCTCGACCAGGCCGGCGCGCGCGGACGCAAGTTCGACAGCTCGGTCGATCGCGGCGCACCGTTCTCGTTCACCCTCGGCGTGCGGGACGTGATCGCGGGATGGGACCTCGGCGTCGCCGGCATGCGCGTCGGCGGCCGCCGCACGCTGATCATCGCGCCGGCCCTCGGCTACGGCGCGCGCGGGGCGGGAAGCGTCATCCCGCCCAACGCGACCCTGCAGTTCGAGGTCGAGCTCCTCGGCGTCGGCTAGCCGATGACGGCCGCCACCAAGCTGCTCGTCACCCATGACGGCAAGTTCCACTGCGACGAGGTGTTCGCCTACGCGGTGCTGCGCGTCGCACTCGGTCTCGAGGGCGGCGACCACACGCTCGTCCGCACCCGCGACGCCGCGACCATCGACCGCGCCGACATCGTCTGGGACGTCGGCAGCCGCTACGACCCGGGCCGGCGACGCTTCGACCACCACCAGCGCGGCGCGCCGGCGCGCGACGACGGCACGCCCTTCAGCGCGGCGGGCCTGGTCTGGCAGGTCTACGGCGTCGATGCCGTGCGCGCGCTGTGCACCGGGCCGGACGCGGCGTCGTTCGCCGAGCGCATCGCCGCCGTCATCGACTGCTCCATCGTCCGCAACATCGATCGCATCGACAACGGCGTCGCCGTCGAGGCGAGCCCGCTCGGCCTGTCGGCGCTGATCGACGACCTCAACCCGACCTGGGATGCCGCGCACCCGCCCGGACACGAGCAGGCGCTGTTCCTGCAGGCGGCCGAGTTGGCGGCCGCGGCACTCCGGCGCCGCGTCGATGTCCTCCGCTCGCGCTTCGCCGCCGAGGCCGCCGTCCGCGCGGCCCTCGCCGCCTCCGAGGACCCGAGGATCCTGGTGCTCGACCGCGCGATGCCCTGGAAGGCGACCGTGCACGCCATCACCGACCAGGTACTGTTCTGCATCGCACCCTCGGCCGGGTCCAAATGGACCGTCTACGCGATGCCCTCGCAACCGGGCGCCCTCGACCAGCTCTGCCCGCTGCCGGCCGAATGGGCAGGCCTCGAAGGCGACGCCCTGATCGCCGCATCCGGCATCCCAGACGCCGTCTTCGTTCACCTCCGACGCTTCATGGGCGCCGCCAGCAGCCGCGACGGCGCACTCGCCATGGCACGGCACGCCCTCGACGCCGCGTCCCGCACCGAGGCGCATTCGGCCGCCTGAGGTGGCTGTGTGGAAGGCCAGGGCTCTGCCCTGGACCCGCCAAGGGACAGTCGTCCCTTGGATCCCTCTCAGTTAAGGGAAACCCCGGGCCGACAGGGCCTGCCCGCACGTATGCGGCCCGGGGTTTTCCTTAACTGACTGGATTGTCAAGGCCGCTGCCTTGACCGGGGTCCAGGGGCAGAGCCCCTGGCCTTCCTCCATGCCCCCTCAGGTGAGCCCGAGCAACGCCGCGATCGGGCGTGCCGCCAGTGCCGTGCCGAGGCCGGTCAGCCCGACCCCGGTCGCCGCGAGGGCGGCGTAGCGCGGGCCGAGCGGGGCGACGGCCGCGGCGCCGATGCCGCTGCCGGCGACGCCGGCGGCGAGGCCGACGGCGTCTTCCGCTTCGATGCCGAGCGATCCGAGCACCGGCCGGAGCGCCGCCGCCACCACGACGCCGCCGAGCACCGCGAAGGTTGCCGCGAGTGCGCCGTTGCCGCCGAGGCTGGTCGCGACGGCGAGCGCGATCGGCGTGGTGGCCGCCTTCGGCAGCATGGCGATCGCGAGGCTGCCGCCGCCGAGCAGCTTCGCGAGCAGCGCGCCGGTGATCGCGCTGGTCGCGAGCCCGGCGGAGACCGCGAGCAGGATGCGCCCGAGCCGTTGCCGGATCACGTCGAGGTTGGCGGCGAGCGGCACGCCGAGTGCGACCGTCGCCGGCGCGAGCATCGCGGTGAGCGGCGAGGCGGCGCGCGCGTAGTGATCCGTGCTGGTTCCGGTCAGCCACAGGGCGAGCAGCAGGATCGCGGTCGTCGTGACGACCGGGTTGGCGAGCGGGTGCGAGCCGAGCGCCCGCTGCAATCGGCGTGCGGCGATCCAGGCCAGCACCGTGGCCGCGCTCCAGGCGAGTATCATGATCACCGTCCGGCGCCCGCGCGTCGCGGCCAGGATCCGTCGGCGATGAGCGCGGTCACCACCAGGCCGAGCAGGGTGGAGGCGACGAGTGCCACGCCGCAGGCGAGCAGTGCCCGCGTCGGCAGGTCGTTCAGCCGTCCGGCGCCGAGCACGGCGGCGGGCACGAACAGCAGCCCCATCTCGCCGAGCAGCACGCGCGCGATCGGCGCGAGCCCGCGCCGGACGGCGACCGCCACGGCTGTGGCGCGACGTTCGGTCAGCGCGAGCGCCGCGGTCAGCAGCGCGAAGCCCGCGACCGCGCCGGGCAGGAGGTGCTGCATCCGGCCGGCCTCCTGGCCGAGCGCGGTGAAGAGCGCGAGTGCGAGCGCGCCCGCGAGCAACGGCACGGGCCGCGCGGCGGTCGCGGTCGCCGGCGCGATCGCGGGTCCGACGGCGCCCGGCACGATCTCGCCGCCGAGCGCGTCCCGTTCGGCCGCCGGCGAGCGGGCGGTACGGTCCGGCTCAACCAAAACCCGCGACCGGATGCGGCACGTAGGCCTCCTCGAGCGAGGCCAGGTCCTCGCCGTCGAGGGCGACGTCGAGGGCGGCGACCGCGTCGTCGAGATGGTGCGGCTTCGATGCGCCGATGATCGGCGCCGTGACACCCGGCCGTGACAGCACCCAGGCGAGCGCCACCTGCGCGCGGTTGACGCCGTGCTTGGACGCCACTTCGCCGACGCGATCAATGATCCGCCGGTCGGCGTCTTCGGACGCGGTGTAGAGTGTCTTGCCGAACGCGTCCGATCCCGAACGCCTGGTCTCGGCGTCGCCGGGCGGCCGGGTGAGCCGGCCGCGGGCGAGCGGGCTCCAGGGGATCACGCCGATCCCTTCCTCCATGCAGAGCCCCATCATCTCGCGCTCCTCCTCGCGGTAGAGCAGGTTGTAATGGTTCTGCATCGAGACGAAGCGTGTCCAGCCATTGGCGTCGGCGACGTAGAGCGCCTTGCAGAACTGCCACGCGTGCATCGAGGATGCGCCGATGTAGAGCGCCTTGCCGGCGCGGACCACGTCGTGCAGCGCTTCCAGCGTTTCCTCGATCGGCGTCGCCGGATCGAAGCGGTGGATCTGGTAGAGATCGACGTAATCGGTACCGAGCCGTCGGAGCGAGGCATCGATCTCGCTCATGATCGCCTTGCGCGACAGGCCGCGTCCGTTCGGATCGGACCGCATCGGGCCGTGCACCTTGGTCGCGAGCACCACCTCGTCGCGTCGCGCGAACTCGCGGATCGCGCGTCCGGTGATCTCCTCCGACGAGCCGGCGGAGTAGACGTTGGCGGTGTCGAGGAAGTTGATGCCGAGCTCGAAGGCGCGCCGGAAGAACGGCATCGACTCCGCTTCCGGCAGCGTCCACTCGTGATTGCCCCGACCCGGCTCGCCATAGGTCATGCAGCCGAGGCAGATGCGCGAGACGACGAGCCCGGTCGCGCCGAGATTGAGGTGATCCATGGTCCGTCTCCGGGAGGTTCCGAAGTCAGGGTAACGGAAGCGGGATGCCGTTGATGGTCATATGGTCGTCATCCAGCACGACGTCCCAGCTGGTCGCGCCGTTCGCGGTCTCGCGCCCGGCGAGCCGCAGCATCAGGAACGCGGCGCCTGCCTCGGTCCGCTGCTCCACCGGTAGCGCGTCCTTGATCGCGTCCCAATCGGTCGCGACCACGTGCAGCCGCCCCTGCCGGTCTGCCGGCTGGAGGAAGCCGCTCGCGTGGACCTGCGCGTCGCCGCTTTCGATCGAGACATCGTCGATGGTGACGATGTCGCCCGGCGCCGGCGGCGCGCCGGAGGCGAGGCGCGCGGCCTCCGCGTGGGGAAGCGAGACGCGGACCAGCGCGCGGCTGATCGGTTCCGCGGTCATGTCGTGGCCGGCGGTGGACAGTCCGGTGACGACCGACAGCAGGTGCACGGTGCCGTCGCCGCCGCGCGTCGCCTCGAGGCGGATGGTCTCGGCGCTGGCGAACGAGCGGCCGGATTCCGCATCGATGTCGGTCCATGTCTCGGTCGCCGTCTGCCCCGGCGCGAGGCCGGCGAGTTCGGCCGCGGCGTTCCGGAAACTGTGCGTGAGATCGCACCCGGCCGGCCGGTCCCGTTCCATGCCGACGAGCAATCCGCCCGCGAACAGGGGCGCGAGCGCGTCGAGGCCGGGCGGGCCGCCGGTGACCAGCCTCGCGGCCCGGAGATGTCCCCCGGGATCGCCGTCCGGGCGGGACAGCCGCACCGCCCAGGGCGCGACCGCGGTCGCGCCGGGATGTCCGGTCACGCGTCCCGGACGCACCGCGAGCGCGCCGCACCGCGCGGCGTCCCAGGCGAGATCCGCCGCCGCCGCCGGCGCCGCCCGCCCGCCCGCCAGCAGCAGCACGGCGCCCACGGCCAGGGCCGCGCGCCGGTCGTGAAGGCGGAGCCCGCCCCGGGGGGCCGACCGGCACGGCTGGTGCGGCGGCGGGTTCGATGCAAACTGCCGCGCCATGCTCCGCCTCGCGCGTATCCTTCGCATCGATCCGTTCATCCTTTCGCTGCTCCTCGCCGTCGGGCTCGCGACGGTGCTGCCCTGCACCGGACGCGGGCGGACCGTGTTCGGCGACCTCACCGTGTTCGCCATCGCGCTGATGTTCTTCCTGCAGGGCGCGCGCTTGTCGAGGCAGAGCCTCCTCGCGGGCCTCGCGCATTGGCGCCTGCACGCGGTGATCCTGCTGTCGACCTTCGCGCTCTTCCCGTTGCTCGGGCTCGGGATGCGGGCGCTGCTGCCGGGCGCGCTCCCGGCCACGCTCTGGATCGGATTGCTGTTCGTGTGCGCGCTGCCGTCCACCGTGCAGTCCTCGATCGCCTTCACGTCGATCGCCCACGGCAACGTCGGCGCCGCGATCGTGGCGGCGACCGCGTCGAACATCGCAGGCATCGTGGTCACGCCGGTCCTGGTCGGGCTGCTGCTGTCGCTGCACGGCGGCATCTCGCTCGCGCAACTGCGCGACATCGCCCTCCAGCTGCTCGCGCCGTTCGTCGCCGGCCAGCTCGCCCAGGGCAGGATCGGCCCGTTCGTGCGCGCGCATCCGCGCTGGACCATGTTGTCGGATCGCGGCTCGATCCTGCTGGTCGTCTACACCGCGTTCAGCGACGCGGTGACCGGCGGCCTGCTGCGCGCGCTGTCGCTCGGCGATTTCGGCCGCGTGTTCCTGCTCGATGCGGTGCTGCTCGCGCTCGCGCTCGCGGTGACTGCGCTGGCCAGCCGCGCGCTCGGCTTCGCGGCCGCCGACCGGACCGCGATCCTGTTCTGCGGCTCGAAGAAGTCGCTCGCGACCGGGGTGCCGATGGCCAAGCTGCTGTTCGCGCCGGCGGTCGCCGGCGCCGTGGTCGTGCCGCTGATGATCTTCCACCAACTGCAGCTGATGGTGTGCGCGATGATCGCGCGGCGGCTCGCCCGGGCCGAGGCGGGCGTGCCGGACCCCGTCGCCCCGCCGTAAGGCGCGGTTCAGACGCGCGAGACGAGGGCCGCCTGCACCGAGGCGGCATCGAGCAGGCGCTCGAGCACCTCGGGGTCCTGCGCGCCGGCGATCGCCGTCCGCTCGCCGAGGATGAAGCAGGGCACGCCGTTGATGCCCAGGCGGTGCGAGCGGAGGTTCTCGGTGTGGACGAGATCGGCGCCCTCGATGCCGGCGAGCAGGCGGCGCACCGGCGCGGGATCGAGCCCGTTCTCGACCGCGATCGCCAGCAGCACGCGGGGATCGCCGATGTCGCGGCCTTCGGTGAACATCGCGGCGAACAGCGCCTCGACCAGGCTCGCGGTCAGCGCCGGCGCGACCAGGGAGGCGTGCCTGACGAGGCGATGGGCGTCGACGCTCGACGGCATGCGGACGATGCGGTCGAAGCGGAAGCGCAGGCCTTCGGCCTCGCCGAGCTCGGCGATCGAATGGTTGAGCCGCCGCGCCCGCTCCTCGCTGCCAAACTTCCGCCCGACATATTCGGCGCGCGTCATGCCGGCGCGCGGCATGTCGGGGTTGAGCAGGAACGGCCGCCAGATCAGCTCGACCACGAGGTCGGGACGTCGGGCGAGCGCGCGCCGAAGGCGGCGGGTGCCGAGGTAGCACCAAGGGCACACGAGGTCGTGCACGATGGCCACCGGCAGCTTCGGCCTGATATCGACGAGTACGTTCACGACCTCAACCTGTAATGCTTCGCGCCGATCCCGTCACGCGTGACGAGGCACCGGCGCTTCCGCCTCACGATGCACCCGGGACATGAAGGCCAGGTTTCCGGCCGTCCGGGATCGAAAGGAGACCGCATGGATCAGTTCGCGCCGTTTGTCCGCACGCTCGGTCGTGGTCCCGGCCGCTCGCGGGCACTGACGCGGCAGGAGGCGCGGGAGGCTTTCGCCATGGTGCTCGCGGGCGAGGTCGACCCGCACCAGCTCGGCGCCTTCCTGATGCTGCTCCGCTATCGCGGCGAGGACCCCGACGAGATCACCGGCCTGGTCGAGGCCGCGCGCGACCACCTCGCCGCGACGGTGGCGCCGGCGCTGCGGCCAGACCTCGACTGGCCCTCCTACGGTTCGGGCCGCACCCGCGGCGCGCCCTGGTATCTGCTGGCGGCGCTCGCGCTCGCGTCGGGCGGCCGGCGCGTGTTGATGCACGGCACCAACGAGTTCACCGGCGGGCTCACGGTCGAGCGCGGGCTGGCGGCGATCGGTCGCGCGCCGGCGGCGTCGGCCGACGCGGCGGCGCGCGGGCTCGACGCGAGCGGCTTCGCCTACCTGCCGCTCGCCCGCCTGTCGCCGGTGCTCGACCGGCTGATCGGCCTTCGCGCCCTGTTCGGCCTCCGCTCGCCGATCAACACCGTGGGGCGGCTGCTCGACCCCGGCGACGCTTCCCGCTCGGTCGACGGCGTGTTCCACCCGCCCTACATCGCGCTCCATCTCGGGGTGGCGCGGCGGCTGGCCCGCGCGCGCCTCGTCGTGGTCAAGGGCGGCGGCGGCGAGGCGGAGCGCGCGCCGGGCAAGGCGCTCGCCGTGCATGTCCACGACCGCGATCGCGGCGATGTCGAATGGCAGCTGCCGCCGCTCGGCACCGCGCGGGTCGACCCCGCCCGCGAGGACGCGGCGCTGTTCGCCGATGTCTGGTCCGGCGCGCGCGCGCCGGAGGCGCCGGTCGCGACGGTGACCGGCACCATCGCGCTCGCGCTGCTGGCGCTCGATCCCGGCCTCGCGCCGGAGCGCGCCGACCCGCTCGCCGCCTCGGTCTGGGCCGCGCGCCACGGCGGCTGACCGCCGCCCGGCGCGCCGGCACGACGTCCCGCGTGGTCGCCGGGCGCCGTCACGATTGTGGTTGGTGCCCTTCCCGGGTCATGTCGGCGCGTCCCGTGTCGGCGCGCCAGAAGGCGCGGGCGACGTCGTCCTGCAGGTGCGCGAACTCGACCTGCATGCCGTCGAGGAATTCGTGCAGGCCGCCGATGATGATCGACTGGATGGTCTCGTTGGCGAGCACCGCCCTGATCCCGTCCAGCCGCTCGAGCGGCCACGCGCTGGCACGGAGATCGTAGCCCTGTCGCAGCTGGGTCAATTGGGCGGCGATCTGCGTCACGCACATGGTGATCGAGCGCGGAAAGCCCTGGCTGAGCAGCAGGAAGCCCGCGACCGAGGCCGGCGTGAGCGTGGTCGGCGTCAGGCGCCGGAACGCCTGGTAGGCGGCGGCCGAACGCAGCACCGTGTTCCACTGGCTGACGTCGACCGGCGAGCCGACCGGCGCCCCGACCGGCAGCAGGGTGTGGTACTTGATGTCCACGAGCCGCGTGATCTGGTCGGCGCGTTCGATGTTCTTGCCGATCTCGTAGAAGCACCAGCCCTGGTCGCGGAACAGCGTGCCTTCGGTGATGCCGGTGTGGGTCTGGCATTCGGTGCGCAGCATCGAGCACACCGCGCCGACCCGGGCCGGCGCGATGTCGTCGGCGGTCAGCCCGCGGACCTTCGAGTAGAAGACGTTGATGTGCGCCCACATTTCCGTCGAGATCAGCGGCCGCAGCGTGCGCGCGTTCTCGCGCGCCTGCGAGACCAGCCGCAGGATCGAGTTCGGGTTGTCGGCATCGATCACGTAGAAGCCGATCACGCTGCTGGCGTCGGCGTTCGCGTGTGTCGCGTCGTAGCGGTCGAGGTCGGCGTTGATCTGCACGATCGACCGCCAGCCGCGCTCGCCGCCCCCTGTGCGCATGAATGTCTCGGTGACCGCGAGCACGCGCGACAGGTTCTCGACGCGCTCCATGTAGCGACCGAGCCAGTTGAGGTTCTCGGCGTAGCGCGACAGCAGATGCGGGGTGCGGCGATCGGCGACGGCGTCGTCCTCGAGCCCCGGCGCGCTCACCGCGCGCTTCCGGCGCGCAGCACCCAGGTGTCCTTTGAGCCGCCGCCCTGCGACGAGTTGACCACCAGCGAACCCCGCTTGAGGGCGACGCGCGACAATCCGCCCGGCAGCACCCAGGTCGATCGTCCGGTGATCGCGAACGGGCGAAGATCGACGTGGCAGGCGGAGATCCCGTCCGGGAACAGCGTCGGCGCCACGGACAGGTTGATCATCGGCTGGCTGATGTAGTTGGCGGGGTCGGCTTCGAGGCCGCGCCTGAAGGCCGCGAGTTCGTCCCGCGTCGCGTGCGGGCCGACGATCATCCCGTAGCCGCCAGACTCGCCGACCGGCTTGACCACGAGCTCGTCGAGATGGTCGAGCGTGTAGGCGAGGCCGTCCGGCTCGCCGCAGATATGCGTCTCGACGTTGTCGATCACCGGCTCCTCGTCGAGGTAGTAGCGGATGATCCGCGGCATGTAGGCGTAGATCGCCTTGTCGTCGGCGACGCCGGTGCCGACCGCGTTGGCGATCGCGACGTTGCCGCGACGCCAGGCCGAGACCAGGCCGCGCACGCCGAGCACGCTGTCGGGGCGGAACACGTCGGGATCGAGGAAGTCGTCGTTGAGGCGGCGATAGAGCACGTGCACCGGCCGGAGGCCGCCGACGGTCCGCATGGTGACGTGGTCGTTCTCGACCACCAGGTCGCGTCCCTCGACCAGCGGCACGCCCATCTCGCGCGCGAGGAAGACGTGCTCGAAATAGGCCGCGTTGTAGACGCCCGGCGAGAGCAGGGCGACCTGCGGTTCCGAGATCGCGTCGGGTGCGAGTTCGGCGAGCGCGGTCCGCAGCCGCCAGCCGTAATCGTCGACCGGCATGATGTCGGCCTCGTCGACGATGTCGGGCAGCACGCGCAGCATCATGTGCCGGTTCTCGATCACGTAGGCGACGCCGGACGGGGTCCTGACATTGTCCTCGAGCACCATGAAGCGGCCGTTCTCGTCGCGCACGATGTCGGTGCCGGCGACGTGGGCGTAGACGCCGCGCGGCACGTCGAGGCCGATCATCGCCGCCTGGAAGTTCGGGTTGCCGACCACCAGCGCGCGCGGCACCACGCCGTCCCTCAGGATCGACTGGTCGTGATAGATGTCCCAAAGGAACCGGTTGATCGCCTGCACGCGCTGGCGCACGCCGCGTTCCACCAGCTCCCATTCGCGCGCGGCCAGGATCCTCGGGATGAGATCGAACGGCAGCACGCGATCGATCGCGTTGCCCTCCGAGTAGACCGTGAACGTGATGCCGAGATTGTAAAGTTCGGCCTCGGCGAAGGCGGCGCGGCGGCGGAGTTCGACGATGTCGAGCGAGGCGAGCCGGCGCGACAGCGCGGCGACGGCAGGATCGGACAGATCGGCCGGCGGGAAATATTCGCAGAAGAAGCCGCGGCGGTCGTAGCCGTCGAACAGGCCGGGCTTGCCCGCCGAGCCGGACGCGATCACGCCCCCTGATTGCGTCTGGCTCTGCCCCATCGTCATAAACATCTCCCGCCACCGCTCGCCGCCGAACGGGCCGAACCATGTTCCACCGCGCCGATCCCGGTCCAGCAATCTCCGTGCCGACCGTCGGCCCGCGATCCCGCGCGGGACAGGCGTGAGCGGCGACCCGTCCGCGTCCGGCGACGACTTCGACCCCGACCTCTACGTCGCGTCGAACCCCGACCTTCGCCGCGCGCTCGACGCCGGACTGATCGCGACCGCGAGGGCGCACTGGCGATCGCGCGGCATGGACGAAATCCGCGCCGGATCGCGGCCGACCATCCTCGGGCTGCCGACCGTCGCGCCGCGATCGCCCGACCCGGAGCGGGCGCGCGCGGCGGCCGCCGGTCTCGACGCCGCCACCTACCGCGCGATGAACCCCGACGTCGCCGCCGCCTACGGCGAGGACGACGATGCGACCCGTCGCCACTGGGCCTGGTTCGGCTCGGTCGAGGGACGCGTCGGGCCCGGCGGCTCGGTGCCGTGGCGCCGCGATCGGCCCGCCGCCGCCGATCTCGCCGCGGCGCCCAGGGGGTGCGACCTGTTCCTCGACGCCGATCCGGATGGCGGCGCCGAGGCGGTGCTGGGCCGCCGCATCCTCGGTCTGCTGCGCGCGGCCGGGACGCCGGTCTCGGTGCGCTGCTTCGGCATCCGCGACGGCGCGCTGGTCATCGACCCCGCCGACCTCGCGCGGCCGGCCGCCTACGACGTCGCGGTGATCGCGGCCGCGCCGGCCGCGCTCCGCCTGCTGCTCGCCGCGCACCCGCCCGAGCGGTTCGAGCGTCAGCGTCTGCTCGGCGCGGTCGCGCGCGCGCCTCTCGATCGGCAATGGCGGGACGGGCCCGTGCTCGCGTCGCTCGATGCCGTTCTGGTGCCGTGCCCGCGCGCGGCGGCGCATCTGGCGGCGCGCCTGCCGGTGCCGGTGCACGCGCTCGCGCTGGCCGCGGTTCCGCTCGCGCAGCGGGCGGCGGCGCGGCGGCGGCTGGGGTTGCCGCTCGATCGCCGCATCGTGCTCGTCGCGGGCGAGGCGGCGGCGCGCGCTCGGCCCGGGCCGGACCGGGACGGCGCGCTCCTCGTCGGCGCGGCGGGAACGGCCGCGCCGGACGGCGCGCGTCTCGTCGACGACCGCCGCGATGCCTGGACCGGCGCGTCGCTCCTGCTCGCCGCGGTCGATGCCGTGCGTGAGGGCGACGGGTCGGCGCCCGGCCTCGATGCGGTCGACCGGATCGACGCCATCGCCGCCGGGCTGCCGTTCTCGCCGGCGCCGCCCGGCGCGGCGGCGCCGGGGCCGCTCGCGGCGGTCGCCGCGGCGCTCGTGGAGAGGCTCGGTGCGGCGGACGCGCCCCGCCCACGCGCCGCCGTCCCGGAAACGGGCGATCCGCGCGCCCTGCTGAGCGTGCTGGCCGACGCGACGTCGCTCGACCGCGCCGGCGAGCGGCGGCTCGTCTCGCGCCTGCCGGGCGGGGTGCCGGTCGAGCTCTGCCTCGCGGTGCGGGCCGGCACCTCGCCGCTCGCGGGCGACGTCTTCGACCCGCGCGTGCGACGCCTGCCGGTCGAGACCGACGCCCCGCGCACGCCCGGGACGCGGCTCGCGATGCTGCTCGACATCGCCTCGGGCGGCTACGTCGCGCCGGTGTTCGCCGATGGCCGAGGCGTCGAGGACGCGGCGGCGCGCCTGCTCGGCGCGCTGCCGACGATCGCGCCTTTGCTCGGCGAGGTCGGCGCGCCCGATGCGCTCGTCGCCTTCGCCGAGGCGACGCGCGAGGCCGACGCGGCGTGCGCCGACCCGATCGACACGATCCGCGATCGGATCGAAGCCTGCTTCGCCGTGCCGCTGGTCGTGCGCCGCGCGGTGCTCGACGCGGTCGGCGGCTTCGATCCCTCGGCCGGTGCCGCGACGCCCTACGCGCTCGCGCTCGCGCTCTGCCGAGCGGAGGCGCGCCTCGTCGCCTGGCCGCCCGGCGACGCGACCGGCGACGCGACCGACGACGATTTCCCGCCCTCGCTGCCGGAAGCCGCGCGTCGCGTGCTCCGCCACCATCTCCGCCGCACGGTCGGCGCCGACGCGAGGCTCCGGCCGGGACGGGGATGGCTGTCGTTCCGGATCGAGCGCCGACCCCGCCCGCGTCCGGCGATCACGATCCTCTGGCCGGCCCGCTTCGGCGCGCCGCCGGTGCCCGCGCCCTGGCGGGCCGGCGATGTCGTGCTCCGCATCGGCGACGATGAGGCGCCGATGGATGTCGTCGCCCGGATCGAGACCGCCTTCGTGCTGCTGCTGGATGCGCCCTCGGTGCCGGCAGACCCGGACGCGATCGCGGCTTTGGTCGATCGCGCGACCGACGCCTCGGTCGCCGCCGCCTGCGCCTCGCTTGCGGACGCGGGCGCGGGTGGCGCGGATCCGGTGACGACACTCGTGGTCAGACGCACCGTGCTGCTCGCGGCGTCCGCCGCGATGGCCGAAGCGAACCCTGGTCTTGCCGGCGCGCTTCTCCGCGCCCTGTCCGCGCTCGGGCTCCGCGTGGCGCACGTCGCGCCCGCGACGTTCGGGGCTGTTTCACCGGTTGCCGCCGCGCCCGCGCTCGGGCACATCGCGGACACCGCCGGGACGGGTGGCCGAGTGGTTTAAGGCAGCGGTCTTGAAAACCGCCGTGGGCGCGAGTCCACCGTGGGTTCGAATCCCACCCCGTCCGCCGTTTTCGACCGACACGACCGTTTCCATCGCGCATGTCCGGCTGACCGAAGCCTGACGGCGCACGACGTCATCCCGTCCGACCGGAAGGAACTTTCACCATGCTTCACCGCCGATCCCTGCTTTGTTCCTGTGGCCGCGCGACGCTGGCTTTGCCGGCACTCGCGGCAGGCCTTCGAGCCAACGAGGGACGGGCGGCCTCGACCTACTCCGCCGCGGACCACGCCTTCATCATGAAAGTGTCGCAGGGCGGCATGTACGAGGTCGAGGCAAGCAAGGTCGCGAACGACAAAGCGCGCGCGCAGGATGTCATCGATGTCAGCCTCTACGAGGTCCACGATCATCAGCTCGTCGGCGCGAAGCTGACATCGATCGCCAACACGCTCGGGATCACGTTCCCGACGACGCTGAACCCGATGTTTCAGGCGCGGCTCGACAAGCTGAAGACGTTGTCGGGACAAGCGTTCGACGACGCCTACATCAAGGAGATGGACGCCATTCACGCGATCGACGTCCAGGCGTTCGCGCACGAGGCGCAGTCCGGCCAGAACGGCCCGTTGCGGGCGTTCGCGGCCGAAACGGTGATCATCGTGCGGCGGCATATCGGGGCCCTGCACGCGACCCCGCTCCCGGCGATCTGAAGGGCGCGAGCGAGGCGGGGCGGGAGCGAGGCGGTCAGCCCCGCCCCGCACGCGCCGGCCTGCGCGTTCGAGGCGGGGCCGCGCGCGTCAGCGTGCCTGTTCGAGCACGATGATCCGCGGCTTGCCCGTGGGCAGCGTGTCGGCGGTTACCTCGACCTCCGGGCCGTCGATGCGGGTGATCCGTTCCGCCGGAAAGCGCTCGAGGAAGCGGTCGACCGGCTCGATCTTCAGCACGCCGCGCGCGTGCCAGTAGTGCATCGGGATCACCATCCGCGGGCCGATCGTCTCGATCGCCCGGTCGAGATCGTCGAGCGCGATCGTCGCGTGCGCGCCCGTGAGCGCCAGCATGATGTCGACGTCGCCGCGCAGCGCCTCGAGTTGCGCCGGATCGACCGGGTTGCCGAGATCGCCCATGTGGAGCACCCGGAGACCGCCGAGCGTGAAATGATAGAGCGCGTTCGCGTCCGGGTCGCGGCCCGCTTCGCCCTGGTAGTCGAACGTCTTGCTCTCGTAGGCCTCGAAGGATCGGATCGGCACGTCGCGCACGACCGTGCCCTCGGGCGGCAGCTCGAGCGCGTTCACGACGATCGGGTTGCCGCGCACGTGGCTCGCATCGGAATGGAAATCGTCGGTCGCCGAACTCATGATCACGAGGTCGGCCGGCTCGTCGATCGGCGCGAACCCGCTGATCCCCGGCGTGTAGGGATCCGTGATCAGCGCGATCCCGTCCGCCTCGAAGCGGAAGCTCGCATGCGCGTAGAACTTGATCCTCATGACCTTTCCCGAGCCTCCTGTGCCGTCGACGAGCGGCCGTGCCACCCACGGCCGCGTCCGCCCCACATGGTTCGCCGAGGCTGCCGCGACGAGGACGATCGCGCCGCGTCCGCGCCGCCCCGCGCGCGACGCGGCGTGACGCCGCCCCTCGTCACTCCCGACGGCCGCTACCTCGTGGTGCGGGGACGGTTGTGGCGGTGCGCCGATCCCGCCCTTGATGAACGCCGGCGCACCGCGCTGGTGGCCGAGCTGATGGACGCGCGGCGTGCCAAGGGAGCCGCCATGCGCTGCGGCAATCGCCCGGCGCGCGAGGCCGCACGGGTCCGGATCGACGCGGCCAAGGTGGCGCTCGGCGAGCGGGGACCGCCCTGGTGGACCGACGGCGCGCCGGACTTCAACCGCAGGATGGCCGCCAACACGCCCTATGCCGACTGGTTCGCGGCGATCGAGCCCTGACCCGGACGGCTCGGTCCGGATCTCGGGGCGGCGCGCCAGGACCTGATTGCCGGCTCGCCCGGGGCCGGCGGACCGCGCGCGCCGCGCCGACCATGGAGCGGGGCAGGGATGCGGGGCCGCTTCGCCTCGAGCCTGCTGCCCGTTCGCCCCCCGTGAGATCTTCGGACGGGCGGGGCGATGCCCGACCATGCGCCGCGCCTGAGCATGGCGCCGAGCGGCGCCGCGCCCGTGCGCCGCCGCCACGAGCGGACCTCGAACGCCGCCTCGGCGCACTCGGGGGAGCCGATCCCATGCTTCGCACGACACCCGAAAATACCGCGTCCGAATGAACACAAATTTTTTGGCTTGCAATGGGAGTGATCGCTCCCGAACTAGACACCATGGTCCGCAGGGCATCGCGCACGCAATCGATCGGCCGTCCCCGCAGCTTCGTCCTGGACGACGTCGTGGACGCCACCATTCCGGTGTTCCGAGCTGGCGGCTTCCACGGCACGTCGCTGACCGACCTGGGTCATGCGATGAGGCTGGCGCCGGGAAGCATCTACAAGGCGTTCGCCGACAAGCGCGCGATCTTCCGCCACGCGTTCGAGCGCTATGTGTCCCTGCGGGGCGAGACGCTGCGCGCGGCGATCGAGGCGGCATCCGACGGACGGGCCAAATTGGCATCGTTTCTGCGCCACTACGTCGCCTCTGCGAGTGGGACCGAAGGTCGCGCCGGCTGTCTGGTCGTGAATGCCGCTACGGAGCTGGCCTCGACGGATCCCGAGATGGCGCGCCGCGTGTCGGGGGTATTCGAGAGCACCGAAACATTGCTGACCGGCTTGCTGAAGGCGGGGCAAGATGACGGTTCCATCCGCCGCGACGTGGACGTGGCAGCGACGGCCAGGATGCTGCTGTGTCTCGTGCAAGGGTTCCGGGTCGTCGGCAAGCCAGGCCGCGACGCAGCCGATCTTGATGCTGTGAGCGATCAGTGTCTTCGCTTTCTGGCGCCCTGAACAGGACGCATCGGATGCCGGGCCCGCACGCACTGGTCGAGCGATCGGTTGATCACGCGGCTTCGAGCGCCACTGTGCTCGCGCGGTCGCTCGTGACCGAGCGCAGCGTCGTCGCCGCAAACCTGCGTCGCTTGCAGCGCTTGTTGCCGCATCGGTCTGGCTCCCACCTGGCTGGATCGGCGCATGGTGACGATGACGCAGCTCGGCGACGGTCGCGGCCTGTTGCTGCTGGCGCCTCGCGGATCCCACCGAGAACCGGCGGCTGGTCGCGATGACCATGGAGCGCATGAGTGTGCAGGCCGCCCTGTTCTTCGGCGTCAACCTTCCGGACCGTGGTCCCGTTGGTGCTGCGCGGGAGGTTCGGCCTGTCGCAGGGCGGGACGGCCCTATTCTCGTTGACCGGCATCGCCGGCGTATTTGCCGTCCGACGGCGTATCGGGTTGCCGATCAGGAGCAAGGTTCGGTCGGGACCATGCTGTCGACCGGCGCTGTGCGAGTTTGTTTCGAACTGGCGGCCGCGTCACCATCGCCTTCGAGCGGCTTGATGTTGCCGGGCCTCGCTTCGTGCTGATCGGGGCGGGCGTTCCGGAACGTGCCGTGTTCGCCCGACGCGAGGTTCGCGGTCTGCGATCGAGACCGCGAGTACGTGCCAGCGTCTCGTTCGTGGCGTTGTCCCGCGCGGCCCGGGCAGCCGGAGCGGCGGTCGCCGCGGCGATGCTGCTGTTCGCGGCCCAGCCCCGTGCCGGCCATCGAGTTCCATTACAGGGAGACCCACCATGAACGCGTTGACCGTCATCGATGCTGAGCCGGCCTCGCGTCCGGATGCAGAACTCCCGGGCTTCGCGCATCGCTACGCCATCGTGGACGGCCTGCGCCTGCACTACGTGGCGGGCGGCGACGACGCAAAGCCCACCCTGGTGCTGCTCGCCGGCTTCCCGGAGAGCTGGTATGCCTGGCGGCGGGTGATGCCGCTGCTGGCGGCCGACTTCGCCATCATCGCCCCCGACTTGCCGGGCCAGGGAGATTCGGACCGGCCGCAGGATGGCTACGACACCCGCACGATCGCGGAGCGACTGCGGCGCCTGCTCGAGGTGTTGGGCGTATCACGCTGCTTCGTCGCAGCGCACGACGTCGGCGCCTGGGTGGCCTACCCGTTCGCATCGCTGTTTCCGGAGGTCGTCGTCCGACTGGCGCTGCTCGATGCCGGAATACCGGGCGTCACGCTCCCGGAGCTGTTGCCGACCGCACCGGATCGGGCGTGGCGGACCTGGCACTTCCCGTTTCACGCCATCCCCGACTTGCCGGAGCTGCTGATCTCGGGTCACGAAAGCGCCTATCTCGATTGGTTCCTGCGCCGTAAGACCGCCAATCCAGAGGCCTTTTCCAATGCCGATCTCGCGGAATACCTCCGCGTCTTCGTCAAGGACGGCGGCATCCGCGCCGGGCTCGCGTTCTACCGCGCCGCGGCAACCTCGGCGCGACAGAACCGCGAACTCTGCGCCAGGTCTAGATTGATCATGCCCATACTCGCGATTGGCGCGGACCAGGGCTCCATCGCCGACATGGCTGGCCCGCTGCGGGAGTTCGCGTCCGACGTGCAGGGGATGACCATGCCCCATTGCGGACATTTCATTCCCGAGGAGCAGCCGAAAGCGCTCGCGAATGAGCTGAGCCGCTTCTTCGCCGAGGATCTCGGGATCTGACGCAGGCCGCGGCATGGACCGCCGCGCTGCAAGGAACAGCAGCATCGCTCAAGACGGCCTTGCGTCAGGACGCGGCTAGACCGATCGCCTCATGGCCGTCTCGCCAGCCCACACTGGCATGATTGCGGCACGTGCTGCTCAGCGAGCACAGCTTGAGCGCCCGGCGACGGCGCTCCGTCCTGTGCGACTGACGCCTCCCGGCCGGCGGATCCCGGCCCGATCCGCTTTGACCGGCGATGCCGGCGCGCTCAGTCGCGGCCTTCCCGCAACTGGCCGGACAACGGCGCGTGGTTGAGCAGCCCGACCAGCACGGTGCCGCCAATCGTGTTGCCGATCAGCGTCGGCAGGAAGAAGTGGAGCAGGTAGGCGGCGGGCGGCGCGTCCCCCGACGCCACCGCGTAGACCGCCTCGACCGAGCCCGCGATGATGTGGGGAAGCTGCAGGATCGCGACGGCCCAGGTCAGCAGGATGATGACGAACGGCCTCGCGCTGCCCGACGACGGCAGCAGCCAGACCATCAAGCCGATCAGCCAGCCGGCCACCGCCGCCTCGGCGACGTCCTTCGCGAACGGCGCGGTGATCGCCATGTGGGCCAGTCGGTGCATGGCGACCGTCGTCGCCGGCTCGAAGATCGGCACGCGTGCGGCGAGCGTGCCCACCACCAGCGTCCCCGCGACGTTGGCGGCCAGCACCACAGACCAGACGCGGAGCGTCCCGAGTGCCGAGGCCGCGTCGCGCCGCGTGAGCGTCGGGATCAGCGCGGTCAGCGTCGTCTCGGTGAACAGTTGCTGCTGGCCGAGCACGACGATCAGGAAGCCGAACGAGTAGCCGAAGCCGGCGACCAGACGTCGCCACGGCGCGTCCGGCAGCAATCCCTCGATCAGCGCTTCCAGCAGGAACGAGAACCCCATCGACGCGCCGGCCGCGAAACCCGACCAGGCGAGGCTGCCGCTCGGGCGCTCGAGCTCCTCCTCGCCCTGGTCGCGTACGATCTCGTGAATGACGATCGGGCCGAGCGGAGCACCCTTCGCTGCCTGACGCCGCTCCGTTGCGTCGAGATGCGGGGAGTTCTCGCCGGCCTCGGCCATGCGCCGGTTCCTCCTGTCTCCGGCCGCCGCTTGAGCGGCTCCGACGCTTCGTCGTATCGATCATGGCCTCCGGGCCCGTGACACGGCAAGGAAGCCACAGAGGAGCGACGCCCGCGTGTCAGACGTGTCCGAACCGAGCGGCGACCGGGTGGTCGACTATCGTGGTTATTTCGACCGCTTCGAGGACGGATGCGCTCGGGGCTGGGTGACCGGCGACGCGGAGGACGGATCGCCGGTGCCGCTCGAGGTGCTGATCGACGGCGACGTCGTCGATCAGATCGACGCGGATGTTCCGCGCGAGGACGTGCGCGCGAGCCTGCAACTGACGCACGACCGGGTCGGTTTTTCCTGGGACGTTCCGAACGCGTTCCTCGACGGGCGCCTCCACCGCGTGGGCTTCCGGTTGCCGGACGGACGCCCGCTACCGTCCATGCCGCATGGCGACCCGTCGAGGCTGTCGGACGGTGTCGAGTTCAGCCTGCTGCCGACCGTCACGGTCCAGGGTCACGTCGACGGCTACGTGCAGGGCGCGTTGCGCGGCTGGGTGATCCGCCGTCGAGGCCGCCTCGACAAGGGCACCGGCGGGGTCGCGGTCGCCATCCTCTGCGAAGGCTTGCGGATCGGGCTGGTCAAGGCCGACCGGCTCCGGCTCGATGTCGCCGGCGCGCTCGACGTCGAACCGCATTGCGGTTTCGAGTTCGTCGTGCCCAACCGGTTTCGCCGCAGCTATCGGCAGACCTTCCGTTTCCTGGTGCCGCCCGACAATGTCGAGCTCGAGAACTCGCCGCTCCGGACTGGCGTGGTCGACGACGCGCTGGAGGGCAAGCTGCTCGACATGGCGGTACGCGTCGACCGCCTCCACCGCGACATGCTCCGCGACGTCACGGCACTGCGCCGCGAGATGATGGACCTGCTGCCCACGCCCCGCCACACGGTCGAGGATTACGACGGGTGGGCGCGACGCTACCTCGAGAGCCTGCGGAGGCGGGTCGATGCCGCGCGCGCCGACGCCGCGCGGCCAGGCGGGACCGATGCGGCGCCGCTCGTTTCCGTGCTGATGCCGACCTATCGGCCGCGGATCGACGATTTCATCGCCGCGATCGAGAGCGTGCTCGCGCAGACCTGGCAGAACTGGGAACTGGTCATCGTCGACGACGGCGGCAAATCTCCCCCCATCACGCGCTGCATGCAGGATTACGCCAAGCGCGACGCGCGCATCCGCACGATCAAGCGCGCGCGCAACGCCGGCATCGCCGGCGCCACCAACGCGGCGCTCGAGGCGGCGCGAGGCGACTGGATCGCGTTCTTCGACCACGACGACCTTCTGGTCGACGTGGCGCTCGAGGTGATGATGGGCGAGGCGCGTCGCTCCGGCGCGCGGATGCTCTACTCGGACGAAGACAAGATCGACGCCGCCGGTCATTTCAGCGAGCCGAATTTCAAGCCCGACTGGAACCACCGCTACGTCCTCGGCTGCAACTACGTCTGTCATTTCCTGGTCGTCTCGGCCGAGACCGCACGCGCGGTCGGTCCGCTGCGCTCGGAATGCGACGGCGCGCAGGATCACGACTACATCCTTCGCGTGTTCGAGGCGGTCGGCGAGGCCGGCATCCGGCACGTTCCCGAAATGCTCTATCACTGGCGCAAGACGCCGGGCTCCACGGCGACCGACATCTCGAACAAGGGCTATGCGGTGAACGCGGGGGTCGGCGCCGTGTCGGCGCATCTGGGACGGATCGGTCGCGACGCGACCGTCGCCGCGATCGACAATCTGACGATCTATTCGGTCCTGTTCCGGCTCGGCCGCACGCCGCGCGTGGCGGTGATCGTGCCGTATCGGGACGAGATCCCGGCGACGCGGCGCGCCGTCGAACGACTGCTCGCGACCACCGACTATCCGGCGTTCACGGTCGTGCTGGTCGACAACTGGTCGACCGGCCGCGAGGCGAAATCCTTTCGGGACGGCATGTCGGCCGATCCGCGCGTCCGCGTCCTGGTCGTCGAGGAGGAGTTCAACTTCGCCGCGCTGAACAATCGCGCCGCCGCCGCGGTGCCGGATGCCGAGTTCCTCGTCTTCATGAACAACGACGTGTTCGTGACCGAGCGCGACTGGCTCAGCCGCATGCTGGGCGAGATGTCCGACCCGGGCATCGCGGCCGTGGGCGCGAAGCTGCTTTATCCGGATGGCAGCGTCCAGCACGCGGGCGTGATCGTCGGCGCGCACGGGGTCGCCGCCCACATGCATCTCGGCATCGGCGCGCGTGATTACGGCTATGTCGGCCGCGCGCGTCTGGCGCAGGAGCTCACCGCGGTCACCGCGGCGTTGATGCTCGTCCGCGCCGACGCGTTCCACGCCGTCGGCGGGTTCGACGCGGTACATCTCGCGGTGGCGTACAACGACGTCGATCTCTGCCTCAAGCTTCGCGACGCCGGCTGGCGCATCGTGTTCAGCGCCGAAACGGTCGCCGAGCACCATGAAAGCCTCAGCCGCGGCAGCGACCAACGGCCCGACCAGGAAAGCCGCTTCTTCGCCGAGCAGCAGCACATGCTGGCGCGCTGGCAGGACCATCCGCTGTTTCGGGCCGATCCGGCCTACAATCCGTGGCTGACCCGCGACGACCGCCTGTTCTTCGACCTGCTCGAGCCGACCGCACCGGCGATCGCGCGCGAGCGGGCCGGTTAGATGCACCGTCGCGCCCGCGCGCGGAGCCGCGGCCTCCCGGACCCGAACCGCACGCGTTCCGGGCGACGCCGGTCCGCCGTCGCATGAGCGCGGGTCTGTCCCGCCGCGCCTTCGTCGGCCTGCTGCCACTGCTCGCCGGCTGCGCCGGAGCGGCGGATCCGGACCTGTCGCCCGCCTCGGAGGCCGACGTCGCGCGCGTGCAGTCCTGGTTCGACGGGCTCGGCCTGCTCCGCGCCCGCTTCGTCGAGATCGACGCGAACGGCGCGGTCGCCGGCGGCACGGTGCTGTTCGCGCCGCCCGGACGGCTCCGCCTCGATTACGGCCCTGGCGACCGCCGCGTGGTGATCGCGTCGAACGGCCGCATCGTGGCGGTCGACAGGAGCGACGGCGCGGTCACCCGCCTGCCGGCGCGGTCGACGCCGCTCGGCCTCCTGCTCGACGGACCGGTGCGTCTCCGCGGCGACGGCATCGCCGTGGTGCAGGTCATTCCGCTCCGGCCAGGGCTGCAGGTCTCGCTCGCGCCGGCGCGAAACCGCGGCGCCGGCCTGCTCACCATCGTGTTCGGCGAAGATGCGTCCGCGCGCCTCGTGCTCGCCTCGATCGCGGCGATCGACGACCAGCGCCAGCGCACCGTCTTCCGCTTCGACGAGGTCCGGACCGGCGGCACGCCCCCCGCCGGCGCATTCGATGCCGCCGCCCTGGTCGCGTCCGCCGCGGGGGGCGCATGAGGTCGGGTTCCGTCGACGTCCTGATCCCCGCCTACAACGCCGGGCGCTTCGTTCGCGACGCCGTCGACAGCATCCGGCGCCAGGACCATTTGGATGTCCGCATCGTCGTCGTCGACGACGGCTCGACGGACGACACGCCGGCGCTCCTCGCAGCACTCGCGCGCGAGGACGCCCGCATCGTCGTGATCACGCAGCCCAACGGCGGCATCGTCGACGCGCTCAACAACGGGCTCGGCCATTGCGAGGCCGAGTTCATCGCTCGCTTCGACGCCGACGACATCGCCTATCCGCACCGGCTCGCGCGCCAGGTCGCCTTCCTGCGCGAGAACCCGGACATCGTCGCGACCGCCGGCATCGCCCGCCTGATCGACGCCGACGGCCGGCCAACCGGCGAACTCACGCCGCTGGTCGACCTCGCCGGCGCGGATCCCGGCGAGATCCCGGCGAAAGAGAACTACCTGCTGCACCCGCTGCTGATGATCCGCCGCGCAGCCCTCGTCGCCGCCGGCGGCTACCGGCGCGTCGTCCATGCCGAGGATGCCGATCTCTACTGGCGCCTCCGCGAGCAGGGGCGGCTCGCGAACCAGGACGACATCCAGGGCGAATACCGCATCCACCCCGCCAGCATCACCGCGTCCTCGGTCCGGAACGGCAGGCTGCTGTCGGTCTCGTCGCAGCTCGCCGCCCTTTCGGCGCTCCGTCGCCGGGCCGGGCGGGACGATCTCGCCTTCACCCCCGAAGCCGCCGCGTCGCTCGCCGCCAGCGCCGACCGGCTCGATCTGCTCTGCCGTGCCGCCTCGGTCGCGCTCACGCCCGACGAGGCGCGGCATCTTCGCTTCGCCGCCGCCGCCAAGCTGATGGAGCAGTCGGCCGCGCGTCCCTACGAGCCCGACCTCGCCGACTGCACGTTCTTCCGCGACGCCTGGCGCGAGTCGGGCGGGCTGCTCTCGCCCGCCAACCGCGCCGGCCTGGTGCGGGCCGCGTCCGGCCGGGCGGTCGATTTCGTCCGTGCCGGCGAGTGGGCCAAGGCGCGCACGATGCTGAACGGGGACACGAGGCGGGCCTTCCTGATCCGGCTGGCCGTCCGGATGCTGGTGCCGGCAGGGCTCTACGGACGCGTCCGGGCGGCGGTTTTCCGGTGGCGCCGAAGCTGAACGGCCGCGATCGGGTCCGGGCCGCCCGTCACGTCGCGCCGCCGAACACGCCGGTCCAGGAGCGCCGCAGCGCCGCGTCGACGTCTTCGAGCGTCGCCTCGGATCCGAGCGCGCGGAGGCTCGTGACGCCGTGCGCGGTGATGCCGCACGGCACGATCCTGCCATAGGCCGCGAGGTCCGGGGCGACGTTCAGCGCGATGCCGTGCCAGGTGACCCAGCGGGTCACCCGGACGCCGATCGCGGCGATCTTGTTCTCGCTCCCGGTCGCGGCATCCGTCACCCAGAGGCCGACCCGGCCGTCGCGCGTGCCGGCCTCGAGGCCGAAGGCGGCGAGCGCCGCGATCAGCCAGCGCTCCAGACCGGCGACGTAGGCGCGGATGTCGCGCGCCGGCACGCTGCCATGCGCGCGCTCGAGGTCGAGCATGACGTAGGCGATCCGCTGTCCCGGGCCGTGATAGGTCCATTGGCCGCCGCGGCCGACACGATGGACGGGCAGGGCGCCGGCGTCGAGCAGGTCGGCGTCCCGGGCGGAGGTTCCGGCGGTCAGCAGGGGCGGATGCTCGAGCAGCTCGACGCACTCGGCGGCCTCGCCGTGCCGGATCGCCGCGACCCGCGCCGCCATCCGCGTGAGCGCCGCCTCGTAGGGGGCGTGGCCGGGCCGCGCGATCCACTCCATCGGCGCCGCGCGCGCGCGCGGCGCGTCGGTGATTGTGTCGGTCGAACTCATCGTCTATAGCCCCCGGCGCGTCCCACGGTGCGGTCGTGGCGGAATGGTAGACGCGCAAGCTTGAGGTGCTTGTGGGGGAAACCCCGTGGAAGTTCGAGTCTTCTCGACCGCACCAATCTCTCCGGGCCGGGTTGCCGGCCTGCCTCCGCTGGGCCGATGCTGTGCCGCGGACGGGAGCATAACGGCATGGACGACGATTTCCGGCGCGCGGCGCTCGACTACCACCGCTACCCGAAACCGGGAAAGCTGACGGTCGAGCCGACCAAGCGGATGGCGACGCAGCGCGACCTCGCGCTCGCCTACTCCCCGGGCGTGGCCGCCGCCTGCGAGGAGATCAAGGCCGATCCCAGGACCGCGCGGGACTACACCGCACGCGGCAACCTCGTCGCGGTGATCTCGAACGGCACCGCGGTGCTCGGGCTCGGGGCCATCGGGCCGCTCGCCGGCAAGCCGGTGATGGAGGGCAAGGCCGTGCTCTTCAAGAAGTTCGCCGACGTCGACGTGTTCGATCTCGAGATCGACGAGCTCGACCCGGATCGTTTCGTCGACATCGTGGCGAGCCTCGAGCCGACCTTCGGGGCCATCAATCTCGAGGACATCAAGGCGCCCGAGTGCTTCACGATCGAGCGCGAGCTGCGCCGGCGCATGCGCATCCCGGTGTTCCACGACGACCAGCACGGCACCGCCATCGTCTGCGCCGCGGCAATCCGGAACGGCCTCGTGCTGCAGGGCAAGAACCTCGCCGACGTGTCGCTGGTGACATCGGGCGCCGGTGCCGCCGCACTCGCCTGCGTCGACCTCCTCGTCACCATGGGTCTGAAGCCGGAGAACGTGCGCCTGACCGACGTCAAGGGCGTCGTCTATGTCGGTCGCGAGCCCGACATGCCGCCCAACATGGCGCGCTACGCGGTCGAGACCGACGCGCGCCTGCTCCCGGACGTGCTCGGGGGCGCCGACATCTTCCTCGGTCTTTCGGCGCCCCGCGTGCTCAAGCCCGAATGGCTCGACCGGCTGGCGCCGAAGCCGCTGATCCTGGCGCTGGCAAACCCCGAACCCGAGATCGATCCCGCGCTCGTCCGCGCCGCGCGTCCGGACGCGATCGTCGCGACCGGCCGTTCCGACTACGCGAACCAGGTCAACAACGTGATCTGCTTCCCGTTCATCTTCCGCGGCGCGCTCGACGTCGCGGCATCCACCATCAACGAGGAGATGAAGATCGCCGCCGTCGAGGCGATCGCCGAGCTCGCGCGCATCGAGGCGAGCGAGGTGGTCGCCGCCGCCTATGGCGGTCACGCGCCGACCTTCGGTCCCGAGTACATCATCCCGAAACCGTTCGACCCGCGCCTCATCCTGCACGTGGCGCCGGCGGTCGCGCGCGCGGCGATGGAGACCGGTGTCGCCGAGCGTCCGATCGCCGACTTCGACGGCTACCGGCTCGACCTCGAGAACGTGGTCTATCGATCGGGCCAGGTCATGCGGCCGATCTTCGAGGCGGCACGCAAGGCCGGACGACGCGTCGCCATCGCCGAGGGCGAGGACGAGCGCGCGCTGCGCGCGGCCCAGATCGTCGTCGACGACGGCACCGCGCATCCCGTGCTGGTCGGCCGCCGCGATGTCATCGCGACGCGCATCGCCGAACTCGGCCTCCGCATACGCGTCGGCTCCGACGTCGAGGTGCTGGATCCCGACGCCGACCACGACGTCTTCGCGCCACTGGTCGAGCGCTACACCGCGCTGGTCGGCCGCCGCGGCGTGATCCCGGACGCCGCCGCGCGTGCGATGCGCGGCGTGCCGTCGGTCGCCGCCGCCATGCTGCTCGAGGCAGGCCGCGTCGATGCCGCACTGGTCGGCGGCCTGTCGTCCTGGCCGCGGCAGATGCAATACATTCTGCCGATCATCCCTCGCGTCGCCCGCGCCGACCGCGTCTACGCGCTGTCGGGACTGATCCAGGCCAACGGCGTGCTGTTCTTCTGCGACACGCACATGGTGCTCGACCCGACGGCGGAACAGATCTGCGAGATGACGCTGATGGCGGCCGACGAGGTTCGCGTGTTCGGCCTGCAGCCGCGCGCGGCACTGCTGTCGCACTCCAATTTCGGAACCAGCGACAGCCGGTCGGCGCGCAAGATGCGTCATGCCCTGGCACTCATCCGCGCGGCGGCGCCGGATCTCGAGATCGACGGCGAGATGCACGCCGACCTCGCGCTCTCGGAGGCGCTGCGCCACCGCGCGCTTCCCGATACGCGCCTGACCGGCACCGCGAACCTCCTCGTCATGCCTTCGCTCGACGCCGCCAACATCAGCTTCAACCTGCTCAAGGCCGCGGGCGAGGGCCTGCAGCTCGGGCCGATGCTGCTCGGCATGGCCAAGCCGATCCACGTGCTGGTGCAGACCGTGACCGCGCGCGGCATCGCCAACATGACGGTGTTCGCCGCGCGCCAGGCCGCCGGCTGAGAGGCGCGAACCGCGCGCACCCGGCGCGCGACGAGTGCTGGCGATCGGGGCGGCGACGCCGCTTGCCCGGCCGGATCGGCCGTGGCACTTGTCGCGGACATCCGGGGCGACCTTCCGGCCAACGCCCGGCTGGCGCCTCGGTGTTGCAACGGAGAGCGTCGCCGTGATCAAGAAGTTGCGCAAGGCCGTCCTGCCGGTGGCGGGACTAGGGACCCGCTTTCTTCCCGCGACCAAGGCGATGGCCAAGGAGATGCTGCCGGTGGTCGACCGGCCGCTGATCCAGTATGCGATCGACGAGGCGCGCGCCGCCGGCATCGAACAATTCTGCCTCATCACCGGCCGCGGCAAGACGGCGCTGGTCGAGTATTTCGACGTCGCGTACGAACTCGAATCGACGCTCAAGGCGCGCAACAAGACCGATGCTCTGCGCACGCTCGAGCAGACCCAGATGCAGCCGGGTTCGATCGTGTCGGTGCGGCAGCAGGAGCCGCTCGGTCTTGGCCACGCGATCTGGTGCGCGCGCTCGTTCGTCGGCGACGATCCGTTCGCGATCCTGCTGCCGGACGACATCGTGCTGTCCGAGACCCCCTGCCTGAAACAGCTCGCCGACGTCTACGACGAGACCGGCGGCGCGGTGGTGGCGATCGAGGAGGTGCCGCACGACAAGACCAATCGTTACGGCATCCTCGACGTCGAAAGCGACGACGGGCGATTGGTCTCGATCAAGGGCCTGGTCGAGAAGCCGGAACCCGAGGACGCGCCGTCGAACCTTTCGATCATCGGCCGCTACGTGCTGACGCCCGGGATAATCAACCATCTCGCGCGCATGGAGCGCGGCGCCGGCGGCGAGGTGCAGCTCACCGACGGCATGGCGCGGCTGATCGGCGAGGTGCCGTTCCACGGCCTCCGCTACGAGGGCACGCGGTTCGATTGCGGCGACAAGGTCGGCTTCCTCGAGGCACAGATCGCGTTCTCGCTGAAGCGGCCGGATCTCGGTCCCGCGGTCCGCAAGTTCCTGACCAAGTACCGGGACGCGTGAGACGATGACTTACCGGCACGCCTTTTCGCCCTCGAGCCTTCGCGAATACGACATTCGCGGCATCGTCGGCCGCACGCTCGGCGCCGCCGACGCGCACGCGGTCGGACGTGGTTTCGGCGCGATGATCCGCCGCGACGGCGGCACCCGCGTCGCCGTCGGCTATGACGGGCGGCTGTCCTCGCCCGAGCTCGAGGCGGCGCTGGTGGACGGGCTGGTCGCGTCCGGCATCACCGTGCTCCGCATCGGCTGCGGTCCGACGCCGATGCTCTACTACGCCGCGACGACGCTCTCGGCCGACGGCGGCGTGATGGTGACCGGCAGTCACAATCCGCCCGACTACAACGGTTTCAAGATGATGTTTGCGGGCAAGCCGTTCTACGGCGAGCGCATCCAGACGCTCGGCCGCCTGGTCGCGACCGGTGACGTGGTGGACGGCGCGGGCGGCGTCGAGGCGGTCGACATCGCGGGCGATTACGTCGCCCGCCTGCTGGCGGACTGGGACGGCGGCGACCGCCGGCTGCGGGTCGTCTGGGACAACGGCAACGGGGCCGCGGGCGACGTTTTGGGACGTTTGGTGGCCGAACTGCCGGGCGAGCACACGGTGCTGAACGAGCGGATCGACGGCCACTTCCCGGCGCACCACCCCGATCCGACGGTGCCGAAGAATCTCGAGCAGATCATCGCGAGCGTGCGCGAGCAGGGGGCCGATCTCGGCATCGCGTTCGACGGCGACGCCGATCGCATCGGCGTCGTCGACGGCGACGGCGAGATCCTGTGGGGCGACCAGCTGCTGGTGGTGCTCGCACGCGACGTGCTGCGGACGCGGCCGGGTGCGACCATCATCGCCGACGTCAAGGCGAGCCAGGTGCTGTTCGACGAGATCGCGCGTGCCGGCGGCACGCCGCTGATGTGGCGGACCGGGCACTCGCTGATCAAGACCAAGATGGCCGAGACCGCCTCGCCGCTCGCCGGCGAGATGTCGGGTCACGTGTTCTTCGCCGACAAGTGGTACGGGTTCGACGACGCCCTTTACGCGGCGGTCCGGCTGCTCGGCATCCTCGCCCGTGCGCCCGAGACGCTGGGCCAGATGCGGGCCGGATTGCCGCACACCCTCACCACGCCGGAGCTCCGCTTCGATTGCGCCGACGACCGCAAGTTCGGCGTCGTCGCCGAGGTCGCGGACAGGCTGCGCGCCGAGGGTGCGACGGTGTCCGATATCGACGGCGTGCGGGTCCGCACCGGGGATGGCTGGTGGCTGCTGCGCGCCTCGAACACGCAGGCCGTGCTGGTCGCGCGGGCGGAATCGAACAGCGCCGACGGGCTCGAGCGTTTGAAGGGCGCGATCGCGGCCCAGCTCGACGCATCCGGCCTGGCCGCACCCGATTTCTCGGGCGAGAACGCCGGCCATTGAGCGGCCCGCTGTCGAGCGGCCCGTCGTCGAGCGGCCCATCGTCGAGCGGGCCGCCGTCGAGAGGCCGGCCCGGACGGCGGCCGCCGGCGATCCGAGCCGCATGACGCCGGACCCGCGCCTGGCCCGGTTCCAGTCGATGATCGAACCGGGCCAGTGGGTGCGTCATCCCGGGCAACCCGACTGGGGCGACGGGCAGGTGCAGTCGGCGATCGGCGAGCGCGTCACCGTCAACTTCGCCGAGCGCGGCAAGGTGGTCATCAACGCCCGCGTCGTTTCGCTCGAGATCCTGCGCTAAAAGCACGTTCAGCGAGACCGGAATCGGTCCGGCCGCAGGTCGTGCTCCAGAAACTTCGTGGATGGAGCAACCCCATGTGGACGGGGCCACGACGTGGTCCGGCCCACATGAGGTTGCTCGAGCGGACCCGCCGGCCCTTGCGCCGGGACCCGGCAGGGGAGATCTCTCGGCCGATGCCCGACGCCGCCTCCCAGACGCTGATCGATCCGTTCGGCCGCGCGATCTCCTACGTCCGCGTGTCGGTGACCGACCGGTGCGATCTCCGCTGCATCTACTGCATGCCGGAGCGGCAGCGCTTCCTCCCCAAGCCGCTGGTGCTCACGATCGAGGAATTGCAGCGCCTGTCCGAGGCGTTCATCCGTCTCGGCACGCGCCGGCTCCGCATCACCGGCGGCGAGCCGCTGGTCCGGCGCGAGGTGATCCGGCTGTTTCGCGCGCTCGGCGCCCGGATCGGTCACGGGCTCGACGAGCTGACGATGACGACCAACGGGTCGCTGCTGGCGCCGCTGGCAGGCGACCTGGCCGAGGCCGGCGTGAAACGCATCAACGTCAGCCTCGACACGCTCGATCCCGAGATCTTCCGCGCCGTCACGCGTGGCGGCCGTCTCGCCGCGACGCTCGACGGCATCGCGGCGGCGTCGGCCGCCGGGATCGCGGTCAAGATCAACACCGTGGCACTGCGTGGCATCAACGACGACGCGTTCGACCGCCTGCTCGGCTGGTGCGGCGAACAGGGTCACGATCTTTGCCTGATCGAGACCATGCCGATGGGAACGGTCGAGGAGGATCGCACCGACCGCTACCTGCCGCTGTCGGAGGTGCGCGCGCGGCTCGGCCGACATTGGACGCTGCGTCCGACCGCGCACCGGACCGGCGGCCCGGCCCGCTATGTCGAGGTCGCCGAGACGGGACGACGCCTCGGCTTCATCACGCCGATGACGCATAATTTCTGCGAATCCTGCAATCGGGTGCGGCTCTCCTGCACCGGCGTGCTGTTCCTCTGCCTCGGCCAGGAAGACAGCGCCGATCTGCGCTCGGTGCTGCGATCCGGTGCGTCGGACGCGTCGCTCGACGACGCGATCAGAGCCGCCATCACCCGCAAGCCGAAGGGCCACGATTTCATCATCGATCGCGCCGGCGACCGCGCGCCGCCCGCGATCGCCCGGCACATGAGCGCGACCGGGGGCTGAGGACGTCCCGGTCCGGCGAACGCCCCGCGACCTTCACCGCCCGTTAAGGATCGTGCGCCATTCTCTCGTGGTCACTCGCGGGAAGCGTCCTGTCATGGGCATCAACCCCTTTGGTCATCGTCCGCCGGTTCTCGTCGCCGACAACGACCTCGTGCTGCGGAGCGTGCTGCGCGCGCTGTTCGCGCGCCTCGGCCTCGACGTGGTGCTCGCCTCCGACGCCGCCGAGACGATCGCCCAGAGCCGGCAGGGACGGCGGCCGTGCCTGATCCTGCTCGATCTCGACATGCCGGGCGGTGGCCTGCAGGCCTGCCGCGCGCTCCGCGCCGATGCGGCGCTCGCCGACGTGCCGATCGCCATCCTCACCGGCTACACCGACCCGGCGATCCGCGACGATTGCCTGGCGTCGGGCGCCACGCTGTTCCTGACCAAGCCGTTCAACCCGGCGGAACTGCTCGGCCGGCTCGAGCCCTGTCTCGCGCTCTCGCCGGAGGCGCGGCGCGAACTCGCAGCCATCGTGAGCCAGGATCGCGGCCTGCTGCTGCAGGACGTGGTGGTCGCGCGGACCCGGCCGGACGCCGCCTCGCTCAGGGCGGAGGTTGGATGAGGGCCGCCGGCGGTCGCGACAGGGCGTCGTGCCCGCCGGGCGGCGGATCGTAGATCGGCGCGGTCTGCTGACACGACGCGAGCAGCGCGGCCGTCAGCAGCAGGGCGGTCAGACGCGACATCGCGACAAATCTCCAGGGTGGCGCAGGATAGCCGCGCGTCACGACCCGTCGACCGGCGTGCTCACGTTTCGGCGTCGGGTGTGCCGAAAACATCGCTGAGGCTCGTCTGCGCCGAGCCGCGCGCGAGCGGTTTGGGTTGCGTGGGCGCCGGAGCCCATCCGGTCAGCATGCCGAGCCGGAGCACGAGCGGTATCGCGCCCGCGGGCGTGGATACGGGATCGGAACCGTCGGCGCGCGCGGCCTCCGCCATGCCGCCGAGTGCCATCGGGAGCAGTGCCCGCGGCGCGAAGCGGCGATCGCGAAGACGGAGCGCGTTCGTCTCGCCGGCATCCCGGAGATCGCGCAGGAGGGCGAGCGGATCGGCATAGGCGAGGTTGATCTCGTCGAGATCGGCGACCGGCAGCGCGAACCCGGCCCGCTGCAGGAGAGACGCGCCGTCGCGGAGCGCCGGCAACGGGGATACGCGCGGCGACGCGCCACCGCGGATCGCGGTCTCGGCGTCGAGCAGCCCCTGGCGTAGCGGCAGCAGGGTGTCGAGCACCGGGACCGAGGCGAGCAGCAGACCGTCCGGCCGCAAGGCCCGGCGGAGCTGGATCAGCGCGCCCGGCAGGTCGTTGATCCAGTGGAGCGACAGGCTCGCGACGATCAGGTCGAAGGCGCCGTCCCGGAACGGCAGCCGCTCCTCGTCGCCGACGACGGCCAGGCCGCCGGCCCGTCGCGCCATGCCGGTCGCGAGATCGAGACTGACCGTGCGGATGCCGCGCGCGGCGAGCAGCGGCGCCACGACGCCGCGTCCGCCGAGGTCGAGCGCCGCTTCGAAGTCTCGCGTGACGTCGTCGAGCCGGTCGAGCAGCCGCGAAGCGGCTTCGAGCAGTACCGGTGCGACGCGGTCGACGCGCCGAGACGCGCGTTCACGATGCAATCGGACGGCATGACGGTCGAACGGCGCATGGTCGGACAGGTTCGGTCTCGCAGGTGGTCAGGACACGCCTTCCATATGGGAGCCGGCGGCACTCTCCCAGAGCACGTTCAGCCAGACCGGGATCGGTCTGGCTGAACGTCGTGCTTCAGAAACTGAGCAGATGGAGCAACCTGTCGGACCGGACCACGACGTGGTCCGGTCCACATGAGGTTGCTCTAGCGCCGCGGTCGCGGACCGGCGTGGTCTATGTTACGGTACAGGAATGAAAGTATTTCTCGCCGGGTTCCTCGACATCGTCCTGCCGCCGCATTGCCCGACCTGCGACCGTATCGTCGCGAGCGACGGCGCCTTCTGTCCGCCCTGCTTCGCGCGGCTCGGCTTCGTGGTCGACCCGTGCTGCGCGTGCTGCGCCGTGCCGCTCGCGCATGCGGGGCGAGGGATCGGGTCGACGCCGGGCGCGCCGCTGTTCTGCGCGCGCTGCGAGACCGAAGCGCCCGACTGGGACGCGGCGCGGGCAGCATTCCTCTACGACGACGCGTCGCGGCGCCTGATCCTGCCGCTGAAATATGCCGATCGCACCGAGAACGCGCGGGTTCTCGGCCAGCACATGGCGCGTGCCGGCCGCGCGCTGCTGGATGGCGCCGACCTGCTGGTGCCCGTCCCGCTGCACCGCGCGCGTCTCCGCGCACGGCGATACAACCAGGCCGCCCTGCTCGCCCGCGCGGTGCGCCGCGCGGCCGGCCGCGCGGCGCCGGCGCTGTCCGTAGACGCCCTGGCGCGCACGCGCGCGACACGTCCGCTCGCTCGAGCCTCGGCCGGCGAGCGGCGCGACGCGCTCGACGGTGCGGTGATCGCCCGGCCGTCCCGCCTCGGCCTGATCGCCGGCCGCCGGATCGTCCTGGTCGACGACGTGCTGACGACCGGGGCGACGGCCGGTGCGTGCGCTCGCGCGCTCCGGGCCGGCGGCGCGGTCTGGGTCGGGCTGCTCGTCGCGGCCCGCACGCCGGCGCCGCGCTGGGGTGTCTGAACCCCTTGCCGAGCGCGCGCCGACGACCGAAATTCCGCCGCGACAGTGTGGTGGGGCCATGAGCACGATTGCGGCGACGATCGAGATCTACACCCAGCCCGGCTGCCCGTACTGCGCCCGGGCGCTCAGGTTGCTGCGCGACAAGGGTGCGACCCCGCACGAGATCGACGCCCGGCACGGCACCGAGGCCCGCCGCGAGGCGATGACGCGTTCCGGCCGCAGCACGATGCCGCAGATCTTCATCAACGGCACCCATGTCGGCGGCTGCGACGACCTGGTGGCACTCGACCGGCGCGGCGGCCTCGAGACGATGCTCGGCGGGCGATGATGGCGCGCGAGGCTGGACGCGACCGCCGCCCGTACGCTCGAGCTCCGACGTGGTTCTGACGCGGGACGCTGCCCGCGCGCGGACCCCGCACGCTCCGGGATGATCCGCTACCGTCTTCGCTGCGCCGGCGGCCACGAGTTCGAAGGCTGGTTCCGCTCCTCCGCGGCCTTCGACCACCAGGCCGCGACCGGTCTGGTGGCCTGCCCCGAGTGCGCCACCACCGAGGTGACGCGCGCGCTGATGGCGCCTTCGGTCCGCACCACCAAGGCGGGCGCGCCGCCGGTCGGCGGCGAGCAATCTGCTGGCTCAGGGCCGACCGAGGCGACCGCGCCGGTGTCGGGCGCGCGCGCGCCGCCCGGGGCGAGCCGGGGCGAGATGCCCGACGCGCTCCGTGCCATGCTGTCCCGACTGCGCGAGAACGTGGAGCGGGAATGCGATTATGTCGGCGACGCCTTCGCCGACGAGGCGCGTCGCATGCATCGCGGCGAGATCGACAAGCGGGCGATCTACGGCGAGGCCTCGGATGCCGAGCGCGACGACCTCGCCGCCGACGGCGTCTCGATCGCCCGCATCCCGTGGCTGCCGAGAACCGACAGCTGACCGCCGTCCGCCGCCGCCGCCTCGCCGCCTCGGCCGTCCTCCTCGCCGCGACCGTGCTCGTCGCGGCCGCGCCGGACCAAGCCGGCGTGTCCGGGCGGTGGCTGACCCAGACGCGTGACGGGGTGATCACGGTGGCACCCTGCGGCGGCGCGCTGTGCGGCTTCGTGACCGGCATGGTCTACGCGGGCGCGCCACCGCAGGATGTCTGGCACCGCTCGCAATGCGGCCTCAACCTGCTGATCCGGATGCGGCCAGACGGCGACGGTTGGTCCGGCCGCATCCTCGATCCCGACAACGGCCACACCTACGCGGCCCATGTCCGCCTGGCGCCCGACGGAACCTTCAAGCTGCACGGCTATGTCGGCATCCCGCTGTTCGGCGCCACGCAGACCTGGACCCGGTTCGCGGGCGGTCCGATCGGTCCCGCCTGCAAGATGGCCGGTCCGGGACGCTGAGCGTCCCGGCCGCGGCCCGCGCGTTCGGGTTGCCGCGCCGAGGGGCGCGGTCTATGTGACCGCGGTCCCCTGCGCCGGGCCGGCCGCGCGCAACGGTCCCGCAACCAGGCCGACACCGCCGCCGCCATGTCAGTTCTCGCGCCCCGTCCGCCCTCCTCGTCGCGTCGGATCGTCATGAAGTTCGGCGGCACCTCGGTCGCCGATCTCGAGCGGATCCGGCACTGCGCGCGGCGTGTCGCGTCCCAGGTCGCCGAAGGCGATCGCGTCGCGGTGGTGGTTTCGGCGATGGCGGGCGTGACCAATCAGCTGATCGCCTGGTGCCAGTCCCTGGCGCCGCTCCACGATGCCCGCGAATACGACGCGGTCGTCTCGACCGGCGAGCAGGTGACGGCAGGACTGCTCGCGATCGCACTCGGCGAACTCGGCCTCGACGCCCGTTCCTGGCAGGGCTGGCAGGTGCCGATCCGCACCGATGACGCCCATGGTCGTGCCCGGATCGGCGCGGTCGACGCGTCCGGCCTCGTCACCTGTCTCGATGCGGGACAGGTGGCGGTGGTGGCGGGCTTCCAGGGCATCGGTCCGGACGGGCGCGTGACCACGCTCGGCCGCGGCGGCTCCGACACGTCCGCCGTGGCGCTGGCCGCGGCGATCGGCGCCGAGCGCTGCGACATCTACACCGACGTCGACGGCGTCTACACGACCGATCCCCGCATCGTGTCGCGCGCCAGGCGTCTGGACCGCATCGCCTACGAAGAGATGCTGGAACTCGCCTCCGTCGGCGCCAAGGTGCTGCAAACGCGGAGCGTCGAGCTCGCGATGAAGGAACGGGTGCGCGTCCAGGTGCTGTCGTCGTTCGGCGACGCGCCGGTCGGCACCGGGGGCACGCTGGTGGTGGACGAGGACGAGATCGTGGAAAAGGAACTGGTCGCCGGCATCGCCTACTCGCGCGACGAGGCCAAGATCACCGTCCGCCACGTGCCCGATCGGCCGGGCATCGCCGCGTCGGTGTTCGGCCCGCTGGCGGCGGCCAGCGTGAACGTCGACATGATCGTCCAGAGCACCGGCGAGGACGGGCTGACCGACATGACCTTTACCGTGGGAAGCGCCGATCTCGGCCGCGCGCAGGCGATCCTGGAGGCGAACCGCGACGGCATCCGCTGGGGTCACCTGCAGACCGACCCCGACGTCGCCAAGATCAGCGTGGTCGGCATCGGCATGAGGAGCCATGCCGGCGTCGCGTCCACGATGTTCCGCACGCTGTCCGACAAGGGCATCAACATCCAGGTGATCTCGACGAGCGAGATCAAGGTGAGCGTGCTGGTGGCAGCCGAATACACCGAGCTCGCCGTGCGCGCGCTGCACACCGCCTACGGCCTGGACGCGAGGATCTGAGCATGGACACGGGATTGCTGAACGCGCTCGCGACCGATGCCGCGCCGGGAGACAGCCCGCACGCTCCGCCCCTGCGCGTGAGATCCGAGGACATGCTCCGGAGCGCGATCTCCGACGACGCGCTCGCGGACGCACGCCTGCGGCTCGACGCGCTCTGGCGGCGCGGCCGCGAGTTCCTCGGCACGCGGACCGCCATCATGGGCGGCGCGATGAGCTGGGTGTCGGAGCGTCACCTGGTCGCCGCGATCTCCAACAGCGGCGGCTTCGGCGTGATCGCCTGCGGCGCGATGCAGCCGGCGCGCCTCGAGGAGGAAATCGCGGCGACCAGGGCGCTCACCGACAGGCCGTTCGGCGTCAACCTGATCACCATGCATCCGGCGCTCGCCGACCTGATCCGGATCTGCCTCGAGGGGCGGGTGGGTCACATCGTGCTCGCCGGTGGCATCCCGCCCGGCCATGCGGTCCGAGCGGTCAAGGATGGCGGCGCCAGACTGGTGTCGTTCGCGCCGGCGCTGGTGCTGGCCAAGCGGCTCGTGCGCTCGGGCGTCGACGCGCTGGTGATCGAAGGTTCGGAAGCGGGCGGTCACATCGGTCCGGTGTCGCTCACCGTGCTCGCCCAGGAGATCCTGCCGCATATCGAGGCGGTGCCGGTCTTCGTCGCCGGCGGTCTCGGCCGCGGCGACGCGATCGTCGGCCTGCTCGAGATGGGCGCGGCCGGCGCGCAGCTCGGCACCCGCTTCGCCGCTTCGGCCGAGAGCATCGCGCACCCCAACTTCAAGCAGGCCTTCTTGCGCGCGAACGCGCGCGACGCGGTGCCGTCGGTGCAGGTCGACGACAGGTTCCCGGTCATCCCGGTGCGCGGCCTCGCGAACGCCGGCACCGCGCGGTTCCGCGCGCACCAGCTCGACACCGTCAGGCGGTTCAATGCCGGCGAGCTCACCCGTGAGGAGGCCCAGCTCGGCATCGAGCATTTCTGGTCCGGCGCGCTCCGCCGCGCCGTGGTCGACGGCGACGTCGAGAACGGATCGGTGATGGCGGGCCAGTCGGTCGGCATGGTGCAGGCGATCCAGCCGGTGGCCGAGATCATGGACGAACTCGAGGCGCAGGCGGTCGTCGCGCTCGCCCGCCGGCGCGGCACCGCCTCGCCCTGAGCGACGTGGCGCACGTGGCCGGAACGGGCGCGGACGCCACGCCCCTGTCGGAACCGCGCCCGCCGCCGGTCGCGGGCGTGGCCGCGGTGTCGGGCGCCGGCTCGTCGACGCGACGCCTGCTGCTGCGGCTTCGGGCGGCGTCGGCGAGCGGCACGCTGGCGCTGCCGATGCTGCCCGCGCTGATCGCCGGCGAGCTCGGGGCGGCGGTGTGCTCGATCTACCTGGTCGCGCCGAACGGCGAGCTGGTCCTGAAGGCGACCACGGGCCTCGCATCTGACGCCGTCGGCGTCACCCGCCTGCGGCCGGGCGAGGGCGTCGTCGGGCTCGTCGTCGCGACCGGCGAGCCGCTCAACCTCGCCGACGCGAGGCGGCATCCCGCCTTCGCGCTGAGGGCGGAAACCGGCGAGCTCGCCTTCCCCTCCTTGCTCGCCGTGCCGATCCGGCGCGCCGGCACCGTGCTCGGCGCGCTCGTGGTCCAAGGCGAGGCGGCACGCCCCTTTCCGGACGACGACGGCGAGGCGCTGGCGACCGCGGCGATGCTGCTCGCCGAGGTGTCGAGCGCGCGGCGAAGCCTGATCGAGCCGGCCGCCCCGATCCCGCCGCGGCATTTCAGGGGCGTCCCGCTGTCGAGCGGCACCGTGCGCGGCCGGATCGCGCTCGGACCCGGTGCCGGCACGCCGGGCGTGCTGGGGGTCGCCGATCCCGAACGCGAGGAGGAGCGGCTCGAACGCGCCATCGCCCGCATGCAGGAGGATCTCGACGCCCTGCTGACCTCCGGCCGGCCGGATGGCGATGGCGCGGTCGCCGACGCCGCACGCGACGTGCTCGACGCGACGCGTCTGCTGACGCGCGGCACCGGCTGGATCCGGCGCGTCCGCGAGGGGCTCGGCGAGGGTCTGTCGGCCGAGGCGGCGATCGATCGCGTGCTGTCGGGTTTGCGCCGGCGCATGCGCGCGCTGAGCGACCCGCTGTTGCGCGAACGCCTGGCCGATCTCGAGGATATCGGCAACGCGCTGCTGGTGGCGCTTGCCGCCGAGGCGAGCGACGCCAACGCGCCGCTGCCGCCCGACACCGTTCTGGTGCTGCGCCGGCTCGGGCCCGCGAAGCTGCTGTACTGGCATGCCCGCGGGATCGCCGGGCTGGTGATCGAGGAGGCCAGCCCGGCCGGTCACGCCGCGATCCTGGCGCGCTCGCTCGACATCCCGGCGCTCGGCGGCATGGCCGGGGCCGTGGACGCCGCCGAGGACGGCCAGGAGGTGATCCTCGACGCCGACGAGGGTCATCTCTTCCTGCGTCCGGAGCCCGAGATCGTGGGCATCTACGCCCGCCAGATCGGCGGTCGCGAGCGCCTCGCCGCGGAGCGCGCGCGCCTACGTGTACTGCCCGACGAGACCGCCGACGGCGCGCCATTCCGGCTGCTCCTGAACGCCGGGCTGCCGCAGGAGGTGTCGCAGCTCGATCCCACCGGCGCCGGCGGCGTCGGACTGTTCCGCACCGAGATCTTCGTGCTCGCCCGCGGCGCCATCCCGAGCATCGCCGACCAGGAAGGATTCTACCGGCGCGTGCTCGACCGCGTCGGCACGCGTCCGATCGTCTTCCGCACCTTCGATCTCGGCAGCGACAAGATGCTGCACGATGCCGCCGACGGCGACGAGATGAACCCCGCCATGGGCTGGCGCAGCCTTCGCGTCGGGCTCGACGAGCCGGAGGTGCTGGCGAGCCAGGTCCGCGCCCTGCTGGCCGCGTCGGGCGGCCGCCCGCTCCGCATCATGTTCCCGATGGTCGGCACGGTCGCCGAGTTCGAGCATGCGCGCGCGATCCTCGACGACGAGCGGCGGCGGGCCGGCCACGAGGAGGTCGCGGTCGGCGCCATGCTCGAGGTGCCGGCGCTGCTGTTCGCGCTGCCTGCCCTGTTCGAGGCGACGGATTTCGTCTCGATCGGCTCGAACGACCTCGCGCAGTTCCTGTTCGCCGCCGATCGCGGCACCGCACGCGTCGCCGGCCGCTACGACCTGTTCGCGCCGGCGATGCTGGCCGCCATCGACAGCGTGGTCGTGGCCGCGCGGCGATCGGGCAAGCCGCTCTCCCTTTGCGGCGAGATCGCCGGGCGCCCGGTCGAGGCGCTCACCCTGCTCGCGCTCGGCATCGGCACGCTGTCGATGTCGCCCGGCGCCTTTTCGCGCGTGAAGGCCGCACTCCGTCGCGCCGATCTCGGCATCGCCGCGCGTGCCCTCGAGAGCGGACGGCGGGACGGGGCAGGGCCGGCCGCGCTCCGCGCCATGCTGGCCGATTGCCTGCCGGCCGAGGCGTCCGCGTGACGACACCGGTCCGCCGCCTCGCCGGCGCGCTGCCGGCGGTGTCGTCGCTGGTCATGCTCTCGCTGCTGCTGCAGGCCCCCGGCACCGGGCTCGCGCCCGGGGCGAGCGGTCTCGCGCCGGGCTCTGCCGGCGGCGCCACGATGGGTCTCGCGCCGGGTGCCGGCGGTGTCGCGTTACCTGCCGCGCCGGCCGCGCCGGCGACGCCATTCGTGCCCTCCGTGCCGACCCCGGTGCCCGGACCCTTCACGCCGAACCGGCTCGCACCGACCGGCACGCTCCCGAACGGCGCGCCGGTCACCGGCGTGCCGCTGCTGCCGCCATTGCCGCCCCGCCCCGGGGCGGCGCGCTGAGGCGCGTCGAACAGTGTCTCAGGTTACATCGGGCGAATTGGCCGCGACCGTTGAGGCGGCTTGTCGCGGGCGCCATGCCTAGGGAAAGGCATGGGAGGGTCGCGTGTCGATCCTACGACACAAGCTGGCCGACAAGGGGTTGGGTTCTCTTGGAGAGGACGATGGCCCAGGGTGGCGAGGGAGGCTTAAGCTGGCACGGGTAGAAACGGCCCTTATCGGCCGCGCTGGCGAGATGCTGGTAGCCGCCGAGCTCATGCGCCGAGGTGTCGAGGTCGCACATCCCGCCGCCGACGTCGGCGTGGACCTGCTCGCCTATCGGCTTGAGACGGGAATGCGGACCGCCCGCCGTTTCGTCCCGATCCAGGTGAAAGCGTTTTCAGGCGACGGTTACCGCTTCCTGAAGACTTGGTTCGACCGCGCCCCCGACCTAGCGCTGGTGCTGGTCAACAACCTGACCGCATCACCGAAATGCCACGTGTTCGCCGGACTGGACGATATCGAGAGCGCGATCGGCAAGCACGCCCTGACCTCATCGTGGACCGATCGCGGCATTTGGTCGGTGACTGAGGTGTCCGGCCCGGACGCGCGCCTGTTGCTACCGCACCGTGATCGCTGGGAGCGGATCACCGATCAGCTTGCGCCGCCGCCCGACGTTCAAATGCAAAACTGAGATGCCACCGAGCGTCGCCGCGGCTTGCCGGGCGGCGTCATTCCCGCGAAACATCCCACCATGCGTCGCTCCCGCCGAACCGGACTGGCTGCCGCCCTCGTGCTCGGAACCGCTCTCGGCACGGCGCCGGCGGGCGCCGCCCTGCCGGCGACGACCGACCTCACCCTGTCCTACGCCGCCTACGTGGACGGCTTCCGCGCCATGCTGATCACCGTCGAGCTGCGGACGGACGGCGACCGCTATTCGGTCGCGCTGCACGATCACACGGTGGGACTGGTCGGCGCGATGATCGACAACCACGTGGCGAGCGTCGCCACCGGGCGCTTCGACGGCGCTGCCGCGATGCCGCAGCGCTACACCAGCGCAGGCCATTCCCGCGGGGCCGACCGCGAGACCGTGCTCGACTACCAGGGCGGCAACCCGGTCGTGACGCGGCTCTCGCCGCCCGAGCCGAATCGCGACAGGGTGCCGGCGGCCGCCACGACCGGCAGCATCGATGCGCTGAGCGCGATGGCCGAGATCCTGCACGCCCTCGCGTCCTCGGGACGCTGCGAGGCGCGGCTGCACGTGTTCGACGGTGCGCGGCTGACCGACGTGCAGGCCTGGACCGCGGGCGAGACGACGCTGCAGGACAGCGACCGTTCGCCCTATTCGGGGCACGCGACGGTGTGCGACTTCCGCACGCAGGAGCTCGCGGGCTTCCTGCACGACGGCAACTACGTCCACGCCCACGACCCGCAGGGCGGCTCGGTGTGGCTCGCCCCCGTTCTTCCCGGACTGCCGAAGCTGCCGATCCGGGCGCAGTTCTCGACCCTGGAACACGGCGAGATCGGCCTGTTCCTGCTCGGCGCCAAGGCCGGCTGAGCCGCAGGCGCCGCCGCGGCCGGCACGCCCGGCACGCGCCGTTTCCCCGCGCCGTCACGCCTCGTAGGCGCCCCCCATCGCGGCGAGACGGCGCGCGTGCAATCCGTCCTCGGGGTCGAGCCGGTAGAGTGCGGTCGGGCGGCCGGTCGCGCGGCCATCGAGCCGCCGCAGCCGGTCGAACACCATCCGGTCGGCCGACATCGCCTTCGGATCGTTCGGCAGCGGCGTGGTCCAGGCGACGATCGCCTCGAGGCAGCGGCGCCGGTCGATCAGCAGCGTGTTCGGGTCGACGAAGCCGCCGAACATGTCGCGGAACAGGCCGCGATCGGGGCCGACCGATTCCCACTCGTCGATCGAGACCTGGCGCCCGGTGCGATGGTGCACGAACCAGCGGAGACCGTAGGCCCAGTCGCCGTCGCCGAGCGCCGCCAGCAGGCTCGGCAGATGATCCGGCGTCCAGCGATTGTCGTCGTCGAGATAGGCGACGCGGTCGCTGTTGGCCAGCAACGTGAGGACGGCGCGAAGCGCGCCGCCGTCGCGCGCCGGATGCAGGCCGCCGTGCCGCACCGACGTCGAGTAGCCCGGATGGAACACCTGCACGACGCGATCCGGGCCGATGTCCGCGCACGCCGCCTCGACCGGGCCGAGATCGGGCGGGGCGTGATCGTCGCCGGCGTGGTCGAGACCGACGAGGACCTGGATGCGGCGCGGACCGGCCTGCGCGAGCACCGACCGGAGCGCGTCCGCGATCAGCGGCCTCAGGATGCTCGGCATCACCACCGCGACCTCGAACGGCGTCTGCAGCGAGGTCGTCCGGTGCCGGAAGGTGCGGAGGAAACCGTCCAAGCCCCGTTCTCCCGGTGTCGGTCACGAAGCGAAACGAGGAGTGACCGCCCGGCTGTTTGACAGCGATCGGAGGGGAACGCTACCGCCGGGTGATGGCATTCTCGACCGCGATCATCCTCGCCGCCGGCCTCGGCACGCGCATGCGGTCGACGCGGCCGAAGGTGCTCCATCCGCTCGCCGGCCAGCCGATGCTGCGCCACCTGCTCGGCAGCGCGGCGCCGGTGTTCGACCGCATCGTCGTGGTCGTCGGTCCCGGCATGGCGGCGGTCGAAGCGGTCGCCGCGCCGCACCCGACGGTGATCCAGCATGAACGGCGCGGCACCGCGCACGCGGCGCTCGCTGCCGTGTCGTTCCTGCGCGACGCCGCCGCGGCGGGCGGCGAGGCGACCATCCTCTACGGCGACAATCCGCTGATCACCGCCGACACCATGCGGGCGCTCCGTGACGACCGGCGCGCGCGGGGGGCGGCGCTGTCGCTGGTCGCCATGCGTCCGTCCGATCCCGCCGGCTACGGCCGCGTGGTGCTCGGCGCGGACGGCGCCGTCGCGCGCGTCGTCGAGCACGCCGACGCGTCCGCGTCCGAACGCGGGATCGGGCTCTGCAACGCCGGCGTGGTGACGGCCGCCGCCGCCGACCTGCTGCGTTGGCTCGAGGCCGTGCGGCCCGACAACAGCCGCGGCGAATACTACCTGACCGACATCGTGGCGCTCGCGCGCGCCGAGGGCGCGCGCGTCGCCGCCTTCGAGGCGCCGGCCGACGAGCTTCGCGGCATCAACTCCCGCGCCGAACTCGCGCGGGCCGAGGCGATCCTGCAGGATCGCCTGCGTGCCCGGGCGATGGCGGCGGGGGTGACGCTCGTCGCGCCCGAGACCGTGTTCCTGTCGGCCGACACCGCGCTCGCGTCCGACGTGCTGGTCGAGCCGCACGTGGTGTTCGCGCCCGGCGTCACGGTCGCGAGCGGCGCCCGCATCCGCGCCTTCAGCCATCTCGAGGGCTGCGACGTCGCCTGCGGCGCGGTGATCGGCCCCTACGCGCGCCTCCGGCCGGGCACGTCGGTCGGCGCGCGCGCGCATGTCGGCAATTTCGTCGAGCTCAAGGCGACCGCGCTCGGCGAGGATGCCAAGGCGAACCATCTCGCCTATCTCGGCGACAGCGAGATCGGCGCCGGCACGAATGTCGGCGCCGGCACCATCACCTGCAACTACGACGGCTATGCCAAGCACCGGACCACGATCGGCGCCGGCGCCTTCATCGGCTCGGACACCGTGCTGGTGGCGCCGGTCACGGTCGGCGACGGCGCGCTGATCGCCGCCGGCAGCGTGGTCACCGAGGACGTGCCGGCGGACGCGATGGCGTTCGGCCGCGCGAGGCAGGCGAACAGGGACGGTGCCGCCGCCGCGTTCCGGCAGCGGCGGCAGCGGGGGGAATAGCGTCATGTGCGGCATCGTCGGCATCGTCGGCAACGGCGCGGTGTCGCCCGTCCTGATCGGCGCGCTGCGCCGGCTCGAGTATCGCGGCTACGACAGCGCCGGCATCGCGACCCTGGTCGGCGGCCACATCGAGCGCCGCCGCGCCGAGGGGAAGCTCGACAATCTCGCGGCGCTGCTCGCGGAGGATCCGCTGCCGGGGACGACCGGGATCGGTCACACGCGCTGGGCGACCCACGGCGCGCCGACCGAGAACAACGCCCATCCGCACGCGACCGGGCTCGTCTCGGTGGTCCACAACGGCATCATCGAGAACCACGTCGCCCTGCGGCGCGAGCTCGAGGCCGAGGGACAGGCTTTCTCGACCGAGACCGACACCGAAACGGTGGCGCAGCTCGTCGACCTCCATCTCCGTCAGGGCATGGAACCGGTCGCCGCCGCGCGCGCGGCATTGCTGCGCCTCGAAGGATCGTTCGCGCTGGCGATGATCTTCGCGTTCCATCCCGAGCTGATGATCGGTGCGCAGTCGGGCGCGCCGCTCGCGGTCGGCTTCGGCGAGGACAGCATGTTCCTCGGCTCCGACAGCATCGCGCTCGGGCCGCTCACCCGCCGGATCGCCTATCTCCGCGACGGCGACTGGGTGGTGCTCGATCGCGCGACCGCGCGCTTCTTCGACGCCGCGGGCGAACCCGTCGCGCGCGAGATCCGGCTCACCGCTCACTCGGCCGCGTCGATCGGCAAGGACGGCTACCGGCACTTCATGGAGAAGGAGCTGCACGAGCACCCGGTGGTGATCGGCCAGACGCTGCGCCGGGCGATCGATCCGGCCACCCGCACCGTCCTGCTGCCGGCGCTGCCGTTCGATCTCGCGAGCATCCGCCGGGCGACCATCACCGCCTGCGGCTCGGCGTTCTACGCCGGGCTGGTCGGACGGCACTGGCTCGAGCAGGTCGCGCGGCTGCCCTGCGACGCCGATGTCGCGAGCGAGTATCGCTACCGCGCGCCGCCGCTCGAGCCGGGCGGGCTCGGCCTGCTGATCAGCCAGTCGGGCGAGACGGCCGACACGCTCGCGGCACTCCGCGGCCTGAAGGAAGCCGGCCAGCACACGCTGGCGATCGTCAACGTGCCGGAAAGCACGGTCGCGCGGGAAAGCGATGCCGTGCTCGAGACCGTCGCCGGTCCCGAGATGGCGGTCGCCAGCACCAAGGCCTTCACCGCCCAGCTCGCGACGCTCGCCTGTCTCGCGATCGGCATCGCGCGCGCCCGCGGCACGATCGGCCACGAGGAGGAGCAGCGCCTCGCCGCCGCCCTGCTCGACCTGCCAGGCCGCGCCTCCGAGATGCTGGCCGACGGCGTCGGGCTCGCGGAACCCACGGCGCTGCTCGCCGAGGCCCGGGACGTGCTCTTCCTCGGTCGCGGCTCGTCGTTTCCGATCGCGCTCGAGGGCGCGCTCAAGCTCAAGGAGATCTCCTACATCCACGCCGAGGCCTACGCCGCCGGCGAGATGAAGCACGGTCCGATCGCGCTGATCGACCGCAACGTCCCGATCGTCGCGATCGCGCCCTCGGGCCGCCTGTTCGAGAAGACCGCGTCGAACCTGCAGGAGGCGGTCGCGCGCGGCGGCCAGCTGATCGCCATCACCGATGCCGAGGGCGCCGACCGGCTCGGCAAGCTCGCGCGCCACGCGGTGGTGCTGCCGGACGCCGACCCGTTCGCAGCCCCTGTGCTGCAGGCGATCGCCGTGCAGATGCTCGCCTACCAGGTCGCCTGCGCGAAGGGCACCGATGTGGATCAGCCGCGCAACCTCGCCAAGTCGGTCACCGTTGAGTGATCGAAACCTCGGGACACGCAATCATGACCATGCCGATGGCACTTCTCGCCTGGTCGGGATTCCTCGGCCTCCTGCACGCGGTCTCGACCGGCGCCGCGGTGACCGCCGAACACGGGGTCGGCTACGCGTCGTCGGCCCGTGACGAGCCGCGCCCCGTCACGGGCATGCGGGGCCGCCTGGTCCGCTCGTTCGCGAACTTCATGCAGACGTTTCCGATCTTCGCCGCGGCGGTGCTGGTCGCGCACGGCGTCGGCAAGGACCACGGCCTCGCGAGCTGGGGCGCACAGATCTACTTCTGGGCCCGGGTCGCCTACGTGCCCGCCTACGTGTTCGGGTCGAAATACCGGAGCTCGATCTTCCTCGTGTCGCTTCTCGGCCTGCTGCTGCTGTTCCTGAAACTCGCCTGACGGGGCGGGAAGGCCGGGGCTCTGCCCCTGGACCCCGGCCGGGTCCCGTGGCGCTTGCGCGATGGGCGCCGGTCAAGGCAGCGGCTTCGGCAATCCCTCAGTCGAGGACCCCGAGCGACTGGTTGCTGCCCGCACGACCGGAGCCCGGGGTTCTCCTTAACTGATGGCCTCCAGGGCTTCGGGTCCTAGGTGGGCAGAGCTCCGGCGTCCCATTCCATGCCATCACCCGGCGAGGATCGTGCGCTTGCGCCAGTCGAGGCGCAGCGTGTCGAACAGGCGTGGCGCCTTTTGCCAGGATTCCTGCGGTCGCGGCACCGTGTAGGTCCTGACCGCGAGTTCGTCACGGCCGATCGAGAGGCGGAGGAAGCCGAAGCGGTCGTCGTAGTAGCTGTTGAGCGTGACGCCCGGCATGTCCGGCACCGGGTACGGTGTCTGCAGCGGCTGGCCGCCGACTTTCACGACCTTGTGGAGGTTGTGGTAGCCGCCCTGGCCGGCGACGATGAAGGGGGTTTCGCCCTTGCCGTCGGCGTTGGCGACGGTGAAGCGCTGGTAATTGTGCACGTGGGCGGCGAAGACCGCGTGCGGATGGCGTTTGGCCTTGGTGGTGGCGTCGGCGAGCAGCTTCGCCATCGGTTTGCTGCCCGAGTGATAGCTGTCGAGCGAGTAGAGCGGGTGGTGCAGCGCCACGATCAGCGGCCGGTCGGTCGGCGCGTCGGCGAGTTCTCCCTCGAACCAGGCCGCCTGGTCCGGTTCGACGCGGCCGCCCTCGGGCACGTTGGTGTAAAGCCCGACGATGGTCGCGAACGGGGTGTTCAGCGTCCAGTAGACGTTCGGCTGCACCATGGCGGTGCGCGTCGCCTCGCCGGCGTCCGGCGAGTGGGTGCCGGGCTCGGCGGCGCAGAAGTTCCGCACGAAGGTCGCGAGCGAGGGCAGCGGGTTCGTGCGGCTGCCGTCGTCGAACACCGCGCCGTCATGGTTGCCGGGAATGCCCATGATCGGCAGGTCGTAATGCGCGTAGGCGTCATAGAATTGCGGCACGTATTCCTGTGCCTGGCCGTCGAAATAGATGACGTCGCCGAGATGGTAGAAGAAGGCAGGCAGGCCGTATTGGCCGGCGATCGCGGCGTCCTGCTCGAGGCCGCTCGCGACCAGCAGCTGCGGGTTGGGGTCCTTCACGCCGCCGGTGTCGCCGACCATGTGGAATTCGATGCCGCCGTTCTTCTCGGCCGCGGCGACGGCGTCTGGCACGATGTCGGCGAGGTCGAGCCGGAACGGTGCCTTGCCGGTCGGCGCCGGCAACGGCTCGAAGCTCTCGCCCTTGTAGAGCGGCGATTGCTGCGGGTGCGGCGGGTCGTTCGATGGCCGGCGCTGACCGAACCGGTGCTTCGGCTCGGGCGGCGAGGGATGGTCGGAGGAGTGCGGGGGATGCGGGCGCCTGGTCATGCGCGATGATGACGGCGGCGCCTCGCGCCCGGGCATGACAAAACCATGTCGCGTGCCGGCGCCGCACGGCACCGTGCCGACGCGCGTGTTCCGCGACGGCGCGTTCCTGCCGTCCGATGGCGACCGGGCGGTCGCGGCCGAGACCGCGGTCGCGATGACCTACAACCGGACCACGCATGCCGTGATGATGGCGACGCCGGCCGATCTCGAGGATTTCGCGCGGGGCTTCTCGCTTGCCGAGGGGATCGTCGACGACGCGGGCGAGATCGAGGAGATCGCGGTCGTCGCCGCCGAGGCCGACGGGGTCGAGTGCCGGATGTGGATCCCGGACGCGCATATGCGCCGGCTCGACGCGCGGCGGCGCCATCTCGCCGGCGTCACCGGTTGCGGCATGTGCGGGCTCGAGAGCCTCGCCGAGGCGCTGCGGCCACCCGTGCCGGTGCCTGCGGGATCGCCCGTCACCGCCGCCGACATCGCGCGCGCGGTCGCGTCGCTGCGTCCGGCACAGGTGTTGAACGCGCGGACGCGCGCGGTGCACGGGGCGGGGTTCTGGACCGGCGCGGACGGGCTGGTGGCGTTGCGCGAGGATGTCGGCCGGCACAACGCGCTCGACAAGCTCGCCGGTGCCATGGCGCGCGAGGGGCGGCGGGCGGCGGACGGGGTGCTGGTGCTGACGAGCCGGTTGTCGGTCGAGCTCGTGCAGAAGGCGGCGCGGATGGGCGCGCCGATCGTCGCCGCGATCTCGGCGCCGACGGCGCTCGCGTTGCGCACCGCCGAGGCGGCGTCGATCACGCTGGTGGGCATCGCGCGCGACGACGGGTTCGAGGTGTTCACGCGACCCGACCGGGTCGTGTGACGCGCGCGCGAGAGGGGCCGGGCGCGCGCGCCCGGCCCCGGATCGCTCACTCGAAGGCGAGCAGCGGCAGGTAGGGCACGCCGAGGCCGGTGACGTCGTTGTAGCCCTTTGTCGTATAGTTGAAGACGTCGTCGACACCTTCGCAGATCGTGTCGGCGCAGACCTCCAGCGGGAACGGCGTCGCCTCGAGCAGCGTCGGTACCGAATTGATGGTGACGACGCGCACTTCGGTCGGGTCGGTGACGTAGCCGCGCAGCACCGCGGTCGGCGTCGCGGGCGGCTTGACCTGGTTGATGCCCGAGCTGTTCGTCGTCTTGCCGATCTTGGACGCGTAGAGCCAGGGGTTCGCGAAGCCGACATAGGCGCGTCCGGTCAGCCCGCGGATCTCGTCGAGCGTCGCGATCGTGCCGGCGGTGAGCGGCGAGGCAAGGCTGGTGCCGCCCTCGTCGATCTCGCAGTATTCGGTCGTCGACGAGGTCGGCGTGCAGCCGATGTCGCTGTGGCCGTCGTTGGCGATCGTGTAGCTCTCGCCGTACAGGTAGCCGGTGTACGGGTCGCCCACCGCCGCGATGTCCGGGCTGACGCGATGCGGCGTCAGCGGGACGGTGTAGCCGGCCGCCTCGTTCAGCGTGGTGGCGAGCGCGGTCGGGACCACGTTCGCCTGGTAGGCGGGCTGGTTCTCGAGCAGGCTGATGCCGCCGCCGGAGCCGGCGTAGAAGCCGAACGCCGGGAAGGTGGTGCCGTAGAGCGTGGTCGCGGTCAGGCCGCTCGTGGTGATCGACGTCGCGGAGTTGACGGTCGCGTTGGCCAGGAAGTCGCGATAGGTGCCCCAGCCGTATTCGTCCTTCGCGCCCGACGCGTTCTTCAGCAGCAGCGAGGTGCCGCCGACGCCGGTGACGTAGGCGCTGGTCGCCTCCCACGAGCCGGTCGCGACGCCGTTGTCCTGGCTGAGGTCGCCGTCGTCGCCGGACGAGAACAGCACGGTGATGCCCATCGCGGCCGCGGCCATGAAGGCCTGGTCCTCGGTCGCGACATCGGCCGCCGAGACCGCCTCGCCGTTGTTGCCGTAGCTGTTGGTGATGATGTCGGCGCGATGGTCGTAGATCGTGTCGAGCAGCGCCGTGGTCAGCGTCGAGCCGCAATCGCGGGCGCCGACATAGACGATGTTCGCGCCCGGCGCCGAGCCGTGCACGGAGGCGACGTCGAGGCTTTCCTCGGTCCACCAGCCATACGGGCCGCAGGCTTCGCTCGCGCTCACGTCGTAGATGCCGGCGGGAATGACCTCGGAGAAGTTGGCGCCCGTGAGCGCCGGCAGGCCGTGCCGGGCGGCGTAGAGATTGCCGTCCGCCTCGAGCGTCGGCGACGCGTAGGCGTCGACGATCGCGACCGTGACGCCGCGTCCGTCGAGGCCGACGTTGAACGGGTTCAGCCCGTAGGCGGACTGGATCTGCTGCGGCGTGTAGCCGCAGCCGAGCCAGGGGAGCGTCGCGCTGTAGGGGGCGGGCGCGGTGCTGAGCGTCGCGAAGCTCGCGGTCTTCGGACCGAAATAGGAACTGCAGTATGGCGACGGCGTGTTGTCGGCGACCGGCGGCGGGAGCACGGCGGCGGCACTGGCACTGGCACTGGCACTGGCACTCGCGGCCGTGGCGTGGCCGGACGGCGCGACCTGCGGCCCGGCGGTGACCGAGCGATGCAGCGGCGTCTTGAGGAAGGTGCTGTCGTCGAGACCCTCGATGTAGAGGATCTTGCCGGCGAGGGCGGCCGGAATGGTCGGCTGCTCGGTGTTCGCCCGCAGCGTGCGTCCGGCATAGTGGAACAGCTTCTGGCTGACCTTGAACGCGGTCTTCAGCTGGCCGACCGTGCCGGTCGCCGACACGTAGGTGCCGAGCGGGCCGACGGCGATGCCGGTGAGCCCGGCCTGCCGCAGCATGCTGCGGACCGCGGCGACGTCGGCACTGTCGGGCGCGAAGCGCGTCGCGAACGCGGTCGGGGTCAGGTACCGTCCGTAGGCGGCGCTGCCCGGCGTCGACACGGCGTTGGCGAGGCTCGCGAGCCCGGCCTGATCCTTCAGCGCCATGTGGACCACGATCGACACCTGCTCGCCCGCCGGTGCGCTACCGGCCGGGGTCGCAGCGCCCACCCAACCGGCGACGCTGCCGCTGAGCGTGGTGGCATGAGACGCCTGCGTCGCGGCCGCGACGAGGACGCCGACGGCGCAGGCGCGCAGCATCGAATTCTTGAACGTGTCAGGCAAGATTGATCTCCAGGTCACGATGCCGCACCGCGACCGGCATTCCCCGGTGTCCGGATCGCCTGGATGGACGGTGTTGTCCGTCCGGCGTCTCGGCATCTCGTTACGACATGTTCTTACACGTCGGTAACGGCCCGGCAATACGGCGTCGCGTGGGCGAGCCCGCGAGGCATATGAGCCCCGGATCTTGCTTAACTCGCAGGGATCGGAGGGACGGCTGTCCCTTGGCGTCGGGCCCCTTTGCGCTTGCGCAAAGGGCACCCGTCCAGGGCAGAGCCCTGGCCTTAAGCCGCCGCCCGCTTCGCCGCGCGGCGCCAGCGCGTAAGCACGAACTCGGTGTAGCCGTTCGGCTGCACGCGCCCCTCGAAGATCAGGTCGCGCGCGGCGCGAAAGGCCGGCCCGTCGAAGCCCGGCGCCATCCGCGTGTAGGCCGGATCGCCCGCGTTCTGGCCGTCCACGATCTCGGCCATGCGGCGGAGCGTCGCCTCGACCTGCGCCTCGGTGACCACCCCGTGATGCAGCCAGTTGGCGATGTGCTGGCTCGAGATCCGCAGCGTCGCCCGGTCCTCCATCAGTCCGACGCCGTCGAGATCGGGGACCTTGGAGCAGCCGACGCCGGCATCGACCCAGCGGACCACGTAGCCGAGGATGCTCTGGCAGTTGTTGTCGAGCTCGCGCTGGACGGCGTCGGGGTCCCAATTGGTGCCGGGAGGCGCGAGCGGCGGCGTCAGCAGGTCGGCGAGGCCGGCCGGCGCGCGCGCGGCGATCTCGCGCTGGACCGCGCCGACATCGACGGTAAGGTAGTGCAGCGCGTGCAACGTCGCCGCCGTGGGCGACGGCACCCACGCGGTCGAGGCCCCGCTCCGCGGATGCGCGACCTTGTCGGTCAGCATCGCCGCCATGCGGTCGGGCGCCGCCCACATGCCCTTGCCGATCTGGGCGCGGCCGAGCAGACCCGCGGCGAGGCCGATCTCGACGTTCCGCCGTTCGTAGGCGGGCAGCCACGCGGTGGCCTTGATGTCGTTCTTCGGCACCACCGGGCCCGCCTCGAACGCGGTGTGGATCTCGTCGCCGGTGCGGTCGAGGAAGCCGGTGTTGATGAAGACGACGCGCTGGGCGGCACGCGCGATACAGGCGGCGAGGTTCGCGCTGGTGCGGCGCTCCTCGTCCATGATGCCCATCTTGATCGTGTGTCGCGGCAGCGACAGCACGTCCTCGACGGCGCCGAACAGCGCGTCCGCCAGTGCCACCTCGTCGGGCCCGTGCAGCTTCGGCTTGACCACGTAGGCCGACGCGGTGCGGCTGTTGCGGTGCTTCGGCGTGCCGCGCAGGTCGTGCAACGCGATCAGCGAGGCGACGAACGCGTCGAGGAACGTTTCCGGTGTCTCACGCCCTTCGGCATCGAGGACGATGTCGGTCATCATGTGATGGCCGACATGCCGCACCAGCATCAGCGACCGGCCCGGGAGCGTGAGGTTGTCGCCGGCCGGCGCGTGATAGACCCGATCGGCTTCGAGGGTGCGGGTGATCGTCTCGCCGTTCTTGGCGAACGAGGCCTCGAGCGTGCCGTTCATCAGGCCGAGCCAGTTGCGGTAGACCGCGACCTTGTCGGCGGCGTCGACCGCGGCGACGCTGTCCTCGAGATCGACGATGGTGCTGAGCGCGCTTTCCACCACGATGTCGGCGACGCCGGCGCGGTCGGTGGCGCCGATCCGGTGCGCGCGGTCGACGACGATCTCGAGATGCAGCCCGTGGCGGCGCAGCAGCACGCCGCGCGGCGCCGATGCGTCGCCGGCATAGCCGACGAAGCCGCTCGGGTCGGAGAGCCCGGTGACCCGTCCGTCGCCGAGGACCACGACCAGCGTCCCCGCGTCCACGCGATAGACCGTCGCGTCGGCGTGGCTCCCCTCGGCGAGCGGCGCCGCCTCGTCGAGCACCGCCCGGCCGCGCGCGATCACGGCGGCGCCGCGGGCCGGGTCGTAGCCGCGTCCGCGCGCTTCGGCGCCGGCCGGGCCGCCGCCTGGGCCGCCGCCCGGGATCGCGTCGGTGCCGTAGAGCGCGTCGTAGAGGCTTCCCCAGCGCGCGTTCGCGGCGTTCAGTGCGTAGCGGGCGTTGCTCGCCGGGACCACGAGCTGCGGTCCGGCGCGGAGCGCGATCTCGGCGTCGACGTTGGCGGTCTCGATCGAGAAGGCGGGCGGCGGCTCGACCAGGTAGCCGATCCCGCGGAGCATGGTCTCGGTTTCGGCGGCGTCCGGCCGCCGGTCGCGCCGGTCGCGCGCCCAGTCATCGATCCGGGCCTGCAGCGCGTCGCGGCGCGCCAGCAGTTCGGCGTTCCTCGGCGCGAGCGAGGCGAGCGCGCGCGCGTAGCCGGACCAGAAATCGGCCTCCCTGACCCCGGTGCGCGGCAGCGCCTCGTCGCGCACGAACGCGTGGAGGTCGCCGTCGACCGAGAGACCGTCCAGCGTGACGCGTGTCATGACGGGTTTCGTCCTTGGTTGATCAGGCGTGTCGCGTGTGGGCCGGCGACCCGGTCAGGGCGACTTGGCGCCCTGCTGGACCTGCTTGGCGAGATAGGCGCCGACCGACAGGTGCGCGGCGCCCGCGGCATCGGCCACCGCGTTCGCGGTCGCCGACGGCACGGTCGCGCTCACCACCATCTCGGCGCCGTCGGGCGGGAACGAGCGCGCGATGACGGCGCCCGCCTCGCCGGCGAAGTCGCGCAGGCGCGCGCGCTTGTCCGCGTCGGTGCGCCAGTCCTGGTTCGCCACCACCGGGCAGTAGGCGGCGGTGACGATGCGGGCGACGTCGCCCGCGCTCGCGTCCGGATTGTCGGCCTTGGCGCGGGCGACGAGCGCGGAGATCGCGTCGGCGGCGCCGCCGCGGTCGACCCAGCTCGCGATCGTCACCTCGTCCTCGCTCGCGAGCGCGCCCGGCACGGTCTGCTCGCCGATCGGGGCGCAGCCGAGGCGTCGCGCGTCCTCGGAGCCGCCGAGCCCGACCGGCGCCTGTGCGCGAGCGTCGCGCACCATCGCGGGCGTGGTGCTCGCGTCCGTGGTGTTGCCGAACCCGGTCCTGACGTAGTTCACGAGATCGGCGATCTCGCGGTCGTCGAGGGCGCCGCCGAACGCCGGCATCGCGCCGTACGAGCCCTGGCCCTGCTGGCCGATCAGCACCGGCATGATCACGTCGTCCGAGACCGGCTGCGTGATGGCGCCGTTGGCGACCAGGCTCGGGATCGCGCCGGCGACGCCGTGGCCGTTCGCCTGGTGGCACTGCGCGCAATTGGTCGCGTAGAGCGCGGCACCGCGCCCGGCCGAGGTGAGTGCCAGCCGCGGCGGGTCGATCAGGTGCTCGTGCCGCGCCGGCGAGGCCTTCAGATAGGTCGCGATCGCGTCGAGGTCGCCGTCGGTCATGTATGCCATGCTCTCGTGGACGACGTCGGTCATCGGGCCGAACACCACGTTGTGGTCGTTGGCGCCCTTCTTGAGGAAGGTGACGATGTCGGCGTTCGACCAGTTCCCGATGCCGAACTGCCTGTCCGACGAGATGTTGGGCGCGAGATAGCCGTCGACGACGCCGCCCGCGAGCGAGCGTCCGTCGATGACGCCGCCGAGGGCGTTCCGCGGCGAGTGGCATTCCCCGCAATGGCCGGCGCCCTGTACGAGGTAGGCGCCACGGTTCCAGGCGGCCGGCCTGCCGGCGTCGGGCTTATAGACGCCGGTGTCCATGAACATGATCTGCCAGCCGAGCAGGCTCGGGCGGATGTTGAACGGGAAGGGGAGCGAGATCGGCAGCCGGGGCGCGTCGACCGGCTTGATCGTCCGCATGTAGGCCCAGATCGCGTGCACGTCGTCGCGCGTCAGCTTCGTGTACGACGTGTACGTCATCACCGGGTAGATATAGTCGCCGAGATGCGGCCCGACGCCGTTGTGCAGCACGTTCCAGAAATCGCGCTCGGACCACCGCCCGAGCCCGTTCGCCCTGTCCTGGGTGATGTTGGGGCTGGCGATCTGGCCGAACGGCGTGTTCATCACGAGGCCGCCCGCGAACGGCGTGCCGCCCGGACGGGTGTGGCACGGCATGCAGTCGGCGGCGCGGGTCATGTACTCGCCCCGCTGCACCAGGGCGGCGTCCTGCGGCGACGCGGCCGTGTGCTCGGCGATGTTGCCGTCGGCCGGCGGCGTCATCGGCATCGTGACGGGCGCGCGGCCGGGTGCGGTGCCTTCGCTCTTCTGCTGCGCGAGACCGGGGGCGACCGCGGCGAGGCCGGACGTGAGGATCGTGGCCGCGGCGAGGAGTGCGAAGCGGCGCTGACGTGACGACATAGTCTCTCCCCGGGGCGAGGGCGCGGAACGCCCCTGTGCGGTTTCTCGCGAAATGGGTCCGTTTTGTCCATCCGGCACCCGGGGCCGCCGCCCTTTCGCCGTCTTGGCGTCTTGTCATGCGCCCGCCGGAGTGTGCGAGAGGTCGGCGCGCCTCTGGTGTGTCTCGCCCGAGCCCTGTCGAGGTATTCCCGTCCATGGTCGGCCTGCCCGCGATCCTGCTCACCATCGCCTGCCTGCTGATCGGCGTGACCGCGGTCCAGCCGATCGCGCGACGGCTCGCGCTGCCGGAGACCGTGCTCCTCGCCGTGCTCGGGATCCTGATCGGCGGCGGCGCCGACGCGCTGCTCGCCTCCCCGCGGATCCACCTGCTCGACCGCGCGGCCAGGGCGGTGGTGACGCTGCCGATCAGCAGCGAAACCGTCCTCCTGGTGTTCCTGCCGATCCTGGTCTTCGCGGGCGCGCTGGCGATCGACGTCCGCCGCCTCGCCCACGAGGCGACCACGGTGCTGGTGCTGGCCGTCGTCGCGGTCGTGGTGAGCACGGCGACGATCGGGTGGGCCCTGCATCTCGCCGCGCCCGTCTCGTTCACCGCCTGCCTGATGCTCGGCGCGATCGTCGCGACCACCGATCCGAGCGCGGTCACCAGCATCTTCGGCGAGATCGGCGCGGCCTCGCGGCTGACCCGCCTCGTCGAAGGCGAGGCGCTGCTGAACGACGCGGCGGCGATTTCCATCTTCACGATCCTGCTCGGCGCGCTGATCTCGCATCACGCCGTCTCGCCGCTCGCGGCCGTGCTCGCCTTCGCCGCCTCGTTCGCCGGCGCGCTCGTGGTCGGCTACGGGCTCGGGCGCGGCGCGCTCGTGCTGGTGGGCGTGCTCGGCGAGACGGTCGCGGGCGAGGTGACGCTCACGCTCGCGCTGCCGTTCATCGCGTACATCCTGGCCGACCATTTCCTGCACCTGTCGGGCGTGGTCGCGGTCGCGGCCGCCGGACTGACGCTGTCGTCGCAGGGTCCGTCGACGATGCGGCCGCAGACCTGGCGGTTCCTGTGCGACCTGTGGCAGCAGCTCGCCTTCTGGGCCGGATCGTTGGTGTTCCTGCTCGCCTCGATGCTGGTGCCGCGGCTGCTGCTCGGCGTGACCGGCCGCGACCTGCTGCTGGTGCTGATCACCGTGCTGGCGGCCCTGCTCGCGCGCGCGTCCGTGCTGTTCGGCCTGCTGCCGCTGCTCGAATGGGCCGGCTGGTCGCGGACGGTGCCGAGAGCGTTCAAGATCACCATCGTCTGGGGCGGCCTACGCGGCGCGATCACGCTCGCGCTGGCGCTCTCGGTGACCGAGAACCCGGCGGTCTCGGGTCAGGACGCGCATTTCGTCGCGGCCGTGGCGACCGGCTTCGTGATGTTCACGTTGCTGGTCAACGGCACCACGCTCCGCCCGCTGGTGGTGCTGCTGGGCCTCGATCAGCTTTCCGCGCGCGACGAGGCGCTGCGCCACCAGGTGCTCGCGATCGCGCTCGGCGAGGTGCGAGACCGCACGCGCCAGATTGCGTCGGACTTCAACTTCTCGGCCGGTGCGACCAGGCTCGCGGTGAACGGCGTCGAGGACAGGATCAGGCTCGAGGCGGACGCCAACGATTTCGATCACCAGATCGGTGACCGCGACCGCATCATTCTCGGCCTGATCACCATCGCGGCGCGCGAGCGGGCGCTGCTGGTCGACAGCTTCCGGCTCAGCGGCCTGACCAAGGGCGTGATCCGGCGTTTGCTCCGCACCACCGACGCGATGATCGACGGTGCACGGACCGACGGGCGGCTCGGCTATCTCAGGGCGGTGCGGCGGCGGGTGCGGCCGGGTTTCGGGTTTCGGCTCGCGCAATCGCTGCACCGGATCGGCCGGCTCGACACGCCGCTCATGCACCAGATGACGGTGCGCTACGAGTTGCTGATGGTGAGCTATCTGCTCTCGCTCACGCTCGAGCGCTTCATGCGCCAGCGCGTCGAACCGGTGCTCGGCACGCGCGTCGCCGAGATCGTCTCCGAAGTGCTGGAGCGGCGGCAGAGACTGCTCGGCGACGCGCTCGACGCGCTTCGGCTGCATTACCCAGGCTATGCCGAGGCGTTGGAAAGCCGTGTGCTGCGGCAGGTGACCCTCCGCATCGAGCGGGAGGAGCTCGACCGGCTGCTGGGCGAGAGCCTGATCGGCGACGAGCTCCACCGCGAGCTTTCGCGCGACGTCGACCGCCGCAGGCGGCGTCTCGAACGGCGTCTCCGGTTCAACATCCAGGCCGGAATGGACCGCCGGATCCCGGCGTTTCCGCTCTTCCGCGACCTGCCCGACGCGATCCAGCACGACCTCGCGATGACGATGACGCTGCGGTTCGCGGTGCCGGGCGAGGTGGTGATCCGGCGCGGACGCCGGCCGGGCGGCGTGCTGATGGTGAGTTCCGGCACGCTCGAGCAGCGGGTCGGGGACACCGACCGCCACTACCGGATGGGCGACGCGGTCGGCGCCGAGGAGGTGCTCGGCGGCACCCGCATGTCTGGAACGGTCCGCTGCCTTTCCTACAGCCACCTGCTGGTCATCAACGCGCGCGCATTCCGCCGTCTGCTCGAGGACAACCCCGAGGTCCGCGCCAATCTGGACCGCATCAGGTCCGGGCAGATCGCATCGTCGCCGGGAGCACTGCCGTCCCCCGACCTTCGGCTCGGCCTCGGCATCTGAGCGGCGCGCGGCGGCAAGTCCCGCCGTCACGCAACGATCATATGCGGCGCGGGAACGCCGACCCTACGAACGGCCGATGCCTCGTTCCCTCCGCGCGGCGCGCCTGGCGGGCGCGGGTATCTTCCTTCTCGGCGCCGTTCCGTCCCGTGCGCAGGATGCGCCGACCACCGTGATCATCAACGCGAGCCCGTCGGTGCCGCCGTTCTCGACACCGCAGGACGCCACCGAGCCCACGGCCACGGTCAACCGCGAGGCGCTCACCCGCTTCGTCGCACCGACCGGGAATTACGACACGGCGGTGGCGCTCACGCCCTCGGTGGTCGATCTCGACCCGAACGGGCCGGGGCTCGGCGAGGCGCAGGGTCTGACCATTCGCGGCTTCGCCGATGGCCAGTACGACGTCACCTTCGACGGCGTCCCGTTCGGCGACAGCGACGACTTCACGCATCACAGCTCGGCCTATTTCACCGCGCGCGACCTCGACAGCGTGACGGTCGATCGCGGACCGGGCGACGCGGCGACGCTCGGCGACGCGACATTCGGCGGCACGGTGTCGCTGCGATCGATCGATCCCGCCGCGCACGAGGCGATCTCGCCCGACCTCGCGCTCGGCAGCTTCGGCACCGTGCTCGGCGGCGTGCGGATCGACAGCGGCGCGATCGGCGGCCCCGACGGCACACGCGTCGTGGTGGATGCCGAGGGCGAGCAGAGCGGCGGCGCGCTCGAGGACGTGACGGAACGGCGCGCCAGCCTGTACGCCAAGGCCATCATCCCGCTCGGACCCGACACGACGCTGACCCTGGTGAGCAATCTGAGCCGCACGGCCGAGAACGACCCGCCCGGCGCCACCAAGGCCGAGATCGCCGCCGACGGGCCGGGCGTCGCCCTCGACGGCGATCCGCAGAGCCAGGCGTTCGAAGGCGACAACAATTCTTCCTACCGGACCGACATCACGGTCGCGACGCTCACCCGAGCCCTGCCGGCAGGCGCCACGCTCACGGACGCCGCGTACACCTACGGCCTCGATCGGCATTTCTCGCTCGGCGCCGATCCGAACGGCGAGACACCGGACGGCACCGCGTCCGGCCCGGACGACGTGCCCGGCCAGGACGCGAAGAACGGGTTGCGCGCCTGGGGCGACATCTTCCGCCTGCAGGTGCCGATCGGGCACGGGCTCGCGCTCCGCACCGGCTTCTGGATCGAGCGTCAGGTGAACGCGCGATCCCTCGACGACGTTGATTTCAGCCTCGGCAGCCAGCCCGATCCGGTGCTGTCCCCCGTCGCCGGCGTGCCGGGATCGGCGGCGATCGTCCGCGAGCAAGCGGACACCCTGGTCACCGCGCAGCCCTACGTCGATCTCGACTGGCGGCCGACCGCGTCGCTGCTCGTCACCGCGGGCGTCAAGGGCGCGCTGTTCGCGCGCGCGATCGACGCTCCGGTGATGGAGGGCACCCGGCTGCCCACGTCGGTGTCCCGCCTGTTCGGGGCGCCGGTCCCCTCGGTCGCGTCGATCGACCATCTCGATCGGGCGTGGAGCGTCTACGCGACGGTCGCCCGCGGCTTCCTCGCGCCGCCGCTCCAGTTCTTCGACGTGACCAATACCCTGACCGCGCCGATCGCACCCGAAACGACCTGGAACGTCCAGGCCGGCGTGACATGGCGGACGCCGACCCGTTCGGTCGCGCTCGATGCCTACGACATCCTGTTCACGGACGCGGTCGGCACCCGCACCGTGGGCGGCGAGACGGTCGATTTCGACGCCGGCAGCGCGGTCTATCGCGGTCTCGAGAGCGAGGCGACGGCGCAGCTCGGCGGCGGCTTCTCGCTCTATGGCAGCGCCTCGCTCAACGCGGGTCATCAGTCGGGCAGCGTGGCCAGCCCGAGCGGGCCGGTGCCGTCGACGCCGCAGGGGACGCTGTCCGGCGCGGTCCTGTTCGCGACAAGGGTCTGGAACGCCTCCCTGCTCGATCGCTGGGTCGGCGGCACCTACGGCGATGTCGGCGGCGCCGAGTGGATCGACCCCGTCAACACGCTCGACCTTTCGGCGGGCCGCCGCTGGCAGGCGTCGCACCGGACGGGGATCCGCCTGCAGGCGCAGATTTTCAACCTGCTCGACAGCCGCAAGATCGACGGGCTCGCCGGCTACACGGTCGGCGCCGGAACGCCGCTGTTCTGGACGGAGGCGGGGCGGTCGCTGTTCGTCAGCGCGACGACCGTGTTCTGAACGCGCTCACGACGCGTCCCTGTCATGCGCCGGGGACCGGCCGTTGATCAGCCTGCGGGGACCGCGGAAGAGGCACTCGGGCGTGCCTTCCTCGGCCCGCCGGGCACGCGGCCGCGAGACGTCGAGCTGCGGGCGTCTCGGCGGCGGGCGAGACGCGACGCCGGACCGTCGAGGTTCGGGGTCACGCGCGGCCCGCGTCGATCGCCTCGCGCTTGATTTCGAGCTCGAGCCAGCGCTCCTCGGCGCCGGCGAGCGAGGCGTTGGTCCGGCCCAGTCGCGCCGTCCGTTCGGCGAAGCCGGCCGGGTCGCGGCGGAACAGGTCCTGGTCGGCGAGCGACGCTTCGAGGCGCGCGATCTCGCCCCTCAGCCGCTCCAGCTCGCGCGGCAGGTTGGCGAGGTCGCGGGTGTCCTTGAACGACATCTTCCGGGGCGCGTCGCGACGCGCGGGATCGGCGCCCGCCCCGCCCGACCGGCCCGGGTCGCCGCGACCGCGTGCCCCGCCCGCCGGCGCGAAGGGCGAGCGGCCGCCGCGCTGCGCCAGCATGTCGGACCAGCCGCCCGCATACTCGATCCAGCGACCGTCGCCTTCGGCGAGCAGCACCGAGGTCGCGACGCGGTCGAGGAAGTCGCGGTCGTGGCTCACGAGCAGCACGGTGCCGGCATAGGACGACACCAGCTCCTCGAGCAGGTCGAGCGTCTCGAGGTCGAGATCGTTGGTCGGCTCGTCGAGCACCAGGAGGTTCGACGGACCGAGCAGCGCGGTCGCGAGTGCCAGCCGGCCGCGCTCGCCGCCCGACAGGATGCCGACCGGCGTGCGCGCCTGCTCGGGACGGAACAGGAAATCCTTCATCACCCCGATCACGTGCCGCTTCTCGCCGGCGACCTCGACGGTGTCGCCGCGCCCGCCGGTGAGCGTGTCGGCGAGCGTCGCCGCCGGATCGAGCGCGCGCCGCTGCTGGTCGAGCGTCGCGAGCGCGAGCGAGGCGCCGCGCACGACCGTGCCGGCCTCGGGCGCGATCAGTCCGGTGAACAGCCCGAGCAGCGTCGACTTGCCGGCGCCGTTCGCGCCCACGATGCCGAGGCGATCGCCCCGCAGCACGCGAAGCTCGAGGTCGCGGACCAGCGGTGCGGCGCCGGGCCAGGCATGCGTCACGTGCTCGGCGACCACGACCTGCCGGCCGGAAAGCCCGGCGTCGAGGCTCGTAATCGAGGCGACGCCGGCCCGCGCGGTGGCATCGCGCCGTCTCGCGCGGAGGCCCGCGAGTTCGGCGACCCGGCGCACGTTCCGCTTGCGGCGCGCCGTCACACCGTAGCGCATCCAGTCCTCCTCGCGGACGATCTGGCGGTCGAGCTTGTGTCGCGCGAGCTCCTCCTCGGCGACCAGCGCGTCGCGCCACGGCTCGAAATGGGCGAAGCCGCGGTCGAGCCGGCGCGTGCGGCCGCCGTCGAGCCACACGGTCGCGCGGCCGACAGTCGCGAGCAGGCGACGATCATGGCTGATCAGGACGAGGCCGGCGCGCATGCCCGCGAGCGTCCGTTCCAGCCATTCGATCGCCGGCAGGTCGAGATGGTTGGTCGGCTCGTCGAGCAGCAGCAGGTCGGGTTCCGGCGCGATCACCCGGACCAGCGCGGCCCGGCGCGCTTCGCCCCCGGACAGCCCGTCCGGCGTGCGCTCCGGATCGAGGCCGAGCTCGTCCAGCAGGAGGCGGGCGCGATGGCGGTCGCCGTCCGGTCCTAGCCCGGCCTCGACATAGGCGCCGACCGAAGCGTGGCCGGCCAGGTCCGGCTCCTGCTGCAACACGCTGACCGTGGTGCCCGGCTGCAAGAAACGTTTGCCGCCGTCGATCGCGACCGTGCCGGCGGCGACGCGAAGGAGGGTCGACTTGCCGCTGCCGTTGCGGCCCACGAGCGCGATCCGCTCGCCGCTGCCGACCTGAAGGTCGGCGCCGTCGAGGAGCGGGGCGCTGCCGAGGGATAGACGGATGTCTTGGAGCTGGAGAAGAGGCGGCATCACTCACGGGAGGTCGGGCATGGCGCAGGCCCCGCCGGGCGGCGGCCGCCTCGGCGACGGGGTTCGCGTTCGGACGCTACTCGATATCGGCCGACGCGTGCAGCACCCGCGGGCTCGGCGCCGCCGCGCCCATCCGGGTGAGCGCCGTGACGAACGAACGCCCCCAACCGAGCGTCGACGTGTCGGCGAGCGCCTTGGACAGCGTCTTCCAGCGATCCTGCCGCTCGGGGCGGGTCATCCGGAGCGCGACGTGGAGCGCGTCCGCCATCTCGTCGGCGTCGTAAGGATTGACCAGCACCGCCGCGCCGAGCTGCCGCGCGGCGCCGGCGAAACGCGACAGCACCAGCACGCCGGGATCCTGCGGATCCTGGGCGGCGACGTATTCCTTGGCGACGAGGTTCATGCCGTCGCGAAGCGGCGTGACCAGCCCGACCCGCGCCTCGCGCATGTAGCCGGCGATCGCCTCGCGCGAGACGCCGCGGGCGAGCAGGCGCACCGGGATCCAGTCGGCCTCGCTCCACTCGCTGTTGATCGCGCCCGAGCGCATGTCGAGTTCCTCGCGAAGCTCGCGATAGGCCTCGACCTCGGTGCGCGACGAGGCGGCGATCTGCAGGAAGGTGGTGCGCCGGCGCCAGTCCGGGCGTGTCTCGAGCAATCGGCGGAAGCCGGCGAGGCGGTGCGGCAGACCCTTGGTCGGGTCCATCCGTTCGGCACCGAAGATCAGGGTCTGACCCTGCAGGCTGCGACGGAGCCGTTCCGTCTCGGGCGAGTGCCAGGCGCTCGCCGCCATGTCGCGGAACTCGGCGAAGTCGATCTCGACCGGATAGCTGCCCAGCCGCACGCGGCGGCCGCCATAGAGCAATCCGCCGCCCGGTTGGCGCGACGCACCGGCGAAGCGCGACGCCGCGGCGGCGAAATTCTCGACGTCGTTGGCGGTCTGGAAACCGATCAGATCGGCGGCGAGCAGGTCGCGCACCAGTGCGCTGCCCTCCGGCACCGAACTCAGGATGTCGGGCGACGGGAACGGCACGTGCAGGAAGAAGCCGATCGGGCCCCGGAACCCGCCGTGCCGGAGCGAGGCGGCCATCGGGACCAGGTGGTAGTCGTGCACCCAGACGATGTCGGTCGGACGCAGCAGCGGCGCGAGCGTGTCGGCCATCCGCTCGTTGACCATGCGGTAGGTCTGCAGGTTGCGGCGCTCGTAGCTCATGTATTCGAGCAGCGAATGGAGCAGCGGCCAGAGCGTGGTGTTCGAGAAGCCGGTGTAGTAGCGCTCGTGCTCCTCGCGGGTGAGATCGATCGTCGCGTATTCGACGCCGTCCTGCGCGCGCGTGTGCACCTGGTGGACGTTGCCGTCGGCGGCGATGTTGCCGCTCCAGCCGAACCAGAGACCGCCGCGCTGCTCCATCAGGGCCTGCAGCGCGACCGCGAGGCCGCCCGCCTTGGCGGCGCCGGCGGCCGGCACGCGGTTCGACACCACGACCAGACGCGACATCGGGTTGTCGCTCGCCGGCGCGATGCCCGGCACGTCCGGCTGTCCAGCTGCCCGCATGTCCGGCGCTCCGCCCCTGGCCGACGCAACGTGAGCCTGCCGGTCCGGTTCCAAACGCCCGCTCACGCGCCGGTCCGGCGTGTCGCGTCGAGCAGCGCGAGGCGCCTGGTCACGTGCTCGCTGTCGAGCAGCGTCTCGGCGTCGCCCGGCAGGCGTCGGCGCCAGTTCGGATGCTCGGTGGTCGTTCCGGGCAGGTTCGGAGCCTCCTCGAGTGCCAGCGCGTCCTCGATCGGCAGCATCGCCAGTTCGCACGCGGTGCGTCCGAGGAAGGAGACCGCCGCGTCGGCGACGCGATGGCCGTCCCATTCCGCGGGCAGCGTGCCTTCGGCCGCCTCGTTCTCGCACATCGCGCCCCAGATCGCCTCCCGCGCGCTCGCGCGCTCGGCACGCGCGCCCTCGACGTCGCGGCCGAGTTTCTCGTTCCAGTCGATGTCGCGGCCGCGCCACCAGCCCGACACGGTCGCGAGGTCGTGGGTGCTGGTCATTGCCGAGGCCTGACGCGGCCAGTCGCGCGGCGCCCTGAAGCGGCCGGACGTCTCGTGCTCGAACCAGAGCACGCGCATGCCGTCGATGCCGGCGGCGCGAAGCCGGTCGGAGAACCCTTCCGGCACCGTGCCGAGATCCTCGGCCAGCACGATGCCCTGGTGGCGTTGCGATTCGATGCGCAGCAGCCGCATCAGATCGGCCTCGGGCATCGCGAGATAGGTGCCGTCCGCCGAGGAGTGGCCGTTCGGCACGACCCAGAGCCGGTTCAGGCCCATCGCATGGTCGATGCGGACGCCGCCCGCGTTGCGGAGGGCGGCGCGCACCATCTCGATGAAGGCGCGGAAGCCGTGCGCGCGGAGCCCGTGCGGCGAGAACGCGGTGATGCCCCAGTCCTGCCCTTCCGGCGCGAGCAGGTCGGGGGGTGCGCCGACCGTGAGCCCGAGCAGCGTCTCGGCCGGCCGGCTCCAGCAGTGCGAACCGCCGGAATCCGCGCCCACCGCGAGATCCGACACCAGGCCGACCGCCATGCCGGCGCGTCGTGCCTGCTCCTGGGCGGCGTCGAGACCGTGCTCGATCCGGTACTGCATCCAGGCGTGCAGCGCGACCTCGTCGGCGTGCTCGCGCGCGAACGACGCGACGGCCGCGGACGCGTGGACGCGGTGCGCGTCCGGCCAGTCGCGCCAGTGCCACGGCCCGTGCCCGCCTGCGAAATGATGCCGGTGCAGCGTCTCGAAGCGGGCGTGCAGCTCGACGCTGTCGTCGGCCGTGCGGCGCCAGGCCAGGAACGCGGGGTCGTCGCGTCCGGCGCGCTCGAACTCGCGCCGGAGTGCCGCGAGGCGGAGCCGGCCGGCGCGCGGCCAGTCGACGAGTGCTGCGCCTTCGAGCTCGGCCGCCTCCTCGCCCTCGAGCTCGACCGCCGCGTGCAGCACGTTCCGGAGCACCCGCGACGACGGCGCGTAGGGGCTGAAGCGATCGGGATCGGCGGAGAACTGGGCGTGGACCGGGCTGATCGAGAGCGCGTCCGCCCCGCGCGAGGCGGCGGCGCGCGCGAACCGCGCCAGTGCCTCGACATCGCCGAGACCGCCGTCGCCCGGGCGGCGGAGCGCGTAGAGCTGCGCCGACAGACCCCAGCAGCGCGTGTCCGTGCGGCCGGCCCGGCGCAGCGCGTCGGCGATGGTGAAGCAGGCGGCCGGCGCGATCGCGAGGATGCATTCCTCGCCGCCCGTCTCGAGCCGGTGGTAACCGGTCGTCGCGGGCGCCTCGAAGCCGGCACCGCCGGCGCCGTCCGAGAGCACGCCCTCGACCCGCTCGAAACTGTCGAGATGGACGACGTAGGCCTGGCCGACCGCACCGTCCGGCACGGGCGTGTGGCCGCCGGCATCGGCGGTCAGCAGCGGCGGCAGCCCGTCCGCGCCGCCGAGACCGCCGTCCTCCGGCGCGGCCGACCCCGCCAGTCCGAGCGCGTCGAGCACGAGCCGAAGCGTGTCGACGGTCACGTGCTTGGTCTTGCCGAACGCGTCGGTCCAGTTGGACGCAAGCCCCGCGGCGCGGGCCCGCGATCGTGTCTCGTCGTCGTTCATCGGCCGCTCACCCGCAACTGGACTGTCATCCGCCTCGCACGAGTATGAGTGTCGACAAAGGCGGCAGCGTCAACGACACGCTGTGCGGCAGTTCGTGGCTCGGCACGTCGACGGCGTGGACGCCGCCATTGTTGCCGACGTTCGAGCCGCCGTAGCCGCCCGCGTCGGTGTTGATGATTTCGCTCCAGAAACCCGGCTCGGGCACGCCGAGGCGATACTCGTGCCGCGGCACCGGCGTGAGGTTGCAGACGACGAGGGCGGGCGGCGCCTCGGGTGCGGTGCGGAGCCAGGCGTAGACGCTCTGATCGGCATCGTGCAGCACCACCCAGCGAAACCCGTCCGGCTCGGCGTCGCGCGCGTGCAGCGCGCGATGGTGGCGGTAGGTGTGGTTCAGATCGGCGACGAGCCGCTGCACGCCCTGCCGCGCGGGATCGTCGAGCGAGAACCAGTCGAGCCCGCGGTCATGGTTCCACTCGCGCTCCTGCGCGATCTCGCCGCCCATGAACAGCAGCTTCTTGCCCGGATGCCCCCACATGAAGCCGTAGTAGGCGCGAAGATTGGCGAAACGCTGCCAGGCATCGCCCGGCATCTTGCCGATCATCGAGCCTTTTCCGTAGACGACCTCGTCGTGCGACAGCGGCAGCACGAAGCGTTCCGAGAAGGCGTAGACGAGACCGAACGAGATCTCGCCGTGATGCCAGCGCCGATGGACCGGTGCCTCCTCGAAATAGTGCAGCGTGTCGTGCATCCACCCCATGTTCCACTTGAAGTCGAAGCCGAGCCCGCCCTCGTCGGCCGGGCGCGTGACGCCGGGGAAGGCGGTGCTCTCCTCGGCGACCAGGATCGCGCCGGGAACCCGCGCGCGCACCGCTCGCGACAGATCCTGCAGGAACGAGATCGATTCGAGGTTCTCCCGGCCGCCGTACTGGTTCGGGATCCATTCGCCGTCCTTGCGGGAATAGTCGCGGTAGAGCATGGACGCGACCGCGTCGACGCGGAGACCGTCGACGTGCCAGAACTCGAGCCAGTGCAGGGCCGAGCCGATCATGAAGTTTCGCACCTCATGACGGCCGAGATTGAAGATGTAGGTGTTCCAATCCTGGTGGAATCCCTCGCGCGGGTCCTCGTGCTCGTAGAGCGCGGTGCCGTCGAAACGGGCGAGGCCGTGCGCGTCGGTCGGAAAATGCGCCGGCACCCAGTCGAGCAGCACGCCGATGCCGGACCGATGGCATCGATCGACGAAGCGGCCGAAACCTTCGGTCGGCCCGAGGCGTGCCTGCGGCGCGAATTGTCCGAGCGGCTGGTAGCCCCATGAGCCACCGAACGGGTGCTCCATGACCGGCATCAGCTCGAGATGGGTGAAGCCCATCGCCGACGCGTAGGCGACCAATCGGTCGGCGAGGTCGTCCCAACCGATATTGCCGCCCTCGGACGCGGGCAGCCACGACGTCGCATGGACCTCGTAGATGCTGATCGGCGCGTCGGCGGCCTGACGTGCCGCGCGACCGGCGAGCCAGCCGCTATCCGACCAGGTGGGATGCGGATCGGCGACGATCGACGCGGTCGCCGGCGGCACTTCGGCGGCCCAGGCGCAGGGATCGGCACGGAGCGGCAGCAGCTCGCCCCAGGGGCCGATCAGCTCGTATTTGTAGGCGACACCGACACCGATCCTCGGGATGAAGAGCTCCCAGACGCCGCCGATGCCGCGTCGACGCATCGGGTGGCAGCGTCCATCCCAGCCGTTGAACGGCCCGACGACGGAGACGCGCCGCGCGTTCGGTGCCCACACCGTGAAGCGAACGCCGTCGATGCCGTCGACCGCCATCACGTGCGCGCCCATGACGCCGGCGTAGTCGAGATGACGTCCTTCGCCGAGAAGGTGAAGGTCGAGATCTCCCAGGATGGGACCGAAGGCGTAGGGGTCTTCGGTCTCGATCGTCTCGCCGTTCGAGACGATGCGGAGCAGGTAGGCATCATCCGACGCGAGCAGGGCGCTCCAGAGCCCGTCGGCGTGGACGCGTGCCATGCGCGCGAGCACGAGGCCCGAAGCGCGGCCGACGATCTCGACCTGCTCGGCGCGCGGCACGAAGCACCGGACGACCAGGCCTTCGGGGCCGTGATGCGGACCGAGCAGCGAGAACGGGTCGCCGTGGCGGGCCGCGAGCAGGCTCGCGACCGCGTTCGGGTCCGGTGCCGGGCCGGAAGGGGAGGAAACCACCTGATCCATGTCTCACCCGTCCTATGCGCGCGCGGGAAGCAGGCGGTCGACGATCGCCGCCAATCCCCGAAGCGGGATGGGCAGCCAGGCCGGCCGGTTGCTCGCCTCGTAGCGGATTTCGTAAGCAGCCTTCTCGATCAGGAACAGATCGAGCAGCTTGGCCTCGTTCGTCGGCCCGACCCAGGGGTTCCGGCTCGCGGCGAGGACGGCCTGGTAGCTGTCGCGGAAGACGGTGACCGAGACGTCCCGGAACGCCGCCAGCAACTGCGCCTTGCGCTCGGCGCCGAGCGCGGTCGTCGCTTCGGCGCGCATGTCCGCCGATGCCGCCGCGTAATCGAGCGAGCGCAGCATGCCGGCGACGTCCCGCAGCGGGCAGGAATGCGCGCGCCGCTCGTCCATCGTCTTCGCGGGCTCGCCCTCGAAATCGATCAGGTAGGCGTCGGAGCCCGTCACCAGGACCTGACCGAGATGGAAGTCGCCGTGCACGCGGGTCGCGAGCGCGCCGTCGGCCTCGCGGGCGAGTTGACGCAGAAGATCGCGGATCGCGGCGGCACGCGCGATCAGCGCGGTCGCGATGTGGCGGTCGTCGTCGCCGATCGGGCCTTCCCGCTCCAGCAAGCGCGCGAGTTGCACCATCGCGCCGTCGACCTGCGCCACCGCGCCGTCCGCCCATTCCTCGCGTTCGGCGAGACCGGCGACGCGAGGCGCGAAATCGACCTGATCGGTCGGCGACGACAGGATGTCGTGCAGCTCGGCGAGGCGTCGGCCGACCGCGGCGATGAACGGCTGGTAGCCGTCGAATGCTTCGGCGGCGACGATGGCGTTCTCTTCCGGGGATTGCGGGCCGTGATCGTCGGCGACGCGCGCGATGTAGTCGAGCGTCCAGCCCCAGCCGTCGCCCTGGTTGCGGACGAAGCCCTGCAACAGGATCACCGTGTGCGGCACGCCGTCCGGGCCGATCCGCACGACATCGCCGAACAGCGGCGCCGTGTTGCCGAAGCCACGCTCGGTCAGGTAGCGGGTGATCTCGCCCTCGGGGTGGACGCCCGCCAGCACCTTCCGGATCACTTTCAGCACGATCAGGTCGTCAATGATTTCCGAGCTGTTCGACTGCTCGGCCGACAATCGGCGGATGGTCGGCTGGTCGCTCAGCTCCACCGCGTCGAAGGTTGGTCCCTTGCGGAACACGAGCTCGCCGCCGGATGGAAGCGCGTAACGCTCCTCGCGCCGCATCGCGTCGAGGATGGCGAGCGTGAAGTCGTCGGACGCGAACCCGTCGGTGAGGAAGCCCACCAGGGCCACGCGGCGGATCCGGCTCAGCGCCAAATTGTGCACGAGCGGATCGTTGACCGTTTCGGCGACCGCGCCGAGCGGCAGCACGTAGTGCTCGATCCGCTCGCCGACCCGCACCTCGATCTCGGTCAGCACGGTGCGGTTGTTCCGCCGCCGATCGAGCGTCACCGCGTAGGCGAAGCGCGCGAGCTCGATCCGCTCGCCCTTCGAGCCGAACCAGCGGCGCTTGCCGAGATATTCCGGCAGGACGTTCTGCAGCATGTCGCGCTGGCGAGGGTTTTCGAAGATCTCGCCGACCGACGACCGCACGACCAACGTCTGCAGGTCGGGCAGCGGCTCGGGCGCGGACGCGTGCCACTCCGGCATGTCCTCGCGTGCGGCGAGCAGGAACCAGTAGAACGCGTAGGGCGGCAGCGTGAGCAGGTAGTGGAGCTGACCGATCGGCGGGAAGATCGAGCCACCGACCACGTCGACCGGTACGCGACCCTCGAACTCGCGCAGGTCGAGCTCGACCGCCTGCGCGGTGCGCGAGATGTTCGACACGCAAAGGATCACCTCGTGCGTCGCGCCGCTGTCATACTCGCGGAGATAGGCGAGGACCTTGCGGTTCGACGGGTAAAGGAAGCGTTGCGCGCCGCGTCCGAACGCGATGTGGCGGCGGCGGACGGCGAGCATCCGGCGCATCCAGTTCAGCAGCGAGTGACTGTCGGCGGACTGCGCTTCGACGTTGACGGCCATGTAGCCGTAGATCGCGTCCATGATCGGCGGCAGCACGAGGCTTGCGGGGTCGGCACGCGAGAAACCGCCGTTGCGATCGATCGACCACTGCATGGGCGTCCGCACGCCGTCGCGGTCGCCGAGATGGATGTTGTCGCCCATCCCGATCTCGTCGCCGTAATAGATGACCGGCGTGCCGGGCATCGAGAGCAGCATGCCGTTCATCAGCTCGACGCGGCGTCGGTCACGCTGCAGCAGGGGCGCGAGACGCCGGCGGATGCCGAGATTGATCCGGGCGCGCTTGTCGGACGCGTAGGTCTCCCAAAGGTAGTCGCGCTCCGACGAGGTGACCATCTCGAGCGTCAGCTCGTCGTGGTTGCGGAGGAAGATCGCCCATTGGCAGTTGTCGGGGATTTCCGGCGTCTGGCGCATGATGTCGGTGATCGGAAACCGGTCCTCCCGGGCGATCGCCATGTACATGCGCGGCATCAGCGGAAAATGGAACGCCATCTGGCATTCGTCGCCTTCGCCGAAATAGTACTGCACGTCCTCCGGCCACATGTTGGCTTCGGCGAGCAGCATCACGCCGGGTGCCGACACGTCGAGCTCGGCACGGATCTTCTTGATGATCGCATGGGTCTCGGGAAGGTTCTCGTTCGTGGTGCCGTCGCGCTCGACCAGGTAGGGCACGGCATCGAGCCTGAGGCCGTCGACACCGAGGTCGCACCAGAACCGCATCACCGAAAGGACTTCGTCGAGCACGTGAGGATTGTCGAAGTTGAGGTCCGGCTGATGGCTGTAGAAACGATGCCAGTAGTAGGCCCCGGCGACGTCGTCCCACGCCCAGTTCGACTTCTCGGTGTCGAGGAAAATGATACGCGTCTCGTTGTATTTGTCGTCGGTGTCGGACCAGACGTAGAAATCGCGCTCGGGCGAGCCCTGCGGCGCATGGCGCGCGCGCTGGAACCACGGATGCTGGTCGGAGGTGTGGTTGATGACGAGTTCGGTGATCACTCGCAAGCCGAGTTCGTGGGCTTTCTCGATAAACTCCCGCAGCTGCTCGATCGTGCCGTAGTCGTCCGACACGCCGCGGTAATCCGAGATGTCGTAGCCGTCGTCGCGTCGTGGTGAGGGATAGAACGGCAGCATCCAGATCGCGGTGACACCGAGTTCGGCGATGTAGTCGAGCTTCGCCAGCAATCCCGAGATGTCGCCGATGCCGTCGTTGTTGCCGTCAAAAAACGATTTTACGTGCACCTGATAGATGATCGCGTCCTTGTACCAGAGCGGATCGTCGATGTTGGTCGGGTGACGTGGAACGGTCGTCGTCGTCGTGATGCTCATGGACTACCAGTTGATCAGGAGGAGAGCGGAGCGGCGAGACGCCAGATCGAGTAGGGCCGCTCGGGCGCGAGGCGGAGGGTCTGCTGCTTGCCCGCCAGCGCGAAGCGCCGGTCGTCGAGCAGGTCTTCGAACTGCAGCGTGCCGTGATCGGGCAGGCCGGAGCGCCATAGCGGCAATTCGATGGCGCTCTCGTGCGCCTGAAGCGGATCGAGGCTGACGGCGATGAGCAGGACGTTGCTGCGGTCCGTCGTCGCCTTCTCGTAGACGAGCACCGCATCGCTCGATGACGGCAGGAACTTGACGCCGAGATGCGTCTGCAACGCCGGGTTCGCGCGCCTGATCGCGTTCAGGCGCGTGATCTCGGGCACGATGTTCCCCGAACGGTTCCAATCCCAGGCGCGCAGCTGGAACTTTTCGCTGTCGAGATATTCCTCCTTGCCCGGCGCCAGTGGGGTGCCTTCGCAGAGTTCGAACCCGTTGTAGACGCCCCAGAGGCCCGACAGCGTCGCGGCGAGCGCCGCCCGGATCAGGAAGCCGGGCCGTCCGCTGTCCTGCAGGAAGAACGGGTTGATGTCCGGCGTGTTGACGAAGAAATGAGGCCGGAAGAACTCGCGGAGCGGCCCGTCGGCGAGCTCCTCGAGATACGCCGCGAGCTCCGCCTTGTCGTTCCGCCAGGTGAAGTAGGTGTAGGATTGCGAGAAGCCGACCTTGGCGAGCCGCGCCATCACCTTCGGCCGCGTGAACGCCTCGGCGAGGAACACGGCATCCGGATAGCGCTGCCGGATCTCACCGATCATCCACTGCCAGAACGGGAATGGCTTGGTGTGCGGGTTGTCGACCCGGAACAGGCGGATGCCCCGCTCGCACCAGAACATGACCACCTGCGCGAGCTCGAGCCAGAGGCCCGGCACCGAACCGGCCGCGTAGAAATCGACGTTGACGATGTCCTGGTACTTCTTGGGCGGGTTCTCGGCGTAGCGAATGGTGCCGTCGGGACGCCAGACGAACCAATCCTTGTGCTCGGTGAGCCATGGATGGTCGGGCGAGCACTGGATCGCGAAATCGATCGCGATCTCCAGCCCGTGCGACGCGGCGGCCCCGAGCAGATGCTCGAAATCGTTGAAGCTGCCGAGTTCCGGATGCAGCGCGTCGTGGCCGCCATCATCGGAGCCGATCGCGTAGGGCGATCCGGGATCCGTCGCCGAGGGGGTGAGGGTGTTGTTCGGCCCCTTCCGGTTGGTGCGTCCGATCGGATGGATCGGTGGGAAGTAGAGCACGTCGAAACCCATGTCGCGGATCCGAGGCAGGTGCCGCTCGACGTCCCTGAAGGTGCCGTGACGGCCGACATCGTCGGAAAGCGACCGCGGAAACACCTCGTACCAGGAGGCGAAGGCGGCGCCCGTCCGCTCGGCGTCGACCGGCATCGGGGCGGTCGAGACGGCGTGCGGCCGCGGGTCGGCCCGCATCATCGCGGCGTTGAGCGCGTCGTCGAGCAGGATGGCGCGTCGAGCATCGTCGTCGTCGGCGGCCTCGAGCCGTCCGACGAGCGATCGCGCACCCGGTTCGGCGCTGCCGCCGAGCTGCTCGACCACCAGCGCCGTGCCCTCGCGGATCTCGAGCGCGGTCGGCACACCCGCGTTGTGCTTCTTGGCGAGCTCGTCGCGGAACGTCGCGAACGCGTCGCGCCAGGCGACCACGCGGTAATGGTGCATGCCGACGATCGCGATCGGGAATGCGGCCTGCCAACGATCGTTGCCGAGCGGCGCGAGGCGCGTCTCTGACCAGTCGGGGTCGCCGGGCCCTCGCCATTGCAGCGCCGCGCCGAGCTTGTCGTGGCCGTCGCCGATGATGTCGATCTCGACGGTGACCGTCTCCCCGGCGCGGCGCTTGACCGCGAACTGACCGCCATCGACGGCGGGCGTCGGGTTCTCGAGCGCGAGGCGCGGCATCGTGGCCGCCGCCTGGCGCGCGGCTTCGGGGTCGAGCGGCGCCGGCGAGGTGCTCCGCTCGGCGCGCTCGGCCTGGAACAGGCGGAAGGCGCCCGCCGCGAGCGTGATGCCGTGGCCGGGCACCAGCCGCTCGCCTTCCCCTGGGTGGGTCGCGGTGAAAGGGCCGAACAGGCCGCCGACGGAGGGCAGGAACTGCGCCGGATCGATCGTCGCCTCGCTCCGCGCGCTGGTGTTGAGCAGCGCGAGGAACGCCATGCGGGCGCCGCGCGGGTCGGGCTCGGCCGTGCGCAGCGACGCGAGCACCGGGGCGTGGATGCCGTTCAGCAGCGCGACCCCCGCGCCGGAGGCGAGTGCCGCCGCCGCCGGCCCGTCGAACAGCGCGTTGGTCTCGCGCAGCAGGCGGCGGACCGTGTCGTCGGTCGCGATGGTGGCGGCCGGCAGGATCCAGCCGCTGCCGAGCGACAGCGCGAGGCCGAGATCGCGCGTGAGCCCGGCCTGCGACGACACGGTCCCGGATTGCCGCGCGAGACTGACGGCGGGCACCAGGACGGGCGCGATCCGCCGCAGATGGTCGAGTTCGGAGAAGAACCAGTCATCCGCCCAGTTCCACCACGCGCTCGACGCGACCACGTGGTCGAGCAATCCGGCCGGGATCCTTTCGAGCTGGTCCCACGGCAAACCGGCGGTGTCGGCGATGACGATGAAGCCGGGCAGCCGCTCGCGAACCGCCCGTGCGATCGCATGCACGGTCGCACCGTCCGCGCGGGCGAGGCGACGGAGGCGGACGCCGTCGAGGCCGGCGCGCGCGAGCGCTTCGGCGAGATCCGCGACGAGGCCGGCGAGCGAGGCGGCGCCCGCCTCGCCCTGCGGTGGCGCGCGCTCGGGCTCGAGCACGCGGCGGGGGTCGAACAGACCCGACGTATCGGGCTCGGCGAAGGCGCTGCGGTTCGCGCGATGGAGCGGCGAATGGGCTGCGACCCCGTCGACCGGCAGGTCGGCGATCAGCGCGATCGGCGTGCCGGCGCGCGCCCGCGCGAGTGTCGCGAGCCCTTCCTCGATCGTCCCGCCGCCGAACACGGCTGCGGCTCGCGACCCGTCGGCGAGCAGGCCGTCGCGCGTCTCGAAGGGTGTCGGCAACAGTGCCGCGTCGAAGCCGAGCCCGCTCGCCTCGGCCAGCGCCGCGCGAAGATCGAGCCCTTCCGTGTCGGGGATCTCGCGCAGGCGGAACGGTCGCTTCGCGGCTTGGTTCTCGCGGGTCGCGCCCACCGGTTGGAGCGTGTCCATCTCTCCCCCTTCGCCTCGACCGCCAGCCTGCGCGAGCGTGATGGAGGAACGTCGGTTTCGGTTGCTTGGTTGCCCGCCGCGGGACGATCGTCCACGCGGCGTCGGGGGTGGTGGTCGCGGGTCCGGCCCTCGTCGGGCGGTGGTCAGGCGATGGTGACGCCGCCGGTCACCGCCTGGTAGGTCGCGATCGCGAGCGTCAGCGGTTCGAAGGGTTTCGTGATGACGAAGGCGGGTTCGAGCGCGTCCCCGGTCAGCAGGCGCTCCGGGTAGGCGGTGACGAAGATCACGGGCGCACGGTGGTGTCGCATGATCCGGCTGATCGCGTGCGCGCCGTCGCCGCCCGCGCCGAGGTTGATGTCGGCGAGGATCAGCCCCGGGCGGGCGTCGGCGGCGATCCGCACGGCGTCCGCCTCCGTCGCGGCGACGCCGACGACGCGGTGGCCGCAGTTCTGGACCAGCTCCTCGATGTCCATCGCGATGATCGGCTCGTCCTCGATGATCAGCACGTCGGCCGACGCCGCCGAGCGGAGCTGCTCGCGGGCGACGCCGAGCGCGGCCGACGCCTCTGCTTCGTCGAGGCCGGTGATGCCGGCCGCCTGCGCCGACGAGCAATCCTCGAGCGTGGTGAGCAGCAGCAGTTGGCGCTGCTTGTGGCTGAGGCCGACCGGCGTCTCGCCGCTCACGTCGGCGTCGAACCGCCGGGTCAGCCACCGGTAAAGCGTCAGGCGAGCGTCCGCGGCGGTGGCGTCGCGTCCCTGTGGCAGCATCTGGCGCAGGCCCTCGGCGACCAGGAGGTCGCCGCGAGGTTGGCTGCCGGTCAGAGCACGGGCATACCGGCGGCCATACGGAAGGGCCCGGATCAGGTCGTTGCGCCAGGAGTCCATCATCATTCCAGCTTCCCTTGCTCCCGCCGACCGTTCTCCGTGGCGGGATGGACATCCGTCGGACGCGAGGTCGTGAGCGACCCGAATGTCGGTCCGAGCAACGTGGCCCCGGACATCGCAGCCCTACGACGCGACCTTACATCCCTGTTGCCCGACCTGCGCGCCTTCGCACGTTTCCTGGCACGCGACCCTGTGGCCGCGGACGATCTCGTGCAGGACACGGTCGTAAGGGCGCTGGGCGCCCTTGGTCAATTCCGGCCCGGGACGAACCTCAAGGCCTGGTTGTTCACGATCGAGCGAAACGCCTTCTACGAACAGGCGCGGCGACGGCGGCGCGAGGACCGCCTGCTGCGCGAGCAGGACCGGTCGGAACGCGCGCAGCCGCCGTCGCAGGTCGGGCGGACCGAACTCACCGACCTGCAGAAACTGCTGTTCTCGTTGCCGCCGCTGCTGCGTGAAGCCCTCGTGCTGGTCGGCGCGCAGGAAATGAGCCACGAGGCCGCGGCGTCGATCTGTGGCGTGCCGGTCGGCACGATGAAGGCTCGCGTGTCGCGCGCGCGGAGCGCGCTCGCCCGTCTCGCGGGGGGCGGCGAGGGCGCCGATCCGGGAGATGCGTCCGCGTCGAGATGATCCGCCGATCCATTGCTCTCGTTCACGTGATCGATCCGACGCAACGTCGGGCCGCGGCGTTCATTGGTAAGTCACTATCGGTGAGCAGGAGCGACGATGAGCGCGACGACGGATTTCCACGATCAGGTGATCGGCATCCTGCCGAAGCTTCGGGTGCAGGCGCTGGCTCTGACCCGCAACCGCGCTGCGGCCGAGGATCTGGTTCAGGATGCCGTCTGCAACGCGCTGTCGGCGCAGTCGTCGTTCATACCCGGCACGAACTTCTCGGCCTGGATGCACCGCATCCTCCGTAACCGCTTCATCTCGAACCTGCGGAAGCGCCGCGACACCACCGATATCGACGATGTGCCGGCGTCGACCTTCGCGAGCGACGCGCCGCACGAGGATCGTCTCGCCCTGAAGGATCTCGGCAAGGCGATGACGCGGCTTCCGGCCGATCAGCGCGAGGCGCTGGTCATGGTGGTGGTGCACGGCATGAGCTACGAGGCTCTCGCCGAGGCGACGGGCTGCGCGGTCGGGACCGCGAAGAGCCGCGTCTTCCGGGCGCGGCGTCAGCTGGAAGCCTGGCTGATGGGCGAGAAGCCGCAGATCTCCTCGGGTGCGCGCCGCGCCCGCCCTGCGGCGGTCGTGACCGATGATGCGCTACGCCAGATCGTGGCCTGATCCGGTTCGTCACCTGGGCTCTCGTCCCGAATGCACGGCGCGCCACTCGCATGGCGCGACCGTCGGGTCCCCGGCGATGAACTTTTCGAGGATGCCGACATCGAAGGACAAGGTCGCTGCACCGGCGCCGAAATCGCCTCGTAAGGGCGATCAGGCGTTCGACCTCTGGCTGCAGCGTGGCTTGCATCAGATGTTCGACGATGTGGCCAGCGAGCCGGTGCCGGAAGACCTGCTGCGCCTCATCGAAGAGGACAGGCAGCGCTCCGCACCGTCCGAGAAGGAGTAGGCGTTCCGTTCACGCGAGGCGCCCGGACTGTCTTGGCTTCCATGTTTGCCGCTCGTGAGCGGGACCTCTCCGGGACGGGACGTGGCGCTCGTGCGGTTCAGGCTGTCTCCCGCGTCGGTCCGCTCGCGATTGATCATCGTGATCCTGCTCGCCGTGTTTCCACTCACGGCCAGCGCGGCCTTTCTGGCCTGGCGAGGCTACGAGGAGGCGCTCGGACACAGTGCCCGGCGAACCGAAACCGCGCTGATCGGCTTCCTCGCCGATCAGGATGAGGCCGTGCGCGAGGCGGCCGCGGGCCTGCGGGCGCTTGGGACGCTCCCCGGCATCGCCGCGCCGGGAACCTGTCCCGCGCTGGCGGCGATCGCGTTGCGCCTGTCGGGCGGCCATCTCGAGGCGATCGCGGTGCGGGATGGCGACGGTCATCTCGTCTGCTCGTCCGGTGACGGCCTGCCTGATCTCGACGGTGTCGCGACCGTTCCGCTTGGTGGCACGGCGAGCGTTCCGCCCGGTGCGGTCGCGAGCGTTCCGCTCGGTGCGGTCGCGAGCGTTCCGCTCGACGGCACGCCGTCGGTACGGCTCGCCCGCATCGCGCCACTGCCCCATGGGCGCTGGGCCATCCCGATCCGGGTCTCTCCGACGGCCGGCATCCGCATCGACGCCGATGTCGCGGTCGACCTTGCCGCGCTCGGACGACAGCGCACCGGTGCGGTGATCGGGGCGACCTGGACCCAAACGGACACCGGGCCCGAGCTCCTGGCCGGGGACGCGGCCGTGCTGCCGCCCTCGTCGGGCGTGCTCGCCGCTCTCGCATCGGGGGACCGATCGACACTCGCGACCGATGCCGCGGGCCGCCTGCACGCCTACAGCATCGGTGCCTTGCCGGAGGGCACGCGCGTCGTCTCGGGCGACTTCGCCAATGACGACGAGTCTCACGCGACGATCCTGCTGGTCCGCCGCTTCGTGGCCATCGCGCTGCTGCTGCTGCTCGAACTGGTGATCGTGGCGGTCGGCGCTCACGTGACCGTTGCGGCACCGATCCGTGCTCTCACCCGGCGCGTCACGCGCTGGCAGTCCGGGGGCGGTTTCGACACCGGCCACATGCGGTTCGTTCCGAGCGAACTCGCGGCGCTCATCCTGGTATTCGGTCAGGCGACGGCGGCGCTCGCCGAGCGGGAACGACAGCTCGAGCGGGCGACAAGCGAGCAGGAACTCCTGATCAAGGAGATCCATCATCGCGTGAAGAACAACCTCCAGATCATCGCCTCGCTGCTGAACCTGCAGGCAAATCGCATCCGCGCGCCCGAAGCCAAGGCGGAGTTCGGTGCCGCACGCGACCGCGTGCGGGCGCTCGCGACGCTGCATCGTCACCTTTACTCGGAGGGCGGCCTGCACACGATCGCCATGCGGCCCTTCATCCTCGAACTTTGCGGCCAGCTGCTGGAGGCTATGGGCGAGCGCGAAGGTCGCCGGATCCAGCTCGAGGTCGAGGCGCCGGAAATCGAGATGTCGAGCGATCAGGCCGTGCCGCTCGCACTGGTGGTGACCGAGGCGGTGAGCAACGCCATCAAATATGCGTTTCCGAACGGGCGTTCCGGTCACGTGGCGGTCCGTCTCACGCGCAGCGGCGCGAACACGCTCGAGTTGGTCGTGCAGGACGACGGCATCGGCATTCCGGCGGGTCGCGCCGAAACCGAGACCGGCATACGCGACGGGCTCGGCATCCAGCTGATACGCGGCTTCGCGCGCCAGCTCGGCGCGACGCTCACGATCACCGAGGACAACGGCACCCGCTACCACCTCGTGCTCGAACGGCAGACGTCGCGCAGCGACCCGGCGCGCGCAGTCTCCGTCGCGTAAAAGCGCGCAGTCTCCGTCGCGTGAGCACGCGCAATGTGCGTCACGTGAGCACGCGCGCTGTCCGTCGCTTGAGCAAGCGCGCTGTCCGTCACGTGAGCACGCGCGCTGTCCGTCGCGGGGCACGCGCGCTTCCCGTCGCGTGACGTGACGATGCGTCCACGCAGGCGGACCGACGCTCGACGGCGGCCCGTGCGGGATTAGATTGGCCGTGACCGAGGGGGGCGGATGACGCGATCGAGACGGGTGCCGACCGACGCCGAACGCGCCGCGGCGGATTGGACGAAGGCCGAGAAACGCGCCGGAAAACACGCCGCGCGTCGCGTCGTCGCCCTCGGGACGGTCGGGGTCGTACTGGCGCTCGCCCAGGCCTGGTGCATCGCGCTCGTGCTCGGGCCGCTGGTCGCGTCGCTGACCACCGCGCCGCGGGCGGCCGCGCTCGCGCATCCCTGGGCGCCGCTGTTCGGCTTCACGGTCGCGGCGCTGCTGCGGGCCGCGGTGCAGTTCGCGGGCGCGACCGCCGCCGCGTCGCTCGGCGCCGACGCGCGCCGGCGCCTCCGCACCGACGGGTTGGGACGCGTGCTCGCGGCCGGCCCCGCCGCACTCCGCGGCCGCGCGACCGGGGACCTCGTCACGCTGCTGGTCGACGGGGTGGAAGGCCTCGACGGCTTCTACGCGCGCTGGCTGCCGTCCGCCGGGCTCGCGATCGCCGGCCCGTTGATCGTGCTGCTCGCCGTCCTGCTGGTCGACTGGCGGGCGGCCCTGGTGCTGCTCGCGGCCGGCCTGCTGGTGCCGTTTCTGCAGGCGGTGTTCGGGATCGGCGCGGCGCAGGCCTCGCGTCGCCAGTTCACCGCGCTTTCGCGCCTGCAGGTGCGCTTCCTCGACCGCATGCGCGGCATCGGCACGCTGGTGCTCTCGGGGGCGGAGGCGCGCGAGGCGGCGTCGCTCGGGCGCGCCGCCGACGAGCTCCGGATGCGGACGATGCGGATCCTGCGGGTCGCCTTCCTGTCCTCGACCGCGCTCGACCTCGCGCTCGTCGCCTCCCTCGTCGCCATCGCGCTGCTCGACCGGCGCGCGCTGCTCGGGCATCCGGGCCCGATGCGGGCGGCGTCCGCGCTGTTCGCGCTGATCGCCGTGCCGGAGTTCTTCGCGCCGCTGCGCGCCTTCGCGCTCGCCTACCAGGACAAGCACCGGCTCTCGACGGCGGCCGAGCAGATGGCGCTGCTTCCCGAGGCCGAACTCGCGGCCGCGGCCCTCGCGACGCCCGCGATCCGGACCGTCGAGGCGCGTGGCGTGAGCGTCGCGTTCGACAAGGTCGGGTTCGCGTGGGACGCCTCGCGCGGCCGCGTTCTCGACAATCTGAGCTTCCGGGTGCCGAGCGGCGAGACGGCGCTGCTGGTGGGACCGTCGGGCGCGGGCAAATCGACCGTCATCGAGATGCTGCTCGGCTTCGTGCGGGCGTCGGAAGGCAGCATCACCCTGAACGGGGCGCCGATCGAGACGATCGTGCCGCAGGCGCTGTCGCGCCTCACCGCCTGGATCGGCCAGCATCCGGTGCTGTTCGCCGGCACGATGGGGGAGAACATCCGCTTCGCCCGTCCGGACGCGAGCGAGGCGGAGTTCGCCGATGCGCTTCGCGCGGCGAGGCTCGACACGCTGATCGCGTCCCTGCCGGACGGGCTCGACACCCGTCTCGGCGACGGCGGCTACGGCCTGTCCGGTGGCCAGGCGCAGCGGGTCGCGGTGGCGCGCGCCTTTCTCAGGAACGCGCCGTTGCTGCTGCTCGACGAGCCGACCGCGCATCTCGACCCGGCGACGGAGGGTGAGCTGCTCGAGAGCCTGCGGCGTCTCGCGCTCGGCCGCACGGTGATCCTCGCGAGCCATTCCGCGGCGGCGCACGCGTTCGCCGGCCGGCGGATCGAGCTCGCGGCGCCGTCCCGCGCGCGCGCGGCGACGCCGGCGACGGTCGGCGCATGAGCGCCGCATCGCCGGACGCGGCGCCGGCCGGCCTTCCTGCCGAGCCGGGCACGATGCCGGGCACGATCGCCGCCCTCCGGGTCATCCTCGGCCTGTGGCGGCCGCGCGCCGGCCGCCTCGCCGCCGGCGCCGCCCTCTCGGTCGCCTCCGTCCTCGTCGGCGTCGCCCTGCTCGCGCTGGCCGGCGGCACGACGGTCGCGAGCGCCGGCGGCGGTTCCGGCGCGGCTCCGCACGCGGTGCTCCGGATCGCCGGCATCGTCCTCCTCGCCGGGGCGAGCCTGCGGGCGCTCGGCCTGCTCCGCCTGCTGCTCCGCTACGTGGATCGCCTCGCGACGCACGACGCCACCTTCCGCGCGCTCGCCGACACCCGCGTCTGGTTCTTCCGGCGGGTCGCCGCCAGCGCCGCCTCCGGCCTCGGCTACCGGCGCTCGGCGGACCTGCTGTCGCGGCTGGTCGCCGACGTCGAGGTGCTCGACTCGCTCTTTCTCCGCATCACCGTGCCGCTGCTCGGCGCGCTCGCGGTGCTGCCGTTCCTGGTCTGGATGCTGGCGCGGCGGGATCTCGCGCTCGCGCTGGTCGTGGGGGCGCTGTTCCTCGCCGCCGCGGCGGTCGTGCCGGCGGTGGCCGCTCGCCTGGCGGGGCGCGCCGGCGAGCGTCTCGGCGCCCGCAGGAGCGCGTTGCGGGTGGCGGTGCTCGACGCGGTCGCGGGACTGCGCGAGGTGCGGGCCTTCGGCGCCGAGGGCCGCGTGCTCGCGTCGGCCCAGGCGCGCGAGGCGGTCCTGATCACGACGCAGCTCGAAGCCGCGCGCCGTTCGGCGATCGCCGACGCAGCCGGCTTCCTGCTCGGCCAGGCGGCGCTGCTCGCGGTGCTGGCCGCGATCGCGACCGGGCTCGCCGCCGGTGGCGCGCCCGGCCTGAGCTTCGCCGTGATCGCGGTGTTCATCGTGCTCGCGTCGTTCGAGACGGCGACGCCGCTGCCGCGCGCGGGCGTGCTCGCGGGCGAGGCGGCGGCGGCGGCGCGGCGGGTGGTCGCGGCGGCGGCGCCTCCTGCCGATCCGGGCACCCGGCCGCGCGGCGGGGCGATGCGAGCGGTGCCGGACGACCACCTTCTCCGGTTCGAGCATGTCCGTTTCGGCTGGACCCCTGGCCGGCCGGTGCTCGACGGCGTGACGTTCGAGGTGCCGGCCGGCAGCCGCGTCGCCATCCTCGGTCCGTCCGGCGCCGGCAAGAGCACGATCGCGTCGCTTGCCCTCGGCCTTGCCGGCGCCGACGCGGGACGCGTGACGCTGGGCGGCGTCGACGTCTCGACGATCGAGCCGCTCGCGCTCCGGCGCACCATCACGCTGCTGAACCAGGCGAGCCACCTGTTCGCCGACTCGATCAGGGCCAATCTCCTGATCGGCCGCCCGGAGGCGACCGACGAGGAGATCTGGGCGGCGCTCGAGCAGGCCGCGATCGGGCGCTGGGTGCGATCGCTTCCGGACGGGCTGTCGACCTGGCTCGGCGAAGGGGGGCACACGGTGTCCGGCGGGCAGGGGCGCCGGATCGCGCTCGCGCGCGCGCTGCTCGCGACGGCGCCGATCCTGATCCTCGACGAGCCCGCCGCCGGGCTCGACGCCGAGGCCGAGGCGGCGTTCTTCGGGGCGCTGAACGAGGGTGCGTCGGGCCGGACCGTCATCCTGATCGCGCATCGTCTCACCGGCGTCGAGCGGATCGACCGGATCTGGCGCCTGGCGGGCGGCAAGGCGGCCGCCGCGGCCGCCTGAGAACCCGATCCGCGCGTCGCATCCCCGCGCGTGCCGCCCCGGGACGGCGCCTCGCGTGGCCGCCGCTCACGCCACCCGATTGACGGACGCCGCAGGGCTGGCGCACCAAGCGCTCGGTCTTGAAGGAACAGTCATGCGCCGCACCCTGTTCGTCGTGTTCGGTGGCCTGCTCGCCGCCGCCTGCGTTCCCACGACGTCGCCGAGCCCGAAGATCGTGATCTTCTTCGGCCATGCCAGCGCGGCCCTGGATCAGCCCGCCCTGAGCCTGGTCACGGAGGCGGCGAAGCGGGCGGCGGCCGATCCGGCCTCCCTGGTGACGGTCGCCGGCTATGCCGCCAACAACGGCGACACCGATGCCGACGAGATGCTGGCGGCCAAGCGCGCGCAGGTCGTCGCCGCCCTGCTCGAGCAGGACGGCGTGGCCCCGAGCCGCGTGTCGATCGTGCCGCGCGCGCCGAACAACGAGAACCCGCCGATCGCCTCGCGTCGGGTCGAGATCACGGTCGGCGGCTCCTGAACACCGCGCCGCGCGGGACGCCGCTCGAAATCCTTCGCTCGGTCTTCGGCTTCCCGGCCTTCCGGGGGCTGCAGGCCGACGCGGTCGAGCGCGTGATGGCGGGCGGCGACGCGCTGGTGCTGATGCCGACCGGCGGCGGCAAGAGCCTCTGCTATCAGTTGCCGGCGCTCTGCCGGGACGGCATGGGCCTCGTCGTGTCGCCGCTGATCGCGTTGATGGACGACCAGGTCGCCGCCATGCGCCAGCTCGGCGTGCGCGCCGCGGCACTGCACTCGGAGCTGGACGAGGACGAGCTCGCCGGCACGCGGGACGCCATGGCGGCGGGACGTCTCGAGCTGCTGTACGTGTCGCCCGAGCGCCTGCTCGGCGGCAACCTGCTCGAACGCCTGTCGCGGCGCACGCTGTCGCTGATCGCCATCGACGAGGCGCATTGCGTGTCGGCCTGGGGTCACGAGTTCCGTCCCGAATACCGCGCGCTCGCCTGCCTGCCGGAACGGCTGCCCGGCGTGCCGCGGATCGCGCTGACCGCGACCGCCGACGAGCGGACGCGCGCCGACATCATCGGCGCGCTGGCGATGCCGGACGCCGCCGTGTTCGCCGCGAGTTTCCACCGCGCGAACCTCCACCTCACGGCCGTCCCGAAGGAGCGCGAGGCACGCCAGCTCGAGGTGTTCCTCGCGCGTCACGAGGGTTCGGCCGGGATCGTCTATTGCGGCTCGCGCGAGAAGACGGAGCGGATCGCGGCGGGGCTGCGCGGACAGGGACGGAACGCGGTGCCGTTCCATGCCCGCCTCTCGCCAGGCGAGAAGCGCGCGGCGCTCGACCGCTTCCGTTCGGGCGAGATGATCGTGATCGTCGCGACCATCGCCTTCGGCATGGGGGTCGACCGTCCGGACGTCCGCTTCGTCGTGCATCTCGACATGCCGGACAGTCCGGAAGCCTATTACCAGCAGATCGGCCGCGCCGGACGTGACGGGCTGCCGGCCGAGACCTTGCTCCTGCACGGCGCCGACGACATCGCGCGCGCCCGCTACTGGCTCGACCAGAGCCAGGCGCCGGAAACCGAGAAGCGGGTGATGGCGTCGCGCCTCGAAGGCATGATCGGGCTGTCGGAAACGGCCGGCTGCCGCACCGGCGCGCTGCTCGCCTGCTTCGGCGAGCAGCTCGGCGGGCCTTGCCAGCACTGCGACAACTGCGCGTCTCCGGTCGCGCTGCTCGACGGCACGATTGCCGCCCAGAAGGTGCTGTCGGCGGCGTGGCGCACCGGCCAGCGTTTCGGGGCCGGTCACCTCGTCGACGTGCTGCGCGGCAAGGACACCGAGGCGGTGCGTCGGCACGGGCATGACGCGCTGCCGACGTTCGGGATCGGGCGCGCGGAGCCGGAACGGTTCTGGCGCGGCGTCGTGCGCGCGCTCCTCGCGCGCGGGGCGCTGCGGCGCGACCCGGAACATGGCGGCTTGCAGTTCGACGGCGACGCGCGCGCCCTGCTCAAGGGCGAGCGCACGCTGATGCTGAAGGAGGAGCGTGCGGCCATCCCCACGGCCACGCGGACCGGTGCCGGCGGGGTGGCCGAGCCGCTCGCGCCCGATGCCGAGCGCCTGTTCGAGCAGCTGCGGAGCTGGCGGGCAGGCGAGGCGCGCGCGCAATCGGTGCCGCCCTACGTCATCTTCCACGACAGCGTGCTGCGCGAGATCGCCGAGCGGCGGCCGGCAGGTCGCGACGGGCTCGCGAGCGTCCGCGGCGTCGGCACCTCGAAGCTCGACCGTTACGGCACCGCCCTGCTCGGGATCCTCGCCGACAGCGCCGCGCGTGCCGACCTGCCGGCCTCGTCCTGACGCCTACGCGGTCGCGAGCAGGCCCTCGATCGCCGATCTGAGGCGGGCGGGCTTGATCGCCGGGGCGTAGCGGGCGCGGACCACGCCGGCACGGTCGACGAGGAACTTCGTGAAGTTCCATTTCACCGCCGCCGAGCCGAGCAGGCCGGGCTTCTCGTCCTTGAGGTGGCGGAACAGCGGATGCGCGCCCGCGCCGTTCACCTCGACCTTGGCGAAGACGGGGAAGGTGACGTCGTAGCGGGTCTGGCAGAAACTCTGGATGGCGCCGTCTTCGCCCGGTTCCTGGTTCGCGAACTGGTTGCATGGAAAGCCGAGCACCGAGAAGCCGCGCGCGCCGTATTCGCGCTGCAACGCCTCGAGCCCCTCGTATTGCGGCGTGAAGCCGCAGCGGCTCGCGGTGTTGACGACGAGCAGCACCTGCCCGCGGAACTGCGCGAGCGCCAGGTCCTGTCCGTCCACGGTCTTCGCGGTGAACTCATGGACGCCGGTCATCGCGTGCTCTCCTCGGCAGGCAGGTGCGGAACGATCCGCCGGGCCGCGCGATGTCGGATTTCCACGCGGCGAGCGGAGATGCAAGGTGGCCAAGAAGGAACTCAAGCCGGGCGAGACGGTGACCTGGGGGACGTCGCAGGGCGAGACCCACGGGAAGGTCGAGAAGAAGATCACCTCGACGACCAAGATCAAGGGACACACGGCGAAGGCGTCCAAGGACAATCCGGAATACGTCGTCAAGAGCGACAAGACCGGGGCGAAGGCCGCGCACAAGCCGGAAGAGCTGAAGAAACGCTAGAGCAATCCGCCTGAGACAAGTTTTTAGGCTGGATCGCGACCGACGGTCCGACCGGCATCGAACTCGGTCAACCGTGGCCGAGCAGGGTCGCGCGCAACCGCCGGCACGCCCGCAGGTCGCGCTCGTCGCAATGCGATCGGTCGCGTTCGATCTCGGCGCGGGACAGGCGGACCTCGCCTCGCCCTTCTCTCGGGTGGCGGCGATGGTGGGCGATCCATCGGGCATGGGCGCGACGGACGCGAGCGTGCCGATGATCATGCGAGGAGGACAGATCGAAGGCGACGACCAGGGGAGCGCAGGCAGGCGCGGGCTTGGCTTCGCGGGCGCAGCTGCTCAACGCGACGACGGTCAGCGCGGTCGCGAAACGCAGCGCCTGCGTCCGCATCATGATCGGACCGGATGACGATGGAATCGCATTCGTTGCAACACGAATGCGAACCCGTGTCGCGGTCAACCCCCGCTGGCCTTCGGCCCCGCGAGCGCGCGCCCGATGTGCCGGACGGACGCGCCCGGCCCGGGCCGATCCGGTCCGGTCGACGTCGGGCGATCGACCGCCTGTTCGCAGCTTGCGGCGGCATCTTCGCCGGAAAGACCGAGGACAGGAGCAGGCACGTCGGTGTCCGCGCGCCGATCCTCGATCGCCGATGGCAGCGGCATCCGATGTTTTGGGTCCGGACGACCGGCAGGCCTACCGCGCGTCGCTGATCATCGGGAGCGGCGAGCCGGCGCGGCGCAGGACCTTGACGGGCCGCGCGCGCGTCAGTCGCGATGGAGCGGATCGATCCATCGCACCGCTTCCGGCGGTTCGGCGGGCGTGATGTCGAGGTTCACCACGGTCGCCGTGCTGTCGGAGCGGACGAGAACGCATTCGAGCGTCTCGTGCGCCGAGGCGTTGATCTCCTGGTGCGGCACGAAAGGCGGCACGTAGATGAAGTCGCCCGGTCCGGCTTCGGCGACGAACTCGAGCTGCTCGCCCCAGCGCATCCTGGCGCGACCCCGGATCACGTAGATCACGCTCTCGAGCGCGCCGTGGTGGTGCGCGCCGGTCTTGGCGTCGGGATGGATGTGGACGGTCCCCGCCCAGAGCTTCCGCGCGCCGGTTCGCGCGAAGTCGATCGCGACCGCACGGTCCATCCCGGCGGTCTGGGCGGTCGCTTCGGAAAGCTGGCCCGCCCCGATCACGCGAACGCCGTCGTTGCGCCAATCCGTCATAAGTCTTCCCTCGATCGCGGCGGCCCGGCGACCGCGCCGCGCGGCCGTTTCAGTCTCGCCCAAGCCGTCGACACCGCCGAGCGGCGCCGACGGCGGCGATGTGCCGGGATGCGGGAGCTGTCGCGATCTCGGGGAAGCGCGCCGTGCGCGGCGCCGACACCGCGGACGCTCACCAGCAGGTGTAGCCGCCATCGGCGAGTACGATCGATCCCGTCATCAGGCTCGACGCGTCGGACGCGAGGAACAGCACCACGGACGCGATCTCGTCGGGTTGTCCCACCCGGCCCATCGGCGTCATCTCGAGCCAGGTGTCGCGCATCGCCTGGTCCTGCATGCCGAACAGGGTGAGCGGCGTCTCGACATAGGTCGGCGCGACCGCGTTGACCCTGACGCCGCGCGACGCCCACTCCGCCGCGAGGCTCCGCGTCAGATGGTGCACGCCCGCCTTGGCGGCGTTGTAGGACGCCTGCTGCTGCGGCCTGACGCAGATCTCGCCCGACATCGAGCCGACGTTGACGATCACGCCGCGTCCGCGCCCGAGCATCGCGCGGCCGAAGGCGCGGCAGCACCAGAAGACACCGTCGAGGTTGACGTCGAGGACCGCGCGCCAGTCGGCGTCGCTCACGGTCTCGGCCGGGATGCCGCTTTTGGCGATCCCGGCGTTGGCGACCAGGATGTCGACCGCGCCGAAGCGCGTTTCGAGCGCGGCGGCGGCGCGCTCGACCTGCTCGGCGTCCGTGACGTCGAGCGCGATCGCGTCGGCGTCGGCGCCGCTCGCGCGCAGTCGCGCGGCCGCCGTCTCGGCGGCCGGGCCGTCGCGATCGGCGAGCACCACGCGCGCGCCGGCCTCGGCGAGCGCTTCGGCGCACGCCAGACCGATGCCGCGGGCGCCGCCCGTGACGATCGCGGTGCGGCCCCGAAGGCTGAATTTCTGCAGATACACGACGCGCCTCCTTCACTCGACCTGGTGCAGCGGGGTGACCGCCGATCGTCTCCGGTCGCGCGGATCGGCGCCGGCAGGGTCGGCGCGGCGTTTAACGCGACCAGGCGGCGATCTGGTCGGCGACGGCCTGCGCCGTCATCGATCGGTCGTTGGCCAGCGCCGTCGGGTCGGACGGGTTCAGCAGCGTGCCGTCGGGGGCGATGGCGAGCACCGTCGGGACGGCCGCGATCTTGATGCCCCAACGTTCGGCGATGTCGAGATTGCGGTCGAACCGCCCGATATCGATCGACGCGGTCACGACGTGAGCCGTGAGCCAGGTGTGCATGGCCGGTTCCGCGAACACGCCCGCCAGCATGCGGCAGTCCGGGCACCAGTTGCCGCCGAAGGCGAGCAGCACCGTCCGGTGTTCCTGCCGGCCGCGCGCGAGGGCGGCGTCGGTCACGGCCCGGGCGTCGGCGTTCGTGTCGTAAGGGTGAGCCGCGGGTGGCGCGAGACCGGCCGGCAGCATCGGCGGTGGCACGGACGCGCGCGACGCCGATCCGGCGAGGCAGCACAGCAGCAGCGGGAGGGCCGGCAGGACATGTCGAGGGCGCATGACGACCGGTTTGTCGTGGGACCGGGACACTGTCCAGTCCGAACGCGAGGGATCGGGCCGGATCGGAGCGCCCACCCGAGCGCGGCCGAGACGGCTCTGACGGAGCGATCGCCGTTCGATCGGACGCGCGTCGCGCTCGGACGTATGACGCAACCTGATGCGCGTTCCCGCGGCCGGTCGGCCAAAGGAGGACGGACGCCACCTTCTGCGACAACGATCGCCTCGGACCGGTGTCCACCCCGGCGCCGTCGCGTATGAGCACGCGGCTGCGCGCGTTCGTCGGCGGGTCTGGCGCGCCCTGGTGGATTCGAACCACCGACCCACAGCTTAGAAGGCTGTTGCTCTATCCGACTGAGCTAAGGGCGCCGCGTCCGGGTCCGGACCTCAGTGGGTCCAGTTCATCAGCCGCGTGTATTTGAAATTGTCGGCGTAGGCCTTCGGCTTCTGCACCCGCGGCGGCACGATCTCGACCTCGACCTCGAGGCCCTCGCGCTTGGCGTAGGCCTCGGCCTCCTCCCGGTTGTCGAAGCGAAGCCGCAGCTGCGAGCGGGTGTCGCCGCTGCCCCACCAGCCCATGATCGGGTCGGCCTGCTTCCGCTCGGTCTTTTCCCACTCGAGGATCCAGTCGTCGGTGTTGGCGTGCCCCGACTGCATGGCCGATTTGCGCTGCTTGAAGATCCGTGCCCTCGCCGCCATCGCCTCGTCCTTTCCTCGCACTGGTCGGGGCGGCCGGACTCGAACCGGCGGCCTCCTGTACCCAAAACAGGCGCGCTACCAGGCTGCGCCACGCCCCGCCAAAGGCGGAAGCTATGAGGGGCCCTCGGCTTCTGCAAGCGCGCGGCGGAGAATGCCACCGGCGCGCGCCAGCGCCTCGATCGCCTGCGACGCCGTGAGGCCGCGCGCCAGCAGGATCGCGCGCTTCACGTCGCCGTCGGCGGCGTCGAGACACGCGCTCGCCCGCGCCGGGTCGACGCGGCCGAACTCGACCACCATCGCCTGCGCCCGCCGCCGGAGCTTGGCGTTGCGCGGCCGCATGTCGACCATCCGGCCGCCATGGACGCGGCCGAGGCCGACCATCACCGCGGTCGACAGCATCGTCAGCGCGATCTTCTGCGCGGTGCCGGCCTTCATGCGGGTCGAGCCCGCGATCGGCTCGGCGCCGGTGGCGATCGCGACCGGGTGCTCGGCGGCGTCGAGCAGCGGACTGCCGGGACTGTTCGCGAGGCCGACCGTGAGCGCGCCGGCCGCGCGTGCCCGCGCCACCGCCTCGACCGTGAACGGCGTGGCACCGCTCGCGGCGACGCCCACGAGCACGTCGAGCGGCCCGAGCGCGTGCCGTCGGACCGCCTCGGCCGCCGCCGCGCGGTCGTCCTCGGCGTTCTCGACCGCGTGCGCGAGTGCCGCCGTGCCGCCGGCCGGCAGCAGCAGCAGGCGCGCTTCGGGCCAGTCGAAAGTGGGCGCGAGCTCCGCGCCGTCGCCGGCGGCGAGCCGCGCCGACGTGCCGGCGCCCGCGTAGGCGAGACGGCCGGTGGCGCTCGCGCGAAGCCGCGCGGTCGCCGCCTCGGCTGCGCGCGCGAGCGCCGGCAAGGCCGGTCCGATCGCCGCCACGGCCGCGAGCTGGCCCTCCCACAGCGCCTGCAGCACGAGCGGCGCCGGCCAGGTGTCGAGCGCCGCGAGGCGCGGGTCGAACGCCTCCGTCTCGGGCGCGTTCGCGGCGTCCGGCTCGGCCACGCGCGTCCGCCTCAGACCGTCCGCGCGAGCGGCGGCACGAACAGCGGCGCGGTGTCCCAGGGAAACAGGATCCAGGTGTCCTGGCTCACCTCGGCGACGAAGCTGTCGGTGGCGGCCTTGCCGGCGGGCTTGGCGTAGAGGCAGGCGAAGGTGGCGCGCGGCAGATGTCTCCTCACCACGGCGGCCGTGTCACCGGTGTCGACGAGGTCGTCGATCACCAGGAACCCGTCGCCGTCGCCGGCGGCGGCCGCCGGCTTGACCAGCACCGGCTCGGATCGTGCCTCCTCGGCCTGGCCCTCCTGCCCGTAGCTCACGACCGAGACGCTCTCGACCAGCCTGATCTCGAGCTCGCGGGCGATGATCGCGGCCGGGATCAGGCCGCCGCGCGTCACCGCGACGATGCCGCGGAACGGACCTCGGGCGATCAACTGGCCCGCGAGCGCGCGGGCATCGCGGTGAAGCTGGTCCCAGGTCACGGTGGCGTAGGCGATCGGCATCAGGAAAGCGTCCCGCCGTTCGGCACCGGGCGTTCCGGCCCCGCGAGCGCGATCAGACCGCCCGCGTCCGGCACGCCGAGGCAGAGCACCTCGCGCGTAGACCGGCCGATGCGGCGGGACGGCAGCGCGACCACCAGCGCCGGCCGTCCGACCAGCGCCTCCGGTGCGTGGAGCGCGGTCAGCTGCGCCGAGGAGCGGCGGAGGCCGAGCGCCGCGCCGAGATCGACCGTGAGCTTGGACGCGGCTTGCCGCGTCTCTGGAAACGCGTGTGCGGCGACCACCGTGCCGACGCGGATGTCGAGCTTCGCGAAATCGTCGATCGTCGCCTCGGCCATTGCTGCTTGTCGCCTGCCGTTCCCCTGTTGCCAAGCGCGGCCGCCGTCCGTAGAACGGCGCGGCTTGCTGGTCGGGCGTAGCTCAGCGGTAGAGCAACCGGCTGTTAGATTTGACACTTCGGCGGGTAACCGTCGTCGCTTATTCGGGTGAATTCGGTGAAACCCCATCCCGCCGCGTGGCGGAAGGGCAATGCCGAGCCAAGCCGGAGGCAGGGTCGTCCGACGGGTCACGCCGCCTGACGTCGCTTCCGGAAGGTGTAGAGACTAGGCGGTGAGGGACCCTTCCGATAACCCGCCCTAGAGCGCCCGACACCCTCCCGGCCCTGTCTCGGCAGTGCGTCGCGGGTGAAGACATAGTCCGACACCGCCAGGAATGGCGGCAACGGTTGAACCGGTTGGTCGTAGGTTCGAATCCTACCGCCCGAGCCACAAGCACCCCCGATCCGCGATGACGAACGAGACCGGGCGCCCGATCCGACGTCGATCCGCGCTTGCCGGCGGCGGCACGTGGCTCGTGCTCGGCCGGGCGGCGGACGCCGCCGACCCGCACGCCGCCGATGCGTCGCGCCCGTTCGTGCTCGGCTGGCGCGAGGTCTCGCCTTCCGGCGTGATCGTTCTGGCGGCCGAGCAGGAGGGCCTGTTCGCCAAATACGGCGTGTCGGTGACGTTGCGGGCCGAGCGGACCGGCGATCCGCCGTTCGCGTCGCTGCTGGCGTCCGGCACCCTCGACGGGGCCGTCGCGCCGGCGCCGTTGCTGCTCGACCCGCTCCGGCGCGGCCTCGACGCGAGGTTCACCGCCGGTCTCTCGGGCGGCGGGCTCCGATTGCTGGCCGGCCGCCACCCCCGTCTGCGCCACATCGAGGACATGAAGGGACGCAGGATCGGGATCGCGAACCCGGACGGGCCGGCGCGCCTGTTCTTCTCGGTCATGCTGCGACGGAAGGGCATCAACCCGTTCGCCGAGGTGACCTGGGTCACGGTCCCGACCAGCTCCATGGACGCCGCACTCGGGGCGGGGACGATCGACGCGATCGCGGTGTCCGATCCGGACGCCTTCCGGCTGATGCGGGCGGGGCGGCTGACCGCCGTCGCGACCAACGTGTCGGGTTCGTATCGCGATCGCACCTACGCCGCGCTGATCCTGCGCGGCCCCTGCTTGCGGGGCGAGGCGCGGGTTCGCGCGGCCGGGCTCACGCGCGCGCTGCTCGACGGTGCCCGTTTCGTGGCGACCAGGACCGCGGCGGCGGCCGACCTCGCCGGCACGATCGCGCCCGACCTCCCGCCGGAGGCCCGCCGCGCCATGCTGGGCGGCGAGGCGCCCGACCGGCACCCGACCGGCGACGCGCTCGTCGACGACATCGCTGCCTACACCGACGAACTCAGGCTGCTGGGCACGATGCCATTCGAGCTCAACGCCGGACGCTTCGCGCGCGGCGTCTGCGACGACGTGCTGAAGACGTAGCACCGTCCGCCGCGGCGCCCGGGCTGCCGTCCGTCAATGGCGCGCCATTCGGCGTGCTTTTTGAAACACCCGCTTATCGAGCGTGTCATGCTCTATATACCGCACCCCTGGGGCGGGCGGAGAAGCACATGCGAGGTCTGGCATTCCCGGCGTCCGACGCACCGCGGGAGGACCCGCGCCGACGCGCGCGCCAGACGGAGATCCGCGACGCGCTGACCCGCTCGGGCCTCGACGGCGAGGCGCTGTTGGCGCGCGCACTGACCCGGGATCTGGCGGGCGACGTCGCCGTGATGTCGTCGTTCGGCGCGGAGTCGGTGCTGCTGCTGGCGATGGTCGCCGCGGTGGCGCCGTCGACGCCGGTGCTCTTCCTAGAGACGCGACGTCACTTCGCCGAGACGCTACGATACCGGAACGATGTTGTCGAACGGCTGGGATTGTGCGACGTGCGCGATGTCGAGCCCGACCCGCTCGACGCCGAGCGGGAGGATCCGGCCGGGGAGCTTTGGTATTTTGATCCGGATGCCTGCTGCGGATTGCGCAAGGTGCGTCCTCTCGCGTCCGCCCTGGCGCCGTTCGGCGCGTGGGTGACGGGGCGGAAGCGGCACCAGGCCGGCACGCGCGCCGGCCTCGGCCTCGTGGAGATCGTCGACGGGCGCATCAAACTGAACCCGCTCGCCCATTGGTCGGCGTCCGACGTCGCGGCCGAGCGCGCGCGTCGCGACCTGCCCGGGCATCCCCTGACGGCCTCCGGTTACATATCGATCGGTTGTGCACCTTGCACCCGACCCGTGATCGCGGGTGAAGATGACCGGGCCGGACGCTGGCGCGGTTCGGCCAAAACGGAATGCGGCATACACGGTTCGACCTGATTTCTCTCGCCTTCAAGGCATTTGACAGCATGGATGATCTCGACGCGCTCGAAGCCCAAAGCGTCTACGTGCTTCGGGAAGCCTATCGTCGTTTGCAGCCGCTCGCGATGTTGTGGTCGCTCGGCAAGGACAGCAACGTCATGCTGTGGCTGGCGCGGAAGGCGTTCCTCGGCCGCGTGCCGTTTCCGGTGCTGCATGTCGACACCGGCCGCAAGTTTCCGGAGATGTACGCCTTCCGCGAACGTTACGCGCGGGAGTGGGATCTCGATCTCGTGATCGGCGACTGCCCGCCGATCGAGACGATCGATCCGACGCTGCCGCCCGCGGCGCGGTCTGCGGCACGCAAGACGAGCGGTCTCGCGGCACTGATCGAGCAACGTGCTCTCGCGGGCGTGATCGCGGGGATCAGGCGCGACGAGCAGGCCACGCGCGCGAAGGAGCGCGTGTTCAGTCCGCGCGCCGCCGGCCATCGCTGGGACGTCCGCAACCAGCCGCCGGAGTTCTGGGACCAGTTCGCCGTTCCCTTCGAGCCGGGCGCGCATGTCCGCGTCCACCCGCTGCTCGCCTGGACCGAACTCGACGTGTGGCGCTACATCGAACGCGAGAAGATCCCCGTGGTCGACCTTTACTTCGCCCGCGACGGCCTGCGTTACCGCTCGCTCGGCGACCGCGACATCACGAGCCCGGTGCCGAGCGAGGCATCGACCATCGCCGAGATCGTCGCCGAACTCCGCGAGACCCGCACGTCGGAGCGCGCCGGCCGAGCGTCCGACAACGAGACCGAGGACGCCTTCGAGCGGCTTCGCGTCGCCGGGTATCTCTGATGCCGGACGCGTTCGAGACGTTCGACCCGCGTCCGGCAACGGATCGCCCGCCGACCCCGATCGTGTTCGTGGGGCATGTTGATCACGGTAAGTCGACGCTGATCGGCCGGCTCCTGCACGACACCGGCAACCTCCCCGAGGGCCGCCTCGAAGCCGCAAGGCTGTCGAGCGAGCGGCGCGGGCACGCGATCGAGTGGTCGTTCCTGCTCGACAGCCTGCAGGCCGAGCGCGATCAGGGCGTCACCATCGATGCGACGCGCCTGCCGTTCGCGCTCGGCGGACGGCCTTTCGTGATCATCGACGCGCCGGGTCACCGCCAATTCCTGCGCAACATGGTGACCGGTGCGGCCGATGCCTCGGCCGCGGTGCTGGTGGTCGATGTCGCCGAGGGCGTGCGCGAGCAGACGCGGCGCCACGCCGTCATGCTTCGCCTCATCGGCATCCGGCACGTCATCGTGCTGATGAACAAGGCCGATCTGCTCGACTTCGACGAGGATCGCATCGGGACCGCCTCGGGCGCGATCACGTCGTTCCTCGCCGAGCAGGGCCTCGCGCCGGCGTCGATCATTCCCGCGTCCGCGCGCGACGGCGACAACATCGCCGCGGCCTCGGCGCGCGCGGCCTGGTATGACGGACCGACGCTCGCCGGCGCGATCGCCGCGGTCCCGCATGCCGCCGGCCGCGCCGACCGGCCGTTCCGCATGCCGGTCCAGGACGTGTATCGGCTTGGCGACCGGCGGGTCGTCGTGGGGCGCATCGAGAGCGGCCGTCTGGCCGTCGGCGACACGGTCGCGATCGGCGCCGGCGCGACCGAAGCGCGCGTCGCCACCTTCGAGACCTGGGCCGCGCCGATGCGCCGCTCGGCCGAGGCAGGCGCATCGGTCGCGCTGGTGCTCGAGCCCGAGATCGTCGTCGAGCGCGGCGAGACGCTCGCGGCGCCCGACGCGAGGCCGCTCGCCGCCTCGCGGGTTCGGGCGCGCGTGTTCTGGTTGCGCGGCGACGCGCTCCGCCTCGGCGAGAGCCTCCGCCTCAGGGTTGCGACGGCGGAATACGCGGTCACCGTCGCCGCGATCGAGCGCGTGGTGCCGATCGACGCGCTCGCGGCCGAGGCCAGCGCGTCGCACGAGGTGCCGCCCGAAGGCTTCGCCGAGATCGTGCTCGTGGCCGACCGGCTGATCACGTTCGATCCGTTCGAGCCCGGCGCGCATGGCGGGCGAGGCGTGCTGGCCGACGTCTACGGACGCATCGTCGGCGGCGCACCGTTGCTGGCGCCGGTGGCGATCGCGCCGGACCAGTCGATCCACCCCGTCGCGTCCACCGTCACGCCGGACCAGCGCGCCCGGCGCCGCGGTCACGCCGCCCGCGTGTTCTGGCTCACCGGCCTGCCAGGCAGCGGCAAGAGCACGCTCGCGCACGCGGTCGAGCGGGAGCTGTTCGGGCGTGACATCGACGTCGCGGTGCTCGACGGCGACACGCTGCGGGCGCGGCTGAACGGCGATCTCGGCTTCTCGGATGCAGACCGGACCGAGAACGTCCGTCGCACCGCCTCGGTCGCGCGATTGATGGCCGATGCCGGGCTGGTGGTGTTGGTCGCGTTGATCTCGCCGCTCCGGGCGCAGCGCGCGCTGGCGCGCGACGTGATCGGGAGCGCGTTCCACGAGGTGTTCGTCGACGCCGATCCGGCGGTCTGCGCGGCGCGCGATCCGAAGGGGCACTGGGCCGCGGCGGCGGCCGGCAGGCTCCCGGGCTTCACCGGCCAGGGTGGCGCCTACGAGGCGCCGGAAGCGCCCGCGCTGCGGCTCGAGACGGGCGCGATGGCGATCGAGCAGGCGACCGATGCGCTCGTCGCGTTCATCGCCGCCCGCATACGGCTCGACTGACGGGCGCCTCGAACGACCTCCGTCGCCGGCGGGTCGACCCGCCTTACCCGTGTCCCGGCGCTTCCCGGCCGCGCATGCCGCTGCTATGGCGGGTTTCCCGCGCGAGAGTGACGGAACGGTAGACGTAGTCGGCTCAAAATCGACCGCCGCAAGGCATGGGGGTTCGAGTCCCCCCTCTCGCATCGCCTGCGCCCTGACGGCGCGCCTGCCCACGCGCGCCAACCGCGCGCCGCCCCGAACGGTGTCCGATGTCAGCCCGATCGAAGCCGGCCCTGCTGCCGGACCGGCCTTTCTTCTCGTCCGGTCCCTGCGCCAAGCGTCCGGACTGGTCGCTGTCGGCGCTCGAGGGCGCGCTGCTCGGGCGCTCGCACCGCGCGCCGCCCGCGCGCGCGCGGTTGCGCGCGGTGATCGACCGTTCGCGGCGCCTGCTCGGCATGCCGGACGACTGGCGGCTCGGGATCGTGCCGGGATCCGACACCGGCGCGGTCGAGATGGTGCTCTGGTCGCTCGCCGGCGCCCGCCCGCTCGACGTGCTCGCCTTCGAAAGCTTCACGCGCGCCTGGGCGTACGACCTCGCTGCCGAGCTGCGCCCCGAGGCGGGCGTGCGCGTGCTCGACGCCGCCTACGGAACGCTGCCCGACCTCGCCGCGGTGGACTGGTCGCGCGACGTGGTGTTCGCCTGGAACGGCACCACGTCCGGCGTGCGGATGCCCGATGCCGACTGGATCGACCGCGATCGCGGCGGCCTCGCGATCTGCGACGCGACCTCGGCGGCCTTCGCGATGCGGTTGCCATGGGACCGGCTCGATGTCGTCACCTGGTCCTGGCAGAAGGCGCTGGGCGGCGAGGCGGCGCACGGCATGCTGGCGATCTCGCCGCGTGCCGCGTCACGTCTCGCGGACCGGCCGGCGCCGCGGCCGCTGCCGAAACTGTTCCGGCTGGCCGGGCCCGACGGCTTGTTCGAGGGCATCTTCGAAGGCGACACGATCAACACGCCTTCGATGCTGTGCGTCGAGGACGCGCTCGACGGGCTGGTCTGGGCCGAGCGGATCGGCGGCCTCGACGCGCTGGTGCGGCGGAGCGAGGACAATCTGGCGATCGTGGCCGATTGGGTCGCGTCGAGCGACTGGGCGGAGTTCCTGGCCGCCGATCCGGCGACGCGCTCCTCGACTTCGATCTGCGTGGCACTCCGGGGTCCGCGCGTCGCGCGTCTCGACGAGGCCGCGCGCCGGCGCGTCGTCGCCTCGGCTGCGGCGTTGCTGGAGGCCGAGCGCGCCGCGTTCGACGTCGCCGCCTATCGCGACGCGCCGCCCGGCTTCCGCCTCTGGGGTGGCGCGACCGTCGATGCCGAGGATCTGCGTCGCGTGCTGCCCTGGCTCGACTGGGCCGTCGCCGGCGCGATCGAGGCCGCCTCGTGACCCGCGATGGTCCGGGCGACCGTACGCCCGCCGACATCGTCGGCGATCGTCTCGGCGCACGGCCGAACCCGGCGCTGCTGCCGGCCGGTCTCCGCGACCTGCTGCCGCCCGAGGCCGAGGCCGAGGCGGAGGCGTTCGCCGCGATTGCGACCTGCTTCGCGGGCCACGGCTACGAGCGGGTCGAGCCGCCGCTGCTGGAGTTCGAGGACACGCTGCTCGCGGGCGCCGGCGCCGCGGTCGCCGAGGCGGTGTTCCGCACGGTGGATCCGGAAAGCCACCGGATGATGGGGCTCCGCCCCGACATGACGCCGCAGGTCGCGCGCATCGCGGCGACGAGGATGGCGTCCGCGCCGCGACCGCTCCGGCTCGCCTATGCGGGCCAGTGCGTGACGCTGCGGGCGGGACAGCTCACGTCCGACCGGCAGATCCCGCAGGCCGGCATCGAGCTGATCGGCGTCGACCGGCCGGATGCCGACGCCGAGGTGATCACCGTCGGCGCCGAGGCGCTGGCCGCACTCGGGGTCGAGCGCGTGAGCTTCGATCTGACCATGCCGCCGCTGGCGCCGGCGCTGATCGCCGAGGGCGGCGTGGCACCCTCGGCACGGGAAGGGCTGCTGCGCGCGCTCGATCGCAAGGACGTCGCGGCGGTGCGTCACCACGGCGGCGCGCTCGCCGACACGCTGGAGCGCCTGCTGCTCGCGGCCGGTCCGGCGCCGCGCGCGCTCGCGGTGATGGCCGCGGCGGAGCTGCCGTCGGGGTCGCGCGCTCTCTGCGAGCGTCTCCGCGCGACCGTCGACGCGGTGCTGCGGCGCGCGCCCGCGCTGCGCCTCACGATCGATCCGCTCGAGTTCCGCGGCTGGCGCTACCACACCGGCGTGCACGTCGCGATCTACGCACCGGGTCGTGCCGAGGAGCTCGGTCGCGGCGGGCGCTATGGCGGCGGCGACAGCGGCGGCGAGCCGGCCTGCGGCCTGACCCTGTTCCCGGCCGCTATCCTGCGGGCGGCGCCGATCCCGCCGAGGCGGCGGCGGGTGTTCCTGCCGGCCGGCACGCCGCACGCGGTCGGTGCCGGATTGCGGCGGATCGGTTTCGCGACCGTCGCCTCCCTTGGCGAGGACGCGGCTGTCGCCTCGCCCGGCGCGGGCGCGACTGCGGCTTCGCCCGGCGCGGGCGCGGGCGCCGGGGCCGCTGCGGTGGCCGAAGCGCGCCGGCTCGGCTGCACCCACGTGTTGAAGGGCCGCGAGCCGGTCGCGATCGGGGAGACATAATGGCGAACGTGACCGTGATCGGCGCCCAGTGGGGCGACGAGGGCAAGGGCAAGATCGTCGACTGGCTCGCCAGCCGGGCGGACATCGTCGTGCGCTTCCAGGGCGGCCACAATGCCGGCCACACGCTGGTGGTCGGCAACCAGACCTACAAGCTGTCGCTGCTGCCGAGCGGCCTGGTGCGCGGCAAGCTCGGGATCATCGGCAACGGCGTGGTGGTGGACCCGCAGGCGCTGCTCGACGAGATCGCGCGGGTTCGTGCGCAGGGCCTGTCGGTGACGCCGGACAGCCTGCGCATCGCGGAGAACGCGACGGTGATCCTGCCGCTGCACGCGGCCCTCGATCGCGCGCGGGAGGCGGCGCGCGGCGACCGCCGGATCGGCACCACCGGGCGCGGCATCGGTCCGGCCTACGAGGACAAGGTGGCGCGCCGGGCGATCCGCTTCTGCGACTTCGCCGAGCCGGAAACGCTCGCGGCCAAGCTCGACGAGGTGCTGCTGCATCACAACACGCTGCTCGCGGGCCTCGGCGCGCCGGTGTTCGACAAGGGCGCGTTGCTCGACCATCTCGTCGCACTCGCGCCGCAACTGCTGCCCTTCGTCGAACCGGTCTGGGAGCGGCTCGACGAGGCGCGGCGCGCCGGCAAGCGGATCCTGTTCGAGGGTGCGCAGGCGGTCATGCTCGACGTCGACCACGGGACCTACCCGTTCGTCACCAGCAGCAACACGGTGGCGGCCGAGGCGGCGACCGGCAGCGGCGTCGGGCCCGGTGCCGCGGGGTTCGTGCTCGGCATCGCCAAGGCCTACACGACGCGGGTCGGTTCGGGCCCGTTCCCGACCGAGCTGTCGGACGCGACCGGCGCGAAACTCGGCGAGCGCGGCCATGAATTCGGCACCGTCACCGGCCGGCCGCGCCGCTGCGGCTGGTTCGACGCCGCGCTGGTGCGCCAGGCGGTCAAGGTCGGCGGCGTGCAGGGCCTCGCCTTGACCAAGCTGGACGTGCTGGACGGCATGGAGGAGCTCCGCATCGCGACCGGTTACGAGATCGCCGGCGAGACGGTTCGCCGGCTGCCCGCCGGAATGCGGGCACAGGCCGAGGCGAGGCCGATCTACGAAACGGTTGAAGGCTGGAGCGGATCGACCCGCGGCGCCCGGTCCTGGGCGGAGCTGCCGGCGCAGGCGATCAAATACGTCCGCCGGATCGAGGAGCTCGTCGAAGCGCCGGTGACGCTACTGTCGACCTCGCCGGAGCGGGACGACACGATCCTGATGCGCGACCCGTTCGACGACTGAACGATCGCGGGGCCGACCACGGCGCGGCGCCGTTACCGACGACGCGAAAGGTCCCGAGCCGCCCGATCGCCGGCGGGGACGTCGCGGGCGAGGGAGGCCGCCGGGCCGGGCGAGTTCACGCGCCGATGTGGTGGCCACCCTGACGCGTCGACCTTTCCTCGCGCGGGCGCCCCCGCGACCCGGCTGGGTCGCGGGGCGCATCCTCTCCTGGTCATGCGGCCGATCGTCGCGACCGCCCGCCGCGTGGCCGAGCGGATGGGCACGCTTCATCGTTTGTTCACCGGCGGCGCGCGATGGTGGCAGCGGGCTTCGGAGCGTGCGGCCAGGATGGCGGGATTGTCTGACCCGAACGCTGCCGGCAAGGGTTCGTCGCGCTTCAGCGTCGCCGCCGGCGACGAGGCCGCGTCGCCATTCGGCTCGCTCGTCGAGGGCGTCCGCCTCGCGCGCGACGACGGGCCGCCCGAGCGCACGGCGCATGGGCGGCTCTGGGCGCTGCCGGTCGCCTTCGAGCGCGTGCCGCATCCGCGTCTCGACACGCTTTGCCGCACGGAACTGCCTGGCGTGGTGATGCCGGTTGGACGCGTGGGCGCGCATGGGCGCGACTGGATCATCTCGCGCGAACCCGCCGGGCCGCCGCTCGCGATCGGCGCGGCGGCGCCGCTCACCGAAGCCGACGTGATCGGCCGGGTGCTGCGGCCGGCGGCGAAGACGCTGCGCGCGCTCGAGGCCATGGCGTTGACGCACCGGGCCATCCGGCCCGGAAACGTCTTTCTCGCGCCCGAGGGCGGGGTCACGCTCGGTCCGTTCTGGCTGGCGCCACCGGCTTTCGGTCAGCCAGCGACGTTCGAGACACCCTGGAGTGCCGGCTGCCTCCCCGAGGGCCGCGGCGCCGGCGATGTGTCCGACGACGTCTACGCGCTCGGCGTGCTGGTGCTCGCGCTGCTCATCGGCGAGGTGCCGCTCGCAGGTTTGCCGCAGGCGGAGATCCTCGATCGCAAGATCCGCCTCGGCAGCCTGTCGGCCCTGCTCGGCGAGAAGCGCCTGCCGCCCACGCTGCACGACGTGCTCTCGGCGATGCTCGCGGATGAACCGTCGCAACGGCCGTCGCCCGAGCGACTGTGCGAAAGTCGCGCGATCGTCGGGCCGAAGATGACGTCGCGCCGGCGCGTCAGCGCCGCCGTGCCGCTGCTCGTCGGCGAGCGAGCGGTCTGGACGACGCCGCAGCTCGCCTCCCTGGTCGCGACGGATCCGGACGCGGTCAGGCGGGGTCTCCTGCTCGGTCAGGTCGATCACTGGCTGCGACGATGCGTCAACGAGATCGTGCTCGCCGAGCGGATCGAGGCGATCGTCCGGCCGGCGCATGGCCCGAAGCTGCTCGACAGCAAGGATGCGAACGTGGTCGCGACCGCGATGCTGCGGATCTCGCGCCTGCTCGATCCCGGCGCGCCGCTGGTCTGGCGCGGCCTGCAGCTCATGCCGGATGCGATCGGCGCCGTGCTCGCGACGCTCGACGTGCGCGGTCGGAGCGAACGCGACACCCTGCTCGCGCTGCTGGGAAGCGACGCGTTCGAGATCTATGCCGAGACGCTTGAACAGGGCCCGGCGCGGGAGGCCACTTGCGCGCTGGCGGGCCGCCTGAGGAGCACGGCGAGGAGCGCGCTCGACCTGCTGTTCGTCACCTACGAGCTCAACCCGTCGCTCGCCTGTCGGTCGCCCCTGCTCGATGGCCGACCGGTCGTCACGCTGCCGCAGCTGCTCCCAGCGTTGGAGGAGGGCTTGAGCAGGAGCGGGCCGTCCACCGCGGCGTTCTCGCTCGACCACCATCTCCTCGCCTTCATCGCCGCACGCCGGCGTCCGCCGCGAGCACCGCACCGGATCGCGGGCGGTGCCGATCAGCTCCGTCTGCTGGCGTCGATCGCGCAGGAGACGCGGTCAGCGCGCTCGCCGTCGCTCGCGCGGCGTCTCGCCGAGTACGCGGTGACGACACTCCCGGAGTGGCCTGGCAAGGCGCAGCGGGCGCGCCGGGCGGCGGCACTCGAGGCACTGATCACCCGTGGCGACCTCGCGCCGCTTCATCTCATGCTGTCCGACGAGGGTGCGCTCCGGCGCGACCAGGCCGCGGCATCGGAGGCGCATGCGCGGATCGACGCCCTCGTCGCGGAACGGACGGCCATCGTTGCCGGTGACGCTCGCCGCCATGAGATCGCGCGCCGGTTCGGGCGCGAGGCGATGGCCACAACCGGCGTCGCCGCGGTCGGGCTTGCCCTGCTGGCCGCGGTGATCCCGTGAGCGGGGCCACGGCCGTGATCAATCGGCGATCGCCCGCGCGTCGCCGGTCGTCGCTGGTCTGGATCACCGGGCTCGCCTCCGGCGCGGTGCTCGCGCTCAATCCAGCGACGGTCCTGCTGCTCGCGGTTCTGTTCGCGCCGGCCGTGCTGATGCGCGTGCTAGACGGGAGGGACGAGGGTGCGGCAGGTCGCGCGGTGCTGCTCTGCGACGCGGCGGCGAGTATCGCGCCGATGATCGCGGCGTGGCGATCGGGGCCGCCGACGTTCGCGGCGATATTGGCCACGCTGACGTCGACGCCGATCGTGGTACTGCCCTGGTTGGCGGCTTCGGGCGCGTGGCTCGCCAGCGAGACCTTCGGCCTACTCGTCTATCGCTCGCTCACGATCCGCGCCCGCCTCGCGACGGCGCGGCTCGATGCGGAGATCGGCGCGCTGCGGGAGGAGTGGGGCGCAGAGACAAAGCCCGGGTCCGATCGCTGATCGGGCCGGCCCTGCGACTGCGTTCCGGAGCACGTTCAGCTGGACCGGAACCGGTCTGGCTGAAGGTCGTGCTCCATAAACTTAGTATTGAGAGTAACTTGTCTCGTATGGACCGGACCACGACATGGACCGGTCCATACGAGGTTGCTCTATGAACTCCGGCTTCAGGCGGCTTCGGCAGTCCGCCGCTCGGCGACCTCGGTCTTCATCGCCTTCTGCAGCTTCTCGAACGCACGCACCTCGATCTGACGGACGCGCTCGCGGGAAATGCCGTATTGCTGCGACAGCTCTTCGAGTGTGGTCGGGTTCTCCTTCAGGCGCCGCTCGATCAGGATGTGGCGCTCGCGATCGTTCAGGGTGCGAAGCGCACCACCGAGCAGCGCACGGCGCCCGGTCAGCTCCTCGTGCTGCGCGAGCACCTGCTCCTGGCTTTCGCCCTCGTCGATCAGCCAGTCCTGCCACTCGCCCTCGCTGTCGGCGCGAACCGGAGCGTTGAGGCTGTGATCAGGCGCGGCGAGGCGCCGGTTCATGCTGATCACGTCCTGCTCGGGCACGTCGAGCGCCTTCGCAATGCGGCCGACATGTTCGGGACGCAGGTCACCGTCCTCGATCGCCTGCATCTGCCCCTTGAGGCGCCGAAGGTTGAAGAACAGCTTCTTCTGCGCCGCGGTGGTGCCCATTTTCACCAGCGACCAGGAATGGAGGATGTATTCCTGGATCGCCGCGCGGATCCACCACATGGCGTACGTGGCGAGGCGGAAGCCGCGGTCCGGATCGAACCGCTTGACCGCCTGCATCATGCCGACATTGCCTTCGCTGATCAGCTCGCCGAGCGGCAGGCCATAGCCGCGATAGCCCATGGCGATCTTGGCGACGAGGCGGAGATGCGACGTGACGAGCTTGTGCGCGGCTTCCGAGTCTTCGCTGTCACGCCAGCGGCGCGACAGGGCGAGTTCCTCCTCGGGGGCCAGCATCGGGAATTTGCGGATGTCTTGAAGGTAACGGGAGAGGTTGCCTTCGGGGGCGACGTTGATCACGCTGGCGGCCATCGACAAGGCTCCTTTCGCCTGCACCAACTCGGTCGGTTCGCGTCCCATAAGGTTCGCTCGACGATGCGGTTGCGCGGTGCAGCAACAGTGGGCGCAGAAGAGAGATCACGTCACGGCGACCGGTTCGCACGACGGCGAGCCAATCACGGGACGGCAACCGGCGGCGTGCGCCCTTGTCGTCGGATAGAGCGCGTTCATACAGGACCGGTCCGGTCCTGTCAAACCTCATGTTGCAGTGCGGCATCGGCAAGCCCGGCGGCGCGGAGCAGAGAGAAGAGATCGGCAGGCGGAGGTGTCGCGAAGCGGAGCGCCTCGCCGGTGATCGGGTGGCGGAACCCGAGCGTCGCCGCGTGCAGCGCCTGGCGCGGGAAGTCCAGCAAGGTCGCGCGAAGGCCGGGCTCGAGCGCCGCGGCGGCACCTGGGCGGCGTCGGAGATAGACCGGGTCGCCGACCAGCGGGTGTCCCGCCGCCGCGGCATGCACGCGGATCTGGTGCGTGCGTCCGGTCTCGAGCCGGCAGTTGAACAGGCTGACGGCGCGACCGGCCGCGAGGCGCCGCCAGTGGGTTCTGGCCTGCTTGCCGCCTCCGTCGAGCACCGCCATGCGTTTCCGGTCGCGCGGATCGCGTCCGATCGAGCCCTCCCAGACGCCTTCGCTCGCGGCGGTCAGGCCCCAGGCCAGCGCAAGGTAGCTGCGCTCGGTGCGGCGGGCGGCGATGTCGGCCGACAATCCGGCCAGCGCCGCCGCGGATTTCGCGACGACCATGACCCCCGAGGTCTCCTTGTCGAGGCGATGGACGATGCCGGGCCGCTTCTCGCCGCCGATTCCGGGCAGGGTGTCGCCGCAATGGGCGAGCAGCGCGTTCACCAGCGTCCCGTCCTGGTTGCCCGGCGCGGGATGCGTGACCAGGCCGGCCGGCTTGTCGAGCACGATGAGATCGTCGTCCTCGAACAGGATCGACAGCGCGATCGCCTCGGGCCGTGGCCGGGCATCGGTCGGCGGCGGCTCCTCGACCCGATAGGCCGCGCCGATCCGCACCGGTGCGGCGGCATCGCGGAACACCGCGCCGTCCAGCGTGACGTGGCCGGTCTCGATCAGCGCCTTGACGCGCGAGCGCGACAGCGTGCCGATGCGGTTGGCGAGGAAGCGGTCGAGCCGGACGCCCCCGTCATCGGCCGCGGCGACGGCGAGGTGTCCGGAGGCGGCGATGTCGGGGTCCGTGTCGTGATCGGGCGCGTCTCCCATCGGGGCCGTTTAGGAGCTTGCGGATGCGCGTGGAAGGCCGGCCGGGGCCAGCGAAGGGAACGCGTGGCCTGCTCGCGCTGGTGGTGGCGCTCGGGTTGCTGATCGCGGTCGGCACCGCGGTGGTCCTGATCACCATTCTCCATCGCGCCTTGGCGCCGGCGCCCCGTCGCGAGCCGGTGATCGCGGCCGGGCCGCGACGCACGCAGGTTTCCGGCGTCCTCCCGGTGCCGCCCGGGACGCGGATCGGCGGGCTCGCGCTTGCCGGCTCGGGCGACTGGCTCGCGGTGCTGCTGCAGGGTGGCGGCGAGCCGGACCGGGTCGTGTTCGTCGACCCGCGGGACCCCGGACGGACGCTGGGCATGCTCTCGCTCGCGTCGCCTCCGGCACCGGCGCGGACGGCACCCTGAGCGATCGGGCTTGCGCCTGGTAGCGCGGTCGCGTATCCGACCCGCCGGCTTCGTCCCGTTCGTCTAGAGGCCCAGGACACCGCCCTCTCACGGCGGTAACAGGGGTTCGAATCCCCTACGGGACGCCAGTGCCTCGGAGGCACCGGGCGAGAGCGACGACGCACATACAGACCCGTCGCTATTCGAATTTCTTACGGCAACGGCGGCCTTGATCCAGCCCGCGAATATCGGGGGCGGCGGGCGGTCCGCAGGCGAAGTTCGTTGCCGCCGACGCGAGTGCGCCGCCGGCGAAGGGGCCGGGGGCGGTCGTGCAATGCTGGCGACGGCCGGGACGTTCTCACCGGTGTTTCAGATCGCCGACGCGGACCGTGCGCTCGCTGGTCGCCGCGCCCGTCGCGCCCACGGGACCCTCCGCAGGCAGGCGGCGGGGCGGCGTCCTCACGAAACGACTGCGCTGTACGGGGGCAATCGGACCGCGACGGCGCGTGCTCTGGCGAGGCGAACAGAGCGACGCACCGCTCGCTGCCGCTCGAGTGGGTCTCGATCGACCGAGCCTAGGCTGTGCGCCATCGAGACTTCGTCAGAAAGGCACCGCGCGACCGCGGCGCTCGGTCGAATCGACGGGTTCACGCGACCGGTCGATCATTCCTACGGCGCAGCTCGCGGATCAGCGCGCTGTGGTCGAGCTCGCCGTCGCCATGCCGCACGAGGTCGGTGAACAGATCGTGCACCAGGGATGCGGCGGGGAGCTCGAGCCCGAGCGACGCCGCGAGCGAGAGCGCGGCGGCGCTGTCCTTGATCTGATACTTGGCCGGGCCGCCCGGCACGAAGTTGCCGGTGATCATCCGCTCGCCGTGCCGCTGCAGGATCACGCTGTCTGCGAAGCCGCCTTCCAGCGCCCGGCGAAGCTGCATCAGGTCGACGCCGCCTTCGCCCGCCAGCATCATCGCTTCCGCGACCAGCACGATGGTGCCGGCGACGATCATCTGGTTCGCGAGCTTGGCGAGCGCGCCCGTGCCCGCGCCGCCGACATGGACCGGACGGCCCATGGCGCGGAGCAACGGCGCGGCCGCCTCGAAGGCCTCCGACGAGCCGCCTGCCATGATCGCGAGCGTGCCCGCTGCCGCGCCCGCCACGCCGCCGGAGACCGGCGCGTCGAGATAGAGGACGCCGTGGCGCCGGGCGGCATCGGCCTCGGCGCGCGCCGTCTCGACCGGGATCGAGCTCATCACGATCAGCGTCGCCCCGGGCGTCATCGCCGCGAGCGCGCCGTCCGGGCCGAGCAGCACCTCGTCGCAAACCGGCCCCGACGACAGCATGCAGACGACCGAGGATGCGCCGCGGACCGCGCTCGCGGGATCCCCCGCCGCCTCCATGCCGTCGGCGGCAAGCGGCAGCGCCTTCTCGGGGGAGCGGTTCCAGACGGTGACGGCGTGACCAGCCGCGGCGAGGCGCCGCGCCATCGGCGCGCCCATCAGCCCGGTGCCGAGGAACCCGACCTGCGTCGGCGGCACCGCGGCGTCGCTCACGCGACCCGCGCCCGCATCGGCACCGCGGCGTCGCTCACGCGACCCGCGCCCGCATCGGGATCGCCGTTTCCGCCGATCGGGCCGGCCTGCCGATCGCGGCGAGACGACCGGCGAGAAACTCCGCCTGGTGTCGGATGTCGGGCACCGCGGTCATCTCCCAGAACGTGCCGCGCGTGACCGGGCCGATCGCGAACAGGCGGCGCGAGATCGCGCCCTCGCGGTCGAGCAGCGCGCAGTTCGCGGTGACGTCGAGACCGAGCGACAGCGCGTCGGGTCGCACCAGTCCTCTGCTCAGCAGCGAACGGATCAGCCCGTCGCGGATGCGGCCGTAGTCGGCGTTCGGGCCGGCGCAGTTGATCACCCGACCCGCCACGACGCGCTCGAGCCCGTCCCGGCCGCGCGGCCGGTAGGCGATCGTGACCTGCCGCCCGAGGATCTCGTAACCGGCGATGTGACCGGCCAGCACGCCGAGCTGGCGGCGGCGTCGCGCGTCGTCGATCCGGTCGGCGACCGGTCCCGAGAGGCGATGGCGGTGGACGTCCCACCAGGGCCGGACGTGGCGCAGGAACCGTCGCCGCTCGGCGGTCGGCATCGCCTGCCAGATCTCGGTCGTGAACGGGCGAAGCTCGTCGATGATCGCCTGCCAGCTGCCGCCCTGGCGCATGTTCTGCGCGCAGCGGGCGCGGAGCGTGCGGGCGAGCGCCGCGGCGCCGGTCGGACATGATGGCGGCTCCGGCAGCGTGCCGCCCCCGGGGGCCGCGTGCCGGTTCGGCAGCAGACCGCGACGGGAGAGTGCCACGATCGGACCCTGGTGGTTCCCATCGAGCAGCGAAATCACGGTGTCGACCATCGTCAGGCCGGTTCCGATCAACAGCACCGGCGTGTCGGGATCGAGACCGTCGAGCGCGTCGGCCGCCCAGGGATCGGGCTTGTAGAAGGCCGTGTCGTAGAAGCGGCGATCCTCGATCGGTGGCGGTGCCGGCGGGAAGTTGCCGACCGCGAGCACGGCGCGGTCGGCACGCAGCGCGCGTCCGCGATCGAGCGACAGGCACAACCCTCGCGCATCCGGCGAGATATCGATCACGTCACCGCGCACCAGCGTCAGGCGGTCGAGCGTGTCGCCCCTGATCTCCGCGTGCAGGAGGTGGCGCACGTAGCGGCCGAACATGTGACGCGGCACGAAGGTGTCGCCGCACGGCGGTTCGGCGTCCGCATTCGCGCGCAACCAGTCGAGAAAATGCAGCGGCTCGCCATGGAAGGCGCTCATCTTGGCCGCCGGTACGTTCAGCAGGTGCGACGAGTTGCCGGCCGCGTAGGCGGGGCCGCGGCCGAATTGCGCATTCCGCTCGATCAGCACGACCCTGACCTGCATGTCCGCTCGCCGCAGCAGATGGAGCGCGAGCAACGTGCCGCTGAAGCCCGCGCCCACGATCGCCACCGTCTGTCGGCCGTCCGTGTCGAGCGGGACGAGTTCGGCCGCGGCGTCGGGCCCGAGTGTGTCCGGCATGGTCGGTCAGGTCCTGGCGTGGAAGTCTGGCAACGCCCTAGCCTAAACGGAGGGGGCGGGGGCCGGAAGCGGGATCTCCCCCGCATGACCGAGGAGGTGCGCGTTGCCGTCAGCCGAGCCGAAGAAGCTGCACGTGAACCTGTTCGAGATGGGTTGCGTCGGGCACATCGTGCACGGGCTTTGGCGGGCACCGGGAAACCTCCGTCATCGCTACGCCGAGCCGGCGTTCTGGACGGAGCTCGCCGGGCTGGCGGAAGCGGGCGCGCTGGACGCGATCTTCCTCGCCGACGTGATCGGCGCCTACGACCGGTTCGGCGACGGCCTCGCGCCGGCCCTGCGGCAGGCGGTGCAGATCCCGAACCTCGATCCCCTGCTGCTGGTGCCGCTGATGGCGGCGACGACGCGCGGCATCGGCTTCGGGGTCACGTTCTCGACCACCTACGAACCGCCCTTCGCGTTCGCACGCCGCATGTCGACGCTCGACCACCTGACGCGAGGCCGCATCGGCTGGAACATCGTCACGTCCTATCTGCCGAACGCCGCGCGGAATTTCGGCCACCAGGGGGAAGTGCCGCATGCCGAACGCTACGCGCGTGCCGAGGAATATCTGGACGTGCTCTACAAGCTCTGGGAAGGGTCGTGGAATGACGGCGCCGTTCGACGCGACCACGCGGCCGGCCTCTACACCGATCCCTCATCCGTGCGCCCGATCGATCATCACGGCACGTTCTTCGACGTCGCCGGGCCGCACCTCGTCGAGCCCTCGCCGCAGCGGACGCCCGTGCTGTTCCAGGCGTCCGCGTCCGAGACGGGCCTGGGCCTCGCCGCGCGTCACGCCGAACTGGTGTTCATCGGCGGCCAGACGCAGGACGACGTGCGGCGCAACATCTCGGCAACGCGACACGCCGCGCGCGAGGCGGGGCGCGATCCTGCCGGTCTGAAATTCATCGTCATGGCCGGCATCGTCACCGCACGCACCGACGGGTTGGCGCAGCGGAAGCTCGACTCCTATCGCAGGTTCTACAGCATCGAAGGGGCGCTGGTGCATGCGCAGGCCGAGATCGACCTGCGGGCCTGCGCGCCCGACGAGACGATCGAGGCGGCACTTCGACGCACCGGACGCGGCTTCGGCAACATGGGACGCCGGTTCCGCCCCGACCAGACGGTCGCGAGCGCGCTCGACCAGATCGGCCGCTTCGACGAGGAGCGCTTCTTCGTGTGCGGTACGCCGCCGCAGGTGGTCGACCAGATCGAGACCTGGCTCGACGAGGACGGCATCGACGGCATCAATCTCCGCCAATACATGTCGTTCGAGACGCTGACGGATTTCGTCGAGCTGGTGGTGCCGGAACTTCGTCGGCGTGGCCGGTTCCGCGAGGCCTACGCGCCCGGCGAGACGCTGCGCGAGCGCTTCTTCGGGCCGGGCGGGCCGATTTTGCCGGCGGACCATCCCGCCGCGTCGCGGCGGCATGGGGGAGCGGCCAGGGTTCTGCCCTAGACAGGCTCCGGCCGCGCGGGCGCGAACGACACCGTCAGGGGGCGTTCCGGGCCGCTGACACGGCTTCGCGGCGCATCGGAGCGCCGGAGCGTGGCCGGTCCGATCGCTCGACGATCCGGTCGGCCAGGAAGGCGGCGTCGCGGGCTACGCCGGAGAACCGTCCCGAGCCCCAGCTGTGCAGCCAGGGCAGGCCCAGGAACATCAGCCCGTCCATGTCGGGAGACACGCCCCGGCTGTGCGCGGGCCGTCCGCTCGCGTCGAGCGGCAGGCCCTCGATCCAGCTCATGTCCATGGCGAAGCCGGTGGCCCAGATCACCGTGCGGATCCTGGCCGCCTCGAGATCGAGCACGGTGTCGTGGTCCGCGGGCGGCGTCCACACCGGACGATAAGGCGCCTCGGCGGGTGCCGCGACGCCGTTCTCCGCGATCCAGCGATCGATCGAGCGCTTGATCGCCTCGTTGGCGGCGTCCGCCCGGTCGAGATTTCCAGCGAGATCGGGCGCGAAATGCAGGCGATTGCCGTCGAGCGACAGCATGCGGCCGTGAAGATGCATGCCGGCCGCCGCATGCGCGCGCAGATCGATGTCGCGGCCGCCGTCGCGTCCGGTCACGTAGTGGTTGGTGTTGTCGCGCACGCCGAGGCCGAGCGGATGCTGCTCGACCGGGAGATCGTAGAACTTCATCAGGTCGAGCCAGGCGACGACGTCGCGGCCGCGATAGAAGCGCGACACGCGCGGCGCGCGACCGACCGCGAGATGGACATCGCGGCCGCCGAGCAGGAGATCCTCGGCGATCTGCGCGCCCGACTGGCCGCTGCCGACCACCAGGATCCCGCCATCGCGGATCTCGCGCGGGTTCCGATATCGGAACGGATTGATCTGTTCGATGTCGGGCGGCAATTCCGCCGCGATCGCCGGCAGGCGCGGCCGGTGATAGCCGCCGGTGGCAACGACGACGCACCCGGCGCGGATCGTGCCGGATTCGGTGCGGACGTCGAAACGGCCTTCGACCTGCCGCACGCCGGTGACCTCGACCCCCGTCACCAGGGGAGCGCCGAACGAGCCGGCATAGTCCGACACGTAGCGGACGATCTCGTCGCGACGCATGAAGCCGTCCGGATCCGATCCGGCATAGGGGAACCCGGGCAGGCGGCACTGCCAGTTGGGCGTGACGAGGCAGAAACTGTCCCAGCGCTCCCGGTGCCACGCATGGCCTGGTGCGTGCCGCTCCACCACGACATGCGGGATGCCGCGATCGACCAGATGCCAGCTCATCGAAAGGCCAGCTTGGCCGCCGCCGATGACGACGATGTCGGTCGCGTCTGGAAGGCTCTGGTTCATGATCGGTCCCGCTCGAAGGCGACGACGGTGACGCGTCCGGGGTCGTCGGCGCCGAACGCCCCCGCGCGGCGTCGGATCGCGTCCGACTGCGTTCGCGCCCGCGCGCAGGGCGTGCCGTATTTCGCCGCCACGCGATCGCTCGCGATCGCCAGCGCCGCGGTCGCTCGCGCGACGAAGTCGGCGACCTCGTAGGTGGCGCCCTCGTCGAGATGGTCCGCGATGACGAGCGACGGAGAATAGCAGACCATGTCGGCGCCATCCGGCCAGCGCACGCGAAAATGCATCTCAGGCATGATGACGCTCACCCGCGTAGAGTTCGAGATGACGGTGCGCGACCGCCGACCAATCGAACCGTGCGGCCACCGCGTCACCGGACGCGCCGTAGCGTGCCGCGCACGGTGCCGAGACGGCGTCCCGCATCGCCGTCGCGATCGACCCGACATCGTCGGGATCTGCCCAAAGACAATCGTCGACGTCGAAATGCTCGGTGAACGGCGGGATCGCCGACACGATCACCGGACGCCCGCTCGCCATCGCCTCGAGCGGACACAGGCCGAAGCCTTCCGCGCGCGACGGGAACACGAGCGCATCGGCGAGCCGGTAAAGCGCCGGCATGTCGTCGTCGTCCACCACGCCGGCCCGGATCACCGCCGCCGCCGCCGTGCTGGCCGAGAGCATGCGCTCGAAGGCGGCGCGCGCCGGCGCGTGGTCGAGCAGGCTCGCGCCGCCGGCAATCACCAGCCGGGCGGAAGGCCGCTCGGCGTGGATGCGGATGAAGGCGTCGAGGATGGCGACGCTGTTCTTGCGATGCTCGATGCCGCCGATCGAGAGAAAGATCGGACCTGCCGCGGCGGCGAGGCCGAGGCGTGCCGCCAGCGCTGCGTCACGGGCATCGGCGTGCGGGCTGAAGCGCGTCCGGTCGACGCCGTTGCCGACGATGTCGGCCTCGGCGCCGTGTCGCTCGCGGAGGATGGTGCGCCAGAGCCGGCTGACGCAGAAGAGGCGCGACGCGTCGGCGATGCCGGCCCGCTGCCAGGCATCGAGTTGCGGATCGCCATGGGTGTCGACGTGATGGACGGTGCGGACGAAGCCCGCGATGCGCCCGCGCGCCCGGAGGCGGGACAGGGCGTTGGCGGAGATCGGGTCCTGCGCGTGCCAGACATCGAAGCAGTCCGCGTCCCGCGACGCGAAGGCACCGGCGATCGCCTCGATCCGGTGCGCGACATCCTCGGCAAGGTCGCGGCCTCGCGTCACGCCGACGATCCGTCGGCTGGCAGGACCGTCGCGAAAGAAGGCGCTGCCCTCCCGACCGGGCGCGATCACGGTGGCGTCATGGCCGAGCGCCGCGAGGCGATCGGCGAGTTCGACCGCGTGCACGACGCCGCCGCGCGGGATGGTGGAATGGGTGAAAATGCCGATCCGCACGCGAGTTCGCTCAGCCGAGCAGCGCGTGGCGGGAAAGGTCGCGGATCGTGACGTCGCCGAGCGCGGGCGAGCCGAGCCGCACCTGTCGCGAGGCGTCGCAGCGCCCGATCGCCGCCGCCGCGATGCCGCGGGCGGCGAAGCGCGCGACCACGGTCGCCGTGTCCGCCGGCGCGGTCGCGAGCAGGAAGCCGTAGCTTGGAAAGGCGGTGAGCCAGAGCGCGAGGTCGATGCCGTCCGGCCGCGGCACTGCCAGTGGGTCGATCGTGCAGCCGATCCCGGACGCGTCGGCCAGCATCGCCGCGGTGCCGATCAGCCCACCCATGCTGATGTCCTTCGCGACCCGGCAGAGGCCCTCCTCGGCGAGCGCGGGCAGCAGCGCGAGGTCGCCGCGCAGGCGTTCGGCCTCGCCGTCGCTTGCGGCGGCCGAACTCGCGTCCCACCACGGGCTCGGCAGCCGCATGGTGCCGCGGAGGTCGATCGCGGCGACCAGATCGTGCCCGGGGCGTGCATCGAACGAGGTGAGCAGCGCGCGGGCGCGGCCGAGGATGGCGACCGCGAACTGGCTGCCGGAGGCGTTCCGGGTGTTGGTGTGTCCGCCGGCGACCGGGATGCCGTAGGTCTCGGCGGCCGCGCGCAGCCCGTCGAGCAGCGAGGCGGCGGCGGCGTCCCCGTCGGTCCAGACCGCGTCGACGATCGCGATCGCGCGGCCGCCCATGGCGGCGACGTCGCTCGCATTGACCATCACGCCGCACCAGCCGGCGAAGAATGGGTCGGCCGCGACGAACTCGTTGAGGAAGCCCTCGATCGCGAACAGCAGGTGACCGTCGCCGTCCGGGATCGCGGCGCAGTCGTCGCCCGCGTCGCGCGACGCGAGATCGAGGCCGAGCCGCTGCAACACGGGTCCGATGTCGCCCTTGTGCGCGAGACCGCGACCGGCGCGGAGCGTGTCGGCGAGGTTTTCGAGACCGGCGGCGTCGAGCGGCATCAGGACGAAAGCCGCGCGCGCGCGGCGCCGGCGCGATCGTGCGCGACGGGTGCGATGTGGAGGATGTCGGGCCCGGCGAGCGGCGGGTAGAAGGCGAGGTCGGCCTCCATGCGCGCGTGCGGGCGACCGTGCAGGGTCGCCTCGCCGAGGACGCGCCAGTGCAGGTGCTCGAACATCGCCACGTTCTGGACCTGCACATGCGCGTGGAAACGGCTGCAGCCTTCGGCGGCGGCGGTCGACACCGCGAACCGGATCAGCTCGGCGCCGATGCGTCCGGCGCCGCGCATCGCGCGCGAGACGCAGAGCCGCGAGCCCCACCAATGCCCTTCGGCCGCCTCGTGGATCCGCACCGCGCCGACCACCGCGTCACCCTGGCCGAGCAGGCACGACACCGCGACGATCGGGATGGCGGTGCCGTCATCGAGCGCGTCCCGGTCGCTCGCTGCGAAGACCTGCTGTTCGACGCAGAAGGCTTCCCGGCGGCACCGATGGTGGCCGAGCACCTCGTAGGGGAGCGTCGCGCGCCGGATGCGGAATTCGGACGGTCGGAACTCCCGTGGCGCGTCCTGCCAGAGGTTCATGCGGCCTGCTCGGCGCGCTCGTAGGCCGACAGCGTCGAGCAGGCGCCGCAGCGGCCGCAGCCCGCCTTGGCCCGGTCGGCGGTGAGCTCCGCTTGCCGCAGCATCGCGCCGAGCGGCGCCAGCACGCGACGCATGAAGGCGGCGTCCGGCGATGGGTGCTGCTCGAGCGGCGTGCCGGAGATCGGCACGAACGGCACGACGAACGGGTAGACGCCGAGCCCGATCAGCGTGCGCGACAGATCGAGGATCTCGTCCTCGGTGTCGCCGAGCCCGGCGAGGATGTAGGTGCTGACCTGCCCGCGGCCGAACACGGCGACGGCGTCGGCGAAGGCGTCGAGATAGCGTGCGACCGGAACGTTGGCCTTGCCCGGCATGATGCTCCGGCGCACCCGGTCGGTCGCCGCCTCGAGATGCATGCCGAGCGTGTCGACGCCGGCGTCGCGAAGCCGCCGGAACCAGGCGTGATCGCGAGGCGGTTCGCATTGCGCCTGGATCGGCAGCGGAACCGCCGACTTCACCGCGAACGCGCTTTCCGCCAGCACGGCGGCGCCGCGATCGGTCGTGTTGGGGGTGCCGGTCGTCATGACCATGTGGCGCACGCCATCAAGCAGCATCGCGGCGCGCGCGACCTCGGCGAGCTGCTCGGGGCTCTTGCGGGCGATGGTGCGGCCGGCGGCGAGACTCTGCCCGATGGCGCAGAACTGGCATGCGGTGCGGCTGTCGCGCATGCGCACGCACTCCTGCAGCACGGTGGTCGCGAGCACGTCGCGACCGTGCAGCAGCGCGATCTTCCAGTAGGGCACGCCGTCGAGGGTGGAGAGCGCGTAGAATCGCGGCGCCTGCGGGAACACGATGCGGCCGACCGTCTCGCCGTCGCGCTCGAGCGTGCTCGCTCCGTTTCCGTCGGGCGGCGCCGCGGCGAACGGCGAGTGCCGCGCGTTCGCGGTGTGGATCGGGACCATGATCGTCTGGCCCGCCACCGTCACGGCGCGATGATCCGACGGACCCGCGCCGCCCCGCCTCCCGCCGCGCGCGGCATCGTCAGTCAGCCGCATCCCGAGCGATTGCAGCTCCGTGATCAGCGTTCGGCTCGACAGCGGTAGCGATGCGGGGAGGGTCATCGAGTGCAATTCCCGTGGGCTTGGCGCGCGTCCAGACCGTTCGGGCCGGCTGCGCGTCGTGCAGGAGGGACAGGAGTTCGGGTCGCGCGTAATGGCCGACGCTGTCCATCATGCGTTTGCGCTTGGTCACGAGGTCGAGGTCGAGATCGGCGATGACGCTGCCTTCGCCCTCGGTGACCGGCGTGCCGAGGATCTGTCCTTCCGGCGAGACGATGGCGGTGAACGAGCCGCCGCGCAGCGCCCGGGTGAGCGCCGGACGGTCGCGATCGGAGAAGTCGCGCGCGAGTTCCGTGACCTGCTCGTCGTGCAGCCAGCCGGTCGCGTTGACGACGAAGCAGCCGGCCTCGAGCGCATGGTGACGGAGGGTCACCTCCATCTGATCGGCGAAGATCTGCCCGACCAGCGATCCCGGGAACTGCGCGCAATGGATCTCCTCGTGCTGCGCCATCAGGGCGTAGCGGGCGAGGGGATTGTAGTGCTCCCAGCAGGCGAGCGCGCCGACGCGGCCGCAGGCGGTCTCGACGACCTTCAGCCCGGCGCCGTCGCCCTGACCCCAGATCATCCGCTCGTGGTAGGTCGGCGTGATCTTGCGACGCTTCAGGCACAGCGTGCCGTCGGCATCGAACACCAGCTGGGTGTTGTAGAGCGACCCGTGGTCGCGCTCGTTGACGCCGAGCACGACCACCATGCCGTGACGCCGGGCCGCCTCGGACACGGCGTCGGTGACCGGACCGGGCACGCTCGGCGCGTTCTCGTAGAGGCGGAGATGTTCCGCGCCGATCGAGGCGGGCGGCCGGACGAAGGCGAAGTAGGGATAATAGGGAACGAACGTTTCCGGGAACACGGCGAGCTCGACACCTTGCGAGGCGAGATCGCCGAGGGTCGCGAGAACCTTCGCGACCGTGCCGGTCGCGTCGGTCAGCACGGGGCAGAGCTGCACCGCGGCGGCGCGGACCGTCCGTCCCGCCATCGGTCAGACCGTCCAGCTGTCCAGCACGAAGGCATTGTCGCGCTTGTGCAGCAGGATGCAGTCGAGGACGTCGAGCGGATTGATCGGCTTGATCCCCTCCATGAGCGACGGCTCGCCATGGCCGTAGAGGGCCTGCAGCGAGAAGCGGCAGGCATAGACCTTGCCACCCTCCTCCATGAATTTCCGGATCTGGTTGTTGAAGTTCTGATGCCCCGGAAACGCCTCGTCGCCGAGACGCGGGAAGCCCCGCAACACGCCGAGCGTCACGCCGGGACCGTAGAGAAGGATGCTCGTTTCGAACCCTTTTCGCTGCAACCGGGTTGCCTGCAGCAGGTTCACGAGGCCGATCGAGCCTTCGAAGGCGACGGTGTGGAAGGTGACGAGCGCCTTCTGGCCGGGCTCGGCCTTGACGTCCTCGAAGACCTTTTCTTCGTAGTCGACGAGGGCGTCGCCGACCTTGTGCTTGGGATATTCGACCGGCGGCATCGCGTCACTCCGGTTTTGCGCTGTTCGGCGTTGACGGGCGGATTGCCCGGACACGCGATCTTGGCGCTTTCGGCGCCAGTGCCTCAAGGCCAACAATGACAGCCGGCATCGTGCGGAGCCGATGCGCACGATCCGGACGCTTATGGCCAAATACCAGACATCCGAGCAGCGTGGCGACCAGATCCTTGCGCTATGCCTTAGACACAGGCGGTTCATGCACGCGAAACGTGCATCCGCCCGGGAACACGCGAACTCGGCGCTCGAAGGCTTGATATCACAAAACCGTGTGCTTACAATCGCGATCAGACAATCTGGCCACGACCCTCCGGGAGTTTGCCTTCGATCGCCGTCGCCAACGCCGACACCGCGGTTTCCAATTGCGCGCGACTGGACGCGGCGCCGAGCGCGAGGCGAACCGCGTTTGCCGTCTCGCGGCCGACGCGGAAGACGTCGTCGGCGACGAGTGCGAGACCGTGGTGCCGCACGACGTCGACGAAATCGGCCGCTTTCCAGATCGACGGCAGACGCAGCCAGACATGCAGCCCTTCGGGATGAGCGACGATGTCGTAGCGGGAGAGTGCGGCCGCGGCGATCGACTGGCGCGTGGTCGCTTCCTTGCGGATCGCGTCGAGCAACAGTCCCGCGTCACCCGAGCGGATCAGGGTGGTCGCGAGCCCGGTGAGCAGACCCGATCCCATCTGCACGCTGCCGCGAACGGCAGCGGTGAAGCGCTCTCGCTCGGTCTTGCTCGGGCTCACGAGATAGGCGACACGCAGGCCCGGCGTCAGTGCCTTGGCGGTGGTCGCCAGATAGAAGACGAGCTCGGGCGCGAACGAGGCGAGTGCGGGATACGGATCGCTCGGCAACAGACCGTAGGCGTCGTCTTCGAGAATGGGTGTGCCGTAGACGCGGGCGACGGCGACGATGTCGCGGCGACGCGCGAGCGACATGGTCGCCGTGGTCGGGTTCTGTATCGTCGGATTGCAGTAGATCAGCCGCGGGCGCAACTCGCGGCACATGCGATCGAGTTCGTCGGGAACGAAGCCTTCGTCGTCGATCGGCACGCCCGCGAGCGTCACGTCGAACTGGGCGGCAAGAGCCCGTATTCCCGGGTAGGTGACGCTTTCGGTGAGCACGACGTCGCCGGGCCGCGTGAGGCTCGAGACCACTGCCAGCATGCCGCTCTGCGCGCCGGGGCAGACCAGGATCCGCTGCGGATCGATGCGATCGAGACACGGCCTGAGCCAGGCGGCGCCTGCGGTGCGGTCCTCCGCGCTGCCGGTGTCCCAGTGATAGGTCATCATCGCCGCCAGGTCCTGCCGGCGCAGCACGCGATCGAGCCCTTCGCGCAGGATGGTCCGAAGGCTCGGGTCTTCCGGCACGGGCGGCAAATTCATCGACAGGTCGACGATCGGTCCGTGCCGGCGACGCGATTGCAGCAGCGGCGCCTCGGCGCGGATGAAGGTGCCGCGACCGACATGGCTCTCGATCAGGCCCTGTCGCTGGGCTTCGGCATAGGCGCGCGTCGCCGTGGTGACGTCGATCGAGAGCAGCCTGGCCAACAGCCGATGCGGCGGCAGGCGATCGCCGGCGAGAAGATCGCCGTCACGCACGGCATCGGCGATCGCGGTCGCGATGCCCTGATAAAGCGGTCCCGTACGGCCCTCGAGAGCCGGCAGCCACCATTCGCAGGTCGTTTCGGCCGTTGATCTCGCCAAGGTCGGAGAGTCCGCAATCGATTGTCTGGGCTTTGAATGTCACAGCGTCCAGCAAAGCTCATGCCGCGGCGTCCGACGGGATTGTCAGACCACACGGCGTGCGGAACATTCCGATCAGAACACAGCGCCAGCGTGCGGGGCCCCTGCCGGAGACCCTTCTCGTGAAAAAATGTTTCGGTATCATCGCCTTCGCGTCTGCCCTGTCGGGTGCGGGTGCTGCGCTCGCGCAGCAGCCCGCACGGCCGGCCTCGGGATCGTTCATGGACGGCTTCTCGGGCGGGACGCCGTATGTCGGCCTCGCCGGCGGCTACTCGATCCTGCAGAATATTGCCGTCAATCCGCAGGATGGACCGCTCGGTCCGGGGCCGGCGACGGAACGCTGGACCGACGGCTTCATCAGCGCCGCCGCGGTCGGTTGGGCGTTCACCAACGGCTTCCAGGTCGACGTTCTCGGCGCTTACGACTACAACAACGTCAACAACATCGTAAAGCTGCCGGTGCCGTCGGTGCAGACGGGACATCAGGACAGCTATGGCGCCTTCCTCGAAGAACTCTACGCGTTCAAGCTGCCGAACTTCGGGATGAATATCACGGCGTTCAGTCCCTACATCGGCGTCGGCGAAGGCGCGCTCTGGACCCACGTCAACCTACCGGTCATGCTCTCGAACGGTGATCTGCATCACATCGGCGGCACATCGGGCGCCAATTTCGCCTACGAGGGCATCGTCGGGGCGGCCTTCCCGATCGCGGCGATCCCGGGTCTCGCGTTCACCGCGGACTACCGCATCGTCGGCATCCACGACCCCGGCGACCTGAACAGCGTCTTCTACAACCGCGTCGCGGGCGCCATCGTCAAAGGACCGATCGGCCTGCAGAAAGACGATTTCGTGCATCTGTTCACGGTCGGCGTCGCCTACGCGTTCAACGCCGCGCCGCCGCCGCCGCCGTCGGCCCCCGCGCCGGTCGTGGCGCCCGCGCCGGCGCCCGCCCGCACCTATCTCGTGTTCTTCGACTGGGACAAGTCGTACCTGACGCCACGCGCGCGCCAGATCGTCGCCGAGGCCGCCCAGAACTCGACCCGCGTGCAGACCACGCAGATCGAGGTCAACGGCTACGCCGACACCTCGCACGCGCTCCCCGGCCGTCGCGGCCAGGAGTACAACCTCCGCCTCTCGATCCGACGCGCCGACAGCGTCCGGGCCGAGCTCGTGCGGGACGGCGTGCCGACCGGCGCGATCGACGTGCACGGCTACGGCGACACGCACCTCCTCGTGCCCACCGGCCCGAACGTGCGCGAGCCGCAGAACCGCCGCGTCGAGATCATCCTGCACTGATCTCGACGCGTTCCTGCGTGCCCGGATCGCGTCGCGGACCCCCCGCGCGTCGGTCCGGGCGCCGCGTCAGCGCGCCTGCCACCGCCCTGCCAGCCCGGACGCGAGCTTGCTGCCGGCGGCGCTGGCGACATCGATCAGTCCGCGTCTGAGGAACAGGTCGATCAGCACCAGGTTGACGTTGAACTTGAACGCCTCCCCGTCGCGCACGGCGACGAACACGCGCGGCAGTGGCCACAGCTCGAAGGCCTCGACCTCGCCGTCGCGGGCCTCCGGACGCCAGGCCTCCGGCAGCACGACGTCGAAGCACCGCAGCGTGTCGCGCCGCAGGCCTTCGGGGCGGTCCATGGCATAGCGGATGGTCGCGACCTCGTCGGCGCCGGCGAGCAGGTCGGCGTCCAGGCCGCATTCCTCCTCGGCCTCCTTGGCGAGCGTCTCGCGCGGTCCGAGCCCGGCCGGCACGCCGCCTGCGGCCAGATGGTCGAGCTTGCCCGGGTCGAGCAGCTTGTCGGCGGCGCGGCGCGCGACCCAGAGGAAGGTGCCGTCGTGGCGTTCCACCAGGCCGTTGAGGTGGACGCCGGTGGCCGTGATGCCGAACTCGGGCAGCGCGCCGCGGTCGAGCGTCGCGATGACGCTGCCGGTGTCGTCGCGACGCACGTCGAAATCCTCCGATCGCCAGCGGATCCGTCCCGCTTCGGCGAGACGCCGCGCGGCGGCCTCGAGCGCGGCGGCCTCGATCCGGACCGAGGCGGCGTCCGGGCCGGGGCCGAACAGGTCGGCCACCAGCGGGTCCGACGGGAACTGCGGCGGCACGAAGCCGATCGGCGCGTCTCCAAGGAGGAGGCGGAGGCGGCCGCCGGGCAGGATCGCGCTGTTGCAATGATCGAGGTGACGGCCGAAGCCGAGGAGCTGTTCGTCGTCCACGAGGAGGTCGCTCCTTTGCAAGCACGCGCGCTAGGGCCAAATGCGCCGCATGCGCAGGGATGGTAGGGGGCACGAGCCTCGAACGGGCTATGCGACCGGCGGCCGGGCGATCCCTGCGTCGGCCGGCGCGGCGCTGCGGCATCTGCTGCCGTATCTGTGGCCGCGAGGCGATTGGGGCACGCGGTCCCGTGTCGTCCTCGCGATGGTCTTCCTGCTCTCGGCGAAGCTCGCGACCGTCATCGTGCCGCTGGTCTACTCCCGCGCGGTCGACCGGTTGTCGCACCATCACGGCGTCGGCGGCGTGCTCGCGGTGCCGATCGGGCTGATCGTCGCCTATGGCGGGCTCCGGATCGCGTCCGGCGCCTTCGGCGAGCTGCGCGACGCTGTGTTCGCGCGGGTCAAGCAGCGGATCATCCGGCGCGTGTCGGTCGAGACGTTCCGCCACCTGCACGCGCTGTCGCTGCGTTTCCACCTCGATCGCCAGACGGGCGGCATCAGCCGCGCGATCGAGCGCGGCCAGGTGGCGATCGAGGCGACGCTGCGGCTCGGCGTGTTCAACATCGTGCCGACGCTGGTCGAAGCGCTGCTCGTCACCGGTTTCATCTGGTTCAACACCGATTGGCGGTTCGCCGCGGTCTCGCTCGGCGCGGTCGCCTCCTATGTCGGTTTCACGGTCGGCTTCACGACGTGGCGGATGAAGATCCGGCGCGCGATGAACGAGGTCGACAGCGAGGCGAGCTCGAAGGCGATCGACAGCCTGCTGAACTACGAGACGGTCAAGTATTTCGGCAACGAGCTGCACGAGGAGCGCCGGTTCGACGACGCCCAGGCGCGTTACGAGCGCGCCGCCGTGCGGACGCAGGTGTCGCTGAACGCGCTCAACATCGGACAGGCGGTGATTATCTCGCTGGCTCTCGCCGTCGTCATGCTGATGGCCGCCGACGGCGTGGTCGCAGGCCGGCTGAGCGTCGGCAAGTTCGTGCTCGTCAACACCTATTTGATGCAGCTCTACCTGCCGCTCAACTTCCTCGGCTTCGTCTACGCGACGCTGCGCCAGAGCGTGGTCGACATGGAGCAGATGTTCCGGCTGCTCACGGAACATCGCGAGATCGAGGACCGGCCGGCCGCGCGCACGCTCTCGCCGAGCCTGAGTTCGGCGCCGCCGGCGGCGCTCCGTTTCGAGAACGTCCGCTTCGGTTACCGGCCGGACCGCGAGATCCTGAAGGACGTGTCGTTCGCCGTGCCGCCAGGCGGCAAGGTCGCGATCGTCGGCCCGACCGGCGCCGGCAAGTCGACGATCAGCCGGCTGCTGTTCCGCTTCTACGATGTGTCCGAAGGCGCGGTCGAGGTGGACGGGCTCGATGTCCGGGACTGCGTGCAGGCGAGCCTGCGGGCGGCGATCGGGGTCGTGCCGCAGGATACCGTGCTGTTCAACGACACCATACGGTACAACATCGCCTACGGGCGGATCGGGGCGTCGCAGGACGAGATCGAGGCTGCGGCGCGGCTCGCGCAGGTCCACGACTTCGTGGTCACTTTGCCGGACGGCTACGACACGCGGGTGGGCGAGCGCGGGCTGAAGCTTTCGGGCGGCGAGAAGCAGCGCGTCGCGATCGCGCGGACGATCCTGAAGGATCCGCGCATCCTGGTGCTCGACGAGGCCACCAGCGCGCTCGACACCGCGACCGAGCGCGAGATCGCGGCGGCGCTCGCGGCGGTTTCGGCGCGGCGGACGACGCTGGTGATCGCGCACCGCCTGTCGACGGTCGTCGATGCCGACGAGATCATCGTCCTCGACGGCGGACAGATCGTCGAGCGCGGTTCGCATGCCTCGTTGCTGGCCGCCGACGGCCTGTATGCGGGAATGTGGCGGATCCAGGCCGAGGCCGCCCAGATCGGCGACAGCGTGCTGGCCTGAGGCAGGCCACCCGAGGGAGCCTCGAGCCGGGCCGCGGGGATTGGATCGTCCGTCCTCGCGCCCATGTTTCGTTGATGGAAACCGGGATTGACACATGATCGGGGCTGGACGGGCGGGGCAGGTGTCGAGCGAGACGGAGGCCTTGCCGCAGGAACTCGAACAGGCCGGCAAGATGGTCGATCAGCTGATCCGTCACCTGATGGACAAGGATCTGCCGCCGCTCGCGATCGCCTCCGCGCTGCTCGGCGGCTCGATGGGCCTGCTCAGCCGGACGCTCGGCAAGCGTGCACTGCTCGGCGTGCTCGGCCAGGCGACCGACGCGGTGCGGTCCGGACAGTTCGAGGATCTGTCGGACGAGGAACCAGCGTCGCGCGCGTGACGCGACGGACCGGCCCGCGCCCGACCTTGACGAGGCGGCGGCGGAGCCCGCATAAGCCGTTTTTCTTCGCGCTCTCCCGGGGTATAGACAATGTCACGCCGCTGCCAGATCACGGGCAAGGGTGTGCTGACCGGCAACAATGTCAGCCACGCCAACAACAAGTCCCGTCGCCGTTTCCTGCCCAACCTGCAGGAGGCGTCTCTGGTCTCGGATGCGCTCGGCGGTCAGGTGCCGCTGCGTCTGACCACCAACGCGCTCCGGACGATCGAGCACAATGGCGGACTTGACGCCTACCTGCTCGGCATGTCGAACCTCAAGCTCCCGGTCGAGGCGCGTGCGCTCAAGCGCCGCATCGAGAAGGCTCGGGCACGCAAGGCCGCCACCGCCGCAGCCTGAGCGGCGGCTCGCGATCCGCTTGCAATCCGGCGTCGCCTCACGCATGTGAGGCCCGACGTCGAAATCGTTGATCTCTCGTCCGGTGGGTTGCCGGCGCGCCTCGTCCTCGAACCATCCGGGCGTTGACCCTTGATGTGAGGCAGGAGGCGCGCTCCTCGGCGTTCGCCGGTCCGCCCCTGGAGGATTACCCGTGTCCGGCCACTCCGAACTCTCGAAGATCCGCAACATCGGTATCACCGCGCATATCGATGCGGGCAAGACCACGACGACCGAGCGGATCCTGTTCTACACCGGCGTGTCGCACAAGATCGGCGAGGTGCACGACGGCAACACCACGACGGACTACATGGAGCAGGAGCGCGAGCGCGGCATCACGATCACCTCGGCCGCGGTCACGTGCGAGTGGAAGGACCACCGCATCAACATCATCGACACGCCCGGCCATATCGATTTCAATATCGAGGTGAACCGTTCGTTGCGCGTGCTCGACGGCGCGGTGTTCATCATCGAGGGCGTCGCCGGCGTGCAGCCGCAGTCCGAGACCAACTGGCGTCTCGCCGACCGCTACAATGTCCCGCGGGTCATCTTCATCAACAAGCTCGATCGCACCGGCGCCGATTTCTACCGCGCCTTCGACACGCTGAAGGAGAAGCTCGACATCATCGCGCTGCCCTTGCAGCTGCCGATCGGCGTGGAGGACGGTTTCCTCGGCGTGGTCGATCTGGTCGAGATGAAGGCGATCATCTGGGAGGGCGGCGAGCTCGGCGCGAAGTTCCACGACGAGCCGATCCCGGCCGATCTCGAGGAGCGCGCCAAGGAGGCCCGCCAGACCCTGCTCGACACCGCGCTCGCGGTCGATGACGAGGGCATGGAGGAGTATTTCGAGCACGGCGACGTTTCGGTCGCGACGCTCAAGCGCGCGATCAAGACGGGCACCATCGCCGGCGCGTTCCGGCCGGTTCTGTGCGGCACGGCGTTCAAGAACAAGGGCGTGCAGCCGTTGCTCGATGCGGTGCTCGACTATCTCCCGGCGCCCAACGACGTCGAGGGCATTCGCGTCGCCCCGCCCGAGGACGAGGAGGTCGACGAGCACACGCTGCAGGTGATCCCGGTCGATCCGCACGGGAAGTTCGCCGGCCTCGCGTTCAAGATCATCAACGACAAGTACGGCACGCTGACCTTCGTGCGCGTTTATCGCGGCGTGCTGAAGTCGGGTGATCAGGTCCAGAACACGACCAAGGGCCACAAGGAGCGCATCGGACGCATGTTTCAGATGCACGCCGACAAGCGCGCCGAGATCAAGGAGGTCCACGCGGGCGACATCGCCGCCTTCGTCGGCCTCAAGGACACCCAGACCGGCGACACGCTCGCCGACGGCGCCGATCCGGTGGTGCTGGAGCGGATGGCGTTCCCGGTTCCGGTCATCGACATCTCGGTCGAGCCGAAGACCAAGGACAGCGTCGAGAAGATGACGCTCGCGCTGCAGAAGCTCGCGGGCGAGGATCCCTCGCTCCGTCTCAAGACCGACCAGGAGACCGGCCAGACCATCCTGTCCGGGATGGGCGAGCTCCATCTCGAGATCATCGTCGACCGTCTCCGCCGCGAATACGGCGTGGAGGCGAATATCGGTGCGCCGCAGGTCGCCTATCGCGAGACGATCACCAAGGAACACACCGAGACCTACACTCACAAGAAGCAGTCGGGTGGGTCGGGGCAGTACGCCGAGGTGAAGGTCGTGTTCGCGCCGGTCGAGCGGAACGTCGGCATCAGCTTCGAGAACAAGGTCGTCGGCGGTTCGGTGCCGAAGGAGTATATCCCGGCGGTCGAGAAGGGCATCCGCGTGCAGGCCGACACCGGCGTGCTCGCCGGCTTCCCCACGGTCGACTTCAAGTATACGTTGGTCGACGGCAAGTATCATGATGTCGACAGCTCGGCGCTCGCGTTCGAGATCGCGTCGAAGGCCTGCTTCCGCGAAGGCATGAAGAAGGCCGGTCCGGTCATTCTCGAGCCGATCATGGACGTGGAGTGCACGACGCCGCAGGACCATGTCGGCGACGTGGTCGGCGACCTGAACCGGCGTCGCGGCATGATCCAGAGCCAGGAATCGTCCGGCTCGACGGTGATGGTGCGGGCACACGTGCCGCTCAAGGAAATGTTCGGCTACATCTCGGATCTGCGCTCGATGACCAAGGGCCGCGCCTCGTTCACGATGCAGTTCCACCACTACGATCCGGTGCCGCGCAACATCGCCGACGAGATCATGGCCAAGAGCGCCTGATCGCCTCCCGGCGAGGAGGACGGGTCCGCGGCGAGCGTCTCGGACCCGTCTTCCTCGCCCAACGTCGCGCACGCCCGGTCCCGATCGGCCGGCCCGTGGAATGACGCCCGCCGCGCCGCACGTTACGAAACAGTCGGGCCCGATTGCCGCCGCAATCCGATCGCGTATCTGTCCGCCTCACGTCGAGGGAAGATGCCATGCGCAACCCGCTTATCATCCTTGCCGCGTCGGCGGCGATCGCGGCCGCGGGCGGCGCCTTCGCGCAGGCGCCCGCGACCAACGGCGCCGGCAGCCTCACCGTCCATGGCGCACCGCTGGCGCCGACGCCCGCGCCATTGCCGGCCAACACGCCCGCGCCGGTGCGCGCGGCTTCGAACGCCGACCCGCTCGCCGGCGCCCTCGCGCATGATGGCGGAGCGTCGCCGCTCCTCGGCGGGATCGGCACGGGGGTGACGTGCTGTCCGTGCCGGACGGCGGTGCGGCACGTGGTGCATCATCGCCGCGTCGTCCGGCGTTCGGCGCCGCCCGTGGTCTATGCGGCGCTGCCGCCGCCGCCGGTGTTCTATCCGGTGCCGGTCTATCGCCCGTTCCTCGTCGCGCGGCCGGTGGTGGTGTACCGGCCGCCGGTCGTGTTCTATCGCCGCCCGGTCCTAGCCTACCGGCCGTTCTACCCGGTCGGCGCCTTCTACGGCCGGCCCTATGGCTGACCAGAGCGCGTCCCGCTCGCGGGCGCGGTTCTCGCCGGCGAGCTTGGCGAGGAAGCCCTGGACGTTCGCGCGGGCGGCCATGTCGAGCCCTGGCTTGAGCGTGGGATAAAGTCGGGCGGTCAGCGCGTCGACGCTGGCCGGCCCGATCGCCGCGAGTGCCGCGATCACGTCCCGCTCGCGCCTCAGCCGCTGGGCGTAGAGCGTCCGCATCGCTTCCCGCGGCCGGGTGATCGCCGGTCCGTGCCCCGGCAGCAGCAGACGGTCCTCTCGGGCGATCAGCTTGTCGAGCGAGGCCAGATAGTCCGACGCGTCGCCCCAGGGCGGGGGTGGCACGACCGAGGTCGACCAGCCCATGACGTGATCGGCCGTGAACAGGATGCCGTCCGCCTCGCGGGCGAAGCACAGATGCTCCTGCGCGTGACCGGGCGTGTGCACGACCTCGAGGCCGGCGACACGGTCGCCGTCCGCGAGCACGCGCCCGGTCGGCAGCTCGGCGCGCGCGAACAGGTCGACATGTCCTTCGATCGGCAGACCGAGGCGCTCGGCGAGGCGCGGTGCGGCGCCGACATGGTCGCCATGGGCGTGGCTGACCAGCACGCGGTCGATCCGGCCCGCGCCGAAGGCGAGGACCGCGTCGAGATGGTTGCGGTCGTCCGGTCCCGGATCGATCAGCGCCAGCCGGTCGCCGGCGCCGTGGGCGACCAGCCAGGTGTTGGTGCCGTGATAGGTCATCGGCCCCGGGTTCGCGGCGACGATGCGCCAGATCCCGGGCGCCGCCTCGATCGGCTCGCCGCGCGCCGGTTCGTCCTCGGTGAGGCGGACACGCGGCCGCTCAGCCAAAGGCGCCGTTCTCGTGCATGATCGCGGTGCCGACCTCGCGGACGAGGCCGAACAGGCGTTCGATCGGTTCGAACAGCGTCGCGTGCTCGCGCGCGTAGGCGCCGGCCGATTGCGGCCCGCTCGGCTCGCGGAAATCGAACCGTCCGGCGTCCTCGGTCGCGTGCGGGAAGATGCGGCGAAGCTCGGCGAGCGAGGCCGGCACGTCGAGGCGCAGCATCTGATCCTCGAGCCCGTCGCGCGTGAGGCCGCCGCGCGGGGCGAAGTACGGGATGGCGGCGGCGAGGCGCCAGATGCGCTCGATCAGCGCGAGGCGGATCGCGTGTAGCAGCATCTCGCGCGGCGTCATGCCGGGCGCGTCCGGCCAGGCATCGCGCAGGTTGAGGTTGTCGTCCTCGATCCGATGCAGCATGGCCTGCGTCGAGGCCCAGAGATCGAGCCGCTTGAGGCCGTGTGCGACATGCACGAGCGCGTGGCGCTGGGCGAGGTCGCGCGTGTTGGCCGCGCGGTCGAGCCAGGTGCCCGGGTCGAGCATCACCACGGCCGCGCGCAGGACGTCGCGATTGGAATGGACGAGGGCGGCGTGCGCGAAGTCGAGCGCGCGGCGAAAGCGCGGGCTCTCGGCACGCAGCCGCTCGAATGCCTCCGGATGCCGGGCGGCGGCGGCGCCGAGACCCTGCAGCGTGTTCGCGCACCAGCCGAGTTGCTGCAGGATGGCGTTGTTCGGGATCGCGCGGAGTTCGCGCGGGTGGCGGATGCCCGGGCGCGCGCCGCTCGCGTCCGTCTGCCGCGCGGCGGGACGCGAGCCCGTCTTGTCGATCAGCGCTGGCCCGAACGCGCCGAGCAGCGCCGCGTAGCCGGGATCCTCGACGAGCGCCCCCATCGAGCTCGCGATCGTCGAGAAGAAATCCGCCGCGAAATCGGGATCCTCGTAGATCGGGTCGCCCGTCTCGTTGCCGGCGCCGTAGGCGTGTCCGGCGATGGTGGCGACCGTCGCCTCGGCGAGCGCCGGCGTGCCGAAGAAAGCGTATCCGTCACCGCCCTGGAACGCGCTTTCCTCGCGGATGGCGACGCCCGCGCGGCCGAAATTGGCCCGCGTCCAGGCCGGCGACAAATAGGCGAGCCGGTCGGCGAGCGACCCGGGATGGCCGCCCCTGCCGATGCTCTCGCCGTGGGTGTCGAACAGGACCACCTCGATGCCGCCGAGCCCGCGCGCGGCCAGCAGGTCGGCGATCTTCAGCCGCAGGCGCTCGATCTGGTAGGTGGCGGCCATCTGGCCGACATAGCGGCCGGAATCCGAATAGCCGAACTGAAGGCAGAGCCGTCCGGTCGCGCGGACGTAGTCCTGGTAGTGCGGGCTGCGCAGCGCCTCCTCGACCACCCGTATGCCGCGCTCGAGCCCCTCCGCCGTTTCGAACAGCGGGCTGATCTCGATCTGCCCCTCGATGCCCAGCAGGCGCGCGAGCCAGAGCGCGCAGAGCAGCGTGTAGCCGCTCTCGGTTTCGGCGATGAGGAAGCGGACGGGCGTCGCGCGGTCGATGTGCTTGATCATCGTGGCGGCGACCATCATCAGCCGCGCCGCCGACGCCTGCTCGGCGAGCAGCGCGCCGAGGTCGAACGCGGTGGTCTCGGTCTCCTCGAGCGCCTCGTTGATGCGGGCGAGCAGGGCGCGACGGCGGGACGCATCGTCGGGATTGTCGCTGATGCCGAGCCGCTGTCGGGCGACGTTGTGGATCTGGGTCGCGTTCAGCCGCATGTGGGTGTGGGCGAGGCCGAGCCCGTGCGACAGCAGGCCGGCGCGGGCGACCGCGAGGCGGAGCGCGTCATCGTCGGCGGCGGGATCGAGACCGTCGGCGGCGGCCTGGAACAGCGGCAGGAGCGCGCCGGCCTCGAGGATCGCCTCCTCGCGCCGGTCGATCAGCGCGCGCGCGAAGCTCGCGACCTCGGCGGGATCGCTGCCCGTGGGGCAGGCGGCGACCTGCTCCGAGACGGTCTCGAGCGCGGCGCGGAGACGGGCGGCGAGGGCGGCGGCGCTCGCGACCGGCTCGACCGCGGCGAGCGTGCGGGCGAGCTGCATCTCCTTCATCCGGAGCCGGAGGCGGAGCGTGTCGTTCCAGCCGATATCGGTCCGCCCGTCGGTGTCATACCCGACCCAGCTCGCGAGCAGGATCGGCCGCGGCGCCAGCTCCTGCCAGTTCCGCGGCCAGACGGTGCGCGCCGCGCGCAGCAGCGCGGCCGTGAACGCGTCGATCGCGTCCCGGCCGCGCGCGATCGCGTCGGCGGCGAGGTCGAACTCGGTTCCGAGCGTGATCGGTTCCGGCCGGTGGGTCGGGAACGACGGCACCGTCGCGCCGTCGGTCGCGATCGAGACGAGCGCGCGATAAACGGCGGCCGGCAGCGCGAAGGTCGGATGGGCGGTGAAGACGGCGGCGAACCGGGTCCGCTCGATCGCCTCGCGGAAGGTCGCGAGACGGACGGGGCTGTCGTGCGGATCGGGGCGGACGAGGCGTTCGGCGATCTGCCGGAAGCGCTCGCCGGCCGGCTCGCCGGTCAGCCCGACATAGGTCGCGAGCCGAAGCGCGCGGCGGCGGAACGCGTCGTCGCGGAGGATCGCGATCGCGTCCGCGAGCGAGGCCTCGTCGATCAGGCCGTCTTCGATCTCGCGGCCGATCGCGAGTGCCACGGCGAGCACCGGGTTGCCGAACGGGTCGTCGCTCTGGCGTGCGAGGCCGCCGGCGAGCGCCGCGTCGAAGCGCTCGATCAGCGTCGCGCCGGTGATGCATCGATCCGCCATGCGTCCGTCCCGTCTCGTCGTGGTGAAGCTTAGCCGCACACGGGCGCGCGGTCTCCCGGCAGGGGCGCGAGGCATTCCCGCGCCGGGGGACGTGACGCGCCCGCGCGGCGGTGCCGGGTGCGCCGGCCATGCTAGGATCGCGCCAGCATGACGACGAACGACAACGAGCTCGCGCTCCGGCGCCGGCTGGCGCGCCATCGCGCCGTCGCGACCGGGCTTCTCGTCGTCATGGCGGCGGGCGCGGTCGGTGGCGCGTTCCTGCCGCACGGAACGCTGCCCGGGTTGTTCCGCGCGGCCTGCCGTGCCGGGTTCATCGGCGGCCTCGCCGACTGGTTCGCGGTGACCGCGCTGTTCCGCCGGCCGCTCGGCCTGCCGATCCCGCACACCGCGGTGATCCCGCGGCAGAAGGCGCGGCTCGGGCGCGCGCTCGGGCAGTTCGTGGTCGACCACGTGTTCACCGAGGCCGAGCTGCTGCGCCTGATCGGCCGGCTCGACCTGCCCGGCCTGGTCGGCGGCCTGCTCGCCGACGCCGAGCTGCGCGGGCGGCTCGCCGCGCGGGTCGCGGGCGCCATGCCGGCCGTGCTCGGCAGCGTGTCGGACGGCAGTGCCGGGCGCCTGTTCGGGACGCTGGTGCCGACCCTGTTCGAGGGCCGCGAGCTCGGCCTCGCGATCGCGCGCGCGCTGCGCGGCCTGGTCGCCGGTCAGCGGCACCAGGCGATGGTGGGCTTCGTGGTCACGCAGCTTCGCCAGGCGCTCAACCTGAAGGAGGCGCAGCTCCGATCGATGATCGAGGAGCGGGTGCGCGAGCAGGGTGGCCGGCTGGTCGGCTGGGCGCTCGGCGGCTCGATCGCGACACGCGTGCTGGCGGCGATGAACAACGAGCTCGAAGGGCTGAACCCGGCGGCGCCCGAGATCAGCGAGGCGGTCGACCAATGGCTGACCAGCCAGATCGCGGCCTTCGAGAACGAGCCGGGACGGGCCGAGGAACTCGGTCGGGGCGTGCGCGAGATGGTGAGCAACGAGGCCGTGTCGGCGTGGAGCGGTGACGTCTGGGCGCGTCTGCGGGGCGCGCTCGAGCACGACTCGCTGCGCGGCGATGGGCATCTCGCACGGCTCGCCGACGAGGTCCTCACCCGCGTCGGTCATCGCCTGCAGACCGATGCGGCGTTCCGCAGCCGCGCCGACGCGATGATGGTCAACGCGGTCATCCGCGCCCTGCCGGCGACCCGGGTGCGGCTGGTCGACTTCATCGCGACCGTCGTCGCCGGCTGGGACGACCGTGCCGTGGTCGACAAGCTCGAGCTCCGGGTCGGCCGCGACCTGCAATACATCCGGATCAACGGCACGGTGGTGGGCTTCCTCGCGGGCGCGGCGGTGTTCGCCCTGCTCGGCAACTGAGCGGCCGCGCAAACGGCGACGTGACGTCCCATGTCGGCACGATGAAGCTGTCCGTCCTCGACCAGTCGCCGATCCGGGAGGGCATCGAGCCCGCTGCCTCGATCCGCGAAACGCTGACGCTCGCCTCGCATTGCGAAGCGCTCGGCTACGAGCGTTTCTGGGTGAGCGAGCACCACAATTCGCCCTCTGTCGCGGGCACCGCGCCCGAGGTGCTGATGGCGGCGCTCGCGGCGCGGACCAGCCGCATCCGGATCGGGTCGGCCGGCATCATGCTGCCGCACTACGCGAGCCTGAAGGTCGCGGAATGTTTCCGCGTGCTCGACGCGATCGCGCCGGGCCGGATCGATCTCGGCCTCGGCCGGGCGCCCGGCTCGGACATGGCGACCGCCTACGCGCTCAACCCGAGGGTCGGCGAGAACGCGGAGAACTTCCCGCTGCACGTCCAGGAGGTGCAGGCGCTGCTCGCGGGACACGCGCTCGGCACCGCTTCGGGCGGCAGCATCGTCGCCGAGCCGACCGGGACCACGTCGCCGTCGGTGTGGATCCTCGGCAGCTCGACCGGCGGCGCGCAGATCGCGGCCTATCTCGGACTGCCCTACTGCTTCGCTTATTTCTTCAGTGACGGTCTCGGGGCCGAGGAGGCGCTCGACCTCTACCGGGCGCGGTTCCGGCCGAGTGCCGCGCTCGATGCCCCGCACGCGGCGATCGCGGTCTACGCGGTCGCGGCCGAGACCGAGGCAGCGGCGCGCTTCCAGCACCTGTCGCGCGAGGCGTGGCAGCTCGATCGCGATCGCGGCCGATACGGGCCGTTGTCGCCGCCAGAGGCGTTCGGCGCGCGCGCGCTGACGCCGCCCGAGGAGAGCCGGGTCGCGTCGATGCGCGCGCACGCGATCGTCGGCACCGGCGACACCGTGGTCGCGGGTCTCGCGCGTCTCGCGGACCGGCTCGGGGCGGCGGAGGTCGCGGTGGTCACGGCGACGTTCGACCCCGCGATCCGCCGCCGCTCCTACGCGCTGATCGCGGCGGCGGCGGGCTGCGCGCCGAGCGCTTCGTAGTCGCGCAGCCAAGCGACGAAACGGCCGACACCCTCGGCGAGCTCGATCTTCGGCGCGTAGCCGGTCAGCGCCGCGATGGCGTCGAGGGACGCGAAGGTCTCGAGCACCTCGGTCGCCGGGCGGGGCACGATGTCGATCACCGCGTCCCGGCCCAGCGACGCCTCGAGCAGGCCGATCAGGGTCGAGACGCTTTCGGAGCGGTGGTGGCCCACGTTGAGGATGCGCGCGGGCGCGGTGGCGCCCGGGGGATGGGCGAGGACGCCGAGCACGCCGTCGACGATGTCGTCGACATAGGTGAAGTCCCGCCTGAGGCGTCCGCCGTCGTAGAGGGTGATCGGCTCGCCGCGGAGGATCGCGCGCGCGAAGGCGTAGACCGCCATGTCGGGCCGCCCCCAGGGGCCGTAGACGGTGAAGAAGCGGAGACCGGTCTGCGGCAGGCCGAACAGGTGGCGATAGGTCTCGCTCATCAACTCGTCGGCGCGCTTGGTCGCGGCGTAGAGCGAGACCGGGCGGGACACGTCGTCGGTTTCCTCGAACGGCAGCCGATCGTTGCCGCCGTAGACCGAGGATGAACTCGCGTAGACGAGGTGGCTCAGGCGCGGGAGCCGGCGCGCGAGTTCGAGCACGACCAGATGCCCCAGCACGTTGGTGGTGATGTACGCGTAAGGGTCGACCAGCGAGTGGCGGACACCCGGCTGGGCGGCCAGGTGGATCACGCGGTCGATCGCCTCGTGACGATCGGCGAGGCCGAGCGTCGCCTCCTTGTCGGCGAGATCCAGATGCTCGAAGCGGAACGCCCGGTGCGGCAGCAGGCGGGCGAGACGCGCCTGCTTGAGGCCGACATCGTAGTAGGTCGACAGATTGTCGATGCCGACGACCGCTTCGCCGCGGGCGAGCAGGGCGGCGGCCACGTGCATGCCGATGAAGCCTGCGGCACCGGTCACGAGCACGGTCATGCGGGAATGTCAGACCTGCCGGCGCGGGGAGGCGAGGCGCGCCACGACACCGACCGCGCCCAGCAGGAGCAGGACGGGCAGGACCAGCAGCGCCAAACCGAACAGGATCACGACACCGGCCAGCACCGCCACCATCCCGAGCAGCAACGCCGGGACGGCGCCGCGGGGCAGGGCTTGCCAGAAGTGGCGCAGCACTGTCCATCGGGAGGGTGGCGCGAGCACGTCGCCATCGAGCGTCATGTCGATGGTGGGCGGGGCGTCTCGGCGCGTCGGGTCCGGCATGGCACCGAAATCGGCGCGGCAGGGTCGCGCTGCAAGGCGGCGCGCGCCTTGACGCGGCCGGTCTCGGGGCACATCTCGGATCAATCCGGACTTCAGCGGTCCGGAACACCCGGATTGGACCTTTCATGCTTCGCATGTCGCGCCTGACCGATTACGCGGTCGTGCTCCTGGTGAAGCTCGGCGATGGCCGCGGCGTCACGACGTCGACGTCGCTGGCGTCCGACACCGGCGTGCCGGAGCCGACGGTCGCGAAGGTGCTGAAGGTTCTCGCCGGTGCCGGCCTGGTGACGTCGCAGCGCGGCGCGCGCGGGGGCTATCGGATCGCGCGGCCGCTCGACACCATCGCGATCACCGACGTGATCGTCGCCGTCGACGGGCCGATCGCCGTCGTGTCCTGCGTCGACGGCGGCGAGGGTGCCTGCCCGACCGAGAAATCCTGCCCGATCCGGGGCGGCTGGGACCCGGTCAACGACGCTCTCCGCTCCACACTCAACCGCATCACGCTTGCCGAGATGAAGGCCGCGCGCACCTTCGTTCCGGCGACCGATCCGACGACGACTTCGCCCGCTCCGATCGCCGGCTAGTCAGACCAGAAGGACAGATAGAATGCCAGCCGTTGCCGAAACCCTGACGACCGTCGAGAGCCTCAACGCTGGCGGCTACAAGTGGGGCTTCGAAACCGAGATCGAGATGGAGATGGCGCCGAAGGGCCTCTCCGAAGACACGATCCGGCTGATCTCGGCCAAGAAGGGCGAGCCCGAATGGCTGCTGGCGTGGCGGCTGAAGGCCTACACCGCGTGGCTCGGTATGACCGAGCCGGTCTGGGCGCTGCTCGACTTCCCCAAGATCGACTATCAGGACGCCTACTATTACGCCGCTCCGAAGAAGAAGGACGGGCCGCTCTCGCTCGACGAGGTCGATCCGGAACTGCTCCGGACCTACGACAAGCTCGGCATTCCGCTCCGCGAGCAGGCGATCCTCGCCGGCGTCGTGGGCGCCACCGGCTCGCCGGCCGACGGGGCGTTCGAGGGCGAGCCCGGGCGGCCGCCGATCGCGGTCGACGCGGTGTTCGACAGCGTCTCGGTCGCGACCACGTTCCGGAAGTCGCTGATGGAGGCGGGCGTGATCTTCTGCCCGATCTCGGAGGCGGTGCGCGAGTACCCCGAGCTCGTCCGGCAGTATCTCGGGTCGGTCATCCCTGCGGCCGACAACTATTTCGCCGCGCTGAATTCGGCGGTGTTCACCGACGGGTCGTTCGTGTTCATCCCGAAGGGCGTGCGCTGCCCGATGGAGCTTTCCACCTATTTCCGCATCAATGCACGGAACACCGGGCAGTTCGAGCGGACGCTGATCATCGCCGAGGAGGGCGCCTCGGTGTCCTATCTCGAAGGCTGCACGGCGCCGCAGCGCGACGAGAACCAGCTGCATGCCGCGGTCGTCGAGCTCGTGGCGCTCGACGACGCGACGATCAAGTACAGCACCGTGCAGAACTGGTATCCGGGCGACAGCACGGGCAAGGGCGGCATCTACAACTTCGTCACCAAGCGCGGCGCCTGCCGCGGCAAGCGCGCGAAGATCTCGTGGACGCAAGTCGAGACCGGCTCGGCGATCACCTGGAAGTATCCGTCTTGCATCCTGCAGGGCGACGAGAGCGTCGGCGAGTTCTACTCGGTCGCGGTGACGAACAACCACCAGCAGGCCGACACCGGCACGAAGATGATCCATCTCGGCAAGAACACGCGCAGCACGATCGTGTCGAAGGGCATCTCGGCCGGGCACTCGAACAACACCTATCGCGGCCTGGTGCGGATCCAGCCCAAGGCGTCGGGCGCCCGCAACCACACGCAGTGCGACAGCCTGCTGATCGGCGACCGGTGCGGTGCCCACACGGTGCCGTATATCGAGAACCGCAACATGACCGCGACCGTCGAGCACGAGGCGACGACGTCGAAGATCGCCGACGACCAGCTGTTCTACTGCCGTCAGCGCGGCCTGTCCGAGGAGGACGCGGTCGGCCTCATCGTCAACGGCTTCTGCCGCGAGGTCCTGAAGGAACTGCCGATGGAGTTCGCGGTCGAGGCGCAGAAGCTGCTAGCGATCTCGCTCGAGGGGAGCGTCGGCTGATGGCGGCCGACGCGCTCACGATCGCCGGCCTTGCCGCGTCGATCGAGGACAAGGAGATCCTGCGCGGCGTGGACCTCGTGGTCCCGCCGGGCGAGGTTCACGCGATCATGGGGCCGAACGGTTCCGGCAAGTCGACCCTCTCCTACGTCCTCGCCGGGCAGGAGGATTACGAGGTCACCGCCGGGTCGGTGCGCTTCGGGGAGCACGATCTGCTCGCCATGGAGCCCGAGGAGCGTGCGGCGGCAGGCGTGTTCCTCGCCTTCCAGGCACCGATCGAATTGCCGGGCGTGAACAACGCGAACTTCATGCGAACGGCGGTGAACGCGGTCCGCCGCGCTCGCGGCGAGCCGGAACTCGACAGCGTGCAGTTCCTGCGCACCGCGCGGGCCGAGCTGAAGCGGCTGTCGATGTCGGATGACATGCTCAAGCGCGCGGTAAACGTCGGCTTTTCCGGCGGCGAGAAGAAGCGCAACGAGATGCTGCAGCTCGCGCTGCTGAAGCCCCGTTTCGCGATCCTCGACGAGACCGACAGCGGGCTCGACATCGATGCGCTCCGCATCGTCGGCGAGGCGGTCAACGTGCTGCGCGGCCCCGAATTCTCGGCGCTCGTGATCACGCATCATCAGCGTCTGCTCGACATGGTGGTGCCGGACCGGGTGCACGTGATGGCGCATGGTCGGATCCTCCGCTCGGGCGGACCTGACCTCGCCCGCGAGCTCGAGCGTGACGGTTACGGCAAGATCCTGGCGGAAGCGGCATGAGCGAGATGTTGGCCGACACCGCCGCGCATTCCGCGCTCGACCGTTTCCTGGCCCGGTTCGAAGGTCTGAAGCGTCGGTTTCCCGGCCCGGTCGACGCGCGCGAGGACGCGGCGCGGCAACTGCGGTCGACTGGACTGCCCACGGTCGCCGACGAGGAATGGCGCTACACCAGCCTGCGCGCGCTCGACGGCATCGCGTTCGAGGAGGCGCTGACGCCGGTCGGCGAGGACGGACCGACGGGTGCCAAGGGCTCTCCCGCCGCCCTGCTGGCCGAGCTCGCGCTTCCCGAAGAGCCACCGCGCATCGTCTTCGTGGACGGCCGTTTCGCGGCCGATCTGTCGAGCCTTCCCGATGCGGACGCCGCACCGGCGGGTCTCCGCATCGGCCGCTTCGCGAGCGCGCCCCGCTTTGGTTCGCTCGCGCGTCCGGAGCGCGAGCCGATGACGTCGCTCAACACGATGCTGGCCGAGGACGGTGTCGTGATCACGGTCGACGAAGGCCAGGATGCCGGCACCGTCATCCTGGTCTCGCTCGGTGCGCATGCTTCCGTGCGATCGATCGCCTACCACCCGCGGCACGCGATCACGCTTGGGCAGGGCGCGACGCTCGCGGTCATCGAGGTTGCGGCGGGCACCGGCACCTACCTGCACAACCCCGTCACAGAAATCTCGATCGGCGCCGGCGCCACGCTGTCGCATGTCCGTCTGCAGGAGGAAGACCGCGCGGCCTTCCACATGTCGACGACCTATGTCGAAATCGGTGCCGGCGCGACCTATGACAGCTTTGGCCTCAATCTCGGCGGCGCGATCACGCGGACCGAGATCCACGCGCGGCTCGGTGGCTCGCTCGGCACGGCGCATCTGAACGGTGCCCAGTTGCTGACCGGGCGGCAGCATGCGGATTTCACGACCGTGGTCGGCCACGAGGCGCCGAGCTGCGCGTCGCGACAGACGATCAAGAACGTGCTGGCCGGGCGTGCGCGAGGCGTGTTCCAGGGCCGCATCGATGTCGCCCGCGAGGCGCAGAAGACGGATGGCTACCAGATGAACCAGGCGCTGCTGCTGTCGGAACAGGCGGAAATCGATAGCAAGCCGCAGCTGCGGATCCATGCCGATGACGTGAAATGCTCGCATGGCGCCACCGTGGGCGCGCTCGACGACGACCTCCTGTTCTATCTCAGGAGCCGCGGTATCCCGGTCGCGGAAGCGCGCGCGATGCTGGTGCGCGCCTTCCTCGCCGAGGCGATCGATCCGATCGCGCACGCGGAGGGCCGCGCGCTGCTGGAACGCGCGATCGAGCGCTGGTGGGCGCGCGAAGGCGCCGACACGGTGGCGGCATGAGCAGCGTGCTCGCATCGCGCGACGCGCCGAACGGCGCGTCCGGCATGCTTCCAGGCGACGCGCTCGCGTCGCGTGACCCCGCGATCGGCGCGTCCGGTGCGCTCCCAAGCGACGCGCTCGCGTCGCGGCGGGCCGATTTCCCGATCCTCGCCGAGCGGATCCGCGGCAAGCGCTTCGTCTTCCTCGACAGCGCCGCGTCGGCGCAGAAGCCCGCTGCGGTGATCGACGCGATGTCGGATGCGATGCGGCGCCAGTACGCGAACGTCCATCGCGGACTGCATTGGATGAGCGAGCGCACGACGGATGCCTACGAGGAGGCGCGCGCGCTGGTCGCCGGGCTGCTCCACGCCGCGTCGGCCGACGAGATCGTGTTCACGCGGAACAGCACGGAGGCGATCAACCTCGTCGCCCATAGCTACGGTCGCGGCATCCTCCGACCCGGCCAGGCGGTGGTGATCTCCGAGATGGAGCATCACGCCAACATCGTGCCCTGGCAGATGCTGCGCGACGCGCACGGCGTCGCGCTCCGGGTCGCGCGCGTCGACGCGCGTGGCGAACTCGATCTCGGCCATCTCGCCGAGCATCTCGCCGACGGCGCCGTCGGCCTGGTCGCGATCACCCACATGTCGAACGTGCTCGGCACGGTTACGCCGGCCGCGCGGATCGCGAGGATGGCGCACGAGGCCGGCGCGCGCGTGCTGTTCGATGGCTCGCAGGCGGTGGTGCACCGCGCCGTCGACGTGCAGGCGATCGACGCGGATTTCTACGTCTTCACCGGGCACAAGCTGTACGGCCCGACCGGCATCGGCGTGCTGTACGGGCGGCGCGAACTGCTCGACGCGATGCCGCCGATGATGGGCGGCGGCGACATGATCTCGAGCGTCAGCTTCGAGCGCTCGACCTGGGCGGCGGTGCCGAACAAGTTCGAGGCCGGGACGCCGGCGATCGTCGAGGCGATCGGGCTCGGGGCGGCGATCCGCTACGTGCAGTCTATCGGCTTTGCCGCGCTGGAACGGCACGAGACGGCGCTCGTCGACCACGCGCTCGCGCGCCTGTCGGCGATCGACGGGCTCACGGTGATCGGTCAGGCGCAGGATCGCGGCGGCGTGGTGTCGTTCACGCTGGACGGCGCCCACCCGCACGACATCGCGACGCTGCTCGACCTCGACGGCATCGCGGTGCGCGCCGGCAATCATTGCGCGGAACCGCTGATGGGCGCGATGGGTCTCGCGGGCACGGCGCGCGCGAGCTTCGGTCTCTACACGATCGGCGACGAGATCGACGCGCTCGCCGACGGCCTCGTGCGCGCGAGGCGGCGCCTGTGCTGATCGGCGAGCACGAGGCGGGGATCAGCCGATGAGCATGGCGGCCGCCGACGAGGATCTCTACCAGGCGTTGATCCTGGAGCGTGCCCGTTCGCCGCGGCACGGATCGTTGCTCGCCTGTTTCGACGCTGAGGCGGAGGGCGAGAACGCGATGTGCGGCGACCGTCTCACGCTCCGTCTCCGGCACGACGATGGGGGGCGCATCGTCGCCGCGGGCTTCAAGGCGCGCGGCTGCGCGATCAGCGTCGCCGCCGCCGACCTGATGGCGGACGTGGTCGAAGGGCTGGACGCGGCGGCGGCGCGGGCGCTCGCCGAACGGTTCACGGCGATGGTCGTGGGCGGCGAGGTGCCCGATGATCCCGCGTTCGGCACGCTGCGGGCCTTTGCCGGCGTTCACGCATATCGCTCGCGGCGGCGTTGCGCGACACTGGCCTGGGACGCGCTCGAAAAGGCATTGGCGCCACGCGCGGCGCAGCAGGCCGCGCAGGCGGTCGGAGGCGAGACGGCATGACAACCGAGCCGCACATGGTCGGAACCTGGACGCCCGACGGCGAAACGAAGCCGCCGCTCGGCGAGGACGAGATCATCAACGCGATCGCCACCGTGTTCGACCCGGAGATCCCGGTGAACATCTACGAACTCGGCCTGATCTACGCGATCGACCTGCACGACGACGGCCGGGTGAAGGTCGAGATGACGCTGACCGCGCCGGGCTGCCCGAGCGCGCAGGAGCTGCCCGTGCAGGTGCGGGATGCCGTGCTCGCGGTCGACGGCGTGACGGCGTGCGACGTTGAGACGGTATGGGATCCGCCATGGGATCCCAGTCGCATGAGCGACGACGCCCGCCTGTCGCTGAACATGTTCTGAGGAGGTCGACCATGGACACCGATATCGCCGCCGCTCGACCGGCCCGGCGCGCCCTGCCGCCGCTGATGCAGGTGGCCGACAGCGCCGCGGCCCGTCTTCGCGCGCTGTATGCCGGCGATCACGCCGGCGAGCTGCTGCGGATCGCGATCGGCACCAAGGGGTGCTCGGGCCTCTCCTACGAGATGAACTGGGTGGCGGCGGCAGGGCCCGGCGACGAGACCGTGACCGACAACGGCGTCACCGTGCTCGTCGATCGCAAGGCGACGCTGTTCCTGATCGGGACGACGATGGAGTTCGAGCAGGGGTTGTTGTCGTCCGGCTTCGCGTTCACGAACCCGAACGAGAAGGGCCGCTGCGGCTGCGGCGAAAGCTTCCACGTCTGACGCCTGACACCGTCAGCTATCGTCGCGCGGCTCTCGCCGGTGTCGTCTCGCGCCGGAAGACGCTGACGCTCTCGATCCGGGCCGAATAAACGAACTGGTCGATCGCCCGCGACGCCTCGAGCCGGTAGCCGGCCTCGCGCAGCGCGCGGGCTTCGCGTGCGAGCGACGCCGGGTTGCAGCTGACCAGGACCACGGTTTCGACCGCGGACGCCGCCACCTCGTCGATCTGGGCGCCGGCCCCGGCGTGCGGCGGATCGAGCACCACCGCGTCGGCGTGGCGAAGCTCGGCGCGCGACACCGGAGCGCGGACGAGGTCCCGACGCGTCGCGATCACCCGCGTGCCGCCCGACGCGCGCTCCAGCGCCGCGTGGGCTGCCGCATCGCCCTCGTAGGCGGTCACGCGCGCGACCGAGGCGAGCGGGAAGGTCAGCGTGCCGCAACCGGCAAAGAGCTCGACGATCGACGGTCGCCGGGCGCGTCGGCCGGTGACGGCCTCGACCACGTCGTCGCGGATCGCGTGCTCGGCGGCGGTTGCGGCTTGCAGGAAGGCGCCGGGTGGCGGCTCGACGACGCGGCCGCCGAACGCGATCGCGACGGGCGCCTGCTGCACGAGGGTCTCGGGCGCCGACCGCGCGTCGTCGTGCCAGGCGATGCGGGCGACACCGTTGGCGAGCGCGAACGCGGCGAGGCGCGTGCGGTCGGCGGCACTCGGCGTCCGTCCGGTCCGGAGGAGCAGGTCGGCGCCGTGCTCCAGCCCGTTGATCATGATTTGGCCCGATTGCGAGCCGGCGAGCGCGAGCCGGGGCAGCAGCGCCCTGAGCGGTGCGACGAGCGCGAACAGGCTCGGCGCGAGCACGTGGCACTCGGTCATGTCGACGATCTCGGTCGACGATCGCCGGTGCAGCCCGAGCCGGACGGCACCGTCGGGCGCGCGGGCAAAGGCGAGCGCAAGCCGCCGGCGCGCGCCGAGCGGCGTTTCGAACGCGGGACGAAGGTTCGGTGCGTCGTAGCCGGCCTCCGTCAGCGCGCCGCGCACGCGAGAGACCTTCCAGGCGAGCAGCGCGTCGCGGTCCATGTGCTGCAGCGTGCAGCCGCCGCAGCGGGGAGCAAGCCGGCAGATCGCGGTCGCGCGGCTGGGCGCGGGATCGAGGATCGCGTCGATGCCGAGCAGGCGGGCGGTGCCGCCGGCGATCACGCGTTCGCCGGGCAGTGCGCCCTCGACATGGACCAAGACGCCGGCCGGCGTGATGCCGATCCCGTCGCCTTCCGCTCCGAGCCGCTCGATCAGCAGCGTCAGAGGCGGACGATCAGGTGCCGGCGGTGTCCGGCGCCGGCGGGGTGCGCGCGTCGTGCTCATGGTCGGACGCGGGCGAGGGCGCGGTGCCGCCGGTCTCGTGCGGCGCGCGGTCCTGATCCGTCTCAGATGCGTCGGAGGGCTCCGCGCCGTGCGCGGTCTGCGGCTCGGCCGCGCGTGTCTCCGCCGGTTCCGGGGCGTGGACCACCGCGGCAACGGGCGACGGCGTGCCGGCGGGCTCTGCCGCGTGCGGCGCCGCGGGCTCGGGTATCGCAGCCTCGGGCGCCGCAAGCTCGGGCGCCGCAGGCTCGGGGATCGCAGCCTCGGCGGCCGGTGGTTCTCTATCGTCCGCCTCACGCCGTGCCGTGCCCGTGTCGGCGGCGGGCGGCGCCGCATCCGGTGCGGAGAAAAGGGACGAGCGCCCGGCGTCCGGAACGCTGCCATCGACGGTGCCGGTCGCGTGAGGCACTGGCGGAACGGCATCCGAGCGCGGACGGGACGGTTCGTCGAGCAGGTCGCCGAGCGGCGCCGCGACCGGGCCGGCGGACTGGTCGGGCGCAGCGCCCGACGCCTCGGAGACCGGCGGCGGCGGCGCGACCGTCACCGGGATGCGGACGACGGACGCCGGCATGTCGGTGCTCGGATGGTCCGCCAGCGGCGCCGGTTCGAGATCCTCGGTCACCCGGCGGACGCGACGGGGCAGCGCCATGAAGTCCGGCATCGCATCGCCGAAGCCGAGCACGTTCGGGCCGAGATCCTCGCGGCCGCCGCGCCAGCCCCGCTCCTCGCGGCGGGGGCGTTCGCGTTCGCGTTCGCGGGCAGGTGCCGGGGCGGCAGCGACGGCCTGGACCGGCTCCGCGCGCTCGGGAGGACGTTTCTCGGCGACCTCGTCGCGTCTCGGGCGGCGATCGTCGCGCTCACGCCGCGCGTTCGCGGGCGGGCGAGACGTCTCGTCCTGACGTGGTGCCGCGCGAGCCGGCTGCCCGCCGCCGCCCCGCTCGCCGCCGCGGTCACCCCGTTCACCGCCGCGATCGCCCCGGCCGCTGCGATGGCCGCCGCCGCGTCCGCCGCGACGCCGACCCCCCTCGACCTCGGCCCACTCGGCGGTGTTCACGCCGTCGACGCTGATGCGCGGGATCGGCGCCCCGATCAGCCGCTCGATCGCGTCGACCAGCAACCGGTCCTCGGGACCGGCGAGGCTGAGGGCCTGGCCGGTACGACCGGCCCGGCCGGTGCGGCCGATGCGGTGGATGTAGTCCTCGGAATGGATCGGCACGTCGAAATTGAAGACATGGCTGAGGCCGCCGATGTCAATGCCGCGGGCGGCGACGTCCGAGCAGACCAGCAGATGGAGTTCGCCCGCCTTGAAGCGCTCGAGCGTGGCGAACCGGACGGATTGCGCGAGGTCGCCATGCAGGGCGCCGGCCGAGAAGCCGTGCTTGAGCAGCGAACGGGTGAGCACGTCGACGTCGCGCTTGCGGTTGCAGAAGATCAGCGCGTTGCCGACATCGCCGCGGCGGAGCAGCGCCCGAAGCGCGCGTCGCTTGTCGATCTCGTCGACCAGCAGCAGCCCGGTCTCGATCAGGTCGGTTACCGCCGCCGTGCGCGCGACGGTGATCTCTTTCGGATTGCGGAGGAAGGCGTCGGCGAGGCGCCGGATCTCGGGCGCCATGGTCGCCGAGAAGAAAAGGGTCTGCCGCATCGGCGAGACCATCGCGACAATCCGCTCGACATCGGGGATGAACCCCATGTCCAGCATCCGATCGGCCTCGTCGATGACGAGGATCCTGGTGTCGTTGAGCAGCAGCCCGCCGCGCTCGAAGAGATCGATCAGGCGGCCCGGCGTCGCGATCAGCACGTCGACCCCGCGCATGAGGGCCTCCTTCTGGTCGGACATGCTCTCGCCGCCGATCAGCAGCGCGTGGTTGAGCTTGAGGTGGCGGCCGTAGTCGATGAAGTTCTCGGCGACCTGCAGCGCGAGCTCGCGAGTCGGCTCGAGGATCAGCGAGCGCGGCATCCGGGCGCGCGCCCGGCTGTCGGACAGGATCTCCAGAAGCGGCAGCGTGAAGCTCGCCGTCTTGCCGGTGCCTGTCTGCGCCACGCCGAGCACGTCGCGGCCCATCAGGACGTAGGGGATCGCCTGTTCCTGGATCGGGGTCGGGTGCAGGTAGCCCTTCTCCTCGACCGCGCGGACGATCGGTTCCGAGAGGCCTAGTTCGGAGAACAGCGGGCGCGGGTCGGGTTCGGCGTCGATCGCCGCGGCGACCGTCTCGAGCGGCACGTCGCCGCTTTCGTGAGGCCCCGTCTCGTCAGGCCCCGTCTCGTCAGGCCCGGTCGTCGTCCTCGCCGGCCGTGCCCAGGTCCCTCTCGCTCGCCCGCTCGCCCTCGAGGCCGGGAAGCTCGGCCTCTATCGCAGGTTCCGTCGCGAGCAGCGGCTCCCTGTCGGTCGTTCCGTCGGGCTCGCGCTCATGGACGACGGCCGCGGGCTCGCCGACCACATCGCCCTCGCTCGCGCCGCCGACGTGAAGCGGTGCCTGATCGTCCGGCACGTCGCTCGGCGCGGGCGACATGGAGTGGTTCGAACCTGTGTCGTCCAACGGGATCCCGATCTCGATGGCGTCCGTGATGGCCGTATCGCGCCGCGAAGGGCGACATCGAACCCGACAGGGGAACGCCATCCCCGAAGCGGCCGTCAGCGTGCGCAGCCCGAGGCGCGCATCGCCGCAGCCGATATCCTCATCGACCCTCCAAATGTCAAGCGAAGCCAGCCGTGGCAGGCGCGCCGGAACCCTCCGGTGGCGGCACCGTAGAAGCGGGGCTTCGCCATGGTCGAGGAGGAAACGACGTTTGTCCTACACGCCGCTCGCCATCGAGGATTACGCGCTGATCGGCGACTGCCGGAGTTGCGCGCTGGTCGGCCGGAACGGTTCGATCGACTGGCTGTGCTGGCCGCGGTTCGACAGTCCGGCCTGTTTCGCGGCGTTGCTCGGGAACGACGAGAACGGGCGCTGGCTCATCGCGCCCAAGAAAGCCGCGCGTCGCGTCATGCGCCACTACCGCGATGACGGGCTGGTGCTGGAGACGGTGTTCGAGACCGACACGGGGACGGTCGCCGTGATCGATTTCCTGGCGATCGACGCGCCGGATCCGACACTGGTCCGGATCGTCGAGGGGCGCGGCGGTCAGGTCGCGATGTCGTTCGAACTCGCGTTGCGCTTCGATTACGGCAGCGCCGTTCCATGGGTCACCCGCGACGACGAAGGTGCCGGCGTGATCGCGATTGCCGGCCCGTCGCTCGCGATCCTGCACAGCGACGTGCGCGTGCACGGCCACAGGATGCGGACGGTGTGCGATGTCACGGTCGCGGCGGGGCAGCGGCTGAACTTCTCGCTGGCCTGGCGTGCCTCCCATCTGCCGCCGCCCGGGCGTATCGATGCCGCGCAGGCGCTCGCCGACACGGGCGCGTTCTGGCGCGACTGGGGCGGCCGGGTGACGTGGGACGGCCCCTATGGCGATCCGGTGCGGCGCTCGCTGCTGACGCTGAAGGCGCTCATCTTCGCCGAAACGGGCGGTATCGTCGCGGCCGCCACGACCTCGCTGCCGGAGCAGCTCGGTGGCCCGCGCAACTGGGATTATCGATATTGCTGGCTGCGCGACGCGACGCTGACGCTGTTCGCGCTGATGCGGAACGGGCTCTACGAGGAAGCCGGGGCTTGGCGCGACTGGCTGCACCGGTCGGTCGCGGGCAGCCCGGCGCAGATCCAGATCATGTACGGCCTCAGCGGCGAGCGGCAGTTGCTCGAATGGACCGCGTCCTGGCTCGGCGGCTACCAGGGCGCGTCGCCGGTCCGGATCGGCAACGCGGCCGCGGGACAGCTGCAGCTCGACGTGTACGGCGAGGTGATCGGCGCCTTGCATCAGGCTCGGGTCGGCAGCCTCAAGACGCCGCGGCATGGCTGGTCGCTGCAGCGGAGCATGGTCGAGCATCTCGAACAGATCTGGACCGAGCCCGACGAAGGCATGTGGGAGGTCCGCGGCGGACGCAAGAACTTCGTCGCCTCGAAGGCCTTTTGCTGGTTCGCGCTCGACCGCTCGATCGCGGATGCCGAACGGTTCGGGCTCGCCGCGCCCGTCGCGCGCTGGAAGGCGCTCAGGGACGTGATCCACGCGGACGTTTGCGCCAAGGGTTTCTCGGACGAGAAGAACAGCTTCAAGCAAAGCTACGAACACGACGGGCTCGACGCGAGCCTGCTGCTGCTGCCGACCATCGGGTTCCTGCCCATCGAGGATCCGCGCATCACCGGCACCGTCGCCGCGATCGAGCGCGAGCTCGTGCAGGACGGTTTCGTGCTGCGTTACCGCCCGGAGGAAGGGGCCGACGGACTGCCGGGCGGTGAAGGGGCGTTCCTCGCCTGCTCGTTCTGGCTCGTCGACGCGTATGCGATGCAGGGCCGGATGGAGGAGGCGACCGCGCTGTTCGAGCGTCTGCTCGGGCTCGCGAACGACGTCGGCCTGCTGGCCGAGGAATATGACCCCGGGGCAAAGCGTCTGGTGGGCAACTTCCCGCAGGCCTTCTCGCATCTGGCGCTGATCAGCAGCGCGGCCCGGCTGCGCGACGCGGTCCGCAACAGGGACACCAAGCCGCGCGGCTGATCAGCCGGCGCCAGTGCTCGCGTCGGCGGCCTCGAGCGGCAGGTCTACCGTGAACACGGAGCCCTCGGTCGGCGTCGACTGGCATGCGATGCTGCCGCCGAGACGGCGAACCTGGGCACGGACGAAGGCGAGACCGATCCCGTCGCCCGGTTGGTCCTGGGCACCGGCGCGCCTGAACAGCTCGAAGATGCGCTCGAAATCGTGGGCCGCGATCCCGCGCCCGTTGTCGGCGACCGCGATCCGCACGCGGCCGGCGGTCGCGGTGGCGCCGATCCGGACCTGACCGGGAACGCCGGGCCTGAGATACTTGACCGCGTTCTCGACCAGGTTCGTCAGCACCTGCTCGACCGCGAGGCGGTCGGCCGTGAGCACGGGCAGGTCGGCGTCGACCGTGATGGTGGCGTGTCGCGCGCCGCACTGGTGCGCGAGGCTCGCCTTGATGCCCGACAGCAGGGCGACGAGGTCGATCGGCTCCGGAGTGAAGGCGCGGCGCCCCTCACGCGACAGCCGCAGGATCGCCGCGATCAGCCGGTCCATCTTCCCGGTCGATTGCAGGATGAAGTCGAGGCTTTCGCCGATGTCGCGGTCGAGCTCGTCGGGACGGTCGCCGAGTGCGGCGCGGCCGGCCGGGTCGAGACCTGCCAGCATCGCGGACAGCCCGCGCTGCAGGGTCCGGAGTTCGTTCGCGAACCCCATGATGTTGACCAGCGGCGCCCGCAGATCGTGGCTCACGATATAGGCGAAGCGCTGCACCTCCTCGTTGGCCCGCCGCAGCTCGTCCGTGCGTGCGGCGACGATCGCCTCGAGGTTCTCGTTGGTCTCGGTGAGCGCCCGGTGCGCCGCCTCGAGCGCGTCGGTGCGCTCGGCGACCCGCCGCTCCAGATCGGCGGTCAGCCTTCGGAGCTCGTCTTCCGTTTCCTGCAGGCGAGAGACGTCGACATGGAAGCCGACCCACTCGCGCACCTCGCCGTCGCGATCGAGGATCGGGACGGCGTTGACGGCCATCGGCACGTAGACGCCGTCGGCACGTCGGAGCCGATGGGAGACCTCATAGCGCGAACTGGTCGAATGGGCCCGATGCCAGGCGAGCGCCGTGTGCGCGCGGTCGTCGGGATGGATGGCGGCGAGCCAGCCGTCGCCGCGCGCGTCGGCGAGCTCCTGGCCCGTGAACTCGCGCCAGCTCTCCTGCTCGGTCTCGAACTGGCCCGAGGGCGGCAGCACCCACACCACGGAGGCGACCGCCTTGACCAGCGAACGGAACCTCTGCTCGGTGCGGCGGAGATCGTCCGCGTGGCGGAGAACCGCGCGTTCGGCGACTTCCCTGTCCTCGATGTCGGTGCAGACGCCGATCCATTCGCGCACGCCGCCGGTCTCGTCGGGCACCGGTGCGACCCGGATCTCGAAGCGGCGATACGCGCCGTCCCGCATGCGGAGGCGATAGATGGTGCGGAACAGCGAGACGGCCGCGAGCGCCTGGTTCCAGCCGGCGATCGTGGCCGCGCGGTCGTCCGGGTGGATCGCCTCGAGCCAGCCGAAATCGACGAGATCGGCCTCCGTCTGGCCGGTGACCTCGAGCCAGCGCGGCATCTCGACGCGGCGACCGTCCGGCGAGGTCGAGAACACGATCTCGCCGACCGCCGCGCTCAGCGCGCGGAAGCGATCGGCGTCGCGGGTGTCGGCGCCCTGATCGGCGACGAGCGGCAGCAGCCTGAGCGCACTCACGACGGGAAATGGCCCAGGCAGGCGACCAGCACGGTCGCCGCCCCGAGTGCCAGATCGGTGATCAGCAGGCCACGCACGCTGTCCAGCATCGCCGCCGTCGGCCGGATCGCGCGCCGGAGGCGGCGGAACGGGCCGAAGACGATGTAGACGAAGACGATCGTCATCAGCAGGCCCAGTCCCTGCATCGCGTTCACGTACCAGGGCGCGTGAGCGAAGCCGCCCTCCTCGCCGAGCACCATCGCCCAGCCGGTCACGAGGCTGATCGGCATGATGTGCCAGACCAGGCGGAGGAAGCGGCGGATCGTCTGCATGTGGACGTTCATGCGCGGGGTCTGGTCGAGCAGCGTGAGGCTCGGGCGGATGATGAAGATCGCGTAGGCGAGGCCCCCCACCCAGACCGCCATGGCCAGCAGATGGAACGCGAGGACGACGCCCCAGATGGCCTGTGACGCGGTAAGGTCGGGGACTGGCATGCGGCGTCTTCCTAGGGAGAGGCGGGCGCGGGGCGCGGAGGAGGTCGGATGGGCGGGCGCGGATCGGCGGCGGGGCTGGAACTGCTGACGCCCGACGAGATGGGCGAGGCCGACCGTCTGGCGGCGCGTCTGATATCATCCGCGACGCTGATGGAGAATGCCGGCCGGGCGGTCGCGCGCGAGGCGGTGCGGCGGTTCGGGCCGTCGCGCACGGTCGTGCTCTGCGGCCCGGGCAACAATGGCGGTGACGGCTACGTCGCCGCGCGCCTGCTCGCGGCCGAAGGCTGGCCGGTCGGTGTGCAGGCCTGGAAGCCGCCGCGTCCCGGCACCGATGCCGCCGGCGCGCGCAACCGCTGGACCGGTCCGGTCGGCGCGACCGATGGCGGCGCGGTCGCGCGCGCCGACCTGGTGATCGACGCGCTGTTCGGGGCCGGGCTGCGTCACCCGCTCGAGACGGCGCTCTCGGACGCGCTCGCCGGCGCGCGGCGCGTGCTCGCGGTCGACCTGCCGAGCGGTGTCGACGGCGCGACCGGGGAGGCGCGCGGGACGGTGCGGGCCGCCGACGCCACGGTCACGTTCTTCCGGGCCAAGCCCGGCCACCTGTTGGAGCCGGGCCGGACGCTGTGCGGTGCGCTTGCCGTGGTGCCGATCGGGCTGCCCGGGTCGGTCCTGACCGACATCGGACCGCGGATCTGGTGGAATGCGCCGGGCCTGTTCGACCTCCGCGCGTCACGTTCGGGCGACCACAAATACGCTCGCGGCGTGGTCGCGGTGTGCGGCGGGGCGAGCATGGGCGGCGCCGCACGCCTCGCCGCGCACGCGGCACGACGTGCCGGGGCAGGGATCGTGCGTTTGGCGGCCTTCGCCGGCGTCGAGCCCTACCGGAACGTGGAACCGGGCCTGATCGTGGACGTCGGATCGCTCGACGAGATGCTGGCGGACACGCGCCGCACCGTCTGGGTGTGTGGTCCCGGATTGTCGCGCGACGAGGCCGACACCTGTCTGTCCGTGCTGTTGCCGCGCCGCGGGCTCCTGGTCGTCGCCGATGGCGGCGCGCTCGCCGCCCGCGCAGGACGGCCGGAGGCGCTCGCGGGCGCCGCCGTGCTCACACCGCACGAGGGCGAGTTTACCCGGCTGTTCGGGCCGCCGGGCATCGATCGCGTGGCCGCGGCGCGCGAGGCGGCGCGCCGGAGCGGTGCCGTGGTGCTGCTCAAGGGCAGCACCACGGTGATCGCGGCGCCCGATGGCCGGGTCGCGATCAACACCCACGCGACACCGGCGCTCGCGACCGCGGGATCGGGCGACGTGCTGGCCGGCCTGCTCGGCGGGATGCTCGCCAACGGGCTCGCGCCCTTCGAGGCGGCCTGCGCGTCCGCCTGGCTGCACGGCGATGCCGGCCGACGTTGCGGCGACGGGCTGATCGCCGAGGACCTCGCCGACCGGCTTCCGGCCGCGCTCGCGGCCGCCCGGGCGGCCACGAGCGGCGCCCTTGTGGGGCATGCGGCGGCAGGCTAAACGCGCCGCTCCCACGCGAGAACGCCCGTGCGGGCGTGGTGGAATTGGTAGACACGCCAGATTTAGGTTCTGGTGGCGCAAGCCGTGGGGGTTCAAGTCCCTCCGCCCGCACCAGCCGCCCGCCTTTCATCTCAAGGAACTCGGATCGCCCCATGCAGGTCATCGAAACGCTCAACGACGGGCTCCGCCGCGGCTTCGAGGTGACCTTGGCGGCGGCCGATCTCGCGTCGCGCGGCGAGAGCCGGCTCGCCGAGCTCGGGCGCGACCTTCGCCTGCCGGGCTTCCGGCCCGGCAAGGTGCCGCTGTCGGTCGTGCGCCAGCGTTATGGCGGGGCGGTGCGGGCCGAGATCGTCGAGAAGAGCGTGTCCGAGGCGACCGAGAAGCTGCTGGGCGAGCGCGGCCTGCGGCCGGCGAGCGAGCCGCGGGTCGGGCTCAAGGACGAGGCCGGGGCGATCGAACCAGACCGCGATCTCGCCTTCACGGTCGAGCTCGAGCTGCTGCCCGAGATCACCGTGCCGGATCTCGGCGCGATCGCGCTCGAGCGGCTGGTGGCGACGCCGGACGACGCGAGCATCGACAAGGCCCTCGAGGAGGTCCGGAAGCGGAACCGCACCTTCGAGGATGTGGACGAGGTGCGACCAGCGGCGGTCGGGGACGTGCTGGTGACGGATTTCGTCGGCACGATCGACGGGGTCGCGTTCCCGGGCGGCACGGCGACCGACATCGCGGTCGAGGTCGGCGGCGAGGGGTTCATCCCCGGCTTCACGACGCAGCTCGAAGGCCTGTCGCCGGGGGACGCGCGCACCATCCACGTGACGTTTCCGGACGATTATCAGGCGACCGAGCTCGCCGGCAAGGCGGCGGCCTTCGAGGTCACGGCCAAGACGCTGCGCCGGACCGTGGAGCCGGCGCTCGACGACGCGCTCGCGAAATCGATCGGCTTCGACGATCTCGGTCGCGTCCGGGACGCCGTCCGCGAGCAGATGAGCGCGGAATATCGGCAAATCTCCCGGCTCCGGATCAAGCGGGCGCTGCTCGACCGTTTGTCGGAGGGTGCGGGCTTCGAAGCGCCGCCGACGATGGTCGAGGCGGAGTTCGGCCAGATCTGGAACCGGATCGAGGCCGAACGGAAGGCGGGGCGCCTCGACGAGGAGGATCGCGCGAAGGACGAGGAGACGCTGCGGACCGAGTATCGCGCGATCGCCGAGCGGCGGGTCAAGCTCGGCCTGTTGCTCGCCGAGATCGGGCGCGCGAACGGGATCCAGGTCGGCGCCGACGAGATGGCGCGCGCGATACGCGCCGAGGCCGGACGCTACCCGGGCCAGGAGCAGCAAGTGCTGAAGTTCTTCCAGTCGAACCCGCGGGCGGCCGATACGCTGCGCGGGCCGATCTACGAGGACAAGGTCGTCGACTTCGTGCTCGAGCTGGCCGCGGTGACCGAACGCAGCGTGACCCCGGAGGAGCTGGCCGACATGCCGGAAGACCCGGCCGAGCAGGCGGCCGAGGCGCAACCCTCGTAAACGCCCCTCAACGAGCTATGTTTTTCGTCTGCCCTGGCTCCGTCGGCCAGGGCCAAAAGCCGAGGACCCGATGCGCGACCGCGACCCGATGGAGATCTACAACAACGCGCTGGTGCCGATGGTGGTCGAGCAGACCTCACGCGGCGAGCGGGCCTTCGACATCTTCTCTCGCCTGCTGCAGGAGCGGATCATCTTCCTGACCGGTCCGGTCTACGACCAGGTCGCGTCGCTGATTTCGGCCCAGCTCCTCTATCTCGAGAGCGTGAACCCCTCGAAGGAGATCTCGTTCTACATCAACAGTCCGGGCGGCGTCGTGTCGGCGGGTCTCGCGATCTACGACACGATGCAGTATATCAGGAGCCCGGTCAGCACGGTCTGCATCGGCATGGCGGCCTCGATGGGCTCGCTGCTGCTCGCCGCCGGCGCCAAGGACAAGCGGTTCGCGTTGCCGAACGCGCGCATCATGGTGCACCAGCCTTCCGGCGGGGCACAGGGGCAGGCGAGCGATATCGAGATCCAGGCCCGCGAGATCCTTTATCTGCGGCGTCGGTTGAACGAGATCTACGAGATCCACACCGGACAGACCCTCGAGCAGATCGAGCAGAAGCTCGATCGCGACACCTACATGTCGGCGGACGAAGCGGCGACGTTCGGCCTCATCGACGAGGTGGTGCGCAAGAAGGCGCCGGTCGAGGACGAGGCGCGGCGCTCCTAGCGCGGCGCCGGACAGGCGGCCGGGGCGTCCTGCCCCTGCCGCCGTCACACTGCTCGCGCCCGGAGGGGCAGGGCGGGCAATCGCTTGTCATGCCGTGCCTCCGGGAGCAGCATGAAGGATCTATGACGGCCTGGATCCGGTCCGGGAGGATCGGTCCGGGCCGGGGCAGGAGCCGCAATGGTCGCGAAGAACGGGGACTCGAAGAACACGCTCTACTGCTCGTTCTGCGGGAAGTCGCAGCACGAGGTGCGCAAGCTGATCGCCGGCCCGACCGTGTTCATCTGCGACGAGTGCGTCGAGCTCTGCATGGACATCATCCGCGAGGAGCACAAGACGCACCTCGTCAAGAGCCGCGATGGCGTTCCGACGCCGAAGGAGATCTGCAAGGTCCTGGACGATTACGTCATCGGTCAGAGCCACGCGAAGAAGGTGCTCTCGGTCGCCGTCCACAATCATTACAAGCGGCTCGCGCACGGCCAGAAGAACAACGACGTCGAGATCGCGAAATCGAACATCCTGCTGGTCGGCCCGACCGGGTCCGGCAAGACGCTGCTCGCGCAGACGCTCGCCCGCATCCTCGACGTCCCGTTCACGATGGCGGACGCGACCACGCTGACCGAGGCCGGCTACGTCGGCGAGGACGTCGAGAACATCATCCTCAAGCTGCTGCAGTCGGCCGATTATAACGTCGAGCGCGCGCAGCGCGGCATCGTCTACATCGACGAGGTCGACAAGATCAGCCGGAAGTCGGACAACCCGTCGATCACCCGCGACGTGTCCGGCGAGGGCGTGCAGCAGGCGCTGCTCAAGATCATGGAGGGCACGGTCGCCTCGGTGCCGCCGCAGGGCGGGCGGAAGCATCCGCAGCAGGAGTTCCTGCAGGTCGACACGACCAACATCCTGTTCATCTGCGGCGGCGCCTTCGCCGGGCTCGAGAAGATCATCGGATCGCGCGGGAAGGGCTCCGGGATCGGCTTCGGAGCCGATGTCCGCGGCCCGGACGAGCGCCGGGCCGGCGCGATCCTGCATGAGGTCGAGCCCGAGGACCTGCTGAAGTTCGGCCTGATCCCCGAGTTCATCGGCCGGCTTCCCGTGGTCGCGACGCTCGAGGATCTCGACGAGGCGGCGCTTCTCGAGATCCTGACCAAGCCGCGCAACGCGCTTTCCAAGCAGTATGCGCGCCTGTTCGAGATGGAGGGCGTGAAGCTCTCGTTCACGGAGGAGGCGATGCGTTCGGTCGCGATCCGGGCGATCGCGCGGAAGACGGGCGCCCGCGGCCTCCGCTCGATCATGGAGGCGATCCTGCTGCCGACCATGTTCGATCTGCCAGGCCTCGACGGCGTCGAGGAGGTGGTGATCAACAAGGAGGTCGCCGAAAGCAAGGCGCAACCGGTGTTCGTCTACGGCAAGGAGCGCCCGGCGGAGCAGTCCGCCTGAGCGCCGCCGGCGCCGGCCTTGTCCGCCCCGAGGCGGCGACGATATCTCGAAGAGTTCCGGCGGACTGGTTCTGGACAGCGGTTCGCCTCCGCCCGGGTATGCCGATGATCGGGTGCCCTGGCGTTGATCGTCCATCAGGAGGTCGACCATGACCGAACAGGTTGAAGACGGCGGGGACACCGGCCCGTCCGAGGCGCTCGCGGTGCTGCCGCTGCGCGACATCGTCGTGTTCCCGCACATGATCGTGCCTTTGTTCGTCGGCCGCGAGAAATCGGTGCGCGCGCTCGAGGCCGTCACCAAGGAGGACAAGCAGATCCTTCTGGTCGCGCAGAAGAATGCGGCGCAGGACGATCCATCCGCCGACGACATCTACCGGGCCGGCACCGTGTCCACGATCCTGCAGCTGCTCAAGCTTCCGGACGGCACGGTCAAGGTGCTGGTCGAAGGCCAGCGCCGCGCCAAGATCACCGCGTTCACGCAGACCGACACGCATTTCGAGGCGACGGTCGAGCCGCTGCCGGAGATCGGCGGCGACGAGGCGCCGGAGATCGAGGCGCTCGGCCGCACGGTCGTCAGTCAGTTCGAGCAGTACATCAAGCTCAACAAGAAGATCGCACCCGAAGTCCTGGTCTCGCTCAATCAGATCGAGGAGCCCTCCAAGCTCGCCGACACCATCGCGAGCCACCTGACGCTGAAGATCGCGGACAAGCAGGAGCTGCTCGAGACCGAGAAGGTCGCCGAGCGTCTCGAGCGCGTGTTCGCGCACATGGAAGCCGAGATCGGCGTGCTGCAGGTCGAGAAGCGCATCCGGAACCGCGTCAAGCGGCAGATGGAGAAGACGCAGCGCGAGTATTACCTCAACGAGCAGATGAAGGCGATCCAGAAGGAGCTCGGCGAGGGCGAGGACGGCAAGGACGAGACGTCCGAACTCGAGGAGAAGATCAAGAACACCCGTCTCTCCAAGGAAGCACGCGACAAGGCGATGGGCGAGCTGAAGAAGCTCCGGTCGATGAGTCCGATGTCGGCCGAGAGCACCGTCGTCCGCAACTATCTCGACTGGATGCTGTCGATCCCGTGGAAGAAGCGGACCAAGATCCGGAACGACATCGCGGCCGCCGAGGCGGTTCTCGACGAGGATCATTACGGTCTTGACAAGATCAAGGAGCGGATCCTCGAGTACCTCGCGGTGCAATCGCGGTCGAACAAGCTGAAGGGGCCGATCCTCTGCCTGGTCGGACCGCCCGGCGTGGGCAAGACGTCGCTCGGCAAGTCGATCGCGAAGGCGACCGGGCGCAACTTCGTTCGGATGTCGCTCGGCGGCGTCCGCGACGAGGCCGAGATCCGCGGCCATCGGCGGACCTATATCGGCTCGATGCCCGGCAAGGTCGTGCAGGGCATGCGGAAGGCGAAGAGCTCGAATCCGCTGTTCCTGCTCGACGAGATCGACAAGCTCGGGGCCGATTGGCGCGGCGACCCCTCGTCGGCGCTGCTCGAGGTGCTGGATCCGGAGCAGAACGCGACGTTCGCCGACCATTATCTAGAGGTCGACTACGACCTGTCGGACGTCATGTTCATCACAACGGCGAACAGCCTGCACATGCCGCAGCCGCTGCTCGACCGGATGGAGATCATCCGGATCCCCGGCTACACCGAGGACGAGAAGATCGAGATCGCGCGGCGTCATCTGCTGCCGAAGCAGACCGAGGCGCACAACCTCAAGCCGCAGGAATGGTCGGTCGACGACGACGCCATCCGGGAGCTGATCCGCACCTACACGCGTGAGGCCGGCGTCCGGAACCTCGAGCGCGAGCTCGCGAACCTCGCGCGGAAGGCGGTCAAGGAGATCGTCACCGGCAAGGCGGTCACGGTGGCGATCGACGGCGAGAACATCGGCCGCTACGCGGGGATCCCGAAGTTCCGGTTCGGCGAGACCGAGGCGGAGGACATGGTGGGCGTCGTGACCGGTCTTGCCTGGACCGAGGTCGGCGGCGAGATCCTGACGATCGAGAGCGTGATGGTGCCCGGCAAGGGGGCGATCAAGCACACGGGCAAGCTCGGCGACGTCATGCAGGAGAGCGTCACGGCGGCGCTGAGCTACGTGCGGTCGCGATCGACGACGTTCGGGATCAAGCCGACGCTGTTCGAGCGGCGCGACCTCCACGTCCACGTGCCGGAAGGGGCGACGCCCAAGGATGGTCCGTCGGCCGGGATCGCGATGGCCACCTCGCTCGTCTCGGTGATGACCGGGATCCCGATCCGGCGCGACATCGCGATGACCGGGGAGATCACGCTGCGGGGTCGTGTGCTGCCGATCGGCGGCCTCAAGGAGAAGCTGCTCGCGGCACTGCGGGCCGGGATCACGACCGTGTTCTTCCCGAAGGACAACGAGAAGGATCTCGCCGACATTCCGGAGTCGGTGAAGAAGGGCATCAAGCTGATACCGGTCGCGCATGTCGACGAGGTGATCGCGCAGGCGCTCGCGCGTCCGCCGGAGCCGATCGAGTGGACGGAGCCGCCGGAGCCCGTGCCGGCGCAACCGGGCGTCCAGCCCGCCTCGCTGCCGCATTGATGCGGGGACGGGCGGCGGCAGCCGCCGCCCGTCCCCGCGTTGACGCCTCGCCGTTGGCCCCCGTAACGTCCGTGCCCCAGCCGGTGAGACGCAGGGGGATAATGAGCAGGCCAGTCAACCGGGCCGACATCGTCGCGTCCGTGTCGAAGGACACCGATCTGCCGGCGAACAAGGCGGGCGAGGCGGTGGATGCGATGCTCGCCGCCGTTCTCGCGGCGCTCGGGCGTGGCCAGGAGGTGCGGCTGACCGGCTTCGGCTCGTTCGCGGTCGCGACACGAAAGGCAGCGAAGGGGCGGCATCCACGCACCGGTGAGCCGATGGACATCGCGGCATCGAACTCGGTGCGCTTCAAGCCTGGCAAGGGTCTGAAGGACGCGGTCAGCGCGGGGTGACGTCGACGGGCGGTTAGCTCAGCGGTAGAGCGTCTCGTTTACACCGAGAGGGTCGGCGGTTCGATCCCGTCACCGCCCATCCCGCGCCCCGATTGCGGACGGCACGCCGCCTGGGTTGACGGAGCGGGGAGCAGGGCTTAGACGGCGCTCCATTCCCGTGCGCGGGTGTAGCTCAGTTGGTTAGAGCGCCGGCCTGTCACGCCGGAGGTCGCGGGTTCGAGCCCCGTCACTCGCGCCAGTCTTCTCGTCTCGATTGCCCGACGCGATGGCCTTGCCGGCCGCGTCGCCATGCCCAATTTCCGGGCCGGAGCGGCGATTGTGCACTGCACTCTGGTGACTCGGGGGGTTCGGCTTTAGAACCTTGGCCCGGACCGGCCGTGCGGCACGGTCTGTCATCGTGCCGTCCGCGAAGCGAGGCAAACCTGTGTCACCGGTCATCGACAGCTATTTCCCGGTCCTCGTCTTCATCCTGCTCGCAGGCGTGATCTCGGCGGGGATGGTCGGGGCGTCCTTCGTCGCGGCGAAGCAGAAGCCGGATCCGGAGAAGCTGTCGGCCTACGAGTGCGGCTTTGAGCCGTTCGACGACGCGAGGCGACGCTTCGACGTCCGCTACTACCTCGTCGCCATCCTCTTCATCATCTTCGATCTCGAGGTCGCCTTCCTGTTTCCTTGGGCGATCAGCCTCAAGCACATCGGTGCGTTCGGCTTCCTCTCGATGATGGGCTTCCTGGCCGTGCTGACGGTCGGGTTCGTCTACGAGTGGAAGAAGGGTGCGCTGGATTGGGAGTAGACCAGCATGGATAATGGCGCGACCACCGCGGTCGCCTGGAACCGCGAGCATCTCCCGGCCGGTCCCGCGCAAGACGCGGTGCTGAAGGGGATCACGGGCGAGATCACCGACAAAGGGTTCGTCGTCGCCAACGTCGACAAGCTGGTGAACTGGGCGAGGACCGGCAGCCTTTGGCCGATGACATTCGGCCTTGCCTGTTGCGCGGTCGAGATGATCCACGCCTATATGCCGCGCTACGATCTCGACCGGTTCGGCATCATTCCGCGCAACTCGCCGCGCCAGAGCGACGTGATGATCGTCGCCGGCACGCTGGTCAACAAGATGGCCCCCGCGCTCCGCAAGGTCTACGACCAGATGCCCGAACCGCGCTGGGTGATCTCGATGGGGTCGTGCGCGAACGGCGGCGGCTATTACCACTATTCGTACTCGGTGGTGCGCGGTTGCGATCGCATCGTTCCGGTCGACATCTACGTGCCTGGCTGTCCGCCGACGGCCGAGGCGCTCGTCTACGGGATCCTTCAGCTGCAGAAGAAGATCCGGCGACAGGGGACCATTCTCCGTGGCTGATCCCGACATCCATCGCGATCGGCGCGCGTCGCGCGCCGCGTCGCTCGCGGTCGCGATCTCGACCGGTCTTCCCGGCGTCGCGTCGGCGTCGGTCGACGGCGGCGAACTCGTGATCCATGCCGACCGCGACCAGCTCTTCGCGCTGATGACCGTGCTGCGGCATGACCGACGTTTCTCGTTCGAGCAGATGATGGATCTCTGCGGTGTCGACTGGCCGCAGCGCGAGCGGCGCTTCGACGTCGTCTACAATCTGCTTTCGGTGTCGCGCAACCAGCGCGCGCGCGTCATCGTCACGACGGACGAGGAGACGCACGTCCCGTCGGTGCACACGATCTGGCCGTCCGCCACTTGGTGGGAGCGTGAGTGCTACGATCTGTTCGGAGTGCTGTTTTCCGGTCAGCCGGACCTCCGGCGCATCCTCACCGATTACGGGTTCGAGGGACATCCGCTGCGGAAGGATTTCCCGCTCACCGGGTTCGTCGAGATGCGATATGACGAGGCGCAGAAGCGCGTCATCTACGAGAAGGTGCAGCTGCCGCAGGAATTTCGGAACTTCGATTTCCAAAGTCCCTGGGAGGGCATGACGACGCTTCCCGGCGACGAGAAGGCGCATGAGGGGCGGCATGATGTCGATGCGCGCCGCGGGCGCCTGGTGCGCGCCGCGATCGGGACGAGCGGGACCGGAACATGAGTGAATTGCTGCCCACTGCCGATCTCTGGAGCGAGCCGGTCGCCAATGGCCCGGAGGAGGTGCGGGAGGTCGTCATGCGCGACGATCGCCACACGATCAATCTCGGGCCGCAGCATCCGGCCGCGCATGGCGTGCTCCGGCTGGTGCTCGAGATGGACGGCGAAGTCGTCGAGCGCGCCGACCCGCATATCGGGCTGCTGCATCGCGGCACCGAGAAGCTGATCGAGCACAAGACCTACCTCAAGGCGCTGCCGTATTTCGACCGGCTCGATTACGTGTCGCCGATGTGCGAGGAGCACGCCTTCGCACTGGCGATCGAGAAGCTGCTCGGCATCGACGTGCCCGAGCGCGGCCAGTGGATCCGCGTGCTGTTCGCCGAGATCACGCGCGTGCTGAACCACATCCTGAGCGTGGTTTCGATGGCGCTCGACGTCGGCGCGCAGACGGCCGGGTTGTGGGGCTACGAGGAGCGCGAGAAGCTGCTCGAGTTCTACGAGGCCGTGTCGGGTGCGCGGTACCACGCGAACTACTTCCGCGCCGGCGGCGTCGCTCGCGACATGCCGGCAGGGCTCGCCGAACGGATCGGCGCCTGGGCGAAGACGTTCCCGCGCTTCGTCGATGATCTCGAGAAGCTGCTGACCGGCAATCGGATCTGGAAGCAGCGCACGGTCGATATCGGCGTGTTCTCGGCCGAGCAGGCGCTCGCGTGGGGCTTCTCTGGCCCGAACCTGCGCGCGAGCGGCGTGCCGTGGGATCTCCGCCGCGCGCAGCCCTACGACAAATACTCCGACGTCGAGTTCGACGTGCCGGTCGGCTCGACCGGCGATTGCTACGAGCGCTACCTCGTCCGGATGGCGGAGATGCGGCAAAGCGTCCGCATCATCGAGCAGGCGCTGGCGGCGTTGCGTCCCGGACCGGTTCGGACGGCGGATCACAAGATCTCGCCGCCGCCGCGCCAGGACATGAAGCGGTCGATGGAGGCGCTGATCCACCACTTCAAGCTGTTCAGCGAAGGCTATCACGTGCCGCCCGGCGCGACCTACACGTCGGTGGAGAGTCCGAAGGGAGAATTCGCGGTGTACCTGGTGGCGGACGGCACCAATCGGCCGTATCGGTGCAAGATCCGCCCGACCGGGTTCTCGCATCTGCAGTCGATGGACGCGCTCTGCCGCGGCCATATGCTGGCCGACGCCGTGACCATCCTCGGCTCGCTCGATCTGGTGTTCGGAGAGGTCGATCGATGAGCGGCGTCGACGGACGCGGCGCCACTGGCGGTCCCGGTGGCGGGTTCGGCGACGGCGAGAACATCGGGCACGGCGCGCCTGGTCACTCGCCGCGGCACGGCACGACGCCGGAGATCACGGAGTTCGCCTTCGACGCGGCGAGCGAGCAGGAGATCGCGCTCGCACTGGCGAGATACCCCGAGGGGCGGCAGGCTTCCGCGGTGATGCCGCTGCTGTTCATCGCACAGCGACAGATGGGCCGTCTGGCGGGGAGTGCCTGGGTGCCGCGCGTGGCGATGGACGTGATCGCCGCGCGGCTGTCGATGGCGCCGATCCGGGTCTACGAGGTCGCGACCTTCTACCTGATGTACAACACCAAGCCGATCGGCCGTTACCACCTGCAGGTCTGCACGACGACGCCCTGTTGGCTGCGCGGTTCGGACGCGATCGTCGAGACTTGCAAGCGGGTGGGCGGGATCGCGGCGTTCGGCGAGACCAGCGCGGACGGTGTGTTCACGATGTCCGAGGTCGAATGCCTCGGCGCCTGCGTCAACGCGCCGATCCTGCAGGTCGACGACGATTACTACGAGGATCTCGACGCCGAGCGCTGCGCGTCGTTGCTGGACGCGCTCCGGCGCGGCGAGCGGCCGCGTCCGGGCAGCGTGATCGATCGGCTGAACTCGGCTGCCGAGGGTGGTCGGACGACGCTGCGCAATGGCGACGATGCCTCGAACACGCGTGCCGTGGAGGCCTGAACGATGCTGAGTGACCAGGACCGGATCTTCCACAATATCTTCGGCCAGCACGAATTCGGCCTCGAGGCCGCGCGGCGGCGCGGTGACTGGGATGGCACGGCGGCGCTGCTCGCGCGCGGCCGCGACGCCTTGATCGAGGAGATGAAGGCGTCGGGTCTCCGCGGCCGCGGCGGCGCCGGTTTCCCGACCGGCATGAAGTGGTCGTTCATGCCCAAGCAGTCGGACGGCCGGCCGTCCTTCCTGGTGATCAACGCCGACGAGAGCGAGCCCGGCACCTGCAAGGATCGGGACATCATCCGTCACGAGCCGCACAAGCTGATCGAAGGTGCGCTGCTCGCGTCCTTCGCGATGGGCGCGCATGCCTGCTACATCTACATACGTGGCGAGTACTACAACGAGCATCTCAACCTGCAGGCGGCGATCGACGAGGCCTACGAAGCGGGACTGATCGGTTCCGACGCGTGCGGGTCGGGGTGGGATTTCGACCTTTATCTGCATCGCGGCGCCGGCGCCTATATCTGCGGCGAGGAAAGCGCGCTGCTCGAGAGTCTCGAGGGCAAGAAGGGCCTGCCGCGGATGAAGCCGCCGTTCCCGGCCGCGATGGGGCTCTATGGCTGCCCGACGACGGTGAACAATGTCGAGACGATCGCCGTCGTGCCGACGATCCTCCGCCGCGGCGCAGGATGGTTTTCGGGTCTCGGTCGACCGAAGAATGTCGGGACGAAGTTGTTCTGCATCTCTGGCCACGTGAACCGGCCGTGCAACGTCGAGGAAGAGATGGGCACGCCGCTACGGGAGGTGATCGAGCGGCACGCGGGCGGGGTGCGCGGCGGCTGGGACAATCTGCTCGCGGTGATCCCTGGCGGCTCCTCCGTGCCGGTGATTCCGAAATCGGTCTGCGACACGGTGCTGATGGATTACGACAGCTTGCGCGACGTCCGGTCCGGTCTCGGCACCGCGGCGGTGATCGTGATGGATCAGTCGACCGACATCATCAAGGCGATCTGGCGGCTGTCGAAGTTCTACAAGCACGAGAGCTGCGGCCAGTGCACGCCGTGCCGGGAAGGCACCGGTTGGATGATGCGGATCATGGGTCGGATGGTTGAGGGACGCGCCGAACCGGAAGAGATCGACATGCTCGATCAGGTCACGCGTCAAGTCGAGGGCCACACGATCTGCGCGCTCGGTGACGCCGCGGCGTGGCCGATCCAGGGCCTGATCCGGCACTTCCGTCCCGTGATGGAGGCGCGGATCGCTTCTTACAGGAACAGGCGGGCGCCGGGCCCGATGGTGGTCACACCCACCAATCTTCCGGTCGCGGCCGAGTAGGGCAGAACAGATGGCGAAGGTCACGGTTGACGGCACGGTCGTCGAGGTTCCGAACGGGTCGACCGTGCTGCAGGCCTGCGAGGCGGCGGGCCGGGAAATTCCGCGTTTCTGCTACCACGAACGTCTCTCGATCGCCGGCAACTGCCGCATGTGCCTCGTCGAGGTCGAACGGGCGCCGAAGCCGGTGGCGTCGTGCGGCTACCCGGTCGCCGACGGCATGGTGGTCAAGACGGACACCAAGGTGGTCCGCGACGCGCGGCGGAACGTCATGGAGTTCCTGCTGATCAACCACCCTCTCGATTGCCCGATCTGCGATCAGGGCGGCGAGTGCGACCTGCAGGACCAGGCCTATTCCTACGGCATGGATCATTCGCGCTACGCCGAAAACAAGCGCGCCGTGAAGGACAAGTATCTCGGGCCGCTGGTCAAGACGGTGATGACGCGCTGCATCCAGTGCACGCGCTGCGTTCGCTTCGCGACCGAGGTGGCCGGCGTGTCGGAACTCGGCGCGACGTCGCGCGGCGAGAACATGGAGATCGGCACCTATGTCGAGAAGTCGCTCACGTCCGAGCTGTCGGGGTGCCTGATCGACATCTGTCCGGTCGGCGCGCTGACGTCGAAGCCCTACGCGTTCGTGGCGCGGCCGTGGGAGTTGACCAAGACCGACAGCATCGACGTGACAGACGCGACGGGCACGAACATCACCATTCACGCGCGCGGTCCCGAAGTGCTGCGGATCCTGCCGCGGGTGAACGACGAGGTGAACGAGGAGTGGATGGCCGACAAGGGCCGGTTCTCGTTCGACGGCCTGAAGCGGCGTCGCCTCGACCGGCCCTGGATCCGGCGCGACGGCAAGCTGCGGCCGGCGAGCTGGCCCGAGGCGTTCACCGCCATCGCGGAGCGGATCCGGGCGGTCGGTCCGTCCCGCGTGGGCGCGATCGCGGGCGATCTCGCGGATGCCGAGAGCATGGCGGCGCTCCGCGCGTTAATGGGCGCGATCGGGTCACCGAACATCGATTGTCGTCAGGATGGCGCGGCGCTCGATCCGGCGCGACGCGATTTCTACACCTTCAACACGACGATCGCCGGGATCGAGGAAAGCGACGCGCTGTTGCTCGTCGGCGCGAATGTCCGCCGCACGTCGCCCATCATCAACGCCCGGATCCGGAAGCGCTACCTGGCGGGCGGTTTCAGGGTCGCCGCGATCGGCGATCCGGGTGTCGACCAGACCTACCCGATCGAGTTGCTCGGTGCGGAACCGGCGCTGCTCGAGCGGCTCCATGCCGGGGACGAGGGTTTCGGCGGGGTGCTCGCGGGCGCGAAGCGGCCGATGGTCGTCGTGGGCGAGGCGGCACTCCGCCGACACGACGGTGCGGCGATCCTGGCCGCGAGTTGGGCACTGGCCGATCGGGTCGGCGCGCTCGAGGCGGGTTGGCACGGCTTTAACGTGCTGCATTCGGCGGCCTCGCGCGTCGGCGGGCTCGATCTCGGCCTGGTGCCGGGCGCCGGTGGCCGCGACACCGCCGGAATGCTGGGTGGCGGTGTCGAACTGCTGTGGCTGCTCGGCGCCGACGAGTTCGACATGGGTGCGATCGGCGCCGACACCTTCGTGGTCTATCAGGGCACGCACGGTGATCGCGGCGCGGCGCGCGCCGACGTCATCCTCCCGGGCGCGACCTATGCCGAGAAGCCCGGAACCTACGTCAACACCGAAGGGCGGGTGCAGCGCGCTTTCCAGGCATCGTTCCCGCCCGGCGAAGCGCGCGAGGACTGGCGCGTGCTGCGGGCGTTCGCCGACGTGATCGGTTCGCGCCTGCCGTTCGACGATCTCGACGGGCTGCGTGACTACATGGAGGGCGTCAACCCGGTGTTCGCGCGAACCGGCCTGCCGCGCTTCGGCGCGTCCGATCGGGAGGGGCCGGCCGCCGGCGGTGCGCTGTCCGCCGAGCCCTTGGTGGTGCCGCCGATCGACTACTATCAGACCAACCCGATCAGCCGGGCGAGCGAGACGATGAAGCTCTGCACCGAGGTGATCGGGTCGCCGTTCGGCGGTGCGGCGACGGCGGCGGAGTAGACGAGGGTGGCGCAGTTCTTCCTCCACACCACGCTCGGCTACGTCATCCTGACGGTGCTGCAGTCGCTCGCCGTGCTGGTGCCGGTGCTGATCGGGATGGCGTATCTGACCTACGCCGAGCGAAAGGTGCTGGGGGCGATCCATCTGCGACGCGGGCCCAACGTCGTGGGTCCGTTCGGTCTGTTTCAGGCCTTCGCGGACGCCATCAAGATGATGACGAAGGAGACGATCATCCCGTCGGGCGCGAACAGGGCGTTGTTCCTGATCGCGCCGATGATCACCTTCTCGCTCGCGATGATCGCCTGGGCGGTGATCCCGACGAACGATCACTGGGCGGTCGCCAACATCAACGTCGGCGTCCTCTACCTGCTCGCGATCTCGTCGCTGGGCGTCTACGGCGTGCTCATCGCCGGTTGGGCGAGCAACTCCAAATACGCGTTCCTGGGGGCGCTGCGGGCCGCCGCGCAGATGGTGTCATACGAGGTCTCGATCGGCTTCGTGCTGGTGTCGGTGCTGCTGTGCGTGGGCAGTCTGAACCTGAACGACGTGGTGCTGGCGCAGCGCCATCTCTGGTTCTGCATCCCGCTGCTGCCAATGTGCGTCGTGTTCTTCATCTCGGCGCTGGCCGAGACCAACCGTCCGCCGTTCGACCTTCCCGAGGGCGAGACCGAACTCGTCGGCGGGTTCATGACCGAGTACAGCTCGATGACCTTCGCGCTGTTCTTCCTCGGCGAATACACGAACATGATCCTGATGAGCGCCATGACTTCGGTGCTCTTCTTCGGCGGCTGGCTGCCGCCGTTCGGTATCGCGCCGTTCACCTGGCTTCCCGGCCCGGTCTGGCTGATCCTGAAGATCTGCTTCGTGTTGTTCGTGTTCATCTGGGTGCGAGGCACGTTCCCGCGCTACCGCTACGACCAGTTGATGCGCCTCGGTTGGAAGATCTTCCTGCCGTTTTGCCTCGGCTGGATGATCTTGACCGCCGGCTTCCTGACGTTGACCGGCCTGTTGCCGAACGGCGTCTGAGGATCTCAACGATGGCATATCTCGACCGGGTCGCGCGTGGCTTCCTGCTCACCGAACTCCTCGGCGGCATGGCGCTGACGCTGCGCTATATGTTCAAGCCGAAGGCGACCCTGAACTATCCCTATGAGAAAGGGACGTTGTCGCCGCGTTTCCGTGGCGAGCACGCGCTCCGGCGCTACCCGAACGGCGAGGAGCGGTGCATCGCCTGCAAGCTCTGCGAGGCGGTCTGCCCGGCGGAGGCGATCACCATCGAGGCGGAACCGCGCGACGACGGTTCCCGGCGCACCACGCGCTACGACATCGACATGACCAAATGCATCTATTGCGGCCTGTGCGAGGAGTCCTGCCCGGTCGACGCGATCGTCGAGGGTCCGAACTACGAATACGCGACCGAGACCCGCGAGGAACTCCTCTACAACAAGCAGAAGCTGCTCGAGAACGGCGATCGCTGGGAAAGCATCCTGGCGCACAGGCTGGAACAGGACGCGCCTTACCGCTAAGCAGGGCGGCTGCTCCGGTCCGGCGGCCGGTCCGGATCCCGGGTTGGCGACGATCTTCGTGCGGTCGGCCGTTCCGGTCGGTCGCGCGATGCTTTAAGGACGGCTGACATGTTCATCGACGTCGTCTTCTGGGTCCTCGCCACCATTCTCGTCGCGTCCGCGGCGGTCGTGGTTTCGGCGCGCAACCCGGTCCACTCGGTGCTGTTCCTGATCCTCGCCTTTTTCAATGCGGCGGGACTGTTCCTGATCGCCGGGGCCGAGTTCCTGGCGATGATCCTGGTGATCGTCTACGTCGGCGCGGTCGCGGTGCTGTTCCTGTTCGTCGTCATGATGCTCGACATCGACTACGTGCAGTTGCGGGAGGGTTTCCAGCGCTACGCCCCGTTCGGGGTGGCGGTGGGCGCGGTGCTGCTGGCCGAGATCGGTCTGACAGCGGCGGGTTCGTTCACGACAGGTCTGCACCATGTCGCGGCCGCTGCGGCGACCCCGGCCACCGTGTCGAACACCGGTGCGCTCGGGCAGGTGCTCTATACCGACGACGTGTTCCTGTTCGAGACGGCCGGGCTGATTCTCCTGGTCGCGATGATCGGCGCCATCGTGCTGACGCTGAGTGATCGCCGGCGCGCATTGCGTCAGGACGTCGGCCACCAGCATGCGCGAACGGTCGATACGGTCCGGATGATCGACCTCTCGCTCGGCGGCACGGTTTCGGACAATGGCGGCGTCAGACGCGCCGATCCGCTGGTGGAGCGACGCTGATGGCGACGGTCGGGATCGGTCACTTCATCGGGCTCTCGGCGGTCCTCATGGTGCTGGGCGTGTTCGGGATTTTCCTGAACCGGCGCAACGTCATTACCCTGCTGATGTCGATCGAGCTGATCCTGCTCGCGGCCAACCTCAACCTCGTCGCCTTCTCGGCCTACCTGCACGATCTCAGCGGACAGGTGTTCGCGCTGTTCGTGCTGACCGTCGCGGCCGCGGAATCGGCGATCGGCCTCGCGATCATCCTGGTCTATTTCCGCAATCGCGGCTCGATCCAGGTCGAGGACGTCACGCTGATGAAGGGCTGAGCCGATGTACGTGATCGCCGTCCTCGCGCCCGGCCTCGGCGCGTTGATCGCCGGCCTGCTCGGGCGAGTGCTCGGCGATGTCGGCGCCCGGGCGGTCAGCCTCGGGCTGATGCTGGTGTCGGCAGTGTGCGGTTCGCTGGCGCTGTTCCTCCATCCGACCGGCGGCGCGTCGCACCACGACATCCACCTCGCCGATTGGGTTCAGGCCGGCGCGTTCCATGCGTCCTGGACGTTGAAATACGACACGCTCTCGGCGGCGATGGTCGCGATGGTGTCGTTCGTGTCGCTGCTGATCCACGTCTACTCGGTCGGTTACATGAGCCACGAGGAGCGGCCGGTGTTCCGCTTCTTCGCCTACCTGTCGATGTTCACCTTCGCCATGCTCATGCTGGTGACTTCCGACAACCTGATCCAGTTGTTCTTCGGCTGGGAGGGCGTCGGCCTCACGAGCTACCTGCTGATCGGTTACTGGTACGACCGGCCGTCGGCGAACGCGGCCGCGATCAAGGCGTTCGTGTTCAATCGCGTGGCCGACCTGTTCTTCATGGTCGGCATCGCCTTGACCTTCCTGGTGTTCGGCTCCGTCGAGTTCGATCGGATCTTCGACACCGTCAATACCCACAGCCACGACGTGTATCATCTCGCCGGGTTCGCGACGCCGTCGCTCGAGATCATCGGCGTCCTGCTGTTCATCGGCGCGATGGGCAAGTCGGCGCAGCTCGGCTTTCAGCCCTGGCTCGCCGATGCCATGGAGGGCCCGACGCCGGTGTCGGCGCTGATCCACGCCGCGACGATGGTGACCGCGGGCGTGTTCCTCGTCGCGCGGTTTTCGCCCTTGTTCGTGGCGGCTCCCGTCGCCCTCGCACTCGTCGCGGTGATCGGGGCCACGACGGCGTTCTTCGCCGCGACGATCGGGTTGGTCCAGACGGACATCAAGCGGGTGATCGCGTGGTCGACCTGTTCGCAGCTCGGCTACATGTTTCTCGGCTGCGGCGTCGGCGCGTTCAACGCCGGCATATTCCATCTTTTCACGCACGCGTTCTTCAAGGCGCTGCTGTTCCTTTCAGCCGGTTCGGTCATCCACGCGCTGTCGGGCGAGCAGGATCTGTTCCGGATGGGCGCGTTGCGCCGGATGCTGCCGGTGACCTACGTCGCGATGTGGTGCGGCGGCCTGGCACTCTCGGGCATCCCGCCCTTCGCAGGGTTCTGGTCGAAGGACGCCATCCTCAATGCGGCCTTCAGCGCCGGGAGCGGGGTCGGCTATTACGGCTGGGTGCTCGGTTCGGTGACCGCCGGGATGACCGCATTCTATACATTCCGGATGATCTTTCTCGCGTTCCACGGACCGTCCCGCTTGAACCGCGAGGTCGCGCATCACGTGCACGAGAGCCCGCTCGACATGCTGGTGCCGCTCGGACTGCTGTCGGTCGGAGCGGTGTTCGCGGGCGTTCTCCTGCACGCGCCGTTCGTCGGCGACCGGGCATCGGCGTTCTGGAACGGTGCGTTGGTGCTGTCGCATCAATCCGACCGTGCGACGCGTCTGGTGTCGATCGTCCCGAGCGTGCTCGCCATCGGTGGCGTGCTCGTGGCCGGCTGGTTCTATCTCGCGGCGCCGGGGATGCCGGTGCGGCTGGCCGTGTCGTTCGCGCCGCTGCATCGCTTCCTGCTGAACGCCTGGTATTTCGACGCGCTGTACGATCGGATCTTCGTGCGGCCGTTCCGGGCGCTCGCGGGCGGGTTCTGGCGCGTCGGCGATCGCGGCATCATCGATGCGGCCTCGAACGGGCTTGCCCGCGTGGCGGTCGGTGGTTCGGTGCAGGTGATGCGTCTCCAGACCGGCTCCATCGCGGTCTACGCACTCACCATGCTGATCGGACTGGTCGTGTTGCTCTCGACGCTGCTGCTGGCGAGGTCCTGATCGTGCCGTCTCCCATCCACTGGACGCTCGCGCTTCCGGAGATCGTGCTCGCGCTGCTCGCGATGGCCGGGCTGATGATCGGGGTGTTCCGGCCGGCGGCCCAGGGCGCGGCCGTCTGCACGGCGCTGGCGATCGTCGCCTTCCTCGTGGCCGGCGTGCTCGTCGCCCGCGACGCGAACGGCGTCGGCTACACCGGCACCTACGTCGATGACGGCTTCGCGCGCTTCTCGAAGATCCTGATCCTGTCGGCCGCAGCGCTCACGACATTGCTGTCGCTCGACTACACCGGGCGCGAGCGGGTGCCACGCTTCGAGTATCCGATCCTGCTGATGTTCTCGACCATCGGTATGATGATCATGGCGTCGGCGTCGAACCTGATGACGCTTTATCTCGGGCTCGAGCTGCAGAGCTTCCCGGTCTATATCCTGTGTGCGTTCTCGCGCGATCAGATCCGTTCGTCGGAGGCCGGGCTCAAGTATTTCGTGCTTGGGGCGCTCGCCTCAGGGCTTCTCCTCTACGGCATCTCGCTCGTTTACGGCTTCGGCGGCTCGATGCAGCTCGGGACGCTCGGCCGCGCCCTCGTGGGGCCGGTCGCGCCCGGGCTGCTGGTCGGGCTCGTGTTCATGCTGGTTGGGCTCGCATTCAAGCTCTCGATCGCGCCCTTCCATATGTGGACGCCCGATGTGTACGAGGGCGCGCCGAGTGCGGTCACCGCCTTCATGAGCACGGCGCCGAAGGTCGCGCCCTTCGCGGCACTCATCCGCGTGATGATCGTGCCCTTCGGCCATCTCGTGCCGGAGTGGCGTCTGCTCGTCGAGATCATCGCGATCGTCTCGATGATCGTCGGATCGCTCGCCGCGATCGGCCAGACCAGCATCAAGCGGCTGCTCGCCTACTCGTCGATCGGCCATATGGGTTACGCCGCGATCGGGCTCGCCGCCGGAACCGCGGCCGGCCTGCGCGGCGTGCTGATCTACCTGCTGACCTACGTCTTCATGAATGCCGGCACCTTCGCCTGCGTGATGGCGATGCGGCGCCGCGGCCACCCCGTCGAGCGGATCGCCGATCTCGCCGGGCTCGGGCGAACCGACCCGCCGCTCGCGATCGCGTTCGCGATCTTCATGTTCTCGATGGCGGGTGTGCCGCCGCTGGCGGGCTTCTTCGGCAAGCTCGCCGTGTTCCTGGCGGCGATCCAATCCGGTCTTTGGACGCTGGTCGCGGTCGGCATCGTCACGAGCGCGATCGGCGCGGCGTACTATCTTCGCGTGGTGCGCGTGATGTGGTTCGACGCGAGCGTCGAGCGGCTCGACCGGCCAGCCTGGCCGCTCACGGTGGTGTCGGCGGCGTCGGCGGGTTTCACGTCGCTGTTCGTCGTCTTCGCCGCGCCCGCGATCAGCGCCGCCGCAGCGGCGGTGAGGGTGCTCGGCGGTTGACGCCCGGGTCGAGGGACGCCGTGTGGCGTCTCGAGATCGTCGACGAGCTCGGGTCGACCAGCGACGCGGTGATCGCGCGCGCCGAGGCCGGTGAGGCGTCTGGGCTCGCATTGCTGGCGCGCCGTCAGACGGCCGGACGCGGCAGCCGGGGCCGCGACTGGATCGAGCCGGCGCGCGGCAATCTCGCGGTCTCGGTGCTGCTGCGGCCGGAGCGGTCGTCCGTCACGCCGGGCGGCATCGTCTTCTTGGCGGCGCTCGCGTTGACGGACGCGCTGGCGCGATACGTGCCCGCCCCTTGGGCGCTCGAACTGAAGTGGCCGAACGACGTGCTGCTGGTGGACGCGAACGGGGCGCGAGGCAAGCTCGCCGGCATCCTCGTCGAGACCGGGTCACCGACCGACACGGCTCCCGGGTGGATCGTGATCGGCTTCGGCGCCAATCTCCGCCACGCGCCCGCGATCACCGGGGCGCGCGCGCTGCCCGCGTGCGGCGCCGCGGCGCCGGCGCCAGAGGCGGTCGCGCGTGACCTGTGCGAGCGCCTGGACGCATGGTGGCGGATTGCCGAACGGGACGGGTTCGCGGCCATCCGCACGGCTTGGCTCGCGCGCGCGCATCCGGTCGGCACGCCGCTTCGGAGCGTCGCGGGAGATCACGTGCACGCCGGACGCTTCGCCGGCATCGAAGCGGATGGGGTGCTGGTGCTCGCGACCGACGATGGCGACACGCACCGGGTCGCGACCGGCCTCGTCCTTCTCGAGGGAGGTCGCTGATGCTGCTGGTCATCGATGCCGGCAACACGAACATCGTCTTCGCGGTCCATGACGGCACGTCCTGGCGCGGCAATTGGCGGATCGCGACCGACGCGCAGCGTACGTCCGACGAATACGGCGTGTGGTTGACGGTGCTCTTCGGGCGTGCCGGTGTCCGGCTCGACGAGGTCGCCGGTGCGGTGCTCGGCACGGTCGTACCGGCGGCGCTCTACCATCTTCGCCGGCTTTGCCGGCAATGGTTCGCCGTCGAACCGCTGGTCGCCCGCTCGGCGCTCGACTGGGGCGTGGTGATCAAGCTGAAACGGCCGGAGGAGGTCGGCGCCGACCGTCTGGCGAACGCGCTCGCGGCCCATTCGCGTTATCAGGGGCCGCTCGTCGTGGTGGATTTCGGCACGGCGACGAATTTCGACGTGGTCGACGCCGAGGGGGCGTTCCTCGGGGGCGCGATCGCGCCCGGGATCAACCTCTCGATCGAGGCGTTGCACCAGAACGCGGCGCGTTTGCCGCGGATCGGCATCGGGCGTCCACCGTCGACGATCGGCCGCAGCACGATCGACGCCATGCAGTCCGGCATATACTGGGGTTATGTCGGCCTGATCGACGGGCTGTGCCGTCGGATCGCGGACGAATTGGGCGGGCAGGTCAAGGTGATCGCGACGGGCGGTCTGGCACCGCTGTTCGCGGAAGGCTCGGCAATGATCGAGCGGAGCGATCCCGACTTGACCCTCGACGGCTTCCGCATGTTGGCGGGCCGCAATCCAGCCCCCACGTTCCATCGCGAGAAGCCGCGGCGCGCGGACCCCGATTGACCGATCACCATCGCGGCGAGGCTCGCCGCTGAGCGGAGCAGTGTCCTCCATGAGTTCCAACGCGGGCGATCTCGCCTTCCTGCCATTGGGCGGGACAGGCGAGATTGGCATGAACCTCAACGCCTATCGCTGTGACGGACGCTGGCTCCTGATCGATTGCGGGATCGGCTTCGGCGGGCGCGAGACGCCGGAGGCGGAGATCCTCCTGCCCGATCCGAGCTTCATCGTCGAGCGCGCGGGAGACATCCTCGGGCTGGTGATCACGCACGCCCATGAGGACCATCTCGGCGGCGTCGCCCATCTCTGGCCGCGGCTCCGGTGTCCCGTCTACGCGTCGCCTTTCGCGGCGGCGATCCTGCGACGGAAGCTCGGCGAGGCCGGGCTCGGGTCCGAACTGAAGCCGGTCGTCGTGCCGCTGGGTGGACGTCTGACGCTCGCATCGTTCGACCTGCAGTTCCTCCGCGTCGCGCATTCGACGCCGGAGGCGCAGGCGCTGGCGATCCGGACGCCCTACGGCAACATCCTTCACACCGGCGACTGGAAGCTCGATCCCGACCCGCTGATCGGTCTGCCGACCGACGAGGAAGCGTTCGCGGCGTTCGGGCGCGAGGGTGTGCTCGCGATGGTGTGCGACAGCACCAACGCCATGGTCGAGGGGCAATCGGGGTCGGAGGCCGATGTCAGGCGCGGTCTTCGCGAGGTGATCGGCTCGATCGGCAGCGGGCGTGTCGCGGTCACCTGCTTTGCGAGCAATGTCGCGCGGGTCGAGAGCGTCGCTCTCGCGGCGCTCGCGGCGGACCGGTCGCCGTGCCTGGTGGGACGCAGCCTTCGCAACCTCGACGCGGCGGCGCGCGACACCGGCTATCTCCGGACCGTGCCGGCCTTCGTGCCGGAGGCCGAGGCGGGCAGCATTCCGGACGACAACCTGCTGATCCTGGTCACCGGCAGCCAGGGCGAGCCACGCTCGGCGCTCGCCCGGATCGCCGCGGACGTCCACCCGAACGTCGTCCTCGGGGATGGCGACACCGTGCTGTTCTCCAGCCGGATGATCCCTGGCAACGAGCGCGCGGTCGGCATCGTGCAGGACAGCCTGGTCCGACGCGGCGTGCGCGTGCTGACCGACGAGGACGCGCCGATCCACGTTTCCGGACACCCGGCGCGAGACGAGTTGCGCCGTCTCTACGCGTTGGTGCGCCCGCGCTACGCGGTGCCGGTCCATGGCGAGTGGCGGCATCTCTCCGCGCATGCGGCGCTCGCGCGCGAACTCGGCGCCGAACCGATCATCCTCGAGAACGGCGACGTGCTGCAGATCCGGCCGGGCGCGACCGAGATCATCGATCAGGCACCGGTGGGGCGGCTCGCCGTCGATTCCAACCGCGTGGTGCCGCTCTCGGGCGGTGTGCTGGCGGCCCGCAAGCGGATGCTGTTCAACGGGATCGTGGTCGCGAGCGTGGCGCTGGACGCCGAGGGGCGCCTCCGCGGCCGGCCTCGCGTCAGCGCGCCCGGGTTGCTCGACGCCGGCGACCCGCAGCGCGACGTCGTCGAGACGGATCTCGCGAACGCGATCGACGATCTGCCGGGTGCGGTCAGGCGGGACGAAGCGGCGCTCACCGAGGCGGCTCGCGCGGCTCTGCGCCGAAGCCTGGGTCGGCGGCTGCAGAAGCGGCCACTGGTCGACGTTCACCTTCTGCGTGTCTGATCGATTTCCGGGCAGACGCCTCGAAACGGCACACCGACTGCTCGTAGCCCGGCGAAAGCGCGCTGAATGCGAAAAAAACAGGCTTTCGGCCGGCTGAAACCATTGGACGATCAGTCCGCGGACGCGCCAAAATCACCGGCAGGATGAGGAATGGTCCTCATCCTGCCGTGTGACTGGCGTTTCCTCCCTAAACTTGGCCTGCGCGCCTTTCGGCTGCGCGGGCCTTTTTTTACTATCCTCCTCGTCTGGTTCTGTCACCCCCGTTTTCGTTCTCGATGACACGGAAACTTCATTCAACGATCCATTACTTGGTGCGACGCACAAAATCGGCTGATCCCTTGCGGAGGCCCGAGGGATCACAGACAAGCTGCGGGTCGATTGACGGGATCCCGCGCCATGCGTCTGTCCAGGAGCTTCCTGCCGACCCTGAAGGAGACACCGGCCGAGGCGCAGATCGCGTCGCACCGGCTGATGCTTCGCGCCGGGCTGGTCCGGCAGATGGCGGCCGGGATCTATGCCTGGTTGCCGGCAGGGCTTCGAGTGCTCCGGAACATCTCGGACATCGTGCGGGACGAGCAGGAGCGGGCGGGCGCCCACGAGGTGCTGATGCCGACCCTGCAGCCGGCGGATCTCTGGCGGCGGTCGGGGCGCTACGACGACTACGGGGACGAGATGCTCCGTCTCCGCGACCGGCAGGATCGCGAGCTGCTGTATGGCCCGACCAACGAGGAGATGATCACCGACATCGTCGGCGGCACCATCCACTCCTATCGCGACCTGCCGCAGATGCTCTTCCACCTGCAGTGGAAATTCCGAGACGAGCTGCGGCCGCGCTTCGGCGTGCTGCGCGGCCGCGAGTTCCTGATGAAAGACGGGTATTCGTTCGACATCGACTATCAGGGCGCGGTGAACAGCTACCGGCGCATGATGCTGGCCTATATGCGGACATTCCAGCGGCTCGGGATCCGGGCGATCCCGATGGCGGCCGCGACCGGTCCGATCGGCGGCGATCTCAGCCACGAATTCATCGTGCTGGCACCGACCGGCGAGAGCCAAGTCTTCTATGATGCACAGCACGAGGTGTTCGACTGGGTGAGCGCGGATTTTGACTACGCGAACGAGGCCGACCTCGCCCGCTTCTACTCGGTCGCGACGTCGATCTACGCGGCGACTGACGAGAAGCACGATCTGTCCGCCTGGTCCGCGGTGCCTGAGGCACGGCGGCGGGAGGGCCGTGGGATCGAGGTCGGACAGATCTTCTATTTCGGCGACAAATACACGCGCAGCATGAACGTGAGCGTGCCCGGCCGCGACGGCGAGCGCGTGTTCCCGGAGATGGGCTCCTACGGCATCGGCGTGTCGAGGCTGGTCGGCGCGATCGTCGAGGCGAGCTCGGACGAGGCCGGCATCATCTGGCCCGACGCGGTGGCCCCGTTCCGGTCGGCCGTGCTGAACCTCAAACCCGGCGACGCCGGGTGCGATGCGATCGCCGAGCGGCTCTATGCGGCGCTCGCGCCGTCCGTGCTGCTCGACGATCGCGACGACCGCGCAGGTGTGAAGTTCGCCGACGCCGATCTCATGGGCCACCCTTGGCAGGTCGTGGTGGGGCCGCGCGGCGCGGCGTCCGGTCGCGTCGAACTCAAGCGGCGGCGGACCGGCGAACGCCTCGAACTGTCGCTCGAGGACGCGATCGCGCGCGTTCTGGGCTGAGGAACGCGTCGTGATGTTCGGCTCCTTCGAGCGCACGGTCGCGGCGCGCTATCTGCGCGCCCGGCGCGGCGAGCGCTTCGTCTCGGTGATCGCCGCCTTCTCGCTCGTCGGGATCGCGCTCGGGGTCGCGACCCTGATCATCGTCATGGCGGTGATGAACGGCTTCCGGGCCGACCTGCTGTCACGGATCCTGGGTTTCAACGGCGATCTCGGCGTCTTTCCCGAGGTCTCGGCGATGACGGATTACGAGAGCCTCGCCGCCCGTATCGCCGCGGCACCCGGTGTCGTCTCGGCCGCTCCCCTGGTGCAGGGGGAGGTGTTGCTGTCGAGCGGTCCCTATTCGGGCGGCGGTGTCGTGCGAGGGCTGTCCGATCGCGATCTCGGGCGCTTCCGCGAGGTGGCCGACAACATCCGTGCCGGCCGGCTCGACGACCTCCGGGGCGACGACGCGATCGCGATCGGGCTCACGCTCGCGCAGCGCGCGGGTCTGGCGATCGGCAGTCGGCTCACGCTGATCTCGCCGCAGGGCGAGGCGACGGCGTTCGGAACGGTGCCGCGTATCCGCGCCTACCGCGTCGTCGCGATCTTCCAGGCCGGCGTGAACGACTACGATGCGAGCTACGTCTTCCTGCCGCTGCACGCGGCACAGGTCTATTTCCAGCTCGACGACCCGCCGGCGGTGTCGGAAATCGAGGTCAACGTCGCGGACCCCGAGCGTATCGCGCCGGTGACGCACCGCCTGACCACAATGCTGGCCGGCGACGGGCTGCGGGTGATCGACTGGACGCAGAGCAACAACAGCTTCTTCGGCGCCGTCGAGGTGGAACAGAACGTCATGTTCCTGATCCTCACGCTGATCATCGTGGTCGCCGCGTTCAACGTGATCTCCAGCCTGATCATGATGGTCAAGGACAAGACGCGGGACATCGCGGTGCTGCGCACCTTCGGCGCCGGGCGCGGCGCCATCCTCAGGATCTTCCTGATGTGCGGAGCATCGGTCGGGATTACGGGTACGGTCGTCGGCACCGCCCTCGGGGTCGTGTTCTGCCTCAACATCGAGCGCATCCGTCTCTGGCTGCAGTCGGTGACCGGCACGCAGCTGTTCAATCCGGAGGTCTACTACCTCGAACATCTGCCCGCGAAGCTCGAGTGGGACGAGGTGGCCAAGGTCATCGTCATGGCCCTCGCGCTGTCGATCCTGGCGACGGTCTATCCGAGCTGGCGCGCGGCGCGGACGGATCCCGTCGAGGCTTTGCGCCATGAGTGAGGCCGTGCTCGAGCTTCGTGGCGTCGAGCGGCGTTACCGGTCGGGTGACGCGACGCTCGCGGTGCTCCGGGGGGCGGACCTCGCGCTCCTGCCGGGCGAAGTGGTGGCGCTCGTCGCACCGTCCGGCACGGGCAAGTCGACGCTGCTCCACCTCGCGGGATTGCTGGAACGGCCGGATGGCGGCGCGGTGTTGGTGGGCGGGCGCGAGGCCGGATTGCTGGCCGAAGGGGAGCGCACCGCGATCCGGCGTTCTACCATCGGCTTCGTCTACCAGGCGCATCACCTGCTGGCGGAGTTCACCGCGCTCGAGAACGTCGTGCTGCCGCAACTCGTCGGCGGTGGCGCGCGATTGGCGGCGCGCGCACGGGCGCGCGACCTGCTCGCGGTGTTCGGCCTTTCCGAACGCGCCGAACACCTGCCCGGCCGTCTCTCGGGTGGCGAGAAACAGCGCGTCGCGATCGCGCGCGCGCTCGCCAATGCGCCCTCCGTTCTGCTCGCCGATGAACCGACCGGCAATCTCGACGTCTCGACCGCCGATCGCGTGTTCGACGAGTTGCTGCGGGTCGCGCGCGATCACGGCGTCGCGGCGTTGATCGCGACGCACAACCGGGAGCTCGCGGCGCGGATGGACAGGATCGTGACGCTCCGCGACGGCAGGCTGGTGCCGGCATGAGCGAGTTGCTGCGCGGCGTCGGTCAGCTGCTTCGCACCGGCGCCTACGATTTCGGCGGCATCATCGTGTTCTACCTGCTGATGTGGCTGGTGGGGCTCAAGGCGGCGATCGCCGGCACGCTGGTCTTCGTGCTGTTTGATATCTGGCGTCGCCGGCGGCAGCGGCTCGGCTTCCCGCGCCTCTACGTGCTGACCACGGGAATGGCGATCGTCTTCGGCGTGGTCGATCTCGCGTCGAAGACGCCGTTCATGCTGAAATACGAGGGTGCGGTCAGCACGTTCGTGGTCGCGGTCACGTTCGCGCTCGGCGCGCGCGGCAAGTCGATCATCGAGGAGCTGGTGACGCAGAAGGGTGGCGCCGAGGCGCTCGACTTTCCGCACGCGCGACGCTTCTTCCAGCTGCTGACGGCGACCTGGGCGATCTACTATTTCGGCATGTCGTTCTTCTATGCCTGGGTGGGCATCACGTTTCCCTACAAGCGCGCGATCTTTATCCGGCAGGTCGCGAGTTTCGTCGGTCTCGGCGCCATGATGCTGGTGAGCATGAACGGGCGTCTGCTGCACGGCGTGTTCCAGCGATGCGGGCTGATCCCCCGCGCCGAGCGGGCCTGACAGCGTCGCGCGCGGCGCGATATCCTGGGCCATGCCTCGCGCCGACTTCGTCCATCTCCGAGTCCACTCCGCCTATTCGCTGAGCGAGGGGGCGATCCGGGTTGCCGAGATCGCGGCACTCGCCAGGGCGAACGGCATGCCCGCGGTCGCGATCACCGACACCGGCAATCTGTTCGGCGCGCTCGAGTTCTCGGGCGCGTGTGTGAAGACCGGCGTGCAGCCGATCATCGGCTGCCAGATCGGTCTTGCCGGTCCGCCGCGCGAGAGCGGCCGCGCCGAGGACAGGGCGCAGCCGGTCGTGCTGCTGGCGATGAACCCGACCGGCCTTGCCAATCTGCAGCTGCTCTCGTCGGCGGCTTTCCTGGAGCAGGAACCGCCGCATCACGCGCTGCCTGTCGAGCGGGTCCTGGCCCATTCGGACGGGCTGTTCCTGCTGACCGGCGGTCCGAAAGGGCCGCTCGGGTCGCTCGTCGCGAATGGGCAGGAGAGCGAGGCACGGCGCCTGCTTGAGCGCCTCGTCCTCGCGTTTCCGGACCGGATCGCGGTCGAGCTGCAGCGGCATGGCACCGCGCTCGAGCAGGCGGTGGAACCCGGCACCATCGCGCTCGCCGACCGTTTCGACCTGCCGCTGGTCGCGACCAACGAGTGCTTCTTCACGCGCCCCGCCATGCACGAGGCGCACGACGCGTTGCTCTGCATCGCGCAGGGCCGCGTGATGTCGGACCCCGATCGCGTCTCGGCGACGCCGGAGCACTGGTTCAAGGACGCGGCCGCGATGCGGGCATGCTTCGAGGATCTGCCGGAAGCCTGCGACAACACGCTCGCGATCGCCCGTCGCTGCGCGGTGATGGCGGAGGGACGCAAGCCGCTGCTGCCGATCTGCCCCAAGGTCGCGCCAGGTGCGACCGAGGCCGAGACGCTGCGCGGCATGGCGCTCGCCGGGCTCGAGCGGCGAATGCATCGTGCCGACGCGGACGGATCGACGCGGGCGCTCTACGGGCAGCGGCTCGACTACGAGCTCGGCGTCATCGAGGCGATGGGCTTCTCCGGATACTTCCTGATCGTCGCCGATTTCATCCAGTGGGCGAGGGGCGCCGACATCCCGGTCGGACCCGGGCGCGGCTCGGGCGCGGGTTCGGTCGCGGCCTGGGCGCTCACGATCACCGATATCGATCCGATCCCGTTCGGCCTGCTGTTCGAGCGCTTCCTCAATCCCGAGCGCGTGTCGATGCCGGATTTCGACATCGATTTCTGCCAGGATCGGCGCGACGAGGTGATCGACTACGTGCGGCGCGAGTATGGCAGCGATCGCGTGGCGCAGATCATCACGTTCGGCAAGCTGCAGGCCCGTGCGGCCGTGCGTGACGTCGGACGCGTGCTGCAGCTTCCGTTCGGACTGGTCAATCGAGTGGCGGAGCTGATCCCGAACAATCCGGCCAAGCCGGTGACGCTGCAGCAGGCGATCGACGGCGAGGAGCGTCTTCGCGCCATGCGCGACGAGGACGAGGCGGTGCGGCGGATGCTCGAGATCGCGCTCCAGCTCGAGGGTCTCTACCGCCACGCGAGCACGCATGCGGCCGGCGTCGTGATCGGCGACAGGCCGCTCGGCGAGCTCGTGCCGCTGTATCGGGATCCGAAGACCAGCTCGCTGGTCACCCAGTTCAACCTCAAATACGTCGAGGAGGCGGGGCTGGTGAAGTTCGACTTCCTCGGCCTCACCACGCTGACGATCCTGCAGCGCGCGATGCGTTTCCTCGGCGAGATGGGCGTGACGCTCGATCTCGAGCGCATCCCGCTCGACGATGCGGCGACCTACGCCATGCTCGCGCGCGGCGACACGGCCGGCGTGTTCCAGTTCGAAGGCGCGGGCATGCGGGACGCGCTCCGTCAGATGCGCCCCGACCGGCTCGAGGACCTGATCGCCGCGGGTGCGCTCTACCGGCCGGGTCCGATGGCGAACATTCCCGATTATTGCGCACGGAAGCATGGCGCCGCCTGGACGGCACCGCACCCGTCGGTGCACGCGATCCTCGAAGAGACCTACGGCATCATGGTCTATCAGGAGCAGGTCATGCAGATCGCGCAGACGATGGCCGGCTACAGTCTCGGCAGCGCCGACCTGCTGCGGCGCGCGATGGGCAAGAAGATCCGTGCCGAGATGGACAAGCAGCGCGTGATCTTCACCGAAGGCGCGGTCGCGCGCGGGGTCGCGCCGGCCAAGGCGGTCGAGGTGTTCGACCTGATGGCGAAGTTTGCCGATTACGGCTTCAACAAGAGCCACGCGGCGGCCTACGCGCTGATCTCGTATCAGACCGCCTATCTGAAGGCGAACCACCCGACGGCGTTCCTGGCCGCCTGCATGTCGCTCGCGATCAGCGCGTCCGACAAGCTCGCGGCGCTGAAGCAGGAAATCGGTCGTCTCGGCATTCGCCTCCTGCCGCCCGACATCAATCGTTCAGGTGCGGATTTCCGGGTCGAGCGCGACGAGACCGGCGCGTGGGCGATCCGCTACGCGCTCGCCGCGATCAAGAAGGTCGGCGTCGGCGCGATGGAGGCGCTGTCCGCCGCGCGGGGTGACGTTCCGTTCCGCGACGTCGCCGATTTCGCAGCCAGGGTCGATCCTGGCCCCTTGAACCGGATGCAGCTCGAGAACCTCGCCCGTGCCGGCGCCTTCGACCGTCTCGAGCCGAACCGCGCGCGCATGCTGGGGGGCGTCGACACCGTGCTCAAGCGCGCGCAGGCCAATCGCGACGCGGCACTCAGCGGGCAGGTCGGATTGTTCGCGCGCGACGGCACCGACCGCCTGCTCCGCCTGCCCGAAACGCCGGACTGGCCGGATATGGAGCGGCTCGGCTACGAGGCGGAAGCGATTGGTTTCCATCTGACCGCGCATCCGCTCGACGCCTACGGTCCACTGCTTCGCCGGCTCGGCATCTGCGGCACCGGCGACCTCGAACGCGCGAGCGAGGAGGGTCGCACGCGCGTGCGCGTCGCCGGATGCGTGGTGGATCGCAAGGAGCGGCCGACCCGGACGGGCGGCAAGATGGCGTGGCTGCGGCTGTCGGACGCGACCGGGATGACGGAGGTGACGCTGTTCTCCGAGGTGCTGTCCCGCCGGCGCGATCTGTTGAAAGCGGGGCAGGCGGTGCTCGCGACCGTCGACCTGAAGCGGGAGGGCGAGGCGCTTCGCGTCACCGCGGTCGAGGTGGTCGACCTCGAGCAGGTGGCCGCCGAGGCGGACGGCGCCACGCTGCGCGTCTGGGTGCAGCCGCGCGCCGACCTGTCCGCGATCCGCGACGTCCTCGACCGGAGCGGACGGGGGCGTGGGCGCATCATCCTCGTCCCTCCGTCCAGCGCGCCTCCGACGGAGGTGCGCCTGGCCGAAGGACGCAAGGTGACGCCGCTGCTCGCGCAGGCCATCAAGGCGCTGCCGGGCGTGGCACGGGTCGAGGAGGCCTGAGCGGAAGCCGAGGCCCGACCCGGTGGGTGCTTGCAACGGGGCAGCGGATGGGCGATATCCGCGCCGCCTGGGTCACCCGGGTAATTCGCACGCGGGCGACGTGTCGGTGCGGTCCTGGCGACCGCTGGTGAGCCCGCGGAGGCTCAACCGAGACGAGGAACCCGCCGATGGCGATGCCCGATTTCACGCTCCGTCAGCTGCTCGAGGCCGGTGTCCATTTCGGACACCACACGCGCCGCTGGAACCCCCGCATGTCGCCCTACCTGTTCGGCATCCGCAATCAGGTCCACATCATCGACCTGCAGCAGACGGTGCCGATGCTCGACCGCGCGCTCAAGGCCGTGCGCGACACCACGGCGGCCGGCGGTCGCGTGCTGTTCGTCGGCACCAAGCGCGCCGCGGCCGAGCACGTGGCGGACGCCGCCCGCCGATGCGGCCAATACTACGTCAACCATCGTTGGCTCGGCGGCATGCTGACCAACTGGAAGACCATCACCGGATCGATCAAGCGGCTGCGTCAGATCGACGACATGCTCGCGGGCGACACGCAGGGGCTGACCAAGAAGGAGGTTCTCGAGATCACGCGTGATCGCGAGAAGCTCGAGCGCTCGCTCGGCGGCATCAAGGAGATGGGCGGTCTTCCCGACATCCTGTTCGTGATCGACACCAACAAGGAAAAGCTGGCGGTCGAGGAAGCCAACAAGCTCAACATCCCGGTGATCGCCGTGCTGGACAGCAACTCGGATCCGGAAGGCGTCACCTATCCCATTCCCGGCAACGATGACGCCATCCGGGCGATCGCGATGTACTGCGACCTGGTCTCGAGCGCGGTGCTCGACGGCATCTCGGCCGAGCTCGCCGCGTCCGGACAGGACATCGGCGCCGCGACCGAGATCCCGGAGGCGGTCGAGCTCGCCGTCGCGGATCGCGAGGGTGCGGCCGCCTGAGCCATTGGCGCGGCGCACGGGCGCGGCGATCGACGACAATCGGGGCGGAGCGAGCGGAACATGCGGGCCGCGCGCCCTGCTCGCTCGGAGGATGAATTGATGGCGGCGATTTCGGCTGCTCTGGTGAAGGACCTGCGCCAGAAGACGGGCGCGGGCATGATGGATTGCAAGAAGGCGCTCGGCGAAACCGACGGCGATCTCGAGGCGGCGGTCGACTGGCTGCGCAAGAAGGGCCTTGCGGCCGCGGCCAAGAAGTCAGGGCGCGCCGCCGCGGAGGGTTTGGTCGGGGTGGCGAGTGCGCCCTTGATGGCCGCGATGGTCGAGGTGAACGCCGAAACCGATTTCGTCGCGCGGAACGAGCAGTTCCAGCTCTTCGTCGAGACCGCCGCGCGTCTCGTGCTCGAGCACGGCGACGATGTGGCGGCGCTGGCGCGCGCGCCCTATCCGGGCGGCGCGCGGACGGTCGCCGAGGAGCTCACGCATCTGATCGCGACGATCGGCGAGAACATGACGATCCGTCGCGCGAAGCGGTTCGCGGTCGGCTCCGGCGTGGTCGCGACCTACGTCCACCAGGCCCTGAAGCCCGGTCTCGGGCGGATCGGCGTGCTGGTCGCCGTCGAGAGTGCCGGCGAGGAAATCGACGGGCTCGAGCTGCTCGGGCGTCAGGTCGGGATGCACGTGGCGGCGACGCGTCCGGAAAGCCTCGACATCGACAGCGTCGATCCGTCGGCGCTCGAGCGCGAGCGTGCGGTGCTTTTCGAGCAGGCGCGCGCGTCCGGCAAGCCCGACGCGATCATCGAGAAGATGGTCGATGGCCGGATCCGAAAATACTACGAGGAGGTCGTGCTGCTCGAGCAGGTCTGGGTGCATGACGGCGAGAGCCGGGTCCGGGCGATCGTGCAGAAGGCGGGCGGCACCCTGTCCGGTTTCGAGCGGTTCCAGCTCGGTGAGGGTGTCGAACGAGAGGTGGGCGATTTCGCGGCCGAAGTGGCCGCCGCCGCCGGCATCGACGCGGCACCGGCGCCGGCCGGCAAGGATCTGCCGGCCGCCGAATGACCGAGTGGGAGGCGACCGGGATCGTTCTCGGATCGTCTGCCTTCGGAGAGTCCGATGCCGTGGTCTCGCTGCTCACGGAGTCGTACGGGCTGCACCGCGGCCTGGTCCGCGGCGGGCGGGGTCGTCGACTGCGGGGCGATTGGGATGTCGGCAACGTGCTGCGCGCGCGATGGCGCGGCCGCCTCGCCGATCAGCTCGGCGCGTTCAGCGGCGAGCTCGTGGCGGCGCCGCACGCGGCCCTGGTCTCGGCGCCGCTCGACCTGGCGGTGATGGCGTCCGCGTGTGCCGTCGCCCGCGAGGGTCTCGCCGAACGCGGCCTCGCGCCGGCGACGTTCGGGGCATTGCTGCTGCTGCTCGCGCGCCTGCAAGCGCGCGCGGTGGTGCTGCCGACGATGGTGCGTTTCGAGATCGCGCTGCTCGCGGAAAGCGGCTTCGGTCTCGATCTCGTCCGGTGCGCGGTGACGGGGGCGGAAGACGGGCTCGCCTTCGTCTCGCCGCGCACGGCGCGTGCGGTCACCGCGAACGCCGCGAGCGGGCTCGAAAGCCGGCTGCTCAGGCTGCCGTCGTTCGTGAACGACGAGCGGGAGGATCTGGTTTCGGCACCGGCCGACTGGGCCGACGGACTGCACCTTGCCGGACATTTTCTGTCGCGCGACCTGTTCGGCAGTCGACACAAGGGATTGCCGATCGAGCGGACGCGTCTCGCCGCCATGGTGGATCGTCTCGCGTCACCTCGGCTCGCGGCGCGGGACGTTCTGGACGACGCGGCGGCGGCGGGCTTAAACGGCGACCGAGCTGAGTGAGGTTCGAGTGATGGTGACGTTGCGCCTGATCAAGGTCACTGCCCCGGCGCTCGTGGCGCTCTGCCTCTGGTCGCCTCGGGTGCGGGCGGATGATCTGTCGCACAAGGCGCCCGTGGGGCGCGAAGTCGCCGCCATCATGGACGTGTTGCGCGTCGCGAATGCCGATCCTTCGACGGCCTGCTCGTCTGCGCTCGACGACATGCACACGACCGACAACCAGATGCGCACGCTCGCGGGCCAGATGACCGACGACAACGAGACCGAGCCGGTGGTCCAGCACCAGTCGGGCGAGTTCTACATCGCGCGCGACATCCTCGCGAGCGACCTCGACACGGTGGCGGCGACTTGCGGGCCGCAGGCGCGTGCCGCTTGCGAGGCGCCCGCCTCGACGACACTGGCGGCGAGTTGCGGCAAGCTGCGAACGGCCTCGGCGCGTCCCCAGCGGTGACGGGCGATCCGTCGAGCTTTTCTGCCTCGAATTCGAGCAGGCCTCGCGCCGGCTTCTCTGTCCGCTTCGTGGGCAACTGCCCTCAACCTCGAAGCGGGGGCGAGACGGGGGAGTGAGGCCGCGCTGGCCGGCGGGCATGCTGCCGGCTTTCCGTCTCCGGCACGCCGCGTGCATGACATGGCCTCGTTATGGCCAGGACTGCGACTGGATTGCTCTACGAATGACGCGCTCCCGACAGGATGGCGATCGTGCGCTGGCGTCCCGTCGCGGCGTTCTGGTCGGATCCGACGTCCCGCGTCCGCTCCGAATGTAGCTCGGCGTCTCGCCGGACGAGTTCATCCGGTCCATCCACACCAGGACTGTCCCCGCGACTGCCGTTCTTGACGGCCTGCGAGGGATCGTTCGATTGGCATCGACGACCCCGAAAGAACGAGTTCCATGGAATACGCGGCAGAACAACGCAATCCGATGCGGCGTATCGGCGGTTTCGCGATCGTCGCCCTGCTTCATGTCCTGTTGATTTACGCCCTCATCAACGGTCTCGGCAAAGACATGGTCGAACTCGTGAAGGCGCCGATCGCGACGAAGATCATCAAGGAAACGACGCCGCCTCCGCCTCCGCCTCCGCCGCCGCCGCCGCCGCCGCAGATCGCCGCGCCGCCGCCGCCCTACATTCCGCCGCCGCTGATCCAGCTCGTGCAGCCGCCGCCGCCGCAGCCCCATGCAATCCAGCAGGTCACGCGGACGCCGCAGCCAAAGCCGCAGACCTACGTGCCGTATCAGGCGCGGCCCGCGCCCCCCGACACCTCGGTCTCGGCCCGCCCGGTCTCGAATTTCGCGCCGGAATACCCGGAGGACCTGTCCGGGCGGCCCGGTCACGTGCTCGTCGCCTGCGACATCGACGCGACCGGCGCGACGCACAACTGCACCATCGAACAGGTTCAGGGCGGCGAGGCGTTCGCGCGGTCCGTGCTGGCCGCGGCGCGCAGCGCCCGGTTCCGCCCGGCGACGCACAACGGCGCTCCAGTTCCCGGCGGACGGCGCTCCTGGGACGTCACCTTCGAACCGCAGTCGGACGACCAACAGTAATCGGCTCTTGCCGGCTCCAGTGGAGAGCTGGCCTGCCAACCTTGCCTGAGGAAAAGCTCATGACCGTCTCGCATCGCAACACTCTGCTCGGACCGATCGCGGTCGTGGCGCTCGGGCTCGGCGCGAGCGTGCTGCCCACTTGTGTCACCCTGGCGCAGACGACTGGCGGCGCGGCCGCGCCGGCGGCGGGATCATCGGCGCCAGCGGCGACGCCGCCGACCGGTGCTCCGGCGCCGGCGCCGGCTGCACCGGACGCGACGGCGGCTGCGCCTGGCGGTGCGGCCCCGCCCGCGTCCGGTGCGAACCCGGCCGCGCCCGGTGCGGCCGCGACGGCGGCGCCCGGAGCGCCCGCGGCGGCAACGCCTGGAGCGCCCCCGACAGCGGCGCCCGGCGCCCCTGGTGCCACGACCGGCGCGGCTGCGCCGGCACCGGCGACCGCTCCGGTGACGCCGGCGTCGTCCGGGCCGCAACTCGCGGCGGTCGACAATCCGTACGGGCTGAGCGCGCTCTGGGCGAACGGCGACTTCATCGCGCGCGGCGTGCTGATCATCCTGGTGATCATGTCGTTCAGCACCTGGTACGTGATGATCACGAAGGCGATCGAGCAGAGCCGTCTCATGCAGGCGTCGCGCTCGGCCGCGAAGAATTTCTGGACCAAGCCGACGGTGACCGACGGCGCCGCGTCACTGCGGCCGAGTTCGCCGTTCCGCTACATCGCCAACACGGGGATCACGGCGGCCGAGCATCACGAGGGCACGCTGACGCAGTCGATTGATCTGCCGACCTGGGTGACGATGTCGATGCAGCGCTCGGTGGAGACGATCCAGTCGCGCCTGCAAGGTGGTCTCGCGCTGCTCGCGACGGTCGGCTCGACGGCGCCGTTCGTCGGGCTGTTCGGAACCGTGTGGGGCATCTATCACGCGCTGACCGCCATCGGCATCGCCGGTCAGGCGTCGATCGACAAGGTCGCGGGCCCGGTCGGAGAGGCGCTGATCATGACGGCGATCGGTCTCGCGACGGCGGTGCCCGCCGTGCTCGGCTATAACTGGCTGGTTCGCCGCAACAAGGCGGCGATGGAGCGGGTGCGGAACTTCTCGAACGATCTGCACTCCGTGCTGGTCGGCGGCACCCGCCTTGGTCTGCAGACGTCGCGCAACCAGGATCTGCCGGCCACCACGACGAGCGGCATCACGCGGGTCGCCTGAGCGGGCACGCCGAACACGGAGACGACCCATGGCCATGAACATCGGCGGAGACGACGAGGAGGACGAGGTCGTCTCCGCCATCAACACGACGCCGCTGGTCGACGTCATGCTGGTGCTGCTCATCATCTTCCTGATCACGATCCCGGTCGTGACGCACACCATCAAGCTGCAGCTTCCGATCGACACCAATCAGCCGACGCAGACGAAGCCGGAGAACGTGATCATCGCGGTCACGGAGGACGGCAGGGTATTCTGGGATCAGACCCCGACCGTCGACAACGCGGACCTGCTTCGCCGCCTCGAGAAGTTCGCGCAGATCCGGCCGCAGCCCGAAGTCCATATCCGAGGCGATCAGCACGCGCGCTACGAGGCCGTCGGACGTGTGGTCACCGATTGTCAGCAGGCCGGGATTTTCAAGGTCGCGTTCATCACCGAGCCCAAGCCGCATGGCTGAGTGGCGGCAGCAGGAAGGGTCTCGCCCATGGCGATGAGTCTCGGTTCGAGCAGCGGCGACGGAGATCCCGACGTCGTCGTCGACATCAACACGACACCCCTGATCGACGTGATGCTGGTTCTCCTCATCATGCTGATCATCACCATTCCCGTGCAGACCCACGCCGTGAAACTGGATCTGCCTCAGGGCAACCCACCGCCCCCGCCGGTGCCGCCGCAGGTCGTGACGATCGACGTCGATTTCGACGGCACGATCTCCTGGAACGGCACGCCGATGACCAGCGAGAACGATCTGCAGTCCCATTTCATCCAGGCGGCGGCGCAGCCCGATCAGCCGGAAATCCACCTGCATCCGAACCGCCTGGCACCTTACAGCGATGTCGCGCACGTGCTGGCCGATGCGCAGCGTCTCGGCATGACGAAGCTCGGCATCGTCGGCGAGGAAGATTACGTCGGCGGTGCGCAGTGATCGCGCGCTTCCCTGGCCGAGTGGCCTGGCTTCTGGCTGGGACCATGCTGGCGGCGCCGCTCGGGGCCGGATCGGCTCGTGCCGACGAGCCCGTGCGCGCGGCGGTCGGCAAGCCCCTGATCGCCGCGCAGGCGCTGGCGCATCGAGGTGAGTACAAGGCGGCGATGGCGAAGATCGCGGCGGCCGAAGATGTGCGCGACAAGACCGCGAACGAGAACCTGCTGATTGCGCAGATGCGCGCGTCGGTCGCGCAGCAATCTGGCGACTACAACGGCGCGATCGCCGCCGACGAGGACCTGCTTCGCACCGGCCAGCTCGGCGCGGCGCAGCAGCAGAACCTGTTGATGGCCGAAGCCAGCGCCGCCTATCAGCTGCGCGATTACGCGCGGGTCGAGAACGCCGTCGAGCGCTACGAGAAGGCCGGCGGACGCGCCCCCGAGATGCGGACGCTGCTGATTCAGTCGGCGTTCCTGTCGAAGGACTACAAGCAGGCCGGGGTCCTGCAGGCCCAGCAGATCGCCGCGATCCTGCACGCGGGCAAGGCGCCGTCCGAGGCCGACCTGCAGTTGCTCGCGAACTGCGAGATCCAGACCGGTGATCAGAATGGGCTGGGTCATACGATGACCCAGCTTGTCCGCTTCTATCCGAAGCCGGATTATTGGGCGCAGCTGCTGCACGGTCTCCGCGCCAACCCGAACGTGCCCGGCCGGCTTCAGCTCGACATCGACCGGCTTCGCCTCGCGGTCGGCCTGCTGACCTCGACCGAGGACTACATGACGATGACCGAGCTCGCCGTGCAGGCGGGTCTCCCGGCTCTGGGTCTCTCGGTGATGAACCAGGGCTACGCGAGCGGAGCGCTCGGCAAGGACGCGGGCGCGCCGCGCGAGGCGCGCCTGGTCAACTTCGTTCGTCAAACCATCGCGCAGAAGAAGGCGTCGCTGCCGGCCGACACGGCGGCCGCACGCCAGCTGCCCAGCGGCGACGAGCTGGTGGCCGATGGTTACTCCATGGTCGATCTCGGGCAGGGCGCGCAGGGGATCGACGTCATGAAGGCGGGGATCGCCAAGGGTGGGTTAACCTCGGTCGATGAGGCGAAACTCCATCTCGGCCTCGCCTACATGATGATGGGAGACAAGGACGAGGCGCTGCGTACGCTCGCGACCGTCGGCGGCGACGGTCCATCCGCGGAACTCGCCAGCCTCTGGACACTGCACCTCGGCAAGACCGCCTGACGGAAGGGCCTGGGCGGAGCGCTCAGGCCCTCCTTGATCGTCCGGTTCGTGGCGCTGATGCCGGACCCGAGGCGCCGACGACCCCATCGATATGACATCTGCGCTTTGGCCCGCGAACCCGGCCTGCTGCGCCCGCGAAGCGCCGCTTATCGCTGACACTAACGTTCCGCAAACGCAATATTCTGCGGCTGACCCGTGGGTCGCGCTTGTACCGGTGCGCAACCTTTGACACCCTGAAGATCACCTTAACGTGATGATCTTTCGGAGCCTTTCATGCCCAAGGCCGTTCAATGGTCGCCCGAACTCGACACCGCTCTCCACGACCTCCTCGCCCGCCGTCGTGTTAGTTTGCGCGCGGCCGAACAGGTCCTCGGCGTCAGCCGAAGCGTGCTGGCCAAGCGCGCCTACGTCATCGGCGCGCGTCAGGTCGACCTGGCGGGCGAGCGGCAGATCAGCGGTTCGGCGCCGCTGCCGCCCGGCCACCCGTCGACCTGGGGCGCCGTGTGCGAGGGCATGACCGGCCGCGGGCCGGCCTACCCGCTCCCGGTCTTTCTGTAATCTCGGGCGCGACTCGGCGCGGCGACGTCGCCTCGCGGCGTCATCAAGCCTTTTCGGCCGTCTCGCGCCCTCTCAGGACACGGTCCATCGCTCCCTCTCCGGGCGATGATACGTGATGCAGTCGATCGCAGCTGATCCTCAGGAGAGCGAACATGTTCGTGTGCCGGAACGTGATCAGCGTCGGTGACCTCGTTGCACGCGGCGAGTGTCACTTTCTTGTCTGCCGCTCGGAGTTGGAGAGCGTGCTGCTGGTGCCCTTCGTGGGCGCCCGTGCGCCCGCACACCGGGCCGATATCGCGGCGGGCGAGGGAAGCGGGCTCGCTTCTCTCGGTGTGAGCGAGCGCGACATGGTGTTCGCAGGCGGTGCCGCGTTTCTGGCCTCGCGGCGGCGTCTCCATCGTCTCGGTCCGGTCGCGCCGGTCCTGCTCGCCCGTGTCGAGCGCGCGATCGCGCGTGACCGTGCGGCGTCGCGCTCGGAAGCCTCCTGCGGGCTGGGGAGCAATCTCGTCGCGCAAACCAGCTCCTCCGGCCGGCGCTGCGCCGCGGTCCGCTACGCCTGATCGAGGCGGACCCGCGAAGCAGCCTCGTCCATGAGGAAGGGATCCGCTTCGCCGGACGGGAGCAATTCCTGTCCGCGCTCACCCGCAACGGCAACGTTCGCGACGCCTGTCAGGCCGCTGGGGTCAGGCGCGCTCAAGCAGAGGAGTATCGAAGAGCGGATCCCTCATTCGCGGCCGAATGGGAGGCTGCGCTCGCGGATGCCTGCGACCGCATGGAAAGCTTGGGCTGGCGCATCGCGGTCGGCGCGCCGATCGGTCCGGAAGACGTCGAACTCATGGGCCTCCTCCCAGCGCGGAAGTGTGACCCGGTGATGCTCCGCTTTCTGCTCAAGAGTGCACGCGCCGACTTGACGAGTTCGCGCGCCGCGATAATGGCGCAGGAAGTGTCGATCGCGACCGATCGGGATCCGCCTCGTCTCGACCGGGGTGTCAGCGAATGATGGCCGCGCGTGCTGGCCTCACGCGCCCGCAATGGCGGATCTACGACGCGGGATGGCGAAGCGAGACGCGTTTCCGGGTCGCAATCTGCGGTCGCAGGTTCGGCAAGAGCTTCCTGATGGCCGAGGAACTCCGACGCGCCGTGCGCCTGGCCGCACAACAGAGGATCGGCGTCGAGAACGAGATCTGGTACGGTGCACCGACTTTCGTGCAAGCCAAGCGCGTCATGTGGGAGCGCCTCAAGGCGACGATCCCCGCTTGCTGGCTGCGCTCGCCACCTTACGAGACAGATTGTTCCATGATCGTCCGGACCGGGCATCGCGTGCGGCTGGTCGGCCTCGACCGCCATGACGCCCTGCGAGGCGCCGGCGTGTGGTTTTTCGGCGGCGACGAGTGGGCGGACTGCCGGCCGGAATCTTGGCCGCAGACACTGCGGCCGATGCTGTCGGCGGTGCGAGGACACGCGCTCTTTATCGGCACGCCGAAGGGCTTCGATCATCTCTACGACGCCTACCAGCGTGGCCTGCCAGACCGAGACGCGGATCACCGCTCGTTCCTGTTCACGACGCTCGACGGCGGCAACGTGTCCGCGAGTGAGGTCGAGAGCGCGCGCGCGCTGCTCGATCCAAGAACGTTCCGGCAAGAGTACGAGGCAAGTTTCGAGACCTACGCCGGGCGCGTGATTTATGCGTTCAGTCGCGCCGCGAACGTGAAGACATGTCACTATGATCAGCGTTCGCCGGTGCACATCGGCATCGACTTCAACGTGAACCCCATGTCGGCGACCGTCTGGCAACACGCGGGCTCCTGCATCCTCCAAGTGGACGAGATCGTCATGCCGACCTCCAACACGGACGAAATGTGCCGCGAGATCCTTGCCCGCTTCGGTTCGAGCACAGCGGGCCAGGCGTTCGCCCCGAGGATCATCGTCTATCCCGATCCCGCCGGGCAGCAGCGTCGTACGTCGGCCGGCGGCCGGACGGATATCGGGATCCTACAGGCGCACGGTTTCAAGGTCGTGGTTCCGACGGCGCATCCGCCGGTGCGCGAGCGCACGAACGTGACGAACGCCTGCTTCGAGAGTGCGAACGGCACGCGCCAGGCATTCGTCGATCCGCACTGCGTCAACTCGATCGCCGCCTATGAACGACTGGTCTATCGCGCCGGTACGACGGAACCTGACAAGACCAGCGGTCACGATCACCTGGTCGATGCCACCGGGTATTTCATGTACTCGCGCGAGCGTCTCGAACGTGCGTCGCCGCCGGCCATGTCCTTTTCGCTGGGTCGCTGAGCGATGGACTGGATCGCGCTGCAGTCACGAATGATGCGCGACGGCGAGCTCTCGCCGCGCACCAATCGGCTCCTCGCGCTGGAAGCCGTTCTCGACGGACGCCAATACGATGCGCTCCCCTACCCGTTCTCGAGCGAGCGCAGTCCGGCCGGCGAGTACGTGCCGCTTTCGGAGCGTCGACCGTCTGTCCGAACCGGTCTCTGTCGCGTCGTGGTCGAGGACGCCGTCTCGCTGCTGTTCAGCGAGGGTCACTTCCCGGCGATCCAGGCCGACGATGCCGCGACGCGCTCGGCGCTCGCGACGCTGATCAAGGACGCGCAGCTCAACGAGACGATGCTCGATGCGGCGACGCGCGGCAGCATCGGTTCGGTCGCGATCCTGTTCCGGGCTTTTGAGAACAGGCCATTGTTTGACGTGATGTCGTCGGCGTTCCTTTGGCCGGAGTGGGCCGATGGCGATCGGCGGCGTCTCAAGCGCGTCGTCGAACGCTACAAGGTGGTCGGAAGCGAGCTCGTGCGGCAGGGCTACGACGTGGACCCTGGCGAGCGCTTCTGGTTCACCCGCATCTGGGACGATGTCTCGGAGACCTGGTATCAGCCGCTACCGGTCGGCGAGCCGGCAAGCCGGCTCGTAACGGACGCCGCGCGCTCGGTGCGGCACGGCCTCGGCTTCGTCCCAATCGTCTGGGTTCGGAACCTGCCCGGCACGTCGCGCGACGGCATCGACGGCGCCTGCACCTTCGCGCCGGCAATCGATACCGTGATCGAGACGGACTACCTCCTGAGCCAGGCCGGGAGAGGTCTCAAATACGGCTCGGATCCGACGCTCGTGCTGAAGGACGGTGGCCACCACGCGAACATGCCGTCCCGCGTCGGTGGTGCCGCGACGGCACTCGTGCTGCCGCCGGAGGGCGATGCGAAACTGCTCGAGATCAACGGCGCCGCGGCCACCGCGGTCCTCGCGCATGTCAAGGAGCTGCGCGCGATCGCGCTCGAGGCCATGCACGGTAATCGCGCGCATGGCGACCGCCTTTCCGCGCCGCAGAGCGGCCGCGCGATGGAGCTGATGTCGCAAGGTCTCGTCTGGCTCGCCGACCGGCTTCGCATCTCCTACGGAGAGGGCGCGCTACTCGCTCTCGCCCGCATGGTCTGCGCGGCGTCGCAGCGCCTGCCGGGTGGTCTCGTGATCGGGGACCGCAGTTACGAGGATCTCCCGGCAAGCGGACTAGGCTTGCGTTGGCCGGACTGGTTCGCGCCGAGTTTCGCCGATCGTCAGGCACAGGCGACGACGATCTCCACGCTCGTGCAGTCCGGGATCCTCAGCCGGGAGACCGCGACCGCGACGATCGCGGCGATCTACGACATCGAAAATCTTCATGCCGAGACCGACCGGATCGCGGCCGATCTCCCGATCCATGCGCAGAAACGGAACGATGATGGACAGTAATCAGAGCGACATCTCAAATGCCGATCCGCACGAGGATTTGGCCGCATCGCCAGCCGGCGACGCCGGCGATGCGGAGCGCATGCAAGACGGCGGCGGCCTCGAGCGGCGTCTTCGTCGTGATCTGGCACGTGCCCGCGAGCAGACCAGGGCAGCGCTTGCCGAGCGCGATGCGGTCGTGAACTCGCTCCAGGCGGAAAGCAACGATCGACTGATCCGATCCGAGCTCCAGGTCCGGGCGCTGCAGCACGGCATCCTCGACCTCGACGCGCTCAGACTGCTCGACACCGGCTCGATCGCGATCGGGGCGGATGGTCTCGTCGCCGGCGCGGACGAGGCGCTCGAGCAGTTCCGCTCGTCAAAACCCTACCTGTTCGATCAGAACCGGCAGTTGGCGCGCCACGTGACAACGAGTGCGATCCAGCGGCCGCCGCAGCGCGCGGAGCCGGAGCCGGTCGACGCGCGCCAGCTGAGCCGCGAGCAGTGGCAGGCCGAGCGGGCGCGCCTGCTCTCGCGGCCGCGAGGGTCCTGAAGACGACGTCGTCGCGCGCGGCCACGACGGTTCCGCACCCACCAACCGTTACGACAACGCAACAAGGATGACTGTCGACCATGTCGATCCAGAATTTCCCGACCCAGCTGCAGCCGATCATCCAGCAGGGCTTTCTCGCCCGCGAGTTCCAGGACGGTCTTACGTCCCGTCTCGGCTTTCGGGCCATCGCGGATCGCGAGATGTTCCCGAACCGCATCGGTGAGACCATCACCAAGACGCGCAAAGGTCTGAAGGCGCCAGTGACGGCGCCCATGACGCCGGCCTCGAACACGAACTTCGACAACGGTCTGTCGGCTTCGAGCTGGTCGGTCGAGCAGTACACGCTGTCGATCTTCCAGTACGGCGATACGATCGACCTCAACATGGTCGCCGAAGGGGTCGGTATCGCGTCGCAGTTCCTCGCCAACGCCAGGACGAATGGTCTGCAGGCGATGCAGTCGCTCGACCGCTTGGCGCGGAATGCCCTCTTCGGCGGTGCACCGGGTGGTGTCGGCGGCTATCTCGGGGGCAACACGCGCGTGGTCACCACGCTCGGTGCGGCGGGCGCGAACGTCCACGTCGACGATATCCGCGGCTTCCAAATGGTGATGACGCCGCAGGGGCAGGTCGCGTCGGTGGGCGGCGCTTCGGGCATGGTCGTCACGGTCGGGGCCGATGCCTACACGCTGGTCAACGCGACCGCGGACGCAACGAATGTCTCGACGGCGCCGAACGGCGTTTCGGGCGTGCTGACGTTCTCGACCAGCGTCACGGTGTCGGATGGGACCGCCGGACAGGCCGTGGTGGCGGCGACCGCGCCGCTGGTGCTCCGCCCGAACAACCGCCAGACCACGCTCGCACTGACCGCGCCGAGCGGCGTCTACGGCGCCTCGAACTACGTTCCGGGCGACACGCTCGGGATCCAGACCGTGCTCTCGGCCGTTGCCGCGCTGCGGTCGAACAACGTGCCGACCATCAACGGCTCGTACAACTGCTACCTCGACGACGCCCAGCTCCTCGGCCTCTTCCGCGACGCCGACTTCAAATATCTGTATCGCGGCGCTTACGGCTCGGAGACCTACCAGGCGGGCAGCGTGATCGAGCTCCTGGGTGTCCGCTTCGTGCCGACCACCGAGGCGCCGCAGCAGATGTCGCTCGGCAGCGGCATGATCCACCGGGCGATCGTCTGCGGACAGGGCGCGCTGATCGAGGGCGACTTCGAGAACACCGGGCACATGGACGTCCCCGACGCCGAGCGATCGCTGCTCGAGATGGTCGACGGCGTCTGTATGGTCACGCGCGAACCGCTCGACCGGCTGAAGCAGGTCATCGCGCAGTCCTGGTACTGGATCGGCGGCTTCTCGCTCCCGACCGACCTGACGGCGAGCACCAACATCATCCCGACGGCCACCAACGCGTATCTGAAGCGCGCCGTGGTGATCGAGAGCCTGTAGTCGCGACCGGCGCGGCTTCGGCCGCGCCGCTTTCTCACACGACCGAAAAGGGTGACCGCCGGATCTGGCCGGCGGGCAGCCGGTGCGAGCCCGGCGGTCCCATCGATGGAGCCCGCGTCCATGCGCTTCCACCTGCTCGCGAGTGCTGCGGCAGCCTGCGTCGTCTGTTCTGTCGCGCGTGCGGGAGCTCAGGGTATCTCGGGCGCCTACAACGCGACGCCGATCACGCTTGCGCCTGGCCAGTTCGCGCCCCTGCAGGCCGACCAGCACGGCTACCTCGCGGTCGATTGCCTCGCTGGCTGCTCGAGCGCCACCGGATCGGGTGGCAGCGTCGGGCAGGGTGCACCGGCCGCGATCGGTAACGCTTGGCCGTTCTACCTCGAGCAAGGCGGCGCGGCGGTCGGCACCAGCAACGGGCTTGCCGTCACCGACACCCAGAACGGGGCAGCGATCAGCAACGCGACCATGCCGTCGGGCGGGTCCGGTACGCTCGGATGGCTGTCGGCGATCGCGAACACGCTGGCGACCGGCTCGATCGTCGTCAGATCGAGCACGGCGCTGCCGACGACGGACACGGCCGACGGTGCGGCACCGACGGGCGCTGCAATCGCCTCGGGCGGTTCCGGCATGCTGGGATGGCTCGGCACGATCGCGAGCGAACTCGCGGGCATGCTCAACGTCCAGCAGGTCGCCGCGGGCACCGTCGCGGACACGTCGGTCTCGATCGGGACCGTGAGTACGGCCGCTGTCGCGGCCGCTTCCGGCACGCGCTATCGCGCCACACTGACGAACACGAGCACGACGACCGGCAACACCGTCTGGTGCCGGGCAGATGGCGGCATCGCCGCACTGAGCGTCGGCGTGCCGCTCGCGCCCAACGGCGGCGGCTACGAGTGGGACTTCCCGCTGACGGGCGCGAGACCCGCACCTGCGATCGACTGCATCGCGACGTCTGCCGCGTCCACGGTCGCGGTGGAGTACGTGCAGTGAGAGGCGGCGCGCTCGGCGTGTCGGCCGTGGCCGCGCTGCTGGCCGCCTCGCGCCCGGCAGGGGCCGGCGTCATCTCGCCACCCGTCCCGACGCCCACCGTGGCCTCGGTCGGCGCGTCCATGCACTGGGTACCGGTGTGTGGACGCGGGCGCCCGATCGGCTCGGGCAATTGGGACAGTACCGACACCGCCGTGTTCGACGTGACCGCCTGCACGACGCCCGCGGGGCTCGCGGTGCGTGCGCTGAAACTGTCCTACATGGGTTCCGATCTCGGCAACGACGGCGAGACGGACCGGATGGTCTCGTTCACGGGCGATGCCGCCGTGTCGGTGCCGTCGGTCATGTTCTCGGCGGTCGTGAACGCGGCCGTCGCGTCCGGTGCGTCGTCGATCCCGGTGCAGATCGCGCAGGGCTCGGTCGGCAACGGACTGTCCGTCGGCATGGGCGTCTCGGGGACGAACATTCCGGCCGGTTCCTGGATCGCGTCGGTGACGCAAACCGTCACGTCGAACAATCTCGTTGGTTATGCCTTTACCTTCGTGAACGGCGCCGGCGCGGTCGCCACCACCGCGGCACTTCCCGCCGGCGAGATCCTCACGATCACGGGCCGGAACCATGTCGCGACATGGGGCGACCAGCGGAGCGTCACGATCTTCCCGGCCCGACGCTTCTTCGAGAGCGATCCGATCGGACTCTCGCTCGGCGGCAATACATCGTTCCTGGTGCGCGGCTCGTGGACGTCGAGCGGCACCGGTTTCTGGCTGGGCGACTACCCGAGCACCGCGTCCGGCTCGACGCGCCTCGCGGGAGAGGGCTCGCAACGGAGTGGCTCGTCGCTCGGCGATCACGCGATGGACCAGTACGTCGCGAGCAACAGCGGTGGCGGCTACTTCACGCCCTGGACGGTACTCGGTCAGACGCCGACGCCGTCTCCCAGCGTGCTCCTGCTCGGGGACAGCATCTGCGCCGGGACCGGCGATGCCGCCGACGCCTATGGGCACATGGGCTACATGGAGCGCTCCCTCGGCCAGGCCGTGCCGTGGGCGTCGCTCTGCCGCGGTTCGACATCGGCGCAGCAGATGAGCGTGAACCTGCAATTGCCGGAGCAGGCCGCCGCCTCGATCGGCGCGACCGACATCCTGCTCGAATATGGGCGAAACGACCTCAACGCGTCGGGAAACCCGCAATCTGCCGCCAGCACGGAGGCCTACCTCAAGACGATCGCCGCCCCGCTGATCGCCGCCGGCTATCGCGTGTGGGTGTTCACCGTCTCGCCGACGACGGACAGCGACGACGGCTGGACGACGTCCGCTGGCCAGTTCCTGCAGCAGCAGGCGAGCGCGACGACCGCCGCGACGGCCGCCGGCACCAGCGGCGCCGCGGTGACCGTCTCGCTCGCGTCCACCGCCGGCATACAGGTTGGCGAGCTCGCAGGCGTCCAGAATACCGCCAGCACGGTCATTCCGGCCGGAACGACCGTGACGTCAGTCCCGTCATCGACGACCCTCACGATCACGCCGACGACGGCGGCCGCCATCGGTGCGATCCCGTCCGGGACGACGCTCGGGTTCGGCACGCAGGTGATCACGTCGGCCGGCACGCCGATAGAATACCAGCGCGAACAATTCAATTCGTGGTGCCGCAGCGCGGCGATCGCCGCGGGCTTCGCCGGCTGCATCGACGACGACGCCGCACTCGAAGATCCGCTCCACACCGGCCTATGGCGAACCGACCTCGGCGCCGCATCGGCCGAGGGGATCCATCCGTCGCCGGCGTTGCATGCCGCCGTCGTCAGCGCGGGCGTCATCAATCCCGCCATGTTCCCGGCCCGCTGACTTCAGGCCGCGACGACCATCCTTGCCGTTCACGAGCGACGTCATCCGAACGAGAGGCACCATGTCCGGCACCGTCACGCAAGCACCTCTGAGCTCCGCGGAGCTGACTGCCTGCCGCCGCTACTGTGGCTATCCGGCCTATGGGACCGGCCAGACCGGTTTCGAGTCCTGGCGCTTCTTCCAGGCCTACGGAACGCTCGAGTATCGGTTGGCGAACCTTTCGGCCGACGAGCTCGCAGCCTCTCGCAACTTTCTCGGCCAGCTCGCCGCGCTCGAAGCCGCGATCCCTGCGGCGGCCGGAAACCTCGACACCGACCAGGCGAGCGTCTGGAAGCATAACGCCGCCGAGGTCCAGGACCGCACGGCGCTTTATCGCCAGTGGCGACTCGAATTCGTCGCTTTTCTCGGCCTCCCGCCCGGACCGGGCCTCGACCAAACCTCGTTCATCAGGGTCTGAGCAGATGCAAACCACGACACCCGCCAATCTCTACTCGGGCTGGCTCGGGATCGGGACGGCGTTCTCCGCGAACGCGCTGATCGAGCCGTCCGATGCCGCCTACGGTCGCCGGCCCTTCGTGTTCGGGCCGTTGTTCAACGGTCGCTCGAGCGACCTGTTTCCGGGGAGCATCGGGCCGGCTGCGACGCCGTGGGGCACCTTGCTGTTCGCAGGCCTGTTCGACTCGCCGGGCGGCGGCAATCTGCTGCTCTGCTGGCCGCTCGCGCGCCCGGTGACGATCGCCGCCGGGCAGACCTGGACCAGCAACGGCGCGCTCGCGTTGACACTGTCGGCCGACACGACGAGCGCTCCGAGCGCCGTCAGGACGTGGGTCGCGGGTGCCCAGTTCGGGACGGTCGGCGGCGCGGCGCTCGTGGCCACCGCCTGCCGGAACCTGCAGGTCTGCAACGGTCTCCTGTCGATGCTGCCGACCGGCGCGTCGGCACCGACGCAGAGCCTCTCGAACCTGCCGACCGTCGCGCCGGCCGCGGGTTCGGGGCAGCTCTGGAACAATGGCGGCGTGATCTGCATCGCCTGAACCTTCGCCGTTCGAATGCCAGTGGAGGCCAGCCATCGATCAGCCACAGCTCGCGAACCTGATCGCGCGCGGTCTCGCGCGCGGCGGCTCGATCCTCGGCGCGCCGTTCGGGCAATACCGTCCGAGCGGGCTGGTGGCGCCGCTTTCCGGCGGCCCGATCGGGACCGTGCAGGCGATCGTCGATGCCGATCCCGCTCTGAACTTGCGGCGCTCGGATTTCCGACGCGACATCGAAGGCACGCTGATCGGCGATCCATCCGGTCTCGCGCTCGGCGACTACCTCGTCGGCGACCGGACCTATTTCGTGTCGCAGCTGGAGCCGCTTCGCCCGGCGACCTGCATCCTGTGCAATCGGACGCTGTCGATCCTGCAGCCTGCAACCGCCACGACGGCGGGCGCGAACCCCTATGGCGGCGCGACGACGAGTACGAACACTCTGCTCGCATCGGGATGGCCCGCGAGCGTCCTGCCGCGTGCCCATGTCGAGATCGATCCGACCCGCCTGCCGAGCGACGTGAAGACGTCGTTCTTCGACATCGCGCTCCCCGTCAGCCTCGACCTCATCCTGAGCTACGGACTGCTGCTTCAGGATGATTACGGACAGACCTACGCTGTTTCGACGGCGGCACTCACGGTGTCGGGATGGCGTCTCATCGCCGGTATCGAGACGACATGACGTGGCGGCCGGGCGATTGGTCGCTCGGCGGAGTGGAGAACACGCGTGGCGGATCTATCGGACGTCGAGGAGGCACTGCTCGATCTGATCACCAAGGTCGCGTATCCGGCCGGTACGCTGCAGCCGAGCATCACGAGCAAGCCGGTCAAACTCTACCGCGGCTTTCCGGGTCAACTCGGATTGAACGCCGATCTCGCGTCAGGCGTGCAGACGATCACGATCTTCTCCGACCCGCAGGGCGCGCGCGAGACCACGCGCTACCCGCGACAATGGAAAACGGGACCAGTCGTCGCGCCGACACTGACGGCCACCGTCTCAGGTGACAGCGTCGTCCTGGGCGGGACCGGGGGCGTGGGCCAGGTCGTCGGGATCGCCGCCGACGGCGCCGGCTTTGCCGTCGCGTCCACCGCAAGCGACACGCCGGCCACGCTCGCGGCGTCGCTGGCAGCGCTGATCCCGGGCGCCTCGGTGCAGGCATCCGTCGTCACCGTGCCGGATGCCGCCTCGCTGATCGCACGGGTCGAGGGTTCGGCCGTGTCGATGTTGGAAACGCGTCGGCAAGAGCAGGCCGTGATGGTCAGCATCTGGTGCGCCGACCCGGCCGGGCGTGACACGCTGGCGCGCGCCGTCGACAATGCCTTGTCCGCCCTCGACTGGCTCCTGCTGCCCGACGGCACGTCCGGTCTGCTGCGCTACCGGCACACGATCGAGACCGACACCAGCGAGAACGCCGGGCTCTATCGGCGCGATCTGGTCTACGGCATCGATTACCCGACGATCCAGACGATGACGTCGCCGGCGATGATGTTCGGCGTTCTCTCGCGACCGGGTGTTACGGTCGAGGCGACGCAAACGCTGCCGGCGCTCGGCGCGATCCGCTTCGATGCCTGGTACGATCCCGGCGACACGATCGACGTCCAGTGTGCCGCGGCGCTCGCGCCCGACGCGTGGTCCTCGCGATGGCCGCCGAACGCGGTCGTGTCCGACGGCGTCCTGAGCTGGCCGCTCGCCACCCAGGCGACCATCGATGCCGAGATCGGGGCGGCGCGCGCGGCGGGACTGAGCTTCTGGGCGTTTGACAGCTACGCGCCGGCCGACGGGCTCGGCGTCGCACTGACGCTCTACCTTTCGAGTGCTCTCCGGAGCGCGTTGCAGTTCTGCATGCTCGGGCAATCCTCGAACTGGGGGGACCCGACCACGACGAGCGGGTTCGCGGCGACGCTCGACCGCGACATCGGCTTGATGACGCAGCCCGGCTACCTGACCGTGCTCGGCGGCCGGCCCGTCTACTTCGTACTCGACGCGCCGGCGACGACGCTCGCCGCGCTGCCGGGCGGGATGGCGGGCGCCCTCGCTTACGTCCGCACCAACGTCGCGGCGAGGGGTCAGGCATCGCCGTTCATCGTCTGGCTCTCGGCCGCGCCGCTCACCGAATACGACAACACGGTCGCGGCGCGGGCGGCCGGGGCGGATGCCGCCGGCGCCTACTGCACGCCCGCCGGACCGGTGGGTGCGGTTCCTTATTCCATGCTGACGGACACCGCATCGGCCGACTGGAGCGGGCGCGCGGGAACCGGGTTTCCGCTGGTGCCGACCGCGATGGCGGGATGGGACCCTCGACCGCTGATCGAGACACCGCAATCCTTCTACCCGATCGCACCGACGGAGAGCGCCGCGAACTTCTACGAGGCAGGCACGAGCGATGCGATCGGCGACCACGTCGCCTCGCTCGTCGACTTTATCGCGGCGAACCCGGGAGGCTGCGCGTCCGGATTGGGACTCGTCTACGCCTGGAACGAGTTGGCCGAAGGCGGCTGGATCATGCCGACCTACACCCCGAACGGTCCAGATCTCACCCGCGTCCAGTCGATCGGCGCCGCGCTCGGCGCGCGCGCCCGTCGGCTGGATGCATCCACAACCATCATCGCGTGATCGAGGGCGGCATGAGCGAGACGAGCGAGACGATCCTGGTCGTCCTCCACAAGTTCGGACCATACGAGAAGGGACAGATCATCGCCGACCCGGCGTCGATCGCCGCCGTGATCGCCGGCGGACATCGTGGTCGCTGCATCGCGACGGTCGCGCCGGATTCGTCGCTCGCCAACGAGAAGGGGCGCTGACGCCATGGTGCAGATCATTCAATCCGGCTCGGTCAACACGACGGCGCTGTCGGTGCCCGACCTCTACGTCCAGATCGTGCCGCCGCAGCTGCTCTCGCTCAACGGCGTGCCGAGCAACGTGGTCGGCATCGTCGGCACGGCGTCGTGGGGGCCGGTCAATCAGCCGGTGGTGCTCGGTGGCTACGCCGACCTGCTCGTCGGCTTCGGTTCGCCCGTCGCGCGCAAGTACGACCTCGGGACGCAGGTCGCGACGGCCGTCGCGCAGGGCGCGTCGGCGTTCGTCGGCGTCCGCGTGAGCGACGGCACCGACACTGCGGCGAGCTACGCCGTCCTGTTCGCGAACGCGTCCTATCCGCTGCTGCTGACCGCGCTCCACACGGGGACGCTCGGCAACCAGATCGGGCTCGTGCTGCAGGCCGGATCGAAATCGGGGACCTGGCGACTGGTCCTGACCCGCCCCGGCGCGATCCCCGAAGTGTTCGACAACGTCGACGCGAGCCAAGGCAACGCGGCGTTCTGGGCCAATCTCGCCGCCGCGGTGAACAACGGCACCGGTCCGCTGCGCGGCCCCTCCGTCCTCGTCGTGGCCTCCGTCGGCACCGCCACCGCGACCGCCCCGAGCAGCCTCTCGAACCAGTTCCTGCTCAACGGCAGCGACGGCGTGGCGGGCGTGACGGCGCAGTCGCTGATCGGCGTCGACGGGCTGTCGCGCACGGGCCTGTACGCGCTGCGAGGCCAGGGCTGCGCGGTCGGCCTGCTCGCCGATTGCGACCAGAGCAGCAGCTGGTCGACGCAGGTCGCGTTCGGGCTGTCGGAAAGCGTCTACATGATCCTCACGGGTCCGGCCGGCGACACGATCGCGAACGCGATCGCCGAGAAGCAGACGGCCGGCGTCGACAGCTACGCGGCCAAGCTGATGATGGGCGACTGGCTGTCGTGGTTCGACCAGGCCAACCAGATGACCCGTCTCGTCAGTCCGCAGGGCTTCGTCGCGGGTCGCCTCGCCAATCTGTCTCCGGAACAATCCTCGCTCAACAAGCCACTCTACGGGATCGTGGCGAGCCAGCGATCCGGTTCCGCCGGCAGCGGCCAGAGCAGCACCTACTCGACCGCCGAACTCACGACGCTGTTCCAATCCGGCATCGACGTCATCTGCACGCCGGCACCGGCCGGCGCCTTCTGGACCGTCCGTTGCGGTCACAACAGTTCGAGCAACGCGGCGATCGATGGCGACAGCTACACGCGGATGACGAACTACATCGCCGGCACGCTCGCGGCCGGGATGGGGACCTATGTCGGGCAGGTCATCAACGCGACGCTGTTCGCCAATATTCGCGCGACGCTGCTCGGCTACCTCAACAATCTTCTCGGTCAGGGCGTGCTCGGCTCGCTCGACGGCTCCACGCCCTACGCCGTGCGGTGCGACAGCGGCAACAATCCACTCGGTCGGACGTCGCTTGGTTACGTGCAGGCCGACGTGCAGGTCCAGTATCAGGGCATCAACGAGAAGTTCCTGGTCAATCTGCAGGGTGGCGCGTCCGTCCAGGTGACGACGAGCGCGAGCTGATCGGTCCGCTGGCGTAACTCTCCCGACGAGGAACAGGATCATGGCTTTCACCTACACGATCGGCCGCAACTGCCAGCTCGTCCTGTTGTGGAACGGGACGCGCGTCGATCTCAGCGACGTGACCGGCTTCACCGCCAGCCAGGAGGTCAAGCACCAGCGCGCGGACCCGCTCAACAGCACGCCCGTCGAGTTCACCACGCCGTCGGGCTGGCGCGGCGAGTTCACGATCGATCGCGGCAATTCCGCGGTCGACGATCTCGTCGCCGCGATCGAGAGCGCCTTCTGGTCCGCCGGTACCATCGGCTCCGGCACGATCTACCAGTACGTCACGGAACCGGACGGTTCGCTCAGCACCTATGAGTTCAGCGGCGTGTCGCTCGTGCTCTCGAACGCAGGCAACTATCAGGCCGACGTCATCGTCCGCCAGAAGATCGGCTTCTTCGCAAGCCAGCGCGTGAAGCTCTGAGATGGCGAAGGACGGGGGTGCCGCCAGGATCGCGCGCTGTATGCGCGATCTGAACGGCGAGCGGCGCGAGATCGTACGGATCGACGTCGCGGGGCAGGTGATCGAGGCGGTCAGGCTCGACATGGCCGAGCAGTGGGACTTCATGGAGATCGCCGGCCACCAGATCGACAACGAGGTCTGGGTGAACACGGCCCTGCTCGCGTCGTCGGTGATCTCGATCGACGGCGTGCCGGAGCCGATGTCGGGCCGTACGCGCGAGCAGCTGCGTCGCGTGCTGAAGAAGATCGGCGAGGCCGGGATCGACGCGCTGTCGATCGCCTTCGACGACCCCGAGCCGGCAGGCTCGGCGGCAGAGCTCGCGGCCGCCGCGGGAAACTGATCAGGCACGCCGGTTTTCGCGAGCTCGTCCTGCTCGCGCGAGGCGGCGTGCCGTGGTCCGTCGCACGCCACTGGTCGCAGGCGCGCCGCCAGGCCGCGCTCTCGATCCTCTCGTCCTCTTCGATGGATGCATGATTTGGACAGCCAATTGTTGTCGCGCCTGTCGAAACGCTGGGCGACCGGCGCGTCGCGCTGGCGGTCGCACGGAGCGCGGTCAGAGCGTCTGCTCGGACGCTGGCGACGACTGGCGGACCGCGCCGGGGGGCTCGGGTTGATCGCGGTCGCCGAGCCCTCGCGATCGCCGCGCGCGGCCGGGGAGAAACCGACCGAGGTCGACGGCGCGTGGTCGGGTACGTCGTCGCGCGTGCCCGCGCGCGTCGGTCGCACCGCGTCGAGGCTGCACGTTCCGGCGGCGGCGGGCATCGCGGCAGGGCTCCGCGCCCGGACGACGCGACGGCCGGACGGCGCCGCGCCGCACGCGCCGTTCGCGTCGGAGGTCTCGGACGCGGGCGGGTCGCACGCCCCGCGCGGGGCGGCATACGATCCGGCGCGGGCGCGCCCGCCGTCGGGTCAGGCGGATCGTCGATCCCGCGGTCGCGCGCTGCTCCCCGTGGTCCGAACCGGTGTCGCCGGATCGGGTCGGGTCGCCTCGGCGGCCGCGCGCGCGGCCGCCGAGGCGACCCGGTCGGCACGGCCGTCGACGCCGCGACCTGGCCAAGACCGGGCGGCCGCCCGTCCAGGTCCGGCGCCACATGCGCGCACGAGCCTCGCCAGCGACCTGCACCGCGCACTCGTCGGAGCCGAGGCGACGAGGCCGGCGCATGGCCGGACCGGCCAAACCGCGGCCGACCCCGCCGCGGCCGAGGTGGGACGGGGCAGGGGCGCGCCGGGCGCCGCGGAGCCGACGTCGTTCCACGCGGCGCTGGCCAGCACGCCATGGCCCCGCACGCCGTGGCCCGGCACGCCGTCGTCCGGCGCGACGCCGTCGGGCGCGATGTCGGGCGCGGCGGCTGGCGGCAGCGGCCCCGGACCCGGTCCCGGCGACATGCCGACCGTCACGCTGCAGGCGACGCTCGCGATCGACGGCCGGGCGCTCGGCCGCATCGTCTCCGGCGAGCAGTCGAGACGCCTCGGCGCGCCTCCGGCCGGCGGTCGCGGGCTCGACCTCCGAGCCGCGCCGCTCTCGCCCGGCCTCGCGATCCCGACGCCCTGATGCGACCCGACGAAGAAGGATCGTCGCCATGAGCGGTGCGCCGAACTCTCCCGTCATCCTCGGACCGTTGCGGCTGGTCGGCCTCGAAGTGCCCGAGAGTTTCACTCGAGACGGCACCATGCAGCCGGTCGTGCACCGGCTGATCGGCGGTGGTCGCGTCGTCCAGCTGATGGGCGGCGACCCGCGTACGCGCAAATTGCGCGGGATCCTGACGGGTCCGGGCGCCGTCGATCGAGCGCTCGCGCTTGAAGCGCTGCGCGACAGCGGCGTGGCGGTCGCGCTCGCCATCGGCGCCTGGGTCGAGCAGGTCGTGGTGACCGCGCTCAGCCTCGATTACGCCAGCCAGGGCAGCGTCATCCGCTACGAGCTGCAGGCCGAAGCACTGCCGGCCTCGCCGGATGCGTTCGCGCCGACACTCGGTGGCGTCGTCGGCGGGGCGCTGTCCGATCTCGGGGCCGCGATCGCCGCCGCCGCCGCGCCCGGATCCGGTCTCGCGACCAGCGTTGCCGCGCTGTCGACGAGCGTCGCATCCCTCGCTGCCGGTGCCACGCCGACGCCGGTACTCTCGACGACGGCCGCGGCCACCGGGCTGTCGGCCGCGATCGCATCGAGCGACGTCGCACTTGCCGGCATCGCCGCCTCGAGCGGCGCCGACCTCGTCACCTCGCCCGGCGATCTGCAGGCCGCTCTCGGCGAGGCGCGGAGCCTCGCCGCGGCGACGCAGGCGGGCGGCTACGTCAACCGGGCGCAGCAGAGCATCTCGGCGTTGAGCGGAACCACCGCCGCGCCCGCGATCCACGCCTGAGCGGGAGCAGCGCCATGGCCGGCCGGACCGTTACCGTCACCAACACCACCCTGTTCCATGTCGCGGCCGCCCTGCTCGGCGATGCCACGGCATGGAACCGGATCGCCATCCTCAACGGGCTCGACGATCCGTTGATCGTCGGCACGATCACGCTCGTCGTTCCGGTCGCCGAAGGGTCGGCGTCGCCGGCGCTGACCGCGTGAGCGCGAGCCTTTCGCCGTCGGCTCGCTTCCTGATCGGCGGCGTACCCTGCGCCAGCCTGACGGAGATCGAGACCGAAGCGACCTCGTACCGGCGCGCCGGTACGTTCCGCGCGCTGGTCGCGCTGAACCCCGCCGATCCCGGCGTGCAGTCTCTGCTGGCCGGCGCGGGCACGAGCGGTCTGCCCGTGTCGCTCACGCTCGCCGGATCCGACGCTGCCGGCGTCGCGACCGGCACGTCGTGGTCCGGCATCATCGATCAAAGCGGCTACGACGTGCGGTCGGGACTGATCGAGATCGAGGGGCGCGACGACACCGCGCGCCTCGTCGACCTGCCGGTCACCGCGCAGTTCATGAACCAGACCGCGTCCGACATCATCGAGACGCTCGCCGCCGAGGCCGGTCTCGCCACCAGCGTCGCGCCGACCGCCAACCTGACCGGCCAGTTCTACCAGATCGATCACAGCAGGAGCGCGCTCGGCGCCTATACGAGGTTCGCGAGCGCATGGGATCTCGTCTCCGCGCTCGCCGACGAGGCGGGATGCGACGCGTATGTCGTCTCCGGCACCCTGTTCCTGGTGCCCAGCGCGCAGGCCTATGGCACCTCGCGGTCGATCGACGTCGCATCACTGCTCGCGGGCGGCACTCCTATGCTGACGCGGCTGCGCTTTGACAAGCGTCCGGCGATCGACGCCGGCATCCAGGTGACAGTGCGGAGCTGGAACAGCCGGCAGAAGGCGGTCGTCGCGCAGAGCTATTCGGCGTCGGCGGGCGCGGACAATGCCAACATGGTCTTCGTGGTTCCGAACGCGACCGACGAGACGGCGCTCGCGAAGGCGACCGCGCTCTATCGCGACATCGCGCGCCACGGCGCCGCGATGTCGGGCGACATGGCGGCCGGGTTCGATCTCGCGCCGCGCGACCTGTTCTCGGTCACCGGCACGGCCGGCGCGGCCTGGGACGGCGTGTACGTCGTCGATCTGGTGACCCGCCGCCTCAGCGCGCGGCACGGGTTCGAGCAGAGCTTCGTCGCCCGCGCGATGACCGATTGAGAGGAGGCGGACCGTTCCGATGACGAACTGGATCGACAACCACCGGCTTCATGCGCTGGCCGCGATCGGCACCGAGGCGCGGGCGCGCCACGCGACCGTCTCGGCGGTCGATCCGACCAACCATGCCGTGCGCGTGGTGCTGCAGCCGGAGGGTGTCGCGAGCGGCTGGATCCCGGATCCGGGTCTCGCCTGCGCGAGCCTTCGCATCGCGTGCCCGTGCGAGGTGGGAACGCAGGTTCTGGTCGTGCCGGTCGAGGGCGATGCCGAACATCCGCTGATCGTCGCCCGCATCTTCGATGCCGTCACCACGCCGCCTGTGTCTCCCGCGACCGGCAAGCCGGTGCAACCCGGCGAGATCGGCATCTTCCTGCAGGGTGGCGCCTATCTGCATATGAGCGGCGGCAATGTCAGCATCGGCGGCGCTGTCCATGTCGCGGGCTCGATCGTCGCGACCGGCGACGTCGTGGCGGGATCGGTCAGCCTCGACGCGCATGTCCACGGCGGCGTGCAAGCGGGTCAGGGCTTCACCGGCGCGCCGAGGACATGAGCGTGGACATCGCCCATGTCATCGGTGCCGATCTCTCGATCGGCAGCACGGGGGATCTCGGCGTCGCGTCGGACAGCGCCGCCGTGCAGCAGCGCGTGCTTCGCCGGCTGGTCACCAATCTCGGCGACTACATCTGGCAGCTCTCCTATGGCGGCGGCTTGCCGAGCCGTGTCGGGGCGACGCTCGACGTCGTCGCGCTGCAGACGGCGGTCCGGCAGCAATTGCTGCTCGAGACCGCGGTCGCGCGCGTGCCGGTGCCGACCGTCTCCGTCAGCGCCGGTCTCGACGGCTCCGCCATCATGACGATCCGTTACGGCGATGCCGCCAGCGGAACGACGCAGACACTCACGATCGTGCCGGGGATCTGACCGATGCAGCTCTCGCTCCAGGGTTTCTCGAGCCTCGTCGGCAACATGGGGGCGGTCGCGCAAGGCGCCTGCGCGAGCCTCGCCGATCTCACGGTCGGGTCGGTCACGCGGGCACTGCTCGAAGCCGCCGCGTCGGTCGCCCTCTGGCTCCAGTATCTCGTGTTGCAGGTCATGGCGATGACGCGGCTCGCCACCTCGTCGGGCGCGGATGTCGACAGTTGGGTCGCGGATTTCGGGCTGTCGCGGCTCGGCGGCACGGCGTCGTCGGGGCAGGTCACGATGAGCTGCTTCTCCTACGCCTCGCAATCCGCGATCGTGCCGGCGGGAACGCTGGTTCGGCTCGGCAGCGGCACCGCGACCTTCGCGGTCGTGGCCGACCCGAGCAATCCCGCCTGGTCGGCCGCGGGCGGTTTCTATGTCAGGCAGGCGGGCAGTCCTGCGATCACCGTTCCCGTGCAGGCGACGGAGGTGGGCAGCGCCGGCAACGTGCAGCCGGGCACGGTGAACCTGCTCGCGCAATCGGTCAGCGGCATCGACACGGTCACCAACGCGCTCGCGCTGACGGGCGGCGCCGATGCCGAAAGCGACGCCGCCCTCAAGGCCCGGTTCGTGCCCTACATCAACTCGCGCGCGCAGGCGACGGTGACCGCGATCGAGAGCGCGATCGCCGGCGTGCAGCAGGGTCTCAGCTACGCGGTCGAAGAGAACGTCGACACCGCCGGCGCGCCGCGCGCCGGGTTCTTCGTCGTCGTGGTCGACGACGGCAGCGGATCGCCGCCCGCGAGCCTGATCACGACGGTGAGCGAGGCGGTCGACGCGGTGCGTCCGGTCGGCACCGGGTTCGCGGTCGTCGGACCGACGCTGATCCCGGCCAGCATCGATCTCACGCTCGTGCTCGCGCCAGGGGCGGATGGCGCCGTCGTCCGCGGCGCCGCGTCCGCGGCGATCACGGCCTATGTCGACGCGCTGCCCATCGGCGCGCCGCTCGCGTTCTCGCGTCTCGCAGGCCTCGCCTACGCGGCCGATCCCACGGTGACCAACGTCCTCGGGCTCACGGTCAACGCGGGGACCGGCGATCTCGGCGGCGGCGTCGGTCAGGTCGTCCGGATCTCGACGCTGACGGTGTCCTGAGATGGCGACCGGCGATCCCGCCGACATGGCGCAGCGCATGGCCGCCGTGCTGCCCGCGCGCTGGTTCCCGCCGCTCGACGACGCGCCGGTCCTGAACGCCGTGCTGACCGGCATCGGCCAGGCCTGGAGCTTCTGCTACGCGTTGATCGCCTATGCCCGCGGGCAGGCCCGTCTCGCGACCGCGACCGGCGCGTTCCTCGACATGATCGCGGCCGATTTCGACGGTTTCGGCCTGCCGCGGCATCCTGGCGAGAGCGACGGGAGCTTTCGCGTCCGTATCGCCGCCAACCTGCGCCGCAGTGCCGCGACGCGGGCGGCCGTGACCGAGGCCGTCACCACGCTGACCGAGCGCGCCGTGACGCTGTTCGAGCCGATGCGGCCGGCCGACACCGGCGGCTACGCGGCGCTGCGGTCGCCCGGGTGCGGCGGCGGCGGCGGTTACGGCACGGTGCCGCTCCGTTACGGCTCGCTCGCCACGCCCTACCAGATCTTCGTCGATGCGACCCGGCCCGACGAGGGCGCGCTCGCGCTCGCGGTCATGGGCTACGCGTTCTACGCGACCGCGGCGAGCACCACCGCGATCGGCGGCTACGGTGCCGGTGCGATCGAATACGCGTCGGAAACGTTGCTCGACGCGCTCGTGACCGACGCGACGATCGAGGCGGCGATCACGGCGGCGCTGCCGGCGACCTGCACGGCCTGGGTCAGGCTGACGTGACGGCGCTGCCCGGAGCGACGCGGGCCGCGCGGGAGCAGGCGACGGCGAGGCGCGAGGAGCTCGAGGCGATCTGCCAGCAGATCGTCGCCGAAGCGCTCGACAATCTCGGCATCGACAGCCTGACGTTCGTCGGCCGCGAACGCGTACGCGCGAACCTCGCCTTTCTTCAGTTCCTTCGCGAGCAGCACGAGGATCGCGGACGCGAGTTCCGGCGCGGATTGTTCCAGAACACCGGCAATCTGGTGGCGTTCACCGGGATGTCGCTGCTGCTGCTCGCCGGCGGCTACCTGCTCGGACACGGCTTCACGCTGAAATGAGACGGCCCGCGGGATCGCCGACGAACTCGCCCATGCCGTTGTGCGACAGTCGCGGCAGCGGATCGAGCCAGAGTTCGCCGCCGGTCGCGCGCCAGCGCGCGCAGAACAGGTAGTCCTCGCTGAGATAGGTGCCGTCGCGGTCGATGCCGCAGTCGAACAGGGCGTGGAGTTCGGTACCGGCCGTCTCGCCCGCCACGTGCCCGACGCGACAGCGGGTCTCGGGGTAGCACGCGATCATGCGCGCGAAGACCTCCCGCGCGATCAGCAGGAAACCGGTGCCGGCGAAACGGGCGGGGATCAGCCCGTCCTCGCGCGCCGGTCCGGACGGTTCGCCGACATAGCGGAGCGCCGCGGTGCCCGCGGTCTCGCCCGCCGCGAGCCGGCGCGCGGCCGCCTCGTCCCAGAAGGTCGCGCGGATCGGGTAAAGCCCGCCCACCACCATGACCTCGCGAGCGAGCAGGCCGAAAACGTGGTCGGGAGCGAATCCGATATCGGCATCGACGAACAGCAGATGCGTCGCGTCGGTCGCGAGGAAGCGCGCGACCAGCGTGTTCCGGCTGCGCGTGATCAGCGCATCCTGTCCGAGCAGGCCGAGCGACAATCGCAGGCCGCGTCCGGCCGCGGCGATCACCAGGGCGAGCACGGATTCCATGTAGGCCTGCGTGACCATGCCGCCGTAGCACGGGGTGGCGACGAACACGTGCGGCGTTCCGGTCGAGCTCATGGGCCGAGAATAGGCGCGAATGCTCAACGGCCGGTTAGCGGCCGCGCGACCGCGCGCGACCCGTCAGGGACGGTAGGGCGGTCGCGGTGCTTCCCCGAGGTCGGCCGCGAGCGTCGGCTCGATCAGCGCGGCGAGCTGCGCCTCGGCCTCCGCATCGGGATGCAGCGGCTTCTCGGGCGGCGTCAGGCGCGGGTCGAGGAAGCGGGCCGGGTCGGGCATGCCGTCGCGCTCCACGATCGCCGATGCATCGACGTAACGCGTGCCGGCATCGCCGCGTGCATAGGCGTCGCGCAGCATGCGGTCGAGCGCGTCGGTGTTGGCGGTGATCCAGGGCGAGCGGATCGACGGCAGCACACCGACCAGGATCACGCGCATCTGCGGCTCGCGGGCGCGCAACAACGCGAGAACGGCCTCGATGCCCGCGAAGGTCTGCCGCGCATCGGTGTGCACGTGCCCGAAATTGTTGGCGCCGATCAGCAGCACCGCGACCCGCGGATGAATGCCGTCGAGCTCTCCGTTCTGCAGCCGCCACAGCAGATGGCAGGTGCTGTCGCCCTTGAAGCCGAGGTTCACCGCGTGCCGGCCACCGTAATAGTGCTGCCACGCCGGGGCGAAGTCGCGCCACGCCGGCGGCCCGCTTTTCTCCCAGTTCTGCGTGATCGAATCGCCGAGCCATAGAATGTCGACCGGTCCGGCCCGAAGCTCCTGCTGCTTGGCCTCGAACCGCGCCTTCCACCAGGGCTCGGCAAGACGCGAGATCGGCACCGCGGCGATGTTCGGACGGCCGGCCGCGCCGGCGAACAGCACGCAGGCGAGGAGAACGAGCCGGCGTCGCATCAGGCGAGTTCGAGATAGGCGATCGAGCCGAGGCCGGCGACGATGCAGTAGATCGCGAACGGACCCAGCGCCCAGTCGTCGTTGTTCTTGAAGTAGCGCATCAGCAGCGCCGTGCTCAGGAAGGCGATCACGCCGGCGACGATCGCGCAGATCCCGGCGAGCTGGAACGTGCCCGGTGCGACCTGCGCGGAGGCGAGCTTCGGAACCTCGATCACGGTCGCGGCCAGGATCACCGGCAGCGCGATCAGGAACGAGAAATGCGCGGCGTTCTCGTGGTCGATCCCGCGCAGCAGGCCACCCACGATCGTCGTGCCGGAACGCGAGATGCCCGGCAGCAGCGCGAGACATTGCCAGAGCCCGATCACCAGCGCGTCGAGCCAGGTGAGCGAGGAGAGCGGACGCTTGCCGCCGCGCGTCGCACGCGCGGCGCGAAGGCGTTCGCCGCCGATCAGCACCAACCCGTTGATCGCGAGAAACACGGCCGCGAGCACGGGCGTGCCGAAGATGGCGCGTAGCACGTGCTCGAGCGCGCCGCCGATCAGCACGGCCGGCAGCGTCGCGACCACCAGCAGCATCACCACGCGGCGGCTCTCCTTCGTGTGCCACTCCTCGCCGATGCCGATCGTGCCCCGAAGCAAGGCCCACCACTCGCGCCAGAAATAGGCGAGCAGCGCCGCCGCGGTGCCGAGATGCAGCATGACCAGGAAGGGCAAGAAGGCCGGGCCGTGCTGGTCGAGGTTCCAGCCCAGCAGCCGCGGCAGGATCACGGCATGGCCGAGGCTGCTGACCGGGAACAATTCGGTGGCGCCTTGAACGACGGCGACCGTGAGGGCTTGCGTGGGCGTCATGCGGCGGGCTCCTCTGCGCGTCGCCCTCGTGGCCTATTCTCCCGCGCGCCGCAATCGCGCGGGTGACCGGTCGGGCGCCCGCCTGCTATGCCGGTCGGGCCCGGCGCGGGCGGCGATCGGGGAGGCAGGAGTGGCGCGACACGGCATCGGCGCGGTCGCCGGCAGCGGCGCGGTGCTCGCGATCACCGCGGCATTCGCGATCTACGCCGCAGGCGATGTCTGGACCGCGCGCGGCGGCGGGACGCGCTATCGCGCGGTGTTCAGCTCGAGCGACGGGCTCGCGGTCGGGGCGGCGGTCACGCTCGGCGGCGTGCCCGTGGGCTCCGTGACGTCGATCCGGCTCGACACCGGCGCGATGGTCGCCGACGTGTCGTTCACGGTGCGACCCGACATCGTGCTCTCGCCCGACGCGGCACTCGCGATCGGCGGCGCGAGCGGCTTCGGCGGCGGCGGCACGCTCGCCATCACGCCAGGCTCAACCAAGGGCTCGATGCCACCGGGGACGGTGATCACCGCCACCACGCCCGCCACCTCGCTCGAGGCGGCGGTCGGCGACTACATATTCGGCGCCGGGATCGGGTCCGCGCGGTAGCGCGCGAGGCGGACCGCCGTGTGGCCGCGCGTCGGCCTGAGATTGGGCATCACCAGCATGCAGTCGTCGTAGGGCGTCGCGATCGGCTGCACGCCGTCGGTCGCGATCACCGTGCCGGCGCGCGGGATGGTGTCGCCGCCGCGATACGGTGCCGAGAACACGAACTGCCCGGTCGACGCGGTGATCGTGTCGGTCACCTCGGTGCACAGCACGGGGCCGGCGCGGACGGAGGCGGGCTTGGGCCCCATGCCGAGATGCGCGAGCAGAGCGGTCACGGACCGCTCGGTCATCTCGACGGTCGCCTCGGTCCAGTGCTGGCCGGCCTCGACGAGGCACGCGGTCCCGGTCGCGGCCGCTCCCTGCTGCGAGAAACGGTCGTAGTCGATCAGCCGTCGCCCGCCGGCATGGCCGCTGTCGGACACGACGAGCGACGGGGTCGCGATGGCGCAGGCGAGCCCGCGGCCGCGGGCCGTCGTGCCGCACAGGATCAGCGGCGTCCCGTCCCACAGCATCGAGTGCAGGTCGAACAGGATGTCGGCCGTGTCGATCACGCGCCGGAGACGCCGCGCGCGGATCAACTCCGACGAGACCCGCGGGCCGTCGAGCTGATCCGCGTCCCAGATCCGGTTCATGTCCTCGTCGACGAACCGCGACGCCGTCGGGTCGCCGGCGTCGAACTGGTCGAACGCGTCGAGATTGAGGAAGGCGAAGGTCAGCCGGCCACGCCACGGCACCGCGCCCCGTCGCAGCATGCGGTCGAGCACGATGGCGCCGGCGAGCTCGTTGCCGTGCATCAGCGCGGTGAGCACGAGGTGTGGACCGGCAGTCTCGGCGCGCCGCGTGACGACCCCCGCGAGGCCGCTCGCGGCGTCGCGCCAGGGCCCGAGATCGGGCGGCGCGATCCGGACCGGGAAGCGGGGAAGCCGCGCGGTCGCGGCCGGAAAGGCGTTCTGGGGATCGTCCCCGATCATGCGTCGGCGACGTGGGAGGCGACCGGCGCCGCATCGTTCCGCGCGGCCGCGCCGACCTCCGCGATGTCCTTCGGGCTCGCGGCCGCGACCTCGTCGGCGCGCGCTGCGGCGCGACGCAGAAACGCATCGCAGGCTTCGAGCTCGTCGCGCCCGATCCACTCGTCCGGCCGATGCGCGCGCGCGATGTCGCCGGGGCCGCAGACGATGCTGGCGATCCCCGCGCGCTGGTAGATGCCCGCCTCCGTGCCATAGGAGACCCGGCCGGGGCGGGCCTGATTGTCGCCGACGGCGTTGGCGACGAGCGACGCGAGCGGGTGCGTCTCCGGCAGCGACAAAGGCGGCAGCTCGTGCAGGATCGTGGTCGTGAACCCGGCATCCGGATCGACCGCGCGCATCGGCGAGGCGATCCGCGCCTCGACCTCCGCCTCCCACGCCCGCAGCAGGGCGCGTGCATCGTCCCCCGGAATGATCCGCCACTCGATGTCGAAGCGCGCGGCATCGGGCACGATGTTCAGGATCGCGCCGCCCGAGAACAGGCCGCATTGCGACGTGCTGTGCGGCGGCGTGAAACCGTCCGCGCGGGCCCCCTCGCGCTCGAGCCGCGCGGCGCCGTCGGCGATCAGCACGACCGCCTGCGCGGCGGCGTGCACCGCGTTCACGCCCTTGCTGGGGTCGGCGGAATGCGCCGCCTGTCCGCGCACGTCCACTCGGGCGGAGAGCCGTCCCTTATGGGCGACGATCGGCCGCAGGCCGGACGGCTCGCCGACGATGCAGAGCGCCGGCTTCAGACCGCTCGCCGTCATGTCGCGGACCAGCACGTGCGCGCCGGCGCAGTTCACCTCCTCGTCGAAGGTGATCATCAGGTGGATCGGGGTCGCGCGGCGCGCGCGCGCGAGGTCCGGCACGGCGGCGAGCATCGCGGCGACGAAGCCCTTCATGTCGGTCGCGCCGCGCGCGTGGAGGCGGCCGTCCTTGTCCGTCAGCGCGAACGGGTCGGTCCGCCAGGTCTGGCCGTCCACCGGCACGGTGTCGACGTGGCCGGAAAAGGCGAGCCCGCCCGCGATTTCGGGGCCGATGATGGCGTGCAGGTTCGCCTTCTCGCCCGCCTCGTTCCGGCTTTCCCGATAAGGGACGTTCCACCCGTCGAGGTAGTCGCGTATCCAGCCGATCAGCTCGAGATTGGAGTTCCGGCTGGTCGTGTCGAACGACACGAGCCTGCCGAGGATATCGGAGGTGGACAGGAGATCGCCTTGGCGCATGACGTCATCCTATACCTGAGCAAGCTCGCGACAATCCCGGCCTGAGCGGACAGGACGACGCCGATCCTGTCGCTGCCGCATCGCGCCTGGCGCGCGCTGCCGCCGGAGTTCCGGCGGGAGGCGCTGATCCGGCTGCCCGCACTGGTCGCCCCCGCGCCGGACCCCGACGCGGGGGCGCGTCCGACGCATTCGGTCACGGTCGCCGGCGAGATCGGGCGTGCGTCCGGCCTCGGCGAGGGTGCCCGCATCATGATCGCCGTCTGCCGCGGGCTCGGCCTCGATGTCGCGACACTCGAGACGGGGTTCGTGCCCGAGGTCGAGCGGCACGAGCTCGCGGGCACGGTGCCCCCGGCGGAGGCCGACCGGGACGGCGCGCCGCTGGTGCTGCACGTGTTCCCGTCCGTGCTGCCGATGCTGGCGATGCGGCTCGGCCGGCGCAGGCTGCGCGGCCGGCGGGTGATCGGCTTCTGCAACTGGGAGTTGCCGGTGCTGCCGCCGGCCTGGCGTCACGTCACCCGGTTCGTCCACGAGATCTGGACGCCGACGCGTTTCTCGGCCGCCGCCTTCGAGACGCTGTTCCCGGGCCGCGTCCGCGTGGTGCCGTATCCGCTCGCCGCGAGCCCGCCGCGCCCGGGACCGGAGCGTCGCGCCGACTGGGGTCTGCCACCCGACGCGGTGGTGGTGCTGGTCTCGTTCAGCCTCGCCTCGAGCTTCGAGCGCAAGAACCCGCTGGCCGCGATCGCCGCGTTCCGGCTCGCCTTCGGCGATCGCGCCGACCGGATCCTGCTGCTCAAGGTCGCCAAGGGCGAGCACGCGCCCGAGGACATGCGGCGGCTGCACGAGGCCGCCGGCGGTGCCGCCAACATCCGCTTCGAGACCCGCCTGTTGCCGACCGGAGCCTCGCACGCGCTGACCGCCGCCTCGGACATCGTGCTGTCGACCCACCGGAGCGAAGGCTTCGGTCTGGTGCCGGCCGAGGCCATGCTGCTCGGGCGTCCGGTGGTGGCGACCGACTGGTCCGGCACGACGGATTTCCTCGACGCGCGGTCGGGCGTGCCGATCCCGTTCCGGCTCGTGCCGGCGCGCGACCCGCGCGCGGTGTTCGCGACGCCCGGGGCGGTCTGGGCCGATCTCGACGTCGAGGCGGCCGCCGACGCGCTCCGGACGCTGGCGGCCGATCCGGCGCGACGCGCCTCGCTCGGCAAGGCCGCGCGCGCGCGCGCGCTCGAATGTTTCGGCGATCGTCCCCTCCGGGCCGCGCTGCGCGCGAACGGCGTCGAAGTCGCGTGAGGATCCTGGTCTGGCAGTGGGGCCGGTTCGGCGCCGGGCCGCGCGTCGCGGCCGAACTCGCCGACGGGCTGCGTCTGGCCGGTGCGGAAAGCGTCATCCTGTCGCTTTCCGACGGCGCCGAGATCCTGAACGGCGCCGAGACGGCGCGGCCGCGCTGCGAGCTCACGGTCAGGACCTACGCGACGCCGCTCGGCTTCGCCGGCCAGGTCGTCGCCCGGCCGTTCCGAGGGCGCGGGTTCCGGCGCCTCGTCGAGGCCTGGGCGCCGCAGGTGGGGCTGTGCGCGATGCCGGCCCTGCTCGACGACAAGATGGTCGATGCGCTCGAGGCACTCGGGGTGCCGGTGGCCGCCATCATCCACGACGCCGACCTGCATCCCGGCGACGGCGTGCCGCTGCAGATGCGGATGCAGCGGCGCCTGATGCGTCGCGCGACCGCGCTGGTCACGCTGTCCGGACATGTCGAGCGGCGGGTGCGCGAACAGGTCGGCCCGGGCCGCACGATGTTGCGGGCGAGGCTGCCGCCGCTGCGGTTCGGTCCGCCGCCGCTGCCGCCAGGCGCGCATGGCGGACCGCTCCGGCTGCTCTTCTTCGGCCGGCTGCTGCCCTACAAGGGGCTCGACCTGCTGGCCGCCTCGCTCGCGCGTCTCGACCGGACCGGGCTCGTCGTGCGCGTGGTCGGTCAGGGTCCCGAGGGGGCGGCGCTCGACGCGCTGCGGGCCCTCGACGGCGTGACGGTGGAGAATGGTTGGGTGCCGGAAGCGGCGATCGCGTCGCTGATCGCGTGGTCGGACGCGCTCGTGCTGCCGTATCGGGAGGCGAGCCAGAGCGGCGTCGCGGCGGCGGCGCTCTCGGCCCGGCGCTGGGTCGTGGCGACCGACGTGGGCGGGCTGCGCGACCAGTTCGCCGGCGAGGCGCAGGCAAGGCTCTGCGCGCCCGATGACGCGGCGATCGCCGCGAGCCTCGCGTCGCTGCTCGCATCCGATTGGCGCGGCGGTCCGGTCGACGACGGACGCGACGACGAGGCGCTGGAGCATGTCGGAGGCGAGCTTCTCGCGGCGCTCCGGCAGGCCTTCGGCACGCCCGAGCCGGTCGGCCTCGCCTTCGGCGAGGCCTGAACCGTTCAGGCCGACAGATTGCCCGGGTCGGCGACCGTGACCCGCGTCCTGATCAGCTTCTCGATGTCGCGGAGAAAGGGCCGCTCCTCGGTGCCGCAGAACGAGATCGCCATGCCGGCGCGGCCGGCGCGCGCGGTGCGGCCGATGCGGTGGACGTAGCTTTCCGGCACGTTCGGCAGTTCGAAGTTGATCACGTGGGTGACGCCGTCGACGTCGATGCCGCGCGCGGCGATGTCGGTCGCGACCAGCACGCGCACCTGGCCTTCGCGGAAGGCGTCGAGCGCCCGCTCGCGCTGGCCCTGGCTCTTGTTGCCGTGGATGGCCGCGGCGGACACGCCGGCGCGTCCGAGATGCTCGCAGACGCGGTCGGCGCCGTGCTTGGTGCGCGTGAACACGAGCGCGCGCCCGTCGGGGGCGGCCCGCAGCACGCGGGCGAGCAGGTTGCGCTTCTCGGCCTGTTCGACGAACACGACGCGCTGTTCGACCCGCTCGGCGGTGGTCGCGACCGGGCTGACGGCGACGCGGACCGGATCGCGCAGCAGGTTTGCCGCGAGCGACGCGATCTCCTTCGGCATCGTCGCCGAGAAGAACAGGCCCTGCCGGTCGCGCGGGAGCAGCGACGCGATCTTGCGGATCGGCACGATGAAGCCGAGGTCGAGCATGTGGTCGGCTTCGTCGAGCACCAGGATCTCGACCTCGTCGAGGCGCACCGCGCCGTCGCCGAGATGGTCGAGCAGGCGTCCGGGCGTGGCGACGAGGACGTCGACGCCGTGCATCATCACGCGCGCCTGCCGGCCCTTCGGCACGCCGCCGAACATGATGGCGATGCGGAGCGAGGTTTCTCGCGCGTAGGTGCGGAAGCTTTCGGCGATCTGCGCCGCGAGCTCACGCGTCGGCGCCAGCACCAGCACGCGCGTGCCGCGCCCGGCGACGCGCTTGGGATTGGCGAGCAGCCGGTCGAGGATCGGCAGCGCGAAGGCCGCGGTCTTGCCGGTGCCGGTCTGGGCGATGCCCTCGACGTCGCGGCCGGCGAGCGCGGGCGGGATCGCCTGCATCTGGATCGGGGTGGGAACCGTGTAGCCGGTGTGGGCGAGCGCCTTGAGCAGCGGGGCCGAGAGGCCGAGCGCCTGGAAGTCTGTCACGTTGGTCTGTCTTTCTTGCCAGCGCGACCAGGCAAAGAATCTGCCGCCCCAAGTCCGGGGGGATCGCGCATGCCCTGTTCTGGGGATGTCACCAGGTCATGTCAAGAAAACCCGGCTTTCCCGCCAAGATGCCGGCCTTGACGCGGCGGCCTGATCTCCGCAAGGACCGGGCATGGCCGCCGTCACATCATCGCCGCCCCGCGCGACCGCGGCCGTCGCGACCGGCGGCACGGCCGCGTCCGTCCTGAGCGAAGCCTATGCGGGGCTTGAGAACCAGGGCCTGGGTCTCGCCGAGGCGGCGGGCTGGAGCCCGCGCACCTGCCGCATCGCCCCGCGCCGGCCCTGGGACAGGCTGCCGGCGCGTTTCTGGCCGCGCCCGCTCGCCGCCGTCTCGGGCCTCGACGTCCGGCCGGGCGAGATCGTGGTCAGCGTCGGCGGTACCGCGGCCGCGGTGGCGGCATCGCTCCGCCGGCGCGACCACGTCGCCGTGGTGCAGGTGCAGAATCCGCGCATGCCGGTCGATCGTTTCGACGTCGTCGTCGCCAACCGGCACGATCGGCTCGCGGGACGCAACGTCGTCGTCACCAGGACGGCGCTGCACCGGGTGACGCCCGCGAAACTCGACGCGGCGCGCGCCGTCTGGGCGCCGCGTCTCCGGCACGACGCGCGGCCGCTCGTCGCGGTGCTGGTCGGCGGCGCCAACGGGCGGTTCCGGTTCGGTCAGCAGGAAGCGTCTTCGCTCGGACGCGATCTCGCCGCCATGTGCCGGCGCGACGGTGTCGCGCTGGCGCTCACACCCTCCCGCCGCACCGCGCCCGCGTCGCTCGCGGCCCTGCGCGCGAGCCTCCGGGCGGTCGACGCCTATATCTGGAGCGGGGAAGGGGAGAACCCCTATCTCGGCCTGCTCGCCGCGTCCGACGCGATCGTTGTCACCTGCGACAGCATCTCGATGGTGTCGGAGGCGGTCGCGACGCACGCCGCCGTGCATGTCGTGTCGTTACCAGGACGATCGCGCCGCATCGGCCGTTTCCTCGCGGCGCTCGAAAACGAAGGTCGCGTGCGCCGGTTCGCCGGTCGTTTCGACCCGTTCCATACGGTGCCGATCGACGACACGGCGGAGGCCGCCGCGAACACCAGACGTCTGCTCGGTTGCTGAAGCGCGCGGAGAACGCCCGAACATGCTCGACATCAGGACCTTCGACGCGCGCGAAGGCGGCAACGTCCTTTACAAGGCCGTCGCGCATCCGCTGGCGGCGGAGCGCCTCGCGGCGCTCGCCGGCCGGCTCGGCGAGGCGCCGTATGCGATGTTCGATCCGGACGGCGTCGGCGACGTGCTGTTCGCGCTGGCGCCTGCGCTGGAGCGGCCGACCACTCTGCTGGTGCAGGACACCGAAGCGGTCGGTCGCCGTCATTACGGCACCGAGGCGCGCGCGATCGCGGAACTCGCCCATGTCGGCGAACGCGTGCTGCTGGTCGCCGCCTTCGACGCCGAGCGCCTCGTCGAGCGTCTCGCGCATGTCACGCCGTCCGGCATGACGGTGCTCACGCTCGACGAGATCCGCATCCCGGCGACGATGCTGACGAACCCGCGCCGCTACCTCGATCGGCTGAATTTCGCGACCAACTTCGCGTTCTTCCGGGAGCAGAACGGTCTGTCGACCCGTCTGGTCACGGCGAATTACTGGTCGAGCTACGGCGCCCGCGACGTGCGTCTCTGGCTGCGGCTGTTCGGCGCCGAGGGCGACGTGCTCGCCGAATGGGAGGAGCCCGTGCCCGCCGGCGTCGCCGGGATCGCGCTCGAAAGCCGGACGATCAGGAGCCGCTTCGATCTGCCCGAGTTCGCCGGCCAGCTCTTCATCCACGCGCTCGGCGTCGCCGGGCACGACGTGGTCAAATACGCGCTCGACACCGAGGGCGGCGGCAACGAACGAAGCCTCTCGGTCACCCACGACGCCAACGCCTGGCCGTCCGACCGCTACGCCGGGCTGCCCGCGCCGGCGTCCGGCGAAACGGTCACGCTCTGGCTGCAGAACAGCCACGCCGCGCCGATCCCCCCCGGCGCGATCGCGCTCGACCGCATGGGTGCCGAACGGCCGGTCGTGCTCGAGCGTCCGATCGGTGCTTTCGCCAGCGTGCCGCTCGACGTGTCGACGCTGCTGCCCGGGCTCGCCTGGCCGGCGCAGATCGAGCTTCGCTGCGGCCGCCACATGGTGCGGCCGCGCTACGAGATCCGCCGCGAAGGCCGCACCCGGATCGCGCACATGAACGTCGAGCGCGCCGACCTCCGGCCGGATCCGAACATTCCGCATCTCCACCCGGCGCTCGGCCGCGGCTACCTGCTGCCGTTCCCGATCCTGCCGCCGGGCCGGTTCCGCACGATCGTGCAGCCGAACCCGATGGCCGAGACCCTCGCGAGCCTGCCGCTCCGGCTCGATGTCTTCACGGCCGACGGCAGGCTCGTCGGCGAGCGCTTCCTCGGCCGTCTGCCCCGGCAGTTCGACGTCGCGCCCGATCTCGACGCCTGGGCGGACGAACTCGGCGCCGAGGGCGGTCACGGCGAGCTCGTCTACGATTTCCGCGATGGCGGCGAGGCCGATGGCTGGATGCACGCGATCGTCCGCTTCGAGGATCGCGCGAGCGGCCACGTCGCGGAAACCAGCTTCGGCGCGCACATCTTCAACACGCTGATGACCTATCGCGGCGAACCGCAATCCTATTCCGGACCGCCGCCCGGCCTGACCACGCGCCTGTTCCTCAAGCTCGGGCACGCGGGACGCCGCTCGTTCGCGGCGTTGATCTACCCGGCGTCTGCCGCCTGGCACGAACGATCGAGCACCAGCCTGCTTCTGCACCGGCAGGATGGCGCGCCGATCGCCGACGCGTCGCTCTCGATCGCGTGCTCGGGTTCGCTTCTCTGCTTTCCGACCGATCATTTCCCGCCCGAGGCGATCGCCGCGGCCGGACCGGCCGGATACGTGCTGATCCGCGACACGACTTGCCGCCTGTTCGGCTATCACGGGCAGATGGACGAGGCCGGCGGCTTCTCGCTCGACCACATGTTCGGGTTCTGACCCGGCCGCGCGCGCCGCGGCGGTCCAATCCGGCCGGGGAGCGGATGGTGGGCGCGACAGGGATTGAACCTGTGACCCTCCCCGTGTGAAGGGGATGCTCTCCCGCTGAGCTACGCACCCATCCGAGCCGTGTCCTAGCCCGGTCGCGGCGCGGTTGGCAATCCCGAGCGGCAGGGCTATGGCGAAAGCGTCGTTCCGTTCCGAGGGCGCCCTTCCGCGCCGCACACAGGGGATCTCAGATGTCGATCAGGATGCGTCACCTCGCCTACGCGCTGTCGCTCGCCATGCCAGGCATCGCGGCGGCGCAGACGACCTCGCCGACCACGCACGCGCCGACGATGACGGCGCCGGCTCCCGGCGCCACCGGCACGGGCATGGGCGGCACCGGGACGACCGGCACCGGGATGAGCGGCACGGGGATGACCGGCACGGGCATGAGCGGCAGCGGCATGGCCGGCCACAGCGGCATGTCGTCTTCCCGGATGTCGTCCTCGTCGGGCATGTCGTCGAGCTCGGGCGGCCTCACCCACTACGCGTCGCAGAGCGAAGCGGCGGCGACCTGCCCGGGCGACACCGTGGTGTGGGCGAGCCCGCGCTCGAAAGCCCTGCACACCAGCGACTCGCGCTATTTCGGCAAGTCGAAGCACGGTTTCTACGCCTGCGAGAAGACCGCGATGGCCGGTGGCTATCACCTCGCCGGCACGGGCAAGAAGCACAAGACGTCCTGAAGCCGCACGCATGAGTGTCATCGGCGCCGGTCGACGCATCGGCGTGCCTGAGCTCGAGCGGCGGAAGGGCGGCGAGAAGATCGTCAGCCTGACCGCCTACACGGCGCCGATGGCCAGACGCCTCGATCCCCATGTCGACCTGCTGCTGGTGGGCGACAGCGTCGGCATGGTGGTCTACGGCCTGCCGAGCACGCTCGCGGTGACGCTCGACATGATGGTGGCGCACGGGCGCGCCGTGGTCGGCGCGACCGCGCGTGCCTGCGTGATGGTCGACCTGCCGTTCGGCTCCTACGGCGAGGGCCCGGCGCAGGCCTATCGGAGTGCCGCGCGCGTGCTGAGCGAGACGGGCGCGGCCGCGGTCAAGCTCGAAGGCGGCGTCGCGATGGCCGAGACGGTTCGCTTCCTGGTCGATCGCGGCGTGCCGGTCTGCGGCCATGTCGGCTTGATGCCGCAATCGGTGAACATCGCGGGCGGGTTCCGCGCGACCGGCCGCGACGACGCCGACGCGGCGCGCGTCGAGGCCGACGCGGTGGCGATCGCGCAGTCCGGCGCCTTCGCGGTGGTGATCGAGGGCACGCTCGAGCCGGTCGCGCGCCGCATCACCGAGCGGCTCGCGGTCCCCACCATCGGGATCGGCGCGTCGCCCGCCTGCGACGGCCAGATCCTGGTGATCGACGACCTGCTCGGCCAGTTCGACACCTTCACGCCGCGTTTCGTGCGTCGCTACGCGGAGCTCGGGGTGGCGGCGAGTGACGCGATCGCGGCCTACGCCGCCGACGTCAAGGCCGGGCGCTTCCCCGGCCCCGAGCACTGCTTCCATCCGAAACCGGCCCGGACCACGCCCGAACGCGTGGCCGACCCGCCCGCCTGAGCCCGCGCGTCGGGCGCCTCGTCCGACTTGCCGGTGGCGAGCCCGGTCAGGCCCGACCGTGCGCGCCGCGCTCGCGTGCGCCGTTGTCGTCGAGGTCGGACAGGAGGATCCAGCCGATCCCGTTCGTCCGTGCGCGCGCGCGCGCGGCATCGAGCGTCGTGCCGTCCCCGGCCGGCACCGCGATCGCGCGCGAGGCGTCCTCGACCACGAACGCCTCGAACCCCTCGGCCGCGGCATCCTCGGCGGAGAACGCCACGCAGACATCGAGCGCGAGACCGGCCAGGAACACGCGCCGGACGCCGCGCGCGCGGAGCAGGGCGGCGAGCCCGGTCGAGGTGACGCGGTCGTTCTCGCGGAAGGCCGAATAGCTGTCGACCTCGGCGTGCGTGCCCTTCCGCAGCACGAGGTCGATGCGGCGATCGTCGAGCGCCGGGTGCAACGCCGCATCGGCGCTGCCCTCGATCGCATGGTCCGGCCACAGCGTCTGCGGTCCGTAGGGAAAGGGCACGACGTCCAGCGGGGCGCGTCCCGGGTGCAGGCGGGCGAACGAGGCGTGGTCGGCCGGATGCCAGTCCTGCGTCGCGAACCGGTGACCGAAGGGCAGCGCCAGCAACCGGTTGATCGGCCCGATCACCGCGTCGCCGTCCGGCACCGGCAGCGCGCCCCCCGGCATGAAGGTCGGCTGGACGTCGATGATGCCGAGCGCGTCGTGGCGCGGATCGAGCGCGATCCGCGCCATCTCTCAGGCCTCGCGGCTGAACGCGTCGGCGATGACGGTGCCGAGCCGTCGCGCGAAGGCGGCGGCGTCGGCCGGCGGCTCGCCGTCCTGCACCCGGGCGAGATCGAGCAGGAGGTGGGCGGCCTCGTCGATCGGCTCGCCGCGCTCGGCGCGCGCAGCGAGCGCCCGGACCAGCCGATGGCGGGGGTTCAGTTCAAGGATCGGTGGCGCCGCCGGCATCGCCTGGCCGCTCCGGCGCATCAGGCGCTGCAGCTGCAGGTCGGGCCCGGCTCCCGAGGCTGCGAGCACGACCGCGCTGTCGACCAGCCGGTCGGTCGCGCGGGCGTCGGCGATCGCCTCGCCGAGGCTCGCCTTGAGGGCAGCGACGAGCCGGTCGAGATCGGCCGCGTCGCCGCTGGGCGCCTCGGCCGGCGCGACGGTCGCGAGGTCGGCGACGCCCTGCGTCACGCTTCGGAGCGGCTTGCCCTCGAACTCGTGCAGCCGATCCGGCCAGAACGCGTCGACCGGATCGGCGAGGAGAAGCACCTCGATGTTCCGGGCCCGGAAACCCTCGAGCTGCGGCGACGCGCGGAGCGCCGCGTCGGTTTCGCCGGCGAGATAATAGATGGCGGCCTGGCCGTCCCGCATCCGGCCGACATAGTCGGCGAGCGAGGTCCAGCCCTCGACGACGCTCGAGCGGAAGCGGGCGAGCGCGGCGGCCTCGGTCCGGTGCTCGAAATCCTCCCAGATCCCTTCCTTCAGGATCGGTCCGAAGTTCTCCCAGAACTTGGCGTAGTCCTCCGGCTCCTTGGCGCGCGTGCGCAGCTCGCCGAGCACCTTGCCGGTGACCGCCTTGCGGATCCGGGCGAGCGTCGGCGTCGTCTGCAGCATCTCGCGCGAGACGTTGAGCGGCAGGTCCTCGGTGTCGACGACGCCTTTGACGAAGCGCAGGAAGGGCGGCAGCAGCGCCGCCTCGTCGGTGATGAACATCCGCCGCACATGCAGGCGGACCTTGCTTTCCCGCTCCTGCTCGAAGGCCTCGAACGGCCGAGATCCCGGTACGAACAGCATGGCGGTGAACTCGAGCGCGCCTTCCGCCCGCCAGTGGATCGTCGCCCAGGGATCATCGAAGGCGTGCGCGACGTGGTGGTAGAATTCGCGCGCCTGTTCCGGGGTGACCTCGCCGCGGCTCTTCCGCCAGAGCGCGGTGCCCTCGTTGGCGGCGACCTCGTTGCCGTCGCGGAGGATGGTGACCGGGAGCGTCACGTGGTCGGCCCAGGTCCGCACGACCGTCTCGAGCCGGTGAGGCTCGAGGAACTCGGTCGCATCCTCGCGCAGGTGCAGCGTGACGTCGGTGCCGGGCGCGTCGCGCGTCGCCGGCTGCAGCGTGTAGGCGCCCTTGCCGTCCGACGACCACGACCAGGCCTCGTCGGTGCCGGCCTTGCGCGAGATCACGACCACCCGGTCGGCGACCATGAAGGCGGAGTAGAAGCCGACGCCGAACTGGCCGATCAGGCTCGGCCGCTCGTCGGCCGAGGCGTTCTGCAGGTTCTCGCCGAAGGCGCGGGTGCCGGAGCGCGCGATGGTGCCGAGATTGGCGACCAGCTCGTCACGCGTCATGCCGATGCCGTCATCGGCGATCGACAGCGTGCGCGCGTCCTTGTCCGGTGCGATCCGGACCTTGGCGCCTTCCGGCAGCGAGAGGGCCGGCTGCGTCAACGCCTCGAAGCGGCGGCGATCGGTCGCGTCCGCGGCGTTGGCGACGAGTTCGCGAAGGAAGATCTCGCGGTTCGAGTAGAGCGAGTGCACGACGAGATCGAGCAGGCGTCCGACCTCGGCGCCGAAGGGCCGGGTCTCGGCATCCGACGCCGACCCCGGCGAGGGCTCTCCGGCATCGCGTCCCATCGTCTCGCCCATGGCGTCCTCCGGCCTCGTGTCGCGTCGAGCGATCCGAGCCCGCCCCATTGTCCGCGCCCGGTGGCGCGGCTCGCGCTCTCGACGCCGGCCATATGCCGTGACGCGCGGCGGTAATCAACGGCCTGCCATCGCCTCGATGCGGACTGCGCCGCAGGCGATCAGAACCGGGTCGGAGGCGGCCGCCTTCCCGCGAGCGCGATCGGCATGGCCCGGTAGGTGTCGAGGCTTCGACCCGTCGCGCCGCCGGCCCGGGCCGGCGTCGCGTCGTAGCGCGCCGCGACGACCGGCGCGCGCGAGGTGCCGAACGGCGATCCCACCCCGCTCGCGCCCGAGGCGCCGCCCTCCGCGTCCGTCAGCCTGGGCGCATCCGTGCTCCTTCTCCCGTGCCGCCCGCCGCCCTCGCTCCATCCGGCGGTGCCCGGGTCGTCGCCGTCCGCCCACATCCGAAGCACCTGGTTCTGGTAGTCGGCGCCGAGCTCGGGCGTCTGGGAATGATAGGCGGCCGCCGCGTGCGGCCAGCTGCCGGTCTGATGGAACAGGTCGGTCAGGAAGCGCGCCGCCCATTGCGCGTTGGTCGTGGGGTCGAAGGCGTCCGCGAGGCTCGCAAAGGCGTCCGGGTGCTGCAGCAGGTTGACCTGCATGCAGCCGATGTCGATCGAACGCGCGCCGGCGGCCTGGAAGGCCTCGACGGCGGCGATCGCCTCGGCCTTCGACGCATACATGTGACCCTTGCCCTCCACGTCGATGGTCCAGGGCCAGGAGCGGACCCGGCCGGTTTCGGGATCGGCCTGTCCGGCTTCGACGCGGCTGATCGCCGTCAGCAGCTGGTCCGGCACGCCGGTGTCGTGCTCGGCCGCGCGCGTCGCGATGTCGCAGAGGAGACGGTCGGGACCGCCGCCGACCGTCTCGGTCGCGGACCGCGCGGGCGCCGTCCCGAGGACGAGCAGCAGGAGGAAACAGGCGAACCGGCGCATCGTCGAAGCTTGCCGGCGCCCACTTACCGCTTCGTGAACGCCGGCGAGGGATGGGCTTATTGTGCGCCGCAAAAAAACATTGACGCACTGCGCCGACAGCGATAGGTTTCTCGTGCGCCGGCGGCCTTGCCCCGGCGCATCTTGGACGTTTCCTCCCTAAACTTGGCGGTGCTTCGGCACCGCCTTTTTTTTGGCCGAAGCCGCGAGTCATGCCGTGATCGCGCTGGCCAAATGGGCTGGGCTGGTCGCGGATCGGCGATGATAACGTGCTCGGGCGGCGGGCGAGGCCCGGCCCTGGTCTAACCCAGCTCCCGCGCGGCCTCCGCGAGGAGGGCGACCAGGCGCGCGAACTCGCGGCGGAGCGGCTCGAACGCGTCCGTGCGCTCCCGGCGCCGTTCGTCGAGGTAGAGGTGACGCGAGATCTCGAGCTGCAGGACGTGCACGCCGTCCGTCGGTCGGCCGTAGTGCCGCGTCACGTAGCCGCCGGCATAGGGATCGTTCCGCCGCACCCGCCAGCCCGATGCCGCGAGCGTGCTTTCGACGAGCGAGACGATGGCGGGCGCGCAGGCCTCGCCGTGATTGTCGCCGAGGATGAAGTCGGCAGGCGGCGAGCCCTTGTCCGCCGGCATCGAATGGCAGTCGAGGAGGAGGACGCGTCCCTCGCGTCGGCGGGTCGCGTCGAGGATCCTCCGCAGCGCCGCGTGGTAGGGCTCCCAGCACGCGTCGATCCGGGCGCAGGCTTCCGCGAAATGGAGCTTGCGCTTGTGGATCCGCTCACCGCCGCCGACGACACGCGGGATGGTGCCGTAGCCCGCGGCGATGCGCGGCGACGCGACCGTGCACCAGGACGGCAACCGGTCGACGAACATCTCCGGATCGAGTTCGAAGCGCTCGCGGTTGGCGTCGCAATAGGCGCGCGGGAAGGTCGCGGCGAGCAACGGCGCACCGAGCGCGGGCGCGTCGGCGAACAATTCGTCGACGAAGCTGTCCTCGCTCTGCCGCAGCATCTGCGGGTCGAGCCGCGAGGCGGCGAGGAAGTCGGCCGGGTAATCGCGACCGGAGTGCGGCGAGGCGAGGACCAGCCGGCCGGGCGCGACGCCATCGGGCGGCAGGGTGAGCCGCACCGGGCCCGGATCGATTGTCGTCGGGGAAGCGATCGCGCCGTCCATGCGTCATTGTCGCGCGCCGACGGCCGAATGTCATCGTCGAGGTCGCGCGCGCCGGTCGCGAGCCAGCATCCGACCGTCGTGGTGGGCGCGACTGGGATTGAACCAGCGACCCCTACCGTGTCAAGGTAGTGCTCTCCCGCTGAGCTACGCGCCCGAAACCGAAGTTCCGTGGCGGGATCTCTAAGAAGTCTCCGGATCGAGCGCAACCCCCTCCGTCCGGGAAAGTGCGTCCCGATCGGGAGGCGGCCGCGAGCGAGTGGTGCGACCCGGTTCCGTGCGCGATCGCCTCGTTCGGCGCCCATGCGTCGACGCGTGATCGTCCGGGCCTGGCATCACACTGCGTCGATCGGGTCGCACGGGAGCGTTGCCCGACCGAACGCGATCGTTCGATCGGGTGCCATGCTCGTTCGCCAATGAACACAGAGCACGTTTGACGGAGCTCAAGCGGCTCGCCTTCTGGTCAGCGCCGTCTGCAACACCACGGCGGCGAGCAGGAACATGCCGCTGGTGAAATCCTGCCAGGCGGCGTTGAGGGTGCCGATCTGGTTGATGACGTTCTCGATGACACCGAGCAGCAGCACGCCGGACAGCGTTCCGAGCAGCGTGCCGACGCCGCCGGTCAGCAAGACGCCGCCGATCACGCAGGCCGCGATCGATTGCAGCTCGTAGCCGGTGCCGGCCGCGGAGAGGCCGCTGTCGAGATGACCAGCCAGCAGCGCCCCCGAGAGACCAGCGAGCGAGCCGCTCAGCACGTACGCGAGCACCTTGTTGCGCTCGACACGAACGCCGAGCATCCGCGCGGCCTCCTCGTTGCCGCCGATCGCGAACACCGCGTTTCCGAACGCCGTCATGTTGAGGAGGATCGCCGCGCCGGCGGTCAGCGCGAGCAGGATCAGGATGAGATCGCCGATGCCGAGGATCGAGCCGTTCGGTATGCGGGAAAACAAGCCCGGCGCATCGATGACGAGACTCTCGCCGGCGAGCAGCACCGAGGCGCCGCGTATCGCGAGCAGGGCGGCGAGTGTCACGATGAACGGCGCCATGCGACCGCGCGCGATCAGCAATCCGTCGACGAGGCCGATCAGGGCCCCTGCCACGATCGGGGCGGCGAAGGCGGCGGCCCAGCCGAACGGCATGGCGTAGGCCGCGAGCACGGTCCCGAGCCCGACGATCGAGCCGACGGCGAGATCGAAACCGCCCATGACGATCACGAAGCACTGACCGATCGCGACGATGCCGAGAAAGCTCGACGCGGTGACGATGTCGGTGATGTTCCCGCCGTGCAGGAAATGCGGGAACACCGCGGACGCGATCGCGACGACGGCGATCAGCACGGCGGTCGCGATCCGGGACTGGAGCGAGATGACCAGCCGGTCCCGGCGCTCCGCGCCGCTCGCGACCGCGTCGCTCAAGCGCGCGTCCGTTGGAACGCGAGGGCGCCGATGATGAACACCGCCTTGATGATCTCGGACCAGGTCGCGTTGACGTCGTTCATGATGAAGCTCGCATCGAGCACCCGAAGCAGCAGAACGCCGAGCACGGTCCCGGCGATCGAGATGCGTCCGCCGGTCAGCGGCGTGCCGCCGATCACCGCGGCCGCGATCGTGTCGAGTTCGAAGCCGACGCCGATGTAGTTCGCGTCGGCGGCACCGAGCCGCGCGGACGCGAACAGGCCGGCGATCCCCGCGAACAGGCCGCTCGCACCGTAGACGAGGAACAGGGTCCGATTGACGGGGATGCCGGCCAGCGCGGATGCCGGCCGGCTCGCACCGACGAAGAGCACCCGCCGACCGAACGCGGTGCGGCCGACGATCAGAAACACGAGCAGCGCGACCAGCAGCGAGGCGATCGCGACCGACGGGATGAAGATGACCGCGGACTGGCCGAGGAAACCGAACAATCCGCCATCCGGCAGGTTGACGCGCGCGCCGCCGAGCAGCGCGCGACCGAGCCCGCGCGCCGCGACCAGGAGGGCAAGGCTCGAGATCAGCGGATCGATGCCGACGACCGCGACCAGCGCGCCGTTGACGGTGCCCGCCGCCAAGCCGGCGGCGATGCCGAGCACGCTGGCGCCGAACGGCCCGAGACCGAGCGAGATGCCGGTGACCGCCGAACCGAGGGCCATCACGGAACCGACGGAAAGGTCGATGCCGCGCGTGCCGATGGCGAGACTCTGGCCGAGCGCGATCAGGATGATCGGTGCGGCCTCGAACAGGAGGCTTTGCACGACGTAGAGGCTCGCGAAACCGGGCGTGACCGCGAGGTCGATCGCGACCAGCAGCACGAAGGCGACGTAGACGCTGCGCGTCCGGAGGAAGCTGGCCGCGCGGGAGCCGGCTGGCAGGCCGGACGGCGTCGTGGCCGTCGAGGTCGCGTCCACGCCGCCGCTCAAGCCGCCTCCTCCGCGACACCGCCCGACAGCGCGGCGAGGCGCGCGAGCGCGTCGGGCGCGGCGGGATCCACCTCGCCGGCGATCGCGCCCTCGCTGAGCACGATCAGCCGGTCGCAGAGCTCGATCAGTTCCTCGAGCTCGGACGAGGTCACCAGCACGCCGAGCCCGGCATCGGCCAGGCGGCGCACCAGGCGATGCACCTCCTCTTTGGCGCCCACATCGATGCCGCGCGTCGGATCGTCGAGCATGATCACGCGAGGATCGGCCGCCAGCGCGCGCGCGATCAGCACCTTCTGCTGATTGCCGCCCGAGAGCTGCCCGATCGGCTGCGACGGACCGTAGGTGCGCACGCCGAGCTCGGCGATGTAGCGCTCGACCAGCGCGTCCTCGCGCGAGCGGTCCAGCACGAAGCGGCGCGACAATCGGGGCAGGATGGCGGCCGTCATGTTCTCGCGGACGGGAAGCAGCGGGAAGATGCCCTCGCTCCGCCGATCCTCCGACAGGAACCCGAGCCCGGCCGCGATCGAACGCCCCGGGCTCGGCATGTCGAGCGGCGTTCCCGAGACCGCGACCGTGCCGGCATCCGGCCGCGACGCGCCGAACGTCGCCTTCATCGTCTCGGTCCGGCCGGCGCCGAGCAGGCCGGCGAGGCCGACGATCTCGCCCGCCCCGACGGTCAGCGACACGTCGCGCACGCGGGCGCGCCAGGAGAGATCGCGCACGGCGAGCGCCTCGGCGCGGCCCTCGCGACGGACACGTCCCGGCGAGCCGGCACTGCGCGGCGCCGCCTGTTCGCGGCCGATCATCGCCGCCACCAGCTCGGCGCGGGGGAGCTCGGCGACCGGCGCCGTCCGGATACTGCGTCCGTCACGCAACACGGTCAGCCGGTCGCAGAGAGCGTAGCATTCGCTCAGGCGATGACTGACGAAGACCAGGCCGATCCCTTCCGCCCGGAGACGCCGGACGGCGCCGAACAGGATCTCGACCTCGCCGGCGGTCAACGCCGAGGTCGGCTCGTCGAGGATCACGACGCGAGCGCCGAGCGACACGGTGCGGGCGATCGAGACCATCTGCTGCAAGCCCAGACCCAGCGTGCGAAGCCGGGCACGCGGGTCGATCGGCAGCCCGTAGCGCTCGAGGATCGCCCCGGCGTCGCGTGTCATCCGGGCGCGATCGAGCAGGAAGCCGGCCCGCTTCGGCTCGCGGCCGAGAAACATGTTCTCGGCGACGCTCCGTTCCGGGATCAGGTTGATCTCCTGATACACCGCGGCGACGCCGGCCGCCCGAGCCTCCCGTGGGGACGCGAAACTCATCGGCACGCCGCCGACCCGGATCTCGCCCCCGTCCGGGGAATGGAAGCCGGTCAGGATCTTGATCAGCGTCGACTTGCCGGCGCCGTTCTCGCCCAGCAGCCCGTGCACCTCGCCGGGCGCGATCGAGAACGAGACGCCTTTCAGGGCCTGCACGACGCCGAACGACTTGGTGATCTCGCGCGCGTCGAGAACCGCGTCGCCCGGCATCGTGCGGTCGTGTCCGCTGCTCAGTAAGGTGCGCCGCTCTGCAAAGCCGACGCCGCGTTCGCCTTCGTATAGAGCGCGTCCTGCATGATGATCTTCTGCGGCACCTTCTGGCCATCGAACCATTGCTTGAGCGCCGAGAAGGCTTGCGGCCCGAAGCGCGGGTTCGTCTCGACGTCGGCGTTGGCATGGCCGTCCGCGATCGCCTGCACGAGCGACTTGGTGCCGTCGATCGAGACGATGACCACGTTACGACCGGGCTGCTTGCCGCCCTGGCGCAGCGCGGTCATCGCACCGAGCGCCATCACGTCGGCATGCGCGTAGACGGCGGTGACGTTGTGATGGGCGAGCAGGAGCTGCTCCATGACGCGCTGCGCGTCCGTGGTCGACCAGTTGCCGGTCTGCGCCGCGAGCAGCGTCATTCCCGGGTGCTTGGCGATGCTCTGCGCGAAGCCGTCGGTGCGCTGGCTCTCGACGAGGTTGCCGTAGGCGCCTTGGATCTCGATGATCTTGGCGTTGCCGCCAGTGACGCTGGCCAGCACGTCGCCCGCGCGCTGGCCCTGGACGAGGAAGTTCGACCCCATGTTGGTGATGATGGGTGCGCAGGCGGCGCCTGCGGTCACCCGGTCGATCGTCACCACCGGGATGTGCTTGGCGGCCGCCTGCTCGAGCGCCGGTTGCAGACCGGTCGCGTTCAACGGTGCGATCACCAGCGCCTGTGCGCCCTGGCTGATCATGCTCTCGACGTCGGCGACCTGCTTGGCCTGGTTGTCGTTCGCGTTGGTGTAGAGAAGTTTCGCACCGGCGCTGCTGGCGGCATCCTTGACGGATTGCGTTTCGGCGGCACGGAACGGATTTTGTTCGTTCTCGGACTGCGAGAAGCCGATCACCATCCCCGACAACGCGGCATGGTTCGGAGCGGGGTTCACGCAGGTCGCCGACGAGGTCTCGGCCACCTTCTGTTCGGAACCGCTCCCTTGCGCGTGGGCGACACCGACCGAGAGCGCGAGACAGAGCGCCGACGACGCGGCACACCACCGCCACGGTGCTGATTTCATCGTTCTTCCTCCCGACGACGCTCCGGAGCGCGTCCGGCGTCGACTTCGTTCGCTCTTTTCTGGCGCCGGTCGGCGCCTTGGGAGGCAGACCTTAGGGGCGGTGCGCGGGGAGGAAAAGGGGTTTTCCCGATGGCCGGGAGTGGCCCAGAAGGGGGCGGTCGCCTCGTCTGCCGCAGCGGCAGTGCGGATCGCGTTCCACCCGCACGCGCGCGGGCGCGGGCGCGACGACCCGATCACGCAACGACATGGCGGCTGACCCGCTGCATGCGCCAGCAGGTCGCGACGCGTCGTCGCGAAGCTGTCGGACGCGGCGCCGCCGCGCCGGAGGCCGACGACGACGTTCAATCGCGAACCGAGGAACGGCCGGACACCCTGGCCGGCGCGATCGCAGGTCGGACGGCTCGACGCCGATCGCGACGACGCGCTGCGGGCATCAACCTCCCGATCGAACGGCGCCCGGCGAGGTGCCGGCGCGCGTGCTCACCTCGATGGTGTCAGGGCGTGCTCAGGCGCTGGCCCCGGCCTGCCCTGACCGTGCCGCACGCGGCCTCCCGGCATCCGAGGATGGCGGCTCGGTGGTCCCGCCCGCGTCGAATGCGGCGCGAAGCGCGTCGAAGGTGCCGTTCGCGCCGCGCACCACCGCGTCCGGCGAGCTCGCGGTGTCGAGCGCGGCGAGGAAGCTGCGCCAGCGCTCGCCGGTCGTCGGGTCGTCGCGCCAGAACCGGAGACCCGTTTCCGGATACCAGGCCTCGGCCGACGCGGCGCGGCCGATCACCCGGCCGCCGAGCCGCGCGCCCTCGGTCACGTAGAGCGCGCCCAGCATCGTGTCCCGCCCGTCGCGACCGGGCAGCATGTCTCGCCTCGCCGGACCGGAGGCCGGCTCGGGCTGCAGATCGAGCGCCAACAGATCCGACGCGAGGTCGGGCAGGCGATGCCGCCCGGCCATCAGAACCGGTCCGAGTGCGCTGTCCAGCGCCGGTTCGAGTTCCGCGAAGAAGCCGTGGAGCGCGACCAGCAGTCGCCCGACATGCGCGCGATCGTGCAACACGCGCTCGAACCCGAACGCCGCTTCGAGCGCCGCGTGCGCGCCGGCCGTCTCCGCCCGCAACCGTTCGCGCAGCGATCCGGCGCGGCCCGTCACGTGAACGACGTCGTGCCCGCGCGGAGCGCGTCGAGGGCACCCTGCAGGATCCAGGCGGCGCTGGCGCGGTCGACCACCTCGCCGCGTCGCTTCCGCCCGAGATCCGCGGTGTCGATCAGGAACCGGTTCACCGCCGCCGTCGACAGGCGCTCGTCCCACATGACGGCGGGCAGGGCGAGCGCGTCCGACAGGTCGCGCGTCCAATCGCGCGCCGCCTGTGCCGCCGGCCCGAACGCGCCGTCCATCTCGAGCGGCAGGCCGACCACCATGCCGGCGACGTGCTCGGCCTTGGCGAGACCCCGAAGCGTGTCGACGATCGCGGCGAGCTTGCCACGCGGGATCGTGCCGAAGGGCGAGGCGACCGCGCGGCCGACGTCGGACAGCGCGAGGCCGATCCGCTTCCGACCCGGATCGATGCCGAGCAGACGCTCGCCCCGCCGCGCGACCTCGCCGAGCTCGGTCAGGTTGATGAGTGCCATGGCGGGCTTTATGGTCCCACAGCGCCGTCCAGTGCCAGACGCACGTGTCGCGTCCGCGAACCGGCCGTCACGATCCTTCAACGAGCCGAGGCATCCGCATGGCGATCGACGCCGCGACCGTCCGACGTATCGCCCATCTCGCGCGGATCAGGCTGGAACCCGACGAGACCGATCGACTGGTCGCCGAGCTCGGCAGCATCATCGGCTGGGTGGAGCAGCTCGACGCGATCGACGTCGACGGGGTGGAGCCGCTCACCGGTCCGCGCGAGACCGCGCTCCGGATGCGCGACGACGTCGTCACCGAGCCGGACCGGCGGGCGGCGCTGCTCGCCAACGCGCCCGAGCAGTCGCGCGGGTTCTTCGCGGTGCCGAAGGTGGTGGAGTGAACCCGACCGATCTCGGTCTCGCCGACGCGCGCGCGGCCCTTCGCGCCCGCACGCTCGGCGCCCGCGAGCTGACGGCGGCGCATCTCGACGCGATCGAGCGCCTCGACGGCACGCTCAACAGCTTCATCACCGTCACCCCGGAGCACGCGCTGGCGGCGGCCGATCGGGCCGACGCGGCACTCGCCCGCGGCGAGCAGGGGCGGCTCACCGGCCTGCCGATCGCGATCAAGGACCTGTTCTGCACCGAGGGCGTGCGCACGACCGCGGCGAGCCGGATGCTGCGCGACTTCGTGCCGCCCTACTCGTCGACCGTCACCGAGCAGCTGCTCGCCGACGGCGCGGTGTTCCTCGGCAAGACCAATCTCGACGAGTTCGCCATGGGCTCGTCGAACATGAGTTCGGCGTTCGGCCCGGTGACGAACCCGTGGCGCCGGCGCGGCGACAACACGACGCTGTCCGGCGAGGGGCAGGGGACCCGGCTGGTGCCGGGCGGCTCGTCGGGCGGCTCGGCCGCGGCGGTCGCGGCCGGTCTCGCGCTCGGCGCGACCGCGACCGATACCGGCGGCTCGATCCGCCAGCCGGCCGCGTTCTGCGGCATCGCCGGCGTCAAGCCCACCTATGGCCGCTGCTCGCGCTACGGCATCGTCGCCTTCGCGTCCTCGCTCGACCAGGCCGGCCCGCTCGCGAGGAGCGTCGAGGATTGCGCGATCCTGCTCGCCTCGATGGCGGGCCACGATCCGCGCGACAGCACCAGCGCCGAGATCGCGGTGCCCGATTTCGCCGCGGCCTGCGGCCGCTCGGTACGCGGCCTCCGGATCGGCGTCCCGCGCGAGTATCGGCTCGACGGCATGTCGGACGAGATCGAGCGTCTCTGGCAGCAGGGGATCGACTGGCTGCGCGAGGCGGGGGCGGAGATCGTCGACGTGTCGCTGCCGCACACGCGCTACGGGCTCGCGACCTACTACATCGTGGCACCCGCCGAATGCTCGTCGAACCTCGCCCGCTACGACGGCGTGCGGTTCACCATGCGCGAGGACGGCGCCGACCTCGCCGAACTCTATGCCAACACGCGCGCGTCGGGGTTCGGCGCGGAGGTGCGGCGACGCATCCTGATCGGCACCTACGTGCTGTCGTCCGGCTACTACGACGCCTACTACCTGCGCGCGCAGAAGGTGCGGGCGCTGATCCTGCGAGACTTCACCACCGTGTTCGCCGACGTCGACGCGCTGCTGACCCCGACCGCGCCGACGGCGGCGTTCGCGCAGGGCGAGAAGATGGACGATCCGCTGACGATGTACCTCAACGACGTCTTCACCGTGCCGGCGAGCATGGCCGGCGTGCCCGCGCTGTCGGTGCCGGTCGGGCTCGACGCACAGGGCCTGCCGCTCGGCCTGCAGGTGATCGGGCGGCCGTTCGACGAGGAGACCATCCTCGCCGTCGGCCACGCGCTCGAACGCGAGGCGGGGTTCACCCATCGTCCGAGTGTCCGGGCATGAGCGGCACCGTGCTCGAGGGCGAGACCGGACCGTGGGAGATGGTGATCGGGCTCGAGGTCCATGCCCAGGTGACGAGCCGCGCCAAGCTGTTCTCCGGCGCGTCGGCGGCCTACGGCGCCGAGCCGAACACGCAGGTGAGCTTCGTCGATGCCGGCTTCCCCGGCATGCTGCCGGTGATCAACCGCGAATGCGTGGCGCAGGCGGTGCGGACGGGTCTCGGTCTCGACGCGCGCATCAACCCGGTCAGCCGGTTCGACCGGAAGAACTATTTTTATGCCGACCTGCCGTCCGGCTACCAGATCAGCCAATTCACCCACCCGATCGTCGGCGCCGGCGTGATCAGCATCGAGCTCGCCGATGGCAGCACGCGCGAGATCGGCGTCACCCGCCTCCACCTCGAGCAGGACGCCGGCAAGTCGCTGCACGACCAGGATCCGACGCGCTCGTTCATCGATCTCAACCGTGCCGGCGTGGCGCTGATGGAGATCGTGAGCGAGCCCGATCTTCGCAGCCCCGAGGAGGCCGGCGCGTACGTGCGGAAGCTGCGCACGATCCTGCGCTATCTCGGCACCTGCGACGGCAACATGGACGAAGGCTCGCTCCGGGCCGACGTCAACGTGTCGGTCCGCAAGCACGGCGAGCCGTTCCGCACCCGTTGCGAGATCAAGAACGTGAACTCGATCCGCTTCGTGATGCAGGCGATCGAGGTCGAGGCACGGCGGCAGATCGAGGTCTGGGAGAGCGGCGGCACGGTCGACCAGGAGACCCGCCTGTTCGACCCCGTGCGCGGCGAGACGCGTTCGCTCCGGTCGAAGGAGGACGCGCACGACTATCGCTACTTCCCCGATCCCGACCTGGTGCCGCTGGTGCTCGACCCGGCGTGGATCGCGTCGCTCAAGGCGGCGTTGCCGGAGCTGCCGGACCCCAAGCGCGCCCGCTTCGTCGACGTCTACGGCCTGTCGCCATACGACGCCGCCGTGCTCGTCGCCGAGCACGAGGTCGCCGCCTTCTACGAGACGGTCGCGACGGGGCGGGATCCGAAGCTCGCGGCCAACTGGGTGATCGGCGACCTGTTCGCCGTGCTGAACAAGACCGGCCTCTCGGTCGCCGAGAGCCCGGTCTCGGCGGTGGCGCTCGGCGGGCTGCTCGACCTGATCGCCGACGGCACCATCAACGGCCGCATCGCGAAGGACGTGTTCGAGGCCATGGTCGCCTCGGGCGAGAGCGCGTCGGACGTCGTCGCCCGGAAGGGGTTGCGTCAGGTGACCGACACCGGCGCGATCGACGCGGCGGTCGCCGCCGTCCTCGCCGGCCATCCGGACAAGCTCGCGGAGTATCGCGGCGGCAAGGACAAGCTGTTCGGCTTCTTCGTGGGTCAGGTAATGAAGGGGATGGGCGGCAAGGGCAATCCGGCCCTGGTCAACGAGGCATTGCACCGCGCGCTGTCCTGAACGTTTGACGCCCCACCCGGCTCGGCCTAGAAGCCGAAGGGCAAACGCCGTGTCGTTTTGCACCTCCGGCGGAGGGGTGGCCGAGTGGCTGAAGGCGGCGGTTTGCTAAACCGTTGTAGTGGGTAAACCACTACCGTGGGTTCGAATCCCATCCCCTCCGCCAATCCTCTCATGTGACGATCGCTCAAGAGTGGCGCGACTGCTCCGTCAGCCGACCAGGATGGCGCGATCCGACCGGCGTTCGTCGGGCGCATCGACGATCCGGTTTCGACCGGACGCTTTCGCCCGATAGAGTGCGGCGTCGGCCCGGCCGATCAAGGTCTCCCAGCCGTCGCGCGCCCTGGCCCTCGCGACGCCGATCGAACAGGTGACGCCGATCGTTTCGCTGCCGAACACCATCGGGGTCGCCCGGATCAGCCGGTGGAAGTCGCGGATGCGCGACGTCACCTCGTCGGCTCCGTCACGCAGCACGAGCAGGAACTCCTCGCCCCCGACCCGGCAGGCGAACTCGTGCTCCTCCAGCAGGTCGAGGGCGAGCCGTCCGGCGTTGCGAAGCACCTCGTCGCCGCCGAGATGGCCGTAGCGGTCGTTCACCTGCTTGAAATGGTCGATATCGACGAGAGCGACGACCAACTCGCCGTCGCGCTCGAGCGTCTCGAGCGACGCCGCGACGCGCCGCTCCGCTTCGCCGCGGTTGAGCAGACCGGTGAGCGCGTCGGTGGTCGCGAGCCGTTCGAGCACGACCTGCGTCGCGAGGATCTCGCGCGTGCGTTCCGCGACCATCTGCTCGAGTTGCCGCTGACGCGCGAAGATGCGTCGGAGGCGCAGCCGATACAGCGCGTAGAAGAGGCCGAGGCCGACCGCGGCATAGCTCGCCTCGGCCCACCATTTCCGCCACCATGGGTAGGCCATGGTGACGAGGATCGTCGTCACCGGCGACGACAATGCGGTCGCCGTGTCGAACGCGTAGACCGACAGGGCGTGCCGTCCGGCCGGGAGCGTCGGGTAGAGCACGGTGCCGGACGCCGACGTCGCCCAGTCCTCGTTCACGCCCGACAGTCGGTAGCGAAACACGATCGACTGTTCGGCACCGAAATCGGGGGTGCCGAACTGCACCGTCAACGGCTCGACGCTGTAGGGCGCGCGATCACCGTTCGCGATCGCGCGAGTGCCGAGACTGATCGCCGTGGTGACGGGTCCGGGCGCAGGACGCTCGAACAGCCATGCCGGGTCGCGCAGATGCGACAGACCCTCGGACGTCGAGATCCAGATCGACCCGTCGGTGTCCTCCGACAGACCGCTCTGCGACACGTCGTTCCAGATCAAGCCATCGAACTTGGTCGCCGATGCCCAGCGGTGGCCGTCATAGACCGAGATCCCGGAGTCGGAGCCCGACCAGAGCCAGCCACGGTGATCGATCAGCAGCGAATTCGGGCTGCTCATGCTCGTTTCGGTTTCAGGCGCCGCGGTCCAGGAAACGACGCGATCGTTCTCGAGCCGCAGTCGGAACAGCCCGCCTGATCCCCCGACCCAGAGTGTTCCATCGGGTGACAACGCGATGGCTGACGGTTGAAAGCCCTCCTGAGGCCACTGTCCGCCGACATCCGCCTCGCGTCCGTTCCGGTCACGATGGCGGAGACGATCCGCCGAAAGGTAGAACACGCCGCCATGACCGTCATCGGTGAGGTCGAGCGCCGGGTTGCGGTCGCTCGACGCGGTCGTGATCGCGTCGTCGCCTCGCGAGGGATCGTCACGATAGAGCCCTGCCTGCGTGGCGAGCAGGACATCGCCGTTGGGTTGCTCGAGCATGGAGTTCACGCCCGGCGAGGCGAGGACGCGCGTGACGCCATGATCGATCACGCGGACGCCGTCCTGCCCGACACTGCTCCAGATCGCGCCCGTCGACGTGACCAGCAATGGGAAACTCGGGTCATGCGTGAGGGCCGTGACCTGAAACCCGTGATCCTGAGGTTGGATCGACATCAGGCCCGTGTCGGTGCTGGCAAGAAGAGGACCGTTCCTCAGACGGGCCGTTTGCCAGGTCACTCCCTCCGTCAGTCCGCTGGCGTTCGGGATCGCATCCCACTTCCCGTAGCCCAGCGAACGGAAAATTCCATGCCCGATGACCTGGATCCAGAGTTGTCCGGAGCGGTCGACCAGAGCGGCCGTGATGATGCCATCGGGGACGCCATCTTGCGCGTCGAGCTCCCGCCAACCGTTGCTCGTCTGGAGCAACAGACCGTGCGCGCTCTGCGTCATGAGGTGACCATCGGGATCGCGAAACAGCAGGAGCGGATACCCGGCATACCGGCCCGACTGATCGGGCAATCGAGCGGCCGAGACGAGGCGAGACGCCGGGTCGATGATCACGATCGATGTCGCGGTGCGCGCGAAGACCTCCCTGGCGTTTTTGGCGATCATGTCGGAGACAGGTTCGGCTGGAAGGCCTTCAGCGGAACCGAAGCATTGCACCGCTCCGGGATCAGCGGTGCACAGTCGATTTCCCCGCAACGTCTCCCAGAGCCGTTCGTGGACGGAGAAGAGAGCGATACCGCCGGTGAGCATCGCGCGTTCGGCGGCGCTGTAGGCGATCTTCGCGTATCTCGCGTTACCGCCAGCGGTGACGACGACGCCTTGCGGCAATCCGTCGGAGAGAACGGCGAGCCCTGCGTGCCATCTCACGAGTTTATGGAGCTCTTGTCCGGTCAATTCGCCCTGCCGACCCGCGGCTTTTCTGAAATGCGCGCGAGAGGCTGGTTGCCCGGCGCGTACCGGCGCATCCGTCACATACACATCGCGGTCGTCACGAAGAGCGACACGTCCGTCCGCGAGAATGGTCGCGTCGAACACGAACTCGCCGGTTCTTAGACCCTGCGCATCGCCGATCGAGGAAAAGTGGCGACCATCGAAGGCGAACAGCCCCTGGTCGGTGCACGACAGAAGATTGCCGGCACCATCCTGTGCAAGGCCGAACCCATCGCTCCCGGTCAGGCCGAAGGTCTGGTCATATTGCCGGAAGGTGAGATATGCCGCGCGCGCATTCGGCGAGACATACGTCCCGACAGCGGCAATGAGCGCAAAGCTCACCCATCGGATGAAACGAAGAGCGGCCCGCATTTCGACTGCTCTCGCTGCCACCGACTACGCCCCGCAACACATCTCATTGTTGAGGGTAAAATGGAAGCCGAAACCGCTTGCCACGATGTCATGAGGCGCCGCTCCGGTCACGGCACGTCGGGCGCGTGACCGGAGAACGGACGGTTTCCCCAAGCGATGGACTCAGCCGAACCAGGTGTGGAGGTGGTTCGGAGCGATGCTCGCCACGGCGAACGTCGTCTTGGCCGATGCCACGGTGCTCTCGTGCTTGGCGACCGCGCGGGGCGCGACGGCGGCAGCGGCAACGAGCGCCACGGCCGGAACGATCCAGAACTTCGAGACATTGAACTTCGCCATAAGAGCAACCCTTTCCGGAGCCGACAGCCTCGAGACGAGGCTGTCATCTGACCTAAAGACAATATAGCGAGGAGTCGCAGCGAGTAAAAGTGCCAAGTCTGTTAGTTTACGACCTTTTGCACCTTCGAAATTGAGATCTGTAAACCGATCTTGACTCCTTCGAAGAGCGACGATGCGAATCTGTAGTCAAAATGATATTTTGAGAAGAACGCCAGAACTTTCACGTCTGCCATTCGCCTCGCTCTTCACCCCAACTCAGATCCTGTCTTTCTCGGCCGTCCGATCTGCTTACGCCGCCGAACAACGCGCGATCCTGGTGTTATTACGCCGGCGCTGATTACTGGTTGCAGAAACCGCGCGGCTGCTCACGAAACGGTAGCGAAACGTAAACTCGCGTTCCCTAACATCAAGACCGGCCCGGCGCGAGCGCGGTCCGGGGTCAGGACAACCTGCCGGAGCCGCCCGGCGGCGCCCGTGCTACGCTCCCGTTCGTGGCAGACAGCTTCGACCTCGACCGCTTCGTCACGGCACAGGCGCCCGTGATCGGCCGCGTGATGGCGGAGCTCCGAGCCGGGCAGAAACGCACCCACTGGATGTGGTTCGTGTTCCCCCAGCTCGCGGGCCTCGGCCACAGCGACATGGCCCGGCGCTACGCACTGGCCTCACGGGCCGAGGCCGTGGCCTACCTCGCCCATCCCGTGCTCGGACCGCGGCTGGTCGCCTGCACCGCGTGCGTCAACGCGGTCGGCGGGCGGACCGTCAACGCGATCTTCGGCTCGCCGGACGATCTCAAGCTCCGCTCGTCGATGACCCTGTTCCGCCAGGCCGATCCGGCGACGCCGGTGTTCGCCGCCTGCCTCGACCGCTACTTCGGCGGCGAGGAGGATCCGCGCACCTTGGCGCTGTTGCGCTAGCGCCGCTCAGGCGCCCGCGCCGGCCCCCGCACGCGACGCGACGGCCTGGTCGAACAGGACCTGCTCGCCCCGCTTCTTCTCCGCCGAGAACCGCACCCCGAGCGCGCAGGACGACAGCAGCACCACGGCCACGCCGAGGATGGCGAAGCACGGGCGAGGGGACAGCACCTCGCGGTTGAGCAGCGCCGCCCCGACCGCGCCGAGATTGCCCCCCGCGCCGACCAGCCCCGCGACGCCGCCGAGCGCGGTGCGGTCGACGAACGGCATCACGGCATAGGTCGCGCCCGCCGACATGTGGACGAACAGGCCGAACAGCAGCATCGCGCCGATCGCACCGCCGACCCCGGTCGCGCGGCTGAACAGCACCAGGAAGACGCCTTCGGCCAGCATCAGGCCGAACAGCAGGCGGGTGCGGCCGTCGAGGCCGAACCGGCGCGCCAGCCCGTCGCTCGCGATGCCGCCGAGCGGTCGGCCGAAGAAGGCGAGGAAGCCGAAGGCGCCGGCCGCGAACCCGGCCGAGGTGAGGCTGAGACCGAAGCCGCGCACGTAGTAGGTGGCGGCGACGGTGTGGATGAAGATCTCGATCCCGAAACAGCCGCCGTAGCAGCAGGCGAGCAGCCAGGTGCGGTAGTTCCGCGCCGCCCGCGCGGTGATGGCGAACCCGCCGGCCTTCGCCCCCTCGAAGGCGACGCCCGCGCGCCGGAGATCGCGGAGATCGCCCTGCGGCAGGTCCTGCGTGAAACGCCAGTAGAGCACCGCCATCCCGAGCATCGCGACGCCCGGAACGAACAGCGCCGCGCGCCACCCGAACGCGTGCTCGATCCCGAGCGACACCGCGAGCGTCGCGAGCAGCGGCGAGAAGGTCTGGGCGGCGCCCGCGCCCGCGTTCCCCCACCCGCCGACGGTCGCGTTGGCGGTGCCGATCACGTTCGGCGCGAACATGACGCTGGTGTGGTATTGCGTGATCACGAAGGACGCGCCGATCGCGCCGATCAGCAGGCGGAAGAACAGCAGCGACGCGTAGGATTGCGCGAAGGCCAATCCGAACACCGGGATCGCACCCAGCACCAGCAGGCCGACATAGGCGCGGCGCGGCCCCACCCGGTCGCACACCGGACCGATCACCACCCGGCACAGCACGGTCACCAGAACGGCCGCGATGTTGATATTCGCGACCTGCAGCTTCGTGAGGTGGAATTCCTTCGCGATCGCCGGCATCAGCGGCGCCGCCGCGAACCAGGCGTAGAAGCATACGAAGAAGGCGAGCCAGGTCATGTGGAAGGCCCGCATCGGCGCGGTCCGGACGCTGAACAGGTCGATCCGCGTGGCCCGCGTGGCGGTCGGATCGATGGCGTTGTGCGTCGTCACGCTGGAACTCCCGGCCGCCGCGCCCCCTCGCGCGCAGACGTCCAAGCAACCGCCGTACCAGCCTCCGGCGTCGCAGCCCCGGCTGCGGGCCGTCAGGCCTCCATCATCTTCGCCATCACCGTCCGGCGCAGGAACGGCAGCGTGTTGCCGAGCCGGAGACCCGCGTCGCGCAGCACGCGCGCCGGCAGCGCGTCGGTGCCGTAGAGGCGCACGATCGCGCTCGTCGCCTGATAGGTGACCCAGGTCGCGCGACGATGCGCCTGCTCGTAGCGGCCGAGCAGGCCGTCGGCGCCGATCTCCTGGCCGCGCGCCGCCGCCTGACGCACCAGGCCCGCGAGCGTGTCGATCCCGGCAAGGCCCAGGTTGAACCCGTGCGCGGTCACCGGATGCATGCCGACCGCCGCGTCTCCCACCAGCGCGAGACGCGGTGCCACGAACCGGTCGGCGTAGGTGGTGACGACCGGCACCGCGTGCGGCGCTCCGTCCTTGGTCATCGGCCCGAGCCGGGCGCCGAACAGGCGCGTGACACGGGACGAGAACCCCGCCGCGTCGAGCGCCAGCAGCGACGCGGCCTCGTCTTCCGGAAGTGCGAGGACCGCCGAGCAACGCTGACCGTTGAGCGGCAGGATCGACAGCGTGCGTCCGTAGTCGAACCAGGCGGTGCTGATGCCGCGATGCGGCCGCTCGTGCCGCATCCGGCAGACCACCATGGTCTGGCCGAAGCGCGTCACGCGCGCGCCGATACCGGCCCTGGTCCGGCTCGGCGACATCCGCCCGTCGGCGAGCACCACGAGCCGCGCCGAGACCGCGCGTCCGTCGGCGAGCGCGAGACGGCGGCGATCGCCGTCGCACCGCAGCGCGTCCACACGCGCGCCGTCGAGCAGGGTCGCCCGCCCTTCCGCGATGGCGACCTCGTGGAGCGCCCGGCGGATGGCGGCGTTCGGCACGAAGCGCCCGAGCGGCGATCCGTCGGCACGCGCCGAGACCGCGGGATCGAGGCGCATCGCGTAGGCGGACGGGCCGTTCAGGACCTGCGCCTCGCGGAGCGGCGCCACGGATGCCGGCGGGATCCGCCGCCAGGCGTCGAGCGACGCGAGCAGGTTGACCGAGTGGCGGGTCAGAGCGATCTCGCGACCGTCATCCGCAGGGTCGGCCAGCGCCGAAGCGGCCGCGCGGTCGATCACCGCGACCGACAGCGCGGTGTCGCGCAACGCCGCCGCGAGCGCGAGGCCGGCCGGTCCGCCGCCGACGATCGCCACATCGAATTCCATCACGCGCTCCCGGCGATCCTCCTCGCGATATGGCGCGAGCGGCGGGACGGCCAAGTCGCCGCCCCGCGACGCCGGCCACGCGAGCCGGTTCGGGCCGGCGCGCGCGCCGCGCGCCGCGCGCCGCGCGGCCACGGTCACGAGGCGGCGCGGCCGATGCCGGCCGGCGTCATCGCGAACGCCGCCGAGCGGCCGAGCCAGTGCGGCGGCCGCGGCCGCAGCCGATCGGCCAGCGTCGCGAGCACCGCGCCGGTCACCATCAGCATGCCCATCGTGGTCGGTCGCGCCGAGCCGATGAGACCGACGGCGATCGTGCCGCCGGCGCCGATGAAAAACACCATGGTGCCGTAGAGCGCCGAGGCACTCCCCGCGCGGCCGGCATGCGGCAGAATCGAGCCGATCGCCGCCCCCGGCAGCACGAAACCGAGGCAGATCATCACCGCGACGGCCGGAATGATGACGCCCCAGGGACCGATCGCCAGCCGCGGCAGTCCCACCATCGCGAGGGAGGAGCCGAGCAGCGCGCAGCACGCGAGGGTCAGCAGCAGGTCGGGGCCGAGCAGCGGCTGCAGGCGGGCGTTGCCCTGCGCGCCGATCACGTAGCCGGTCGCGGCCAGCACGAAGACGAGGCCGAACCGGAACGGGCTGACCCCGTAGCCGGTCTCGAACACGGTTGGCGCGCCGCCGAGGAAGGCGAACAGGCTGAAGGTCGCGAACGAGCCTTCGAGCGCGTGCGAAAGGAAGGCGCGCTCGCGGAGGATGGCGGCGTAACCCACCACCACGGCCGCGGTCCGCTGCCGGATCCGGCGGCCGCGCGGCAGCGTGTCGGGAAGCTTTCGCCAGATCGCGAACGTGCAGCCGAGCCCGTACAGCGCCGCGACCCCGAAGATCGCCCGCCACCCGGCCTCGAGCGAGATCAGGCTGCCGAGCGTCGGTGCCACCACCGGCACGACGCCCATCACGAGAACCAGCCGCGAGATCAGGCGGGCGGCGCCGAGATTGTCGGCCACCAGGTCGCGGATCACCGCGCGCGGGATCACCAGGCTCGCGGCCCCGCCGAACGCCGCCACCACGCGGAAGAAGCAGAGCATGGTCATCGAGGTCGACAGCGCGCAGCCGACCGAGGCGAGACCGTAGATCAGCGTGCCGACCAGGAGCGGCCGGCGCCGCCCGAGATGGTCGGAAAGCGGCCCGAACATCACCTGCCCGACCGACAGACCGAGGAACCATGACGCGAGCGTGAGCTGCGAGGACCCCTCGTTGCCTCCCAGGGCCGCCCGCATCTCGGGGAACGCGGGCAGATACATGTCGGTCGAGATCGGCCCGACCGAGGTCAGGATGGCGAGGAAGGCGGCGATCTGGCCCGGTCGTCTCAGCAACATCTGTCGGTGTCCTGCGCTTGCGTCTCCGGTCCGGCCGATCGTTCGCGCCTGACCAAAGGCCCGGAGCGACACCCGCGTCAACGGAGCACGACATGACCACACGCCTGCCGATGCTCGCGATCCTGCTCGGTCTCGGCGGATTGCTGCCGTTCGCCGGCTTTGCCTGGTGCGTCGTCGCGACCGCGGCGCCGCTCGGCGCGCACCGGGCGATGGCCGGCCTGGTCGCCTACGGTGCCACCATCCTCGCGTTCCTCGGCGCGGTGCACTGGGGTTTCGCGCTCGCCGATCCGGCCGGCCGGTCGCTGCCGGCGCGACTGGTCGGCGGTGTGTTGCCGGCGCTCGCCGGGGCCGCCGCCGTGCTGATCGCCTGGCCCGGCAAGCAGGGCAACGGCGCGATCGGGCTGCTCGCCTTCGCCTTCGCCGCCGTGTTCGTCGCCGAAGCGCGTTTCCGCCGCGACGGCCTGATGCCGATCGGCTATTTCCGCCTGCGCGCGGTGCTGACCGCGGTCGTGGTCGTGCTGCTGGCGGCGGTCCTGGTCATGCGCCTCGCCGGCCTCCACGCCGCGGCGTGACCGAGGCGTCGGCCAGGCGCGCGGTCAAACCCGCATCGGCATCAGGACGTAGAGCGCGCTCCCGTCCTCCACGTCCTGGACCACCGTGGGCGCCGATCCGTCGGAGAAGCGGAACTCGACCCGATCGCGGATCTGGTCGGTGATATCGCTCAGGTAGCGTGCCTGAAAGCCGATCTCGAGCGGCTCGGAGGCGTAGGACGCGCGTCCCTCGTCGAGCTCTTCCACCGCCATGCCCTGGTCGGGACTGGTCGCGGTCAGCACGAGGAGGTTCTCCTTGAGCGACATCTTGACCGGGCGCGACCGCTCCTGGCTGATCGCTGCCACCCGCGCGACGGCGTCCGAGAAATCCTTGCGGCCGACCTGCAGGATCTTGTCGTTCTCCTTCGGGATCACCCGCTCGTACTCGGGGAAGGTGCCGTCGATCAGCTTGCTGGTGAGCCGGATCGGACCGGTCGAGAAGCGGATCCGCGTATCGGACAGCGCGACACTCACGGGTGCCGCGCCCTCGTCGAGCAGCTTCCGGAGTTCGCCGACCGTCTTGCGCGGCACGATCACGCCCGGCATCGAGGCGGCGCCCTCCGGCATCGCGGTCTCGACGCGGGCGAGACGATGCCCGTCGGTCGCGACCGCACGCAGCCGGTCGCCCGTCACGTGGAGGTAGACGCCGTTCAGGTAGTAGCGTGTCTCCTCGGTCGAGATCGCGAAGCGGGTACGGTCGATCAGGTCGCGCAACGTGTCGGCGCCGATCGTCCACTCATGCGGCAGATTGCCCGCCGTCATGTTCGGGAAATCCTCGACCGCGAGCACGTTGAGGCTCGTGGTGTAGCGTCCGGCGCGCAGCTTCAGCGCCGCATCGCCGCCGGAATGGTCGAGCTCGACGACCGCGCCGTCCGGCAGCCGGCGGACGATCTCGTAGAGCGTCGCCGCCGGCGCGGTCGTGCGGCCGTCCCGCTCGGTGCTGGCCTCGACCAGCTCGTCGACCGCGATCTCCATGTCGGTCGCGGTGAGACGCAAGCTGCCGTCGCGGACCTCGATCAGGACGTTCGCGAGGATCGGGATGGTGTTCCGCTTCTCGGCGACGCTCTGGACGTGGGCCAGCGCGCGGAGGAGGGTGGCGCGGTCGGCCTTGAGTTTCATGAGGGACACCCTGCGGAGCGTTCGACGGCAGCGGACCGGAATCCGGGGGGCGGACGATACCAGCGGCGCGCAGGCTCCGCCAGCGATCGGCCGTCTCGGCTCAGCTCTCCAGCATGCGGCGCAGCAATTCGACGTCCTCGGCGAAGGACACGTCGCGCTGCATCAACTCGGCGACGCGGCTGACCGCGTGCATGACCGTCGTGTGGTCGCGATTGCCGAACTTGCGGCCGATCTCGGGCAGGCTCCGCGAGGTCAGCTGCTTGGCGAGATACATCGCGACCTGCCTCGGCCGCGCGACCGCGCGGGCGCGCCGCGCCGACGACATGTCCGACAGACGAAGGTTCCAGTGCTCGGCGACCTTGCGCTGGATCTCCTCGATCGTCACCCGCCGCTCGTGCGCCTTGAGGATATCGTGCAGCACGTCGTGGGTCGATTCGAGATCGATCGGACGGCCGAACAGGTTCGCGTGCGCGATCAGCCGGTTGAGCGCACCTTCGAGCTCGCGCACGTTCGAGGTGATCTTGTGGGCGAGGAAGTCGACGACCCGGGGCGGGATGGTGATGCCGGACCGATCGGCCTTGGCCTGCAGGATCGACAGGCGCAACTCGAAGGTCGTCGCGTGGATGTCGGCGACCATGCCGCAGTTGAGCCGCGTGCGCAGCCTGTCCTCGAGCCCCGACAGGTCCGACGGCGACTTGTCGGCCGACACCACGATCTGCTTGCCCGCGTCGACCAGCGCGTTGAACGTATGGAAGAACTCTTCCTGTGTATTGTCCTTGCCGATCAGGAATTGCAGATCGTCGACCATCAGGACGTCGACGGAGCGGAGCTGCTCCTTGAACTCCATCGTCGACTGGCTGCGGATCGCCGAGATGAACCTGTACATGAACTTCTCGGCCGACATGTAGGCGACCGAGACGCCGCCGCGCCGGCCGAGTTCGAGACCGACCGCGTGCATCAGATGCGTCTTGCCGAGCCCGACGCCGCCATACAGGAACAGCGGGTTGAAGCCGGCGCTCGACGGCGCCTCCGCGACCCGGCGCGCACAGGCATGCGCGAACTCGTTCGGCTTGCCGACGACGAACGCGTCGAAGGTGAAGCGCGGGTCGATCGCGGGCGCGCCGTCGCCGCCGGAACCCGAACCGGCGGCGGGTTCGGCGGTGGTCGCGCGCGTCGCCCGACCGCGCGCGATCGCGCCAGGTGCCGCGGCCGCAGGCCTCGCCTCGGCGTCCGGCGCGCCAGCCGGTCCGTCCGGGCAAGTGTCGCCCTCGTGGTGCGGCGGCGCGGCAATCGGCGTCTCGGGTCCGACCACGCGGATGTCGACGCGTCTGATGTCCGGCGCCTCGACCCGCCACAACGCGGTCAGCCGGTCCCGATACTGGACGCGCACCCAGTCGCTGAGAAAGCGGGTCGGCAGCAGCAGCGTGACCTCGTCGCCGTCGCGGCGGCCGAGCGTCATCTGGCGCAGCCAGGCGCCGTACTCGACCTCGCCGATCTCGCTCTGCAGGCGCGCCCTTACGCGGGCGAAGGCATCGCTCATGGACCTGTCGAAGGAGGCTCCGTGATCGGCGGAGGGCCGTGGCTGCGCGTCGCGAACGATGCTGGTCACCGCGTCTCCTCGGGTTTTACGCTCTTCTCAGAACCGCAGCGTGACTTTAAAAATCACGAACTTGCTTGCTCTGAACTCGGGAGTTTTGTTTCAGCGCCGCCCGGGGGCCGCTATCCAAGTGATAGGGGAGAGGCTGTCCCGAGGCAATCGGAATCTGATACCGTCGCGAGCGCAACGTCTGTTCGAGACACCTCGACGAAAATAAAAAACGCCGCGTTCTCGCGAACGCGGCGGGGCGTCTGGCAGGAACGCGGCGAGATCGCGCCCGAGGGCGCGAGCGTCAGGGAGTGGCGACGAGCGCCTTGATCCGCACCGACAGGCGCGAGATCTTACGTGCCACCGTGTTGGCATGGATCACGCCCTTGCCGGCGGCGCGCTGCATCTCCGGCTGTGCCGAGCGGAACGCGGCCTCGGCGAGCGACTTGTCACCGCCCTCGATCGCCATCTCGACCTTCTTGATGAAGGTGCGCATGCGGGACTTGCGCGCGGCGTTGCGCGCGGTCCGCTTCTCGTTCTGCCGGATGCGCTTGCGCGCCGAAGCCGTGTTCGCCATGAAAACCCGTATCGAGAGGAGCGCGGCGCCATGATCCCGCCGCAAGGGCGGGAGAACTAGGCGCCGGGCACAGCGGTGTCAAGCGGCTTATCGCTGCGTTCGCGGGCAGGCGAAGGTGCTCCGTCCGGCCTGCGCGAAGCGCACGATCCCGCGACATGCGGGCGGTCCGGGGCAGCGCTCGCAGGGCTCGCCACCCCGGCCGTAGACCCGCCAGCTGTGCTGGAACATGCCGAGCTCGCCGTCGGGCTGCACGTAGTCCCGCAGGCTGGAGCCGCCGGCCGCGATCGCGTCGGCGAGCGTCGCGCGGATCGCGGCGACCAGTCGCGGCGACCGCGTCGCCCCGACGCTTCCCGCGAGGCGGCGCGGCGAAAGCGAGGCCCGGAACAGCGCTTCCGACACATAGATATTGCCGAGCCCCGCCACGACGCCCTGGTCGAGCAGGGCGGCCTTGAGCGGCGTGCGCTTGCCGGCGAGTGCCGCCCGCAGGCGGGGGCCGGTGAAATCGTCCCCGAGCGGCTCCGGTCCGAGCGCGCGCAGCAGGCGGTGTCCGTCCTCGTCTGCGGTCGCGACGAGATCGAGTGCGCCGAAGCGTCGCGGATCGACGAAGCCGACCTGCCAGCCGTCATCGGTCAGCAGACGGGCATGTTCGTGCAACGGCACCGGCGCGCTCTCGGGCGCCACGATCATGCGCCCCGACATGCCGAGATGGATCAGGGCCGACATGCCGTCGTCGAGCCGCATCAGGATGTACTTGCCGCGGCGACGGAAGCTGCTGACCCGCCGTCCCTCGAGCGCAGCCGCGAGACCGGGGGGAAACGGCCAGCGCAGGTCCTGGCGGCGGATCTCGACCCGGGCGAGGCGGCGGCCTTCGAGGCGCACACGCAGCGCCCGCATCACGGTTTCGACCTCGGGGAGTTCCGGCATGCGAGGGGCGGACGCTATACGATGCGTCCGATGACAGACAAGCAGCCTCCTTCCCGAGCCGACGTCGATTTCGGTTACCGGCGCGTCGACGCGCGCGAGAAGCGCGACCTCGTCCGGGGCGTGTTCGACAGCGTCGCCGGCCGCTACGATCTGATGAACGATCTCATGTCGCTCGGCGTGCATCGCGCCTGGAAGCGCGCCTTCCTGCAGGCGCTCGACCCGTCGCCCCGCCGGATCCTGCTCGATCTCGCGTCGGGCACCGGCGATATCGGGTTCGGCTGGCTGGAGCGGGGCGGCGGACCGGCGATCCTCACCGATGTCAACGCATCGATGCTCGCCGTCGCGGCGCGTCGCGGCGAAAGCCGCGCGCTGCCGATCGCGGCGAAAGCCGCGCGTCTGCCGGTCGCGGCGAAAGCCGCGCGCTTGCCGGTCGCGGCGAAAGCCGCGCGTCGGTGCCGGTCCCGGCGAAAGCCGCGCGCCGTCCGCGCCCGGCGCGCGATCGCCTGCGGGTGACGGCGCCGGCCTCGCTCGTCCCGCGCTCTCCTTCGTGCAGGCCGACGCGGAGGCGATCCCGCTCGCCGACCGCAGCGTCGACCGCGTCTCGATCGCCTTCGGACTGCGGAACTGCACGCACAAGGAGCGCGTGCTGCGGGAAGCCCGGCGCGTGCTGCGTCCGGGCGGACGCTTCCTCTGTCTCGAGTTCTCCCGGGTGACCGTCGCCGCACTCGCGCCCGTCTACGACGCCTGGTCGTTCGGCGCCCTGCCGCTGCTCGGGCGGGTGATCGCGAACGACGCCTCGTCCTATCGCTATCTCGCCGAGAGCATCCGCACATTCCCCGACCAGGAGACGCTCGCGGCCATGATGCGCGACGCCGGTCTCGCGCGGGTCACGGTGCGGAACATGACGGGCGGCATCGCCGCCATCCACGCCGGCTGGCGCCTGTGACGGGCCTCGCCGGCAAGCGCATCCTGCTGATCGTCGCGGGCGGCATCGCGGCCTACAAGGCGCTCGAGCTCGTCCGCCTCCTCGCGTCCGCGGGCGCTTCGGTGCGCGCGGTGCTGACCGAGGCCGGGCAGGCGTTCGTAACCCCGCTCAGCCTGCAGGCCCTGACCGGCCAGACCGTGCACACCGACCTGCTGACGCTCACCGCCGAAAGCCAGATGGGCCACATCGAGCTGTCGCGAAGCGCCGACCTGCTGGTGGTGGCACCCGCGTCCGCCGACCTGCTCGCGCGCATGGCGGCGGGCATGGCGTCCGATCTCGCGACCACGCTCCTGCTGGCGACCGACAAGGACGTGCTGGTGGCGCCCGCGATGAACCATCGCATGTGGTCGCATCCCGCGACGGTCGCGAACATGGCGACGCTGCGGGCGCGCGGCACCCGGGTGATCGGCCCCGACGAGGGGGCGATGGCGTGCAACGAGTGGGGCGTGGGGCGCCTCGCCGAGCCGCCGGCGATCGTCGCCGCGATCGAGGCCGCACTCGGCGTCGGCAGCAGCGCCGGGAGGGCCGGCCGGCTCGCCGGACGCCGCGCGCTGGTCACCGCCGGTCCGACGCGAGAGCCGATCGATCCGGTCCGCTTCCTCGCCAACCGCAGCAGCGGTCGTCAGGGCTACGCGATCGCCGCCGCGCTGGCGCGCGAGGGCGCCCTGGTCACGCTGGTCAGCGGTCCGACCGCCTGTCCCGCGCCGGACAACGTGTCGCGCGTCGATGTCGAGACCGCGTCCGAGATGCTGGACGCCTGCGAGGCCGCGCGTCCGGTCGAGATCGCGGTGTTCGCCGCCGCCGTGGCGGATTGGCGCGTCCGCGCGCCGGCCGCGCGCAAGCTCAAGAAGACGGCCGGCGACGCGCCCGCGCTCGCCCTCGAGCCCAATGTCGACATCCTCCACGCTTTCTCGGCGCCCGGCCCGCAGCGCCCCGCGCTGGTGATCGGCTTCGCCGCCGAGACCGACGACCTGATCGCGAACGCCGCGGCCAAGCGCGCGCGGAAAGGCTGCGACTGGATCGTCGCCAACGACGTCCGCCACGAGACGGGCAACATGGGCGGCCCGTCGAACGAGGTGCATCTGGTGTCCGCCGACGGTGTCGAGGACTGGCCCCGCCTCGCCAAGGAGGACGTCGCCGACCGCCTGGTCGCGCGCATCGCCGCCCGCTTCGAGGCGAGCGCGCGATGACGGCGCCGTCCCGCTTGGTGAGCGTCGTCCGTCTCGCGCACGGCGCCGACCTGCCGCTGCCGTCCTACGCGACGGCGGGTGCCGCCGGGATGGACCTGCTCGCCGCGGTCGCCGATCCCGTGGTCGTGCCGCCCGGCGGACGCGCGCTGATCCCGACCGGGCTCGCGATCGCCCTGCCGCCCGGTCACGAGCTGCAGATCCGGCCCCGGTCGGGCCTGGCACTCCGCCACGGCATCGTGCTGCCGAACAGCCCCGGAACGATCGACGAGGATTACCGGGGCGAGCTGCAGGTGATCGTGCTGAACGCCGGCGACGCGCCGTTCTCGATCGAGCGCGGCATGCGGATCGCGCAAGCCGTGCTCGCCCCCGTGCTTCGCGTCGCCTGGGCCGAGGTCGACACGCTCGACCGGACGGTGCGCGGCGAGGGCGGTTTCGGCAGCACCGGGCGCGGCTGACCGCCGCCGGTCCGGGCCGGATCGGCTCCGGCGAGCGGGGTGACAGGCCCGGTCCGATCCGGTAAAGCGCCGACGCACCGGTCGGCGATGGGTGAGGTCGCTCTGGTCCAGCAATCGGGGGCAGTCTCCGGGTCGGACGGCCCGGCCGCCGCTTTCGGCCGACCGGAGGATGGATGTCGGACCAGATCCAAGCCGTCCCGGAGCGCCTGCCGCTCGCCGCCTCCGTCAGGCGCGTGGCCAACAGTCCGCGTCTGATCGACGCCGCGGTGATCCTCGCGATGGCGGCGGCGGCCTTCGTGTTCGCCGGCGCCGCGCGACACACCTTCGCGCCGATCGCGACCGTGCAGGGCTCGCCGATCCATCTCGATCCGTCCTACCTGCCCGGCTACGCGCTCCGCACCACGCTCCGCATGTTCGCGGCCCTGGCCTGCTCCATCCTCTTCACCTTCACCTACGCCGTCTGGGCCGCGAAGAGCCGGCGCGCCGGCCTCGTGCTGGTGCCGATCCTCGACGTGCTGCAATCGGTGCCGATCCTGTCGTTCCTGACCTTCACGACGACCTTCTTCCTGGGATTGTTTCCCGGCCGCGTGCTGGGCGCCGAATGCGCCTGCATCTTCGTGATCTTCACGAGCCAGGCCTGGAACATGGCGTTTTCGATGTACCAGTCGCTGCGCACAATCCCGGCCGAGCTCGACGAGGCGGCGCGGCAGTTCCGGCTGTCGTCGTGGCAGCGCTTCTGGCGCCTCGAGGTGCCGTTCGCCACGCCGGGCCTGGTGTGGAACATGCTGATGTCGATGTCGGGAGGATGGTTCATGATCGTCGCCTCCGAGGCGGTGACGGTCGGCGACACCACCTGGACGCTGCCCGGGATCGGTTCCTACGTCGCGGTGGCGCTCGGCCGCCACGACGTCGTGGCGGTGTTCTACGCCATCGCGACGATGGCGATCGTGATCCTGCTCTACGACCAGATCCTGTTCCGCCCGCTCGTCGCCTGGTCGGCGAAGTTCCGCTACGAGATGGTCCAGGGCGCGGTCGCGCCGGATCCCTGGGTGCTGGCGCTGGTCCGGCGCACGCTGCTGTTCCGGCGCGCGGTCGAGGCCTCGAGCGGGTTCATGGCACGTCTCGGCGGCCTGCCGATCGGCTGGCGTCTCGGCGCGCGCACGGCCGAGGTCAAGCCGTCGCGCACGCTCGACGCGCTCGGCCTCGCGATCATGGGCCTGCTCGCGATCGTCGCCTGCTGGTGGCTCGCCCACGCGGTCACGCGCGAACTCAAGCCCGCCGAGATCCTGCACGTCGCCGTGCTCGGCTGCTACACGCTCACCCGCGTGCTGGTGATGATGCTGGCGGCGACGCTCGTCTGGGTGCCGATCGGCGTCGCGATCGGTCTGCGGCCGATCTGGGCGCGCCGCGCGCAGCCGATCGCGCAGTTCCTCGCCGCCTTTCCGGCCAACCTGTTCTATCCGATCTTCGCGATCGGGATCGTGCGGTACCATGTGAACCCGAGCATCTGGCTGACGCCGCTGATGGTGCTCGGCACTCAATGGTACATCCTGTTCAACGTCATCGCCGGGGCGTCGGCGACGCCGGGCGACCTGCTGGAGGCCTCGCGCAATTTCGGCGTCGGCGGCTGGCTCTGGTGGCGGCGCGTCATGCTGCCGGCGATCATGCCCTACTTCGTCACGGGCGCGATCACCGCGTCCGGCGGCTCGTGGAACGCGTCGATCGTCGCCGAGGTGGTGACATGGGGCCACACGACCGTCCACGCGGTGGGCCTCGGCGCCTACATCTTCGACGCGACCGCGAAGGGCGACACGGTCCGCGTCGTCCTCGGCACGGTGGTGATGAGCGCCTTCGTGCTCACCTTCAACCGCCTGTTCTGGCGCCCGCTCTACGAGTATTCGCGCCGGCGCATGTCGCTTGCGTGAGGCGGGACATCGATCGCGCCGACGTTCTTCGTTCTGGCGAGCATTCCGAGGCGGTCGGCCGATCTCGGCTCATCGCGTGATGCTCTGAGGAGTTCGCCCATGGACGCGATCGCCAACGCAGGCGCGGCGCCGCTCGTGCGGGTCACCGGATGCCGGCAATCCTACACGAAGGAAAGCAGCGCCGACCTCGTCGTGCTCGACGACGTCGACCTCCGCCTCGACCAGGGCGAGATCGTCGGCCTGCTCGGCCGATCGGGTTCGGGCAAGTCGACCTTGCTCCGGATCGTCTCGGGCCTGCTGCGTCCGACCGCGGGCGAAGTTCTCTGGCGCGGCCGGAAGCTCGAGGGACCCGCCGACGGCGTCGCCATGGTGTTCCAGAGTTTCGCGCTGTTCCCCTGGCTCACCGTGCAGGAGAACGTCGAGCTCGGCCTCGAGGCCAAGGGCGTCAAGCGCGCGGAACGCGATCGCCTCGCCGAGGAGGCGATCGACCTGATCGGGCTCGGCGGCTACGAGAACGCGTTCCCGAAGGAATTGTCGGGCGGCATGCGCCAACGCGTCGGTCTCGCGCGCGCGCTCGTCGTGCACCCGGACCTGCTGCTGATGGACGAACCGTTCAGCGCGCTCGACGTGCTCACGGCCGAGAACCTGCGGACCGATCTCATCGAATTGTGGACCGAAGGCAAGCTCCCGGTGCGCTCGATGCTGATCGTCACCCACAACATCGAGGAGGCGGTGCTGATGTGCGACCGCATCCTGGTGTTCTCGTCGAACCCCGGCCGCGTCGCGAGCGAGCTGGCCGTGCCGTTCCCGCATCCGCGCAACCGCCACGATGCGGCGTTCCGCGCCTTCGTCGACGACATCTACGCCCTGATGACGCGCCGCGCGACGAGCGTGCCGGCGCCGGGCACGCGCGTCGCGTCGCCCGCGCCGACGGTCAGCCATGCGCTCTACCCGGTGCCGGCCAACCTCATGGCCGGTCTGCTCGAGACGTTGTCCGCCGAACCGTATAACGGCCGCGCCGATCTGCCGCGGGTCTCGGAATCGCTGCAGCTCGAACTCGACGAGTTGCTGCCGCTCTGCGAAATGATGCAGCTGCTGCGCCTGGCCGACCTCGAGGAGGGCGACGTGCGATTGACCGATCAGGGTCAGCGCTTCGTGCAATCCGACACCGAAGATCGCAAGCGGCTGTTCGCCGCCTCGCTTCGCGAGCACGTCCCGCTGGTGCGCGCGATCCGCCAGGTGCTCGACGAGCGCTGGAACCATCGCGCGCGGGCGGAGCGGTTCCGAGACGAGCTCGAGGATCACATGTCGCCCGAATACGCGCGCGACACGCTGACCGCGGCGATCGGCTGGGGCCGCTTCGCGGAACTCTACGATTATGACGAAGAAGCGGACCAGTTCCTGCTGGAGGAAGAGGATTGAGGCTTGCACGACCAATCACGCTCATCATGGCCGCCTGCCTCGCCTCCTGCGCGGTCGAGGATTCCGACATCGCCTTCGAGGCGCGGAAGCGCCTGATCGGCATGAACGAGGCCGATGTCGAGACCTGCCTCGGGTCGCCCGATCAGCATTCCTCGTTCGGCGCCACCGACATCATCACCTACGAGTTCGCGTCGACGTCGAGCACGAGCTGGTCGCTCCCGATCGTGCAGGGACCGAGCTTCTCGAACGGCGGCAACTGCCGCATGACCGTGCGCTTCGACAATCAGGTGTCGGACCGGATCATGTATTCCGGCGAGAAGAACGCGACGGCGTCGCCGAACTCCTACTGCGCGCCGATCGTCAGGACCTGCCTGTCGACGCTGGACCAGCTTCGACGCGAGAAGGGCGCCGCCGTCGCAGGCGGGACCGCGCCGCCGGCACGCGCGCCGTCCGGCTGACGAACGCCGGCCAGACGGCCGGTCCGGACACGCGAGTTTCGGCCGGATCCGCGACGATCCGGCCGCCTCCCTTACGCCGCCCGGAGCCGATCGGCGAAGCTCTTGCGGAATTTTGCGACCTTCGGCTCGATCACGACGCGGCAATACCCGGCGCCAGGGTTGCGCGCGTAGTAGTGGTCGTGCTCGGCCTCGGCGGGAAAGAACGTCACCGGGTCGAGGATCTCGGTCACGATCGGTCCCGGCCAGATCGCCGCCTCGGCGATCTCGTCACGCACCGTTTCCGCACGCTTCCGCTCGTCGGCGTCGCCGACCACGATCACCGAGCGATACTGCGAACCGACATCGTTGCCCTGGCGGTCGCGCGTGGTCGGATCGTGGATGGTGAAGAAGACGCGGAGCAGATCCTCGTAGGACAGGCGCGTCGGATCGTAGGACACGCGCACGACCTCGGCGTGTCCGGTCGAGCCATTGCACACCTGACGATAGCTCGGGTTGTCGACATGGCCGGCGGCATAGCCGGACTTGACCGCCGTCACGCCGTCGAGCTGCTCGTAGACCGCCTCGAGGCACCAGAAGCAGCCGCCTCCGAGTACCGCGACAGCCGATTGCCCATCCGCCATGTCCATCCTCCGGTCCGTTCGATCACGGAGAGATGGGTTGCACCGGGCGCGCTCAAACCCCGCGCGCCGCGCGCACCCGAACGCCGCGCGGCCGAACCCTCGCCCGCGCCCGCCGTTGGGGCGCGATGAAGGAGACCAGAACGCGATGAACCAGCCGATCAACCCGCTCGACGACGCGGATCCGGCGCTGCAAGGCGCCATCCGCGAGGAGGCCTACCATCTGTGGGAGGCCGATGGCCGCCCGCACCACCGGGACGCGGAGTACTGGGAGCGCGCCCGCGAGCTGGTCGCGATGAAACAGTCGGGCATGACCGGCCAGTTGCCCAACCCGGCCTCGGCGCCCGGCGCCGACCCGCTGCACCAGGACATCGTCGAGGAAGCGTTCATTCAGGAGAACCTGGGCGAATTCCCCGATCGCTTCGCCGATCAGGGCGAACGGCGTCCGACGCCGGCCTCGCGCCGGAAGACATCGTCAGGTGCGACGCCGTCCGGCGCGAAGACATCGGACGGATGACTATTTCGGCACGACCGTCACCGGCGGCGTGTTCTTCGCGTCGGGCGTGCCGGTCGGCGGCCTGATCACCGGCATCCGCGCGTGCGTCGCCGGCCTGATCACCTTCATGCCAGGGTCGACCGAGGCGGGCGGCCGGATGACGGGACCGCGGACGGAAGGCGATCCGGTCGCGGGCGGCCGGGTCGCCGGCGTGACCGGATCGGGCGATCCGGTGGCGGCCGTCCCGTATCCGAGCGACGCGGCGGTGGCGAGGACCATCAGGCACCGCATCAGGCGGCGGCCAGCAGGTGGATGCCGAACAGCCGGTCGGTGTCGGTGCGGAATTGGAGGCCGTGCCAGCCGGCACGTGCGGCGAGCGCCAGGAAGCCCGCCTCGGTGTGCTTGTAGCTGTTTTCGGTGTGGATCGTTTCCCCGGCCCCGAACCGGATCCGCCGTCCGGCAAGTCGGCAGGTGTGGTCGGACCGGCTCACGAGATGCATCTCGATCCGGCTCTCGGCCTCGTTCCAGACCGCGCGATGGTCGAAGGATGCCGGATCGATGTCGCCACCCGCGATCCGGTTCACATGCGCGAGCATGTTGCGGTTGAAGGCGGCGGTGACGCCGGCCGCGTCGTCGTAGGCGGCGCGCAGGCGATCCGCCGATTTCCGGAGGTCGGTCCCGATCACCAGCAGCGCGTCGCCGTCGGGCCCGGCCAGGGCGTCACGCGCCGAGGCGAGGAAACGGACCGCCTCGTCCGGGTTCATGTTGCCGATCGTCGAGCCCGGAAAGAAGCCGAGCCGCCGTCCGCGACCGGTCGCCGGCAATTTGAGCGCCTGGGTGAAGTCGGCACGCACCGGCCTGACCACGAGCGTCGGCCGCGCCGCCGCGAGCCGGGCCTGCAGGGCGTCGAGCGCCTCCTCGGCGATGTCGATCGGCACGTAGGCGCCGAACCGTCCGGTCGCGAGCATGAACTCCGCCTTCCGCTCGTCGCTCGCGCCGAACTCGACCAGGACCGCGTCGCCGTCGACCGGACCGGCCGGCGCCGCGAGCGTGCCCGCATGCGCTTCGAGCAGCGCCATCTCGGTGCGGGTCGGGTAGTATTCCGGCAGCGCCGTGATCAGCCCGAACAGCCGGCAACCTTCGGCGTCGTAGAACAGCTTCGGCGGCAAGGTCTTTCGTGCGCCCGACAGGCCGCGGACGATCTCGGCGACGAGATCCCCGTCGGCGCCGTCGGGAACGGCCGTGCCGGCATCATCGAGCATGACGGCTCTCAGCGATCGAAGGCCAGGCGGACGCCGGTGACCTGCCATCGCTTCTCGGGCGGGAAGAAGTTCCGGTAACCGGGACGCGCATGGCCTGGCGAGGTCGCGAACGAGCCGCCGCGAAGCACCATCTGGTTGATCATGAACTTCCCGTTGTACTCGCCGATCGCGCCGGTGTCGGGCCGGAAGCCGGGATAGGCCAAGTAGGCCGAATTGGTCCACTGCCAGACATGGGTGTCGAACTCGGCGAGCGATCCGGCCGAGGCCTCGAGCTCGAACTCGGTCGGCAGGCGTGCCTCCGACCAGCGCGCGAACGCGTCCGCCTCGTACCAGCTCACGTGCCGGACCGGCGCGTCGGGATCGAGCGGCGCGAGCCCGCCCGGGCCCCATTGCACGAACGCGTCCCCGTCGGCGTGCCAGTAGAGCGGCATCTCCCAGCCCTCGGCCTCGCGACGCGACCAGCCGTCGCTCATCCAGAGCGTCGGCTGGCGATAGCCGCCGTCGCGCATGAAACCGAGCCAGTCGGCGTTCCGCACCAGCCGCGTCGCGATCGCGTGCGGCCGCAGCAGGACGTCGTGTCGGGGTCCTTCGTTGTCGAACGCGAAGTCGTCACCGTCATGGCCGATCTGGGCGATCCCGCCCGGATGCTCGACGGGCGCCGGGCGGTCATCCGGCGCGCCGCGCGGTTCGGTCCAGCCCGGCAGCACCGCGATCGATCGCGCGCGGCCACCGGCCCAGGACAGCGGGTTCTGGGCGAGCGCGTGCATGACGTCGGTCAGCAGCAATTCCTGGTGCTGCTCCTCATGCGCGAGGCCGAGGCGGAGCAGGGCGTCGCGTTCCGGGTCCGACCCGGACGCGAGCAGCGACAGCATCGCCCGGTCGACGGCGGCCCGATACGCGCCGACCTCGTCGGCGGTCGGACGCGTGATCATGCCGCGCGCCGGGCGGGCATGCCGGGCGCCGAGCGACACGTAGTAGGAGTTGAAGAGGAAGTTGAAGTCCTCGTCGTAGGAGCGATAGCCCGGGACGCGGTCGCGCAGGATGAACTGCTCGTAGAACCATGTGGTGTGCGCCCGGTGCCACTTGGCCGGGCTCGCATCCTCCATCGACTGGATCGTCTGGTCCTCGGGCGAGAGCGACCGGCAGAGCCACTCGGTGCGCGCGCGGACCGCCCGGAACGCGGCGGCCTGGTCCGGCAGGGCGAGGGTGACCATCTGGTCCATCGGCGGCGTCTTCCTCGTTATACCGAGCGAACGACGCCGGGACGGCGCGGTTCGCGGAACGCCCGCCGCGTTCAGAACCTGTCGACGAACGACGCGGGCAGCCGCCACAACGTATCGCCGAAAATATGCAGGTCGAGCCGGTAGCGATCACGTTCGCGTCCGTGCGCGCTCGCGCACACGCGGTCGAGCCAAGAGGCGAGCGGGTCGGCGTCGGCCGAGAACAGTCGGGGGATCGTGCGCGGCAGCCCCGCCATCGCGCGCAGCATCGCCTCCCATTCGGCATCGCCCATCCTCTGATGCCGCCCGGCCGCCTCTTCCTGCCAGGGCTGGCTCCTGGTCCGCGCGAGCCGCATCAGGCCGCGTCCGAGATCGGCATAGCGGAGATGGATGAGGAACAGGTCGCCGAACGCGGGCGCGGCCGGGACCGAGTGGAAGCCGGGCGCCCAGTCGACCGGCGTCCGGATCAGCACCGGCTTGCACATCGCGCTCGCGAAGCGCACCGACCGGCGCTGCCGCAGCACCGGCAGCGCGAGGCTGAGTGGCCGTTCGACGTCCGGGCGGTGGATCAGGTCGAGCCCGACCGCGGTCACCACCGGACGCGGGTCGGCGGCGCAGCAGGCGCGCAATCCGAGATGGCGGGACGGGTCGGCGAGCAGGATCTCGTCGATGTCGGTGTGGATCACCGCGTCGTACCATTGCAGCAGCGAGGCGCAGAACAGCGACAGCGCGCGTGCCCGCCGGTCGTCGTCCTGCGGCGAGCGCGGGATACGGATCACGTTGACGCCGGCGATGCCGTCGAGGGAGCGGTCGTCCGAGCCGTGGTCGATGATGAAGCAGTTCGCCGCGCCGAGCTCGGCGGCGTAGTGCCTGGCCCAGACCGGCGCCCAGTCGGGCTCGTTGTAGCTCATCGTGACGGCGGCGACGCGCATGACCCGGCCCTCGGCGTGGCGACCGCAGCCTAGCTCGATACGCTATCGCATGGAAAATCCGGCGCGCCCGGGCGCGGGTCTCGCATCCGGCGGCGATCTCCGGCAGGACGGGCGCCATGGCGCTCCTCAGACGCGCGGTGCTGACCGATTTCCGCAACTACGCGCGGCTCCACTACGAGCCCGCGCCCGGTGTCAGCGTGATCACCGGCCCGAACGGCAGCGGCAAGACCAACCTGCTCGAGGCCATCTCGCTGCTGATGCCGGGCCGCGGTCTGCGCGGGGCGCGCCCGGAAGCGCTGCCGCGGGACGGGGAGGGCGCCTGGGCGGTCGCCGCCCGGATCGAGACCGAGGACGGCCCGCACGATCTCGGCACCGGCGTGCCACCCGCCGGCGCGCGGGGCGAGAGCGGCGCGACGCGGCGCCTGTTCCGCCTCGACGGCGCGCCGGTGCGGGCCGCCGGCGACATCGCGCCGCTGCTGCCGTCGGTCTGGCTCACGCCGCAGATGGAGCGCCTCTGGGGCGAGCAGCCGTCGGGGCGCCGGCGTTTCCTCGACCGGCTGGTGGCCGGGCTCGAGCCCAGCCACGCGCGCGCGATCGCCGCCCACGACGCCTCCGTGCAGGGCCGCAACCGCCTGCTGCTCGAGCGCCGCGGCGAACGCGCCTGGCTCGCCGCCGCCGAGGACGGCATCGCGCGCCACGCGGTGGCCGCGACGGCGTCGCGCCTCGCGCTCTGCCGCCGCCTCAACGGCTGGCGGGACAGCGACGACGACGGTTTCCCGGCCGCCGACCTCCGGCTGATCGACCCGATCGCCGACCGGCTCGCGGGCGAGCCGGCGCGCGTGGTCGAGGACTGGATCCGCGTGGCGCTCGCCGCGTCGCGCGAGGCCGACGCGGCGAGCGGCGCGACCCGGCTCGGCGCGCATCGCGCCGACCTCGCGATCAGCGATCGCGCGACCGGGCTCGACGCGTCGCGCGCCAGCACCGGCCAGCAGAAGGCGTTGCTGGTCGGGCTCGTGCTGGCGCACGCCGCCCTGATCGGCGCGGATCGCGGCGCGGCGCCGATGCTGCTGCTCGACGAGCCGCTCGTGCATCTCGACCTGCCGCGCCGAAACGCGCTGTTCCGCGCGCTGCTCGCCGAACCGGGGCGGCAGGTGCTGCTGACCGGCACCGATCCCGGGCCGTTCGCGTCGCTGGCCGCGACCGCGACCCTGTTCACCACCGGCGGCGACGCGGTCGTGCCGGCGCGCTGGTGACCGGCCCGGGCCGCCGGGACACGCGCGCGCTGGCCGTCATCGGAGTGACACCTTATATTATGTGCGTTGCGCCGTTCGGTGCCGCCTCGCCACCCGTCCGACCGGGTCCGCGGCGCCGGCGTGCAGCCCGACCCTGATCGAGGAGCGTCCTACCGGCATGTCCGACAACGCCGAGCCGTCCAAGCCCGACGAGATCGAGGGCGACACCTACGATGCCGCCTCCATTTCGGTACTCCGCGGCCTCGACGCCGTGCGCAAGCGGCCCGGCATGTATATCGGCGACACCGATGACGGTTCCGGCCTGCATCACATGGCGTTCGAGATCATCGACAACGCGGTCGACGAGGCGCAGGCGGGTTTCGCGACGATGTGCGAGCTCGTGCTGAACGGCGACGGTTCGGTGACCGTGCGCGACGACGGGCGCGGCATCCCGACCGATCTCCACCACGAGGAGGGCGTGTCGGCGGCCGAGGTGGTGCTGACGCGCCTGCACGCCGGCGGCAAGTTCAACCAGAACTCCTACAAGGTCTCGGGCGGCCTGCACGGCGTCGGCGCGGCGGTCGTGAACGCGCTGTCGGAATGGATGCTGGTCCGGATCTGGCGGAACGGCGAAGAGCACGAGATCCGCTTCGCCCACGGCGACGCGGTCGATCCGCTCCGCGTGGTCGGCCCGTCCAAGGAGCCGAGCGGCACCGAGGTGACCTTCAAGCCGTCGCGCGGCACCTTCACGCGGGTCGATTTCGATCTCGCGATCCTCGAGCGCCGCATGCGCGAGCTCGCCTTCCTGAACTCCGGCCTCCGGATCGTGCTGCGCGACGAGCGGCACGCCGAGACCACGCGCCAGGAGTTCTGCTACGAGGGCGGCCTCGCCGCCTTCGTCGAGTATCTCGACCGGGCGCGCGCGCCGATCATCTCGCCGCCGATCACCGCCTACGGCGAGGCCGGCGATCGCGGCATCCGCGTCGAGTTCGCGATGTCGTGGAACGACAGCTATCACGAGACCATGCTGTGCTTCACGAACAACATCCCGCAGCGTGACGGCGGCACCCATCTCGCGGGCTTCCGTCAGGCGCTGACCCGCGTCGTCGCCCGCTACATCGAGCAGGGCTCGAAGAAGGACATCGCGCTCAACGGCGACGACATGCGCGAAGGCCTCACCGCGGTGCTGTCGGTGAAGGTGCCGGACCCGAAATTCTCCAGCCAGACCAAGGACAAGCTCGTCAGTTCCGAGGTGCAGCCGGTGGTGCAGGCTTCCGTCGCCGACGCGATCGCGCACTGGTTCGAGACGCATCCGCGCGAGGCGAAGTCCGTCGTGCAGAAGGTGCTCGACGCCGCCGCCGCACGCGAGGCGGCGCGTCGCGCCCGCGAGCTCACGCGACGCAAGGGCGTGCTCGACGTCGCGAGCCTGCCTGGCAAGCTCGCCGACTGCCAGGAACGCGACGCGTCGCGCGCCGAGATCTTCATCGTCGAGGGCGACAGCGCGGGCGGCACGGCCAAGCAGGGCCGCGACCGCAAGTTCCAGGCGATCCTGCCGCTGAAGGGCAAGATCCTGAACGTCGAGCGCGCGCGGTTCGACCGCATGCTGGGCTCGGCCGAGATCGGCACGCTGATCACCGCGCTCGGCACCGGGATCGGCCGCGGCGAGCCGGAGCAGGGCGGGTTCGACCTCGCCAAACTGCGCTACGGCCGCATCGTGCTGATGACCGACGCCGACGTCGACGGCTCGCACATCCGCACGCTGCTGCTGACCTTCTTCTTCCGGCAGATGCCGGAGCTGATCTCGGCGGGTCATCTGTTCATCGCCCAGCCGCCGCTCTACCGCACGACCCGCGGCAACGAGGTGCGCTATCTCAAGAACGACGCCCTGCTCGAGCAGCACCTGATCGACCGGGCGATCGCGGCGGCTGCGCTCCATTACGCCGACGGGCGCGTGGTCGCGGGCGACGAGCTGCGCGCGGCGATCGACGGCATGCGCGAAACCGCGGCGGCGCTCAAGCGCCTGTCGCAAGGGTCGAACATTCCGGTGCCCCTGCTCGAGCAGGTGGCGATCGGCGGTGCGCTCGACACGACGGCCGGCGATGCGGCCGCGAACAACGCCGACGCGCAACGACGCCTCAACGCGATGGCGCTCGAGCACGAGCGGGCCTGGGTGGTCGCGTCCGGCGACGGCGGCTCGCTCCGCCTCGGCCGCACGGTACGCGGCGTCAGCGAGCGCTACGCGCTCGACGCCGCGACGCTGCGCTCGGGCGAGGCCCGCCTGCTCGCCGACCGGCTCGCGACGCTGCGGCAGGACTGGGCCGAGCCCGCGCGTCTGGTGCTCGACCGCGGCGAGGATCACGCGGTGCGCGGTCCCGCCGCGGCGCTCGAACGCGTGCTGCTGCGCGGCCGCCGCGGCGTCGCGATCAGCCGCTTCAAGGGTCTCGGCGAGATGAACGCCGAAGAGCTCTGGGAGACCACGCTCGATCCCGCCACGCGCACCCTGCTCGAGGTCAAGGTGGGCGACAGCGAGGACGCGGCGCAGATCTTCTCGACCCTGATGGGCGACGTCGTCGAGCCGAGACGCGACTTCATCGTCGGCAACGCGCTGAAGGTGGCCAACCTCGACATCTGAGGACGGCGCCGCGATCGCGATCGCCGATCTCGCGGATGACGGCCGGGGCGCGCGAGGGCGCACGAAAGGCGGCCGGGATGCCGCGACCGCCTCGCGCGGTGCGCGGCGGGACGGGCGAGGGCGGCGCGAGCGGGCCCGGTCGCGCGTCCCGGCGCGTCGCGCTGGTCTACCTGCTGGTGGCCCTGACCTGTTCGATCCATCTCGCCGTCACGACGGTGCCCTACGACGCGGCCGATGAGCCGAACCAGTTCCTCCGCGCGACGCAGGTCGGTCAGGGCGGCGTCTTCGCCCTGAAGCTCGCCGGCGGCGACGCCGGAGGTCGGCTCCCGATCGGCGTGATCCGGTCGGACGCTCTCGACCGCCTCGTGCATGGTCTGGGACACGACCGGATCGCGAGGCCGGTGCTCGCGCCCTACCGGACGATCCCATGGGGTCGCGACGACGGTCCCGTCGGCTTCCAGAACACCGCCACCTACGGACCCGTCATGTATGGTCCGGCCGCCGCGGCGATCGATCTCGGCCGCCGCGTCGGCTGGCGGGTGCTCGCGACGCTCAGGGCGGCGCGCGTCGCCAACGCCGTCTGCGCGAGCGCGCTCGCGTCCGTCGCGATCCTGATCGCCGATGCCGGCCTGCCTTTCCTCGTGCTCGTGCTCATGCTCCCGATGACGCTGTTCCTGTTCGGGTCGGCCAGTCAGGACGCGACGCTGATCGGTTGCGGCGCCGTCGTCGCCGCCTGGCTCAGCCGGCGCGCGTCGGGCGCGTCCGCCGGATGGTCGTCCTGGCTCGGCATCGGCGCCGTTCTCGGCGCGATGGCGATGGGCCGGCCTCCCTACGCGATCCTGGCCGCGATCTTCGTCGCGCTGACGTTCGGCCGACCGGATCGCTTCAAGGGGCTCGCTTCCGCCGTGGTGACCGTCCTGCTCGCCGCCGTCTGGTTCGTCCTCGGCATCATGCCGCTCGGCGTCCCGACCCGGGCGGGCGGATCGCTCCTCGACGGCGCTCAGATGCAATGGATCCTGCGGCACGACCGCGTGGCCGCGCTCGTCTTCTGGCGGACCGTGATCGACTGGCCGACACTCCGGTTCCGCGAGTTCGTGGGCGTGCTGGGCTGGCTCGACATCGCGTTGCCGGAGCGGATCTATCGGTGGGGTGCGATCGCGTCGGTCGCGACGCTCGCGATCGGTTTCTGGGGGCCGCGATCCCACGTCGTTCGCCGCGTCCTCGTGCTGTCGACGCTGCTCCTCACCGTCGTCGCGATCTACGTCGCGCTTTATCTCAGCTGGACGCGGATCGGCGCCGGGCGGATCGACGGCATCCAGGGACGCTACTTCACCCCGCTCGCGCCGTTCCTGATCCTGCTCGGACGCGCGCGTCCCGGGCTCGTTCAGGCGACCGCGGCGCTGATCGTGATCGCGTGCTTGGCCGCGGTCGAGGTCGCGATCGTGTTCCCGGCCGTCGCGGCGCACCTCGTCCGCTAGGGCAGCCTCGGCGCGTTCCGGGCCGATCGTGCTCCGGCCGACGGCGCGTCGTGGATCACGACGCGGTGCGCCTTCGCGTCGAGCGCGCCTGCGGCGCTTGACCCCGGCCGGCGCGCGGGCCGACCCTGCCGCCGGATCTGCGAGGCGCCGGCGATGCCATTCGACGACATGGACCCCAAGCGCGGCGGCGGCAGGCGGCCCGGCCGGAACGTGCTCGGGGGACCGCTGCTGACGTGCTCGGTCGCGCCGCTGACCGGCTTCTACCGCACCGGCTGCTGCGACACCGGTCCGGAGGATCGCGGCCGTCACACGGTCTGCGCGGTGGTCACAGAGGCCTTTCTCCGTTTCTCCCGCGAGCGCGGCAACGATCTCTCGACGCCGCGCCCGGAGTTCGGCTTCGAGGGGCTGCGCGACGGCGACCGCTGGTGTCTCTGCGCCGCGCGGTGGCAGGAGGCCCACCTGGCCGGCGTTGCGCCGCCGGTCGTGCTCGAGGCGACCGAGGAGGCGGCGCTCGAGAGCTGCGCGCTCGATGACCTCAAGGCGTGCGCGGCAGGCTGACGGTCCGGTTTGCCGCTCGCCCTTGCGCCCCGTATGCTGACAGGCGGATCGACCCGTCGGGAGCCTGAAGGATGAGTGCCGCGGCGGACACGTCGCCTGCCGCCAAGGGCGCGACGTTCCGTTGCGGGACGGAGCTCCGCGAGGCGCGCGAGCGACTCGGTTGGGATCTCGCCGAGATCGCCTCTGCGCTGCGGATCCGGCTGCCCTACCTGCAGGCGCTGGAGGACGGTCAACTGTCGGCCCTGCCCGGCAACACCTACGCGCTCGGCTTCCTCCGCACCTACGCGACCGCGCTCGGTCTCGACGCCGACGAGCTCGCGCGCCGCTTCCGTGCCGAGGCGTCCGACGTCAATCGCCGGCCGGTGCTCTCCTTTCCGGCGCCGGTGCCCGAGCGCGGCATTCCGACCGGCGCGGCCGTGCTGATCGGCCTCGTGTTCCTCGTCATCGTCTACGTCGTCTGGTTTCGCTACAGCGACCACGAGAGCGCGCCGTCGCGAACGGTGCCGCCGGTGCCCGCGCAGCTGCTCGCCTCGCCGCGGCCGGCGCCGATCTCGCCGCAGGTCGCGTCCGTGATGCCGACCACGCCGCCGCCGGGTGTCGCCCCGCCAGGGGCGGACGCCGCGGTTCGCCCCGAGGCGGCGCCGCCGGTCTCGCCCTCGGCGCCGGCCATGTCGGGGCCCGCGGTCAACGGTGCGCCGTCCGGTGCGCCAGTCGCCACGACCCCGCCTGGCGCGGTCACTTCCGTCGCGCCGGCCGGCGCGCCCAACTCCGCCACGCCTGCCGGCGCGCCCACTTCCGCCACGCCGGCCGGCGTGCCCGGTTCCGCCCCGGCCGCAGGCGCGGTCGCCGCGCCCGGATCGGCCGGCGTGCCGACGCCGGCTGCTGCACCGGCGGCCACGCCGGCGACCGCCGCGCCGCTGGTGCTGGTCGCGTCCGCGCCGACCTGGGTGCAGGTGCGCTCGGCCGACGGCAGGCTCCTCTACGACCACGTGCTGCAGGCGGGCGAGACCTGGTCGCCGCCCGCCGGCGAGACCGGATTGCTGCTGACCACCGGCAACGCGGGCGGCCTGTCGATCACCCGGAGCGGCGTCGCCGGTCCGGTGCTCGGACGCGACGGTGCGGTGCTGCGCCACGTTGCGCTCGACGGCCCGGTCAACGGCCCGGTCGCCGCCGGCACCGCCTCACCCGGCGTCCCGACCCCGCCGACGACCGCCGGCGCGCCGACGGCCGCGACCGCGGTCGCGACCGCGCCGCCTCCGGGGTCCGGAGCGGTGGCGCCCACGCCGAGGCGGCACCATGTGAAGCCCTCGGCGCCCGTCGACGCCGACGACAGCGCCGACCGGCTGAACGCACGCCAACTCGCGGCGCACCACTAGCCGCGGGGGCTCGGGCGAACCGGATCGCGCGGGGGGTCGGCCCGGCGCGCCGGGATCCACCGGGCCGGGCGCGGCGGCGATCGCCTCCGCGAGCCCGCCCTGGCGCGGCCCGATACATTCTGGCATCCGACACGGGTGCGCACCCTGGAGTGTCATCCATGAGCTACCGTCCCTACCAGCAGATCGAGCGCCGCAAGTCGCGCCAGATCCATGTCGGCAAGGTCCCGGTGGGCGGCGACGCGCCGATCTCGATCCAGACCATGACCAACACGCTGACGCACGATGCCGAGGCGACCATCGCGCAGATCCGCCGCGCCGAGCTCGCCGGCGTCGACATCGTCCGCGTCTCGTGCCCCGACGTCGAGAGCACGGCGGCGCTGAAGGAGATCTGCCACGAGGTCAACGTGCCGATCGTGGCCGACATCCACTTCCACTATAAGCGCGCGATCGAGGCGGCGCAGGCCGGCGCCGCCTGCCTTCGGATCAACCCCGGCAATATCGGCTCGGCCGAGCGCGTCCGCGAGGTCGTCAACGCCGCCCGCGACCATGGCTGCTCGATCCGCATCGGCGTCAACGCCGGCTCGCTCGAGCGTCACCTGCTGGAAAAGTACGGCGAGCCGAACCCCGAGGCGCTGGTCGAGAGCGCGCTCGAGCATGCCAAGATCCTGCAGGACCACGACTTCCACGAGTTCAAGATCAGCGTCAAAGCCTCCGACGTCTTCCTCGCGGTCGCCGCCTACCAGCAGCTCGCGGATGTCTGCGACCACCCGCTCCACATCGGCATCACCGAGGCGGGCGGGAAGCGCGCGGGCACCGTGAAGTCGGCCGTCGGGCTCGGCTCGCTGCTCTGGGCCGGCATCGGCGACACCGTCCGCGTCTCGCTTTCGGCCGAGCCGGAGGAGGAGGTCCATGTCGGCTGGGAGCTGGTCAAGACGCTCGGCATCCGCCATCGCGGCGTGAAGATCATCTCCTGCCCGTCCTGCGCCCGGCAGGGCTTCAACGTCATCGACACGGTGGCCAGGCTCGAGGAGCGGCTCGCGCACATCGCGACGCCGCTCACGCTCTCGATCATCGGCTGCGTCGTGAACGGGCCGGGCGAGGCGCTGATGACCGATATCGGGGTCACCGGCGGCGGTTCGGGCCGCCACATGGTCTACGCCGCCGGCCGTCAGGACCACACCATGCCGGCCGACGGCATGGTCGACCACATCGTCGATCTCGTCGAAGCCCAGGTCGAGCGCATACGCGGCCAGAACGCGCCGCCGTCGGCTTCGGAGCCGGTCGCGGAAGACATCCACGCGGACGGCGTGGCGGCTCGGCAGCACGCCGCCGCGGAGTGACGCTTGGCCGCCCCGCAGCCCGTACGCGGCACCCATGACCTGATCGGCGACGCCATGCGGCGCCACCGGCGCGTGGTCGAGACGGCGCGGACGCGCGCCGCCACCTACGGTTTCGACGAGTGGCAGACGCCGATCTTCGAGCACACCGAGGTGTTCGCCCGCTCGCTCGGCGACACCACCGACGTCGTATCGAAGGAGATGTATTCCTTCCCCGACCGCGGCGGCGAGCAGCTCACGCTTCGCCCGGAGGGCACCGCCGGCATCTGTCGCGCGCTGGTCTCGAACGGGCTCACCCAGACGCTGCCGCAGCGGGTGTTCTACGCCGGTCCGATCTTCCGCTACGAGCGGCCGCAGAAGGGGCGCCAGCGGCAGTTCCACCAGATCGGCGTCGAGCTGATCGGGCCGGCCGAGCCGCTCGCCGACGCGGAGGTGATCGCGCTCGGCCGCGACATCCTCGACGCGCTGGCGCTCGAGGGCGCGGTCACGATCGAGATCAACACGCTCGGCGACGCCGCCTCGCGCGACGCCTGGCGGACGGCGCTGGTCACCCATTTCGCCCGCCACCGCGACGCGCTGTCGGACGACAGCCGGGCCCGGCTCGAGCGCAACCCGCTCCGCATCCTCGACAGCAAGGACGAGCGCGACCGCGCGCTGGTCGGCGACGCACCCGGCATCGCGCCGTTCCTGAACGAGGTCTCGCGCGCGCACTGGGACGGCGTGCGCCGGCATCTCGACACGCTCGGCGTGCCGTTCCGGGAGAACCCCGGCATCGTGCGCGGCCTCGACTATTACAGCCACACCGCCTTCGAGTTCACCACCGACGCGCTCGGCGCCCAGGGCACGGTGCTGGCCGGCGGGCGCTACGACGGTCTGGTCGCGGCCCTCGGCGGCCCGGCGACGCCCGCCGTCGGCTGGGCCGCCGGCATCGAGCGCCTGGCGCTGCTCGGGACCGCGCTCGCCGACGCGGCCCGGACGATCGCGGTGGTGCCGCTCGGGGACGCCGAGGAGGACGCGGCGATCGGCCTGCTCGCGTCCCTCCGGAAGGCGGGTCTTCGCGCCGAGATGACCTATCGCGGCAACGCGAGGCGGCGCTTCGAGCGTGCCAACCGGATCGAGGCGGTGGCGGCCGTGATCCTCGGCGCCGACGAGGTCGCGCGCGGCCTCGCCGCCGTCAAGATCCTCGCCACCGGCGTGCAGGAGGAGGTGCCGCTCGACGCCGTCGCCGCCCGTCTCGGCGACCTCGTCGCGAGACTTGCGGAAGGCTGATGTTCGCCGAACGCCTCGACCGCATCGTCGCCCGCGCCGCCGAGCTGACCCATGAGCTCAGCTCGGGCCTCGCCGGCGAGGCGTTCAACCAGGCGTCCCGCGAGCTCGCCGAACTCGAACCGGTGGTCGCGCGCATCCACGAGCTGCAGGGCGCCGAACGCGCCGAGGCGGAAGCGCGGTCGCTGCTCGCCGACCCCGAGTTCCGCGACCTCGCCGAGGCCGAGCTCCGCGGCCTGTCGGAGCGCCTGCCCGCGCTCCGTCACGCGCTCCGCCTCGCTTTGCTGCCGCGCGACGAGGCCGATGCCCGGAGCGCCATCCTCGAGATCCGTCCCGCCGCCGGCGGCGACGAGGCGGGCCTGTTCGCGCGCCAGCTGTTCGACGCCTATCGCCGCTACGCCGACGGCCGCGGCTGGCGGTTCGAAACGCTCGAATGGGACGAGAGCGAGCTCGGCGGGCTCAAGGGCGCGATCGCCGAGATCGCCGGCCGCGGCGTGTTCGCCCGGCTGAAGTTCGAGTCCGGCGTCCATCGCGTCCAGCGCGTGCCGTCGACCGAGAGCCAGGGCCGCATCCACACCTCGACCGTCACCGTCGCCGTGCTGCCGGAGGCCGAGGAGGTCGACGTCTCGATCGACGAGGGCGATCTCCGGATCGACGTCTACCGCGCGTCCGGCGCCGGCGGACAGCACGTCAACAAGACCGAGAGCGCCGTCCGCATCACCCACATGCCCTCCGGCATCGTGGTCGCGATGCAGGAGGAGAAGAGCCAGCACAAGAACCGCGCCAAGGCGATGAAGATCCTCCGCGCCCGGCTCTACGAGCAGGGCCGGGCGGCGGCGCACGCCACGCGGGCCGCCGACCGGCGCGCGCAGGTCGGCACCGGCGACCGCTCCGAACGGATCAGGACCTACAACTTCCCGCAGGGACGGGTGTCCGATCACCGCATCAATCTCACGCTGCACAAGATCGACCGCGTCATGGAGGGCGAGTTCGACGACCTGTTCGACGCGTTGATCGCCGACGCGCAATCGGCGCTGCTGGCCGACGCCGAGTAGAGGCTCACCCGATCGGACGGATCGACCGGGTGACCGTCTTCGCTCGTGGAGCCGGAGCGCGATCAGGCCGTCGGGTCGCCGACCATCGACGGGATCGCCGCCCGCAGCTGGAAGAAGCCGCGCGTCGACCGCGGCCAGCTCCTCTCGTCCCATGTCCGCCGCACGCGGCGGCAGGCGGGCAGGGCGGCCGCACTCGGTCCGACCGGTGCCCAGGCCGCGACGACCGGAAGGCTTCCGGCCCAGCCGTCCGAGACGAGGGTCGCCTCGCAGCCGAAATGCGCGGCCGCCCGCGCCAGCGCGTCCGCCATCGCCGCGCGATCGGCGGCGCACACCGCGTCGGCCGCGTCCGGCGAGGACGCGATCAGCCCGCCCACCCGGACGATGCGGAGACCGCCGAGCGGCAGGCTCTCGGGGTGGAGATCGTCGAGATGGAGCAGCAACGCGGCGTCGCCTTCGCCGGCCGCGTCGGCCGCCGGCAGCGGCATCGGCGCGACATCGTCGTCTTCCCGCAACGCCACCGGGTTTTCGTTGAGGCCGTCGGGCGCGTAGCGCCCCTCCGTGTAGCGTCGGATGTTCTCCGACCGTGCCGCGTAGGCCTTGCCTCGCGTGTGCAGGCCGGCGACCCAGCGCCAGGACAGCGTGTTGCTCGCCGGATCGCCGTCGAGGAGGTGCCGCAGGAAGAAATCGGCGCCGAGCGCCCAGGGCAGGCCGAGCGTGAAGATCCAGATCGAGGCGAACCACATCCGGGTGTGGTTGTGCAGCCAGTTCGTGTCCACGAGCTCGCGGGCCCAGTCGTCGAAGCACGCGATCCCGGTCCGCGATCCGATCGCCGCCTCGTACGCCGACCGCAGGCCGCCGTTCCGGCCCATCCCGGCGCGGTCCGCCTCGACCAGCGCGCGATATCGCGACCAGATGGCGGGCCGGGTCTCGAGATGGCCCTTGAAGTAGCTTCGCCAGAACACTTCGTCGACGTATTTCGAAGCCCCTGTTCCGTGCGCGTCCTGTGCCGCCCGCACCACCTCGTGCTCGAGGATCAGGCGACGCCGGAGATAGGGAGAAAGGGCGGACGTGGACGCTTGGCGTTGCGGTCCGGCGTCGAGGTTGCGGGTCGCCGCGTAGGCGCGCCCCGATCGGGGTAGGAATTCCGCGAGACGCGACAGACCGGCGGCCCGGGACAGATCGAATGAACGGTGCATGTCGACCACATGGCCCCGCGCGCGCGCCGCGCACTCGCCAGCTGGCATCCGAGCCGGCCGATCTTGCCGCCCACGATCCGATCGCGTCGATTTCGGCGGCGCCGCCGCCGCCGAACCCCATCTGTCATGGATCAACGGAGGAGTGGGACCATGGCGTTCACGATGAGCTACGGCGAGCCGCCCAAGCAAGCCGAGCCGGCCGCGGAAGCGGCGGCGCCGAAGAAGGCCGCGGCCCGTCGCGTGCGCGCGAAGGTTGCCGCCCCGAAGGCCGACACGGCCGTTCCGGACGAGGATCCCGTCGCGGCCGCGCCCGACGGCGCCTCGGCGCCGTAAACCTCCGCGGGATCCGGGGCCGGCGCCGCGTCCGACGTCGCGGGGCCGCGCCCTGGGCAGAGCCCTCTGGCCCTAGAGCACTTCCCGATCCAATTGGATCGGGAGTAGTGCCCTACCTCTCTAACAGCATTTCCTTTCGATCAGACGACTCCGTCTGATCGAAAAATTCTTTAGGCGACGAGCGCGTTCCGCACGTGGTGCTCGAGCGCCAGGCCCTCGCCGTCGAACACGTGGCAGGCCTCCGGCACCACCGACAGCCGGACGTTCTGGTGCACGCGGGTCGCGTCCGCGCCGTCGGTCTGCACCGTGAGCACGGTCCCGTCCTGCAGCTCGACATGCAGCAGCGTGAGGCCGCCGAGGCGTTCGGCGATCATCGCGTGTCCGGCGATCGGCCCCGCCGGGTCGACCAGCAGGTGCTCGGGGCGCACGCCGAGGGTCGCGCTGCCGCCCGGCACCAGCGATCCCCCGTCCACGGGCACGTGGACCTCGATGCCGCCTGGTCCCGCCAGCGTGACGCCGCTGCCGTCGGCCGTCGACACCGTCGCGGGCAGCAGGTTCATGCGCGGCGAGCCCATGAAGCCGGCGACGAAGATGTTGCGCGGATGATGGTAGAGTTCGAGCGGCGAGCCGACCTGCTCGACGCGGCCGGCCTGCAGCACGACGATCTTGTCGGCCATCGTCATCGCCTCGACCTGGTCGTGGGTGACGTAGATCATCGTCGCGTTCAGCTGCTCGTGCAGGCGCGCGAGTTCGATCCGCATCTGGCCGCGGAGCGCGGCGTCGAGGTTCGACAGCGGCTCGTCGAACAGGAAGACCTTCGGGTTGCGGACGATCGACCGGCCGATCGCGACGCGCTGCCGCTGGCCGCCCGAGAGCTGGCCCGGTTTCCGCGCGAGATAGGGTTCGAGCTGCAGGATGCGCGCGGCTTCGGCGACCTTGGTGTGACGCTCGGCGGTCGGCACGCCGGCCAGCTTGAGCGCGAAGCCCATGTTCTGCTCGACCGTCATGTGCGGGTAGAGCGCGTAGGACTGGAACACCATGGCGAGGCCGCGCTCGGCCGGGCCGACATCGTTCGCGCGCTTGCCGTCGATCAGCAGGTCGCCGCCGCTGATCTCCTCGAGCCCCGCGATCATCCTCAGCAGGGTCGATTTGCCGCAGCCGGACGGGCCCACGAACACGACGAACTCGCGATCCGCGACGTCGAGACTGACCCCCTTGATCGCTTCGTGACCGCCGTAGGTCTTGCGGATGTCCCGCAACGCCACCGTCGCCATTGGCCGTTCTCCCGATTAGGTTCTTACTTGACCGCGCCGAAGGTCAGGCCGCGCACCAGCTGCTTCTGGCTGAGCCAGCCGAACACCAGGATGGGCGCCACCGCGAGCGTGGACGCGGCCGACAGCTTGCCGAAGAAGAGACCCTCCGGCGAGGAGAACGAGGCGATGAAGGCGGTCAGCGGCGCCGCCGCCGACGAGGTCAGGTTGAGCGACCAGAACGCCTCGTTCCAGCAGAGGATCAGCGACAGCAGGCCGGTCGAGGCGACGCCCGGCAGCGAGAGCGGCAGCAGCACGTGCCACACCTCGCCGAGCCGCGTCGCGCCGTCCATGCGTCCGGCCTCGAGGATCTCCTTCGGCACTTCCTTGAAGAAGGTGAACAGCATCCAGACCACGATCGGCATGTTCATCAGCGTGTAGACGATGACCATCGCCGTCCGCGTGTCGAGCAGGCCGGTCGAGCGGGCGATCAGATAGATCGGGATCAGCACGCCGACCGGCGGCAGCATCTTGGTCGACAGCATCCAGAGCAGCGTGCCGCGCGTGCGCGTGCTGGGAAAGAACGCCATCGCATAGGCGGCCGGGATGGAGAACAGCAGGGCGACGACTGTCGCACCCACCGACTCGATCACGCTGTTCGATGCGAACAGCAGGTAGTTCGAACGCTGGTTCACCTCGGCGTAGGAGCCGAGCGTCGGATGGAACACCAGCAGCGGCGGGCTCGCGACCGCCTGCACCTCGGTCTTGAAGCTGGTCAGCACCATCCAGAAGATCGGGAAGAACAATCCGAGCGCGATGATCCAGCCGACCGCAGCGATCAGCGTGCGTCGGGCGGCACTCTGCTTCACGTCAGATCTCCAGGTTGCGCGCGACGGAGCGCACGAGGAAGAACGCGACGATGTTGGCGAGGATGATCGCGATCACGCCGCCCGCCGAGCCGCCGCCGATGTCGAACTGCAGCAGGGCGCGGGCATAGATCAGGAAGGCGAGGTTGGTCGTCGCCACGCCCGGACCGCCCGACGTGGTCACCACGATCTCGGCGAAGATCGTGAGCAGGAAGATGGTCTCGATCATGATCACGACGCCGATCGCGCGCCGGAGATGCGGCAGGGTGATGTAGAAGAAGGACGCCAGCGCGCCGGCGCCGTCCATGCGCGCCGCCTCCTTCTGCTCGCCATCGAGCGACTGCACTGCCGTCAGCAGGATCAGCGTCGCGAACGGCAGCCATTCCCACGACACGATGCCGATCAGCGTGGTGAGCGGGGCGGCGGCGAACCAGTCGATCGCGCCGATCCCGGTCTCGTTCAGCACCCACGACACCACCCCGTAGATCGGGTGGAGCATGAGGTTCTTCCAAATCAGCGCGGCGACGGTCGGCATGACGAAGAAGGGCGCGATGGCCAGCAGGCGCGCGATGTTCCGGCCCGGAAAGTCCTGGTCGTAGAGCACGGCGAGAAGCACGCCGCCGACCACGGTCACCACCAGCACGCCGCCGACGAGCACGAGCGTGTTGATGATCGACGCCCAGAAATCGGGGTCGGTCACCAGGTAGACGTAGTTGTCGAACCCGGCGAAGCCGTGCAGCGTCGGATCGACGAGGTTGTAGTGCCGGAAGGAATACCAGACCGTCATCACCAGCGGGATGATCGACCACGCGAGCAGCACGAGGACCGATGGCGCCACCAGCGGCATCGTCGCACCGCCGAGCCGGCGCGGCTTGACGACCGCGAGGTCGCCCGCCAGCGAGGGTGACATCTGATCCACCGACATCCTCCAGCCGCATTCGCGGGTTCTTGTCCCGGACGCCCGAAGCCACGCCGGCGCCGTCGTGGTCGTTCTCGGTCCGGGTTCTGAGAAGACGTTGATCCCGCCGCTCGCCTCGGTCAATGCCGGCGGACGTCCGGACGCGCCTCGCTCTCAGGCCAGCAGCGTCAGGCCAGCGGCTTCAGGCCAACGGCTTCAGGACAGCGGCGGATGGCAGAGCGGCGAGCGTTCGCGCGACGGCGATGTCGGCACCCGCCCGGGCGCGGGATCGGCGAGGTAGAAGAAGGTGAAGTCCGACGCGCCGAGCGCCTCGTAGCGCCGGCCGTCGACGTCGGCGATCACGCCCGCGCTGTTCACCTCGTGCGTCTCCGACAGCCCGCCCGGCCGCCGCACCGTGATCGTGCCGCAGAGCGCGTAGGCGTGGGGCCCGAGCGCGTCGGCGACCCCGACGTCAAGCGTGCGCGACGGCGTGTCGGCGTCGAGGCGGAACGACGCCTGCGGCTTGCCGTCGATGTAGATGGTGGTGTTCTCGGCGATCTCGGTCGGCGCCATCATGTCCTCGATCGTGAACCGACCGGGAGGGCCGCCGGTGGCGGCGCGCGCCGCCGGCGCGAACAGGATCGGGATCAGCAGCAACGACGCGGCACGCATGGCGGGCAAGGTGCCCCGCCGCCGCGCCGAGCGAAAGAGGAGGCGGATGGCGCGCGACGCGGACACCGGGGGCGAGCTCCCGCTCGGATCGCTGCTCGCCGAGAGCGTCGCGCGCCTGCGCGCGGCCGGCGTCGAGGCGCCCGCCCGCGAGGCACGCATGCTGCTCGCGCACGCGACCGGTCTCGACCGCGACGCCCTGCTGCGGCTCGGGCGCGCGGCGCCGGTCGCGGCCGGGACGATGCGCGCGCTCGTCGCCCGTCGCGCCCGCCGCGAGCCGCTCGCCTTCATCACCGGGCGGCAGGGGTTCTGGAGCCTCGACCTGCTCGTCTCGCCGGCGACGCTGATCCCGCGCGCCGACACCGAGACGGTGGTCGAGGCGGCACTCGACGAGGCGCGCCGGGCGGGACGCACGCCGAGATGGCTGCTCGATCTCGGCACCGGCAGCGGCGCGATCCTGCTCGCGTTGCTGAGCGAATGGCGAGACGCGCGCGGCCTCGGAATGGACAGCAGCGAGGCCGCCTGCCGCCTCGCGCGTGCCAACGCGCGCGCGAGCGGAATGGGCGGCCGCGCGATGTTCGCGTGCGGCGACTGGGCCGCGGCGATCGGCCCCGGCACGCGCTTCGACATCGTGGTCAGCAATCCGCCCTACATCGAGACGGCGACGCTCGACGAGCTGATGCCGGAGGTCGGCGGGTTCGAACCCACCGGCGCCCTCGACGGCGGCGCGGACGGGCTCGACGCCTATCGACGCCTCCTGCCGGAGATCGGCAGGCTGCTCGCGCCCGGCGGTGTCGCGGTGTTCGAGATCGGCAGCGGTCAGGCGGACCCGGTCGCCTCGCTCGCGCGGGCGAGCGGTCTCGCCGTCCGCGCCGCGCGCGCCGATCTCGGTGGGATCGCGCGCGCGGTCGTGCTCGCGCCCGTCGAAACCGCGCCGCATCGTTAGGGGGAGGCGGGCCCGCCGACGCCGTGCGGTGCGTTCCGGCGCGGGACGAGCCTGGTGCGCGATGAGCCTGGTGCGCGGTCAGCCTGGCGCATAAAGGGCTTGGCACGCCCACGGCGCTTGGTTAGGTTCCCGACGCGTCGTGGCGGCCCGCTCGGGTCGTGCTCACGCCGATCCCGTTCCGCGACACGCTCGGTGGAACTCTCGGCCTGACGCTTAGTGGTAGACCGGCAGGATCGGGCGTTCACGCCGCACGGCGTCGAGCGTCTCGCGACCGAGCGGTCTGCCGACCTCGAGGAAGCGCAGCGACGGTCTGATGAACATGAAACGTATGCGAGGCCGTGGTCATCGATCCGGCGGTGGCGGTGGCGGAGGCGGAGGCGGCGGCGGCACCGCGCTTCGCCATCACAGCGGCAACATCCCGCTCAATCGGAATCACGTGTTCGACAGCTCCGGCCCCGACCTCCGGATCCGCGGCACCGCGCAGCAATTGTTCGAGAAATACCTCCAGCTCGGACGCGACGCGTCGAGCTCCGGCGACCGGGTGATGGCGGAAAGCTATTTCCAGCACGCCGAGCATTACTTCCGCATCCTGAACGCCATGGCGCAGGCGGCGCAGAACCAGAACGGCGAGCGGCCGCAGGGCGGCCCACCACAGAACGGTCATCCGAACGGCGGCGGCACCTCCCGCGAGGGCAACGCCCGCGAATTCCGCCGCGCGACGATGGAGGCCGAAGGGCCGCCGCCCGACGACGACCAGCCCGACCCCCTGGTTCCTCCGAACGAGCCCAGCCCCGCCTCGGACCGCTCCGAGCAGCACGACGGCTAGCCGTGAGGTGGGTGGGGGAGCGAAGGCCAGGGCTGCCCTGGACCCCTTTGCGCAGGCGCAAAGGGGCCCGACGCCAAGGGCCCGAGGCCCTTGGATCCCAGGAGTTAAGGAAAATCCCGGGCCCCGGTGCGTCGGGCATCGATGATGTGGCCCGGGGTTTTCCTTAACTGATGGATTGTCAAGGCCGCTGCCTTGACCGGGGTCCAGGGGCAGAGCCCCTGGCCTTCGTCCGCCCAGCTACCCCAACGGCGAGGCCGCGCGTTGCGGCAGGTCGATCCGGGTCTGCGGCAGGATCTCGGGCATCTCGGTGCGCACGAAGGCGAGCATCTTCTCGCGCACGTCGCAGCGGAGATCCCACGCCTGGGGCGCGTTCCGCGCCGAGACCAGGATGCGCACTTCCATCACGTGTGCGGTGAGGTCGCTCACCTGCAGGTTCACGACCTTGCGGTCCCAAAGCGGACAGGTCTCGATGACCTCGTTGAGCTTGGCGCGAAGGCGATCCACGTCGGCGCGGAAATCCGTGTAGAGGAACACCGTGCCGATCAGCGACGCGGAGGAGTGCGTCCAGTTCTGGAACGGTTTTTCGAGGAAGTAGGCGATCGGCAGGATCATCCGCCGCCAGTCCCAGAGCCGGACGACGACGTAGGTCGAGGTGATCTCCTCGATCCAGCCCCATTCGCCTTCCACGATCACCGCGTCCTCCATGCGGATCGGCTGGGTGATGGCGATCTGCACGCCGGCGATCAGGTTGGTCAGCAGCGGCCGCGCCGCGAGCCCGACCACCAGCGAGGCGGCGCCGGCGGAGGCGAACAGGCTCACCCCGTATTGCCGGACCGGCTCGAACGTCATCAGCGCGGCGCCGACGGCGACGATCGCGATCAGGATGTCGCCGGCGCGTTTGAGGATCCTGATCTGCGTCGTGTGCTTGCGCGCGACGAGGTTGTCCTCGGCATCCAGCGAGACGCGCGCGAGATAGCTTGACGCGAGGATGCTGCTCGCGAGCGAAGCCGAGTAGCCGGTCAGCAGGATGAAGGCGACCAGCAGCAGCTGGCCGATCAGCGTCTCGGTCCGGAAGGAGAAGCCCGAGACCGGCAACGCGGTGACCACCGCCGCGATGACGAAGAAGATCCGCATCGGCCGCCGGATCTGCTTGATGAACGCGCGCAGCAGCGCCCCGCGCGGTCCCGGCACCCGCAGCAGGACGTTGGTCGCGATGCGGTGCAGCACGAGCGCGAACAGCCCCGCGAGCAGCAGGACCAGCGCCGAGGCCAGCGGGGCCGGCGCCCAGACGAGGGCGGCGCGGATCCGCGCCAATGTTTCGCGGTAGAACTCCGTGATCGACACCGACGCTTCGCCCTCCCGACAGACGGTCACGCCGAGGTGAGCGATCGGTGCCGCGACCGGTTCCGCGCGGCGGGCCCCGGTTGCCGCAGCACCAGATTGACAGCCGAACGAGGCCGCTCTACCTCACCGCGCCTGTGCGGATGGCGGCGTAGCTCAGCGGTAGAGCAGGGGAATCATAATCCCTTGGTCGGCGGTTCAAATCCGTCCGCCGCTACCATTCGCGTCGCAGCGTCGGCTGCCACCCCATCACCATCGGAGGTCGCTGCCATGCCGTCCGCGCTCATCACGGGGATCACCGGGCAGGACGGCGCGTATCTCGCCGAGCTGCTGCTCGCCAAGGGCTACGCGGTGCACGGCCTGATGCGCCGTTCGGCGTCGTCCGACGTGATCGGCGAACGCCTGCGCTGGATCGGCGTGCTCGATCGCGTGACGCTGCACGACGCGAACCTGATCGATCTCTCGAGCCTGATCCGCGTGATCGAGCGCACGGCGCCCGACGAGGTCTACAATCTCGCGGCGCAGAGCTTCGTCGCGGCCTCCTGGCAGCAGCCGCTGCTGACCGGCACGGTGACCGGCCTCGGCGCGGCCAACCTGCTCGAGGCGGTGCGGATCGTCCGCCGGCAGGCGCGTTTCTACCAGGCGTCGTCGTCCGAGATGTACGGCCTCATCCAGGAGCCGGTGCAGAGCGAGCGCACACCGTTCTACCCCCGCAGTCCCTACGCGGCGGCCAAGCTCTACGCGCACTGGATGACGGTGAACTACCGCGAGTCGTTCGGCCTGCACGCCTCGTCCGGCATCCTGTTCAATCACGAGAGCCCGCTGCGGGGCATCGAGTTCGTGACGCGCAAGATCACCGACGGCGTCGCCCGCATCCGGCTCGGCCTCGCCGACCACCTGATGCTCGGCAACCTCGATGCCAAGCGCGACTGGGGTCACGCCCGGGACTACGTCCGTGCCATGTGGCTCATGCTGCAGCAGGATCGCGCCGACGACTACGTCATCGCCACCGGTCGCACCACCACGATCCGCGAGTTCTGCCGCATCGCCTTCGCCCATGCCGGGCTCGACTGGGAGGCGCATGTGCGGACGAGCGCCGACCTGATCCGTCCCGCCGAGGTGGACGTGCTGCAGGGCGACGCCGGCCGCGCCCGCACGCGGCTCGGCTGGACCCCGGAGGTCAGCCTCGAGGCGCTCGCCGCCGAGATGGTCGACGCCGACCTCGCGCGCCACCGGGCGCGGAACGCGATCGGCTGACCGGCGCGGCGCGGGGAAACGGGCGGAGGAGGGGCTGGTGCCGGCGCTGCCACCCTCGATTCTCGTCACCGGCGCGAACGGTTTCGTCGGCGTTCACGCCGTCGCGGCGCTCCGGGCGCGCCATCCCGACGCGACGATCCACACGCCGTCGTTCGAACTCGCCGAGGGCGCGTCGGTGCTCCGTGCCGTCGAGACCGCCCGTCCGACGGTCTGCCTGCATCTCGCCGCGGTCAGCGCGATCGCCGACGCGCACTGCGATCCCGAACGCGCCTGGGCGGTCAATCTCGGCGGCACGCTCGCGCTCGCCCGCGCGCTGCTGCGCGTGGCGCCCGGCTGCCGCCTGCTGTTCGCCGGCAGCGCCGATGCCTATGGCGCGAGCTTCCGGTCCGGCGCACCGCTCGACGAGGACGCGCCGCTCGCGCCGCTCAACGCCTATGGCGCGACCAAGGCCGCGGCCGACCTCGCGCTCGGCGCGATGGCGTCGGCCGACGGGCTCTCGGTGGTCCGGTTCAGGCCGTTCAACCACACCGGTCCGGGGCAGCGCGACAGTTTCGCGCTCGGCGCCTTCGCGCGCCAGGTCGCCGCCATCGAGGCGGGGCTGCAGCCGGCGGTGATCCGCGTCGGCGCGCTCGACGCGGAGCGCGACTTCCTCGATGTCCGCGACGTCGCGCGCGCGTATGCCGACGCCGCGACCGCGCCGCTCGCGTCCGGCATCGTGCTCAACCTCGCCTCCGGCACGCCGCGCCGGATCGGCGACGTGCTCGACGACCTGATCCGGCTCGCCGGCGTCGAAGTCCTGGTCGAGACCGATCCGGCGCGGCTCCGGCCGGTCGACATCGCGCGTGCCGTCGGTGACGCGTCGCGCGCGCGCGCGACGCTCGGCTGGGCGCCGGAATGGCCCTGGCAACGCACGCTCGGCGACGTGCTCGACGACTGGCGGGCACGGATCCGCGCCGCCGGGAGCGCGTTGCCGTCGCGACAATGACGAGGGGAGTGCGACCGATGGCGACAGGACGGCCAGGTCTCTGGCGGATGACGGTCGCGATCACGTTCGCCGCCGCCGGCGTGGCGAAGCTCGTGCCGGCGGCATCCGAGCGGAAGCTGTTCAAGTCGTGGGGCTGGACCGAGGACGACATGCGCATCATCGGCGCGTCCGAGCTGTGCGGCGCGGCGCTGCTGGTCACGCCGAAGCTCGGCTTCCTCGGCGGCGTGCTGCTCGCCGCGACCTCGACCTGCATCGCGCTGACGGAGCTGCGTCACGGCGACGACATGCTGGTGACGCCGCGTCTCGCGCTGCTCGCCGCCGCGACCTCGACGCTGGTGACGCGCGGGTAGGGATCGGGCGCCGGTCGCTGCACCGCGCCGCGGGCCGGCGGCCCTTCCGGTTCCGGGCTCAGGCCGCTTCGAGCTCGCGGATCCCCTCCGGTTCCACGCGCAGCACGCGGTCGTGCAGGCGCGCGACCGCGTCCCGATGGGTGATCGAGACCAGTGTCAGCTCGGGCATTTCGCGCCGCAGCGTGGCGTAGAGCTCGGCTTCCGCGGCCGGGTCGAGCGAGGCGGTCGCCTCGTCGAGGAACAGCCAGCTCGGCCGGATGAGGAGCGCGCGCGCGAGTGCCACCCGCTGCTGCTCGCCCGGCGAGAGGCGCTGGCTCCAGGGCGCTTCCTGGTCGAGGGATTCCGCGAGCTGCGGCAGTCCGACCTTGGCGAGCACGGCGACCAGCCTCTCGTCGGTGACCTCGCCGGGGTGCTGCGGGTAGCAGAGCACGCGACGCAGCGTCCCTTCGGGCAGGTACGGCCGCTGCGGCAGGAACAGGCTGCCGAGCGGCGGACCGGACAGGTGGCCGGTCGCGAACGGCCAGATCCCGGCGAGTGCCCGGAACAGCGTCGACTTGCCGGCGCCGGATGCGCCGACGATCGCCGTCGACCCATGCGCCATGATCTCGAACCCTCGCGTCTCGAGCAGGGGCCGTCCGTCGGGCAGCGCGATCGAGAGGTCGCGCACGGACAGACGGTCGTCCAGCGGCGCCGACGCCGCGATCCGGTCGGGCAGCGCGCGGGCGGAGTCCAGCGCGCGCCGGAAGGTCGCGAGACGCTCGATCTGCGCCGCGTATCCTGCCAATGCAGCATACTGGCTCATGAACCAAAGGAACGCGTCCTGAAGTTCGCCGAACAGTGAGACGACCTGCATCAGCGTGCCGAAGGTAATTCGTCCTGAGAAGAAACGAGGTGCATTGATGAGGAGCGCGAAATTGCCCGAGACTTCGTTCAAGCCGCCCGTGACCAGCGTCAACCAAGCCGACCGGTTCATGATATCGATGAAATTACCGTAGAACGCGGCGAACCGGTCGCGTATACCGCGGCGCTCCTCGCCCTCGCCGCCAGAAAGCGCGATCGCTTCCGTGTTCTCCCTTACTTTCAAGAGGGCGAAGCGGAAGTTACCGCGAAGCCGTTGTTGCGTGAATGACAATCTCGCAAGCGGCCGACCGACGAGATGGGTGATCCATGTTGCCAAGATCGAGTAGACGATTGCTGCCCAGAACAAATAGCCCGGGAATGTGCAGTCCTAACAGCACCAGTGGTCCCGAGAGCGCCCACAAAAGGCCGCCGTAGCTGACCACCGTAACGACGTTCGACAAAATCCCGAGGATGAATGTCAGCGAATTTGTCGAAACGTCTTCGATGTCTTCTTGAATACGCTGGTCGGGGTTGTCGGCACCAACTCCCTGCACCGAATTGGTCAGCATCATCCGAAAATGCGCGTGGCCGTCGAGCCAATCTTCGACGAAACGGGCGGTCATCCAGCGTTGCCAGCGAATTTGGAGCCACGACTGGAGATAGTTCGCTACGACACCCATCAGCAGGAACGTCACCGCGAACCAGATAAAACCGGGCATCGGCCAACCATGCGGACGAGGAGTGAACCAGAAAATTCCTCGGAAGAAGCCCCCCGCGTCTTTCTGCTGCAGTGCCGTGTAGTAGATATTACGTGAGAAGGACTGAGCCAGTCCGAGCCCGACCTGACCGAGATTGAGCGCGATCAGCAGGATCAACAGCGCCCAGGCACTGCGCCACTCCTCGGACACGAAATAGGGCTTCGTCAGGTAATACAGATCCGCGAAGAAGCGGCTCACCTTGCGCATGCGTCCTCCGGGTCCGGTTCGCCGTCGCTCGTCGCGCCATCGATCACGCGAAGCCGGATCACGCCGCGCATGGCGGCGGCATCGACCGGCTTGCCTTTGCGCAGGATGGCGATGCGACCCTCGCGCGCGAGGCGCGCCGCGACCGTGCGGACGGCGCCGAGCTCCGATCGCCAGGCCTCGCCGACGCCGAGCGCGCGCGCCGCCTCGCTCGGACAGATCGAGCTCGCAGGACCCCGTGCCGTGACCAGCGCCAGGATGGCGCGCGCGATCTCGTCCTGCTTCGTGCCGCTCATGCGGCGGACCCTGCCTCGCGACGCGCCGCGTCGCAAGGCACGCTCGTTTCACGCCCCGGCAAGGTGGTTCAAGAACAAGAACCAGTGGTCAGCGTAAGGCTGCCCGCGTAATGTCGTGTTCGAACGCGGAGCTGACCTCATGTCAAAACTCGGCGATATCGCCGCGCCGCCCGGTCAAGCGCTGCGCATCCGCGTGGGCCTGCTGATCGCCCCGTTCGGCCTCCTCGTCGTCTGGGCGATCGCGTCGCCCTTCCTGCATGGCGCCGCCGATCCGGCCCGCCCGGCGACCACCGGGGTTGCGGCGGGACGATGATCGCGTTCTGCTCCGGTCGGCCCATCCCCCGAAGCGCTGGAAGGCATCGAACGTGATCGAACTCTGGTCCTGGCCCACGCCGAACGGTCAGAAGGTGCATATCGCGCTCGAGGAGCTCGGCCTCCCCTATCGCGTGCAGGCGGTCGATATCGGCGCGGGCGAGCAGTTCCGCCCGGAGTTCCTGGCGATCACGCCGAACCATCGGATCCCGGCGATCGTCGACGAGGACGGACCGGGTGGCCGCTTCACGCTGTTCGAGAGCGGCGCCATCCTGATCTACCTCGCCGAAAAGACCGGCCAGCTGATGCCGACCGATCCCGCCGGCCGCTATCGATGCCTGCAATGGCTGATGTTCCAGATGGGCGGGGTCGGGCCGATGTTCGGCCAATGGAACCACTTCGCCACCTACGCGCCGGAGAAGATCCCCTACGCGATCGACCGCTACGCCAAGGAGGTGCGACGGCTCTACGGCGTGCTGGAAACCCGGCTCGGCGAGGCGGAATACCTCGCCGGCGACGCGTTCAGCATCGCCGACATCGCGACCTTTCCCTGGGCGCGCGGCCCCGACAAGCGCGGCATCGACTTCGCCGACTTTCCCAACGTCGCCCGCTGGCACGATGCGATCGACGCCCGTCCGGGCGTCGCGCGCGGTCTCGACGTCCTGGCCGATCGCCGTCGCACCGGCCCGCTCACCGACGCCCAGCGCGAGGTGATGTTCGGCACCAAGCAGCACTCACGCGGGCAGGGGTAGCCGTCTCAGGGCTGGTGCGGCCGGATCTGCGGCGTGTAGCGCCACACGCTCGCGGGCGGGAAATTGAGCGGCGTCCACGCCTCCCGCCGCTTGGCGAGCGTGTGATGCTCCGCCGGCAGCGGCGACGTCACGCAGTACGAGTAGTGCAGGAAGCCGCGGCCCGGCGCCACGGCTTCGATCGCGCCGATGAAGCGCGCCTGTTCCGCCTTCGGCAGCAGCACCAGCGGGATGCCGCACACGACGGTGCCGATCCGCCCCCGCAAGGCTTCTGGCAGCAGCTCGGGGAGGGCGCGTGCGTCGCCGGTGACGACGGTCACCTCGGGCGGCAGGATCCGGCGGAGATGCTCCGCCATGCTCGGGACGATCTCGACCACGACCAGGCGCTGCGGTGGCAGCCCCGAGGCCAGCAGCGCCAGGCTGATGACGCCGGTGCCGGCGCCGAGCTCGAGCACCGCCTCGTCCGGCGCCCGGCGCACCTGCCGGGCCACCCGACGGCAGAGGGCCGGCGACGAGGGCACGATCGACCCCATCTGCAACGGGTTCCGCAGCCAGCGCCGGAAGAACAACGCCGCGTTGGCGCCGGCGCTCCCGTCGACGCGGACCGCACGTGTCCCGGCGCCCGGCGTGCGGGCGCCATCCATCGTCACATCGCGGCCGCTCAGCGTCATCGATCCGAACCCCCGTACACAGGCACGAGGCTCCGGTTCTAGAACCGCGCGGTCCCGCGAAATACGAGCGCTTCGATGACAGTTACGCCCGTGTGTCAGGCCCGTGGCGCACCGCAGAGAAGCTCCTGGCCCTCTCTGGGAGCAACCTCGTGTGACCGGACCACGTCGTGGTCCCGTGCACGTGAGACAAGTCGCTCTATCTGCCCGTTTTCCAGAGCACGACCTGCGGCCAGACCGATCCCAGTCTGGCTGGACGTGCTCTATGCCGCGACCGCTTGGCGCAGCGCCGCGGTGAGATCGCTCGTCGTCGCCTGGCCGCCGAGGTCGCGCGTGCGGATGCCGTCGGTGACCACGACCCGTTCGATCGCCGCCCGGACGCGCGTCGCGAGATCCTGGCGTCCGACATGGTCGAGCATCAGCGCCGCGGCGAGCAGCAGCGCGCAGGGGTTGGCCAGGCCCTTGCCGGCGATGTCGGGCGCGGACCCGTGCACGGCCTCGAAGATCGCGGCACCGGTGCCGATATTGGCGCCCGGCGCGAGACCGAGGCCGCCGACCAGGCCCGCGATCAGGTCGGACAGGATGTCGCCGAACAGGTTGGTGGTGACGATGACGTCGAACCGGGTCGGGTCGATGACCAGCTGCATCGCGCAGGCATCGACGATCCGGTCGTCGACCTCGACGCGGCCGTCATACTCGGCCGCGACCGCCTGCGCCTCCTCGAGGAACAGTCCGGTCAGCGCCTTGAGGATGTTCGCCTTGTGGACGATCGTGACCTTGCGGCGATTGTTCCGCACCGCGTAATCGAACGCGTAGGTCGAGATCCGCCGGCATTCGGCGCGGCTGTTGAAACCGGCCGACATCGCGATGCCGCGCGGATCGGATCCGACCGGCATGAAATGCTCGAACGCCGCGTAGTAGCCCTCGAGGTTCTCGCGTACGAGCACGAGATCGACGTTGTCGAAGCGGCCCGGCAGCAGCGTGCGCGCCGGGCGGACGTTCGCGTAGAGCTGGAATTCCTGTCGCAACTGCACGTTGATCGACTTGAACCCGCCGCCGATCGGCGTGGTCAGCGGACCCTTGAGCGCGAGCCGGGTGGTCCTGATGCTTTCGAGCGTCCGTTCCGGCAGCGGCTCGCCGCTCTCGGCAATGCCCGCGAGGCCCGCCGCGCGGATGTCCCACGCGAACGGGGCGCCGAGCGCGTCCAGCACCTCGACGACCGATTGCACGATCTCGGGGCCGATCCCGTCTCCCGGGATCAGGGTGGCCGGTATTGCGCCCTCGCTCGCCATGATCTTCTCGCTCCGCTCGATCGCTGTGCGCCCTTCAGTAAGGGCGCGCGCCCGCCGGTCCAAGGGTCGGCGGGCGGGGGCATGGTGTCGGTCACCCCGATGAAACCCACCCGGGTGGCCGGCTTTCGCCAATCACCGCGCGCGCTCGCCGTCCTGAGACGACATCCCGGGCGAGGATTTGGTGAGCGGGAGGAGGCCGCGGCGGTGACGCCGCTCGCCCCCGACCAGGACGCGTGGCGCCCGAGCCAATGCCAGCCCGCACGCCAGAACGCGGTCCGCGCGACGCGCCCGGCGATGGGGAAGTACGTTACGTGCCTGGCTGGCGACAAACTGCGCGCGCTCGATCATTCGCGAGGCGGACGGATGGTAGGACCGCGCCTCGCGAGGATGCGTGCGGAGCGCCGACCGGGCAGGGACGTCGAGGAATGCGCGTGGCGGACGAGCCGCCGTCAGAAACCTTCGCGCTCGAGGCGCTTGCGCTCGACCTTGCGGGCGCGGCGGACGGCCTCGGCGGCCTCGCGGGCGCGGCGCTCGGACGGCTTCTCGTAGTGCCGGCGCAGCTTCATCTCGCGAAAGACGCCTTCGCGCTGCATCTTCTTCTTGAGCGCCTTGAGCGCCTGATCGACGTTGTTGTCACGAACGAGAACCTGCACGGTTGGGCCTTCTCCTCTTTGCCGGAAGCGAACCGGACGTGCCACGCGTCGCGCGACTCCGGGTCTGACCGAAGCGCGGCGTATAGCACGGCCAACGATCGCGTCGCAAAGGAGTTCACGCCAGACGGGCTCCACCACCGCCGGGCGTGCCTTGTCCGCCACCGCGTCGACTGACATGGTCGTCGCCTCATGGCCTTGCTCAAGATCGCCCGCATGGGGCACCCGGTCCTGCTCCGCCGCGCCGGCGCGGTCGACGCGCCGACCGCGCCTGCGATCCGGCAGCTCATCGACGACATGATCGAGACGATGGAGGACGCGAACGGGGTGGGGCTTGCCGCACCGCAGGTCTACGTCCCGCTGCGGCTGTTCGTCTACAAGGTGCCGGAGACGAGAAGCGAGGGCGAGGCCGACCCGCCGCGCACCGTGGCGGCGCTGATCAACCCCACGGTCGAACCGCTCGACGACGAGCGCGTGCTGCGACATGAAGGCTGCCTGTCGATCCCCGGCCTCGCCGGCGACGTGCCGCGCTACCGACGGGTCCGCTTCTCCGGCCTCGACGCCGGCGGCGCGCCGGTGTCCGGCGAGGCGTCTGGGTTTCTCGCCAACGTGCTGCAGCACGAATACGACCACCTCGACGGGATCCTGTATCCGATGCGGATGATCGACCTTTCCCGGCTCGGCTTCGTCGACGAGCTCGATCGCGCCGCCCGCGGGATCAACGCTTCGACCGGCGCCACGGCATGATCGCGCCGTTCCACGCGAGCCCCGAACGCGACGCGGCGATCGAGGCGCTGCTCGCGCGCTGGGACGAGGTCGGCCGCCTCTGGACACTGCCCGCACTGCAAGCCGCCGCCGGCCCCGACGCCGACCTCCTGTTCCCCGAAGGCCCGGCGGAGATGGCGGAGGCCTGGAGCGACGCCGCCGACCGCGCCCTCGTCGCGGACACCGGCCGGATCGCGTCGCTGCCGCGCGTCCCCGACCGCATACGCGCCGCGATCCTTGCCCGCCTCGACGGCGTGCGCCCGCATCGCGACGCGCTCGCACGCGCACTCGCCGCGGTCGCCAAGCCGACGGAGGCGCCGCGCGCGGTCCGCATCACCGCGCGCACCGCCGACGCGCTGTGGCGCGCCGCCGGTGACGTCACGACGGCGCCGGGCCTGTGCCCGACCGACAGCTCGACCACCGCCACGGTGTCGCCGGACGCACCCCTCGATCCGGCCGTCGCGCCCGACGCGCCCACCTCCGGCGACGCAAGCGCGGCCTCGCCCGACGCCGACCGCGTCGATGCGCCGTTCACGCCGGACCCCGTCGAAACGCCGTCCACCCCGGCCGGCCCGCGTCCGGCGGGCGGGCTCGCCTTCTTCACCAAGCGGGCCACGGTTTCGGGGGTCTACGGGGCGACGCTCTTGTTCTTCCTCAGCCGCGGCGACGATCAGGCCGCGCTCGAGGCCTTTCTCGACCGCCGGCTCGCCGGCGTCGCCAGGATCGGTCGCCTGAGGCGGCGCTTCTCGCGCGGAGCGCCGCGCGGCGGGTGAAGGGCCGGATCGCCGCACTTCTCGGTCTCCTGCTCGGGCTCGCCGCGATCGCGCTCATCGTGGTGCGGGTCGGGCCCGCCTCCGTGTGGCGCGGCATCGCCTCGATCGGCTGGGGCTTCGCCCTGCTGCTCGCCTACCGCCTCGCGCTGATCGGCCTGATGGGCGCGAGCTGGCGCGTGCTCGACGCCGACCGGCGCGCCGGCGTGTTCCGCTTCGCCTGGGCGCGCCTCATCCGCGACAGCGCCTCCGAATGCCTGCCGCTCTCACAGGTGGGCGGCTTCGTGCTCGGCGGCCGGGCCCTCGTCGTCGCCGGCGTGCCCTGGGTGTGGGCCACCGCGTCGACGATCGTCGACGTCACGCTGGAGCTGGTCGCGCAGATCGCCTACCTCGCGTTCGGCCTGTTCCTCCTTTGGCGGCTGCGGCCCGACCTGCCGCTGCTGCGCTCGGTCGCGGTCGGGCTCGCGCTGCTGAGCGCCGGCGCCTTCGCCTTCGCCTGGCTGCAGGCACGCGGCAACCGGCTGACCGAGCGCGCCATCGGCCGCCTGCTGCGGAGCTGGAGCGGCGCCCGCACCGGTGCGCACGCCGTCGTCGGCGCCCTCGCCGACATCCACCACGAGCGCCGGCGCACCGCCGCCTGCGCCGCGATGCACCTCGTCGATTGGCTCGGCAACGGCGCCGAACTCTACGTGGCGCTGCGGCTGATGCACCACGCGATCGCGCTCCGCGACGCGTTCGTCATCGACAGCCTGCTCTACGGCATCCGATCGTTCGCCTTCGCGGTCCCGAACGCACTCGGCGTGCAGGAGGCGGCCTACGTCGTGCTCGGCACCCTGTTCGGACTGCCGTCCAGCATCTCGCTCGCGCTGTCGCTGATCCGGCGCGCCCGCGACATCGTCATCGGCCTGCCGGCGCTCGCGACCTGGCAGGCCGTCGAAGGCCGCAAGGCCTGGCGCGCGACGTAGGCGACGTCAGGGGACAGCCAGGGCAGAGCCCTGGCCTTCCCCGCCCCTCACGCCGCGAGGCGGCGTTCGGCTTCGGCGGGGGACATGTTGACCAGCGCCTCGTAGTCCGCGTGCAGTTGCGCGGTGATCGGGCCGATCTCGAAGTGCAGGTCGTCGATCCGGCGGACCGGGGTCACTTCGGCCGCCGAGCCGGTGACGAACACTTCGCGGGCGTGCGCCATCTCGTCCGGCATGATGGTCCGCACGACCACCTCGATCCGACGCTGTTTCGCCAGGCTGATCACCGTCTGCCGCGTCAGACCGTCGAGGAAGCAGTCGGGCGTCGGCGTGTGCAGTGCGCCGTCGAAGACGAAGAAGATGTTGGCGCCGGTCGCCTCGCTGACATGGCCGCGCCAGTCGAGCATCAGCGCGTCGTCGAAGCCCTGATGCTCGACGGCGTGCTTCGACATCGTGCCGATCATGTAGAGCCCGGCGGCCTTGGACGCGACCGGAGCGGTTTCGGGATGCGGCCGCTTCCAGGGCGCCATGCCGAGTGCGATGCCCTTGAGCCTGTCCTGGCCGAACAGGTTCGGCCAGGTCCAGGCCGCGACCATCAGGTGGATCTTGGTGGCCTGCGCCGACACCGAGAGCTGCTCGGCGCCGCGCCAGGCCAGCGGCCGCACGTAGCTGCTGGTCAGGTTGTTCGCCCGCAGCACGTCGATCGCCGCCTGGTCGATCTGGTCGAGCGTCCACGGGATCTCGAAGCCGAGGATGCGGCCCGACCGCACCAGCCGTTCGCTGTGGTCGCGCAGCCGGAAGACGTTGCCGTTGTAGGCGCGCTGGCCTTCGAACACCGCGCTCGCATAGTGCAGCCCGTGGCTGAGCACGTGGAGCTTCGCGTCCCGCCACGGGATCAGTTCGCCGTCCCACCAGATCTGGCCGTCGCGATCGTCGAAGGGAATGAGCGCCGCCATGGATCCTCGCCTTTGCCGATCGGGGAGGGCCCGACATATGAGGGCGCCCTTGGTGTGTCAACGAAGCTGCCGTATCCTCCCATGATGGCTGCCTCGATCGACACGCTGCGACGCGAGCCTCAGGCGGTCGAGCCGGGCGCGGGCCATGGGCTGCTGTTCCTGCGCGAGGAGCAGCTGCGGCAGACGCAGGATCTGCTGTTCTTCGCCTATCGCGATTTCACCGGCGTCTGCGACCCGATCCTCGCCGAGCTCGGCCTCGGTCGCGCGCATCACCGCGCGCTCCATTTCATCGGCGCCCGGCCGGAGATCACCGTCGGCGAGCTGCTCGGCCTGCTGCGGGTGACCAAGCAGTCGCTCGCCCGCGTGCTCGCGACCCTGCTGCGGGACGAGCTCGTCCGCAGCGCGGCCGGCGAAAGCGATCGCCGGCAGCGCCGTCTCACGCTGTCGGAACGCGGCCGCGCGCTGGAGCGCCGCCTGTTCGAGGCGCAGCGCGAGCTGATGGTGGCGGCGTTCGGGCCGGCCGGCGTCGCCGCGGTCGAGGGGTTCCGGCGCGTGCTTCGGGGTCTCGCCGAGGCGGACGGCGGGGCCGCGGCGCGGATCGAGGCGCGGCCCGGAGATCGGCCGCGGCACCGGCGTTGAGCGAGAACGCGCACATCCTCGTCGTCGACGACGACCAGCGGCTGCTGGCGCTGCTGCGGCGCTATCTCGCCGAGCAGGGGTTTCGCGTCTCGACCGCCGACGACGCGGCGGACGCGCGTGCGAAGCTCAACTTCATCCAGCCCGACGCGATCGTGCTCGACGTGACGATGCCCGGCGAGGACGGCATGGCGCTCACCCGCGCGCTCCGCACCACGAACGCCGACCTGCCGATCCTGCTGCTGACCGCGCGCGGCGAGCCGGAGGATCAGATCGAGGGGTTCGAGGCGGGCGCCGACGATTACCTCGGCAAGCCGTTCGAGCCGCGCGTGCTGCTGCTGCGCCTCCGGGCGCTGCTGCGGCGCATCGCGCCGCCGCTGCCGGCGGAGAACACCCGCCCGGTGCGGCTCGGCGCGCTCGAGTTCGATCCGGTACGCGGCGCGCTCACCGGGGCGGGCGGCGTGGTCCATCTCACCGGCGGCGAGGCGTCGCTGCTCGCGGTGCTCGCGCGCCGCCCGTCGGAGGTGCTGTCCCGCGAGGAGCTCGCGCGCACGCTCGAGATGGACGAGGCGAGCGAGCGTGCGATCGACGTGCAGGTGACCCGGCTCCGCCGCAAGATCGAGCCCGACACGCGCGAGCCGCGTTTCCTGCAGACCGTCCGCGGCCGCGGCTACGTGCTGAAGCCAGGCGCCTGATGGCGCCACGCGCGTCGACGCGCGTCTGATGCGCATCCGGCTCGGGTGGTGGACCGGACGTCGCCTCGAACGCCCGTTGCGGCGGGTGCTGCCGCGATCGTTGCTCGGGCGGTCGTTGCTGATCATTCTCGTGCCGCTGCTCGCGACCGAGGGCATCGCGCTCGCGCTGTTCTACGGCAGCCATCTCAACATCGTCTCGCGGCGTTTGTCGGGCGCGGTCGCCGGCGAGGTCGCGGAAACGCTCGCGTTGCTCGATCGCGCGCCCTCGGCGGCGGACCGCGGCTGGATCATCGGCTCGGCACGCCGGAATTTCAGCCTCAGCATGCGGTTCGAGCCCGGCGCGCATCTCCGCTTCGGCCACCGCACCAACATTCTCGGTCCGATGGACGACGACATGGCCAAGGCCATGCGCGAGACCGTCGGCCGGCCCTTCACGATGGACTGGACCACGGACCCGCACGTGGTGCTGCTCCGGATCGGGGTTCCGGGCGGCGTGCTCGCGGTCGACGCGCCGCGGAAGCGCCTCGACACCGGGACGATCTACTATTTCATGGCCTGGCTGGTCGGCAGCTCGCTGCTGCTGTTCCTGATCGCCGCGCTGTTCATGCGCAACCAGGTGCGCGCGATCCGGCGCCTCGCCCGCGCTGCCGAGGCGTTCGGCATGGGCCGCGAGGTCGGGCCGATCAAGCCGGAAGGCGCCCAGGAGGTCCGCAAGGCGGCCTCGGCCTTCAACCGCATGCAGGAGCGCATCCTCCGCTTCGTGACGCAGCGGACCGAGATGCTGGCAGGCGTGAGCCACGACCTCCGCACCCCGCTCACCCGGCTCCGCCTGTCGATCGCCATGCTGCCCGCGGTCTCCGGCCCTGCCGCCGACGACATGGCGACCGACCTCGCCGGCATGGTCGCCGATGTCGAGGAGATGGAGCGGATGATCGAGGCCTATCTCGCCTTCGCACGCGGCGAAGGCGCCGAACGCCGCCAGCGCGTGAACCTCGCCGCCATCGTCGAGGACGTGGCCGCCAGCGCCCGGCGTGCCGGCGCCGCGGTGGATTGCGCGATCGAGGGCCCGGTCACGGTCGAGCTCCGGCCGGACGCGATGCGGCGCGCGCTCACCAACCTGGTCGACAATGCCCGCCGCCACGCCCGTCACGTCCGCCTCGCGCTGCAGGTGCAGAGCCGGCAGGTCCAGGTGGTGGTCGACGATGACGGTCCCGGCATTTCGCCCGAGCGCCGGGAAAGCGTGTTCCGTGCATTCGAGACCGGAGCACGCGGCGGCACCGGTCTCGGCCTGACCATCGCGCGGGATATCGTCAGGGCGCATGGCGGCGACATCGCGCTCGAAGCGTCGCCCCTCGGCGGTCTGCGCGCCCGGCTTCGGCTGCCGTTCTGACCCCAGGTCGACGACCGGTTTCCTTTGGCTTGGTGACCGTGATCGATTATGGCGTGTTCAGGTGCGTCACGAAGAACGCCGGTCACGAACGAGCAAAACGGAGAGGGCGGCGTTGGACCAAGCGGTAACGACGGTTATTCAGACGGACGTTCCGGCGCGGCTGGACCGTCTCCCCTGGAGCCGTTTCCATGCGCTCCTGGTGATCGCCCTCGGCGTCACCTGGATCCTGGACGGGCTCGAGGTGACGATCGTCGGCTCGATCGGGCCCGCGCTCACCGATGGTCGCACGCTCGCGCTGACCCAGGGTCAGGTCGGGCTCACGGCCTCGGCCTATGTGGCGGGCACGGTGCTGGGCGCGCTGATCTTCGGCTGGCTGACCGATACGGTCGGACGGCGGGCGATCTACAGCGTGACGCTCGGGGTCTACGTGCTCGGCGTGTTCGGCTCGGCGCTGTCGTGGGACATGCACAGCTTCGCGCTGTCGCGCATCCTGACCGGGATCGCGGTCGGCGGCGAATACGCGGCGATCAACTCCGCCATCGACGAGATCACGCCGGCGCGCCTCCGAGGCCGCGTCAATCTCGCGGTCAACGCGAGCTACTGGCTCGGCGCCGGCGTCGGCGCGCTCGCGTCCGTGCTGTTCACGAACGGCACCTTCATGCCGATCGACATCGGCTGGCGGCTCGCCTTCGCGGTGGGCGGCGTCCTCGGCCTTCCCGTGATCTGGCTCCGGCGCTTCGTGCCCGAGAGCCCGCGCTGGCTCATCACGCACGGCCACGCCGAGCGCGCGCACCGGACCGTCTGCGGCATCGAGGCCAGGGTCGCCGCGTGCGGCCACGACCTGCCGGATGCGCACGGCACCCTCTCGGTCAGGCCGCGTGCCCGCTTCGGCATCCGCCTCGTGCTGCGAACCATGCTGTTCGCCTACCCGCGCCGCAGCGTGCTGGTGATCGCGTTGATGCTCAGCCAGGCCTTCCTGTTCAACGCGATCTTCTTCACCTACGGCCTTGTTCTGACGAAATTCTTCAAGGTACCCGCCGACCATGTCGGCCTTCACATCCTGCCGCTCGCGGTGGCGAACCTGCTCGGGCCGTTTCTTCTCGGCCCGCTGTTCGACACGGTCGGGCGTCGTCGGATGATCGCCGGCACGTATGCGGGCTCCGGGATCCTGCTCGCCATCACCGCCATCCTGTTCGCGACCGGCGCACTGACGGCGGTCACGCAGACGCTGCTCTGGATGGCGATCTTCTTCGCCGCTTCGTCGGCCGCCAGCAGCGCCTACCTGACCGCGAGCGAGATCTTCCCGCTCGAAACCCGTGCGATGGCGTTCTCCGTGTTCTTCGTGATCAGCCAGGGTGCCGGCGGCGTGGTCGCGCCCTGGGTGCTCGGTCACCTGATCGGCACCGGCGACGCCTGGTCGGTGGCCGGCGGCTATCTTTGGGCGGCGATGCTGATGCTGGGCGCGGCGGTGGTCGAGGCGGTGATCGGGATCGACGCCGAGGGCAAGCCGCTGGAGCAGGTGGCGGAGATCATCGCCCACGAGCGGGGGGCGGCTGGGTAGGCCAGCGCTCCTCTTCCGAGCAGCTCGCTTACGGCAGCGTGTTGCCCGTGCCGCCGTTGCCGCCGGCCGAGCCGTTCAGGTCGCCGGTGCCGCCGCCGCTGTTGCCGAGCAGCCCGGCCGGGTTGTAGCGACCCACGTTGCCGATGACCTGCTGCAGGATCGTCGCCTCGCTCCCCGGCGACGGCGTCGAGCCGCCCGCCATCGCGACGCGGACGGCGTCCTTGCCGGTCAGGCGCCGGATCGCGTTGAGCTTGCCGCCCTGATCGAACCGAAGCACCAGCACCTGCTGGCGGTCGACCGACGGGTAGCTCGCGACCACCGGTTCGGTGACTTCGCCGATATAGATCCAGGTGTTGTCGTCGAACGTGTCGCGCGTCGTCGGCGAGCCGAGCAGCGCCTGCGCGTCGGCCTTCGTCGACGTGCCGGGAAGCAGTTGCTCGTAGTTGTAGCTGTCGACCATGTTGCCGCGCGTCGCGCGCGCCGGCTGCACGTACTGGCAGCCTGCGAGAGCGAGCGAGCAGGCGAGCCCGGCGATGATCTGTGGCGAACGCACGTGATCTTGTTTCCTGATGTTCCCGTCCGGTGCCGCATCGACACGGTGGTGTCAATCCGAACGGCCTCCCATATCGCGCCCCATGCCTGACGAACCGATCCCGACCTCCTCCGCGGTGCCTGAGATGAGCCGCCCCTTCGCCGCCGACCGGCTCGGCGGCGCGGCCGCGACCATCGTGGTCGAGGCGGACGCCACCGAGCGCCTCGCCGTCGCGAGGCGTCTCGGCGTCGCGTCGGTCGCCTCGCTTCGCTGCCGCTGGATCCTGCGGGGCGCGGCCGCGACCGACCGGATCGACGCCGACGGCCTGCTGGAGTGCCGTCTGACGCAGGATTGCGTGGTCACGCTCGAGCCGTTCGAGGCCGGCATCGTCGAGGCCTTCACCGTCGTGTTCGTGCCCGAGGCCGCACTCGGCGACGACGACGATCCGGAGGCGCCCGACGAGCTGCCGTTCGACGGGCAGTCGATCGATCTCGGCGAGGCCACGGTCGAGCAGCTCGCGCTCGCGCTCGACCCCTTCCCGCGCGCGCCCGGGGCGGAACTCGACCCCACGGCGACGGTGCGAGACGACCACCCGTTCGCCGCCCTTCGGGCACGGCTGCCGAGGGCCTGAAAGGCGCGGGCATCCTCGGGCCGGCCGATCCCTCGGTCCATCGAAACGATGCCTCCGCACCGTCACCGGCCGTTGCTTGCGAGCACGGGACGCACCTGCTAGACGGCGCGGCTTGTCGTCGGCCGCAACACCTGCTCCTTCCGCGAAGGCAGGCGTCGTGCGATCCGTTGTCGAGGCCCGTTGGAGGGGCCGATCACCATGGCAGTTCCGAAGAGAAAGACCTCGCCGTCCCGGCGTGGCATGCGGCGGAGCCATCAGGCGCTCCGCGTCGAGGCGCACAGCGAGTGCCGCAACTGCGGCGAGCTGAAGCGTCCGCATCACGTGTGCTCGCATTGCGGCCACTACGACGGCCGCGAGGTCATCGGGGCCGGCAAGGCGCTGAAGGGCACGGTCCGGATCTGATCCGGTGACGGCGGCGCGCGCACGATCACGGGTCGCGGGTCTGAGCCACGTCTGGCGGCGGTCGCGGTGACCGCCGTCCCGTTCACCCTGGCGATCGACGCGATGGGGGGTGACGACGCCCCCGACATGGTGATCGGCGGGATAGAGATCGCGGCCGAGCGCCATCCGGACGCGCGTTTCCTGCTGGTCGGCGACGAGGTCCGGATCGGCGCGCTGCTCGCGGGTTCGAGGCGGGCGCGCGAGGCGAGCACGGTGCGCCATGCCGCCGAGGTGATCAGCAACGAGACCAAGCCGACTGCGGCGCTCCGTCTTCGCAACGCGTCGATGCGGATCGCGATCGACGCGGTCGCGACCGGGCAGGCGCTGGGCGTCGTGTCCGCAGGCAACACCGGCGCCATGCTGGCGCTCGCGAAGGTCGTGCTCCGCACCATGGGCGGGATCGACCGTCCGGCGATGGCGGCACTGTCGCCGTCCGCCCGCGGCGACGTCGTGATGCTCGACCTCGGGGCCAATCTCGCCTGCGACGCCCGCAACCTCGTCGAGTTCGCGGTGATGGGCGACGCTTTCGCACGCGCCGTGCTCGGCCTCACGCACCCGACGATCGGGTTGCTCAACGTGGGGTCGGAGGAGCTGAAGGGCGACGACCGACTGCGACGCGCGGCCGAGGTGCTGCGGGGCAGCCATATCTCGGACCAGTTCGTCGGCTTCGTCGAAGGGCACGACATCACCGCGGGACGGACCGACATCGTCGTCACCGACGGGTTCACCGGCAACGTCGCGCTGAAGACGGGCGAGGGCGCCATGCGGATGGTGTCGGACCTGCTGCGCCAGATCTTCTCGAGCTCGATCAGCACGCGGCTGGGCTACGTGCTGGCCCGGCCCGGCCTCGAGCGCCTGCGCGAATGGCTCGACCCGCGGCGCTACAACGGCGCGGTCCTGCTCGGCCTCAACGGCGTCGTCGTCAAATCGCATGGCGGCACCGACGCGGACGGGTTCGCGCACGCGATCGACGTGGCGATGGACATGGTGACGCACGGCTTCAACGACCGTATCCGCGACGGCATCGGCCGCCTCGCCGACCGCGGGGCCGACCGCGGGGCCGACCGCGGGGCCGACCGCGGAACCGACCGTGTGGTCGACCCGGCCGCCGCGCCGTCGAGCCCGCCGGACGGCGCCGTCGACGAGGCGCACGGTGGCACCGACCGCCTCGCGGCCGCCACGTGAGCGGACGCGCCCCGCACGCTCGCATCGTCGGTGTGGGCGGTTATCTCCCCGAGCGGATCGTCACCAACGACGAGCTCGCGCGCCGGGTCGACACGACGGATGCGTGGATCCGGGAGCGCACCGGGATCGGCGCGCGTCACATCGCCTCGCCGCCGAGACCGCGACCTTCATGGGCGCCGAGGCGAGCCGGCGCGCGCTCGCCGATGCCGGGATCGGCGCCGACGAGGTGGACCTGGTGATCGTCGCCACCAGCACGCCGGACAACGCCTTTCCCGCGACCGCCGTGCAGGTGCAGGCGGCGATCGGCGCGACGCGGGGCTTCGCGTTCGACGTCTCGGCCGCGTGCTCGGGCTTCATCTTCGCGCTCGCGGCCGCCGACGGCTTCATGCGCGCGGGCGGCGTCCGCACCGCGCTGGTCGTCGGCAGCGAGGTATATTCGCGGATCGTCGACTGGAACGATCGCGCGACCTGCGTCCTGTTCGGCGACGGTGCCGGCGCCGTGCTGTTGCGGCGAACCGAGGAGGAGGGTGTCGGGCTGCTGTCGACGCATCTCCACTCCGACGGCACGCTCGGCGATCTGCTCTACGTCGACGGCGCGATCGGCCGGCCGGAACTCTCGCAGCATCTGAAGATGCAGGGGCGCGAGGTGTTCCGGCACGCGGTCGCCAAGCTCGCCGCCGCCGTCGAGGAGGCGCTCGACGCCAACGCGCTCGACGCCTCGGCGATCGACTGGCTGGTGCCGCACCAGGCGAACCGCCGCATCATCGAGGCGACCGGCCGCAAGCTCGGCCTCCGTCCGGAACGGGTGGTGATGACGATGGATCGCCACGCCAATACCTCGGCGGCATCGATTCCGCTCGCGCTTGCCGAGGCGGTGCAGGATGGACGCATAAGGCGCGGAGACCTCGTCGTTCTCGAGGCGCTCGGCGGCGGAATGACCTGGGGATCCGCCCTGGTGCGGATGTAGGGCCACACACGCGGCGGGAACGCCCGCGCCATCGGTCCCTTCGATTGACGCTTGCCGAAACGCTTGCCTACGGTTCGGTATGAACACCGTCACGCGGGCTCATCTCGCGGAGCAGATCTACGTGCAGGTCGGGCTATCGCGTAACGAGTCGGCGGACCTTCTCGAGGATGTCCTCGACCGCCTCGCGCGCGTGCTCGAAGCAGGGGAATCCGTGAAGATCAGCGGGTTCGGGACCTTTTCGGTGCGTCAGAAAGGGCGCCGGATCGGCCGCAACCCGAAAACCGGCGTCGAGGTGCCGATCCTGCCGCGCTGCGTCCTGGTGTTCCGCCCCAGCCAGGTCGTGAGGGCGGCGATCAACGGCGACCCGGTGCCCGCCATCGACGATGTCGGGGACGCCGTGCGGTGACCACCACCGCCGACGACGGCGACGATCCCGATGCCGACGCGAGCGGCATCCCGGACGCCATTCGCGGCGTCCGCACCCGCAAGGCGCCCACCGCGTTCCGCACGATCAGCGAGGTGGCGGACGAACTTCACATACCGCAGCACGTGCTGCGTTTCTGGGAAACGCGGTTCCCGCAGGTCAAGCCGCTCAAGCGCGGTGGCGGCCGCCGCTACTATCGTCCGGACGACATCGCGCTGCTGCGCTCGATCTCGCACCTGCTCTACATCCAGGGCTACACGATCAAGGGCGTGCAGCGATTGCTGCGCGAGACCGGCGGCGCCCTCGGCGACGACATCCCGCCCGCCGGCGAGGCCGAGCGCCGCGAGAGTTCGGCCGAGCGGGCGGTGATCGTGGGCCTGCCGCTCGAGGGCGGCGGTCCGGCGGCGCCCGGCGTCGGGCTCGCCGCGGGGACCGCCGCTCGACCAGGTGTCGCGGCGGCCGAGGATCCGCTCGTCGCGATCCTGCGCGAGCTCGAGGCGCTGCGTGACCTTCTCGGCTGACACTGCGACGCGGGCGACGCCCTGGTGCGCAGCGCGGCGCGGGGTCTGTCGGATTGCCCCCCTGCCGCGCGGCTGCTATGGCTCGCGCACGATCGGCGGGCAGTAGCGCAGCCTGGTAGCGCATCAGTCTGGGGGACTGGGGGTCGTGGGTTCGAATCCCGCCTGCCCGACCATCGCTCGAGTGTGAGGTCGGTGGCTTTGCCGCGTCGGCACGGGCTGGCTGGTCCGGTCTCCGAGGCCTGGCGTGGCCCTTGCGCCATCCGGCTGGGCGACCTCGCATCCTCCGATCCCGCCGCAAGGCGGGCTCGACACACGAGTTCCATGCCTCTACGAGCCGGTTTTCGGCGTCGCACTCGCTGGAGGCGGCGCCGCACGACCGGTCACCGACCGCCTCGTGCGTTCCCGTTCCCGCATGCCGGATTGGCCCACGCGTTCGGAGGCGCCCGCACGGCGTCCGTCGCGGCCGCGGCTGGAAGATGCCGTGCCGCCGCCTCGATCCCGCGCGGCGCGGGTCGGAGCCGCCGGTCAGATCGCGGCGGCGAACTGCCGCCCGAGCACGAGGCCTGCGGACATCGCCGCGTAACCCAGGGCCATCGCGGTTTTCGGCAGGATGAATTCCCAGCCGGGCGTGAAGCGCTGCGGCGTTACCGTGTAGTCGACCGCGGCCGCGATCGCGGAGGTCGCGACGGCGGCGCGTGCCGTGCGCGCGATGCCGCCGCGTCGCGGCCGGAGCGTGTCCGGATCGCGCCGGCGCAGCAGGAACTCGAAGAGGGCGGCCCAGAACACGGTCGCCGCCAGATGGGTGCCGAAGCCCACGCCGGTCTTGGCCATCGAGAGTTCGTTCCGATCGGCCGCCTCGGGGCCGTGCAGCCAGTGGCTGGTGGCGTTCAGCGGCTGCACCGCACGCTTGCCCTCGTAAAGGCTCGCGGTCGCGAGCATGAGGGACGACGTGATGCTCGCGACCGACCCCGAGATCAGGATCGTGACGAAGGCGTTCTGCTTGGTGGACATCTGACGTCTCCACGTTGGCCTGGCCGCGAACGCCGCGCGACACCGCGGTGTTCCGCCTCGCGGCTCCGCCACGAGGCGATCGTCGATCCGTCGCGATCGCGCGCAAGGGCGGACCTTCCTGCGCCGGGAAACGGTTTGTCCATCGGCAAGACGCTGTCCCCGGTCAGCGCGTGAGGTCGGCCTGTCCGATCTGGCCGGAACCGGCGCCGACCACCACGACGCCGACCTGCGTGCCGAGGCCGCCGCCGTTCACGCCGAAATAGCCGTCCGTCGTCGCGGTGAGCGACGTGCCGGCGGCGATCGTCTGGGCCGTCTGCGACGGATCGAACTGGAACGGCACGCGCGTGCCCGACCGCACGACCGGGATCATCTCGCCGGCGATGCCGCTGCTCGCGCCGGTGATCGCGCTGCCCAGATAGGCGCCGCTGCTCGAATAGGCGACCGCCCGCGCCGAGCCGTTCAGCGAAGCCGCCTGGCCCGCGTAGAGATTCGCGCCCGCCATGTAGAAACTGCCCTGGAACTGCCCGGTGAAACTGTTGCCGCCGCCGTCGGCGCCGCAGATCATCGCGGGCTTGGCCGTCGACGATTGCGTGAGGAAGCTGTCGGCGCCGAAGAAGGTGTTGCCGGCGCAGGTTCCCGTCGCGTCGACGATCGCGGTCGACACGTGACCGTAATCGTTGAGCATCGACCCGCCGATGAAGCGGTTGTGGGTGAAGTTCGCGACCTTGATCGTCGCGGCGGCGGTGCCGGGCAGGGCCTCGCTCGGATACTGGGTGTCGTTGTTGTTCTGCGCGCCGATGAACGTGTTCTGGTCGAGGCCGCCCTTGCCGGACAGGTCGACGATCGCGCCGTTGCCGGTCGCCTCCCACCAATTGTCGATGATGGTGTCGTTGGAAAGGAAGACGTAATAGCCAGGCCAGGGATCGAATGGCCCCGCGGCTTCGTTCAGCCAGCCATACGGGCCGAAGCCGACATGCACGTCGAGCACGGTGCCGCTGTCGAACTGATCCGATGCCGCGATGCCGAACGAGGCCATCCGGTTCGCGACCAGGATGTCGTTCTCGAACACCTGGTTTCCCATCGTCGGCGTGTTCGGCATGAAGTAGATGCCGTAATAGTTGTTCGTCGCCGTCGAATTGGTGATGTGCTGGTGATCGGCGAGGATGCCGAAGCCGCCGTGAAAGCCGTTGACGGTGACATTGTCGGCGCTGTCGCCGGCGCCGAGGCAGATCCCCTCGTCGGTCGCGGGGTTGGTGCCGACGCCGCTGTTCTGGTTCGGGCCCTCCAGCGTGAAGTCGCGGTAGCGTACGCCAACGCCGTACTGGCTGATGCCGCCGTTCGATCCCGACGAGATCGCGCATTTGCCCCAGCCGAAATCGGTGTACGGGTCGAGCACCGAGACGCCGCCGCGGCCCTGGATGGTGATGTGCTGGCCGGCATTGCTGTTGTAGCTGTAGGCGAACAGCGGCCGCTGCGGGAACAACTCGAGGTCGGGCAGTTGCACCGTGCGGTCGGTCCTGCCGCCGCCCTGCGCGTTGGCGTTCCCGTTCCCCTGCGCCGCGGCGTAGAAGGCCGACTGCAGCGCGAGCCAGTCCGGATCGAGCTGTTGCGCCATGGCGTCGCTGATGACGACGTGGAACGTCGTGTCGTAGGGGCAGTCGTATGTCGATGCCGCAGCCAGCGTGATCTGTCCGTAGTTCGCGTCGGTCGGCGTGCCGTCGATCGCGGTGATGGTGTCGTTGGCGGGCAGGCAGGGCGTCGCGTTCGACACGTCCGAGATCAGGTCGCCCACCTGTGGATAGAAGCTCGCGTGGCCGGGATCGTTCCACAGCGCGTAGCGGCCGCTCTGCCCGGCCGGTCCGGTGCGCGTGGTGGTGGTGAGGCCCGACAGCAGCAGCGGGTTGTAGAAGTTGAGGTTGTCGCCCGAGGCGACTGCGACGGCGGCGTTCGCCGCGAGCGTGAGGCCCGTCGCGCCGTTGATGCCCGAGACGACGCCGACCACCTTGCCCTGCGTGCTGTCCCAGACCGACAGACCGTTCGCGCTGCCGGCGAAGCTGTTGGCGACCGTGAGCGTCGCCGAGTTGGTCGAGCCGGCGGCGGTCGCCGTGGTCGCGATCTGCACGACGAGGTCGTCGCCGGCCTGGATCGCCGCCGTGAGCCCGGCGGCCGTGTTGATGACGTTGCCCGACACCGAGGCGACCTTGCCGACCAGCGCGTTCAGGACGCCGTCGTAGATCGTCTCGCCGGCGACGATGCCGAGCGGGTTCGAGACCGAGACGGCGGTGCTGCCCGAAGCCGCCGCCGCGGTCGCGATCTCGAGCTCGGTCCAGTCCTGCGCCGGCGTGAACTGTTCCGACCAGGCGACGCCGCCGTGGTAGTTGCCGTCGAGCAGCCAGGCGAAAGGCTGCACCGCGTTGCCGTTGCAGTCGGTCACGCTGTAGGCCGCGATCGCGGCGAGCGTCGTCCCGTACGCCGTGCCGATGGTCTGCCCGTAGCCGATCCCGGTCGCGCCGTAGTCGAGCACGTTCACGACGTCGTTCGCACGCTGGCAGAGCGTGCGCCGGCTGGCGCTGAACGGGCCGAGCACCGGAACCTGCGCGGTCGCGTTGATCTGCCCGTTCGACCCGAGCGCGATCGTGCTGCCGTCGGGCAGCACGCTGCCGGCCGTGGTCGAGGTCGCGACCGCGCCGCTCGCCCCCGGCGTGCCCTGGGGGATGGTGAAGCTCAGCGTATGGGCCAGCCCGTTGACGCTGTCGCTGACCGCGGCGGCCGATCCCGCGGTGCCGGTCGTGACGCTACCGATCGCCAGCGTCGGCGTGCCGCCTGCCGGCCCGGCGCTTCCTGTCGCACCGGCGGCGCCCTGGGGCAGGCTGAAGACGAGCGTGTTGACGAGGCCGTTGACGCTGTCCGAGACCGCGGCCGCCGAGCCGGGCGCGCCGGTCGTGACGGTGCCGATCGAGACCGTCGGCGAGGCGCCTGCGGGCCCGGCGCTCCCGGCCGGACCCGCCGCGCCGGCGGCGCCGGTCGCGCCCTGCGGCAGGGTGAAACTCAGCGTGTTGACGAGGCCGTTCACGTTGTCGGTGACCGCGGCGGCCGAACCCGGCGCCGACGTCGCGACCGTGCCGATCGAGAGCGTCGGCGACGCCCCCGTCGACCCGGTGCCGCCCGCCGGCCCTGCCGCTCCTGTGGCGCCTTGCGGCAGCCAGAAGTTGAGCAAGGTGGCCGATGCGGTGCTCGTGCTGGTGATCCGCGCCGCCGTGCCGGCCGGCACGGTGTTCACCGTCCCGATCGCGACCGGCAGGGCCTGCGCGACGCTCGCCACCGCGTTCTGGATCATCGTCGCGATCGGCGTGCCCTGGACCGAGAGCGAGCCCTGAAAATTCCAATCGCCGGCGACGGGGAAGGATGCCGCCTGGCTTCGACCCGCGGCGCAGGCGAGGAGCAGGGTCAGCGGCGCGAGCGTCCTGATCACGATGGCCGATCTCCCTGCCACGCAGTCGTCCGGCGCCCCGCGCGAGCGCTGGCACGCCGAACGCAAGCGTAATCGTGTCCGCAGCGTGAGGCTTTGATGCTGCCCGCCGCGACACGCGCGAGACCCTGACGGCATCGCCCCGGATCGGCCGCGGACGGGGCCGCTTCTGTCACGGCAAGGCACGGCGCCTGCTCGGGCGGACGGCGGCGCGCGGTGCCGGGCAGCCGTCTGCCTCCTGCGGACAGGGTGCGGACCAGGCGTCATTGCGGTGCGGCGGAGCGCTCGGGGTCACCGCGGCGGCGCGCCGATCGAACGAGCGAGGATCTGACCGGTCCCGCTCGTCACGGGATCGGCGCGCCGTCGGACGCTGCCGACGTCCCGCGAGCGATCCGCCGGTCCGGGCGCGCGACGGCGTGTGGTGTCGGATCGCCATCGCACATGTCCGGTCACGACCGGATGAGAATGCGGTGGCTCGATCGCGAAGGCTCGGTCAGGCCTTCGACGCCGCGCAGGACGGAATGGAGAAGCGCTGAGGCCGTTCCCGGTTCAGCCGGGTCGAGGTCGAACGATCCTCGCCGGCGGCCAAGCCGACGCATGCGGTCAGGTCCGGGCGGGAATCGAACCCACATTCGCGGATTTGCAGTCCGCTGCATCACCACTCTGCCACCGGACCGGCGCGATCGCGCCGCGCTTATCGGCGCGACGCCGCCGGACGGTCAAGCGGCTTGTCGCGCCGCCGCCCGCGATTGCCGGCGCGGGCGACGGACGCTAAAGCCCGCATCCTCCGCGTCCGATCGAGGAACACGCCATGGCGGCGACCGAAGACCCGTTCGCTTACGCGCGGCAGCGCATGATCGATGGGCAGATCCGACCGGAACGGGTCCGCCACCCCTTCATCCTCGCCGCGATGGCCGCCCTGCCGCGCGAACGCTTCGTGCCGCCCCGGGATGCCGACATCGCCTACGCCGACCGCGAGATCCCGCTCGGTCACGGTCGCGCGCTGCGGGAACCGCGGGTCACCGCCCGCCTGCTCCAGGCCGCAGCCCCGCACCGGGGCGAGCGGGCCATCGTGATCGCGGCCGGCACCGGTTACGCCGCGGCGCTGCTGTCGCGGCTCGGCCTCGAGGTGATCGCGGTCGAGGGCAACGACGCGCTGCGCAAGGCGGGCGAGGCGGCCTGTGCAGCGGTCGGCGCCGCGGTCACCTGGCAGGCCGACGCCACCCTGCCGCCCTCGAATACCTACGATCTCGTGCTGATCGACGGCGGCGTCGAGTTCGTGCCCGACGCGATCGCGGGCGCCGTCGCGCCGCGGACCGGCCGCCTCGCGACGATCCTCGTCGCGCCGGACGCGCCCGGACGCGCGGTGATCGGCGAGCACACCGGCGCGGAACTCCGGCTCCGCGAGGTGTTCGACGCCAATGCCAGCATCCTCGACGGCTTCCGGACCGAACGGAGCTTCGTGTTCTGAACGCCTCGACCCGGGCAGCGCCGGCCGCCGAACGGGTGCCCTTTGCGCGAGCGCAAAGGGGCCCGAGCTTGGCGGCTCACGGTCGCGTGTGGCAGGAAGGCTCGCCCGCCGGCGCGTTGGAGAGGGGTGCAGCACCATGACAGGACGTTCCTCTGCCGCTTTCGGCCTGGCCGCCTCGCTCGCCGGAACAACGATCCTGTCCGGGGTCGCCGGCGCGGCACCGGTGTCGAACGCACCGGTGCTGATCCCGCACACGCTCCAGGAAGCGCTCGCGCAGGCCTACCTGACCAACCCGCAGCTGCAGGCCGAGCGCGCCAATCTCCGCTCGGTCGACGAGAACGTGCCGACGGCGCTGGCAGGCTGGCGTCCGACGGTCACGGTCGCGGCCAGCGGCGCCTACGAGAACACCTCCGAGGTCGTCGCGGGCGGCGCGTTCCTGCCCAGCGTCGGCTCGGTCAACAACACCGGCGCCGGCGGCAGCGGTTTCAGCTACCGCATCAATCCGCTCGGCTACCAGGCGACCGGGAGCGTCGTGGAGCCGATCTACAACGGCGGCCGCACGACGGCGACCACGCATCAGGCCGTGAACCGCGTGCTGGCCGAGCGCGCCAACCTGCTCGCGACCGAGGAGACGGTGCTGTTCGACGTCGTCCAGGCCTATGTCGGCGTGATCGAGGACAAGCAGCTGCTGGCGCTGCAGATCAACAACGAGCAGGTGCTGGCCGAGCAGCTCCGCGCGACCCAGGACCGCTTCAAGGTCGGCGAGATCACGCGGACCGACGTCGCCGAGGCGGAGGCCGCGCTGGCGCTCGCCCGCGCGCAGCGGCAGAGCGCCGAGGGCACGCTGCAGACCTCGTTCGCGACCTACCTGCAGCAGGTCGGCTCGCCGCCGCCCGACAAGCTCGTCGATCCGCAGCCGCTCGGACTGCCGACCAAGAGCGAGCAGGAGGCGATGGTCGTCTCCGTCGAGAACAACCCGAGCGTCGTGTTCCAGCTGTTCACCGAGGCGTCGGATCGCGACGCGGTCGACGTCGCCTTCTCGGCGCTGATGCCCAAACTGTCGGCGGAAGGCGAATATTTCCAGCAGAACAACGAGGGCGAGCAGGGCGTCTTCGCCCAGGGTTTCGAGGCGCTGCTCAACCTCAACATCCCGCTCTACCAGGGTGGCGCCGAATACGCCGCCGTGCGCCAGGCGAGGCAGACCGAGCAGATGGCGCACCGCCAGGTCGACGAGGCGCGCCGCACCGCGCTGCAGCAGGCGGTCAGCTCGTGGCAGATCCTGCAATCCTCGCGGGCGGCGATCGACAGCGATCGCGCCGCCGTGCGCGCCGGCTTCATCGCGCTCGACGGCGTGGAGCGTCAGGCGATCGTCGGCACCAGCACCACGCTCGACGTTCTGCTGCAGCAGCAGACCCTGCTCAACGCGCAGACCACGCTCGTTCAGAATCTGGCAACGCTCGTGACCGCATCCTACCAGGTGGCGGACGCGCTCGGACGGTTGACGGCGCGGGACCTCAGGCTCGACGTCCCGCTCTACGACGACGCGGCCTACTACAACGCGGTCAAGGACCGCCTCTGGGGTACGAACGACTACGCCGTGACGCAGCCCGGTCGCTGACCGCGACCGGCATCCGGGCCGGCAGCAGGAGGGCGGGACATGAACGAACGCGGCATCGGCGAGCGCAATGAGCGTGGCGTTGGGGAGCGTGGCGTTGGGGAGCGCGGCCTCGGAGAACGCGGACCCGGCGACGGCGGCCCTGACGGCGGGCTCGGTGGGCGGACGACCAGCGAGGCCGATCGCGGCATTCTCGACTCGGTGCGCCGCATCCTCGCGACCGACGCCGCGCGCGCGACCGGCGATCGACGTCCGGCGCCGGGCGACGACGCGGTCTTCGACCTCGATCCCGCGACGATCGTCGATCCGGCCGATGCGTCCTTCACAGATGAGGCACGCGACGGTTTCGAGGCACCCGAACCCGACCGCCACGCCGGGACGAGCGCCGGACGTCCGGCCGACCCGGGCGAGGCCGGAGACGATCGGGCGGTGCCCCGCCCGGGCGTCGAAGCCGGCCGCGAGCGGCAAGGCGGCGTGCTCGGCGAAGAGGCCGGCCGCGGTGCCGGTCGCGCCTTCGCCTCGCTTCGCACCGCCTTTCGCGAAAAGGCCAGCGTCGCCGTGCATCGCGGCGGCCCGACCATCGAGGATCTGGTCCGGGAGGAGCTTCGCCCGCTGCTTCGCGAATGGCTCGATGCCGAACTGCCGCCGCTGGTCGAGAAACTGGTCCGCGCCGAGATCGCCCGGATCGCCGAACGGGGTTGAGCGCCCCGAGCGTCCGCAGCGGCGATCGGTCGCGCGCGCGCGACACGGGCCCCGCCGATGCCGCGGCGCGGTGCGGCGCGGTGCGGGGACGCCCGCGTCACCGCCCCTGCGCGACGCGGCCGGCTCGGCACTCTCCGCCCGTCTTGGAGGAGAGGGCGCCGGACCGGGTCGGAGCCGCGCCCTTCTCTCCCTTCGGAGCACCCTGCTAGAAGTCCCGTCATGTTGGACAAGCATTTCACGCATGCCGAGGCCGAGGCGGCGATCGCGCGCGCCTGGGAGGAGAGCGGCGCCTTCGCCGCAGATCCGCAGTCGAGCGCCGCGCCATTCACGATCGTGATCCCGCCGCCCAACGTCACGGGCAGTCTCCATATCGGACACGCCCTCGACACGACGCTGCAGGACATCCTCGTCCGTGCCGCCCGCATGCGCGGCCGCGACGCGCTCTGGGTGCCGGGGACCGACCATGCCGGCATCGCGACCCAGCTCATGGTCGAGCGCGAGCTCGCCGCCGAGGGCTCCTCGGGTGCCGCGATCGGACGCGAGGCCTTCCTCGCCCGCGTCTGGGACTGGAAGGGGCGCTCGGGCGGTAAGATCACCGGGCAGCTCCGCCGCCTCGGCGCCTCGCTCGACTGGTCGCGCGAGCGCTTCACCATGGATGACGGCCTGTCGGACGCGGTGCGCGCGACCTTCGTCCGACTGCACCGCGAGGGGCTGATCTACCGCGACCGACGGCTGGTCAACTGGGATCCCGGCTTCCGCACCGCGATCTCCGATCTCGAGGTCGAGAGCCGCGAGGTTCGCGGCCATCTCTGGCACATCCGCTACCCGGTCGCCGGCGCCGACGGGCAGTCGGTCACGGTCGCGACCACGCGCCCCGAGACCATGCTGGGCGACACCGCAATCGCCGTGCATCCCGCCGATGCGCGCTACGCCGCGCTGGTCGGACGCGAGGCGATCGTGCCGCTGACCGGGCGCCGGATCCCGATCGTCGCCGACGCCTATTCCGACCCCGAGAAGGGCACCGGCGCGGTCAAGATCACGCCCGCGCACGACTTCAACGATTTCGCCGTCGGCGCGCGCCACGGTCTCGCGATGCCCTCGGTCCTCGATGCCGATGCCCGCGTGTTCCTCGGCGAGATCGAGGACGGGCTCGCGTCCGTGCCCGACCTCGCCGACCCGGACTTCGTCCGCGGCCTCGGCGGCCGGGTCCGCGAGGACGCGCGCGCTGCGATCGTCGCCGAGCTCGAGCGTCTCGGCCTGCTCGTCGCGGTCGAGCCGCACGTGCACCAGGTGCCGCACGCCGAGCGCGGTGGCGCCGTGGTCGAGCCCCGCCTCACCGAGCAATGGTACTGCGACGCCGCCGCACTCGCGCCCGCGGCGATCGACGCGGTCGAACGGGGCCGCACCGTGTTCCACCCCAGGCAATGGGAGAACACGTTCTTCGCCTGGCTCCGCGAGATCCAGCCCTGGTGCATCAGCCGCCAGCTCTGGTGGGGCCACCGCATCCCGGCCTGGTACGGCCCGGACGGCCGCGTGTTCGTTGCCGGCGACGAAGACGACGCCGCCGCGCAGGCACGCGCGCACTACGGCGAAAGCGTCGCGCTCGCGCAGGATCCCGACGTCCTCGACACCTGGTTCTCGTCGGGTCTGTGGCCGTTCTCGACGCTCGGCTGGCCCGACGCCACGCCCGAGCTCGCCCGCTACTACCCGACCAGCGTGCTCGTCACCGGCTTCGACATCATCTTCTTCTGGGTCGCCCGGATGATGATGCTCGGGCTGCACCTCACCGGCGACGTGCCGTTCCGCGACGTCGTGATCCACGGCCTGGTGCGCGACGAGCGCGGCCAGAAGATGAGCAAGTCGAAGGGCAACGGCATCGATCCGCTCGAGCTGATCGCCGAACACGGCACCGACGCGCTTCGCTTCACCATCTGCACGCTGACCGGACCGGGACGCGACGTGAAACTGTCCGGCCGGCGCGTCGCCGAGCACGGCGCGTTCGTCAACAAGATCTGGAACGCCGCCCGCCTGCTCGAGATGAACGACGCGGCGAGCCCGCTCCCGTTCGCTCCGGCCGATGTCGCGACGCCGCTCGGACGCTGGATCCTCGCGGAGGCGAACGACGCCATCGCGCACGCGACCGCCGCACTCGACGCCTACCGCTTCGACGAATACGCCGCCGTCTGCACGCGCTTCACCTGGAACGTGTTCTGCGACTGGTTCCTCGAGCTCGCCAAACCCGCCTTCGCCGGCGACCCGACGCTGCGCGCGGTGTCGGCGCACGTGCTCGGCACCGTGCTGCGCCTGCTGCACCCGATCATGCCGTTCGTCACCGAAACGCTCGCGGCCGCGCTTGGCCACGCCGCGGCGGCAAGCCTCATGCGCGCCGCCTGGCCCGAACCCGTCGCGGTCACCGGGGCGGAGGCGGCGAGGCGGGAGCTCGGTTGGGTGACGAGCGCGATCGGCGCGGTCAGGACCCTCCGCGCCACGCTGAACGTGCCGCCGTCGGCGCGCCTGACGCTGCTGCTGCGCGACGCCACCCCCGTGACGCTCGCCCGGGCGCAGGCCTGGTCGGACGCGTTCGCCCGCCTGTCGCGCATCGAGAGCGTCGCGGCACTCGACGGCGCGCCGCCGCCCGGATGCGCGCAGGCGATCCTCGACGAGGCGACCCTGTTCGTCCCGCTCGGCGGCGCGATCGATCTGGCCGCCGAACGCGCCCGTCTGGCCAAGGAGCGCGACCGCGCCCGCGCGGAAGGCGCGAAACTCTCGGCCAAGCTCGACCGCGCCGACTTCGTCGATCGCGCGAAGCCCGAAGTGGTCGCCGAAACGCGCGAACGCCTCGCGCAGTCGACCGGCGACGCGGACCGGCTCGAGGCGGCGCTGGCGGGGTTGAGGTGAGGCCAGGGGCTCTGCCCCTGGACCCCGCCAAGGGCCCGAGGCCCTTGGATCCCACGGGTTGAGGACGACCCCGGGCCCCGGTCGCGCGGGCATCGATGGTGTGGCCCGGGGTTTTCCTTAACTGATGGATTGCAAAGGCTCAACGCCTGGCGCGTTGCCGGGGTCCAGGGGCAGAGCCCCTGGCCTTCCTCCTACTCCACCGGCGTCAGCAACGGCCGGCCCGCGGCGTGCGCGGCGACGTTGTCGAGCATCAGCCGGCCCATGGCTTCCCGCGTCTCGTGTGTGGCGCTGCCAACATGCGGTGCCAGCGCGACGTTCTCGAGCGTCAGGAGCTCGGTCGGGACGTGCGGCTCGTCGGTGAACACGTCGAGTCCGGCGCCGCCGAGCCGCCCTTCCACCAGCGCCGCGACCAGGGCCGGTTCGTCGATGATGGCGCCGCGCGCGACGTTGATGATGATGCCGTCGGGGCCGAGCGCGTCGAGCACGGTGCGGTCGATCATGCCGCGGGTCGATGCGTTGGCGGCGTTGGCGATGAACAGCACGTCGGATGCCTCGGCGAGCGATCGCGCGTCCGGGTAGTACGCGTGGGCGACGTCCTTCCGCGTCCGGCTCGAGTAGCTGATCGTGCCGCCGAAACCGCCAAGGCGCGCGGCGATCGCGAGCCCGATCCGTCCCAGTCCGAGGATGCCGTAGCGCCGGCCCGACGCGGTGCGGGCGAGCTTCGGGTCGCGTTTCGGCCAGTGTCCCTCGCGGACGTGCCGCTCGGCCGCGGGCAGGCGGCGCATCGCGTTGATCATCAGCCCGATCGCGACGTCGGCGACGTCGTCCGTCAGCACGTCCGGCGTGTTGGTGACCGCGACACCAAGCGCCTTCATCGCGTCGATGTCGACGCGATCGAAGCCGACCCCGTTGATCGCGACGAGCTTGAGTTTCGGCAGTCGCTTGGCGAGTGCGGTGTCGATGCCATGATGACCGCTGGTGGTCGCGACCTCGATCTCGCTGCCGCGCGACGCGATCAGCGCTTCCTGTCCGGGCTGGTCCTCTGGCCAGGCGATCACCTCGTACTCGTCGTCGAGCACCGACTGGACGGACCGCATCAGCGGCGTGAGCTGGAGCACGACAGGACGCATGGTTGGTTCTCCGTGGCCGTGCGGAAATGTCTTTCCGGCGATCGGGCCCCGATGCGATAACTTTTCGCCAAGCGGAAAGGCAAGGCCGGTCTCGCAGCGGTCCCGTCGCGCCCGCGCGCCGGGACCGCGGGAAGACCGGCCCCGGGGTGGGATCGTCGATGTCATCATTGTTGGCCTTCGAGCACGTCTCGAAGCGGTTCGGCGGCACGCTCGCCGTGGACGACGTCTCGCTCGTGGTCGAGCCCGGTGAGATCGTGGCGCTGCTCGGCGAGAACGGGGCCGGCAAGTCGACCCTGATCAAGTGCCTCGCCGGCGTCCACGCGCCCGATGCGGGTCGCATCCTGTTGCGCGGCGAACCCTACCGGCACCGCGCGGCCGGACGCGCGGGACCGGCGCCGGTCGCCTTCATTCATCAGGATCTCGGCCTGGTCGACTGGATGACGGTCGCCGAGAACGTGGCGCTCGGCGTCGGCTACGCGCGGCGCGGCGGCCTGATCTCATGGCCCGGGGCACGGCGCCGCGCCGAGGCCGCGCTCAAGCGCCTCGGCGTCGCGATCGATCCGGACCAGCGCATCCTGGCCTTGTCGCGCACCGAGCGGTCGCTGGTGGCGATCGCGCGCGCGCTCGCCGCCGACGCCTCCGTCCTCGTGCTCGACGAGCCGACCGCGAGCTTGCCCGCCGACGAAGTGGAGCGCCTGATCGGCCGGCTCCGCGTTCTGCGCGGCGAGGGGATCGGCATGATTTACGTCTCGCACCGGCTCGACGAGGTGTTCGCGGTCGCCGACCGGGTCGCGGTGCTGCGCGACGGACGCCTGGTCGGCGCCAAGCCGGTCGCCGAGACGGATGGCCGCGATCTCGTCGCGATGATCGTCGGGCGTCCGCCGTCCGAGATCTTCGCCCGTGCCGCGGCGCCGACCGGGCCCGTCCGCCTTCGCCTCGAAGGCTTCGAGGCGGGCGGCGCCGGACCGCTCGATCTGTCGGTGCGCCGGGGCGAGATCGTCGGACTGGTCGGCCTTCGCGGCGCCGGTCAGGACGCGATCGGCCGTGCGCTGTTCGGCTGCGTGCCGATCGAGGCCGGACGCGCGTCGCTCGACGACGCGCCGTTCGCGCCGGCGTCCCCCAGCGTCGCGATCAAGCTCGGCGTCGGTCTGGTGGCCGCCGACCGGGTGGGCGAGAGCCTCGGCATGCCGCTCAGCATCCGCGAGAACCTGCTGCTGAACCCGGCGGCGCGCGGCCGGCGGACGTTCTCGCTCCGGACGCCCGCGTCCGAGTGCGCCGAGGCGCGCGAGGCCGGGCAGCGCATGGGGTTGCGGCCGAACCTTCCGGAGCGACCCGTCGAGACGCTGTCGGGCGGCAACCAGCAGAAGGTGGTGCTGGCGCGCTGGCTCGGCGTCGCCCGTCGCCTGCTCGTGCTGGAGGAGCCGACCGCCGGCGTCGATGTGGGCGCCAAGGCCGAGATCTACGGGCTGATCCGGAACGCGCTCGCCGACGGTCTCGCGATCGTCGTGGTGTCGACCGATTTCGAGGAGGTCGCGAGCATCTGCCACCGCGCGGTCGTGTTCAGTCGCGCGCGCGTGGCGGGCGAGATCGTCGGCGACGACCTTTCGGTCGCATCGATCCTCGGGGCCGCGTCCGCCGGGATGTCCGACGCGCCTGCGGAGATCGCCGCATGAGCACGCTGAAATCGACCGCGCTGGAACCGGCGCCCGGCGCTCTCCGGGGCGCCTCGATCGGCACGCGGATCGCGACGCTGCTGCCGATCTACGGGCTTGTCCTGCTGGCGATCCTGCTCGTCGTGGTGTTCTCGATCATCCTGCCGGACACGTTCCCGACCTGGCTGAACGCGCGCTCGATCATGAGCGACAAGGCGGTGGTCGCGATGCTGTCCCTCGCCGCGACGGTGCCGATGATGACCGGCAAGATCGACCTGACCGTCGGTTACGGCGTCGTGCTCTGGCACATTCTCGCGATCTCGCTGCAGCTCGACGGGCTGCCCTGGCCTGTCGCGGTGCTGGTCGTGCTCCTGCTCGGCGCGATGTTCGGCCTGCTCAACGGCGTTCTCGTCGAGGTGGCGCAGATCGACAGCTTCATCGCGACGCTCGGCACCGGCACGGTGACCTACGCGGTCGCGCTGGCGTGGACCGGAGGGCGGCAGGTGATCGGCCGTCTCGACCCGAGCTTCTTTCGGCTCGACACCATGACGATCGGTCCGATCCCGATCGGCGCGGTCTACGTCGCGCTGATCGCGACGGCGCTCTGGGTGATGTCGGTCTACACGCCGCTCGGCCGCTACTTCTACGCGATCGGTGCGAACCCACGCGCCGCCGCGCTGAACGGCATCCCGACCCGCCGCTACACCATCCTCGCGTTCACGCTGTCCGGCCTGATCACGGCGGTCGCCGGGGTCGTGCTGGCGGCCCGCCTCCGGCTCGGCCAGGCATCGGTCGGCCTCGAGTTCCTGCTGCCGGCGCTGGTGGGCGCGTTCCTCGGGTCGACGACGATCAATCCGGGTCGCGTGAACATCTGGGGCACGGTGGTCGGCGTCGTCGTGCTGGCGATCGGCATTTCCGGCATCGAGCAGATGGGCGGTGCCTTCTGGGTCGAGCCCGCCTTCAACGGGGCGACGCTGTTGCTCGCGATCGGCCTTGCCGGCTGGACCGGCCGGAAGCGCGCCCGCGTCCGCGGCTGAGCCGAACCGGCCGGAAACAACAAGAACAAGGACATCCGCATGACAAGGCTCGAGCTGTTCGCCGCGACCGCCCTCATCTTCGCGCCCTTCGCCGCGTCTGCCGCGGGTGATCCGGTCGCCGACGCCAAGACGGCGGTCGCGGCGGCGGTGGCGCCGGTGACGCGCTGGGATGGTCCGACCACCGGTCCGAAGGCCGTGCCCCACAAGCTGGTCGTCTATGTCGCCGGCGACATGCGGAACGGCGGTATCCAGGGGGTCAGCGACGGCGCCAAGCAGGCGGCGGCGAAGATCGGCTGGACGCTCAGGATCGTCGACGGTCAGGGCAGCGTCTCCGGCATCCAGTCGGCCTTTTCGCAGGCGATCGCGTTGCAGCCGAACGGGATCATCGTCGGCGGCTTCGACGCCGTGCAGACCGCCGCGACCATCCAGCAGGCGACCAAGGCCGGCATCAAGGTGGTCGCCTGGCACGGCGGGCCGGTACCGGGGCCGATGCTGAACGGCGACCTCTTCACCAACGTCACCAGCGACAATCACCGCGTCGCCGAGATCGCCGCGGACTACGCGATCGCCAAGAGCGACGGCCACGCCAACGTCGTGATCTTCGCCGACAGCGCCTACGCGATGGCGCTGGCGAAGGGCCACTGGATGCGCGACACGATCGCCGCCTGCCCGGGCTGCAAGGTCCTCGCCTTCGAGGACACGCCGCTCGACGACACGTCCACCCGGATGCCGCCGCTCACCACGTCGTTGCTCGGCCGCTTCGGCAAGACCTGGACCTGGAGCCTCGGCATCAACGATCTCTACTTCGACTATATCGGGCCGCCGCTGATTTCCGCCGGTCGCGATCCGGCCGGTCCTCCGGTCAATGTCAGCGCGGGCGACGGCAGCCAATCGGCCTACGAGCGCATCCGCAACGGCCAGTTCCAGGCCGGCACCGTGCCAGAGCCGCTGCAGCTGCATGGCTGGCAGGTGATCGACGAGCTGAACCGCGCCTTCGCCGGCGCCAAGCCGTCGCTCTACGTGACGCCGGTGCATCTCGTGACGGTCGCCAACATCGACGAGGATGGCGGCAAGAAGGATCTGTTCGATCCGGACAACGGCTACCGGGACGTGTACGCCAGGATCTGGGGGCGCTGATGCGAGACCGCGAGATCGTCGACAAACGCTTCGCGCGCTACGTCCATTTCAACGCGCGGCTCGAGACGCTCGCGCAGGGCCTGCGCTGGTCCGAAGGTCCGGTCTGGTTCGGCGACAGCGGCACCCTCCTGTTCAGCGACATCCCGAACAACCGGATCATGCGGTGGATCGAAGGGATCGGGGCCTCGGTCTACCGGCAGCCGAGCCGCTTCGCGAACGGCAACACGCGCGATCGGGAAGGCCGGCTGATTTCCTGCCTGCACGGCGCGCGCGCGGTCGCGCGCACGGAACACGACGGCACGGTGACGATCCTGGCCGATCGTTACGAGGGCAAGCGACTCAACTCGCCGAACGACGTCGTCGTCACGTCGGACGGCGCGATCTGGTTCACCGATCCGCATTACGGCATCGCGCAGGACTACGAAGGCGAGGGCGTCGCGGAGGAGGAGCAGCCCTGCCGCGTCTACCGCCTCGACGGGCGGAGCGGCGCGCTGTCGATCGTGACCGACGCGTTCGATGGTCCGAACGGGCTCTGCTTCTCGCCGGATGGCAAGCGTCTCTATATCGCCGAGACCGGTCGCATGTTCGATCCCAACGTCAAGCGCGAGATCCGGGTGTTCGACGTGCTCGATCTCGGCGCCGGGCGGATCGGCGAGGGGCGGTCGTTCTACGCGCCTGCCGTGGGCGCGGCCGACGGGTTCCGCTGCGACAGCGAGGGCAATGTCTGGACCAGCGCCGGCGACGGCGTGCACTGCGTCAGTCCCGACGGCACGCTGCTCGGCCGCATCGTGGTCCCCGAGATCGTGTCCAATCTCTGCTTCGGCGGCCGGTTCGGATCACGTCTGTTCATCACGGCCGAGACCACGGTGCACGCGATCTATCTCAACCGCCGCGGCGCCGCGGTGCCGTAGCCTCCGGGCCGCTCACCGTCGACGCGGTCCGTCCGACCGTGCGGGCTTAACGTCTCCTTTGCCAATGACGCGCAGAATGGCCCGAAGGACGAGGCGAGCGGGATGACCGGGATTTCGGTGAACGGCGAGGTTTCAGGAGCCTTCTCGCGCGGCGCTCCTCCGGGCGGCGGGTCGACAGGGTCGGCCGCCGGAGCGGCGTCCGGGAATTCGGCCGACGCGACGACGACCGTGACCAACCCGAACGGCTCGACCACCACGACAGTCACCAATTCATCAGGGGTGGTGATCTCGACCACGACCACCGGAGGCGACGCCAAGCCCGGCTCGAGCAAGAGCGCAGGCAGCCCGGGCTCGCAGGGACTGCTCGACGTAAATGCCTGATGCCGAACCGCTGCGGGCGCCGCCGCCGCCGATCCAGGAAGTGGCCTCGCTCACGTCAGCGTCTGGCCGGCGCCCAACCGGGCACCGACCCCTATGACGGAAGACGCGAGCCTGACGAGCGAACGCTCTAGCGGCCGGTCACCAGGACAAAGATCCCGAGCAGGAACGGAATGCCGACGATCGCGAAGAAGATGTAATCGAACATCTGCTCTCTTTCCGTGTTGCGTCACTCAGATGACGACGCCGACAGGCGAAAGTTGCGGCCTCGTGTCGACGAGTTTTTGCGTCAAGACCGCGCGGACCATGGCGCCCTCGCTACCGCGTGGTCGCACCGTCGCCGTAGAGCGTGTCGGGCGCGACCTCCACCGGCAGCACCGTCTCGAGCGCGCCGTCGCGCCACGCCCGGTAGAAGCAGGCGCGACGGCCGGTGTGACACGCGACACCCTCCTGCTCGACCAGCAGCAGCAACGTGTCGCCATCGCAGTCCAGCCGCAGCTCCCGCAGCCGCTGCACCTGGCCCGACCGCTCGCCCTTGCGCCAAAGCGCGCCGCGGCTGCGGCTCCAATAGCAGACCCGCCCGGTCTCGACCGTCTCGCGCACGGCGTCGCGGTTCATCCAGGCCACCATCAACACGTCGCCGCTGTCGTGCGCCTGCGCGACCGCGGCGACCAGGCCCTCGCGGTCGAAACGGATCCGCTCGATCAGCGCCTCGGTCACGCGCTGTCGGCCACGTCCAAGGCGGGCACGTCCGCGGCGGCCACGTCCGCGGCGGGCAGCCGCATCCAGTCGGGCACGCGCGCGCGCACCGCCGCACCGTCCGCGGTGCGCAGCGTCTCGCCGATCCGCTCGAGCCGGAGCAGCGCGATCCCGAACCCGTCGCGTGAGGAGCGCATCGTGCCGGCCTCGCGCCCCGCCTCGTCGAGCAGGATCGTGCCGGCTGCCGGCAAGCTGCCGGCCGACACCGAACCGACCGGGACCAGCCGCCGCTTCAGCAGGCCGCGATAGCGTGTCCGCGCGGTCAGTTCCTGGCCCATGTAGCAGCCCTTGGTCCACGACACGCCGCCGAGCTCGTCGAAGCCGCCTTCGAGCAGCACCGAGCGTCCCGGCTCGAGGTCGCGCGACCCATCCGGCAGGCCGAGCAGCAGGCGATGGCGGTCGTAGTCGGACGCATCGTCCGGCGCATCGGCCAGCGGCGCCGGCAGCAGCAGACGATGTCCCGCCGCCGCGAGCCGCCCGTCGCGGGCAGCGATCGCACCGGACGAAGCGGGCCATTCCTCGCCGTTCCAGACAGCGTGCACCGCGAGCGTGGTCGCCTCGACCGAGACGTCGGCGCGCAGCCGGAACCGCGACAGCTTGGTCGCGAGACCGGGCGCGTCGTCGCGCGCGACGTCGAGCAGGATCCGCGCGCCATCCGTCAGCATCAGGAAGTCGGTGACGTATTTGCCCTGCGGCGTCAGCAGGGCCGCCCAGAGCGCCTCGCCGTCCCGCAACGCGGCGACGTCGTTCGACACCAGTCCCTGCAAAAAGGAGACGCGATCCGGACCGCTCACGGCGACGACGGCGCGATCGGGCAGGAAAGCGATGCGGGTCATGGCCGGGACTTGGCCCCGGCGCTTGCCTGGGGCAAGAACCGTGGCGCGCCCATGCATGTGCTCTTCATCACCGCGACGCGGCTCGGCGACGCGGTCCTCTCGACCGCTCTCGTCGAGCACCTGCGCCGGACGCGGATCGGCACCCGGTTCACGGTCTGCTGCGGCCCCGTGGCCAGCGGGTTGTGGGCACGGCTGCCCGGCCTCGAGCGGGTGCTCGTGGTCGAGAAGCGGCGCTTCGACGCGCACTGGGCGCTGCTCTGGGCGCGCTGCGTCCTGCAACGCTTCGATCTCGCGATCGACCTCCGCGGCTCGGCGACCACGCTGCTGCTGCCGCGCGCCGGACGCCGGGTAATCATGCGGGGCGGCCGCCGGCCCGGGCACCGCCTCGGCCATCTGGCGGGGGCACTCGGCCTGCCGCCCGCCGCCATCGCACCCGCGGTCTGGACTGCGCCCGCCGACGAGGACGAGGCGGCGCGGCTGCTGCCGCCGGGACCGCGCTATCTCGCGCTCGGCCCGACCGCGAACTGGGACGGCAAGATCTGGCCCGCCGACCGCTTCGTCAGCCTCTACCGTGCGGTCGCCGAGAGGGAAGGCGGCGACTGGCGACCGGTCGTGCTGGCGGGACCGGGCGAGGCGGAGCGGGCGAGGGCGGCGCCGGTGCTCGACGCGCTGCCGGGCGCGATCGACCTCCGCGGCCGGCTCGGACTGCCGTCCATAGCCGCCGTGCTGCGGCGGAGCGCAATGTTCGTCGGCAACGATTCCGGGCTGATGCATCTCGCCGCGGCGGCCGGCGCGCCGACGATCGGCCTGTTCGGGCCGAGCCGGGCCGCCGAATACGCCCCCTGCGGTCCGCATGCCCGCGCGATCGTGGCGCCCGGCCCCGAGGGAGGCGCTCCGATCGCCGGCCTGACCGTGGCACGCGTGCGCGACGCGGCGCTCGCGCTGCTCGCCGACGGCGCGGCATGAGGGTCGCCCAGATGATGGCGGGCCTGGAGGGCGGCGGCGCCGAACTGTTCTTCGAGCGGCTCTCGATCGCGCTGCACGGCACCGGCGACGCGGTGCTCGCCGCGACGCGGCCGGTGCCGGCGCGCCTCGGCCGCCTCCGGGCGGGCGGGCTCGCGCCATTGGCCCTGCCGTTCGGCGGCGCGCTCGACTGGCGCACCGGCGGCGGCCTCCGGCGCGCCTGCCGGCAGTTCCGGCCCGAGATCGCGATCGCCTGGATGGGACGCGCCGCCCGCTTCGCGCCCAGCGGCGACTGGGTGCTCGCGGCGAGGCTCGGCGGCTACTACGACCTCGCGCGCTTCCGCCGCTGCTCGGAGCTGATCGCCAACACGGCGCCGCTGGCGGACTGGATGGTCCGCGAGGGCTGGCCGGCGTCGCGCGTCCACCATCTGCCGAACTTTTCGCCCGATCCCACCGGCACCCGACCCGAGCGGCTCGGCGTGGCGTCGTCCACGCCGCTGGTGCTGGCGCTCGGCCGGCTGCACGCGAACAAGGGCTTCGACGTGCTGATCCGCGCGCTCGCCCGCGTGCCGCGCGCCGTCCTGGTGATCGCCGGCGATGGTCCCGAGCGCGCGACGCTGGAGGCGCACGCGCGCGATGCGGGCGTCGCCGCGCGCGTGCGCTGGCCGGGCTGGCGCGACGACGGCGCGGCGTTGCTCGCCGGCGCCGACCTGTTCGTCTGCCCGTCGCGGCACGAGCCGCTCGGCAACGTCGTGATGGAGGCGATGGCGTCGGCGCGGCCGATCGTCGCCGCCGCCTCGGAGGGACCCGCCGCCCTTCTCGCGTCGGACCGGACCGGACTGCTGGTCCCGGTCGACGACGACGCGGCGCTCGCCGACGCGATCGCCGCCCTGCTCGACGATCCGGCGCGCGCGGCCCGTCTCGCGACCGCGGCGCGGGCCGAGTGGGAGACCGCCCACGCGGAGCGGCCCGTGCTCGCCCGCTGGCGCGCGGGGCTCGCGCGCATGATCGGCGGGTCCGCCTGATGTGCGGCATCGGCGGTCTCGCGATCGTGCCGGGCGCGGCGCCGCCGAGCCAGGCGCGGCTCGCCTCGCTCGCGGCAGCCCTCGGCCATCGCGGCCCGGACGGCACCGGGTCCTCCGTCGTGGGTCGCGTCGCCCTGCTGCACTGCCGGCTCGCCATCGTCGACCTCGCGGGCGGCGACCAGCCGCTGTTCGGCGGCGACACGGCCCTCGTCGCGAACGCCGAGATCTACAACGATCTCGCGGCGCGGGCCGAGCGCGCACCCGCCGCCTACGCGACGGGCAGCGACTGCGAGACCGCGCTCCGGCTGTATCTCGAGCGAGGCGGCAGCTTCGCCGGCGGTCTTCGCGGCATGTGGGCGATCGCGCTGCACGACCGCGCGGCGCGCGCGCTGCTGCTCTCGCGCGATCCGTTCGGCATCAAACCGCTCTATCTCGCGACCGGTCCGGACGGCGTCGCCTTCGCGTCCGAGGCGGGCGCGCTGATCAGGGGCGGCGTCGGCGGCGCCGCGGGCGAGATGCGCGCCGACAAGTGCCACGAGCTGCTGCAACTCGGCTTCACCACCGGCCGCGACACGATCTTCCCCGGCATCGAGCGGCTCGGGCCGGGCGAGACGGTCCGCATCGTCGACGGACACGTGCTCGACCGGCAGCACATGAGCGCGCTGCCGGAAGGCGGGCCGGAGGAGATCGGTGAGGACGCGGCGCTCGTGCGGCTCGACGCGGCGCTCGCCGACAGCGTCGCCGCCCATCTCCGGAGCGACGTCGGCACCGGGCTGTTCCTTTCGGGCGGTATCGACAGCACGGCGCTGCTCGCCGCGATCACCCGGCAGGGTGCGCCGGTGCGAAGCTTCACCGCACGCTTCGACGTGCCGGGTGCCGCCGACGAGTCGGCGCACGCGGCACGCCTCGCCGCCTCGCTCGGCGCGCGCCACGACACGCTCACCATCGATCGCGAGACGGTGTGGCGTCATCTGCCCGCCATCGTCGCCGCGACCGACGACCCGGTCGCGGACTACGCGATCATCCCGACCTGGCTGCTGGCCCGACGCGCGCGGGCGGAAGGCATGAAGGTCATCCTGTCCGGCGAGGGCGGCGACGAGATGTTCGGCGGCTACGGCCGCTATCGTCGCGCGATGCGGCCCTGGTGGCAGGGCGGCCGGCCGGCGCGCGCCAAGGGTCGTTTCGACGGGCTCGACGTGCTGCGCCCGTCGGCTCGGAGCGCCTGGCGCGATGGGCTGCGGACCGCCGAGGCGGCGGCGTCGGGTGGCGACGGCAGGAGCCGCTTCGCCGCCGCGCAAGCCGTCGACATGGCCGACTGGCTGCCCAACGACCTCCTGCTCAAGCTCGATCGCTGCCTGATGGCGCACGGCATCGAGGGCCGCACGCCGTTCCTCGATCCGGTGGTCGCCGCGGCGTCGTTCCGCCTGCCCGACCGGCTCAAGACCCGCCACGGCCTCGGCAAGCACCTGCTCCGCACGTGGCTCGCCTCGGCCTGTCCCGAGAGCCGACCGTTCGAACCGAAGCAGGGGTTCACCGTCCCGGTCGGCGACTGGATCGCGTCGGCCGGCGACCGGCTGGGCGAGCTCGTGGCGCGTGCCCCCGCGATCGAGGCGATCGCCGAGCCGTCCCGGGTGCGCGCGCTGTTCCGTGCCGCCGACGGGCGGCGGGCGCGTCACGCCGCCTGGACGCTGCTCTATTACGCGCTCTGGCACCGGATCCACGTCTCGGGCCAGATGCCGGACGGCGACGACGTGTTCGGCGCCCTGGCACGACGCTGAGCGGCTCTATCCACTAGGTTTCTGGAGCACGACCTTCAGCCAGACCGGTTCCGGTCTGGCTGAACGTGCTCTCGGAGGGCGCCATGGTGCGGTTCGACCTGATCATCGAGGGCGGCACGCTGGTGCTGCCGGGCGGCAGCGTCGAGGCCGCGATCGGCATCGCCGACGGGCGGATCGCCGCGATCGGGATCACCGCCGGCGACGACGCCGCGACCCGCATCGACGCGCGCGGTCTCACGGTGCTGCCTGGCATCATCGACCCGCATGTGCATTTTCGCGACGGCGGCGAGGCCGACCGGCCCGACGTCGAGACGCTGGCGACCGGCACGCGCGGCGCGGTGCTCGGCGGCGTCACGACGATCTTCGACATGCCGAACACGACGCGGCCGACGGTCGACGCCGAAACGCTCGCGATCAAGTCGGCGCATGCCGAGCGCGTCGCCTTCTGCGACGTCGGCCTTTATGTCGGCGCGACCACCGGGAACGCCGCCTCGCTCGCCGCGCTCGAGCGCAGGCCCGGCGTCGCCGCGATCAAGGTGTTCGCCGGCAGCTCGACCGGCGACCTGCTGGTCGGCGACGACGACGGCATCGCGCGCGTGCTCGCGTCGGGCCGGCGCCGCGTCGCCTTCCACAGCGAGGACGAGCAACGCCTGCAGGCGCGCCGCGCGCTGTTCGCAGCGGGCGGCACGTTCGACGACCATCGGCGCTGGCGCGACGAGGAATGCGCGTTCCTCGGCACGCGCCGCATCGTGGCATCCGCCCGCGCCACCGATCGCCCGATCCACATCCTGCATGTTTCGACCGAGGAAGAGCTCGACTTCCTCCCGCGCCACCGCGACCTCGTCACCGTCGAAGTGCTCGTCAACCATCTCAGCCAGGTCGCGCCCGAATGCACCGAGCGCCTCGGCGGCTACGCGATCATGAACCCGCCGCTCCGCGACCGGCGTCACGTCGACGCGGCATGGCGCGCCGTCGCCGACGGGCGCGTCGATACGATCGGTTCCGATCACGCGCCGCATCCGCGCGCCGCCAAGGAAAGGCCGTGGCCCGACACCGCGGCGGGGCTGACCGGCGTGCAGACCGTTCTGCCGATCATGCTCGACCACGTGGCGGCCGGGCGGCTGACGATCGGGCGCCTGGCCGACCTGATGTCGGCGGGTCCCGCCCGCGTCTATGGTCTTCGGGCCAAGGGTCGGATCGCGCGCGGCTACGACGCCGACCTCACGCTGGTCGATCTACGGGCGCGCCGCCGCATCGAGGCGTCGGCGCTGGCGTCCCCGTGCGGATGGTCGCCGTTCGACGGCGTCTCGGTCACCGGCTGGCCGGTGATGACCGTCGTGCGCGGGCACATCGCCATGCGGGACGGCACGGTCGCGGCACGGCCCGAAGGGCGGCTCGCGCGGTTCGACTGATCGCGCCCGCCCGGCTCCATCCGGCGACACGCCGCGCGACGAGCGGAGAACGCGACGCGTCGCGTCGGCGAACGCGTCGAACGGTGACCCGGCCGCGACCGACAACGCCACCACGATCGGCAATGGAAACCCCGTTCGGAACAGGTTCGGCTCGGAGCAGGTTGGGCTCAGAACAGGTTCGGCCAGGGCGCGGTCCGGTCCCGTTCCTGGATCGGTGTCAGGCCGCGCGGCCCATCCGCGACCTCGGGCGGGAGATCGGTCATCGCGCCCGGATCGGCCCAGCAATCGACCACGCCGAGGCTTCTGGTGCAGTAGGGCACCGGCGGCGGCGGCGGCGGGATCGGCCGGCAGTAGCGTTCGCCGCGATCGAGACGCACCACCGAGCAGTCGCGCCCGCTCAGGCCCGACACCAGCATGTCGAACAGGTCACGATGGAAGACGGCGATGTCGACGCCCAACCCGCCGACGACCGGCACGACCGTGCCCGGCGCGCAGGCGGTGAGCATGAGCGCGAGCAGCGGGGCGAAGGCGGCGTGCGGCGACACGGACGCCAGTGTCGCACCCGATCCTTACCGCCCGGTTTCCGGCGCGGGGCCCGCCCGCGCTCCGTCGCCGTGCCTCGCACGGCCTCGCACGGGCTCGCGCGGCCGCAACGTGGCGCTCCGGTTTGCCCGACCAGTGCCGCGTCGTTATGGTCCGCGCCTTTCGCGAGGAAGCGGGACGACGTGGCGGATCTGTTTGCCGAAGTGGATGAGGATGTCAGGGCGGAGCGGACCCGGGCGGCAGTGCGCCGATGGGGGCCGTTCGGACTCGCGGCCCTCGTGCTGCTCGTGGCGCTGCTCGGGCTGTGGCAGTGGTCCGTGGAGCGCGGTCACGCGCGCGACGCCCGCCTCTCCCAGACGTTCTTCGCGGCGGAGGCTGCCGGCGACGCCGCCACGCCCGGCGCGCCGGACGCCCGCGCGCTCGCCCTGTTCCGCTCGCTCGACGACGCGCCCGTGCCCGGCATCCGTACGCTTGCCCGCTTGCGCGAGGCGGCGCTGCTGGGCGATGGCGGCGACGACGCGGCCGCGATCCGCGTGCTCGACCGCGTCGCCGGTGACGCGCAGGCGCCGGAGCGGCTTCGCGAGCTCGCGACCCTGCTCGCCGTCGCACGCCTTCCGGCGGGATCGGCCTCGCGGCAGGCGGCGTCGAAACTGGCCATCCTGGAGCAGCCCGGCGCGCCCTTCCGCCCGCTCGCGCTCGAGACCGGCGCGATGATCGACCTCGCCGCCGGCCACACCGACGCGACGCGGCGCACGCTGTCGCTCCTCGTCGCGGACGGCGGTGCGCCCACAAGCCTTCGCGAGCGGGCGAGCACGATGCTGCAGGCGCTCGGCCCGGCCGTTGCCGCCAACGGGAGTGCCGCACGGTGAACCGCACCGCTTTCCCGCGCCGCCGCCTCGTGCGGGCCGGGCTCGGTGCCGCCGGCCTCGTCGGCCTCGCCGGCTGCGGCCTGTTCGACGAGGACAAGAAGCCGATCACGCCCGGGCACCGGATCGACATCATGCCCACCACCATCCGCCTCGTGCCCGACCCGGCCCTCGCCGGGCGCGCCGTCACCGTGCCGACCGACAACGGTGGCGACGAGTGGCCGCAGCCCGGTCGGGTCGCGACCCATGTCGCCGCGAACCCGAGCTGGAGCGGCAGCGACCAGGTCGCCTGGAGCGTCAGGATCGGCAGCGGGCAGGGTTTCCGGTCGCGTCTGTCAGCATCGCCGCTGGTCGCCGACGGGCGCGTCTACACGATGGATTCCGACGCCAACATCGACGCGTTCGACGTGCGAACCGGGCGGCCACTGTGGCACCTCGCGGTGCACCCGAAGAAGGTCAAGAGCAGCAATATCGGCGGCGGCATCACCTATGCCGACGGCGCGATCTACGGCGCGACGGGTCTCGCGACCGCGGTGGCGGTCGATGCCGCGACCGGCAAAATGCGTTGGCGGGTTTCGACGCAGGTGCCCGCCCGTTCGGCGCCGACGGCCGAAGGCGGCAAGGTCATGTTCGGCCTGATCGACCAGCGTCTGCTGGCGCTCGATGCCGCGACCGGCAAGACCGACTGGTCCTACGCGGCGCAGGGCTCGTTCGACCAGCTGCTCGGCCAGCCCGCGCCTGCCGCGTCGGGCAACATCGTGGTCGCCGGGTTCGGTTCGGGAGAGCTCGCGACGCTCAACGGCCTCGACGGGTCGGTGCTGTGGACCGACACGCTCGGCGGCCTCACGGGCGCGAGCCCGCTCGAGTTCGCCTCGATCTACGGGCTGCCGGTGATCGACCGCGACACCGTCTACGCCATCAGCGCCGGCGGACTGATCACCGCGACCGATCTCCGCACCGGCCGGCGCGTCTGGGAACGCGCGGTCGGCGGCACGCAGAGCCCGGTCGTCACCGGCGACTGGATCTTCCTGCTCACCACCGACCAGACGGTGGTCTGCCTCGACGAGGCGAGCGGCCACGTCCGCTGGACCAGCGTGCTGCCTCGCTACATGCGGCCGAACACCGAGAAGCAGCCGATCCTGTGGTCGGGACCGACGGTCGCCGGCGGCAAGCTGGTGCTGGTGAGCGATCACGCGACGATGGTGGTGCTCGATCCGGCCGAGGGCGAGATCGAGGCGTTGCGCAAGCTGAAGCGGCCGGCTTCGGCGCAGGCGCCGATCGCCGGCGGCGGCTTGCTGCTGGTGCTGACCGATGACGGCACCCTCACCGCGTTCCGCTGAGATGGCATGACCCCCTTGCCCACGGTCGTCGTGGCGGGGCGGCCGAATGTCGGCAAGTCGACGCTGTTCAACCGCCTGGCGGGACGACGGAGCGCGCTGGTGTCCGACGAGCCGGGCGTCACGCGCGATCGCAAGGACGCGACCGCGCGGCTCCGCGGCCGCGAGGTGCGCCTCGTCGACACCGCCGGCCTCGAGGAGGCCGCGCCCGAGACGATCTTCGGCCGCATGCGGCAATCCTCCGAGACGGCGGTCGCGTCCGCCGATCTGGTGCTGTTCGTGGTCGACGCCCGCGCCGGCATCACGCCGGCCGACGCGCATTTCGCCGCCTGGCTGCGGCGGCAGAACCGGCCCGTGCTGCTGGTCGCGAACAAGTCCGAGGGACGCGGCGGCGCCGCCGGCGCGATGGAGGCGTTCTCGCTCGGCCTCGGGACGCCGGTCGCCGTGTCGGCCGAGCACGGCGAAGGCATCGCCGACCTGATGGGCGAGATCGCCGACCGGCTGCCGCCCGAGCCGGCGCCCGAGGTCACCGAGGATGACCCCGACGGGCAGGAGGCCGAGCGCCCGCCCGGTCCGCTCCGGATGACGATCGTCGGGCGGCCCAACGCGGGCAAGTCGAGCCTGCTCAACCGCCTGATCGGCACCGAGCGGATGATCACCGGCCCGGAACCGGGCCTGACCCGCGACGCGGTGACGGTGGCGCTCGCCGATGCCGAGGGCGAGATCGCGCTCGTCGACACCGCCGGCATGCGCAAGCGCGCCCGTATCGAGGCGTCGCTCGAACGCATGTCGGTTTCGGCGACGATCGAGGCGCTGAAGATGGCCGAGGTGGTCGTGCTCGTGCTCGACGCGACGCTCGGCGTCGAGGAGCAGGACCTGCAGATCGCCCGCCTGATCGAGCGCGAGGGCAGGGGCTGCGTGCTCGCGCTCAACAAATGGGACGCCGTCACCGACCGGGACGCCACCCGCAAGGCGATCGCCTACCGCCTCGAAGGCAGCCTCGCCCAGATGAAGGGCATCCCGGTGGTCAGCCTGTCGGCGCTGACCGGCGAGGGCGTCGGCCGTCTGCTGCCGGCCTGCCGCAATCTCGCGCGGGTGTGGAACCGACGGGTCTCGACCGGCGAACTCAACCGCTGGTTCGAGGCGGCGCTGGAGCGCCACGCGCCGCCACTGGTCGAGGGCCGCCGCCTCAAGCTCCGCTACATGACCCAGGCCAAGGCACGCCCGCCGACCTTCGTGCTGTTCGGCACCCGCGCCGAGAAGACGCCCGAGGATTACCGCCGCTACCTGGTGAACGGGCTGCGCGACCAGTTCGACCTGCCGGGCGTCCCGATCCGCCTGCTCGCCCGCGGGACGGACAATCCGTTCGCGGAGCGGCGGTAGGGAAGGCCAGGTGCTCCGCCCCCTGGACCCCGGACTCGCCGAGGCGGCCGACGGCACCTGCCCGCACCTACGACGCCCGGGGTCTTCCTCCCTGAGAGGGATTCAAAGGACGACTGTCCCTTGGCGTCGGGCCCTTGGCGTCGGGCCCTTGGCGTCGGGCCCCTTCGCGCTTGCGCGGAGGGAACCCGGTCCAGGGCAGAGCCCTGGCGTTCCACGCCGCGTTACTGGCGACGCGCCGGTCGGGCGAGATCGCGGAACGCGATCACCAGGCGCATGTGCGGTGCCAGCAGCCGCTGCGGCAAGGTCGGCAGGTGGATCCTGATCGCGTCGAGCTTCTTGTCCTCGGGCAGCGACGCGAACTCGGTGCGACCGGCCGCGCCGTCCCGGCTCGTGTCGTGGCTCTTGGCGACCGCGGCGATCAGGTCGGGCGGAACCGACGCCAGCAATCGCCGCGCGTCCGGGCCGAGCGCGCGGTCGCGGAGCGGTCCCGAGAGCGTCCGCACCTCCGCCGGCGGCGGTGCCTCGTAGGGTTTCAGCCGGTCGAGCGGGAATTCAAGCTCGACGCCGTTCTTCTGCAGCACGTAGCCGGTGGTGCCGTCGATATCGACCAGCGTGCCCTCGTGGGTGTCGCCGAGATCCGACACGCGGTCGCCGATCGAGACACGCGCCATCGCTCACCCTCGCCACCAGCCGGGGCCGTTTGACCCCGGATCGCGCCGCACCGCAAGGCGATGCGCCGCCCCGACCGACGGTGGCTTGACTTGCCGGCGCCGCTCCCGTAACGCACCGCGACCCGTCACGCCGCTCCGCGAAGGCTCGCGCAGCGGCGCGTCCTTCGTTGGAGCGACAGCCGACCATGTTCGACGCCCTCTCGGGCAGGCTCACCGGCGTCTTCGACCGGCTCGGCAAGCGCGGCCGCCTCAGCGAGGGCGACGTCACCGAGGCGCTGCGCGAAGTGCGCCTGGCGATGCTGGACAGCGACGTGGCGCTCCCCGTGGTGCGCGACTTCGTCGCCAGCGTGCGCGAGCGCGCCCTCGGCACCGAGGTGCTGGACGCGATCTCGCCCGGCCAGCAGGTCGCGAAGATCGTCAACGACTGCCTCGTCGCGGCACTCGGCGGCGCCGGCGCGGTGCCGCTCAACCTCGCGGTCGCCCCTCCCGCCATCCTGCTGATGGTCGGGCTGCAGGGTTCGGGCAAGACCACGACGTCGGGCAAGATCGCGCTCCGGCTGGCGACGCGCGAGCGCCGCCGCGTGCTGCTGGCGAGCCTCGACGTGCAGCGTCCGGCCGCCCAGCTGCAGCTGCAGCAGCTCGCCGAACGCGCCGGCGTCGGCTCGCTGCCGATCGTGATGGGCCAGGGCCCGGTCGGCATCGCCCGGCGCGCCCTCGATACCGGCAGGCGTGAGGGCTACGACGTCGTCATCCTCGACACCGCCGGCCGGCTGTCGATCGACCAGGAGCTGATGGACGAGGTCCGCGCCGTCCGCGACGCGACCAGCCCGCACGAGACGCTGCTCGTCGTCGACGCGATGACCGGCCAGGACGCGGTCAACACCGCCCGCGCGTTCAACGAGGCGCTCGGCGTGACCGGCGTCGTGCTGACCCGGATGGACGGCGATGCCCGCGGCGGTGCGGCGCTCTCGATGCGCCACGTCACCGGCGCGCCGATCAAGCTCACCGGATCGGGCGAGAAGCTCGACGCGCTCGAGGAATTCCATCCGGAGCGCGTCGCCGGCCGGATCCTCGGCCTCGGCGACATCGCGGGCCTGGTCGAGCGCGCGAGCGAGACGCTCGACGAGGCGGAGGCCGAGCGCGTCGCGAACAAGATGCTGCGCGGCAAGTTCGACCTCGAGGACTACGCGAGCCAGTTGCGCCAGATCGGCAGGCTCGGCTCGATCTCGGGCATCCTCGGCATGCTGCCCGGGGTCGGCAAGATCAAGGACCAGCTCGAAGGCGCCAATCTCGACACCTCGATCCTCAAGCGTCAGCAGGCGATCATCTCGTCGATGACGCGCGTCGAGCGTCGCACGCCGGACATCATCAAGGCGTCGCGCAAGCGCCGGATCGCGGCCGGTTCGGGCGCGACCGTCCAGGAGGTCAACCGGCTGCTCAAGCAGTTCGACGACATCTCGACGATGATGAAGCGCATGAACAAGCTCGGCCAGAAGGGCCTGATGCGCGGCGGCCTCGGCGCGCTGATGGGCGGTCTCGGCGGCGCCGGCGGCCCGGGCGGACCCCGTGGCCGCGGCGGTCCGCCGACCGGCGGCCGCCGGCCCTTCTGACCAACCCACTCCCCCCAGAGATCAGCGAAGGAACACCCTCCATGGGTCTGAAGATCCGACTTGCCCGCGCCGGCGCGAAGAAGCGTCCGTACTACCACATCGTGGTCGCCGACAGCCGCTCGCCGCGCGATGGCCGCTTCATCGAGAAGGTCGGGTCCTACAATCCGATGCTGCCGGCCGAACACGCCGAGCGCGTCCGCCTCGAGGGCGAGCGCATCACGCACTGGATCGGCCAGGGCGCGATCGCGACCGACCGCGTCGCGCGTTTCCTCGGCCATGCCGGCCTCGCGCCGAAGCCCGCGTATCGCGAGCAGCCGAAGCAGTCGGCGCCGAAGAAGAAGGCGCAGGCACGCGCCGCCGCCAACGCGGCGTCCGCGTCGGCCTGAGCGGACGGCACGCGGGCGCACCGGAATGGACGGTCAGGACAGGAACGGGCGGGAGGGGAGCGCACGCGACATCCTCGTCGCCGTGATCGGTCGGCCGCACGGCGTGCGCGGCCTGGTTCATGTCACGTCGTATGCGTCGAGCGATGCGGCACTCGCCGCGATGCGTCTCCGCGACGCCGACGGGGGAACCTGGCGGATCGACTGGCGCGGCGAGCGCGTCGCCGCCCTGACCGGTCCCGACGGCCGCACCGTCGCCGACCGCGCCGCGGCCGAGGCGCTGGTCAACACGCGTCTCTACGTGTCGCGCGACGACCTGCCCGAACCCGACGAGGACGAGTTCTACCTTGCCGACCTGGTCGGGCTCGACGCGCGCGCGCCGGCAGGAGACGTGCTCGGACAGGTACGAGCGGTGCATGATTACGGCGCCGGCGCCAGCCTCGAGATCGCGCCGCCCGGCGATGCGCGGGGCGCGTTCCTGGTGCCGTTCACGCGCGCCTCGGTGCCGGCGGTCGACCTCGCGCGGCGGGTGCTGACCGTCTGCCGCCCCGACGAGATCGAGGCGCGGGCATGAACGACGCGCCGACCGCCGCGCCCTGGCGGGCGCACGTGCTGACGCTGTTCCCGGACATGTTCCCGGGTACGCTCGGCCACTCGCTCGCCGCCCGCGCCCGTGCCCGCGGCGTGTGGTCGCTCGACGTGCACGACATCCGCGCGCACGGCGATGGCGCGCACCGCACGGTCGACGACGTGCCGTTCGGCGGCGGCGCCGGCATGGTGATGCGCCCCGACGTCGCCGATCGCGCGATCGAGGCGGCGAGACGACACGGCGCCGACGACCTGCCGCTCGTCTATCTCACGCCGCGCGGCCGGACGTTCGGGCAGCCGGTCGCGGCCGAGCTCGCCCGCGGCCCCGGCGTGCTGCTGCTGTGCGGCCGCTACGAGGGCGTCGACGAGCGCGTGCTCGAGGCGCGTGGCGCGCGCGAGATCACGATCGGCGACTACGTGCTCTCGGGCGGCGAACTGCCGGCGATCGTGCTGCTCGACGCCTGCGTGCGGCTGCTGCCCGGCACGATGGGCGCGGCCGAAAGCGCCGCCACCGAGAGCTTCGCCGACGGCGCGCTGCTCGAGCACGCCCACTACACGCGCCCGGCCGAATGGAACGGTCGCCGCGTCCCCGACATCCTGCTGTCCGGCAACCACGCCGCCATCCGGCGCTGGCGCGCGCACGAGGCGCGCGAGGCGACCCGCATGCGCCGACCCGACCTGACCGCACCCAACCTGACCGCATCCGACCGCGCACCATCCGATCCGATCGAAAGGACGATCCCGTGAACATCATCCAGACCCTCGAGGCCGAGCAGATCGAGCGCCTCAGCGCCAACCGGCCGATCCCGGCGTTCGCGCCGGGCGACACCGTCCGCGTCTCCGTCCGCGTGATCGAAGGCGAGCGCACCCGCGTGCAGGCCTACGAGGGCGTCGTGATCGCGCGCTCGAACAAGGGCATCCACTCGAACTTCACCGTGCGGAAGATTAGCTACGGCGAGGGCGTCGAGCGCGTGTTCCCGCTCTACGCGCCGACGATCGCCGAGATCGCGGTGATCCGCCGCGGCGACGTCCGCCGCGCGAAGCTCTACTATCTCCGCGGCCGCCGCGGGAAGTCGGCCCGCATCGCCGAAAAGGCGCGCGAGGTCGTCGCGACCGAAGCCGCCGAGTGATCGCGACGGCCGGCGGGTCCTCGCGTCACGGCGCGACCGGATCCGCCTCGCCGGACCGGGAGCGCATGGCCCGAGACACAGACGACGGAGCGCCGATGCCACGCACCACCGCCCGCAAGATCTGGGACAGCCACGTCGTCGAGGCGCTGCCGGACGGCACCGCGGTGCTCTACATCGACCGCCACCTCGTCCACGAGGTGACGTCGCCGCAGGCGTTCGAGGGGCTCCGCCTCGCCGGCCGACGCGTGCGCCGGCCGGACGCGACGATCGCGGTCACCGACCACAACGTGCCGACGTCCGATCGGCGTCTCGGCATCCAGGAGGCCGACAGCCGGCTGCAGGTCGAGACGCTGGAGCGGAACGTCGCCGAGTTCGGCGTCCCCTACTTCCCGCTGCTGTCGCCCGAGCAGGGCATCGTGCACATCGTCGGGCCCGAACAGGGCATTTCGCTGCCCGGCATGACGATCGTGTGCGGCGACAGCCACACGTCCACCCACGGCGCGCTCGGCGCGCTCGCGTTCGGGATCGGCACGTCGGAGGTCGAGCACGTGCTCGCGACCCAGACGCTGCTGCAGAAGCCGTCGAAGGACATGCTGATCCGCGTCGACGGCACGCTCGGCGCGGGCGTGCGCGCGAAGGACGTGATGCTCGCGATCATCGGGCGGATCGGCACCGCGGGCGGCACCGGCCACGTGATCGAGTTCGCCGGCGAGGCGATCCGGGCGCTCGACATGGCCGGACGCATGACGATCTGCAACATGTCGATCGAGGCGGGTGCCCGCGCCGGCCTCGTGGCTCCGGACGAGACCACGTTCGACTACGTCGCGGGCCGGCCGTTCGCGCCGAAGGGCGAGGCGCTCGCGCGCGCCGTCGCGTATTGGCGGACGCTGCCGAGCGATGCCGGCGCCGCCTACGACACGACGATGGTGCTCGACGCGGGCGGCATTGCGCCGCTGGTCACCTGGGGCACCAGCCCCGAGGACGTGGTGCCGATCACCGGCACGGTGCCCGACCCTGCCGACGCGCCCGACGAGGCGCGCGCGGCCCAGCTCGCGCGGATGATCGACTATATGGGTCTCGCACCGCGCCAGCGCGTCGACAGCCTTCCCGTCGACGTCGTGTTCATCGGCTCCTGCACCAACGGCCGCATCGAGGACCTGCGCGACGCCGCCGCGATCGTCCGCGACCGGCGGGTCGCCGACGGCGTGCGCGCGATGGTGGTGCCTGGCTCGGGTCTCGTGCGGCTGCAGGCCGAGCGCGAGGGGCTCGACCGCGTGTTCCTCGACGCCGGCTTCGAGTGGCGCGAGGCGGGCTGCTCGATGTGCCTCGGCATGAACCCCGACAAGCTGACGCCGGGCCAGCGCTGCGCCTCGACGTCGAACCGGAACTTCGAGGGCCGCCAGGGTCCTGGCGGGCGGACGCACCTGATGTCGCCGGCGATGGCGGCCGCCGCGTCGGTCGCAGGAAGACTGACCGACGTGCGGCAGTTCGTCTGATGCAGGCGTTCCGCACGCTCACCGCCATCGCGGCGCCGCTGCCGATGGCCAACGTCGACACCGACAAGATCATCCCGGCGCGCTTCCTCAAGACCATCAGGCGCACCGGGCTCGGGCAGAACCTGTTCGACGGGCTGCGCTACGGGCCGGACGGCGCCGAGCGGCCCGACTTCGTGCTCAACCGCGCGCCCTGGCGTCGGGCCGAGATCCTGATCGCGCACGAGAATTTCGGCTGCGGCTCGTCGCGCGAGCACGCGCCCTGGGCGCTGCTCGATTTCGGCATACGCTGCGTGATCGCGCCGTCGTTCGCCGACATCTTCCACAGCAACTGCTTCAAGAACGGCATCCTGCCGATCCGGCTGCCGCGCGAGATCTGCGACCGGCTGATGGCGGACGCGGCGCTCGGCGCGAACGCGCGGCTCACGGTCGATCTCGAGCGGAACCTGGTGGTGCGTCCCGACGGCGAGGAGATCGGCTTCTCGATCGACCCGCTCCGGCGGCATCTCCTGCTCGAAGGGCTCGACGATATCGGCCAGACGCTGCTGCACGCGGACGCGATCGGCCGGTTCGAGGCCGGTCGCGCCGAAGCGCCCTGGGTGCCCGGCATCGCGATCGGACCCTGACGGTGGCGACGCGAAGGCTGCTGGTGCTCGCGGGCGACGGCATCGGCCCGGAGGTGATGCGCGAGGTCGGCCGCGTCGTGCACTGGCTCGAGCGGCGTCGCGGCCTCTCGTTCGCGATCGACGAAGCCCCCGTCGGCGGCGCCTCGATCGACGCGTGCGGGGTGCCGGTCACCGACGAGGTGATCCGCCGCGCCGGCGACGCCGACGCGGTGCTGTTCGGTGCGGTCGGCGGTCCGAAATGGGCCGGCGAGCCGTTCGACAACCGGCCCGAGATCGCGATCCTGAGACTTCGTTCCGAGCTCGGCCTGTTCGCGAATTTGCGTCCGGCGACCGTGCTCGACCCGCTGGTCGGCGCGAGCGCGCTCAAGCCCGAGCTCGTGCGCGGGCTCGACCTGATGATCGTCCGCGAAGCGACCGGCGGCATTTATTTCGGCGAGCCGCGCGGCATCGAGACGCTGCCCGACGGGCAGCGCCGCGGCATCAACACCGAGGTCTACACCACCGGCGAGATCGAGCGGGTGGCGCGCGTCGCGTTCGAACTCGCACGCGCCCGCTCGCGCCGCGTGACCAGCGTCGACAAGGCCAACGTGATGGAGTCGGGCCTGCTGTGGCGCGAAACGGTGACGGCGCTCGGCCGCGCCGACTATCCCGACGTCGCGCTCGACCACATGTACGCCGACAATTGCGCGATGCAGCTCGTGCGCGCGCCGAAGCAGTTCGACGTCGTGGTCACCGCCAACCTGTTCGGCGACATCCTGTCGGATCTCGCGTCGATGCTGACCGGCAGCCTCGGCATGCTGCCGTCGGCGACCCTCGGCGCCGCGCGTCCGGACGGGCGGCGGCCCGCGCTCTACGAGCCGATCCACGGCTCCGCGCCCGACATCGCGGGGCAGGGGATCGCGAACCCGCTCGCCGCGATCGGCAGTTTCGCGATGGCGCTGCGGATCTCGCTCGGGCTCGACGAGGAGGCGTCGCTGCTCGAAGGCGCGATCGGCAGCGTGCTCGCGAGCGGCCTCCGCACGGCCGACATCATGGCGCCGAACTGCGCCCGCGTGTCGACCGACGTGATGGGTGAGAGCGTCGTGCGGGAGCTCGACAAGATCGGCTGAGGCGTCCTCCCCGACGTCCGTCACGTCGCCGCCGCCCATGCCATTCGCGCCAGGTCGCTGCTTCCCGGCGGGGGCCGCTCGGACCGCGACGCGACGCCCGGTCCTCGCGTCCCGATCGCTGCGGGCGATCGCGTCGCGCCCGTCGTCCCGCAGCGGCGCGGGGACGGCGCGGCCTCACACGGTCCGCAGCATGCCGCCGTCGACGCCGTAGGTGGAGCCGATGCTGTAGGTCGCCTTGTCGGAGCAAAGAAAGACGAAGAAGTTCGCGAGCTCGGCCGGGGTGCCGAAGCGCTTGATGGGGGCGTGCTCGTCGGCGACCCGCTGCAGATAGGCTTCCCAGTCGCCGCCGGTGTCGGCGGTCAGTTGCTTGGCGGTCTTGATCCAATCCGGCGTCAGCACGAGGCCCGCGTTGACGCAGTTGACCCGGACGTTGTCGCCGACGAGCTCGTTGGCGAGCGTCTTGCTGAACATCATCAGCGCGGCCTTGGTCACGTTGTAGATCGGCTCGTACCAGAGCGGCTGCACCGCGCAGATCGACGCGTTGTGCAGCACCACGCCGCCGCCTCGGGCGCGCAGCACGGGGATCATGCCGCGCGCGAGGCGCACGGCGGCCATCACGTGCAGGTCCCAGTAGAACTGCCATTTGTCGTCGGGCGCGCTCTCGATCGTCTCGTTCGAGCCGGCGCCGGCGTTGTTGATCAGGATGTCGGCGCCGCCGATCGCGGCGACCTCCTCGAGCACGCGCGCGACGCCTTCGGCCGTCGCGATGTCGGCGGCGACGGCGTGCGCCGTGACGCCGTGCGCGGACGCGATCGCGCGCGCCTCCGTCTCGAGGCGGTCGCGATCGCGCGCGACCATCACGAGGTCCGCGCCCTCGGCGGCGAGCCCCTCGCAGATGGCGAGCCCGATGCCGACGCTCCCGCCGGTGACCACTGCGACCTTGCCGCGAAGACCGAGATCCATGACCGGTTCCTTTCTCCGGGTGCCGTGTGGAGCATCGTCCGATCGAGCGGGATCGTCCGATCGAGCGAGGATGCTCTCTTCTCATCGAGATAGAGCACGTTCAGCCACACCGATCCGGTCTAGCTGAACGTGTTCTAGACGGGTAGTTCGTGCCGCCACGGGGGATCGGCGCCGCGGCGGGCACAGGTCATGCTGGCGACGCGCTGGCCGAGGTCGAGCGCCGCCTGCAGCGTCGCGTCCGAAAGCGAGGCGAGAGCGTCGCGGGTGAGCGCGCCGTGCGCGTGCAGGGACGCGAGCAGGCCGGCCATGAAACTGTCGCCGGCGCCGACCGTGTCGACGATCGCGGTCGGGATCGAGGGCGCCTCGACGCGCGCGCCGCCGCACCAGCCGACGACGCCGTCGGCGCCGCGGGTGATCACCACGACCGAGGCGCCGTTGCCGCGCCAGGCGGCGGCGACGTCGTCGTGCGACATCCCGGGGCGCAGCCATTCGAGATCCGCGGCGCTGATCTTGATCAGGTCGGCGCGCGCCAGCATGCGGTCGAGACGGGCCCGATAGGCCGGTTCGTCGTGGACGAGCGAGGGCCGGATGTTGGGGTCGAGGCTGACGACGCGGCGGCCGGCGGCTTCCTGATCGAACAGGCGCTCGAACGCCGCGGCGGCGGGTTCGCGGATGAGCGCGATGTCGCCGAAATGGAGGGCGCCGACGCCGTCGAGTGCCGCGGGCAGGGGCGGGTCCGTCCAGATCCGGTCGGCGGCGCCAATGTCGTAGAAGGCGTAGGAGGGCTCGTCGCGATCGAGGCTCACGAAGCCGAGCGTGGTCGGCGCGTCGAGCCGCTGCACGAACCGGGTGCCGACGCCGCTCGCGACGAGCCCGGCCACGAGTTCGTCGCCGAAGAAATCCGACGACAGGCCGCCCGCGAACTCGGCCGGGAGGCCGAGCCGCCCGAGCGCGCGGGCGACGTTGCAGAGCGAGCCGCCGCCGAACGGACGGTAGGCGCGGCCGCCATCGGCGGCGTCGACCGGGATCATGTCGATCAGTCCGCAGCCGCAGCAGAGGATGGCGCCGGTCATCGCGCCGCCGCCGCCTCGAAGACGCGGGACGCGGCGTCGGTGTCGGGATCGGCGAACAGGGCTTCCGCGACGGCGGAACCGAAGGTGAAGGTGTCGCAGCCGGCGGCGGCGAGCGTCGCGAGGTCGTCCGGGCTCCGGAGGCTCGCCACCAGCAGCCTGGTGCGGTCGCCGGCGGTGGCGAGGATCCGCCGCATCGCGCCGAGCAGGGCGACGCCGTCGCGGCCCTTGTCGACGATGCGGCCGTAATAGGGTGCCGCGTAGTCGGCGCCGGCGGCCGACGCGGTGAGCGCCTGGTGGGCGGCATAGACGGCGGTGACGGTGGTGCGGATGCCGCGCGCGTGCAGCGCCGCCACGGCACGGATGCCGGCTTCGGTCACCGGCACCTTGACCACGACGCGCGGGTCGATCGCGGCGAGCGCGCGGCCGCTCTCGATCAGCGACGGCGCGTGCGTGCCCCAGGCCTGCACGTGCACCTCGTGGATCGGGTGGTTCAGGGCGGCGTGCACCAGTTCCTCGATCGTGGCGTGAGTGGAGCGCAGGCCGGCGCGCTCGAGGATGGTCGGGTTGGTGGTGATGCCGTGGAACAGGCCGGTCGGCAGCCAGCGCTGCCAGGCGGCGGGGTCCGCGCTGTCGAGGAACAGGCGGAAGCCGGCCCGTGCGGCGGGATCGGCGCGCTGTGCCATGGTCCTGGTCTCCTCCCTCTGGTCGGTCGCTCAGCCGGGGTTCAGAGCGGCGCGCAGGCCTCGGCCAGCCAGGCCGACGCCTCGGCGCCGACATGCGGGCCGATCTCGGCCAGCACGCGGGCGTGATAGGCGTCGAGCCAGCGCCGCTCGTCGCGCTCGAGCCGGTCGGCGAGGATCAGCCGGCGATCGATCGGCGCCAGCGTGAGCGTCTCGAAGCCGAGGAACGGCCGGGTCGCGTGCGGGAAGTCGGCCGCCTCGGCGAGCAGCAGGTTCTCGATCCGGATGCCGTGCGAGCCGGGCGCGTAGTAGCCGGGCTCGTCGGACACGATCATGCCGACCTCGATCTTCACCGGCCGGTGGACCGGCGAGATGCTGACGGGGCCCTCGTGCACCGAGAGCACCGAGCCGACGCCGTGGCCGGTGCCGTGGTCGAAATCGAGCCCGGCCCGCCAGAGCGACGCGCGGGCGAGCGCGTCGAGACGGTGGCCGGTGACGCCGTCGGGGAAGGTGATGGTCGCGAGCGCGATCATGCCTTGCAGCACGCGGGTGAACTGGTCGGCGAACTCGACCGGGACGGGGCCGCCGCCGGTCCAGACCGTGCGGGTGACGTCGGTGGTGCCGCCCTCGTACTGGCCACCGCTGTCGATCAGGAACAGCTCGCGCGGCCGGATCGCGCGATCGGTCGCCTCGCTCACCCGGTAGTGCATGATGGCGCCGTGCTCGCCGGCGCCGGCGATCGCCGGGAAGCTGTCGCCGAGGAAGCTCGGGTCGGCGCGGCGGAAGCCGTGCAGCGTCGCGACCGCACCGAGCTCCGTGCCGACGCCCGGCCCGGTTCCGCCGCCCGGCCCGGTGTCGAGCCGGTGCAGGAAGCGGCTGAGCGCCACGCCGTCGCGGCGGTGCGCGTCGCGCGCGCCGGCGATCTCGGTCGCGTTCTTGCGGGCCTTGGGCGCGAGGCACGGGTCGGCGCCGGCCACCACCTCGGCGCCGGCGCGTCGCAGCGTGTCGGCGAACCAGGCCGGGCTGCCGCCGCGGTCGACGCGGACGCGCTTGCCCGACAGCGACGCGAGACGCTCGCCGAGGGCGTCGACCGGGGCCACGGCGACCGCGTTGCCAAGCCAGTCGCGCGTCGCGCCGTCGAGCTTGCGCCCGTCCATGAACAGCTCGGCGGCGCCGTCGTCGTGCAGGATCGCGAAGCCGAGCGCGACCGGGGTGGCGTCGAGGTCGCCGCCGCGGATGTTGAGCAGCCAGGCGAGCGAGTGCGCGTCGGTGACGACGGCCGCCGCTTGGTTCGCCGCGCGGAGCTCGGCGGCGATCGCCTCGCGCTTGGCCGCACTCGACTGGCCGGACAGCCGTTCCGGATGCGGGCGTGCCGGCGCTGCCGGGGGCGCGGGGCGATCGGCCCAGATCGCGTCGACCGGGTTCGCCTCGACGGCGCGAAGCGTGACGCCGTCGCCGGCGAAGCGTTCGATCTCGTCCTCGCTCATGATCCGCGGGTCGTAGCCGATCGCCAGCACCCGGCCGGCCTCGGCGGCCCGCGCGCGCAGCCAGTCGGCGGGCGGGTGCTCGGTGCTGTGCCGGCGCTCGTAGAGCGCGCCGTCGGTTTCGGACGCGAGCTGCAGCACGTAGCGGCCGTCCGAGAACACCGCGGCGCGGTCGGGGAGGACGATCGCGGTGCCGGCGCTGCCGGTGAAGCCGGTCAGAAAGGCGAGGCGTTCCGAGGAGGGAGGCGCGTACTCGCCGAGATGCTCGTCGGATCGCGGCACGATGAAGCCGTCGAGCCCGCGCGCTTGGAGTTCGGTCCGGAAGGCGTCGAGGCGTGCGGCTGGGGTCATCGGGGGAGGCTCTGCCCGGCCGCTGCCGTGGTCAAGACCGGGCGCGCCGCCGCGCGGTTCATGGCGTGCGGCCTGCCTCGGGATCAGGGCTCGTCCGGTTTGAATTTCGCTGGATTATTCAAACTTCTCCCTCCGCGTGCCCGACGATGCCGGTCGCGGGTCATCCCGACCCGCGATCCGGGGTCAGGCCGGCGAGGCGATGCTGGAGCGAAAAGGCCGGACGAGGCGGCCGAACCATCGAGGCAGTGCCTTCGACCGGCAGGCCGATGCGGGCGCCTCGCGCGTTCGGGGCGGGCGTCAGAGCCGTCAGCGCCGGCAGCGGCCCGCCGGCCGCGGCTCTGGCGCCGCGCCGGTCGGGCAGGACGCGAATGCCGGCTGCCTGGGTCGCTGCCAAGCGCGCGGCCGCAGCGTCCGAGGCACCAGGGCAGAGCGTGGGCAGGTTCCCGGGAACATGGCTGCACGCCGCCGCGCCGGCCCGCGCGCCAGTCGGGCCGCTCCGGACCACCGGATCGCCCGGGTCGCGCGAGGCGGCACGCTCGGCCGCACCGCGCGACGCGTGGCTCGGCGCCGGGCTCGATGTCGGTCGGGCGCCGGACGCCGCCGTCGCTCCGGACAACCGACGCCCGGCTCAGCGCGTCCCGGGATGGGGCAGACGATTGTCGGGGTATCGCGGCAAGCCGTCGGCCAGTTCGAACCAGCCGAGCCGGTCGCCGGCGAACATGTGCAGCCGCGGGCGAAGCGGCTCGGGAACCGCGTGGTCCAGCGTCGCGACGTGGATGCCGACCAGGTCGGGCTACGCCCCGATCTCGTCGCCCAGCTGGCCGCCGCAACGACCGCAGAAGCAGCGCGTGCAGAACTCCGACGAGCGATAGCGCGTCAGCGCGCCGGCGGTGAGGCGAAAGCAGTCACGCCGCACCAGCGCCCAGGCGAGCACCGGCGCGCCCGACGAACGGCGGCACATCGAACAATGGCAATACCCGGCGTCGAAGGCGCCGCGCGGATCCACCTCGTATCGCACCGCGCCGCAGAGACAACCGCCGGCGATGGCGGTGGACGGCATCGGACCCACTTCCCGGTCGATCGGATCACTACGGTGCGAGGCGCACGACGCGCGTGTCGGCCGGCACGCGGAAGCGGAGCGTCTGGCCGAGCGCGTCGTGCTCGGCCGCGACCGCCGTGCCGTCCTCGAGGGCGACGGCGCGCGGCGCGGCGACCCCGTGCACGACCACGCGGATGTGTCGCCAGTAGGGCGCGTGCCCGCCCTCGGGCGCGTCGAAACGCAGCGTGCCGTCCTCGTAACGGAAACGGCGGCGGTGAAACCCACCGTCGCGATAGGCGAAGCTTTCGCCGTCGTCGTCATAGACCTGTCCGGACGCGTCCGGGGCCGGAAAGACGTGCAGCCGGAGCGAGCCGCCGCGGGTCGCGGTGCTCGACGCGGTGCGCGCGAGCGGCAGGATCGCGCCGGCGCGCACCAGCACGGGCACATGGCCGAGACGGCGCGGGACGGTGATGGTGCCGTCTTCCTTGGGCTCGACCGGCAGGCCCGACCAGTAGTCGAACCACGACGTGCCCTCGGGCAGCACGACGTCGTAGAGATCGAGCGTCTCGTCGGGCGGCGGTGCCACCAGGAGCGAGGGGCCGAACATGAACGCCGTCTCGACAAGGCGGAGCGCCGCGTCGGGAAAATCGACGAACAGCGGCCGCATCACCGGCAGCCCCGTCCGCGTCATCTCCTCGACCGCGGTGTAGAGGTAGGGCATCAGCCGGTAGCGCCCGTTGATGGCGCGCCGCCGCAGCGTCTCGTGCTCCGGCCCGTGCACGTCCGCTTCCTGGTCGCGGCTGCCGAGATCGGTGTGGTTGCGGAACAGCGGATTGAACACGCCGGTCGCGATCCACTGGGTCAGCAGGTCGGGCGACGGACTGCCCTTGAAGCCGCCGATGTCGCAGCCGGCGAGACCGAAACCCGACAGGCCGAGGCTCAGCAATTGCGGCGTCGACAGCCGGAGATGGTTCCACGTGCTGGTGTTGTCGCCGGTCCAGGTGACCGCGTAACGGTGACCGCCGGCGTACGACGCGCGCGTCATCACGTAGGGGCGGCGGTCGGGACGCAGCGCGAGCAATCCGTCATGCGTCGCGCGCGCGTTCTGCATGCCGTAGACGTTGTGGATCTCGGCATGCTCGGCGACGCGCGTGACGAAGCCGGGCTCCTCGATCCGGTGCCGCACGTCGAGCGGCATCGTGTGTCCCGGCCCGTCGAACACCGCCGGCTCGTTCATGTCGTTCCAGAACCCGGCGATGCCGTCCGCGACGAAGCCCGCAGCCTGCTCGCCCCACCAGGCGCGCGAGGCCGCCCGGGTGAAATCCGGAAAATGGCAGGGACCCGGCCAGACCTTGCCGACATAGCGCGCGCCGTCCCGGTCGTGCACGAAATGGTCGCCGGCGATGCCGCCGTCATACGGCGCGTAATGCTCGCCGGGCGCCACAGGCACGTGCAGGTCGGCGATCACCACCGTGCGCGCGCCCTCGGCGGCGATCGCGGCCGCCGTCGCGCGGAGATCCGGGAATGTTTCGGGATCCGTGGTGTAGGGCCGGTTCTTCGATTGAAAGCCGATGTCGAGCCAGAGCGCGTCGAGCGGGATCGCGTGTTCGCGATGCCGCCGCACGATCTCGACCGCGCGCGCGGCGCTCTCGTAGGAATAGCGGCACTGGCCGTAACCGAGCGACCAGAGCGGCGGCAACGGCGCGCGGCCGACGAGGTCGGTGAAGCGGCGGAGCACGTCGGCGGGGCGCGGTCCCGCCAGCACGTGGTAGCGCAGCGACGGCGCCGGCGTCGCGATCGCCAGCGCGTCGTCGCTGGTCGCAGCGAGATCGAATCCGCTCCGGTGCGTGGTGTCGACGAACAGGCCCCAGGCATGACCCTCGGCATCGACGCCGATCAGGAACGGAATACTCTTGTAGAGCGGATCCCAGCTTTCCCCGAACCCGTAGGCGTCGGTGTTCCACATCGCGTAGGCGTGGCCGCGCTTGGCGAGCGTGCCGGGCTTGTCGCCGAGACCGTAATACTGCGTCCTCGCCGGCGCGTGCTTGCGGAGGCGCCAGCCCGGATCATCCGACGCGAGCGGGTCGCGCGGGTGATCCGCGACCAGCACGCGCCCGGCGCGGTCGGCGACCCTGACCGCGAGCGTCGCGGGATCGAGGTCGACCACGAGCAGGTCCGTCTCGAAGCGGTGCGGCGCCGGACGCGCGAGCGCGATGTCGCGGTGCCACAGCGCCGGCAACGTCGCCCAGGAGGCGCGCTCTGGCGCGTCGGCGCCGCGCCAGGCCTCGATCCGGATCGCGCCGGCCTCGCTCGCCGTCGCGCGCAACGCGACGTCGCCCGCGCGCGCCTCGATGCCGGTCGTGTCGTCCATGCCATCCGCTCCGATCGGCGCCGCGCCGCCTCGAAAAGCCGAAGCGGTTGACACGGTTCCCCGGAGCGGCGACAGCGCGGGCGGTCACGCCGGGAGATCGGACAATTGCCGGAACTGGGTCTGCTGTTCGACCTCGATGGCACCATGGTCGACAGCGACCATCACCACTTCGCCGCCTTCAACGCGCTGCTCGGCGAATTCGGCCGCTCGGTCACCCGCGAACACTTCAACGCCCGCATCATGGGTGGCGCGAACGCGGCGATCATGCGCGAGCTCTTCCCGGACCTCGACGCCGCCCGGCACGCGGAACTCGCCGACCGCAAGGAAGCCATGTTCCGCGACCTGTCGCCGCGGATGGACCCGATCCCGGGCCTGCCGGCGCTGCTCGACTGGGCCCACGCGCGCGGCGTGCCGGTGGGCGCGGTCACCAACGCGCCGCGGCTGAACGCCGAGCACATGCTCGCGGCCCTCGGCTTCGACCACCTCATCCCGTCCGTGGTGATCGGCGAGGAACTGCCCCGCTCGAAACCCGACCCGCTGCCCTACCTTACCGGCGCCGAACGCCTCGGCCTCGCGCCCGAACGCATCGTCGCCTTCGAGGACAGCCGGTCCGGCATCAAGGCCGCGACCGGCGCCGGAATGCGAACGGTCGGCATCGCCACCGGCCTGTCGCCCGAACTGCTCGAAACCCTCGGCACCACCCTGGTGATCCACCGCTACGACGACCCGCGGCTGCGGGCGTTGCTGGAGGGCGAGTGGAAAGGAAGGCCAGGGCTCTGCCCTGGACCCGCCAAGGGCCCGAGGCCCTTGGATCCCTTGAGTTAAGGAAAACCCCGGGCCCCGGTCGCGCGGGCATCGATGGTGTGGCCCGGGGTTTTCCTTAACTGATGGATTGCAAAGGCTCAGCCTTTGCCGGGGTCCAGGGGCAGAGCCCCTGGCCTTCGCTTACGACTTGTCCTTCAACACCTCGGCCGCGGCCGAGGGGTCGAGTGCCTTGGCGGCGTCGGCGAGGAACTTGCCCTCTTCCTTGTCGCCGTGCTCGATCGCCTCGACTGCGTCGGTCGCGAGGTCTTTCGCCTCGGTGGCCTTGTCGACACCCTCGTCCTTGATCTTGCCCGACATGTTCGTTTCTCCGGCTTGGTTGCCGCCGGCTCAACCGCTCGCCGCGTTGCGGGTTTCCGTCCGGTCGGAGTTGCAACATGAGCCATGATCCCGTTCTCGACGCCGTCGCCCTCGCGTCCGCGTTCGGGGCCAACCGGCTCGATCCGGTCGATGCCGCCGAGGACGCGCTCGACCAGGCGCGGGCGAGCGGCAACGTGTTCATCGTGCTCACGGCCGAGCGGGCGCGTCGCGAGGCCGAGGCGTCGGCGCGGCGCTGGCGCGACGATGCGCCGTCGGGGCCGTTCGACGGGGTGCCGATCGCGTGGAAGGATCTGTTCGACCTCGCCGGCACGGTGACGACGGCCGGCGCCGGGTTCCGGCGGGACGCGGCGCCGGCGACGACGGATGCGCCGCTGGTCGCCGATGCGTCGCGTGCCGGCCTGGTGTCGATCGGCAAGACCAACCTGACCGAGCTCGCCTTTTCGGGCCTCGGGCTCAACCCGCATTACGGCACGCCGGTGCATCCGCGCGTGCAGGGCGCGGTGCCGGGCGGGTCGTCGTCCGGCAGCGCGGTCGCGGTCGCGCGCGGCGTGGTGCCGCTCGCGTTCGGCAGCGACACGGCGGGTTCGGTCCGGGTGCCGGCCGCCTTCCACGACCTGGTCGGCTATCGGCCGTCGATGCACCGCTACGCGCTCGAGGGCGTGTCTCCGCTCGCGCCCTCGTTCGACACCGCGGGGCCGTTCGCCCGCAGCCTCCGCGACATTCGCGTGCTCGACGCGGTGCTGACGGGGGAGGTGCCGCCCGGGCTCGACCGCGTGCCGGCGTCGGGATGCGCGTTCATCGTCGACGACGCGCTGCTCGCCGACCCGCGGGTGACCGAGGCGGTGAGGATCGCGGTCGAGGACGCGATCGCGCGGCTCGGCCGCGCCGGCGCCACGATCACGCGTCGGCGGCGCACCGTGCTGTCCGACATCGGCGCGTTGATCGAGCGGGATGGCTGGCTCGGGGGCGCGGAGGCCGCGGCGACGCACGAGGCGCTGCTGGCGGGGCCGGATGCCGAGCGGATCGATCCCGCGATCCGGGCGCGGCTCGCGCTCGGGGCCGCGATGCCGGCCGCGCGGGTGGTGCGCCTTTACCAGGCGCGCGAGGCGATGGCGCGCCGCCTCAGCGTCGAGGCGGGCGGGGCGGCATTCCTGATGCCGGCCGTCGCACATCCGCCGCCGATGCTGGCGGACGTCGCGACGGTGGAGGATTTCACCCGCGTGAACGCGTCGACGCTGCGGCTCTCGATGATCGCGAGCTTCGTCGGCATGGCGGCGATCGCGCTGCCGTGCGGCGGCGGCATCGGCGTGGTGGTCGCCGGATGCGCGGGACGCGACGCCCTGCTGTTCCGGCAGGCCTCGGTCGTCGACGACGTGCTTCGGGGTCAGGCGCGACCCTGACCGCGGGGCCGTCGGCGCGATGGGGAGTGCAAGGCGAGCCGGGCCGGACGCACGGGTGAGCCCCCGTCCGTCCGGTCCGGCGGATCGCCGGGCGGCCTCGGTTACGGTGCAACCACGTGCTGCACCGCGACGATCCCCGCCGTGAGCGCGTCGGCTTCGGCCGCGTCGGTCGCGGCCTTGGCGGCCGGGAAGCTGCCGCCGCTCGCCGCGTCGTTGAGGATCGTCTTGGTCGGCGCAGGCAGCGGCCCGCGCTGCGCGAGGTCCTGGTTCGCGTAGGCGACGTATTCCGCGGGTTCGGTGTCGTCCGTGCCCGAGCCCGAGCCCGAGCCCGAGCCCGAGCGCAGCCGCGGTCGCGATCTTGAGGCCCGCCGTGGACGCGGCGCCGTGCGGGCGCCCGGCCGCACGAACGCCGTCGTTAGGGCGCGTTCAGCTAGACCGGCATCGGTCTGGCTGCGGGTCGTGCTCCAAAACTGAGTAGATAGAGCAACTTGCCTCATGTGGACCTGACCACGACCTGGTCCGGTCCACGTGAGGTTGATCTACCGTCCGAAGACCTCGCCGAACAATTCGGTCATCGAGGCCCAGGAGCGGCGGTCGGCCTCGGGGCTGTAGCGGATCGCGTCGGGCATGTTGCGCTTCGCGGCACCCTGGTTCGTGAAGCTGTGCACCGTCCCGCCGTAGAGATGCATCTGCCAGTCGACCCCCGCGTCCCGCATCTCGGTCTCGAAACCGGCGCGCTGCCCGGCGTCGATCATCGGGTCGTCGGCGCCGATGCAGACGAGCACGCGGCCCTTGATCGCCTTGGCGTCGCTCGGCGGCGCGCCCGTGCCGAGGCCGCTGTGGAAGCCCACCACCGCGTGCACGTCGGCGCCGCTGCGGGCGAGCTCGAGCGCCATGGTGCCGCCGAAGCAGAAGCCGATCGCGCCGATCCGCGACGGGTCGACGTCGTCGCGGGCGAGCAAGAGGTCGAGGCCGGCCCTGGCGCGCGCGCGGGTCCTGGACGGGTCGGCGAAGAGCGGCTTGAGCAGGCCGATCGCCCGTTCGAGGTCGTCCTCCAGGTGCGCGTCGCCGTGCAGGTCCGACGCGAGCGCCACGTAACCCATCTCGGCCAGGCGCGCGGCCCGTCCGATCGCGTGCTCGCCGATCCCGAACGCCTCGGGGAACACGATCACCGCGGGACGGCGACCGCTGCCGCTCGTCGGCAGGAAGAGCTGGCTCCTCATCGTGAGCCCGTCGGCTTCGTAGGTGACGGTGTCCGGCATGTCTGCTCCTGTCGCGGCGAGGGCCGCGCGTGGTCCGTCCGCCCAACTGCCGGCAGGCGATCCGGGTTGCCCGCAGCCGAACCGATCTCCTAAGATGGCTCGTCGCTTGCACATCAACTGTCATGCATCTGCGATCGACAAGCTCGTTACGACCGATGAACGAGAGTTCCGGCTGGAGCCCTTCCGTTGCCGCCGCGCCGCTGTCCGAGTTGCGGCATCGCGCCTCGTCCCTGCGCCGGTCGCTCGCGTGGACGCTGCGGGCCCGCCTGTTCGATCTCCTGTCGCTGACGGCCGGACGGCCGCTGCTGCGGCTGCTGCTGCGCCGCTGGCCGACCCGGATCGAGCGGCGGCAGTTCCGCCAGGGGCTGCACAACGCGGCGGCACCCCTGCCGCCATTGCTGCGCGGCTTCGCGGCCGTCGCTGGCGCGCGTGAGCCGCTGACGCGCGCGATGCTGCTGTCGTGGCTCGCCGCCGACGAGGGGTATCGCGGACCGATGTGCGAGCGCCTCGCGTCGCGTGGCCCGCCGGGCGACCACCTCCGGGTCTGGACCGGACCGTCGGTCGGGTTGCTCCACATCGAGAAGACGGCCGGGACCGCGCTCGCGACGATGCTGTCCGACCGCTTCCATCCGGCGCAGATCGATGCCGATCCGTATCGCTCGATGCCGCCCCACGTCCTGTCGGCGATGCCGACGCATGTCGCCCGGCGCCTGCGTTTCGTGCCGTTCGTGCACGGTCACTACGACCTGCCGGCGTTGCGCCGGCTAGGATCCGACCGCGTCCTGATCGCGTGCCTGCGCGAGCCGCGCGCGCGGCTGCTGTCGCTCTACCAGTACTGGCGCTCGATCGACCCGGCATTGATCGGCGACGGACCGGATTTCCGCAACGTCCGTTTCGCGCACGAGCACGACCTCGCGGACTTCCTCGCTGCCGCCGACCCGTTCATGCGGAACTACCTCGACAACGTCTACGTCAGACGGCTGACCGGTTCCTACGCCACGGATCGCGACGATCCGCTCGCGCGTGCACCGGAGGCAGCGGTGTCGCGCGCGCTCGACGCGCTCCGCTCGATCGACATCGTCGGTGTGACCGAGCACATGGACGACAGTCTGGCATTCCTGTCCCGCGTGCTCGGCATCGACCTGCCGCCCAGATTGCCGCTGCTCAACGATCTCGCCGGCAATCGGCGCGATCGGCCGACGGATTTCCGTACCGTTTCCCCTGTGACGATCACGCCTGCCGCCGAAAGCGCGCTCGCGGGACTGACCCGTCTCGACCAACTCGTCTACGAGGCCGCCCGGGCGCGCCTCGGCGCGGGTCTCGCGGGCCGCGCCGGCCACGCGACCGCGGCGGGCTGAGGCGACGCCGGGCCAGGGCGACGCTCGGCGTCAGTCGGTCGGGAACACCGCGCGTCGCTCCGCCTCGAACGCCGACCAGGGCGGCACGCCGAGCGGGTGCTTGATGCCCATCACCAGGCTGACGAGATTGTTCAGCCCGCCGCGGCGGGCGTGATCCTCGGTCGCGTCGCGGGCGCGACACAGCAGGCCGAGCGCGACCGAGCACGCTCCGGCGTCGACGTCGGGTTTCGCGCGCAGGACCGCGTCGAGGGCTGCGGCGAGTTCGGCGTCACTCGGCGGCATCGCGCATCACCGGCGGCAGGCGGCCGGCGCGGAGCTGGCAGGTGATCGCCTTCGTGCTGTGGATCGACGTGTTGGCATCCCCCGTCATCGCGAGCAGCACGTTGGCGATGCCGCCGGTCGCGTAGCCTTCGCGGCCGAACACCCACGGCATGCCGAGCTGATAGACGCGCTTGCCGTCGATCACGAACGGCTGCAGCCGTTCCGTCACCAGCGCGCGCACCTCGATCTCGCCGCGCTTGGTCGACAGCACCACCCAGCCGCGATTTTCGACGCCGGCCTCGCGGGCGAGCTCGGGCGGGATCTCGACGAAGCATTCCGGCTGCAGCTCGGCGGTGTGCGGTTGCACGCGGCTCATGACGCCGCCGCAATGGAGCTCGGTGAGACGGAAGGTGGTGAGCACGTGCGGATAGGCGGGATCGCCCGCGTCCTGCAGCTCGTTGCCGGGGCGGGTCCAGCGATAGGCGGTCGGGTTGTCCTGCTGCGCGTAGAGCGGATTGCCGACCGGGCTTTCCATCGGTTCGTAGTGCGTCGGCAACGGCCCGTCCTTGAGGCCGGAGGGGACGAAGACCATCGCCTTGCCGTCGGCCTGCATGATGAACGGGTCGTCGCCGCCATGCGCGTCCATGCCCTGCGGGTGCTTGCTGAAATCGGGCCGGTAGGAGGGCGGGCGGTTCGCGATGAAGTCGGGCACGTCGTCGCCGACCCAGCTCCGCTCGTCCTCGTTCCACCAGACGAGCTTCTTGCGCTCCGACCAGGGGCGGCCGTCGGGATCGGCCGAGGCCCGGTTGTAGAGGATGCGGCGGTTGGACGGCCAGGCGAAGGCCCAGCCGGCGTGGTTGGTGTTCTCGCCGGGCCGGTCGGCCTTGCGCGAGCGCGCGACGTTGTGGCCGTCGCGCGGATAGATGCCGCAATACATCCAGCCGCCGCAGGCGGTGGTGCCGTCGTCCTTCAGTGCCTGGTAGCTCGGGATCTGCTTGCGGTCGGCGACCGTGTAGCCGTTGATCTCGCGGAGGATCGCCTCGGCATCGGGTTCGCGCTTCGCGCCGCGCTCCGGATAAAGCCAGGTGAGCGCCTGGATGCCGCGGTCGCGACGGCGCGTGCTGTCGGCGTAGAGCGCCTTCATGCGCTTGCCGAGATGGTAGATGAACCAAAGATCGGAACGGCTGTCGCCCGGTGCGTCCAGCACGGTGTCGTGCCATTGCACCAGTCGGTTGGTGTTGGTGACCGTGCCGTCCTTCTCGCCGGACAGGGCGGCCGGGAAGAAGAACACCTCGGTCTCGATGTCCTCCGGCCTTGCCTCGCCCTTCTCGACGAGGCGGCCCTTCTGCCAGAAATTCGCCGTCTCGGTCATCGCCATGTCGCGGACGACGAGGAAGTCGAGCTGACCGAGGCCCTTCTCGACCAGGTCCGCGTTCACGGCGCCGACCAGCGGGTTCTGGCCGAGCATGAACCAGCCCTTCATCAGGCGGTCCGCCATCGCGAGCGTCATCACCTGCTGCGACACGTCGCCCGTGAGTTTGGGGAGTGCCCCGTAGAAGAACTCGTTTTCGGGCTGCGCGTGCGCGCCGTACCAGGCCTTGAGCAGGCTCACGGCGTATTTCGGGAAGTTGTGCCACCAGCCGGTCGCCGGCGTCTCGGCCCGCATGTAGGCCGCGAGCGTGCCGTGGTCCTTGAACGCGTTGGGCTGCGGCAGGTAGGTCGGCAGCATGTTGTAGAGGGTCGGGATGTCGGTCGATCCCTGGATCGACGCGTGTCCGCGCAACGCCAGGATGCCGCCGCCCGGCCGGCCCATGTTGCCGAGCAGCATCTGCACGATCGATGCGGCGCGGATGATCTGCACGCCGGTCGAGTGGTGCGTCCAGCCGACCGCGTAGCAGATGGTGGCCGTCCGCTCCGGTCCCGAATTGTCGGCGAGCGCCCGGCAGAGTTTCACGAACGTGTCGCGCGGCGTGCCGCAGACGCGCTCGACCATCTCGGGCGTGTAGCGCGCATAATGCCGTTTCAGGATCTGGTAGACGGAGCGCGGGTGTTCGAGCGACGGGTCGGTCGCCGGCGCGCCGTCGGCCATCGACTGGTCGTCGTCCGGCCCCGCCTGCTCGGCGCCGGTGCGTCGCTCGGCGATGGCGGCCGGCACGGTCTTGCCCTCGTACTGCCAGGTCGCCGGGTCGTAGGTCTCGCTCGCCGCGTCGAAGCCCGAGAACAGGCCGCCGTTCGTCTCAGGGTCGAGGTAACCGTCCTCGATGATGTGCGCGATGTTCGTGAACGCCATCGCGTAGGGCCGGAACCAGCGATCCTCCTCGAGGAGGTAGCGGATGATGCCGCCGAGGAAGGCGATATCGGAACCGGAACGGAGTGGCGCGTGCAGGTCGGCGAGCGCGCTCGTGCGCGTGAAACGAGGATCGGCGTGGATGACCGTCGCACCCCGTTCCTTCGCCTGCAGCACGAAACGGAACGCGATCGGATGGTTCTCCGCCATGTTCGAGCCCATGATCAGAACGCAGTCCGCGTTCGCCACGTCCCAAACCGGCAGCGTCGCCGCGCCGCGTCCGAAGGAGGTCCCCAAACTGGGGACCGATGAGGAGTGTCAGATCCGAGCTTGGTTCTCGATGTTGGCCATGCCGAGGCCGCCGGAGAACAGCTTCTTGATGAGGTAGTTTTCCTCGTTGTCGAGCGTCGCGCCGCCGAGCGATCCCACCCCGAGCGTGTGGTTCACCTCGGTGCCGTCGGCGAGCGTCTCGACGAAGGTCTCGTCGCGCGCCTTCTTGGTCAGCTGCGCCACGCGATCCATCGCCCATTCGAGCGGGCGCTCTTCCCAGGCCGTCGCGCGCGGCGCGCGATACAGCACCTTGTTGATGCGGTCGGGGCTCATCAGCACGCCGAGAGTCGACGCGCCCTTCGGGCAGAGCGTGCCCTGGTTCACCGGCGAGCGCGGGTCGCCCTCGATGTGGATCGGCTTGCCGTTCTTCGCGTAGATCAGCTGGCCGCAGCCGACGGCGCAGAACGGGCAGACCGAGGTGCCGACCGTGTCGGCCTGCTCGAGGCGTGGCCGTAGTTCCTTCGACGTCGTGCTCCTGGCGCCCGCCGCGTAGGGGCTTTCGCCGCGGAACTGGCGGGGCAGGGTCCAATCGCGGAGGAACCCCTCGGCGCGGGAGAACACGCCCTGACGTAGCTTCTTCATGCCAACCACCACCCCGTGCGACGACACCTAATTGAACGCGCGCGCGCCGACGCGCAACCGCCTGCCTCATCACGCCTTCTCAAGCCCGTGCGGGTCGCGATATGTCCGAGGCGGGCGCGGGGTGCGGGATGTTCTGGGCGAAGCCGACATGTCTGACCGGCTATATCGCGCTGGTGCAGGAGACCCGGATCGGTCTCGTCGACGATGCGGGCGCGGGGCACATCCTGCTGCTCAGCCACGCGTCGCTGGCCGAACCGTTCCAACTCGCCGAGCTGCAGCGCCGGCAGGCGCGCGTCCGCGTCGCCTACAGGCAGGCGCCCGACATGATCGCGCTCATCGCGACGGCGATCTACGTCGAGCGCGCGGCCGCCGCCGTCTCCTGAAGGATCCCGTCATGGTCATGGACATGTCCCCGCGCGCGGGGGATCACCACGAGAGCGAGTTCCACGGACCGATCCCGAACGAGAGCGAACTCACCGCCGGCGTGCTGATCGAGCCCGGCAAATCGTACGGGTTCTTCACCGACACCACCGTCTGCATCGGCTGCAAGGCCTGCGAGGTGGCCTGCAAGGAGTGGAACAACCTGCCGGCCGACCATGTCGGCCTGACCGGCCAGAGCTACGACAACACCGGCGCGCTCTCGGCCAACACCTGGCGCCACGTGAACTTCATCGAAAAAAGCGGCGCCGACGGCGTGCGCAGCAACAACCAGGGCGCCTTCCAGAGCGCCTGGCTGATGATGAGCGACGTCTGCAAGCACTGCCACAACCCGCCCTGCATGGAGGCGTGCCCGACGGGCGCGCTGTTCAAGACCGAGTTCGACACCGTCGTGGTGCAGCAGGACATCTGCAACGGCTGCGGCTACTGCATCCCGGCCTGCCCGTTCGGCGTCGTCGACCTGAACCCGGTCGACGGCAAGGCGCACAAGTGCACGCTCTGCTACGACCGGCTGAAGGGCGGGCTCGAGCCGGCCTGCGCGAAATCCTGCCCCACCGAAAGCATCCAGTTCGGCGAGGTGTCGGTGCTGCAGGAGCGTGCGCGGAAGCGGGTCGAGACCTTGCACGGGCACGGCCGCGCCGATGCCTACCTCTACGGCGTGCCGGACAGCCCGGGTGCCACGGGCGATCTCGGTCACCTGAACGCGTTCTTCCTGCTCACCGACCGGCCCGAAACCTACAACCTGCCGGCCGCGCCGACCCGTGCGTCGAACCGGGTGGCACCCGCCTTCGCGGCCGGACTTTCGACCATGGCCGGCCTCGCGATCGCGGCGATCGGCCTGATGGCATTCGGCGGGCGGCGCTGATGCCCGACGGTGCGACCTCCTCCTGGCGCGGGCCGACCTATTACGGGCGGAGCCAGCTCAAGCAGGCGCCGTTCAACAATTTCGCGGTCGGCGGCTACGTGTTCCTCGCGGGGCTCTCCGGCGGATCGATGATCGTCTCGACCATCGCCGAGCGCGCCGGCCACGCGGGCAGCGTCGGCCGGCGCGGCCGGCTGATCGCGACACTCGCGCCGACCCTCGGATCCGCGGTGCTGGTCTGGGACCTGCACACGCCGCAGCGCTTCATGAACATGATGCGGGTCGCCAAGCGCACCTCGCCGATGTCGATCGGCACCTGGCTGCTGCTGTCGTTCTCCGCCTGCGTGATGCCGGCGGCCGCGGCCGAACTGGTCGCCGACCGCACCGCCCGGCCCGGCCTGTTCCGCGGCCTCGCGCGCGCCGCCGCCGTGCCGGCCGCGTTCTTCGGCGCCGGCATCGGCACCTACACCGCCGCCCTGCTCGCCGCCACCAGCACGCCGCTCTGGGCCGCCGCGCCGCGGGCGCTGGCGGTGCGCTTCGCGAGCTCCTCGATCGTCGCCGGCGCGAGCGCGCTGTCGCTCGGCGAGACGGACGGACGCACCCGGCGCGCGCTCGACCTCGTGGCGCTCGCGGCACTGGCGACCGAGGCGACCGCCGCCTCCGCATCGCACCGGATCTACGCGCGGCGCGGCGTCGCCGAGGCACTCGACAGCCCGGCCGGACGGTTCGAATTCTGGGGCGCCCACGTCGCCGGCACACTGGCCGCGGCCGGGCTGAAAACCGTCGCGCTGCTGCTCGGCCCCCGCCGCGGCCGACCCGCCTCGCGCCTCGCCTCGGTGCTCGGCCTGCTCGGCAGCGCCACCTTCCGCGTCTCGATCATGGCCGCAGGCGACGTCTCGGCCCGCCGACCGGACATCTCGTTCCGCTTCGCGCAGCCCGAGAACCTGCCGCGGACGTGACAGGAGGAAGGCCAGGGCTCTGCCCTGGACCGGGTTCCCTTTGCGCAAGCGCAAAGGGGCCCGACGCCAAGGGCCCGAGGCCCTTGGATCCCTTTGAGTTAAGGAAAACTCCGGGCCCCCGGTCGCGCGGGCATCGACGGTGTGGCCCAGGGTTTTCCTTAACTGATGGCTCCGCCTTTACGGGCGCCCAACGCGCTGGCGCGTTGGGACCCGGCCGGGGTCCAGGGGCGGAGCCCCTGGCCTTTCTGTCTCACCCCGCCATGCGCGCCGGGGCGCGGAGCAGGCCGGACATCCAACTGCGGCCGGTGCGGAGCAGGGGGCGTTCGACCGCGACGTGGGCGGCGAGGCCGGTCCCGAGCGCGGCGGTGAACTCGACCGCGGCGCGGAACAGCGGCACGTGCAGCGGCGGCGGCAGCATCGGCGACATGCGGGCGAGCAGGTGGTCGGCTGCGGCGAAGCCGACGATCTGGAACAGGTAGAGCGCGTAGGAGGCGTCTCCGACGAAGCCGAGGAGCGGCACGCGCGGCAGCCGGCCGGTCCGCTCCAGCGCGACCGTGCCGGCGACGAGCACCACCGCGGCGGCGCCCCAGAGGTGGCGTCCGTCGTGCGGGAACGCGGCGAGGGTGGCGACGAGGCCGAGCACGGCGGCGACGATGGCGCGGCCGGACAGCAGGCCGGCCTCGGCGCGGCCGAACAGGTAGGCGATGACGGCGCCGCCGAGAAATTCGAGGATGATCGGTCGCGTGTAGGTCGCGAGCGTCGGATCGTGGATCGGCAGCGCGACGCCGGCCAGCGCGAGGGCGAGGAAGACGATCGCGAGCGCGAGCAGCCGGCCGCGTGGCGCGAGCGGCAGGCAGGCCGCGAACACGACGTAGAAGAACATCTCGTAGTCCAGCGTCCAGCCCACGAAGAGCGTCGGGTAGACCGGGACCGGTCCCGGGGCGAGCAGGCGGGGCACGAAGACGAGGGAGCCGAGCAGCAGCGCCGCGCCCTGGCCGACCAGGTGGATCCCGGTCGCGCTCGTTTTCGCCCAGGCGAAGGTCAGCAGCGTCGCGATCCAGTAGAGCGGCACGATCCGGACGACGCGGTCGGCGAGGAACTGCCGTACGCCGACCGGGCGGCGTTCGGTGAGCGCGAACATCAGGAAGCCGCTGAGCACGAAGAAGACGTCGACGCCGGCCGCGCCGGCCGGCACCTGCAGGCTCGTGCCCTCGAGCACGTGGAACGCGATCACCGCCAGCGCCGCGGCCGCGCGGAGATACTGGAGACCCTGGATCCGTCGCAACCGGCGGGCCGATCAGGCCGCGGCGGCGATGCGGACGGGTCGGTCGGCGCGCCGCGACAGCAGGTGGCGGGCGAGGCGGGTGATCGGCCGCTCGACGACGACATAGCCGCACACGCCCAGCAGGATCGACAACACGATGTCGACGACGGCATGGACCATGATCGGGAGACCGTGGATGTGGCTTTCCCAGATCAGGTGCTCGGCGATCAGGAGGCCGAGCGCCTGATAAAGGTAGATCGAGTACGACGCGTCGCCGAGGAACTTCAGGACCCGGCTCTGGCCGATCAGACCGAACCGCTCGGCGATGACCGAGAGCGCGATCGCGAGCACCGCCAGGCACGTCCAGCTCATGTGCGGCATGGACCAGACCGACGCCATGCCGCCCGTCACGCCGGCGATGACGACCCCGAGCGCGAGCGCGCCGATCCGCTCGCGATCGTAGGCGTCGAACGCGTAGGCGAGGATGGCGCCCGAGAGGAAGGTGAGCAGATCCGGGCTGGTGTAGGTCAGCAGCACCGGTCCCTGCACGGCCACCAGCCGCCCGAGGACCACCAGCCCGACCAGCAGGACGGACATCGCGGCGAGCCGCCAGAACGCGCGCTTGATCAGCAGCAGGGCCGTGAAGACCACGTAGAAGAAGACCTCGTAGGTCAGCGTCCAGCCGACATAGAGCGTCGGCCAGATCTGGGCGCCGGAATTGTAGGCCGGGATGAACAACAGCGACTTCACCAGCAGGACCGGGCTCGTGTCGACATTCGCGATGCCGTGACGGGACAGCATCGCCACCGTGAAGGTCACGAGCGTCACCACCCAGTAGGACGGGACGATGCGGGCGAGCCGGTCCGCGGCGAACTGGCTGGGCAGGATCTCGCGACGCGACGTCAGGCCGAAGATCAGGAAGCCGCTGAGGACGAAGAACAGCGCGATGCCGGTGTTGCCGACCGCGTCGGTGATCCGATACGGCGTCGCCGCGAGAACGTGGAACACGACCACGCCGCAGGCCGCGAGCGCCCGGAAATACTGAAATGACCAGATCCGACGCATTCGGCCACCTGAACACTTGAACGCAACATATTAAGCGGCGGGATCGCGCACAATCCTGCATCGCGCCGCACGTGACACGATGTCTTGTTACAACTACGGCGCGCAAAATTGCGCCGGCATGCGATCGACGTCGTCGTGCATGAAGCGGATCAATCATGCCGATACGATGGCGGAGGCGGATGGGAATCGAACCCACCGCTCGCTTTCGGCGAGCCGACGATTTTGAAGATCGCGAGGGCCACCAGACCCCAATCGCCTCCGGCACGTCGCGCTCACTGCCACACCGCGGCCTGGGCGTCACGCGGTCGGGCGGCGGATTGAAGTAAGGCCAGGGCTCTGCCCTGGACCCGCCAAGGGCCCGAGGCCCTTGGATCCCTCTCAGTTAAGGAAAACCCCGGGCCGCGTACGTACGGGCAGGCCTCGTCGGCCCGGGGTGTTCCTTAACTGACTGGATTGCAAAGGCTCAGCCTTTACGGGCGCCCAACGCGCTGGCGCGTTGGGACCCGGCCGGGGTCCAGGGGCAGAGCCCCTGGCCTTCCTTCACTCGGCCCCCCGCCCCGGCACCCGGCGGTCGCCGATGCGGCGTGTGACGCCGGTGGCGTCGAGGTGTTCGAGCAGGGGCACGGCGTGGCGGCGGGTCACGCCGAGCAGGGCGCCGATCTCGCCGACGAGGAGGCCGCCGGAGGCGTGTCCGAGCGCCTCGCCGAGGCGGGCGGTCGCGTCGGCGATCGCGTCGGCGTGGAACGCCCAGTCGCGTTTCTGCACGCGGTCGGACGCGAGCACGAGGACGCCGGCGCGGACCAGGCGGTCGAGCACGCGGCGGGTCGGCGGGTCGGGGGCGATGTCGGTGACCGGGGGTGGGGCGAGGCCGGCTTTCCGGAGGATTGCGGCGAGGGCGCGCGCGACCGTGTCCTCGGTGTCGCGTTTCGCGGCGTCGCGTGCCGCGTCGGGCACCAGGAGGCGGCTGCCGTCGCGGGCGAGGCTGCCCTGCCGGACCAGGTGCGCGATCGCTTCCTCGAGCAGGGGAGCGGCTACGGTGTCGGGCCGGGTGCCGCTGGCGACGAGGGACGGGAGGCGGCGGAGCAGCGTGTCCCAGTGCGCGCGCGCGATCACCGCGCCGCCGCGGCGGGCGATGACGGCGGTGGGATCGAGGAGCGACGCGGCGCGGGCCGGGGCGAGGCCGGCGCTTCGACCGAGAACGGCGAGCGTGGTGCCGGACGCGCCGGCGCGGGCGAGGGCGTCGGCGACGATCGCGCGCGGCGTCGCGCCGTCGCGTGCGGCGAGGCGGGCGAGGGTCGGCGGATGGTGGCGCTTGAGGCGGCTCTCGCCGGTCTCGAGGACGGCGCCGCCGGCGACCGTCGCCGCCGGCGAGGCGAGGCGGAGGACGAAGCGTTCGCGCGCCGGCAGCGCGACGGCGCGGCGTGCGACGAGTTCGGCGAAGCCGCGCGTGCCGGGTTGCAGCGTGTCGCGGTCGAGCAGGCGGAGCCGCACCTCGACCTCGTCGGTGCCGGCGAGCAGCAGCAGGCGCGCGCCGGTCGCGAGCGCCGGCGCGGACGCGGTCGCGCGGAGCGACACCGCGAGCCGCCGCGCGGGCAGAAGGATGTCGGGGGTCGCGAGCACGGTGCCGCGTGGCAGTCGGTCGGGCTCGATGCCGCGGAGGTTGAGCGCGGTGCGGGTGCCTGGCGCGCCGCGTGCGACGCGTGTGCCGTGCGTCTGCACGCTCCGGACCCTGAGCGGGCGCGGCGCGTCGGCCGCGAGGGTGCCGGGCGCGAGGAGCGTGAGCTCGTCGCCGTCCCGCACGGGGCCGCGCCGGAGCGTGCCGGTCACCACGGTGCCGGCGCCGGCGATCGTGAAGGCGCGGTCGACGGGCAGGAAGCACCAGCCGTCGTCGTCCGCGCCGTTGCGGGGGCCGGCGGCGGGCAGGGCGGCGAGGGTGTCGGCGAGGGCGGCGATGCCGTCGCCGGTCACCGCCGAGACGACGTGCGCGGCGCGGAGCGCGAGGTTGTTGGCGTCGAGCAGGGCGCGGGCGGCAGCCGTGCTGGCGGCGATCAGGGGCGCGTCGGCGCGATCGGCGCGGGTGACCGCGAGCACGGCGTCGGTGATGCCGAGCAGGGACGCGATCTCGACGTGCTCGACGGTCTGCGGCTGCACGCCGCCATCGGCCGCCACCACCAGCAGCACCGCGTCGATCCCGGTCGCGCCGGCGATCATGGTGCGGACGAAGCGTTCGTGGCCGGGCATGTCGACGAGGTCGACCGACGCGCCGTCGGGGCAGGCGAGATGGGCGAAGCCGAGGGCGATCGAGATGCCGCGTCGCTTTTCTTCTTCGAGACGGTCGGTCTCCATGCCGGTCAGCGCGCGGACCAGCGCGGTCTTGCCGTGATCGACGTGACCGATGACCCCGACGACGCGGTTCGCGCCGGCAGCGGCCAAGACCGGGCGCGCGGGGGTGTCAGCGGCGGTGCGGGTCGGCGCGGTCGCGGCGGGGGCGGTGGTCACGGGACGCGGTTCGCCGGTCCGGGCGCGTGGGCGGCGTTCGCGTGGGCGGCGTTCGCGGCGGCGGCGCTCGCAGCGTTCGCGGCGATGGCGCCGATCGCGCGGGCGACGACGTCGAGCGCGTCGTCGGCGACGGCGAACATGTCGAGCAGCACCCGACCGGACGCGGCGCGGCCGATCACCGGTACCGGGCCCGCGCGGAGGGCGGCGAGCAGCGCGTCGGTGCCGAGCGCGCCGACCGCCACCGACACCGCGCGGGACGGCAGGCGCAACCCGGGCAGCGTGCCGCCGCCAGCCTCGGCCTCGCTGGGCTCGACGGCGGCATCGACCGGCGCGCCCGCGCCGTCGCCCGCGGCCAGCATGGCGCGGAGGCGTTCGGCGCGGGCTTCGAGCACCGGCAACGTCTGCGCCATCATGCGGAGCGCCGGGATGCGGAGCCGTGCGTCGCGTCCGTCGCCGCGATGGAGGCGGAGCGTCGCGTCGAGGGCCGCGAGGGTCATCTTGTCGAGGCGGAGCGCCCGCATCAGCGGATGCCGGCGGAGCGGGGCCACCGCGTCGGCGCGGCCGGCGACGATGCCCGATTGCGGGCCGCCGAGCAGCTTGTCGCCGGAAAACGCGACGAGGTCGCAGCCGGAGGCGATCGCCTGCGCGACCGTCGTCTCGCCCGCCTGGGCGAACGCGCCGCCCGGCAGCGGGTCGTGGATGGCGCCGCCGCCGAGGTCGAACATCGAGACGAGGCCGCGCTCGCGGGCCAGCGCGGCGAGGTCGGCGAGCGACGCCTCCTCGGTGAAGCCGACGATGCGGAAATTGCTCCGGTGCACCTTCAGCAGCATGCGGGTCGCGGGGCCGATCGCGCGTGCGTAGTCGTCGATCCGGGTGCGGTTGGTGGTGCCGACCTCGACGAGCCGTGCGCCGCCCTGGGCGATGACGTCCGGGATGCGGAAGCCGCCGCCGATCTCGACGAGCTCGCCGCGCGAGACGATCACCTCGCCGCCGTTCGCGGCGTGGGCCGACAGCGCCAGCAGCACCGCGGCGGCGCCGTTGTTGACCGCGACCGCGGCCGCGGCACCGGTCACCTCGGCGAGCAGCGCCTCGATCGCGCCGAGACGCTGGCCGCGGCCGCCGGTGGCGAGGTCGAACTCGAGCGCGGTGTAGTTCGCCGCCGCCGCGGCCGCCGCCTCGGCCGCCTCGGGGCTGAGCGGGGCGCGGCCGAGATTGGTGTGGAGCACGATCCCGGTCGCGTTGATCACCGGCCCGAGGCCGCCGCGCGCGTCGGCGCCGAGCGTCTCTGCGGCGCGTCGGATGAGCGCCGGTGCGTCCGGGACCGGCCTCGCCTGGTCGCGGCGGAGCGCGTCGCGCGCTTCGGCGAGCGCGCGGCGGAGCGCCTCGGTCATCGCGGGGCGGGAGCTCGACGCGATCGGCGCCCGCGCGTCGTCGTGCTCGAGCAGGCGCGCGACCTGCGGCAGGGCGCGGAGGCGGGCGGCGTCGCGGCCGGCGGGCTCGGGCGTGGTGGCCGGGTCGGGCCGGGGCTGCGTCGCAGGAGGCGGCGGTGGCGGCACCGGCGAGGGCGGCACCGGCGAGGGCGGCATCGTGGGCGGCGGCGGGCTCATGTCGGTCGGGAAGCGGGCGGTTGCCGGCTGCCGGGAGGGTGGCGCGGACGGGTCGTCGGCGTGGGGGTGAGCGGGCGGGTCGGGCGGACGCGTGGCGCCGACGGGGTCGTGACGCTGCGGCGCGGCAGCGGCGGGTGGTGCGGCCTGATCGGGTCGATCCGCCGCGGGTGGGCGCCGCCAGGCGGGTGCCGCCGTCCCTGGCGCGGGCTCGGCCGCGTCGGCGCGGCCGGCGCCGGGCTCGCGCGACCATGGTGGCGCCGGCCGGTCGGCCGCGACGGCGGCGGGCGGCGCGGGTGTGGGTCGATCCGCCGCGGGTGGGCGGCCAGGCGGGTGCCGCCGTCCGTGGCGCGGGCTCGGCCGCCTCGGCGCGGCCGGCGCCGGGCTCGCGCGACCATGGTGGGGCCGGCCGGTCGGCCGCGGCGGCGGCGGCGCGGCGCGGGCGTGGGTTGAGCCGCCGCGGGTGGGCGCCGCCAGGCGGGTGCCGCCAGGCGTGGCGCCGGCTCGGCCGCGTCGGCGCCGGGGGGTCGCCACCATGTCGGAGCCGGCCGGTCGGTGGCGGCGGGTGGCGCGGGCGGCTCCCGCGTCGCCGTTGGCCCGGCCGCGTGAGCCGCGCCATCGCGCGACCGATCCGGCGCCGGCGATCGCGGCACGCCGGACCGGTCGCCGGGCGTCGTCGCCGGTCCGGCGCCATCCGGCCGAAATCCGGCCGACGGGTGCGTGGCCGGGGAGGGCGGCGCCGGCGCCGGGCCGGTCGTCGCGGCCGGTCCGGTGGCGTTCGTGGTGTCGCGCACGGGGTCGTCGGGGCGCGGACGATCGGAAAGGCGTGGTGGTCCGGGCGTCGGCGCCGGCGTCGCCCGCCCGGCCGGGCCTGGCGGAGCCTCGGCGAGCGGACCCGGTGACGGCGGGTCGGGCTCGGCGGGGGTCACGCGGAACGAGGGCGGCGCGGGACGCGGCGGCGGATAGGACCACACGCTGTCGCGGCGCACCGGTGTCGCCGGACCAGCCGGTGCGAGAGCGGGCGGCGCGAGAGGGAGCGGCGCGAGACGGGGCTCGCGCCGTTCGTCGGCGCGCGGGAGATCGAGACGCGGCGCGCGGCGTTGATCGTCGGGCCGGCCGTCACGACGTGCCTCGCCAGGGCGCGCCGCGCCGTCCGGCCGCGCACCCGGCCGCTGATCGTCTGGACCGTCCGCCATCGCCCGAATATCGAGCCGCACGACGCGGGAGACAACACGATGCCCACCGATGCAGCCATCCGTCTGACCGAATACGCCGGTGGCGGCGGTTGCGGCTGCAAGCTCGCGCCGGCGCTGCTGCGCGACGTGCTGTCCGGCCTGCCGGCGGCGGCGCCGTTCGCGAACCTGCTGGTCGGCACCGAGACGGGCGACGACGCCGCGGTGTGGCGGCTCGACGACGACCACGCGCTCGTCGCGACGACGGATTTCTTCAACCCGATCGTCGACGACCCGGGTGATTTCGGTCGCATCGCGGCGACCAACGCGTTGTCCGACGTCTACGCGATGGGTGGCCGGCCCATCCTGGCGCTCGCGATCCTCGGTTTCCCGCGCGAGCGCCTGCCGGTCGCGGTCGCGTCGGCGATCGTCGCCGGCGGCGCCGCCGCCTGCGCCGGGGCCGGGGTGCCGGTCGCGGGCGGCCACTCGATCGACTGTCCCGAGCCGATCTACGGTCTCGCCGCGATCGGGCTGGTGCACCCGGACCGGATCCTCACCAATCGCGGCGCGCGGCCGGGCGACGTGCTGCTGCTGACCAAGGGGCTCGGGGTCGGCATCCTCGGCGCGGCGCTGCGGCAGGGGGCGCTCGACGCCAACGGCTACCGGGTCATGTGCGACAGCACGATGCGGCTGAACGACTGGGGGGCGACGCTCGGCGGCGACCCGGCGGTGCACGCGATGACCGACCTCACCGGGTTCGGGCTGCTCGGCCACGCGCTCGAGCTGTGCCGCGGCGCGGGGATCGGCCTCGCGCTCGACGCCGCCGCCGTGCCGCTGCTGCCGGGCGTGGCGGCGCTCGCCGCCGCCGGCCACGTGACGGGCGCGAGCCGGCGCAACTGGGACAGCTACGGCGAGGCGGTCGCGGGCGTGGGCGACGAGCGCGCGCGCGCGCTGCTGACCGACCCGCAGACCAGCGGCGGCCTGCTGGTCGCGGTGGCGCCGGAGGCGGCGGACCGGCTGCTGGGGGACGCGCGCCTGCACGGTCACCACGCGGCGGCGGCGATCGGCCGCTTCGCCGCGGGCGACGGCATCAGGCTGTCCTGAAGGCGGCGGCCGGGAGGCCTCGACGGATGGGTCCCGACGGCGGCGTCTCCGGCGTGGAGCGAGGGGCGAGGGGCGGGACGCGGGGTGGCGGGGCCGCCCCTTGCTCGCGCTCCCGGCCCCACCGTGGTAGCGGAGGGGTGTGATGCCCGCCTCTGATCCCGAAAGCCGCACGTGAGCGACGCCTCCACTCCGCAGGACCGTTTTCCGGTGACCATCGAGGAGGAGATGCGCTCCTCCTACCTCGCCTACGCGATGTCGGTGATCGTCAGCCGCGCGCTGCCCGACGCCCGCGACGGTCTCAAGCCGGTCCACCGGCGCATCCTCTACGGCGCCCGCGAGGGCGGCTTCACGCCCGACCGGCCGTATCGGAAGGCGGCCCGGATCGTCGGCGACGTGATGGGCAAGTTCCACCCGCACGGCGATGCCTCGATCTACGACGCGCTGGTGCGGCTCGCGCAGAGCTGGTCGATGCGGGTCAAGCTGATCGACGGCCAGGGCAATTTCGGCTCCATCGACGGCGACAGCCCGGCGGCGCAGCGCTACACCGAGGCGCGGCTCGCGCGCTCGGCGATGTTCCTGCTCGACGACATCGACCGCGACACCGTCGATTTCGGACCGAACTACGACGAGAGCGAGGTCGAGCCGTCGGTGCTGCCGGCGTCGTTCCCGAACCTGCTGGTCAACGGCGCCCAGGGCATCGCGGTCGGCATGGCGACCAACATCCCGACGCACAACCCGACCGAGGTGATCGACGCGACGCTGGCGCTGCTCGCCGAGCCGGAGATGACGCTCGAGCAGCTGATGGAGATCATCCCCGGCCCGGACTTCCCGACCGGCGGCCTGATCCTCGGGCGCGCCGGCATCCGGCAGGCCTTCGAAACCGGGCGCGGCTCGATCGGGCTCCGGGCCCGCTGCGTCGTCGAGCAGATCCGCAAGGACCGCGAGGCGATCATCGTCTCCGAGATCCCCTACCAGGTGAACAAGTCGACGCTGCTCGAGCGGATGGCCGAGCTGGTGCGCGCGAAGACCATCGAGGGTGTGTCCGACATCCGCGACGAGAGCGACCGCTCGGGCATGCGGATCGTGATCGAGCTCAAGCGCGACGCGACGCCGGACGTGGTGCTGAACCAGCTCTACCGGTTCACGCAGCTGCAGATCTCGTTCGGCGTGAACATGCTGGCGCTCGACCGCGGCCAGCCGCGCCTGCTGCCGCTCCGGGACGCGCTGGTCGCGTTCATCGCCTTCCGCGAGGAGGTGATCCTCCGGCGCGCCCGCTTCGACCTCGGCAAGACGCGCGAGCGGGCGCACGTGCTGGTCGGTCTCGCGATCGCGGTCGCCGACATCGACGAGGTGATCCGCATCATCCGCGCCTCGCCCGACGCCCAGACGGCGCGCGAGAACCTGATCGGGCGCGACTTCGCCGCCGCTGACGTGCTGCCGCTGCTGGCGCTGATCGAGGACAACGGCAACGTCGTGCGCGACGGCCGCATCCACCTCACCGACGCGCAGGCGCGCGCCATCCTCGACCTCCGCCTGCAGCGGCTGACCGGGCTCGAGCGCGAGAAGATCACCGCCGAGCTCACCGAACTCGCCGACGCGATCCGCGCGCTGCTCGAGACGATGGAAAGCCGGCCGAAGCGGCTCGAGGTGATGCAGGCCGAGCTCGCGACGGTGCGCGCGGCGATCGGCACGCCGCGTGCGACCGAGATCGTCGACTACGTCGCCGACCAGGACGAGGAAAGCCTGATCGAGCCAGGCCGCATGGTCGTCACCATCACCCGCGACGGCTTCATCAAGCGGACCGGCCTCGACACGTTCCGCGCCCAGAACCGCGGCGGCCGCGGCCGCACCGCGGCGGGGCGGCGAGGCGACGACATCGTCACCCGCTCGTTCATCGCCCACACGCACCAATGGGTGCTGTTCTTCTCGTCGGGCGGCAAGGTGTATCGCGAGAAGGTCTGGCGGCTGCCGGAAGCGGCGGCGACCGCGAAGGGCCGCGCGCTGGTCAACCTGCTGCCGGAACTCGGCGGCGACGAGGTGACCACCGTGCTGCCGCTGCCCCAGGACGAGACGCTGTGGGACAGCCTTCACCTTGTCTTCGCGACCGCGTCGGGCAACGTGCGGCGGAACCGGCTGAGCGATTTCCGCAACGTGCGCTCGTCCGGCCTGATCGCGATGAAGCTCGACGCCGACGACCGGCTGATCGGCGTCGACACCGCGCGCGACGGCATGGACGTGCTGCTCGCGACCGAGCTCGGCCGCTGCATCCGCTTCCGCATCACCGACGAGACGCTGCGCGTGTTCGCCGGCCGCGACAGCACCGGCGTGCGCGGCATCCGGCTCGCGACGGGCGACCGGGTGAACTCGCTCTCCGTGCTCGAGCATATCGGGGCGGACGCCGCCGAGCGCGCCGCCTATCTCCGGCATTCGGCGTCGCGCCGGCGCAACCTCGAGGCCGCCGACGAGGGCGACATCGCCGACGCCGCCGCCGAGATCGAGCACGAGCCGGACGCCGATCCGGCCGAGATCGCGGGCGCCGAGGCGGCGGTCACCGCCGATCGCCTCGACGAGCTCGAGCGGCGCGAGGAAGTGCTGATGACCGTGACCGACGGCGGTTTCGGCAAGCGCTCGTCGGCCTACGAATACCGGGTGACCGGTCGCGGCGGGCAGGGGATCGTCAACATCACGCTCGGCGCGCGGACCGGGCGCCGGACGGTCGCGACGCTGCCGGTGCGGCACGGCACCGACGTGATGCTGGTGACCGACAACGGGCGGCTGATCCGCGTGCCGGCCGACCAGGTGCGCATCACCGCGCGGCACGCGATGGGGGTCACGCTGCTCCGGCTCGCCGCCGCCGAGCGGGTGATCGCGGCCTTCCCGGTGCTCGAGGCGCCGCTGATCGACGGGCCCGATCCGGAGGAAACGGACGGCGAGGACGCGCCGGGCGACGTGCCGGCCGACGGCGACGACCGGCTGCCCGGGATCGAGGTCGACCCCAACGCGGACGAGGATCCGGATCCGTCCGACGCGATCGGCCCGGACGGCCCGGTCGACCCGGATGTCTGACCCGAGCGGGGCGGCACCGCCCGCGCGATCCGCCGCCGGGCACGGGCGCGGCGAGCGGATCGGCATCTTCGCCGGCACCTTCGATCCGATGACCTACGGCCATCTCGACATCGTGCGCCGCGCCTGCCGGCTGACCGACCGGCTGGTGGTCGCTGTGGCGTCGAACGCGGGGAAGGGGCCGCTGTTCTCGCACGAGGAGCGCGTGGCGCTGGTGCGGGACGAGATCGAGGCGATTGCCGGCGAGCTCGAATGCCCGGTCGTCGTGCAGGGTTTCGACGGATTGCTGGTCGAGCTCGCACGCACGATCGGCGCGCGCGTGTTCTTCCGCGGGCTTCGTGCGGTTGCCGATTTCGACTACGAGGTCCAGATGTTCGGCATGAACTCCCGCCTCGACCCCACGATCGACACCGTGTTCCTGGTCTCGAACGAGCAGTATCGCTCGGTCGCCTCGCGACTGGTCAAGGAAGTGGCGCGGCTCGGCGGCGACATCGCCGGCTTCGTGCCGGCCCGCACGCTCGAGCGGACGCTCGCGCGGCTCCGCTGAACACACGGGAGTTCTCGAGCGTGACGTCCATCCCGACCGCCTCCGTCCAGCGCCGCCTCGTACTGGCGGCCGCCTCCCTCGCCTGCCTAGGAGCGATCATGACCGACAGCCCCGCCCATGCCGACGAAGGCACCGCGGTCACGCCGACCGCCGAAAGCCGCGCCGACCTGGTCGACATGCAGCTGCCCGGCGGCACGGTGGTGATCCGCCTGCGGCCGGATCTCGCGCCGAAGGCGGTCGAACGGATGCAGACGCTGATCCGCGAAGGCTTCTACGACAACACGCCGTTCCATCGGGTGATCGAGGGCTTCATGGCGCAGGGTGGCGATCCGACCGGCACCGGCACCGGCGGCAGCAAGCTGCCCGATCTCCCCGCCGAGTTCACCCGCGACGCGAACTTCGTGCGCGGCACGGTGGGCATGGCGCGGACCGCCGACCCGAATTCGGGCAACTCGCAGTTCTTCATCATGTTCGCGCCCGGACCCTTCCTCGATGGTCAGTACACGATCGTCGGCCAGGTGATCTCGGGCATGGACGTGGTCGACAAGATCAAGCGCGGCACGGGCGCGAACGGGCTGGTGCAGGACCCCACCCGCATCGTCAGCATGCGCCTCGAGAGCGACAGGAAGTAGGGAGTTCGAGCCGGTAGCTCAGCGGTAGAGCATCCGACTTTTAATCGGATGGCCGTGGGTTCGAACCCCACCCGGCTCACCAACATGCAGGCGTCGGAGCGGCCCGGCCGTCGCCCGAGCGGAACGCGATCCGGGCTCTCGCGACGATGGCCGGTCGCGCGGGATCGGGGCGCCGGCCCGCGCGCCCGGGTCGTCGGACGGAGGGAGCGATCGATGCGACTGACGGCGGCACTCCTCGTCGGGCTCGGGACGGCGGCGCTGACGGCCGCGACCGCGCGCGCCGCCTCGCCGGACGCGACCGTATCGGGTGCCTGGATGCGTTACCTGACGCCGGCCGTGCCGGCCGGCGGCTATTTCGACCTCCACAACACCGGCGCCACGCCCGAGGTGCTGACCGGGGCGTCGTCGCCCGCCTGCGGCATGCTGATGCTGCATCGGACGCGCGACGAGGCCGGGATGGAGACGATGCAGGCGGTCGGCGGCGTGACCGTGCCGCCTGGCGGACAGGTGAGCTTCTCGCCGGGCGGCTATCACCTGATGTGCATGCAGCCCGCCGCGATGACGCGGGGGTCGACCGTCCCGGTCACGCTGCAATTCGGCAGCGGCGCCACGCTCACGGCGCCGTTCGCCGTTCGCGGCGCGCGCGGTTGAGGGTCGCGCGGCCGGTCACCGCCATGCCCGGCGGGGAGCCCGGTCGTCCGTCGGTCGCGTTCGTCGCGGCGCTCTCGGGCTGCGTGCTCGCCGCGTCGGCGTCGATGATCGTGTTCGCGACGATCTGGGGTTTCCAGTCCTCGTCGTTCAGTCCGCGGATCGACGGCGGCTTCCGGCTGATCGATCAGCGTGGCGCGGCGGTGACGGATCGGACCTGGCCCGCGCGCTACAAGCTACTTTATTTCGGTTACACCTCGTGTCCCGATGCCTGTCCGCTCACGCTCGGCAAGATCGCCGACGTGCTCGACCGGCTCGGCGCGGATGCCCGCCGTGTGCAGCCTCTCTTCATCACGGTCGATCCCGAGCATGACCGTCCCGGGATCATGGCGGCCTACACGGCGCAGTTCTCGCCGAGGATCGTCGGGCTCACCGGTTCGCGGCAACAGATCTCGCGGGTGACGGCCGAGTTCCACATCCGGGCCGACCGGCAGACCGAGCCGGACGGCGCGGACGTCATCGCGCACACGCACATGATGTTCCTGATGGCGCCGGACGGCGACTTCGTCGGCGAGATTGATCCCGACGCGAACGCGGGCGACATCGCGCGATCGATCCGCCACGTGCTGTAGGACATCACCCGATCGAACAGGATCGTTCGATCGGGTGATGCTCTCCCCACATCGAGATAAATCAAGGACGAGCGACGTCCGCGCCGGCCGGTCCCGTGTCGGACGCGAGACCGCGACGCGCCGATCCGCCGCGGCGAGCGCGCCTACTGGGCGGTGAAGCCGCCGTCCACGACGAGGTTCTCGCCGTTGATCATGCCGGCTGCCCCGCTCGCGAGATAGAGCGCCGCGAACGCGACCTCCGCCGGCTGCGCGAACCGCCTGGTCGGGATCCGTGCCCGCATCGCGTCGCCGACCTCGCCCGCCCAGGCTCGCCGGCCGAGTTCGGTCTCGACCACCGTCGGACTGATGGCGTTGACCGTGATCCCGCGCGGACCCCACTCAACGCCCAGGACCTGCGTCATCGAGACGATGGCCGCCTTGCTCGCGCAATACGCGACGTGGCCTTCGAGCGCCACGAGGGCGGCCTGCGAGGCGAGGTTGACGATGCGACCGCGCCCGGCGGCCAGCATCCGGCGCCCCACCGCCTGCGCCACGACGAAGCAGGCAGTGAGGTTGACCGACATCGTCGCGTTCCAGTCGGCGAGCGACAGGTCTTCCGCCGGCGCGAGTCGCACGATGCCGGCGTTGTTCACCAGCACGTCGATCGTGCCGGTGAGCGACGCCGCCTCGTCGACCGCGCGCTCCACCGCGTCGGCGTCGGTGACGTCGACGACGATCGCGAGATGCGGGCCGCCGGGCAGGCGCGCGGCGACGTCCCGCACGGCGTCGGCGCGATCGGCGACGACGAGGCGCGCGCCGCGGGCCGCGAAGGTCTCCGCGACCGCGAGACCGATCCCGGCGGCCCCGCCCGTCACGAACACCACCTGGCCGGTGAAATCGAAAGCCTGCTCGAACGTCTCGACGTCCATGGACGCGCTCTCCCGGTCGCGGTGCGGATCGGCCTTACTGGTCGGCGTAGTGGCCGGACTGCAGGTTCGCCTTGATGATCGACGGCAGCTGGTCGAGGAACTTCTCCGGCGCGCCGAACATCTGGCCGTAGTAGTGGCCGACGTTCGCCTTGGTGATCTGCGGCATGACCATCATGGCGAGCTTCGGGATCGGCTTGCCCTGTACCTGGTCGATCGCGACCTGCGTCGCCATGCCGAGTTCGAGCGGTCCGTCCTGCAGGTTCGTTTCGAGCTCGGTGCCGTCGCGCACGGCCCGCATGCCGTCCTTGATGCCGTCGACGCCGGTGATCGGCATCTTGCCGGCGAGGTTCTTCTCGCGCAGCGCCTGGATGGCGCCGATCGCCATGTCGTCGTTCTCCGAGATCACGCCATCGATCGTGTTGCCGTAGCGGGACAGCCAGTCCTGCATCACGCTGTAGGCCTGGTTGCGCGCCCAGTTGCCCGGCTGCATCGCGAGCAGCTTCACGTTCGGGTTCTGCGCCAGCACGTTCTTGATCCCTTTGGTCCGGTCGATCTCGCCGGATTGACCGAGCGGGCCCTGCAGCACGACGACGTTGCCCTTGTGGCCGATCGCGTCGACGAGGTGCTGCGCTTCCTGTTCGCCGGCCTTGACGTCGTCGGGGCCGACATAGGAGGCGGCCTCCTGCATGACCGAGGGCGCCGCGGTGAGATTGGTGATGATCACCGGGATGCCGGCGGCCTTCGCGGCGTCGACCTGCGGCCCGAGCGTCGACGAGTTGACCGGCGCGATCAGGATCGCGTCCACCTTGCGGTTGATGAACTGCTGGATCTGCGAGATCTGCGTGTTGACGTCCATCCGGGCGGAGTCCCACAGCAGGGTCGCGCCGTCCGCCGTCGCGATGTGTTCCGCTCCCGCCTTTCCCGCCGAGATGAACGAGCTCATGTCGTAGACGGTGAAACCGATCACCGGGTGCGCCTTGTCGGCGCGTGCCGCCTGCGGCACGAGGGCGAGCACCGACGCGGCGGCGAGCATCGCGGTCCGATTGTTCCGATGGTTCACGTGAGTTCCTCCTGTCTTTTGATTGGTCTGGATGGCCGGGTTCAGTCGTCCTGGCCATGCGTGACGCTGTCGACGAACACCGCGCCGATGATGATCAGGCCTTTGACGATCAGCTGGTAGAACGGCGAGACGTTGACGATGTTGAGACCGTTGTCGAGCACGCCGATGATCAGGAAGCCGAACACGGTCCCGAGCAGCGAGCCGCGGCCGCCCGCGAGGCTGATGCCGCCGATCACCGCGGCCGCGATCGCGTTCAGCTCGTAGCCGACGCCGGAGTTGGCGATGCCCGCGGTCGCGCGCGCGGCCAGGATGACGCCCGCGATCCCGGCGAGACATCCCGAGATCACGTAGACCGTGAAGCGGGTGAGGCGCACGTTCACGCCGGCGACGCGCGCGGCGTTCGCGTTGCCGCCGGTCGCGTAGACATGCATGCCGAACTTGGTGCGTGCCAGTACGAGCCACGAGATCGCCACCACGACGATCATCACCGCGACCGGGATGGAGAACCCGGCGACCGTGCCCGAGAGGGCGAGGAACGCGTCCGACAATCCCGAGATCGGCTGTCCGTCGCTGGCGACGAAGGCGAGCCCGGACGCGACCGTCATGTTGCCGAGCGTCGCGACGAAGGGCGGCACGCGGGCGAAGGCGACCAGCGCGCCGTTGAACGCGCCGATCAGCGCGCCCGCGAGCACGCCCGCGCCGACCGCGAGCGCGCACGTCCCGATCCCCTCATCCTGCGCCAGCAGCGCGCCGGCGACGCCGGCGAGGCCGACGACGCTGCCGACCGAAAGATCGATGCCGCCCGTCAGGATCACGAATGTCGCGCCGGTCGCGAGCAGCGCGTTGGCCGCCACCTGGATGAGGATGACGTTGGCGTTCGACACCGTCAGGAACGACCGGTTGGACACGGCGAGGACGACGATGAACAGCGCCAGGATCAGCACCAGCGCGTAGCGGAGAAGGAACCGTCCGATCCGTTTCGGATCGCGGATGCCGGCGTTCGGCTGCACCGCACCGAGCGCGTCGGCCTCGGTCGCGTCTTCGGCGAGGGCCATGCCTGCTACCTTCCCATCGCGAGACGGAGAATGCGTTCCTGGTCGATCTCGTCGCGGCCGAGCTCGCCCATGATGCGGCCGCCGCGGATCACGAGGACCCGGTGCGACAGGTTGATGAGCTCCGGCATGTCGGACGACGCGAGCAGGATCGCGACGCCCGATGCGGCGAGCTCGTTGATCAGCCGGTAGAGCTCGCTTCGCGCACCGACGTCGATGCCGCGCGTCGGCTCGTCGAGGATGAGCACGCGTGGCGCGCCGCCGACGAGCCAGCGGGCGAGCGCCACCTTCTGCTGGTTGCCGCCGGAAAGATGCGCCACCTTCTGCGCGAGGCTCGCATACGACACCCGGGTCCGCTGCAGCACGTCGAGCGAGACGCGGCGGCGCGCGCCGTCGTTGACGAACCCGCCGAGCACGAAGTCGTCGAGATGCGGCAGCGTCACGTTGTCGAGCACGGACATCGACGTCAGCACGCCGGCGAGCTTGCGATCCTCCGGCACCATCGCGATGCCGCGGCGGATCGAGTGCTCCATGTGGCCGAGCCTGAGTGGCGCGCCGTCGAGCACGACCGAGCCGGTCGCGCGCCGCAACCCGAAGATCGCTTCGAGCATCTCGCTGCGACCGGCGCCGACCAGGCCGCCGAGGCCGAGGATCTCGCCCCGGTGCAGCGTGAACGAGACATGGCCGTCATAGCCGGCGACGTCGAGATCGCGCACCTCGAGCACGGGCGGCGCGTCGCGGTCCTGCGGCGACCGGTCGGGGAACAGTTCGGTGATCTCGCGACCGACCATGTCGGCGATGATCCGGCCCTCGTCGAGCTCGTGCGTCGGCGCGTGCCGCACGATCGCGCCGTCCCGCATCACCGCGACCGTGTCGGAGATGCGTTCGATCTCCTCCATGCGGTGGCTGGTGTAGAGGATGCACACGCCGCGCGACCGCAGCAGCGCGATCACGCGGAACAATTGCTCGGTTTCGCGGGACGACAGCGACGAGGACGGCTCGTCCATCAGCACGATCCGCGCGTCGCGCGACGTCGCCTTGATGATTTCCACCATCTGGGTCGCGGCGGTCCCGAGCCGTTTCATCGGCGCGAGCGGATCGACCGACAATCCGACATCGGCGAGCATCGTTTCCGCCTGCGCGATCATCTCGCGCCGTCGGACGAGCCCGAACAGGCCGGTCCGCTCCCGCCCGATCAGCAGGTTCTGCCAGACCGGCATCTCCGGGATCGGCGCGAGTTCCTGCGGGATGATCGACACGCCGAGGCCCTGCGCGACCTTGGGGTCGTAGCGCGGGACGGTGACGCCGCCGAGCACGATGTCGCCACGATCCGGCGCGAGCTGGCCCGAGATCAGCTTGAACAGCGTCGACTTGCCGGCCCCGTTCTCGCCCGCGAGGACGTTGACGGAACCCGGCATGAAGCGCGCCGACACGCCGCGCAGCACCGGCACGCCCTCGAAACCCTTCGACAGCGACCGGCATTCCACCGCGGCGACCGTCGCCGCCGATGGCGCGACTTCGTTCGCCACCATCCCGCTCGCCACGGTCCCGTTCGCCGCGATCCCGTTCGCGGCACTCGGGCCCGGCGTCGCGCGCTGGCCGTCAATCAACGCCTCGATCCTCCACACCGCGCCATGCCGCGCCCGCTGCCGGTCAGCGCGCGGTCGGCATCACGGCTTCGCGGGCGGCCTTGATCTGCGCGTCCGTGAAGATCTTCGCGTGTCGCGCGAGATCGTCGCTGTCGTCCCAGAGCCGCCTCCAGATGCCGAGGATGCCTTCGAGCGGCTGCCCGACGACCGCCGACGAGAACGATTCGAAGACGATCGGGCCTTGATAGTCCATCTTCGTCAGGGCGCGAAACACCGGCGCGAAGTCGACCGTTCCGGAGCCGAGATAGCCCCGGTGGGAGTCGCCGGTGTGGAAGTAGCCGAGATGGTCGCCGGTCGCGGTGATCGCCTCGCCGGGGTCCGCCTCCTCGATGTTCATGTGATAGCAGTCGAGATGCACCTTCACGTTCGGCGCGCCGACCCGCTTGCAGAACTCGACGCCCTGGGCTGCCGTGTTCAGCAGGTTGGTCTCGTAGCGGTTGACGACCTCCATGCCGAGGGTGATGCCGCTCGCCGCGGCCTTCTCGGCCACGCGGCGGATGACATCGACCGATCCGGAGATCCCGTCGGGTGTCGCCGGCACGGCGTATTTCTGGAAGGCGGAGTAGAGGATGCCGCAGATATGCGTGCCGCCGAGATCGCGCGCGAGCGACACGGCATCGAGCAGGTAGTGTTCTCCGGCCCGCACGCGATCGGGGTCGCCCGACGAGATGTCGCGCGCTTCGTCGAGACCGAACGACATCGTGATGCCGATGCCGCTTCTCTCCAGTTCGCGCCGCGTGTGCGCGACGTCGACGGCGGTGAAATCCATCGTCGACATCTCGATCAGATCGAAGCCGAGTTCGGCGGTGCGGCCGATCGCGCGCGAGGCTTCGGCGTTCGCCCAGCCGGCCGTCCAGACGAATGCATGCAGGCCTAGTTTGTTCATGTTCCGCTCCCCGTGTTCCGAGCCGTGCCGCCGGCGGTCCGCGCTCTGCGGTCCGCGTCGGCACCGATCGCGTTCGCCCGTTACCGTTCCTTGGTCGATCCGGCCATGCCGTGCATGATGAACGCCATCGAGAGCGCGCCGGGGTCGGGATGACCGATCGATCGCGCACCGAGGTTCTTGGCGCGTCCCGTGCTCGCCTGCATCCCGGCCGTCGCCTTCGCGCCCTCGGCCGCGGCCGCGGCGGCGCGGCCGAGCGCCTTTCCGGGCGTGTCCGCGCCGGCCGCGACGAGGGTTTCGATCGCCGGTAGCAGGGCGTCCAGCATCGTCTTGTCGCCGGCTTTCGCCTTGCCGCGCGCCATCACCGCCTGCGCGCCCGCCTCGAAGGCGGCGGCGAGATCGACGGTGCCGATCACCTTGCCGGTCATCGACTTGCCGGCCGCCGAGAAGAAACTGCCGAATACCGCGCCCGACGCGCCTCCCGCGTTGGTCAGGACGGCGCGGCCGACCGCCGAGAAGGCGGCGCCCGGGTCGGCCTCGCCGTCGAGCCCGTCGAGGGCGACCAGGGCGGCCCGGAACCCGCGGGCCATGCCGACGCCGTGGTCGCCGTCGCCGATCGCCTGATCGGCGCGGGTCAGCTCGGGCTCGGCGGCGATCACCCGCTCGGCCGCCGCGCGGAGCATCTCGCGTGTGGCGATCATGTCCATCAGCAGCGATATCCCAGCGACCAGGCCGGTTCGCGCAGCAGGCGCTCGCGCTCGGCGTCGAGACGCATCAGCGAGATCGAGAAACCGGCCATTTCCTGGCAGGTGAACAGCGGACCGCTCGTGGTCCACGCGACCTCCAGCCCGGCGTCGGCGAGCAGCTGCCGGGTCCGCCGGTTGGCGATCATCAGCTCCATCATCGTGGTCGCCCCGAGACTGTTGAGCAGCAGCGCCACGCGGTCGCCGCGCCGGAACGGCAGGTCGTCGAGGACGCGGTCCAGCATGGTCGCGACCAGCGCGTCGGCCGGCAGCAAGCCGCGTCGCTCGACGCCCTGCTCGCCATGCACGCCCATGCCGATCTCCATCTCGTCTGGACCGAGCTCGAAGGTCGGCTGGCCGCTCTCGGGCATCGAGCCCGGACTGAGGGCGACGCCGATCGACCGGATCTCCGCTTGCGCCGCGCGCACGATCGAGGCGGCCGCCGCGAGGTCGCTCGCCGCGGCGCAGGCCGCGCCGGCGATCTTGACCTGGAAGAATGCGCCGCCGATGCCGCGCCGCTCGTCGGCGCGGTCGGGCGGCATCGCGGCGACGTCGTCGAGGACGCGGACGGTCGCGACCTCGATCCCCTCCTCGGCGGCCAGTTCGGCCGCGATGTCGAAGTTCATGTTGTCGCCGGCATAGTTGCCGTAGACGAAGAGCACGCCGCGGCCGCGATGGATCGCCTTGGCCGCCGTCAGGATCAGGTCGGGCGTGGGCGACGCGAAGATGTTGCCGCACACCGCGGCATCGGCGAAGCCCTCGCCGACGAACGCCGAGTACATCGGCTCGTGGCCGCTGCCGCCGCCGATCAGCAGCGCGACCTTGTCGGCGGGCAGGTCGCTGCGCGCCATCGTGCGTGCACCCGGCACGGCGACCAGTTTCCCGTGCGCCGCCAGCACCATGCCCTCGATCGCCTCGTCGACGATCCGGTCAGGCGCGTTGATGATCTTCTTGACTGACGTCACGTTCCGCTCCGGTTCCGATCGTTCGGTCGCCGCCCTGGCGTTCGCCGGGGCGAGCCTGCCCCGTCGTCAGGGTCAGTTTCACGCGATGGTTCAGCAGGTTCGCCGCGATCGACGGCGCCAGCAGGTCGGTGCTGACGACGTCGTCGAACACGTCGAGATGGGTGAAGAGGTGCAGCGCCGACCGCTCGAATTTCGAGTGGTCGACCATCAGTACCGCCCGGTCGGCGACCGACAGGCAGGCGAGTTTCAGCCGCGCGACCTCCGGGTTGTGGAAGTAGGCGCGCGGCCCGCGGATGGCGGCCGCCGACAGCAGCGCGAGATCCACCCGAAGGCGCGACACCGATTGCTCCGCCACCGTGCCGAAGAACGCGTCGCAGATGCGGTCGTAGTTGCCGCCCAGCGCCAGCAGCGAAAGACCGTCGAGGCGTGAATATTCGGCGAGGATCCGAAGCGAGTTCGTGATGATGGTGAGCGGCCGGCGATCGACGATCATCGGCAGGATCTGCATGGTGGTGGAACTGTCGTCGATCAGGATCGCCATGCCGCGCTCGATGCGCTCGGCGACGTGGCGGGCGATCTGGACCTTCTCGTGGATGGCGAGCTGTGCCCGATAGGAAAGATCGGCCTCGAAGACGAGCGACGGCGAAAGCGTGGCGCTGCCGCGCGACTTCCGGATCACGCGCTGCTCTTCCAGGCGATCGAGATCGCGATGGATCGTCATCTTACTGACGCCGAGCAGTTCGGCGAGGCTCTCGATCGACGCCGATTCCACGTGGTGGAGGTGATCGGCGATCCGCGCACGACGTTCTCCCGCGGTCAGTTCGACCTCCCTGCGTTCAGCCGACGCACGTTTCTCCCGCAACTCCTATCCCACACCTCACATCGAGGGGGCAAGACATCTCAGGATCGTTGGGATATCGGCGGGGCCGCGCCCGGCCTTGCCGGTCAGCGTGGGCGGTCGGCCGAGACGGTCCGGGCGCCGACGCCCTGCCGCGACCGTGTGGGGAACCGCCCGGCGCGACGGCCTTGTGATCTTCTCAGTTCCGACTTAGAAAATCACAGGTGTCGGGAACTCGGAGGCGCGCGTGGCGGACCTGGACGATATTCGCGAAGGCAAGGATTTCGGCGGGAAGGCACCGCAGGTCTCGGGCGGGTTCTTCCTCAAGGGCAACGCGCACGCCGACTGGGGCCTGAAGAACCGGCTCGCGCGGATCTTCAATCCGAAGACCGGGCGCACCGTGATGCTCGCGTTCGATCACGGCTATTTCCAGGGCCCGACCACCGGTCTGGAACGGATGGATCTCTCCATCGCGCCGCTGGCCGCCGACACCGACGTGCTGATGTGCACGCGCGGCGCGCTGCGCGCGGTGATCCCGCCCGAGACCGACCGGCCGGTCGTGCTCCGTTGCAGCGGCGGCAACAGCGTCCTCACGGAGCTGTCGAACGAGCTGGTTTCGGTCGAGATCGAGGACGCGATCAGGCTGGGGGCGGCCGCGATGGCGGCGCAGATCTACATCGGGGCGCCCTACGAGCACCAGTCGATCCGCAACGTCGTCACCCTCGTCGATGCCGGCCTGCGCTACGGCATCCCGACGATGGCGGTCACCGGGGTCGGCAAGGACATGGCGCGCGACGCGCGCTATTTCGGTCTGGCGACGCGCATCGCGGCCGAGCTCGGCGCCCAGTTCGTGAAATCCTACTACGTGCCGGAAGGGTTCGAGCGCGTGGTGCTCGGCTGCCCGGTCCCGATCGTGATCGCCGGCGGCAAGAAGCTTCCCGAGCGCGACGCGCTCGAGATGGCGTGGCGGGCGATCGACGCGGGCGCGGCCGGCGTCGACATGGGACGCAACGTGTTCCAGTCGACGCACCCGAAGGCGATGCTGCGCGCGCTGGCGGCGATCGTGCACGGCGGCGAGAACGCGGAGCGGGCGCACGCCCTGTTCCTCGACCAGCAGGCGAGCCTCGGTTGAAGGCCGAGGGCCTGCGTGGCCGGCGCGTCGTCGTCACCGGCGCGGCGAGCGGGATCGGCCGGGAGATCGTCCTCGCGTTCCGCGCCGCCGGGTCCGAGGTGGCGGCGCTGGACCGCAACGAGGCGGGCCTGAGGACGCTCGCCGATGCGGCGGGTTGCGCGACCTTCGCGTGCGACGTCACCGACCCGGTCGCCGTACACGAAACGTTCGGGGCGGCGCGGGACGCGCTCGGCGGCCTCGACATCGTGGTATCGAACGCGGGCGCCGCCGCGCAAGGGCCGATCGGCGACGTGCCGATCGACACGCTGCGGTCGAGCTTCGAGCTGAACTTCTTCGCCCATCACCTGGTCGCCCAGGCGGCGCTGCGCCTGTTCCGCGCCGCCGGCACGGGCGGCCTGATGCTGTTCAACATCTCGAACCAGTCGGTCAACGCCGGTCGCCATTTCGGGCCGTACGGCATCGCCAAGGCGGCGCTGCTGGCGCTGATGCGGCAATACGCGCTCGACCACGGCGAGGAGGGGATCCGGGCGAACGGCGTCAACGCCGGGCGCATCCGCACCGGCCTGCTCGACGACGAGACCATCAGCGGCCGCTCCGCCGCCCGCGGCGTGTCGGTCGAGGAATACATGTCGGGCAACCTGCTCGGGGTGGAGGTCACCGCCGCCGACGTCGCCGACGCGTTCGTGCATCTGGCGCTGATGGACAAGGTGAACGCCGCCGTGCTGACCGTGGACGGCGGCAACGTCGCGACCGCGTTGCGCTAGAGCACTTCCCGATCCAATTGGATCGGGAGTAGTGCTCTACCTCTTCGGTGAGAGAGCATTTCCTTTTAATCAGATGACTCCGTCCGATTGAAAAATGCTCCTGCGCGTGATCTCCTCATGACGATGGAGCGCGTTCATCGGCTCGTTCCGAGCCGATCGCTCCAGGGACGTCCGGCTCGGTCGATCGCGTGAAGATACTGGGCCGCGCTCGACTTTCCTTCGATGAACGGCCTGAACTCGGCGATCGAAGCCGCCTCCGCCGGTGGCGAAAGGAACGACCAGGTGGCGTAGCCGTAACGATCGTTGGCGAGCGCGCGGTCGAGGCCGAGAGCTATTGACGCGAACTGCGGCAGAACACCCTGGGCAGGCGCGCCCAGATCCGGATCGCGTACGGGCAGGTTCCAATCGCCGGGGGAGATGCGGGCGAAGCGGCGTCGGGTCGGAACACTGAACAGCGCGTCGAGGACAGTGGCTGCGGCGTCGGGAACGGTGGAATGCCGGTTGATGCCGACCATGCTCGCGGTTCCCAGCATGTAGCGTGGTACGGCATCCGGCGTGACGTCGGGAAATGGTGCGACAGCGAGGTCGCCGAGACGATCGCGGAAGACCTCGCGGGCGGTGTCGAAGATCCAGGTCCCATTCGGCGAAAAGCCGGCGGTGTGGTCGCCGATGCGGGCGAAGGCGCCCCCGATCGTGTCCGTGAAGTAGCTGTTCCCGAACCAGCCGCGGTCGAACCAGCTGCGGAGACGATCCAGAGCCTCGATCAGCCCCGTCGCGGTCCAGGCCGCCTCCCCACGCAGGGCGGCGGCGAGATCGTGCGACGGGCCCATGTGATCGAGGGCCAGGCTCAGCAGCCATTCGCAGGAAGAGGGCAGATCGGCGATACCCATCGCGAAGGGCTGAAGTCCCGCGGCCATCAAGGCTTTCGCGCTGTTCTCGAGCTCGGCGATCGAGCCCCACCGGAGGTGAGGCATGGTGCGGAGGAGGGATGCGTCGAAGAACAATCCCATGGTTTCCAGCGAACGCGGCAACCCGAACAGCCGTCCCCCTCGCGTTCCGACGGCTCTCGCGGGCGCGACGATGCGTTCGGTCCAGCCGAACCGCTCGGCGTATCCGTCGAGAGGCAAGACCGCGTCCTGACGGACGAGATCCGCGTAGTCGCCGGGTCGCGGGATCATGAGGATGTCGGGGCCATCCCCGGTTCCCAATGCCGCGGCAAGCCTGGACTGGTTGCTCGCCCCGAGAAACGAGTATTCGAGTTCGAGCGCCGTCACGCTGTCGCGGAAAGGCTGCGCGAAGCCGGCTTCGAACACGGCAGCATCCGTGCCGCGTCCGAGCCACATGACGACCTTGGGACGTCCCAATCCGGTGCCGAGCGTGTGACCACCTGTCGCCTTCTGCAGTTCGGCACGCGCCGGTGAGCGAGCCGCGAGCGCGGAGGCCACGGAGCTTGCCAACACCAGACGTCGAGGCAGTGACGCCATCCGTTCTCCATCCATCAGGAAAGCGCAGGGCCGGTTGGCTACGGAGCGCGCGGCCATCCGCCGCGACCATGCCCGGCGCGGATCTCGCCGCGAAGGGCCCGCTCACGGTTCCGCGGAGAGATAGGCCGGGCGTTGCCAGACCGCGATCTTCTCGAGACTGAAGCGCGCGGGAAACGTCGTCGTGGCATCCGGTGCCCCGGCCCAGCTGCCCGTCGTCCCGACCGCGAGATTGGCGATGATGTAGAACGGCTGGTGCATGTCGCTCGGGGTCCCGACCGCGTGCACGGCAGTGCCGTCGACGTAGAAGGTGATCCGGGTCGGGCCCCAGTCCACACCGTAGCGGTGATAGCCCGCCGACAGATCGACCGGGCTGTCGAAGGCGTAGGTCGGTGCCGGGTTCGCCGCGATCCAGTCCGGATCGGCCGTGTGGATCGTCTCGTAGGACACGTGGGTGTCGCCGCCGAGGATCTCGGAGACGTCGATCTCGGCGGTCTTGGTGCCGGCGACGGGGTCCATCCAGAAGGCGGGCCAGAGACCCTTGCCCGACGGCACTCTCGCGGTGATCTCGAAATATCCGTATTCCTGCCCGAACGGGTAGGTATTGAAGCCGCCCGACAGATAGGGTCGGCCGGCGAAACGGGAGGGCAGTGTCGCGGCGACCGACGCGGGCATCGGCGTCGCGATCAGGTCGATCGCGCTCTCCGTTACCGCGATCGGGCTGATGCCCGCCGCCGCGAGCGGAGCCAGCGCGTTCTGGTTCGGATAGGCTTCCGCCTCGTCGCTCCAGCCCGACCAGTAGGCGCCGTCGCCGGTGGGCGCGGGACTGGCACCGCCGCCCACCATGCCGAGCGAGATCCCGAAGCCTGCGGCGGTGAACGGCTGCGCCGCTTGCGCTTTCGGCCACCACGCCTGTTCGCCGTCGAGCACGTTCGGCGGGCTCTGCGACGTCAGCGCCAGCGTCGGCGTCGCACCGTCGAGGTTCAGGGCCTGTGCACGTGCGTGACCGGCGGGCGCCACGGCGAGACCGAGCCAGACCCAGGGCCAGGGCCGGAGCCAGAGCCGGGGGCGGAGACCGAGGCGGAGGCGGGCTCCCGCGGCCATCGCCGGCGGCCCGTCGGCCGATCGGCTTCGGTGACGCCGCGGCCGCGCGCCGCGCCGCGCCGTCACGGCGACACCCGGACCAGCGCCCGTTCCCGACGGGCGATGCCGAGGCACGAGAGCATCACGGCCGCCGTGGTGAGCGACGCGATCACCAGACTGAGGGCGAGAGCGGGCGCGGTCATGCGTCCGAACAGTCCGGCGGGGTCGAGTGCGGTCGCGATGCGCAGCGCCGAGAGGAACGCCGCGGCCGCGGCGGCGGCGCACAGGAAGGTCCGCCTGATCCGCGGCCCCAGGCTGAAGGCGAACTGCCCCGCGATGATCGCCTCCTGCAGCGCCACGAGCGCCAGATAGAGCACCGCGGAGCCGGTGAGCCAGCCGATGGAGGCCGCGACCAGGCTGCCGGCGAGGAAGGTGTACTGGCCCCTGGCGACGTTCGCCACCTCGCCCGATCGCGTCAGGATGCCGGTCATCACCTGGTAGCCGTAGGTGACGGCCGGCACCGCGAAGAACAGCGCGATCGTGTCCGCCGCGGCGGGGTCGCCGGTGCCGAGCCAGAGCCGCAGCAGCCGCCCTTTGTCGACGATCGCGATGCTGGCCACCGCGCAGCCGATCGTGGTCGACATCAGGATGGATTGGACCGCGATCGTTTCGGCGCGGGCGCGGTCGCGCCGGGCGTGCTGGACGTAACCGACCGACGCGAAGCGTGCGAGCTGGTTCGTGACCTGGCGCGCGAGACCGAACACGGCGCGGAGCGCGACGTAGGTGGTGATGAAGCGCGGCGAGGTCATGGATGCGAGGACCACCACGGGCAGGCTGATGCGCGCGTAGTTCGTCGCCGGCTCGGACAGGACGTAGGGCACGACGCGCAAGCCCCGCCAGCGCAGCTCCGAAAAGCCGCCCGAGAGCAACGACAGCGACGCCGGCCGCCGGAAGGCGACCGCCTGGACCAGCAGCGCCGCGATGCTGGTCGCGAGCATCACCGCCGCGAACGCTTCCGGGCGGACGCCGACGAGGCCGAGAAGGGCCACGTTCAGCAGCACCCTCGCCGCGACGAACACCAGGAACACGGTTTCGACCTTGTTGAAATGCCCGAGCGTGTCGAGCCACATGCCGCGGATGATCAGCAGCGTGTCGATGCCGAGCGCCGCCGTCATCAGGTAGGCCCAGGGCGGCAGTGCGTGTCCGCGCAGGCCGCCGACGAGGGTCCAGGTCGCGAGCAGCAGAAGCGTCAGACCGATCATGAGCGCCCGGGTCAGCGCCCACACGGCACGGAATTCCAGCGAAGCCGCCCGGTCGTGACGTCGCGTGCTGTCCAGCAGGCTCGCATGGCCGGCATTGCGCAGGCCGAGATCGTTGATGCCGACCAGGCCTGCGATCGACGCGGTGACGATCCAGGCCGTCGTCGTCCCGGCCCCCCAGGCCCTGATCTGCAACGGCAGCGTCAGGAGCTGGTTGGCCAGCAGGCAGACCTGGGTCCCGGTCGTCAGCGTCAGCAGCGCGAGCAGGCTCCTCATGCGACGGCGACCGCATCGGCCGGACGGTCGGGCGAGCCCGCCGGGTCGCGGCAGACCGATGGCGGCGGCGCGACCCCGATGCTATGACATCGCTCACGGGACCGGCCGTCCGCTCCGGTCGTTACGGGCATCAGCATGAGTGTCGCGTGTTCGACCGGTCTGTCACGCGCGACCCTCCGGCGCGTTCCGCGCGTGTTCGGTGTCCTCGTGTTCTGCATGATCTTCCTCCAGAAGATCGGCCTGACGGTGAGCGCGGGTTCGGTCGGGCTCGACACGTTCCTGCTCTGGGCGGGGTTGGGATGGCTGCTGCTCGCGGGGGATCTGCGGATCGCGCGCGGCCGGCTGATCCTGTTCCTGCTGCTGCTCAACGTCATCGTGCTCGGCCTCGTCCTGAACGGAACGCCGCCAAAACTGTCGGCTCTCGCGATCCTGCTGACGCTCTATGTCGGGTTCGTGTTCCGCATCACCCTGCCGGCCGCGACCGTCGCCGCATGTCTCGGCAGTTTCCAGCGCGCCATGACCCTGATCGCCGTCGTCGTCATCGCGCAGCAGGTCCTGCAATACACGATCGGGCATCGCGCCTGGCCCGATCTCGACGCCGTCATCCCGACCGCCTGGCTTTATCCCGGCTTCGCCTATCTCCGGCCCTACGCTTGGCACTCGCCCTATCTCGAACCGAACGGCGTCTTCTTCCTCGAACCGTCCGCCCTGTCGCAGTATCTGGCTCTCGCCGTGGTGCTCGAGGTCACGTTCTTCCGCCGGATCGGCCGCATCGCGCTCTTTCTCGTCGCGGTGCTCGCGTGCCTGGCCGTGTCCGGCCCGGCGACGTTGCTGCTGACGCTGCCGTTCTGGGGCCGCGCGCTCGGCCGGCGCCTCGCGATACCGGTGGTCGTCGTCGGCGTGGCGCTGCTCGGGCTCGCGGCCCTGAGCGGGTGGCTCGACCCGCTGCTCGCGCGATCGGGCGAGATCGGCAACGACCAGTCGAGCGGGCATGCCCGCATCATGCTGCCGCTCGAGCAGATCGCGTCGATCATCGGCGATCCGCGTTTCCTGCTCAGCGGCCTCGGCCCGGGCGCGTCGGTCAAGGGCACCAACGCGGTGCAGTGGCCGTTCTCGAAACTGCTGCTCGAATACGGGCTCGCGACCGCGGTGGTGTTCCACGTCTTCCTGTTGACCGCGGTTCTCGAGAGCCCGCCCAGCCGGGTCGTCGCGACCGTGATGCTGATCCCGTTCCTGTTCTTCGGCGGCGGCTTCGTCTCGCACGGCACCGTCATGCCGATGCTGCTTCTGTGTTCCCTGCTGCGGATCGAGGGCGGCGGACAGGCGATGATGTCGCGCCGGTCGGCATCGCACCCGGGCCCGTATCCGGCATCGGATGAGGGCCCGATGGCGGCGTCGACGCGGCGGCGCGCGCCGGCAGGCCTCGCGCGAGTTCGCCCGTAGCCCGCGACCAACTCGCCCAGGCCGCGCGCGACACCGCGTCGGCGCGCAGCCTCGCGTAGCGCGCTGGATCGGTCATCAGCGTCTCGAGTTCGGCGACGACGCGCTCGGTGCCGGCATCCGGCGGCACGAGGACGCCGCCGCCCTGCTCGAGCACCTCGGCGATGCCGCCGACGCGCGTCGCGAGCACCGGCACGCCGAGGCGGAGGAACTCGATGACGGCGATGCCGAGCAGTTCGGCGCGCGACATCTGGCAGCCGAGATCGACCCTGCGGATCGCGTCGACGAACGTCGCGGGATCGGTGCGCTTGTCGAGGCGTCCGAGGTAGGTCACGCCGTCCATCGCCGCGATCGCCTCTGGGCAGACGCCGATCACCACCAACCGGATCGGCCTGCCCCGCCCGCGGAGGATGCGCACCGCGTCGGCGATCCGGTCGAGACCCTTGCGGTGGGGGAACAGGCCGACGAAGCCGAGCGTGAACTCGGGGCCGAACCAGCCGACATGGCGCGACGGGGCAGGGACGTCGGCATCGTCGATGTTGGCGCCGGGGGTGACGACGGTGATCCGGTCGGGCGCCACGCCATAGGTCTCGGTCAGGTCCCGCGCGGTGAGCGCGCTCATGGTGAAGACGCGGTCCGCGCGCGCGTAGCCCTCGCGCTCGATCGCGATCGCGCGCGCGACGCTGTCTGGGCCGATCGTCATCTCGCCCACCTGGCCGTACTGGCCGAAATACTCGGTCAGCGTGCCGTCGATGTAAAAGCAGGTCCGGATGCCGAGCGGTGCCGCCTCGCGCCAGTAAGCGGGTCCGACGATCTGCGTGTTGCTGACGATGGTCGCGCCGGCGAACCGCCCGATGTCCCGCGACCAGAGCGCATCCTGGAAGCCGCGCTCGAACTTGAAGCCGCCGGCCTTCAGGCCGCGAACCCGGCGGCCGAGTTTCCAAAGCGCCGCGCGCGGCCACAATCCGGGATCGAACCGATCCTCGTCATGCAGGGTGAACGCGCCGTCGAGGACGCCGGACGCGATGCCGGCCCGCGCGAGATACCAGCTCGTGCCGCTGAACGCGCGCCGCAGGCTGCCGTAGCCGGGCGTGAGCAGGACGGGCGCCGCGGCGTCGATGCCGCGCGACGCGGTCATCCACTCCGGCAGGCCGCGCAGGCGCCGGTCGACGACGAGGTGACGCGCGGTTCCGTGCAGCACCGCGTTCATGGGCGGAACCGCGTTCACGGGCGGAACCCGTCCTCGAGGATGCGGCGCAGCGGCGCGGCCGGCCGGCGGAGCCTTCTCGCGAGGCTGTTGCGGTTCTGATGCCGCAGGAGTTCCGCGAGGCGTAGGGGCTGGTGGATCGGCGACGCCCGGTTGCGCGGCAACGTCGCGAAACGACCGAGCGCCGGCGCCGCCGAGGGCTGCGCCAGTTGCCGCGCGATCGCCGCCCGCGTCCGCGCCTTGTGTTTCCTCCACCACTCGTCGATCGCTTTCTGCAGCTGCACCAGGGCGATCTGGTCGCCGTGCAACGTTTCCGCCCAGATCCGCGCCTCGAGCCAATTGTCGAAGGTCGGAATGGGATGCTGGCCGAACAGCGCGGCGAAATAGTCGAGCGTGGGGCGTCGCTCGACCAGCGGGATGCAACCGAGCTCGAGGCTCTCGTAGAGCCGCCAGGTTTCCAGCACCGCGTTCCCCATCGGACACGGCGAGAACACGCTGTCGCGCAGGATCGCATCGTACGCGGATTTCGGCAGTTTCTCGCCCGCCTCGTCGCTGATCGAGGCGGTCTCCTTGACGAAGCTCCGACCGAACGGCGCGAACGCCTCGATCATGTCGCCGCGCGTCGTCTTGATCTCGCCGACGAAGGACCAGGCATAGGGTCGCGCGATCGCGAGCGGCACGCCAGAGGCGAAGGATGCGGTGCCGTTCGGATAACCTTCCGGAATGGTCAGGATCCCGTCGCACGCGGCGAGGTAGGTGCGGAAGTTGCGGATCACCGCGTCGAAATGCCGGTACAGGCGGTAGCCGCCGGAGAAATACTCGTCGCTGAGATGGAGCAGTACGAGGTGCTTCGCCCGCACCCGACAGGACGCGGCGTAGTCCTCGTAGAACGACAGCGGCCGGACATTGCTGCTGATGACGTGGATGGCGTCGTCGAGGAACAGCGTGCAGTCGAGATCCACGTGCTCCTCGTCGATCAGGTCGCCGAGCATGTCGCGCAGCCAGTCTCGCTCGAGCAGCCCGTCCGCGTGCCAGATCAGCCTCAAGGCGCGCGTCCCGACGTCATGGTCACCGCCGGGCCGTCGGTCGCGGCGCGCAGGACCTCCTCGAAGCTCGTCGCGATGCGCGCGAGGTCGAAATGGTGGTCGGCATAGGCGCGGCCGGATCGGCCGAGATGCGCGCGCAGGTCGGCATCGGTCCGGAGCCGCCGCGCCGCCGCGACGAAGCCGTCGCGGTCGGCCGCTTCGACGGCGAGGCCGCCATCGCTCTCGGCGACGATGGTCGCGGCGAGATTGCGGGACGGTGCCGAAAGCAGCACCGGCCGGCCGGCGCAGAGATAGCTCAGCAGCTTCGACGGCACCGAGAACTCGGCCGCGTCCTCTTCCAGCAGCGTGATCAGCACGTCGGCGGCGCCGAGCGCGGCGGCGAACTCGCCGATCGGTTGCAGCGGCAGCAGCACGAGGTTCGCACGCGGCGCGCGCGCCTGCGTCGCGCGCAGGACATCGGCGCTGACGCCGGCGGCGGCGACCACGATCGCGACGCCGGGATCGTCGGCGAACGCGTCGGCAAGGCCGAGCAGGAGATGGGGATCGTGCTTGCGCGCGAGCGTGCCGGTGTAGAGGAAGACGAAGCGTCCGACGAGGCCGCGCGCGGCGCGCCAGGCGTCGATGCCGGGCGGGTTCGCCGTGATCGTTCCGGCCGGTCCCCAGTTCCGGATCACCGAGACACGCTCGGAGGCGGCGAGCGCCGCTGGCAGATGGGCCCGGAAATCCGGGCTGATCAGGATGATGGCGTCGCTGCTCGCGAGCAGCGACCCTTCGAGGCGAACGTAATGCTGCGCGACCGAGGTTCCGAGCCCGAGCCAGCGGCCGCCGAGCAGCCGCCGCATCGCGAGGCTGTAGAAATCCTGGACCCAGAAGACGAAGCGCGCGCCGACCTGTCGGGCGGCGTCGGCGATCGCGCGCTGCGGGTCGAGCGGGGTGTTGCCCGACAGCACGACGTCCGGACGGAACGCGGCGATCGCGCCGGCCGCGCGCCGCCCGTAGCGGCGGTCGTCGACGAAGCGTTTGAGCATGCGCTGCTTGCTGTAGGCGCCGCCGAGATGGATCGGCTCGATCGCGTAACCGGGTGGGTCGCCCGGCCGCGTGCGGGTCGGCCCTTTCGGTCCCGGATCGTCGCCGAAGAAGAAATGGCGGACGGTGTGGCCGCGCTGCGCGAGCGCTCTCGAGAGCTCGAACTGGAACGGGTGGCCGGCATAGTCGTGCACCGCGATCCGCAGCGCGCGGTGGCGCGCCGGCGCCTCGGCGGCCGCCTGCAGGGCACGGTCGAGTTGATCGACGGCGGCGTCGGGCGCGCTCATGCGATGGGCGCGGCAATGCCGCGCAGCGCGCGCGCCGGGGCGAGCGCGGGCCGCCTGCCGGACAGGTAGCCGGTGTAGTGTCCGGTGACGTCCATGGGTCCGATGCGGGACCGGTTGAGCAGGGTCGCGGTGCGGCGACGCGTCCCGGCCGGAAACCGGCGGAATGCTTCGGCCACCGCGAGACGCCGCGTGCGGCCGGCGGCGACCGTGAACACCACCCGGTCGACCTCGTCGGCCAGCACGAGCGGATCGGAGACGCTGAGCACGGGCGGCGTGTCGAGGAGGACGAGATCGAAACGACCGTGATACGCTTCGAGCAGGCGGGCGACGTAGCCGCCGCCGAGGGCGCGCGACGGGTTCTCGTGCGCCTCGAGCGCGAGCAGGCAGACGAGGCCGGATCGTTCCTCGACGAAGACGCGCGCGCCGGTCTCGTCGGCCAGGAAGTCCGGCCCGGGAAGCGCCTGCGACGCGGCAAGGCCGAGCATGCGGGCCAGGACGGGCCGGTGCAGGTCGCATTCCACCAGCAGCACGCGGAGGCCGTCGAGCGCCGCGCGCAGCGCCAGGGCGGCGGCGATCGTGCTCTTGCCCTCGCCCGGCGAGGCCGACGTCACCATCACCGAAAGCGGCAGCCCCTCGCCCGATTGCTGCAGCGCCAGGCGGAGGCCGCGCATCGTCTCGGCGACCGCCGGCTCCGCCCGTCCGGTCAGGAGATCCTCGAGCAAATGTCGCCGGCGCTTCCCGAGCGCGGGGACGGTGCCGAGGTTGGGTCGACCGGTCACCGCTGCCAGCTGCGGCGCCGACCGGATCGGCTCGAGCAGGAGCTGCCGCAGCAGGACGAGCGACGACGCGAGAAGAGCTCCGCCGACGCCGCCCAGCAGCGCGTATTCGGCGAGGTGCGACGGTTCGGGCGCCGTCGGCGGCACCGCGGCGGACACGATCTCGGCCGGCAGGACGGCGTTGGCCGCCAGCGACGCCGCCTCGGCACGGCCGAGCGCGTCGCGGTAGAGGGCCTGCTTGGCCTCGACGTCGCTCGTCATCCGCGCCATCACGACCTGGGCGTCGCCGGACGCGTCGGCGTCCGCGACCGAGCGATCGAGCAGCGTTCGGAGGGTCGCGACGCGGTCGCGCGCCTCCGCGACGTCGTGACCCGCGGACGCTTCGATCTTCCCGATCTCCGCCCCGATCCGGCCACGGATCGCCGCGAGCGCGTCGGCGAGCGCCTGCCGGCGAGGGTTGGACGATCCGAGCCTGTCGAGCTCGGCATCGCTCTGCAGCAGGTCGGCCTCGCGCCCACGCAGCGCCGCGATCAGCGGCGACGACAGCATGTCCGGCGTCGAGCGTGCGGCATCGCCACCCGAGAGCGCCGCCCGATCCTCGGCCTCGACGGTCCTCGCCTGCGCGAGCGCGCGCTCGGCATCCGCGAGCTCCCCACGTTCGCTGCTGAGTTCGAGCGCCGCGGGTGTTCCGGCCTCGAGCGTCAGGAGCTTGCGCGAGGACCGGTAGCGCCGGAGGTCCGCGTCCGCGGCGTCGGCATCGGCGCGGGTCCTGGCCACCTCCGCCTCCAGCCAGCGTGCCGGTCCGAGCAGCAGATCGCGTCGCGCGGAAAGGTCGCGTGCGACATAGGACCGCATGACCGCGTTGACCACGGCGGCGGCGAGGGCGGGATCGCCCGCGGTGAACGAGAGCGACAGCACGCGGCTGTTCTCGTGGCTCCCGAGCGCGAGATGGGCCTCGACGTAGTCGAGCGCCGCGTCCGACGCCCGGCCGTCCGATACCCGGCCGTCGAACGCGCCGCCATGCGCGCCGCCGGCGCCGGGTGCCAGCGCCCGAAGGGTGCGACCCGCCGCCGCGACGATCGCCTCGACGGGACCGGGCAGCCGCCGCGCCGGAACCAGCCCCGACGCCTCGCCGAGGCCGAGACGCGCGACCGTGTCGGCCAGGAGCGCCCGCGACAGCAGCACGTCCTTCTCGGTCGCCTCGGCGCGCGCGTCGTCGATCCTTTCGCCCGGTGGCGCGGGCAGCAGCAGGCCTTCGCTCGCGTAGCGGAGGGGCGCCGTATGCCCGACCACGACGGCGAGCAGGACACCGATCAGCGCGGCGGCGACGATGCGACGCCGTCCGTCCCACAACGGCAGCAGCAGGGCGCCGAGCGGCAGCGCGTCGTTCACGTCAGCCTCCCGCCGCGATCCGCATTCTCCGCAGCAGGCTCGGTCACGCGGCCCGATCGATCACCAGGGTCGCGTCGCGGGCCACTTCGGCGGCGATCCAGGCGTAGGTGCGCTCGAGACCGGCCCGGAGCCGCGCGTTGGGCGCCCAGCCCAGCGCCTCGCGGATCTTGCGGTTGTCCGACGTGCGGCCGCGGACGCCGAGCGGTCCCGGCACGTGGCGCTTGCGCAGGCGCTTGCCGGCGATCTCCGAGACGAGATCGACCAGCGTGTTGATGCTGACCATCTCGTCCGACCCGATGTTCAGCGGTCCCGAGACGTCCGAGCGCATCAGCCGGATGGTTCCCTCGACCGCTTCGTCGACGTAGAGGAACGACCGGGTCTGCTCGCCGTCGCCCCAGATCTCGATCTCGCCGCCTTCCGGCGCGAGCGCGACCTTGCGGCAGATCGCAGCCGGCGCCTTCTCGCGTCCGCCGCGCCAGGTGCCGAGCGGGCCGAACACGTTGTGGTAGCGGGCGACATGCACGTCGAGACCGTGATTGCGCCCGAACGCGCCGTAGAGGCGCTCGCTGAACAGCTTCTCCCAGCCGTATTCGCTGTCGGGCGCGGCCGGATAGGCGGAGTCCTCGGCGCAGTTCGGGTCGAGCGGATCCTCCTGGTTGTAGGCGGGATAGATGCAGGCGGACGAGGAGTAGAACACGCGACCGACGCCGGCGCTCCTGCAGGCCTCGGCGACGTTCAGGTTGATCAGCGCGGAATTGTGCATCAGCACGGCATCATGGGCGCCGCTGAAGATGTAGCCCGCGCCGCCCATGTCGGCCGCGAGCTGATACACCTCGTCGAACGGCTGATCGATGACGCGCGACACGAAGACCGGGTCGCGGAGATCGCCGATCCGGACATCGTCCGCGCCCGAGGTCGCGAACTCGGCCGGCTTGATGTCGGCCGATCGCACCCAGCATCCCTCGGCGCTCAGCCTCGACACGAGGTGACCACCGATGAAGCCGCCGCCGCCGCACACGAGAACCGTCTTGGCCAATGATCTTCTCCTAGAGGCTTCGATCATGATGAGAACCGCAAGGTGGTCGGGCGTGCCCGCTAGTACGCGCCGCGCTGCCCGATCAGCACGCCGACGGTCCGGACCAGCAGCCGCACGTCGTTCCGCAGCGAGAGTGTGTCGACGTAGGTGCAGTCGAGGGCGACGCGCTCGCCGTAGCCGAGATCGGACCGACCGCTGACCTGCCACAGGCCGGTGAGACCTGGCCGCACCGACATGTACGCGCGGACGGCCGCCGGATTGTAGTGCCGCAGCAGCTCGTCGGCGACCACCGGTCGCGGCCCGACGAGGCTCATGTCGCCGGCGACGATGTTGAACAATTGCGGCAACTCGTCGAGCGACATGCGCCGAAGCACGCGGCCGACACGGGTCGTGCGCGGGTCGCACCGCAGCTTGCCGTGCGAACGCCACTCGCTCGCCAGGACGGGATCCCGAGCGAGGATGTCGTCCAGAGCGCGTTCGGCGCCCGAGCGCATCGTCCGGAACTTGAGGCATCCGAAACGCGCGCCGCCGCGTCCGACACGCTCCTGGCGAAACAGCGCGGCATGTCCGTCGGTCATCACCAGCAGCGCGATGAGAAGAAGCAGTGGCGCCATCAGCAAGATCGCGAGACTGGCGGATACGAGATCGAGGCAACGCTTGCGGCGTCCAGAGCGCCGCGTCGGGCGGACCCCGAAGGCCATGGGGCCGGTCTCGTGAGACGGCTCTACGGTCGAGACGTCATCGTCGATGATGAGCGCGGCATCAAAGCCAACGAGCGCGTCGCCGCCAGGCATCGTCGCTCCCCATGGAGGTTGCAATCCTGAAATAACCTTTGCGCGTCCGCTCCGTCCCGTGCAACTCTTTTTTGAGAAAAGGCGTCGGCTCGAGAGCGACCGATCCTAACCTTTCGTCGTGAAAGTGTCAGACGCTAACAAGGAGTTCCGGGTTCGGTCCGCCGCGGACATCAGCGTCTCAGCGACCCGGGCCCATGAGAAAGATCGCGCGCAATGATCCTGGAAACGTCTCCATCGATCGGACAGGGCGGCCGGTTCGAGGCTCGCCAGCTGCGACGCGATGCCGTCGACCTCGTCGCAGGAGCTGATCTCGTGCAGGAAGAGATCCGCGTCGGGAACGTCCCGGAAGTCGCCCTTGATCGGAGCGTAGGACAGGACGATCCGGTTCTGCGCCACGTAGGCGAGCGTCTTCAGCTTGTGACCTGCCGCGAACCGGTCCGTTACAAGGCCGAACGTGAGGGCGCCGGCGTCGCGTTCGGGTTCAGGGCGACGCGGCCGCAGCAATCCGGCGGCCTCGGCGGGCAATCCCGCGGCGATCACCGGCCAGCGGTCCGGTGCGCGCGACCATTCGACCGCGAAACGATGGAGGTCGCGCCGCTTCGGTCGCCAGTCGTAGGTGCCCTCGAGATGGATCTCGCGCCGGACCGTCGCGTCACCGACCAGCGATCGGGCCGGCGGCATGCCGGGGATCGTGAGCAGGATCTCGGGCGGGCTCGCCAGGCGCGAGATCGAGCGGTGGTCGGCGACCGAGAGCACCGCGATCGCCGCCAGGCGGTCGCTGCGGTAGAGACCGCGCTCCCATGCGAACGCGCGCCTCGCGGCCAAGCGCGCCGTCGGGCTGTGGGGGAAGATCGCCGTGAGAGCCGCGCTGGTGACGTTGTGCGCGATCAGGATCACCGGCGCCGGCAGCAGCTTCACCAGGATGTCGAGCGGCTCCCACGAGCAGATGACGACGTCGGGCCGTGTTTCGCCGACGGCGCGCGCGATCGCGCGATGCCCGGCCGACGCGTATCGGGCCCGATAAACGGGCACGCCGCGCGCGAGGTTAAGGAGCGCCGCGGCGCGCGGCAGCGGCGTCACGGCGACTTGGGTGACGCGATGGCCGGCGATCTCGATTGCCGCGACGGTGCGGCGATCGAACACCTCGTCGCCGGCCTCGCCGTCGTCGCTCGCTGCCTTGCCGACCCAGGTCACGCGCACCGGCGAGCGCCTCGAGGCCCCGAGCGCCGGGGCCGGCGGGCGGCGGTGCCGGACCTGCCGCGCCGGGCGGCGGGGTGGCACCGATGAGCGCACCGCTCGCGGCGGTTGTCGCGCCCGACGCCGACCCGGTCCACCTGCCGGGCACGCGTCAGGATCTCTCGCTGTTCCGCCTGCCGGCCGGGTTCCGCGGCCGCTCGGCGGTCGTGGTGCAGCTCTGGTGGCTGGTGCAGGCCACGCTCGTGCATCCGTCGCCGCAGATCTTCTACGGTTGGCGCCGTTTCGTGCTGCGGCTGTTTGGCGCCCGTCTCGGCGCAGGCGTTCGGATCCGCCCCTCGGTGCGGGTGACCTACCCGTGGAAACTCGAGATCGGCGACGGGAGCTGGGTCGGTGACCGGGTCGATCTCTACTCGCTCGACACCATCACGATCGGCCGCAACGCCGTGGTGTCGCAGGGCAGCTATCTTTGCGCGGGCTCGCACGACCACCGGGATCCCAGCTTCGCGATCTTCGGCGGCCCGATCACAATCGGCGACGAGGCCTGGGTCGCCGCCCAGGTCTTCGTCGGTCCCGGCGTCACCATCGGCCGGGCGGCGGTCGTCGGCGCCCGATCGCTGGTCATCGACGACATCCCCGCCGGCATGGTCGCGTCCGGCCATCCCGCGCGCGTCAGGCACGCGCGCTGACATGTTCGTTCGGATCAAGATCCGCTCCGGACGATCGCACCGTGACGATGAAGGCGGCGTCGACGAAGACACGGTGCGCCGCATCCGGCCGGATGGTGGCAGCGCCGCGTTCCTCGCCGCGATCATCAGCGCGCGCCTTTCATTCTCAGACCGTTGCAAGATCATTGACTCGATAGAACCCAACCGGCAAGTCTGCAATCTCTATCTACTTACTCCGAAACTTCGTTGCCGTCCGCAAACACATCTCTAACGCGAGGTCGCAATCAATGACAATCGACATTCGGGTCGAGCGCCTGCTCGCTGCTGTCGGCGAGGTGCGCGCGGAACTGGCGACGCATCCGATGTATGAGCGGATGAGGACGATCGACGACGTCCGCGTGTTCATGGAGCATCACGTCCTCGCGGTCTGGGACTTCATGTCGTTGCTGAAGGCATTGCAGCGCGGCGTGACGTGCCAGGCGCTGCCGTGGCGGCCGGTGGGTCAGGCCGGCACGCGCCGCCTCGTCAACGAGATCATCCTCGAAGAAGAAAGCGATGTCGTCGACGGCGTCGCGACCGGTCACTTCGAGCTTTATCTGAGGGCGATGGACGAGGTCGGCGCCGACACCCGGCCGATCTGCGAGGTCATCCGGCTGCTCGAAGGCGGCGCCGGGCTCGACGAGGCGATGTCGGGCGCCGGGATCGGCGTCGACGACACCGATTTCGTTCGCGCCACGTTCCGCTTCATCGAGACGGGCAAGCCGCACGTGATCGCGGCGGCGTTCACGTTCGGACGCGAAGACTCGATCCCGATGATGTTCCGGCGATTGTCGCAAACGGTGCTGCGACATCGCGAGCGCACGCCGACGCTGCTCACCTATCTCGACCGGCACATGCAGCTCGACGAGGAGGATCACGGTCCCAAAGCGGTCGAGATGGTGTGCCAGCTGTGCGGCCACGACGACCGCCTGTGGGCGGAGGCGGCCGATGCGGCGCGGGAGGCGATCCTGGCGCGACTGGCCCTGTGGTCGTCGATCGAGCGCTTGCTGCCGATGTCGCGCCCCGCCAACAGCGACGATGTCGTCGAGGTGGCCGCCGCCGAGTGAACCTCTTCGCAGCCGGGATCGACCGATGACACCAGAACGCGGCGGCGGCCGGCGGCGCGCGTTTGGCGACGCCGCGTGCAGCCCACGATGAGTGGCGCTTTTCCCGCGTCCGGTCATCGACTGGAAACGATGGCGGTGCATGCCGGCCACGCGGGCGATCCCGCGACGCATGCCTGCGCGGTGCCGATCTATCAGACGGTCGCCTTCGAGTTCGACAGCGCCGATCACGGTGCCGCGTTGTTCAACCTCGACGTGCCCGGCAACATCTACACGCGGATCGGCAATCCGACGACGGCGGTGCTCGAGCGCCGCCTCGCGGCGCTCGAGGGTGGCGTCGAGGCGCTCTGCACCAGCGCGGGATCGGCGGCGATCCACTACGCGGTCGCCAACATCGTCGACCAGGGCGCGAACATCGTCTCGACCGCGCAGCTCTACGGCGCGACCTACACGCTGTTCGCGCACGTGTTCCGCACGCTCGGGGTGGAGGTGCGCTTCGCGGCGAGCGACCGACCGGCGGATGTCGAAAGGCTGATCGACGCACGGACGCGCGCCGTCTATTGCGAAAGCGTGGCGAACCCGGCCGGCAACATCGCCGACGTCCCGGCCCTCGCGGAGATCGCCCACCGCCACGGGGTGCCCTTGCTCGTCGACAACACGGTGCCGAGCCCGGTGCTGTTCCGCCCCATCGAGCACGGGGCCGACGTGGTGATCCACTCGATGACGAAATTCATCGGCGGCCACGGCAACTCGCTCGGCGGCGTCATCGTCGACGCGGGCCGCTTTCCTTGGACGCAGCACGCCGAACGGTTCCCGATGCTCACGCGCCCGGAGCCGGGATATCACGACGTCGTCTACACCGAGCAGTTCGGCGCCGCCGCCTACGTGGCGCGATGCCGGACGGTGTGGCAGCGGAACACGGGCGCGACGCTGTCGCCGCTCAACGCGTTCCTCATCCTGCAGGGGCTCGAAACGCTCCCGCTCCGGATCGAGCGTCACGTGGCGAACGCACGCCGCGTCGCCGAGGCCCTGCAGGCCGACCGCCGCGTCGCCTGGGTCAACTACGCCGGCTTCCCGGACAGTCCGCATTACGAGCGCGGCCAAGCCTTGCTCGCGGGCAGGATCCCGTCGTTGCTGACGTTCGGCGTCCGGACCGGTTTCGAGGGCGGACGGCGCTTCCTCGACGCCCTCCGCCTGTTCAAGCGGCTGGTCAATCTCGGCGACACGCGATCTCTCGCGACGCATCCGGCGTCGACGACCCATCGGCAGCTGACCGAGCCCGAGCAGCGCGCGGCGGGCGTGACGCCTGGGACGGTGCGGCTGTCGATCGGGATCGAGCATATCGACGACATCCTGCAAGACCTCGACGACGCGCTCCGCGCTTCGGAACTCGGCGACGCGCCCCGCGCGTCGGACTGCGATGACGCGCCCCGCGAGTCGGACTGCGATGACGCGCCCCGCGCGTCGGAGCATCGTGACGCGCTGCGCGCGTCCGGGACAATGTCGCTTCACGTCGCGACGGGGGCGCGCTGATGCTCGAGATCTTTCCCGGCGCGGCGCTCGAGCGCGCGTCGCCTCGGGCGGCGGCGCCAGACGAGCGCCACGCGAGGCCGCTGGTCGTGGCGGTCGTGGGCGGCGCGGGAAAGGCGGCCGACAGCACGTCGCGACGCTTCGGACGTCTGCTGCACGGCGCGGCCGGCGGCGCGCGCGTCGAAATCCGGCGCTACGGCCTCGGCGCGTCGGCGCTCGACCGGAACAGCGAGGCGCTCCGCGACTGGCGCGACATGGTCCCCACCCCGCCGGACGCGGTGATCGTGACGGGCGCCGAGCCGACGACATCCTCGCTCGAGGACGAGCCGTTCTGGGTCGCGCTCACCGGGCTGTTCGGCTGGGCGGAGGGAGCAGGCGTGCCGCTGCTGCTGTCCTGCCTCGCGGCCCATGCCGCCGCACTGCACCGGCACGGCGTCCGGCGCCAGCGGCTCGGGGCGAAATGCTTCGGCGTGTTCCAGGAGACCTCGATCCTCTACGACGGGCTCCTCGACGGCGTCCCGGCGGCGATCGCCATGCCGCATTCCCGCTGGCACGCGCTCGCAGAGGATCGGCTGCGGGACGCCGGCTATCGGGTGCTGACGCGATCGGACGCGGCCGGCGTCGGGATCTTCGTCGAGGATGTGCGGGGTTGCCCATGGCTGCACCTGCAGGGTCATCCCGAATACGGACGAAGCACGCTGGTCGCCGAGTGGCAGCGCGACATGGCACGCTTCATCGCCGGGAACGGTCCGTGTCCCGAGGTGCCGGCCGGCGGTCTCGACGATCGATGCGCGGCGCGCCTGGTCCGGTTCGCCGCATCGGTGCGTGCCGATCCCGGGCGCCGCGCCGCCGCCGACATCCCGGGTCTCGACGCTCTGGTGCCCGAGGAGGCGCGCTGGCGGGCGGTCGCGTCGAGGATCGCCGGCAACTGGCTGACCCGCGTGGCCGAGCGCCGTGCCGAAGCGGCGTCCGGCGGCGAGGCGGCCTGCGGGGCGGCCTGCGGGGCGGGAGGCATGACGTGTCCGACGCTTTGACGGACGATCGCCGCGCCGTGGCGCGCGACGCCGAGCCGCCACGGCGCGGCGCGATCGCGCCGCGCGACGACGCCCGGGCGGATCTCCGGCGGCGGCTCTGCCGGATCTTCGCCGACACGCTCGGCGTCCCGGCGGTCGAGCCGGACGCGGATTTCTTCGATCTCGGCGGCACCTCGATGCTGGCGATCTCGCTGCTGCTCGCGATCGAGACCGAGATCGGGCGGGCGTTCGACATCGCGCTGATCCACGAGGCGCCGACCGTCGACGCCCTGCTCGCGCGGATGGAGCTGGCCGAGCGTCCGGCCAGGATGCCCATCCTGCTCCGCGACGGATCGCCGTCGGCGCCCGCGCTGTTCCTGTTCCCGGGCCTCGGCGGGACCGTGTTCGAGCTGCAGCGGCTCGCGCGGCAGATCACCAAGCCGATCCGGATCCACGGCGTGCCGGCGATCGGGCTCGACGGCGCGACGCCGCTCGAACGCGTCGAAGACATGGCGCAGGCCTTCGCCGACCTCATGGAGGAGGTGCAGCCGAACGGGCCCTATCTTCTCGCGGGCTATTCCTTCGGCGGCCTGGTGGCGCACGAGATCGCGCGCACTCTCCGGGCGCGCGGCAGGGAGATCGCGTTTCTCGGCCTGATCGACGCCTATCCGGACGCGGGTCTGTCGATCTCGGCGGGTGCTGCGAACGTGCTCCGCGTGGTCCGCAGTGCGCCTGGCGCGCGGCGCGCCGAGATCGGACGCCTCGTCGACCTGATCACGTTCAGGCTGCGGATCCGCCTGGGCCTCGATCCCGGTCTCGAGCGGGTCGAGGGCGGCGACGCGGCGGCCGCCGCGAACCCGATCCCGATCGAGTTGCGGCGCGTCCGTCGCGCGAGCCACGCGGCGCGGCAGCGCTACCGGCTGCGTGCCAGCGATTGCGACGCCATCTTCTTCCGGACCACCACCCGACTGCCGACGTTCCCGGCCGATCCGCGCCGGATCTGGCGGCGATACCTGCGCCAATTGGCCGTCGAGACGGTGGCCGGCCATCATTACTCGATGGTCGAGGATGACAGCGGTCATCTCGCGGCGGCGCTCGATCGCTGCCTTCCCTGCGACTGCGCGTCGCCGCCCTGGCCGTGAACGCCGCGGATGCCGCCCCGGAGCCCATCCGCACCGCGTCGGGCGAGCGGGCGTGGCTGTTGCGAGGCGCACGCATCGCCGCACGCGGCGGCAGTCTCTGGACGGCGATCGACCGACAGCTCGAGCGCCGCGCGTCGGACCTCTGCGTCACCGCCGCGGACCGGGGTATGACGGGCGGCGACGTGCGAACCGAGATCGACCGGCTGACCGGTCTTCCGCCGGCGTCCCCGATCGGGGTGCACGTTTCGCGGTCGCTCGCGAGCGTGATCGCCGCACTCGCCATCTGGCGCGCCGGAGCGACCTACGTGCCGCTGGCGCGCGAGCTTCCGGCGCAGCGGACGGCCGCCATGGTGGCCGGGCTCGACTTGGCGGCGATCATCTCGGACGACCCGGCGGCCACGTTCGCCGGCTACGAGACCTCCGCCACCGTCGCGGTCGGCGGCCGGAATTGCCGCGTGCTGCGCCGCGTCTCGGCGCGCGTGGCGGCGACCGCCGGCGGCGCGTCTCGGACCGCCGCACCCTGCTACATCGCGCACACCTCCGGGACGACCGGGGCTCCGAAGGCGATCCTCGTCTCGCACGCCGCCCTGCTCAACCGGATGGGCGCGATGGCGGCGATGACGAAGCCGACCGGCGCCGATGCGGTGCTGTTCAAGACGTCGCTCGCGTTCGACGTGCACGTGTGGGAGTTCGTGCTGCCGCTGATTTCGGGTGCCCGGTTGGTGATCCTCGACCAGCAGCGCTACTTCGATCCCGCCGCCATCGTCGGGCTGATGGCGCGCGAGCGGGTGACGATCGCGGGCTTCGTGCCGACGGTGCTGAGCGCCATGCTCGACCGGCCGGACTTCGGCGGGTCGAGTGCGTTGCGCGTCGTGTTCTGCGGCGGCGAAGCCTGGGACGGCGCCCTCGCGCGCCGCGCCTTCCGGAGGCTGCCGGGCTGCGTGTTGCGGAACTCCTACGGGCCGGCGGAGACGACGCTCGCGGTCGCGAACTGGCAGGTTCCGGCCGACGACACGCCGGCGCGGATCGAGATCGGCGCGCCGCTCGACAACATGTTCTTCATCGTCGAGGAGGTCGAGCACGCGGAGGGCTGGGTCACCGGCTTGCTCGCCATCGGCGGCGCGCAGGTGGCGGACGGTTACGCCAAACCCGTGACGCCCGATCCGTTCGTCATCGAGCGCATCGACGGTCGCGACGTGCGGTTCTACCGCACCGGCGACCTCGTCGCGCTCGACCCGGCGCGCGGCACGCTGGTCTATCGCGGACGGCAGGATCGCCAGGTCAAGCTCAACGGCGTCCGGATCGAGCTCGGCGAGATCGAGAGCGTCGTCCTGAGCTTCGAGGCGGTGGAGGCGAGCGTCGCGTTGATCGTGCCGCAGGGCAGTGGCGGATACCTGCTCGCGACCTGCAAGGTGAGGGAAGGCTTCTCGCTCGATCCCGCGACCGTCCGGGCCCGCTGCGCGGAGCGGCTCCCGGCGCCCCACGTCCCGAGCGTGATCCTGCAGGTCGACGCCTACCCGACCCTGCCGAGCGGCAAGATCGACCATGCCGCGCTCCGCGCGTCGGTGACGGCGATGCGGGCACAGGCACCGGCGGCACCGTTCACCGCGGCGCCATGTCCCGCGGCGCTGTCGCGTTCACCCGTCGGATCGACCTCGGTCGTCGGGAAACGATAATCGCGGCCACGGCGGGTTGGCTGCCCATGCACACGCGTGACCGGCGCCACGCGCTCGTCCGGCATGCCGGCGAGACGCCGCCCGCTCCACCGACCGGCGCCGGTCGGTGGAGCGGACGCTCGTTCGATCAGGTCGGGTGCAAGGCGAGGGCGGGATCCGACCCGTCTTGCCGATGCGGCGACAGTCCAAGTCGCGCGTGCGGAACGGGTGACATTACAACACCCGAATACACGATACGACTCGACAACGTTAGTTTGTGCGTTAGATTTGATCCCCGATTGGGGAGCGCACGCCATGCGATCCGTTAGACTTGCTGCCGCGATCGTCGCCGTCGCATCGGCGCCTTTCATCAGAAATCCTGCCGATGCCCAGGTCCCCGACGGACAGGCGCTCAGCCTGAGCGGATATACGCCGACGATGGATCTGAACGCCGCGAGGGGCTTCAATCTGGTCAGCGGCGAACTTCCCTGGTGGAGCGTCTACCAGCTCCCCCCGAAGCCTTTCTCGCTGTCGGTCTTCCCGGTGTCCCTCGGCCTGCCGCCGAATGCCGCCTGGCACGCGAGCTCGGTCGCGCCCACCGCCAGTCTCGCGGGTTTCGACCAGCCTTACTTCTCGGGCTACACGAACGAGGCCGAGGCGTATCCGAACGCCGACGAGCTGCTCCAGATCGAGGCCAGCTCTCAACCGACGCCCGCCATGACGCTCTCGAGCGGCGTGATCTCCCTCGTCGCGAACCGGATCAGCAGCGCCGAGAGCGCGGCGCTGCCGGCGCAACTCGCCGGGCGAGGCTTCGTCTCCGGCGCAATCAACACTTACCCCTACGCGCAGCGATACGGCTATGTCGAACTCGACGGGCAGATCCCCGCGGGCGCCGGACTGTGGCCTGCCTTCTGGATGGTTCCGGAGAACATGAACGCCGGCGGCGACACGGAAATCGACGTCATGGAAGTCGTCGCCGGGCAGACGAAGATCCTCTACTCGACGCTGCACACGACCGATCCGACCTCGCCGTCCTACCCTTCACTCACGCACGCGTATACGTCGCCGGTCGATCTGTCCGCCGGGTACCACCGCTTCGGCGTGGATTGGGAGCCGGTCTGGACCACGTTCTATCTCGACGGGATCTCGATCTACTCCGCGAGAACGCCGGCGGACATGAAGCAGCCGATGTACATCATCGCGGATCTCGCCGTCGGGACCGCCACGGCCTGGGGCGGCGCACCGAACGGGGCGACCAAATTCCCCGCGACCTTCAACATCGACGATATCCGTGTCTGGGCGCCGAAACAGTGATCGGTCTCGCCCGGCTGGTGTGTCTCCGCATCAGGCACTGCGCGTCGTCCAGCCGCCGGTGATCCCGAAGCGGGCGTTCGGCGCGGGTCGAGCCGACCAGCCCGCGGCGCGCGAGAGGAGGGGCGAAGTGCGCGCCAGGGTCCGGCTTCGGTGACGTTCGACCCGCCTCTCGGTTCGTGACGCCGTCCTCGCGACCGGCACGTCGGTCCTGCTCGCCTGAGCGACAATCCGGCTCCCGCCACGACGCGCCCGCAGTCCAGAGCAACCTCATGTGGACCGGACCACGTCGCGGTCCCGTCCGCATGAGGCAAGTTGCTTTATCCGCCGAGTGTCTTGAGCGCGAACTTCAGCCAGACCCGGCTCCGGTCGAGCTGAACGAGCTTCAGCCGGCCGGCGGCGGCCGCGACCTGCCTTGCTCCAGGCGCAGGAACTCTCGTCCGATCGGCAGCCGCGTGGGCGCTCGGGTCGTCCCGGGTCGGGCCGCGGCGCAGGAGCTTCGCGCGTGCGCGCACGCTGCATCGTCCTCTGATTTCCCGGAGAGGCCGGACGACCGCACCGGGCGCGCGCGCCGTCCCGAGGCAGACACCTGACGAGCCGACCGACATCGGTCCGGTGCGATCGGACGGTCATCGGGGTCTTGCGACGGCGTCCGGCGGGAGCGCGCCCACGAGCGGCGTAGCCCGGCGTTCGGCGTCGGCGGCGACCGGTGATCGGGACGTCGCGCACCACGGACCGTAACCAGATCACCTCGGCACTTGATCCGGCACGCTTCGTGCAACCTAAGCGTAACACATGCGACAGCACGCCCCGTATTCCCTGGTGCACGAGCGGCCGTGGCGCCCGAGCGGCCGCTCTGTCGGCGTCCGGCTCGCGGATCTGTGGCGGCGCCTTTCTCGCGCGCGTCGTCGGGCGGCGGGCGGGTCGGGCTCAGCCGGGAGGGCCGGCGACGCCGTCCGGGGCGCGGTCGCGGAGCTGCAGGATGCGCATGATCGCGGGGTCACGGCGGCGCTGCACGGGGCCGATCCGGCGACCTGCCGCGAGACGGACATGGCGCGACGCGACGCCTGGGATCACGGCTTTCGCGCCGGGCGCAGGATCGAGGCCTCGAGCGGCGGCGAGCGCGCCGGGGCGATGGCGTCGTCCGAGCCCGGGTCGGCGCCGTCGCGTGCCGGCCCGGCGCTCTCGGTCGGGCGGGCACGTGGTCCGGACGCGCTCGTCTGGCACGACGCGGTTGCCGGCGGCCTGGTCGGGCCCGACGGGGCGGATCACGCGAGCGCGCGAAGCGCCAGCAGGACGTCCGCGAGCACGCGCATGCGGACCGGCTTCTCAATGTAGCGCACCCCGCCGAAGCGGGGGTCGACGGAGGCGGCGTCGAAGCCGGTCGTGAAGGCGAACGGGACGCCCGCCGCCTGCAGCGCCTCTGCGATCGGGTAGGCGGGACTGCCGTTCAGGTCGAGGTCGAGGATCGCGATGTCGGGTCTGCTCTCGGCGATCGCCCGCAGCGCCGCCTGGACGTTCGGGATGGGCCCGAGCACGGTCGCGCCGAGGCGCTCGACCGCGTGCTGCATCTCGTCGGCCAGCAGGAACTGGTCCTCGACGATCAGCACGCAGCAACCGGTCAGGTCGGCCGCCGCCGGTTCTCTGGTCATCGCAGCGCGCCTCCCGGGTCGGTCCTCTCTTCGGCGATGTTACGACCATGCCGCGAGGACGCGGCTTCCACGAATGGGCCGAGCGGAAGTTCCACTGTGCAATGCACACCGTTGCGGGTGAAGGCGAGCGAGGTTGAGGCGCCGAGATCGTAGGGCAGCCCACGCTCGATCAATTGGCGGCCGAAACCGGAGCGTGGCGGCTCGCCGTCGAGTTCCATTCCCGCCTCGATCCATTCGAGCGAGAGGCGGCCGCCGTCGCCGGTGTTGAGCAGGCGCCACCGCACCGAGAGCTGGCCCTCCGGGCGCGACAGCGCGCCGTATTTGGTGGCGTTGGTGGCGAGCTCGTGCAGCGCGAGGGTGAAGATCTCGGCCGCCTTGTCGCGGAGCACGACCGTCGGTCCGGCGACGATGACCGGGTTGCTTCCCCGGCCGGAGGTCGCGGCGAGCTCTTCGCGAACGATCTGCTCGAGTTCGATGCCGAGCAGGCCGCGATTGGCGAGCAGGCCCTGGGTGCGGGCGAGGCTGTCGATCCGGCCGGAGAACCGTTCCTCGAAATCGGCGAGCGTGGTGGCGTCGTGCAACGTTCGGTCGGTCACCGTGCGGACCACGGCGAGGATGTTCTTCACCCGGTGCTGCAGCTCGGCCATCAGGAGGGAGCGCTGCGCCGCGGCCCGTTTCGCGTCGTCGATGTCCTGGAACAGGCCGACCAGCAGCCCGTCCTGACGCGTGCCGCTGAGCCGGATCCAGCTCTCGCCGGCGGCGAGCGCGAGCCGCGCCTCGATGTCGATCGCCCCGCCGTTGCCGAGCGCGCCTTCGAACGCGTGGGCGACGTCCGGCTGGTCGTCGGGATGGAGGAGTGCCAGGAAGGCGGCGAGCGTCGTTGGTGGCGGCGCGCCGAAGATGGTGTCGAACGAACCGATGTTGCCGAACTGGCGCGTTCGCGCGTCGAGTTCCCAGGTGACGATCCGCGCGGTCGCGTTCGCGATCCGGACGCGGCCTTCCGCCTCCCGTACCAGCTCCTTGGCGCGGAGCGTCTCGGTGATGTTGAGGAAGGTCAGCACGGTGCCGGCGATGAAATTGTCGAGGCTGCGATAGGGCAGCACGCGCACCAGGAACTGCGGCCCGTCGGCGGCGCCGATCTGGCGTTCGACGATGCCGAGCGTGCGGATCACGCGGCGGATGTCGTCCTCGAGCTCGGGGTAGCGCACCCGCGAGGCGAGATGGGTGATCGGCCGGCCGAGGTCGGTGTCGATCAGGTGGAACACGTCGGCGACGCTCGGCGTGAAGCTCTTCACTCGAAGATCGAAATCGAGGAACAGCGTCGCGATCTGCGTCGATTCGAGGAGGTTCTTGAGATCGCTGTTGGCTTGGCCGAGCTCGGTGACGCGCTGGGCGAGCTCGCCGTTGACGGTCTGCAGCTCCTCGTTGACCGATTGCAGCTCCTCCTTCGAGGTCTCGAGCTCCTCGTTGGCGGATTGCAGTTCCTCGTTGATCGACTGGAACTCCTCGTTGGAGGATTTCAGCTCCTCGTTGGTGCTTTCGAGCTCCTCGATGGTGGTCTGCAGCCTGTCCTTGGTGGTCCGCAGCTCGCCTTCGAGGCGCTGCACGTGCTCGTCGCGGAGCAGGCTCGGAGGCGTGCTCGATCCCTCCTGGCCCGGCACGGTTTCCGGACCCTGCTCCTGGAACAGGACCAGGAACTGGCAGGCGTCACTCGCCTCGTCGACCAGCGGCTCGACGACGAGGCTGACGCGACGGGCCTCCTCGCCGGCGGCGGCGCCGATCATCAGCGGACCGATCCGCGCGGCCTGGCGCTGGGCCGCGACCTGCAGCAGGGCGGCCCGGAGATCGAAGCGCAGCTCGCGATGGACGAGGTTGAGCAGCCCGAGCGTGGCGACGCCGGCGGCGGGCTCGAGGAACGGCCCGGTGCGGCCGGAGAAGTTCAGGATCTCGTAATCGGTGTCGAGCACCACGTAGGCCGGCGCGTGTCGTTCGGCGGCGCGCTCGGCGCGGTGGGCGAGCGACGTCCGCATCGCCCGCCGGTCTATCGAGGCGGCCGGCGCCTCGGGCCCGGACCGCCCGCCCGACCGCGTAGTGAGCGGGAACTCCGGCAGGGCGCGCGTCGCGGTCTCGAGCCGGCGGAAGATGCGATGCTTGCGGCCGATCGGCTGGAACAGCTTGCCATGACGGGACACGTTCTCGGACGGTCCGAGGAACAGGCAGCCGTTCGGGCGAAGCGCGAAATGAAACAGCGGGATCACGCGATCCTGCAGTTCGCTCTTGAGGTAAATCAGCAGGTTGCGGCACGAGATCAGATCGATGCGCGAGAACGGTGCGTCGCGGACGATGTTGTGCGCGGAGAAGATGCACATCTCGCGCAGGTCCTTGTGCACGCAATACGTGCCGCCCTCGCGCACGAACCAGCGCGCGAGGCGCTCGGGCGAGACATGCGCCTCGATCGACTGCGCGTAGCGGCCGGTGCGGGCCACCGCGAGCGCGCGCGCGTCGATGTCGGTCGCGAAGAGTCGCACGTCCGGCGGATCGTCGACGCCGTCGAGCGCCTCGCGCAGCAGGATCGCGAGCGAGTAGGCCTCCTCGCCGGTCGCGCAGCCGAGCACCCAGAGGCGGAGCGCCTCGCCGTTCGCCGCCTTGGCCGCGATCAGGCCGGGAAGGACGTTCTTCGCAAGCAGCACGAACTCGTTCTCGTCGCGGAAAAACTGCGTGACGCCGATCAGCAGATCCTGGAACAGGTTCTGCGCCTCGTCCGGATCGTTTCGAAGATGCTCGAGATAGTCGTCGATGCTGTCGAGCCGCGTGACGCTCAGGCGGCGCCGGATGCGCCGGAGGAAGGTATTCAGCTTGTAGCCATGGAAATCGTGGCCGGTGCGGTTGCGCAGCACCGCCGCGATCGCCGGCAGCCGGCTTTCGCCCTCCTCCATCAGGATCGCCGCCGATCGCATCCCGTCGGCGTCACGGACATGGGCGAGGTGCCGCAGCAACTCCACCGAGATCGTGCCGATGTCGCCGACCACGTCGGCGAGGCCGGCGGCACCGTCCACCGTGCCCGGAACGACGCGGCCCGGCGTCGCGCCGGACGGTGAAGCGGCGGCCTCGGCCAACGCGAGGCCGCCGTTCTCCTTGACATGCGCGAGGCCGACGCTGCCGGTGTCCTCGAGTGCCGCGAGCACGATGGCGATCGCGTGCCGGGCCTGCTCGTCGGCGAGCGAGATCAGGAAGGTGTCGATCGTGCCGCGATGGCCGGCTCGCTGCTGCGGCTCGGTGAAGCGGAGCGCGCCGTCGCCGAGCGTGGTCATGACGCCGTCGGGCGCGACGTAGCAGTGGTCGGCCTGCAGCGTCTCGCCATCCCGCGCCAGCTTGGCCGGCAGGCCGCCGAGGCTGCCGAGCGCCTCAATCAGGGTCGCGACGCCGACCGGCGCCTCCGATTCCGACACGACGACGAAGGCGGCGCCGGTCCGCGCCGGCAGCGTTGCGAACAGTGTGCGCAGCGACGCGAAGGACGCGGCCGAGACGCCGATGCCGACGATCGGCAGCGTCGGGCGATCGTCGCCGATCGCCCTAAGGTCGGTCTCGATCTCGGCGTCAGGCACGGACGGCGATCGGGCAGGGCGGTCGGCGCCGGCGCGGCAAGAGGCGTTCGGCACGCGCGGCGTCGGCAGGCATCACGTCGTCATCCCATTCGGTTGCGGCACGTGCGAGGACGAGATTATAGCGGAACCGGACGCTCGCGTCCCTCGTGTATCCGGGGCGCGGAACGGCAATTCGGATCGCCGGGTGCCGGAACCCGTGTGCCTGCCTCACGCCTCCTGAGGTGCGGCCATCGCGATGCGTCGCGACCGCGAGTTCTCCCCACGTGCGCCCTCCGCCGCGCGCCGCGTGCGGCGTTTCGACGGTGCTCGCCTGCCGGAATGGCCGCTGCCGCCGGAGCCCGGCCCACGGTGCGGGGGCGGTGGCGACGCCGCCGAGCGTGCGAGGCGGGGCGAGGTCGGATCGCGGCGGCACGCCGCGAAACCCGACGGTCGACCGGTCCGTCGCGCCTGCCGACCGAAACCTTGGCCCGGGGAGCGCGTGCCTCAATCCAGCCCGGCATCCGCGCGCGCCCGGCGGCTCAGCGCCGCGAAGTCGAGCGCGCCGTCGCCGCACGCGAGCGCGGTAACGAAGCGGTCCCGCAGCAGCGACGCCATCGGCAGCGCCGCACCGAACTCTTCGCCCGCCTCCAGCAACAGGTCGTTGTCCTTCTTGCCGAGGACCATCGGGCCGCCAGGCGGCGAAAAGGCGCGATCGAGGATAATCCGGCCGTAATTCTTGTGCACCGGCGCCGAACAGAACGAGTTGCTCAACACCTCGAAGATCGTCTCCTCGGCCACACCCGCCTTGCTGCCGAGCGCGAACACTTCCGCGAACTGCTCGATCGTCGAGAAGATCATGAAATTGGCGCAGAGCTTCACGAGATTGGACGTCCAGGCCTCGTCGCCGACGACGAACACGCGCTGGCCGATGGCGTCGAACACCGGCATCGCCCGCGCGATCGCCGACGCGTCGCCCGCCGCCATGACGAACAGCTTGCCCTCGGCGGCCGCGGGCGGGCGGCCGAGCACGGTCGCCGAGATGAACCCCTGGCCGCGCCCGGCATGCACCGCCGCGAGGCGCTTGGCGAGCGCGACCGAGATCGTGCTCGACGAGACGTGCAGCCCGCCAGCGCCGAGACCCGACGCGATGCCGTCGCCGCCGAGCGTCACCGCCTCGAGCGCCTCGTCGTCCGCGACCATGCTCATCACCAGCTCGGCGCCGCGCGCGGCGTCCGCCGGCGAGGCCGCCTCCACGGCACCCGCCGCCAGCAGGTCGCCGGCCTTGCCGCCGGTGCGGTTCCAGACCGTGACCGCGTGGCCCGCCGCCAGCAGACGCGCCGCCATCCGGCTGCCCATCGGGCCGAGCCCGACTGATCCGATGTTCATGTAACATTCCTTTGCGGTGCGCGTCTGGACGGTCGTCGCCGCGAAGGCCATGTTCCGGTGCCAAACGCCTGGGAGAGGAAACGCCTTGGATCCCGCTATCGTTCAGGCCGCCGATCACGCCGCCCGCCACTGGATCAGCGACGATCCTGCGCCCTTCGGCCGCGGATCCGACCGCCAGAAGCGCGCCGCGCGCGAGATGTTCGACGCGACCTTCAACCCCTACAAGCCCTCGGTCATTCCGTGGCCGGTGCTCGACGAAGAAGCCAGGCAGCGCATCATCTCGCTCCCGATCTGGGACATCGCGGTGCAGACCGAGGGCAAGGCGCGCCTTCGCATGCTGTCCTACGCGCGCTTCGCCGAGGACCCCGACTGGAAGCACGCGGTCGAGCGCAACGGCTGGGAGGAGGGCCGACACAAGGAGGTCCTCCACAACATGGTGTCGTTCTACGGCATCGCGCTGGAGGACGAGCCGCCCTACGTCGAGCCGAAGGACCCCGAATGGGCGTACCTGGTCACCGGCTTTTCCGAATGCATCGACAGCTTCTTCGCCTTCGGCCTGTTCGAGGTCGCGCGGCGATCCGGCCTGTTCCCGCCCGAGCTCGTCGACACGTTCGAGCCCGTCATGCAGGAGGAATGCCGTCACATCCTGCTGTTCGCGAACTGGGTCGCGTGGCAGCGGAAACATCTCGGGCCGCTCGCCCGCATCCGCTTCGAGGCCAAGGTCGCCGCCGTGTGGGTGTTCCTCGCCTGGGAGCGCGTCAACATCGGCCGCGACCTCGAGGGTGACGACAAGGGCGCCAAGGCGCAGGACAACAACTTCACGGTGACCGGCACCAAGGCGGTGAGCGACATCGAGCTCAGCGTCCCCGAACTGATGGCGCTCAGCCTCGAACAGAACGACCTGCGGTTCCGCGGCTACGACGAGCGCCTGCTGCGTCCGACCACGATGCCGCAGCTGACCCGGATCGCGCTCGCCGGGCTGAACACCTATGGCAAACTGCGCGGTGCACTTGCGGCGTCGCGCGAGAGCGGGCGTGCCAAGCGTCTCGCACGCGGACGCCGCGACACGGCCGGCGCCTCGCACCACGTCCCCGAAGGAGCTCCCGCATGAGCGCGACCGTTGCCGACCGGCTCGACAAGCGCGCCGCGCGCTTCGAGCAGCGTGCCGCGAGAACCCGCGCCCGGGCCGAGCGCGCCCGCGCGACACCCCGCGTCGCCGTCGGCTCCGACGCTCATCGCGACCTGTTCTGCAACCAGTTCCTCGAGACCTACACCGATTTCGATCCGGAAACGCTGCCCTGGCCGGAACTGAACCAGGCCGAACTCGACCGCCTGCGCGGCGTGCCGTTCTGGCAGGAAGTCTACCACACCGAACGCCGCGCCGGCGCGATCGTGGACGCGTTCTATCCCGAGGTCGGCGATCAAGTCGTGCGCGATGCGGTCAAGCTGCAGGGCTTCGAGGAAGCGCGCCACGCGAAGCTGATCAAGGTCATGATCGACCGCTACGGCATCGACGCGACCGAGCAGCCGATCGAGAACTTCCCCGCCGATCTCGAGACCGCCTTCATCGATTTCGGCTTCGGCGAGTGCCTCGACGCCTTCCTCGGCTTCGGCGCCTTCAAGACGGCGCGGGAAAGCAAATTCCTGCCCGACGCGATGTTCGACATCTTCGACATGCTGATGTTCGAGGAAACCCGGCACATCGTCTTCTTCATCAACTACATGGCCTGGCGTCAGGTGCAGCAGGGCAGGGGCGCGCCGCCGCTCCGCGCGATCACCCACGCCTGGTTCTACGCGCGCGCCGCGCGCCGCCTCGCCGGCATGGTCGGGCGCGGCCAGGACGCGAACGACGGCAAGGATTTCGCGGTCACCCAGGCCAACATGTTCCTCGACGGCTTCTCGTTCCGCGGCTTCGTTGAGGATTGCTACCGCGAGAACGCACGCCGCATGCGCGCCTTCGATCCCGGCCTGCTGCAGCCGCGCCTGCTGCCCGCGGTCGCCGACATGGCCGCCGCCGGCCTCCGCTTCTGGGACCGCGCCCGCCCGCAGGTCCGGCGCGAGACACTGGCGGCGCACGAGGGCGGCTGAGAGGAAGGCCAGGGGCTCTGCCCCTGGACCCCGGCCGGATCCCAACGCGCCCGCGCGTTGGGCGCCCGTAGAGGCTGAGCCTTTGCAATCCATCAGTTAAGGAAAACCGCGGGCCCACGATGACTGCCCGCGCGACCGGGGCCCGGGATTCTCCTTAACTCAAAGGGATCCAAGGGCCTCGGGCCCTTGTAGGGCCCCATCGCGCAAGCGCGATGGGAACCCGCCGTGGGGCCCCTTTGCGCTTGCGCAAAGGGAACCCGGTCCAGGGCAGAGCCCTGGTCTTCCCTTCAGCCCATCCCCGCGCGTCATCAGAAGCCCGGACCGCCGAAGCCGGCGCCCCAGGGGCCCCAACCCCAGCCGCCCCAGCCGAACTGATCGGCGTTGAGCTGCTGCTCGTCGGCGATTTCCTGCTGCTGGTTCGCGATGTCCTGCTGGAAGCGCTCCTGCCGGTATTTCGAGTAGGCGGCGGAGCTGCCGAAATAAACGCAGTCGCAGACGACCGGGTCGCCATACAGGTAGACCGTCTCGCCGTTCCGATCCCGCATGACGAAGCGGTCGGCCGGCAGGTGCTGCAACATCGCGAGACGTTCCGGCGTGTCGGCCGGGCGGGCGACGAAGCCCGCGGCCGCGAGCAGGTCTTCCTTGTTCTGGACGATGTCCTGCTGCGTCGCGCAGCCGGCGACGGTGGCCGCGAAGCCGGCGAGAAGGGCGGTCTGGGCGAGGCGGCGCGCGATCGGGTGCATGCGGCGCGAAACGTCCGGCGTTCGCGCGGGATTGCCGCCTCCGCCGGAATTTACGCGGCCGGTGCGATCGGGTAGGGCGCGGCGATGCCCATCGACCTCGCCGGCCATATCGAACCGACCCTGCTCTCGGACGCGCTGAGCGAGCGTTATCTCGCCTACGCGATGTCGACCATCATGTCGCGCTCGCTGCCCGACGTGCGGGACGGGCTGAAACCGGTGCATCGGCGGCTGATCTACGCGATGCACCTGCTGAAGCTCGACCCGGCATCGGGCTTCAAGAAATGCGCGCGCGTGGTCGGCGACGTGATCGGCCGCTTCCACCCGCACGGCGACGTCGCCGTGTACGAGGCGCTGGTCCGGCTCGCGCAGGATTTCGCCGCCCGCTACCCGCTGGTCGAGGGGCAGGGCAATTTCGGCAATGTCGACGGCGATAACGCCGCCGCCATGCGTTACACCGAGGCTCGTCTCACCGCGGTGGCGAGCGCGCTGCTCGACGGGATCGACGGCGACGCGGTCGACCTGCGGCCGACCTATTCCGGTGAGGACGAGGAGCCGGTGGTGCTGCCGGCGGGGTTTCCGAACCTGCTCGCGAACGGCGCTGCCGGGATCGCCGTCGGCATGGCGACCAACATCCCGCCGCACAACGCAGGCGAGCTCTGTGCCGCGGCGATCGCGCTGATCGACGATCCGGCGGCACCGGTGGATGCGCTGCTCGCGCATGTGCGGGGACCCGACTTTCCGACCGGCGGGTTCGTCGTCGAGGAGGCCGCGAGCCTGCGCGCGGCCTACGAGACGGGCCGCGGCTCGTTCCGCATCCGCGCCCGCTGGCGGATCGAGGAAGGCAAGCACGGCACCTGGACGATCGTCGTCGACGAGATCCCCTACCAGGTGCAGAAGGCGCGGCTGATCGAGCAGGTGGCCGAGCTGCTCGAGGCGCGCAAGCTGCCGCTGCTCGCCGACATCCGCGACGAAAGCGCCGAGGACGTCCGCATCGTGCTCGAGCCGCGGGCGCGCAGCGTCGAGCCGGCGATGCTGATGGAGACGCTGTTTCGCGCGACCGCGCTCGAGACCCGCTTCGCGCTCAACATGAACGTGCTCGGCCCCGATCGCACGCCGCGCGTGATGTCGCTCCGCGACGTGCTGCGGCACTGGCTCGACCACCGCATGGTGGTGCTGGAGCGACGCTCGCGCCACCGGCTCGACGCGGTCGCGCGCCGGCTCGAGATCCTCGACGGGTTCCTCGCCGTCTACCTCAACCTCGACGAGGTGATCCGCATCATCCGCGAGGAGGACGAGCCGAAGGCGGCGCTGATGGCGCACTTCTCGCTCTCCGACGTGCAGGCCGAGGCCGTGCTCAACATGCGTCTCCGAGCGCTCCGCCGGCTCGAGGAAATCGAGATCCGGCGCGAGCACGACACGCTGAGCGGCGAACGCGCGACGCTCGAGCGGCTGCTCGACGCGTCGAGCGAGACGCTGCGCTGGAAGCGGATCCGGGCCGAGGTGGCGGCGACCGGCAAGCGCTTCGGCGCCGGCCCGCTCGGGGCGCGGCGCACCACGATCGTGGCGCCGTCGGCCCCCGTCGCGATCGACCTCGACGCCCATGTCGAGCGCGAACGCATCACCGTCATCCTGTCGCAGCAGGGCTGGATGCGCGCCGTGCGCGGCCACGACATCGAGGCGACCGCGCAGCGCTTCAAGGACGGCGACGCGCTCGCCTTTTCGGTCGCCTGCGAGACGACCGACCGGTTGTGCCTGTTCGCCTCCGACGGCCGTGCCTTCACGCTGCGCGCCGCCGACCTGCCGCGCGGCCGCGGCGACGGCCAGCCCGTCCGCACCATCGCCGAACTCGGCCCGGACGAGCGCGCGATCGCCCTGTTCCGGCACGAGCCCGGCGCGAAGCGGCTGGTCGCCGCGAGCTCCGGCCGCGGCTTCGTGGTCACCGACGAGTCTCTCCAGGCTGAGAAACGGACCGGACGAACCGTGCTGAACCTGCGCCCCGGCGAGACCGCGCGCTTCGCGCTCGCCGTCGCGGGCGATCACGTCGCCTCCGTCGGCGAAAACCGGAGAGTGCTGATCTTCCCGATCGCCTCGGTGCCGGAGCTCGGTCGCGGCACCGGCGTCGCCCTGCAGAAGTTCAAGGATGGCGGCCTCGCCGACCTCCGGGTGTTCACCCTCGCCGACGGCCTGCCGACCGGCTCGGGCAAGACCCGACCCGCGTCCGAACTCCGCGAATGGCTCGGCGACCGCGCCGACCCCGGCCGCCCCGCGCCCCGCAACCTGCTCGCCGACGGGGGCTTCGCCTGAGGGAGCTGGTCGGGCGAAGGCGAGAACTGCCCTGACCGGGTTCCCTTTGCGCGAGCGCAAAGGGGCCCGACCGAGTTCCGCTCGCGCGAGCGCGATTGGTGCTGTCCGGGGTCCAGGGGCGGAGCCCCTGGCCTTCCACCAGTCACTCCCGCGGCAAAGCGCCCGTCAGCGGGGCGGGGTCGCGAAGGAGAGGCAGGACGGGAGTGAAGCGGGGGCGCCGAGCTCGCGCCAGGCGCCGCCTGACAGGATCTCGCTCGGCTGGAAGCGGGCCTTGTAGGCCATCTTGCGGCTGTCGGCGACCCAGTAGCCGAGATAGACGTAGGGCAGGCCCAGGGTGCGGGCCTTTTCGACCAGCCACATGACGGAGAACGAGCCGAGCGATCGCTTGGCGAGGTCGGGATCGAAGAACGAGTAGACGGCCGAGAGACCGTCGCCGACCCGGTCGGCGAGGCAGGCGCCGATCAGGCGGTCGTCGGGTTCGCGGAACTCGACCACGGAGGTGTCGATCGGCGTGTCCTCGATCATCGCGCGATAGTCGAAGAAGGTCATGCCGGCCATGTCGCCTTCGCCGTGCCGCATCGCCTGGTAGCGGCCGAACAGCGCGTATTGTTCGGCGGTCGCGTGCGCGGGGACGTCGAAGCCTTCGACGGCGGCGTTGGCGCGGAGGCATTTGCGGAGCGTACGGCCTGGCGTGAAGCGTGCGACCGGGATGCGGATCGGCACGCAGGCGTTGCAGCTCGGGCAGACCGGTGCGTAGGCGATGTTGTGGCTGCGACGGAAGCCGGCGCGCGACAGCCGGTCGTGCACGTCCTCGGCGTCCGGGCCGGTGATCTCGGTGACCACCTTCCGCTCCATCCGCCCGGTCACGTACGGGCACGGAAGTGGGGCGGTGGTGTAGAAGAATTGCGGTCGCTGCGGCCCGTTGTAGCTCATGCGAACGGGCGACCGGAGCGATTGGGCCCGGACCGTGTCGGCATGGTCCAGATCCCGGTGCGGGGCGCGATCGTGTCGGCGCGCGCGACGACGAGGCCGGAGGCGAGGTCGTGCAGCGCACGGTGGCGCACGGTCACCAGCGACACGAGGATCCAGAACGCGCCGGCGATCATGGTGAGCGCGAGGCCCACGGTCCAGATCAGTGCCTGCACGCCGGTGGGCCGGCCGAAATCGTCGTTGCGGCGGAGCACGATGCCGGTCGCGAGCTGGCCGGGCGTCGCGCCGCGTTCGGAGAGGAGGAAGCCGAGCACGTAGGCGATCGGCACGAACGGCAGCAGGCCGAGCAGCGGCAGGCCGAGGCCGAGCGTCAGCACGCCGAAGGTGATCAGCACGATCTTGAGCACGACCAGCAGGACGGCGATCAGCACGGCGTCGATCAGCCACGCGACGAAGCGGCGCCCGAGCACCCCGTCCGTCAACCACTCGTCATGTGCCGCGTCGATCATGCTCCCGTCCGCTCCCGGTCCGAGCCGTCCGAATCCATCGAACATACTATCGGCCGCAATCCGTTAAGTAGGATTTGATGCGCCGCGCGCGAGATCTCGCGCCTGCGCGTCGAGCAGGCGGTCGAACGCGGCGGCGGCGGCGCTCGGTCGCCGGCCGGGCAGGCGGAGGCGCGAGAGCGTGCGGCGGGCGGGCCGGTCGAACACGTCGAGGATCGCGAGCCGTCCGAGTGCCACCGCGTCGGCGACGGTCGCGCGGCCGAGCACGGCGAAGCCGATGCCGCCGGCGACGACTTCGCGGATCGCCTCGGTGCTGCCGATCTCGAGCAGCGACGCCCAGCCGATGCCGGCGGACCGGAGCGCCTCGAGCGCGGCGTCGCGCGTGCCCGAGCCCGGCTCGCGCGCGACCAGGATCATGCCGGCGAGCGCGCGCCGAAGGGTGTCTCGGCCTGCCGCCGGCATGGTGTCCTGGCCTGCCGCCGGCATGGTGTCCTGGCCTGCCGCCGGCAGGGTGTCCTGGCCTGCGGCCGGCAGCATGTGGTGGCCTGCCGCCGGCAGGGTGTGGTGGCCTGCGGCCGGCAGGATGTGGTGGCCTGCGGCCGGCAGGGTGTCGTGGCCTGGCGCCTGCGGCGCACCGCGGCCTGCCGCCGGCGGGGCGGCGCGTGGCGCGCACACGCACACGAGTTCGTCCTCCATCCAGGTCTCGACGACGAGCGGACCGGCCTCGACCGGTCCCTCCACCAGCGCGATGTCGAGCTCGCGCGCCCGGAACGCGTCGGCGACGTGGCGCGTGTTGCCGATCACCAGGCGCAGCGCGATCGCCGGATGGGCGGTGTGGAAGGCGCCCAGGATCGGCGGCAGCTTCCATGTCGCGACCGTGGTGCTGGCGCCGACCTCGAGCCGCCCGCGCCCCAGACCGCGCAGCGCCACGAGATCGTCCTCGGCGGCGCGCTCGACGGCGAACAGGGCGCGCGCGTGTTCGAGCAGGACGGCGCCGGCCGGCGTCGGCGACACCCCGACGGCACCCGGCCCGCGCTCGAGCAGCGCCTGGCCGATCTGTTGCTCGAGCTCGCGGACGCCCTTCGAGACGGCGGGCTGGCTGATGTGCAGCGTCTCGGCGGCGCGGGAGAAGCTGGCCTGGTTCGCGACGGCGGCGAACAGCCGCAGCAGATGGAGGTTGAGTGCCATAACCCCTGGTTATCCTAACTTGAGCACAATGTCTTGGACGCATGATCGACCAGGGCTCAGTGTCCGCCTCGCCACTCCGGCGGAGCGTCCGATCATGCCCATCGCGTTCATCAGATCCATGCTGCCCGGGCTGCTGCTCTGCGTCGGGGTGGCGCTCGCCGCCGAGATCGTCGAGGCGGGGGAGCGGGTGGCGTTCGGCCGCGCGCCCCTCGAGGCGCTGGTGGTCGCGATCCTGCTGGGCGCCGTGCTCCGCACCGCCTTTCAGCCGGCCGCGCGCTTCGATCGCGGCATCCGGGTCGGCGCGGTAGAGGTGCTGGAGGTCGCGGTGGCGCTGCTCGGCGCGTCCGTCCCGCTCGGGGCGTTGGCGGCACTCGGGCCCGCGCTCGCCGGCGGCATCGTGGCGATCGTGATCGGCGCCATCGGGCTCGGCTACGGCCTCGGCCGCGCGCTCGGTCTCGGCCCGACGGCGGCGACGCTGATCGCCTGCGGCAACGCGATCTGCGGCAATTCGGCGATCGCCGCGATTGCGCCGGCGATCCGCGCGAGCGCCGACGACATTGCGGTGTCGGTCGCGTTCACCGCGGTGCTCGGGGTCGCCGTCGTGCTGCTGCTGCCGGCGCTGATCCCGATCCTGGGCCTCGACGCGCGGCAATACGGCATCCTCGCCGGGCTCACGGTCTACGCGGTGCCGCAGGTGCTGGCGGCGGCGGCGCCGGCCGGACCGGTCGCGATCGGTCTCGGCACGCTGGTCAAACTCGTGCGGGTGATGCTGCTGGGACCGGTGGTGCTGGCGCTCACGCTGGCGATGGCGAGGGGGGCGACGGCGCGCGACGCCGTCGTCCCGGACGGGCAGGCCGAGGGACAGGGACCGGGACAGGGACAGGGACAGGGACGGGAACAGGGCCGGCCGCAGGCCGCCGCGCCGCGCCGGCCGGCGCTGGTGCCGCCGTTCATCCTGGTGTTCCTCGCGCTCGCGGTGGCGCGCGCCTGCGGCCTGCTGCCGCACGTGCTGCTCGGGCCGGCGTCGCATCTCGCGTCCGCGCTCACGATCCTCGCCATGGCGGGGCTCGGGCTCGGGGTCGACGCGCGGCGGGTGCTGGCCGCCGGCCCGCGGGTGATCGCGACCGTGGTCACGTCGCTCGGCGCGCTGGTCTCCGCCGCGCTCGTGCTCGTCGAGGTTCTTCCCGGACGCTGAGGCGCTCTGTAAGACGGAGCCCCGACCCGTTTCGATTGGCACAGATCATGGCCGACAGCGCCGCGCACTCGCTCGCCTCTCCGCGACCCGACGAGGAGACCCGCCGCCGCCTCGCGACGATGCGTCACTCGTGCGCGCACCTGCTGGCGGCGGCGGTGCAGGATCTGTGGCCGGCGGCGAAGTTCGGCGTGGGACCGGCCACCGAGACGGGGTTCTACTACGACATCCTGTTTCCGGAGCCGATCGGCGAGAGCGACTTCAAGCGGATCGAGAAGCGGATGCGCGAGATCCGGAACGAGGGTTCCGCCTTCGTGCGGGAAGAGGTGTCGATCGACGACGCCACCCGGTTCATGGAAAACACGCAGCAGGACTTCAAGGTCGAGCTGCTGGAGCTGCTGCGCACCGTCGGCTCGACCGCGGTCGCGAAGGAGACCGGCGACGACAGCGCCGCGGGCTCGGGTTCGGGCGCCGGCGTCGACCACGTCTCGTTCTACACCGTCAGCGACTTCGTCGATCTCTGCCGCGGCCCGCACGTGCCGGACGTGAGATCGATCGGCGCGTTCAAGCTCGCCTCGATCGCCGGCGCGTATTGGCGCGGCAACGAACGCAACCCGCAGATGCAGCGCATCTATGGTCTCTGCTACGACACCGACGCCGAGATCGAGCGCGAGCTGTGGCGCATCGAGGAGATGAAGAAGCGCGATCACCGCAAGCTCGGTCGCGAACTCGACATCTTCGCCTTCGCCGCCGAGATCGGCATCGGCCTGCCGCTGTGGCTGCCGAACGGCGCCGTGCTGCGGCGGGAGCTCGAGCATCTCGCCCGCGAATACGAGACCCGCTACGGCTACCAGCAGGTGGTGACGCCCGAGATCACCCGCGGTGCGCTCTACGAGCAGTCGGGTCATCTGCCCTACTACAAGGACGACATGTACCCGCCGATGCAGCTCGAGGACGAGGCGTTCTATCTCCGTCCGATGAACTGCCCGCACCATCACCACGTGTTCCTGGCGCGGCCGCATTCCTACCGCGAGATGCCGGTCCGGCTCGCCGAATACGGCAAGGTGTTCCGCTACGAGGCGCACGGCGCGCTGTCGGGCCTGATGCGGACACGCGGCTTCTGCCAGAACGACGCGCACATCTACTGCGGCTTCGACCAGGCGAAGGACGAGTTCATCCGCGTGATGAACCTGCACGCCGAATACTACCGGCTGTTCGACATCGCCGATTTCTACATGCGCCTGTCGCTGCCGGACCTGAGCAAGCTCGGCAAATACGTCGACGAGCCCGACAAGTGGCGCGCGGCGCTGGAGGTGATCCGCGCGGCGGCGCGGGAAGGCGGCTACGACACGATCGAGGCCGAGGGCGAGGCGGCGTTCTACGGTCCGAAGATCGACTTCATGGTCAGGAGCGCGATCGGCACCGAATACGCGATCTCGACCAACCAGCTCGACTTCCTCGCGACCGAGCGGTTCGATCTCCGCTACCGCGCCGCCGACGGCACCGACCAGCCGGTTTACGTCATCCATCGCGCGCCGCTCGGCAGCCACGAGCGCTTCGTCGGCTTCCTGCTCGAACACTATGCCGGCGCGTTCCCGACCTGGCTCGCGCCGACGCAGGCGGTGGTGATCCCGATCGCCGACCGGCACAACGACTATGCCGAGCGTATTCGGGCGGAGATCGCCGCGGCCGACATCCGGACCGCGACGTTCGGGGCGCGGGTGACCGTCGATGCGTCGTCGGAACGGATGCAGAAGAAGATCCGCAACGCGCAGGCGATGAAGATCCCCTACATGCTGGTGGTCGGCGACCGCGAGGCCGACGAGCACACGGTCGCCGTCCGGCTTCGCGGCGGGCGCGACCTCGGCGCGCTGCCGATCGGCGACGTGATCGAGCGGTTGCGGCACGAGGTGGCGACGCGCCACGACCTCGCGGACTGAACGGCCGCGCGGGCGGGCGGCGGCCGGCTAGAGCACTACTCCCGATCAAATTGGATCGGGAGTAGTGCTCTACCTCTCTGAAAAGAGAGCATTTCCTTTCGATCAGACGACTCCGTCTGATTGAAAAATGCTCTGGCAGCCTCCCGAACCTGGAGGTCGGGGCGGCCAGTCAGTCGGCCGCGTGAGGCACGCGTTGCAACGAGGCGTGCTTTTCCGTTGCGGGCCCCAGCGGACGTTATTATACCTAACGTTATGACACGAATCATGACCGGCCTCGCCATGAGGCCTCTCACCTGGCTGCTGCGCGACGCGCACTCACGTGAGCTCCCCGCCACGGTCGATCAGGCGCGTGCCGACGGTTTCGAGTGCGGCGCCTCGGGCGCGCCGGATCGCATCGCGTCCATGCGGCCCGACATCGGCGCGGCCTGGCAGGAAGGCTTCGTCGAAGGCCGCATGCTGTTTCTCGCCTGATCGTCTCTCGCACCTGGCCGCTTGCTCGCCCGATCCGTCTCAAAAAAACGACGAAGCAGTCGCTGGTCATCTGACGGTGCCGACCCCCTCGCATCCGGCGGGCGCGGCATCGGCGGCAGGGGTGATCGCGTCGGTCGCGGCCGCGGCCGATCCGAGACCGCAGACGCGGGCCGATGCTCCGATGCCTCGCGCGACGAGCGTCGCAATCGGCCCGGGCGGTCGCGGCGAAGCGCGATCGCCCGCCTCGCCTCAGGGCAGGTGATTGCCGCCCGTGACCCCGAACACCTCGCCGGTCACGTACGAGCTTTCCTGGCTCGCCAGCAGGACGTAGATCGGCGCGCATTCGGCCGGCTGGCCGGGACGGCCGAGCGGCACCTGCGACCCGAGCGACGGGATCTTCTCCGGCGGCTGGCCGCCCGACGGCTGCAGCGGCGTCCAGAACGGGCCCGGCGCCACCGCGTTCACCCGGATGCCCTTGCTCGCGACCTGCTTGGCGAACGAGTGGGTGAAGCTCACGATCGCCGCCTTGGTCGCCGCATAGTCGAGCAGCGTCGGCGACGGCTGGTAGCCCTGGATCGACGTCGTGTTGATGATCGTCGCACCCGGCTTCAGGTGCGGCAGCGCCTCCTGGCAGATCCAGAACATCGAGTAGACGTTGGTCCGGAACGTCGCGTCGAGCTGCTCGGTCGTGATGTCCGCGATCTCCTTCTGCGCGGTCTGCTTGCCGGCGACCAGCGCCAGCACGTCGAGCCCGCCGAGACCCGCGATCGCGTCATGCACCAGTTGGCGCGCGAACCGCTCGTCGCTGATGTCGCCCGGCAGCGCCACCGCGGTGCGGCCCGCTTCGGCGATCAGCGCCACCACCTCTTTCGCGTCCCGCTCCTCGTGCGGCAGGTAGGAAAGCGCGATGTCCGCGCCTTCCCGCGCGAAGGCGATCGCCGCCGCCCGGCCGATGCCGCTGTCGGCGCCCGTCACCAGCGCCTTGCGGCCGGCGAGGCGGCCGAAACCCTTGTAGCTCGTCTCGCCATGGTCCGGCTTCGGATCCATCTGGTCGAGCGTGCCGGGGGCGCTGAAATACTGCTCGTCGAATTCAGGCTGCGGGTACTGGGTGCGCGGATCCTGCATGTCGTATTGGTTGGCCATGATCGCGTTCCTCCTCGATTGGCGTGTCGCCCACCGCAACGCGTCCTGGCCCGGCAGTTCGTCCCGGGCCCGGTCGCTGACGCGGGCGTGAACGAGCAGGAGCGACCGTCCGCCCGGCTCGTGGCCGTCGCCGGACGCGACACCACGGTCGGCGGCATCACCGACGCGCTCGGCGCCGACGGCCCGGGGCTGATCCTGCTGGTGCTGGCGAGCTTCGCGCTGATCCCCGGCGCCGCCCCGGTCTTCGCCACCGCGATGATCGTGGTCGCGGGCAGCCTGCTGCTCGGCCGCGACCACCTGGCGCTGCCCGCCGCCCTCCGCGCGCGGGCGGTGCCCCGCCCGTCGCTCGACAAGGCCGCCCGGCGGCTCGCCCTGTTCGAGCGGCGCGTCGGCGCCGCCACTGGACGACACCGCATCCCGCCGCGCCTCGTCGGCGTGCTGGTGATCTGGAACGCGATCCTGGTCATCCTGCCGATCCCGCTCGCGAACGGGCCACCGGCGATCGCCGCGATCCTGCTCACGCTCGGACTGGTCGAACGCAACGCCCGCGCACTCGCCGCCGGCATCGCCGCCACGGTGCTGGCGACCCTTTTCGAGGGCGCGCTGGTCTGGGTCGGAGTGGACCTGGTGCGGGATCTGCTGAGGTAAGGCCAGGGCTCTGCCCTGGACGGGGTTCCCTTTGCGCGAGCGCAAAGGGGCCCGACGCCAAGGGACAGTCGTCCCTTGGATCCCTTTGAGTTAAGGAAAACCCCGGGCCCCAGTCGCGCGGGCATCGATGGTGTGGCCCGGGGTTTTCCTTAACTGAATGGATTGTCGAGGCCGCTGCCTTGACGGGCGCCCATCGCGCAAGCGCGATGGGGCCCGACCGGGGTCCAGGGGCAGAGCCCCTGGCCTTACCCCCGCAACACCCGCGCCGCGTCCACCGCGAAGTAGCTCAGCACGCCCGCCGCGCCGGCGCGCTTGAACGCGAGCAGGCTTTCGAGCATGGCGCGTTCGCCGTCGATCCAGCCGCGTTCGGCGGCGCCGGCGATCATCGCGTATTCGCCGGACACCTGGTAGGCGAAGGTCGGGACCGAGAAGCGTTCGGCGACGCGCCGGACGATGTCGAGGTATGGCATGCCCGGTTTGACCATCACCATGTCGGCGCCTTCCTGCAGGTCGAGCGCGACCTCGCGGAGCGCCTCGTCGCCGTTGGCCGGGTCCATCTGGTAGGTGCGTTTGTCGCCGCGAAGGAGGCCGCCCGAGCCGAGCGCGTCGCGGAACGGGCCGTAGAAGGCGGACGCGTATTTCGCGGCGTAGCTCATCAGGCGGGTGTCGACGAAGCCGGCCGCATCGAGGGCGGCCCGGATCGCGCCGATGCGGCCGTCCATCATGTCGGACGGCGCGATGATGTCGACGCCGGCTTCCGCCTGGTTCACGGCCTGGCGGACCAGCACCGCGACCGATGGGTCGTTGGCGATGCGCTCGTCGCGGAGCACGCCGTCGTGGCCGTGATCGGTGTAGGGGTCGAGCGCCACGTCGCCGACGAGTGCGACCGACGGGTAGGCGGATTTCAGCAGGCGCGCCGCCCGGCAGATCAGGTTGTCGGGGTTTGCCGATTCCGTGCCTTCCGCGTCGCGCCGCTCGAGCGGCGTCACCGGGAACAGCGCCACGGCGGGGATGCCGAGCGACGCGGCCTCCGCGACGTGGTCTTCGAGCCGGTCGAGGCTGACCCGGACGACGCCGGGCATGGACGCGACCGGGTCCACCCGGCCGCTGCCGTCGACGACGAAGATCGGCCAGATCAGGTCGTCGACCGACAGGCGATGTTCGGCGACCAGGCGGCGGGTCGCGTCGTCGTGGCGGTTGCGGCGGAGGCGGGTGGTCGGGAAGCGGCCGAGCGCCATCTCAGGCGGCCGCGCGCCGGCGCTGGACGTTCGCGCGGCTCCAGCCGAAATACACCCCGAGCCCGATCACCATCCAGATGCCGAGCCGGATCCAGGTCAGCCCGTCGAGCGCCAGCATCATCGCGACGCAGGACAGGATGCCGAGGATCGGCACGACCGGCACGCCGGGCACCTTGAACTCGCGCGTCCTGGTGCGGTCGCGCCGGCGCAGCACGATCACGCCGAAGCACACGATGACGAAGGCGAGCAGCGTGCCGATCGACGTCATGTGGCCGAGCTGGCTGATCGGCAGGAAGCCGGCGAGCGCGCCCGAGAACACCATGAACAGCGCGTTGCAGCGCCACGGCGTGCGCCAGGTGGGATGCACCTCCGAGAAGAAGCGCGGCAGCAGCCCGTCGCGCGACATTGCGTAGAAGACGCGGCTCTGGCCGAGCAGCAGCACCAGGATGACCGAGGTGTAGCCCATCAGGATGCCGAACTTCACCAGCAGGTGGAGCCAGGTGTAGGGCGTGTGGTTGATCGCGGTGGCGACCGGGGCGGCGTCGTTGACCATGTCGCGGTAGTTCACGATGCCGGTCAGCACCAGCGAGAACGCGACGTAGAGGATGGTGCAGATCGCGAGCGACCCGAGGATGCCGATCGGCATGTCGCGCTGCGGGTTCTTGGTCTCCTGCGCAGCGGTCGAGACCGCGTCGAAGCCGATATAGGCGAAGAACACGGTGCCGGCGCCGCGCATCACCCCCGACCAGCCGAAATGGCCGAAGCTGCCCTGGTTCGGCGGCACGAACGGCGAGTAGTTCGCGGTGTCGATGTAGGACACGCCGAAGGCGATCACCGCCAGCACGATCGCGACCTTGATCACCACGATGACGTTGTTGACGCGCGCGCTTTCGCTGATGCCGCGCATCAGCAGCAGCGACATCACCGCGATGATGAAGATCGACGGGATGTTCACGAGGCCGGTCGCGGTGGTGCCGTCGGCGAGACGCACGGTCTCGAACGGCGACGCGATCAGCCGCGGCGGCAGGCTGAGATGGAAGTCGAGCAGCAGCGAGTTGAGGTAGCGCGACCAGCTGGTCGCGACGGTCGCCGCGCCGACGGCGTATTCGAGCACCAGGTCCCAGCCGATGATCCAGGCGACCAGCTCGCCCATCGTCGCGTAGGCGTAGGTGTAGGCGCTGCCGGCGACCGGGATCATCGACGCGAGCTCGCAGTAGCAGAGCCCGGCGAAGCCGCAGCCGACGGCCGCGAAGATGTAGGAGAGCGTCACCGCCGGCCCCGCGTTCTCGGCGGCCGCGATGCCGGTGAGCGAGAACAGGCCGGCGCCGATGATGCAGCCGATGCCGAGCGCGATCACCCCGAACGGGCCGAGCGTGCGCCGGAGCGCGTTCTCGTCGTCGATCCGGACCAGATCCTCGATCGGCTTTCGCCACAGCAGACCCTGCGGGCCGGCGACGTCGGACATGCTGTTCTCCCCCCGGCGAGCTCCCATATCGGGGCTGCGCGTCGTCTTGGCTGTTCCGCTCCCGGTGCGGGACGGCTACACGGTGCGATCGATCACACCAGACCGCAACCACACCAGACGGCCGGTAGAGGCAACGCCCGTGCCAGACGGGGCCGCGCCGCCCGGCCTTCCCTGACCAGATCGCCCGGAGGAACCTCATGAACGACCAGGCCATCGCGGGCGCCGGCCTCGAGCGCTTCTTCGGCGCCTCGCTGCGCGAGACCGATCCGGCGCTCGCCGACGCGCTGGCGGCCGAGCTCGTCCGCCAGCAGGACGGGATCGAGCTGATCGCGAGCGAGAACATCGTCTCGGCGGCGGTGCTCGAGGCGCAGGGCTCGGTGCTGACCAACAAATACGCCGAGGGCTATCCCGGCCGGCGCTACTACGGCGGCTGCCACGCGGTGGACCGCGCCGAGTCGCTGGCGATCGAGCGGGCGCGGGCGTTGTTCGACTGCGCCTTCGCCAACGTGCAGCCGCATTCGGGCGCGCAGGCCAACCAGGCGGTGTTCCTGGCACTGCTGCAGCCGGGCGACACCTTCCTCGGCATGTCGCTCGCGTCGGGCGGCCATCTCTCGCACGGCGCCGCGCCGAACCTGTCGGGCAAATGGTTCCGCGCGGTCCAGTACGGCGTGCGCCGCGACGACGGGCTGCTCGACTACGAGGAGCTCGAGCGGCTGGCCCGCGCCGAGCGCCCGAAGCTGATCATCGCCGGCGGCTCGGCCTATCCGCGCATCATCGATTTCGCCCGCATCCGGGCGGTCGCCGACGAGATCGGCGCGCTGTTCATGGTCGACATGGCGCATTTCGCCGGCCTGGTCGCCGCCGGCCTTTACCCGAACCCGCTCCGCCACGCGCACGTGGTCACCACGACCACGCACAAGACGCTGCGCGGCCCGCGCGGCGGCATGATCCTGTCGGACAGCGAGGAGCTCGGGAAGAAGATCAATTCGGCGGTGTTTCCCGGCCTGCAGGGCGGCCCGCTGATGCACGTGATCGCCGGCAAGGCGGCCGCCTTCGGGGAAGCGCAGACGCCGGCCTTCCGGGCCTACCAGCGGGCGCTTGCCGCGAACGCGCGCGTGCTCGGCGAGACGCTGATCGAGCGCGGCCTCGACATCGTCACCGGCGGCACCGACACGCATCTGGTGCTGGTCGATCTCCGCCCGAAGAACGTCACCGGCCGCGATGCCGAGCGCTCGCTCGAGCGGGCGCTGATCACGGCGAACAAGAACGCGATCCCGTACGATCCGGCCAAGCCCGCGGTCACGTCGGGGATCCGGCTCGGCTCGCCGGCGGCGACCACGCGCGGGTTCGGGACCTCGGAGTTTCGCGAGGTGGGGCTGATGATCGACGAGGTCCTCGACGGGCTCGCCGCGTCGAACGACGGCGGCAACGACGCCGCCGAGCGACGGGTCGCCGAGCGCGTCCGCGCGCTCTGCGCCCGGTTCCCGATCTACGCCGGCCGGTAACCCGGCCGGAGAACCCGACGATGCGCTGTCCGTTCTGCGGTCACGACGACACCCAGGTGAAGGACAGCCGTCCGACCGAGGACAGCGGCGCGATCAGGCGCCGGCGCTCGTGCCCGTCCTGCGGCCAGCGCTTCACGACGATCGAGCGCGTGCAGCTTCGCGAGCTCACGGTGGTCAAGTCGGACGGGCGGCGGGTGCCGTTCGACCGCGACAAGCTCGCCCGCTCGATCCGGATCGCGCTCCGGAAGCGGCCGATCCAGGAGGAGCAGATCGAGCGCATGCTGAACGGCATCGTGCGCACGCTCGAGGCCTCGGGCGAAAGCGACGTCACCTCGCGCCAGATCGGCGGGCACGTGATGGACACGCTCCGCACCATCGACCCGGTCGCCTATGTCCGGTTCGCGAGCGTCTACCGCGATTTCCGCGAGACCAAGGATTTCGAGCAGTTCCTCGACGGGCTCGAACGCCGGGCGCCATGAGCACCCGGGCCGCGGACGAGGCCCATCTCGCCGCCGCGGTGGCGCTCGGGCGGCGTTCCCTCGGGGAGACCTGGCCCAACCCCGCCGTCGGCTGCGTGATCGTCGACGCGTCGGGCGCGGTCGCCGGCCGCGGCCGCACGCGGCCGGGCGGCCGGCCGCATGCCGAGACCGAGGCGCTGGCGGCCGCCGGCGGCCGGGCGGCGGGCGGCACCGCCTACGTGACGCTCGAACCCTGCTCGCATCATGGCGTGACGCCGCCCTGCGCCGACGCGCTGATCGCCGCCGGCATCGCCCGCGTGGTGGGCGGCGCCCGCGATCCCGATCCGCGCGTCGACGGGCGCGGCTACGCGCGCCTCGCCGCGGCCGGGGTCGCGGTCGAGCCGGGACGGCTGCCCGGCCCGGTCGAGGCGCTGCTCGGCGGCTTCCGGTCGCGGATCGCGCGCGGCCGTCCGCGCGTCACGCTGAAGCTCGCGGCGAGCCTCGACGGGCGCATCGCGCTGCCGGCAGGCGGCGAGGACCGCTGGCTCACCGGTCCCGAGGCGCGCCGCCGCGTGCACGCCGCGCGGGCGGAGCACGACGCGGTGATGGTCGGCATCGGCACCGCGCTCGCCGACGATCCGGCGCTCACCGTCCGTCTCGACGGCGCGCGGACGCGGCCGGTGGTGCGCGTCGTGCTCGACCGCGCGCTGCGGCTGCCGCCCGCGTCGCGCCTGGTCGCGGCAGCGGCGACCGACCCGCTGTGGATCCTGCACGGCGGCGACGCGCCGGCATCGCGCGCGGAGTCGCTCGCCGCCGCCGGCGCCCGCCTGCTGCCGCACGACGGCACGATCGGCGACGCGCTGGCGGCGCTTGGCGCGGCGGGGCTCAACACCGTGTTCGCCGAAGGCGGCGGCCGCGTCGCCGCGGCGCTGCTCGGCGCCGGCCTGGTCGACACGCTGCTCTGGTGGTCGGCGCCGATGCTGCTCGGCGACGAGGCGACCGCGTCGGTCGGGCCGCTCGGCCTCGCGCGCCTCGCCGCCGCGCCGCGCTTCACCCCCGTCGACAGCGGCCGTGCGGCGCACGACATGTGGGTCTCGGGCGAGCGCGAGGGCGGTTGATGTTCACGGGTCTGGTGGCGGGGATGGGGGCGATCGTGGACGCGGCCCCGATCGGCGACGGGCGCGACGCGCGCCTCCGCATCCGCGCGCCGTCCGGCTTCCTCGATCGCGTCGCGATCGGCGCCTCGATCGCCTGCTCGGGCTGCTGCCTGACCGCGGTCACGATCGAGGGCGACGATTTCGCGGTCGAGGCGTCCGCCGAGACGCTCTCGCTCACCACGCTCGGCGCCTGGCGCGTCGGCACCCGGGTCAATCTCGAGCGCTCGCTCCGGCTCGGCGACGAGCTCGGCGGCCACCTGGTCGCGGGGCACGTGGACGCGACCGGCAGCCTGCGCGAGGCCGTGCCCGAGCAGGGCTCGCTGCGACTCGGGTTCGCGATCCCGGAGCGGCTCGCGCGCTTCGTCGCGACCAAGGGCTCGGTCGCGGTCGACGGCGTGTCGCTCACCGTCAACGCCGTGTCGGACGACGGCTTCGCGGTCAACATCATCCCGCACACCGCGTCGGCGACCACGCTCGGCGCGCTCCGGCCGGGCGACGCCGTGAACATCGAGATCGACACGCTCGCCCGCTACGTCGCCCGGCTGGTCGAGACGGCGCCCGACCGCGTGCCCACTGGACCGGTCGGGAGGGCTTGGGCATGAGTGCCGGGACCATGACCGAGCTTTCCGAGATCGCCCGCGCCGACCTGTCCAGCTATCTCTGCAGCGCCGCCGAGCTGATCGAGGAGGCGCGCGCCGGCCGCATGTTCATCCTGGTCGACGACGAGGACCGCGAGAACGAGGGCGACCTGGTCGTGCCGGCGCAGTTCGCCACGCCCGACGCGATCAACTTCATGGCCCGCCATTGCCGCGGTTTGATCTGCCTCGCGATGACCGCGTCCCGTGTCGAGCGGCTCGGCCTGCCGCTGATGAGCCAGGCCAACGGCACCCGCCACCAGACCGCGTTCACGGTGTCGATCGAGGCGCGGGAAGGGGTCACGACCGGCATCTCGGCCTACGACCGCGCCCACACGGTCGCGGTCGCGATCAACCCCGAAACCACGCGCGACCACATCACGACGCCTGGTCACGTCTTCCCGCTGCTGGCGCGGGACGGCGGCACGCTCGTGCGCGCCGGCCACACCGAAGCCGCGGTCGACATCGCGCGCCTGGCCGGCCTCAACCCCGCCGGCGTGATCTGCGAGATCATGCACGACGACGGCAGCATGGCGCGGCTGCCCGACCTCGTCGCGTTCGCGCAGACCCACAACTTCAAGGTCGGCACCATCGCCGACCTGATCGGCCATCGGCGCCGCACCGAGAAGCTGGTCGCCTGCGTCGGCCGGGGCGAGATCGAGCGTGCGGGCGGGCATCGCTGGACGCTGTCCGTCTACCGCAACACGGTCGACGGCTCCGAACACGCCGTGATGACGCTCGGCGACCTCGCCGCGCCCGGACCGGTCGCGGTCCGGATGCACGCGGTCGACCTCGTGACCGACATGATCGGCGCGGCCGACGGATCGGTGCTGCCGCTGGCGATGGCGGCGATCGAGGCCGACGGGCGCGGCGCCGTCGTGATGATCCGCGACACCGCGGCCGACGCGCTGTCGCGCCGGGTCGCGACCATCGGGATGCAGCAGCGTCCGTCCGCCTTTCTGCGCGATTACGGCATCGGCGCCCAGATCCTGGTCGATCTCGGGGTGCGCGAGATGGTGCTGCTGAGCGGCCATCGGCGCACCGTGGTCGGGCTCGAAGGTTACGGCCTGACCATCGTCGGCCAGCGGCCGGTGGACGGCGTGGAGAGTTGAGGTGAGCACCCGCGACAGGGATCGGATCACCGCGGCCGCGATCGGCGGGCCGCCGCCGCGCGTGCTCGTGGTGCGCGCGCCCTACTACCGCGCGATCGTCGACGGCCTTTCGGCGGGCGCCGCGCGCGCGCTCGACGCGGCCGGCGCCGGCCACGACACGGTCGACGTCGCCGGCGCCTTCGAGCTGCCGCAGGCGATCCGCCTCGCGCTCCGCGGCACGAGATCGTTCGACGGCTTCGTCGCCCTCGGCTGCGTCGTGCGCGGCGAGACCTCGCATTACGACCACATCTGCGACGCGACCCTGCAGGGCCTCATGACGCTCGCGCTGACCTACGGTCTCGCGCTCGGCACCGGCCTGCTGACCGTCGAGACGGTCGCACAGGCCGAGGCGCGGGCGCAGGGACCCGGCGGCGACAACAAGGGCGAGGAAGCCGCGATCGCCTGCCTCGGGCAGATCGCGCTCGCCCGCCACTTCGTCACGAGCGCCGCCTCGTGAGCCGCGCGCGCCCCCGTACCGCCGCGCGGGTCGCCGCGGTGCAGGCCCTGTTCCAGAGCGAACAGGGCGGCGAGACGGCCGAAACCATCATCGACCAGTTCATCCGCCACCGGCTCGGCCGCCTGCCGGACGGCGACGGCTTCGACGAGGGCCGCGTGCCCGACGCCGACGTGCGCCTGTTCGGCCGCGTGGTGCGGGACGCCGTCGCGCAGCAGGACCGGATCGATCTCCTCGTCGTGTCGTCGCTGCCGGCCGACTGGCCCTTCGCGCGGCTCGACCCGGTGATGCGCGCGATCCTCCGCGCCGGCGGGGCCGAACTCGCGACCGCCGACGGCCCGCCGCCGCGGGTGGTGATCAACGAATACCTCGACGTCGCGCACGGCTTCTTCACCGGCGACGAGCCGCGCATGGTCAACGGCGTGCTCGACAGCCTCGCCCGCAGCCTGCGGCCGGCGGCGGAGTTCGAGGTCTAGGGATGCGGGGGGGAGGAAGGCCAGGGGCTCTGCCCCTGGACCCCGGTCAAGGCGGCGGCCTTGACAATCCATCAGTTGGGAAAAATTCCGGGCCACGCCATCGATGCCCGCGCGACCAGGGCCCGGGGCCTCGGGCCCTTGGCGTCTGCCTCCCGCACACCCGGACGCCATGAGCGCGCCCGGCCTGGCGGCCGAGTTCGCGTTCATCGAGCGGCATTTCGCGCGGCTGGCCGGGGAGGGGTCGCTCGGGTTGCGCGACGATGCGGCGGTGATCGCGCCGCGTGCCGGGCGCGATCTCGTGATCGCCGCCGACGCGATGGTGGAGAACGTCCATTTCCTGCCGGATGATCCGCCGCACGATCTCGGCCGCAAGCTGCTGCGGGCGAACCTGTCGGATCTCGCCGCGATGGGTGCCGATCCGCGCTTCTACCTGCTGACGATCTGCGTCCCGCGCCGGCTCGACGATGCCTTCTTCGCGGCGTTCGCCGACGGGCTCGCGCTCGACCAGGCGCGCTGGGGCGTGACCCTGCTCGGCGGCGACACCACGGGAACGCCGGGGCCGTTCTCGATGTCGATCACCGTGCTCGGCGATTGTCCGGTGGGCAGCGCGGTGCGCCGGGGCGGGGCGCGGCCGGGCGACGTGGTGCTGGTGACCGGCACGATCGGCGCGGGCGCGCTCGGGCTGCGTGCGCTGCGGGGCGAGATCGAGGACCCCGACGGCACGCTCGCCGCCGCCTACCGGTTGCCGGAGCCGCGCCTCGGGCTCGCGATCCGCGGTCTCGCGAACGCGGCGATCGACGTGTCGGACGGGCTGCTGCAGGACGCGGGGCATCTCGCCCGGACGAGCGGGGTCGCGCTCGAGATCGAGGCCGACCGGGTGCCGTTGCCGAAGGAAGCCCGCGGTGGCGGCGACGCGATGCGGGCGTTCTGCCTCGCCGGCGGCGACGATTACGAGCTCCTGCTCGCGGCGCCGCCGGCACATGTCGACGCGCTGGCCGACGGCGCCGCGCGGGCCGGGGTGACGCTCACCCCGATCGGTCGCGTGTGTCCCGGCCCGGCGGCGGTCGTGCTGCGCGACGCCGCCGGCGCGCGCCTCGTGCCGGAGCGGAGCGGCTTCTCGCACTTCTGAGCGGCCGCACACTAGTCGTTACAGCAAACAAACGTATTACGGTGGCGCCGCGACCGGTGTAGTAGATCTTCGCAACGATGTCGCGTGGATGGCCGACGTGCTGATGGAACTCAACCTCGCCGTGGTCGCGATCGCCTTCGGGGTCATCGTGCTGGGCGCCTACACGTCGCTCTCGCTCGCGCAGCGGGCCAGGGCGAACGTGGGCCAGGTGCGCTACCGTTGGCTGGCCGCGAGCTCGCTCCTCATGGGCATCGCGATCTGGTCGATGCATTTCCTGGCGCTGGCGGCGATCCAGCTGCCGGTCCACGTCACCTTCGCGATCCGGTCCATGCTGATCGCGCTGATCCTCGCGGTGCCGCTGATCGGCAGCGCCTACCTGCCGCTCTGCGTCGAGCGGCCCGGCGCCGTCCGGATCGGCCTCGCGGGCGTGATCATGGGGCTCGGCATCTGCGTCATCCACTACCTCGGCATGAACGGCCTGCGAGGCGCCTTCTACCTGAGCTACGACCCGGTGCTGGTGGCCGCCTCGGCGTTCCTCGCGGCGTCGTCGGCGAGCGCGACCCTGCTCCTGGTGGTGCGGAAGCCGGGACGCTGGTCGGACGGCATCAGCGCGTTCGGGCTCGGCATCGCCATCGCGGGCACGCACTTCATCGGCATGGCGGCGACGCGGTTCAACGAGTGCGCGCCGAAGAGCGCCGAAGGGCACGCGCCGATCGGCTGGATCGCGACCGGGATCGCCGCGGCGACCGTCCTGCTGTTCCTCTACGCTCTGCTGGCGACGGTGTTCGACCGCCGGCTGGAGGAACTCGCCGCGCGCGAGACGGCGACGGTGCGTCGGGGCGAACAGCGTCTCCGCGACATTCTCGAGCAGCTGCCGATCGGCATCTGCGTCACCGACAATGCGACGAAGGAGGCCCTGGTCGCGAACCGGCAGGCCCACGCGATGCTCGGGCGCGACGTCGATCCGGACGTGTTCTCGCGGTCGAGCACCGGGGACGGGTCCGGCGTCGCGCCGCCCGCGTCCGCGTCGTGCATCGACCCGTGCACCGGCGCGGGCGACTTGCTCGAATATCAGCGGCCGGACGGCGAGCGGATCACGCTCGAGACCTTCTCCGCCCCGGTGCTCGACGATTTCGGCAGGCCGGTGCTGACCGTCACCGCCTTCCAGGACGTCACCAAGCGTCTCCGCGCCGAAGCCGATTTCCGTCAGGCGCAGAAGATGGACGCCGTCGGCCAGCTCACCGGCGGCGTCGCGCATGATTTCAACAACCTGCTCACCGCGGTGCTGGGCAATCTCGAATTGCTGCAGGCCCACCTCGCCGGCGAGACGTCGCGCACGTTGCTCCGCAACGCGATCGAGGCGACCGAGCGCGGTGCCCGCCTGACCGGTCAGCTGCTCGGTTTCGCCCGCCGCCAGGCGCTGCATCCCGAGCCGGTCGACGTCGAGGCGGTGGTGGCAGGCATGACGACGCTGCTCGCCAGCACGCTCGGCGGCACCATCCGGATCCGGACCGAGGCGATGGCCGGGCTCTGGCCCGCGCTTGCCGATCGAACCCAGCTCGATCTCGTCGTCCTCAACCTCGCGATCAACGCGCGCGACGCCCTGCCGTACGGTGGCACGATCCTGATCGGCAGCGAGAACGTGCGCCTCGGCGCACCCGCCGGACCGAACGATCCCGCCGCAGGCGACTACGTCATGCTGTCGGTGCGAGACGACGGCACCGGCATGTCGCCCGACGTGCTCGCGCGCGTGTTCGAACCGTTCTTCACGACCAAGGCGCCGGGGAAGGGGTCCGGTCTCGGCCTGTCGCAGGTGCTCGGCATCGCCCAGCAGCTCGGCGGCGGCGTGCGGATCTTCTCGGAGCCCGGGTGCGGCACGACCATCCAGGTGTTCATGCCGCGAGGCCACGTGCCCGCGGCCTCGAACGACGTCGAGGCAGGTCCGGCGCCGAGCCGGCCCGCCGAGCTTGGCGGGCGCCTGATCCTGCTGGTGGACGACGATCTCGACGTGCGCCGCGCCACCTCGGCGACGCTGGCGCAGTTCGGCTGCCGCGTGATCGAGGCCTCGAGCGGGGCCGAGGCGATCGAGATCGTGCTCGGCCGCGGCGAGACGCTCGATGCCGTGGTGATGGATCACGCGATGCCCGGCATGACCGGCGTCGAAGCGGCGGAGCGGCTCATGGTGATGCAGCCCGGCCTGCCGGTGCTGCTGGTGACCGGCTACGCCGATCCGGAGCATCTCGGCCTGTCCGGCACGATCCTGCCGGTGCTGCTCAAGCCGTTCCGCGGCGCGGCGCTCGCCGAACGGCTGAGCGCGTTGCTGCCGCCGGAACGTGACGGGGCGTCCATCGTCAGCCTCATCCCCGGCAAGGCGCGCGCGCGATCGGCCTGAGCGGGCGGGCCTCGCGCGGGATCTGACCGGTCCCGCTGATTGTTTGTCGTTCGGCGCTCGAATTTCGCTTCGCCCGATTAGGCGGGCGCCGATCAGGCCCTATGTTCGCCCGATGACGAGCACGGCCGACGCGAGACGATCCCCATTCCCGCGGACCGAGGCCGACGCGTCGGCCTCCATCGAGGCGCCGTCGGTCGCGGGCGGCGCGCGGTCGCCCGGCCGGGGCACGTCGGCGCCCACCCCAGCGCCGGTGTCCGCCGTCCCGCGCGACGCCCTGCGTGCCGCCCGCCGGACCGACGAGGCGACCCTGGTCGCCTCGCTGCTCGACGAAGCGCGGCTCGATCCGGCGCGGGAGCGCGTGGCATCGGCGACCGCGCGCCGGCTGGTCGAACGCCTGCGCGCGCGCGGCGCGCGCGGGCCGGTCGAAGGCGTGATGCGCGAGTACGGGTTGTCGAGCCCCGAGGGTCTCGCGCTGATGCGGCTCGCCGAAGCGCTGCTCCGCACGCCGGACGAGGCGACCCGCGACAGGCTGATCGCCGAGGCGATCGCCGGCGGTGCGTGGGACCGGCATCTCGGCCGCGACCGGCCGGCCGCAGTCAACGCCGCGACCGCGCTGCTGCTCGCGACCGGCCGGCTGCAGCGTGCCCGCGCCGGCGCGTCCGTCGTCGAGGCCGGCTTCCGCCTCGGTGGCGAGGCCGCGATCCGCGTCGCCGTCGGGCGCCTGATCCGGGTCATGGGCGGCCAGTTCGTGCTCGGCGAGACGATCGAGGCGGCGCTCCGGGAGGCGCGCGGGGCCGCGCGCCGCGGCTTCCGCCATTCCTACGACATGCTGGGCGAGGGCGCCGTCACGGCGCAGGACGCCGCCGGCTTCCTCGGCGACTACGCGCGCGCGATCACGGCGATCGGCGCCGCCGGGCGCGCGCGGGCGCCGGCCGACCGGCCGGGCATCTCGGTCAAGCTTTCGGCGCTGCATCCCCGCTTCACCGAGGACCAGCACGCCCGCGTGATGGCCGAGCTGCTGCCGCGCGTCGCGGGGCTGGTCCGCGCCGCCGGCCGGCACGGCATCGGCATCACGATCGACGCCGAGGAGGCCGACCGGCTCGAGCTCACGCTCGACATCTTCGAGGCGCTCTGCCGCGACCCGTCGCTCCGCGGCGCGACGTCGCTCGGCTTCGTCGTGCAGGCCTATGGCAAGCGCGCGCGCGCGACGATCGACCATCTCGCGTCGCTCGCCGCCGCGACCGGGCGGCGCATCCCGGTGCGCCTGGTCAAGGGGGCGTACTGGGACGGCGAGATCAAGCGCGCCCAGGAGGCCGGGCTCGACGACTTCCCGGTGTTCACCCGCAAGGCGCACACCGACGTCTCCTACATCGCCTGCGCCCGCGCCATGCTCGACGCCGGCGACCTGCTTTATCCGCAGTTCGCGACCCACAACGCGCGCACCGTCGCGACGCTCGACGCGCTCGCGGGCGCCGATCGCGCGCGCGACGCGTTCGAGTTCCAGTGCCTGCACGGCATGGGCGAGGCGCTCTACGCCGCCGTGATCGGGCCGGCCGGCCTCGACCGTCCGTGCCGCATCTACGCGCCGGTCGGCACGCACGAGACGTTGCTGCCCTACCTGGTGCGCCGCCTGCTCGAGAACGGCGCCAACACGTCGTTCGTCAACCAGATCGCCGACCCGTCGGTCGATCCCGCGTCGCTCGCGGCCGACCCGTGCGACCGCGTCGCCGCCGAGCCCTCGCCCGGCGCGCCGCATCCGGCGATCCGGCTGCCGCCCGACCTCTACGCGCCGTCGCGCCGGAACGCGCGCGGCCACGACCGCGCCGACGCGCCGACCCGCGCCTGGCTCGCGCGTGCCGCCAAAGGCGCCATGCCGCCGCCGCCGGCCGCGCCGGTGACCGACCCGGTCGCCGGCGCGCGTGCCGGCCTTCCCGGCTGGAGCGCGCGTCCCGCCGCCGCCCGCGCCGCCATCCTTCGCGATGCCGCCGACCGGATCGAGGCGGCGACCGGCACGCTGCTCGGGCTCGTCGTCGCCGAAGGCGGCCGCACGATCCCGAACGCCGTCGCCGAGATCCGCGAGCTGGTCGATTTCTGCCGTTTCTACGCCCACGAGGCCGAGGCGCTCGCCGCGGCGACCCCGCTCGGGACGGTACTCTGCATCAGCCCCTGGAACTTTCCCGCCGCCATCTTCGGCGGCCAGGTCGCCGCGGCACTCGCCGCCGGCAACACCGTCGTCGCCAAGCCCGCGCCCGAGACGCCGCGCGTGGCCGACGCCGTGATCCGGTGCTTCCACGACGCCGGCGTGCCGGAAGACGCGCTCGTGCTCGCGGCCGGCGACGGCGCGCTCAGCGCCCGCCTGGTCGCCTCCGACGGCGTCGACGGCGTGCTGTTCACCGGCTCGACCGCGACCGCGCGCCGCATCGCCGCCGTGCTCGCCGGGCGGCCGGGCGCCGATGGCCTGCCGCCCCGCTTCGTCGCCGAAACCGGCGGCCAGAACGCGATGGTGGCCGACAGTTCGGCGCTGGCCGAACAGGTGGTCGCCGACGTGGTGGCGTCCGCCTTCGACAGCGCCGGCCAGCGCTGCTCGGCGCTGCGGGTGCTGCTGCTGGCCGACGACGTCGCCGAGGCGCTGCTCGGGCGCCTGCGCGGCGCGATGGCCGAACTCGCGCTCGGCGATCCGGCGCGGTTCGAGACCGATATCGGGCCGGTGATCACGGTCGATGCCGCGCGCCGGATCGAGGCCCACATCGCCCGCATGGCAACGTGCGGCCTGCCGGTGCATCGCGGCGGCCGCCTCCCCGACGCGGTGCCGCCGGCTTTCGCGGGTCGTCTCGTGCGTCCCGCGATCGTCGAGCTCGACCGTCTCGATCGTCTCGAGGGCGAGGTGTTCGGCCCCGTGCTGCACGTGCTGCGCTATGCGGACGAGGCGCTCGACGCCCATCTCGCCCAGCTGCGTGCGACCGGCTACGCGCTCACCTTCGGCGTCCACACGCGGCTCGAGGGTACCGTCGCCCGCGTCGCCGCCGGCCAGTCGGCGGGCAATCTCTACGTCAACCGCAACATGATCGGCGCCGTGGTGGGCGTGCAGCCGTTCGGCGGTCACGGCCTGTCCGGCACCGGGCCCAAGGCCGGCGGCCCGCTCACGCTCCGGCGTCTGGTGCGCGGCGATCCGGGGCCGCACCCGCTTCTCGCCGGCGAGCCGCCGCCGCGCGCCCGCGCGCTGCTGGCGGCGCTCAGGGTCGCGCGCCACCCGTTCGCCGCGGCGGCCGGCGCGATCGTCGCCGCGACGCCGCTCGGCGCGTCGCTGGCGCTGCCCGGGCCGGTGGGCGAGAGCAACCACTACGCGCTCGCGCCCCGCGGCCCCGTGCTGTGCACGGCGGCGACCGAGACCGGCGCCCTCGCCGCCCTCGCCGCCATCCTCGCCACCGGCAACACCCCATGCCCGATCGGCCCGTTCCCGCTCCCCGAGGCGGCACGGCACTTCGCGCCGCCGGTCGCCGACGACGGCCGCGCCGAGGTCGCGACCGTCGAGGGCGACCCCGACACCGTCGCCCGCCTCGCGCGCGCCCTCGCCGACCGGGAGGGCAGGCTGGTGACGCTGTTCGCGCATGGCGAGACCGAGGCGCCGCCGCTCGCGTTCCTCTGCCGCGAGCATCACGTCAGCACCAACACGGCGGCCGCCGGCGGCAACGCGACCCTGATGGCGATCGGCTGACACCCTGTCACCGGGAGGGTGAGCCGCCCATATCGGCCGCATCGCCGGATCCGGCGCCGCGTTCGCCCTCGCGTGCCGCACCGGATCCGTGTCGTGGCGAGCCTCGCGCGGCGCCCGGCCGGATCTCGGCCGCGGCCGCGGGCTATGGGAGAGACACCATGACCGACAAGACCTGGTTCATCACCGGCTGCTCGACCGGCTTCGGCCGCGAGCTCGCCGCCTTGCTGCTCGAGCGCGGCGCCCGCGTGGTCGCGACCGCGCGCGACGCCGACCGCGTCGCCGACCTCGCGCACGGCGCGCGCGGCGCGCTGCTGCCGCTCGCGCTCGACGTGACCAAGCCCGAGCAGATCCACGCCGGCGTCGAGGCGGCGAAGGCCAAGTTCGGCACCGTCGACGTGCTGGTGAACAACGCCGGCTACGGCTACCAGGCCGCCGTCGAGGAAGGTGACGAGGCGGAGATCCGCGCCCAGTTCGAGGCCAACGTGTTCGGCCTGTTCGCGCTCACCCGCGCCGTGCTGCCGGCGATGCGCGAGCAGCGCCGCGGCCACGTGATCAACATCACCTCGGTCGCGGGCTTCATCGGCTTCCCGGGCTCCGGCTACTACGCGGCGAGCAAGCACGCCGTCGAGGGCTGGTCCGACGCGCTCGCCGCCGAGGCCGGGCCGCTCGGCATCCAGGTCACCTGCGTCGAGCCCGGCCCGTTCCGGACCGACTGGGCCGGCCGATCGCTGAGGCAGACGCCGAACCGCATCCCCGAATACGCCGAGACCGCCGGCGCCCGCCTCGCGCTGACCTCCGGCAACAGCGGCAAGCAGGCCGGCGACCCGGTCCGCGCCGCCGAGGCGATGATCCGCCTGACCGAGCAGGCGAACCCGCCGCGCCACCTGGTGCTCGGCCGTTGGGGCTACGATCACGTCACCGCGAAGCTGAAGGAGCGCCTCGCGTCCATCGAGGCGCACCGCGACGAGGCGATCGGGGCGGATTACCCGGCAGGCTGAGAGGGGTCGCGCCTCCTCGGGGCGCGCCGCCGGAGGCGGATCGCGCATCGGGGGTGGGAGTGGCTCGCATCCCGGCGGGTCGGGCGGAGCGGCTGCGCCGGCCCGGTTCGGATGTCGTGAGCGGGCCGGCACCCGGTCGCGGATCGCGGTCGTCGGGACTGCCGCCGCGACCGATCGGGTCATCGGCGGCGCCCGCCCGGCCGATCGGCAACGCGGCCAGCGCCGACCGGCGCCGGCTTCCTCGTTTCCGCTCGACAGCAATCGGGAAGTCCACCATGAAGGAGCGTGTCGCGTCCGGAACGTTCCGGCGGCACGCGTGCGGTGGCGGCCTGCCGTGCGGAACCGACGGAACGTCCGTGACCGGTGCGCGACCCGCATCGGGAACGTGGCTCGGAGGATGGCCATGCGCAGACGGTCCCCACCGCGATCGCCGCGAGGTCCGGACGAGGTCGTCACGCTGTTCCTGTTGTCACGCGTCGACTGTGTCGACGGCGTCGCGGCCTACCTGGAGACCGTGATCGAGGGCATCCGCCGGCTGGGCGATCAGGTCGTGATCGTGTCGGGTCCGGTGTCGACGCCGGAAGGCAGCGACCTGCGGCGGTTGGGCATCGAGCGGGTCGCCCTCGACTGGTTGGTCGTCGAGGATTTCTCGGTCACGGTCCCGAAGCCGGTGCAGCTCGCGCGCATCCTGCGCTTCATGCGACGCCATGACGTCAAGGTGATCGCGCCGCAGGGCTTCAAGATGCTGCCCTATGCCCGCATCCTGTCGCGCCTGGCCGGGCGTCTCCCGGTCGTCGCCCATTACCACCCCTCCGCCCAGGGCGCGGCGATCGACCAGCTCGCCGACAACACGTCGCCGAGGGCGCGGCGCGCTTACCGGGCGGTCACGGCCCTGTTCGGCGCCGATCGCTACATCGCGGCCTCCAGCGAGATCCGCGCGTTCTTCGAGCAGGTCTGCGGCATCGATCCGTCGCGGATCGAGGATCAGCCTTTCGGGATCAACGACACCGTGTTCCGTGAGCCGTCGGCGACTGAGCGTCGGCATGCGCGGGCGACGCTCGACCTTCCCGAGGACGCGTTGATCTGCGTCCTGCCGGGACGTCTCAACCTGGTCAAAGGCCACGATGTCGCGGTCGAGGCCGTCCGCCTGCTGCGTCGGCGCCGGCCGGACCTCAACGTCCTCTGTCTTTTCGCGGGCGGTGGCGATCAACGATCCCAGATCGAAGCCGCGACGCTCCAGAGCGCCGACGACAGGGTGGCGTTTCGCTTCCTCGGCTTCATCTCGACCCTGGAAGCGATGAGGACCGTCTACTGGGCCGCGGATGTCTGCGTTCTCCCGTCACGCTTCGAGGGGTTCGCCATCGCGGTCGTCGAAGCCATGGCCTGTGGCGCCGTGCCGATCCGGACCCCGAGCGGTGGACATCGCGATCAGATCATCGACGGGCAGAACGGCTTCATCGTGCCGTTCAACGACGCGGCAAGTCTCGCGGACTGCATCGAGGCTCTCGGCGCCGACGAGGCGCGACATGGCATGAGGACACAGGCGGTCGCGATGGCGCGCGCCCGGTTCACGCAAGGCGCGATGGCGGCCGGGACACGGCGACTGCTCCGGGACGCGGCGGGTGTCGCGGCCTGAGGGGCGCTCGGACCTTCCGGTCCACGGTGCGACGTCAGCCCGCTGGAGCAATCCCGTATGGACCGGACCACGTCGTGGTCCCGTCCGCGTGAGACAAGTTGCTCTGTTCACCGAGTTCCTAGAGCACGACCTGCAGCCAGACCGATGGCCCGTCTCGCTGAAGGTGCTCTGGCCTCGCCGTCGTCGCGCCGCGTCACCGGAAATCCCGCGTCTTGATCGTGATGCCGCGCTCGCCGGGGCCCGGGCAGTAGATGTCGCGCGGGCGCACCGTCTTCCTGTCGCGCGCGTCCGGGCTGCCACCGTGGCGGGCCTCGTCGCCGCGGCCGGTCGGCCAGCGTTCTGGCGGCGGGCCGGGCGAGGCGTCGTCGCGTTCGGAGACGCGTCGGAGATCGGCCGAAAGGTCGAGCAGCTCGTCGGCGATGACGTGGATCACGCCGCTCGCGCGCTGCACCCGGCCGCGCACGGCGAGCGTGCTCGCCGACAGGATCAATCGACGCTGCTTCTCGAACAGGGCCGGCCAGACGATCACGTTGGCGATCCCGGTCTCGTCCTCGAGCGTCACGAACAGCACGCCCTTGGCCGAGCCCGGCTTCTGCCGGATCAGCACGAGGCCCGGCACCACCACGCGCCGACCGTCCGGCGCGGCGTCGAGATCGGCGCAACGGATCATGCCGCGCTCGGCGAAGCCGGCGCGGAGGAAGGCGAGCGGGTGCCGTCTGAGGCTGAGCCCGGTGTTGCGGTAGTCCTCGACCACCGCGCCGCCTTCCGTCATCGGCGGCAGCGCCACCGCGACTTCCTCGAGCTCCGGCCGCGGCAGGGCGTCGCGGTCCGCCGCCGCGAACAACGGCAGCGCGCGGTCGCCGAGCGCGTCCACCGCCCAGATCGCGTCGCGGCGTGCGAGGCCGAGGCAGCCGAACGCGTCCGCCGCCGCCAGATGGCGGAGTGAAGCGGGTGGCACGCCGGCCCGACGCCAGAGCTGTTCGACCGACACGAACGGTCCCGCCGCCCGCGCCGACACGATCGCTTCGGCGTGCCCGGCCGACAAACCGCGCGCCATTCCGAGGCCGAGCCGCACCGCGCGGGTGCGTCCGTCCGCGTCGCCGGGCTCCAGCGTGCAGTCCCGGTCGCTGTCGTTGACCGACACCGGGCGCACCGCGACGCCGTGCGCGCGGGCGTCGCGCACCACCTGGGCCGGCGCGTAGAACCCCATCGGCTGCGCGTTCAGCAGGCTTGCGCAGAACACGTCCGGGTGGTGGCACTTCACCCAGGCGCTCGCGTAGGCGATCAGCGCGAAGGACGCGGCGTGGCTTTCCGGGAAGCCGTAGGAGCCGAACCCCTCGATCTGCCGGAACGTGCGCTCGGCGAACTCGCGCGTGTAGCCGCGCTCGAGCATGCCGCCGATCATCTTGTCGCGGAACCGTCCGACGCCGCCGGTCATCTTGAACGTCGCCATCGAGCGGCGGAGCCCGTCCGCCTCGTCCGGCGTGAACCCGGCGCCGACGATCGCGACCTGCATCGCCTGTTCCTGGAACAGCGGCACGCCGAGCGTCTTCGACAGCACGCCCTCGAGTTCCTTCGTCGGGTACTCGGGTGTCTCGATCCCCTCGCGCCGCCGCATGTAGGGATGCACCATGTCGCCCTGGATCGGCCCCGGGCGGACGATCGCGACCTGGATCACCAGGTCGTAGAGCGTGCGCGGCTTCATCCGGGGCAGCATCGACATCTGCGCCCGGCTCTCGATCTGGAACGTGCCGAGCGTGTCGGCGCGCGAGATCATCCGGTAGGTTTCCTCGTCCTCCTGCGGCACGCCGGCGATGTCGCGTACCGGGCTGCCCCCCGCGTGCAGCATGTCGAAGCAGCGGCGAAGGCAGCCCAGCATGCCGAGCCCGAGCAGGTCGACCTTCATCCAGCGCAGCGTGTCGATGTCGTCCTTGTCCCAGACGATGACGTGGCGGTTCTCCATCGCCGCCGGCTCCACCGGCACGAGGTCGCGGATGTCGTCGGACACCAGCACGAAGCCGCCCGGATGGGTGCCGAGCTGGCGCGGGAAGCCGATCAGCTCGCGCGCGAGGTCGAGCGTCAGCGCGAGCCGGCGGTCGGCGAGGTTGAGGTTGAGCGAGGCCGCCTCGCGCTCGCCGACCCCGTCCTCCGACCAGCCCCAGACCTGGGAGGCGAGCGCGCCGGTCACGTCCTCGGTCAGCCCCATCACCTTGCCGACGTCGCGCACCGCGCCGCGGGCGCGGAACCGCATCACCGTCGCGCAAAGCGCCGCCCGGTGGCGCCCATAATGGGCATAGACCCACTGGATGATCTCCTCGCGCCGCTCGTGCTCGAAATCGACGTCGATGTCGGGCGGCTCGTGCCGCTCGGCGGACACGAAGCGGGCGAACAGCAGCCCCTCCTTGACCGGGTCGATCGCGGTGACCCGGAGCACGTAGCAGACCACCGAGTTCGCCGCCGAGCCGCGCCCCTGGGCGAGGATGCCCATCGCCTCCGCGCGCCGGACGATCGCGTGCACGGTGAGGAAGTAGGACGCGTAGTCGAGCCGGCCGATCAGCGCGAGCTCGTCCCGCATCTGCGCCCGCGCCCGGCCCGAGGCGTCGTCCGGGTAGCGGGCGGCGAACTTCTCCTCGCAGAGCCGTTCGAGCAGCGCCTGCGCCGGCTCGCCGTCGCGTTCGGTCTCGTCCGGGTACTGGTAGTGCAGCTCGGCGAGCGAGAACCCCGCGCGCGCGGCAAGCGCCGCGGTCTGCTCCACCGCCTCGGGGTGGCGCGCGAACAGCCGCGCCATCTCCTCGGGCGGCTTGAGGTGGCGGTCGACCGAGCGCTCGCGCCGGAACCCGGAAGCGTCGATCGTGCAGCCTTCCCGGATGCAGGTGACCACGTCCTGCAGGATGCGCCGCGACGGCGCGTGGTAGAGCACGTCGCCGGTGGCGAGCGGGGCGACGCCGGCGTCGCGCGCCGCGCGCTCGATCGCGCGGAGCCGCGTCGCGTCGTCAGGCCGGCGCGCGAGCGAGAACGCGCACCAGGCGCGGTCGCCGAACGCCTCCCCGAGCTCGCCGAGGCGACGCGTCGCGATCGCGTCCGGCCGCTCCACCACGAGCGCCGCGAGCAGGTCGGTGCCGCCGGCCCGGAACCCGTCCCAATCGAGGTCGAAGCATTCCTTGCCGTTCCGCTTGGCGTGCGTGAGCAGGCGGCAGAGCGACGACCAGCCCAGGCGCGACCGCGGGTAGGCGAGCACCGATGCGCCGTCCGACAGGTCGAGCCGGCAGCCGATCACGATCCGCATCGGCACGCCGAGATCGCGCTCGACTTCGCGCGCCCGCTCGACCGAGCGCGCGATGCCGCCGAGCGTGTTGCGGTCGGTGACGCCGAGTGCGGCGTGGCCGAAGGCGGCGGCCTGCAGCAGCAGCTCCTCCGGGTGGCTCGCGCCGCGCAGGAAGGAGTAGTTCGTGGTGACCTGGAGCTCGGTGTAGCGGGTCATCGCCGCGGGCCGGGGCGCTGCCCCGGATCCGCCGCACGCCCACCGGTCAGAACACGCCGTGCACGAACCATCGCATGTCTCCCGTGGCCGGATCCTCGCCGTCGCCGCGCCGGAACAGCCAGAAGCGCTGCCCGTCCTCGTCCTCGACCCGGAAATAATCGCGCAGCGTGCTGACCTCGCCGGCGCGCCGCCACCATTCGCCGGCGATCCGTTCCGGCCCGTCGGCGTGGCGGACGCGGTGGCGGATCCGGCGCCAGGTGAACGAGGCCGGCGGATGGTCCGGCACCAGCGCCATCACGGTGACCGGCTGCGGCGGGTCGAGCAGCCGGACGGGACGGGGCAGGGTGTCCGGCCAGGCGGTCGCGGCCCCAGTGGCCGCCCCGGTCGCCCGCGGCGCGAACGGCGGCGCCGCCGCGACGGCCCGCTCCGGCACGTCGCTCTCGACCGGTTCGGGGCGCCACACGCGCCCCGGCCCGAGCCGGTTGAGCAGCGTGTCGACCAGCGGCGCGAGATCGGCCGGTCCGCCCGGCCGTTCGCTGTCGGCCTGCACGGGCGCGAGCGGCTCGGCGCGTCGCACCGCGAGGCGCATCGCCTCGACGCCGTGGCCGGGATCGACGGTCTCGAGCCGGTCGGCCAGCAGGCGCGCGAGATGCGCGCGGTCGCGCACCGGCCGGGCGAGGGCGACGCGGATCGTCGCCTCCGTGCCGTCGACCCGCTCGAAGCCGAGCTCGAGCCGCCGCGCGCCGAGCGAGCCGGCTTCGAGCCGGCCGCAGATCTCGTCGAGCAGGCGGCCGATCACGATGGTGAACGCGTCGGCCGTCAGCAGCGGCTCGACGAAGCCGAGCCGCGACGCCACCGGACGCGGCGGCGCGGCCGGGCCGATCGGCTCGTCGAGCCGTCCGAGCGCCTGGTCGAGCCGGCGCATCACGGTCGTGCCGTAGCGCCGGGCGAGCGGCCCGCGCGGCACGGCGCCGAGCGAGGCGACGGTGTCGAGGCCGAGGCGGCGAAGGGCGGCACAGATCTCGGGCTCGAGCCGGAGGGCTTCGACGGGGAGCGTCGCGAGGGCGGCCGCCTCGCCGCCCGGCGCCACCACCGCGATGGCCGCGTCGGCCCGCGTGCCGAAGCGCGCGACCGCGTGGGCGGCGCCCGGCGTGCCGGCGATGGCGGCGCGTGCGTCAAAGCCGATCGCCTCGAAACCGCCGGCGATCGCCCGCAGCAGGCGCTGCTCGCCGCCGAACAGGTGCGCGCAGCCGGTCGCGTCGATCATCACGCCGTCGGGCGGGGAGGCGGCGGTGAGCGGGGCGTAGCGGAGGCAGAGCGAGGCGGCGCGGCGGAGGAACGCCGCCTCCCGGGCGGGATCGGCGGGGTGGATCTCGAGCCCCGGCACGCGCGCCTGCGCTTCGCCGACCGGCAGGCCGGGACGCAGCCCGATCGCGCGGGCGGCCGCCGAAGCGCCGTCGATCACCAGCTTCCGGCCGTCATGCCGCGCGGTCACCAGCAGCGTCGTGTCGCGCGACGGCTGCGAGGCGGTCTCCCGCCCGACCAGGTCGGTCGCGAGATGGGGCAGGAAAAGCGAGACGACCCGTTTCATCGAAGGCTTCCACGATCCAGGACGAGGGCGAGGCGAAACGGGCGCGGACGAGATCGAGCCGCCAAAGCGCGCGCGCGACGGTGAGACTGAACGGACCCGCCTCGATCGGATCGGCGGGCGCGGACGGCAGGGTGGCGATGCGCCACCGCGTGATGGCGGCGTTCGGCGCGTCGACCGGCGACGGCGATCCGGCGCCGACGCCGCGATGCGGCCGCCTGATGGCGATCACCGGCACGCCCGACATCTCGGCCGCGAGCAGCAGCCGGCGGGACACGGTGAGCGTCAGCGCGTCGCCGATCTCGCCGACCACGCCGGCGAGCCCGCGCGTGCGGGCGCCTTCCTCCATGGAGGCGAGCACCTCGCGCGTGGGCGCTTCGGCGACCAGCAGCCGGTGCGGCGGCAGGCCCGCGCCGGCGAGGCCGGGCGGGTGCAGATCGCGCCGGTCGGTGACCCACAGCACGGGCGCCTCGCCGCCGGCGCGCCCGAACAGATGCGCCGCCAGCCGGATCGGGGCGGCGGCGAACGGCGCGTCGCGGCCGCACGCCGCGAACTCGTGCAGGCCGGCGCCGAGCCCGCCGCCCGGCAGCACCGCGTCGATCGGCGCGAGGCCGAAGGCGAGACGCGCGAGACTGCGCGGCCGCCCGCGCTCCATTCGCGCGACCGTTGCGCGAAGCGCGTCAAGAGGGTTTCCCTCAGACTTTGCAAGATGATGAGCGGAAGCGTGCATCGCGTTGATACTACAAGAGAGTGAGGGATCGATCGGACGTTCGGCCGGTTCGCGCGTTGATGTCGGACGTGAGGAACAGATGGCGAACATAGACGCGACTCGGCGATCGCTCCAGCCCCGAGTGTTCACGATCGAGCGGGTCGGGCCGTCCGAAGCGCGACATGCCGGCGCCGACGGGCCTGCCCTCGAACCGCCACACATGCGAACCAGAACCGGCCGACGACGACGGAGGGACCTGGCTTGCAGCGACGATTTCTCATCGGCAGCGGCTTGGCCGCCGCCGCGTCGGCGTGCGCGCCGCGCGCGCTCGCGGCCTCGCCCGGGCCGACGCCGGCGGCCGGTCCGTTCGACGGCTCGACCGTGCGCGACCTCGCGCACGCGCTGTCGCGGCAGCCGTTCCGCGCGCCCGACACCAGGCTGCCCGGGCCCGTCGCGCATCTCGACTTCGACGCCTACCGCGGCATCCGCTACCGCAAGGACCGCGCGCTCTGGGCCGGGCAGGGCGGCCGCTTCACCGTCGAGTTCCTGCCGCGCGGCTTCCTGTTCGCCGAAGAGGTCAGGATGTTCACGGTCGACGACGGCCAGGCGGCGGACGTGCCCTACGACCCGGACGTGTTCGACTACGCGGATCCCGCGCTCAAGGTGCCGGACCGGCTCGGCTACTCGGGCTTCCGCATCCACTACCCGCTCAACCGGCAGGACTATTTCGACGAGGTCTGCGTCTTCCAGGGTGCGTCCTATTTCCGCGCCGTCGCCCGCGGCCAGACCTACGGCCTTTCGGCGCGCGGGCTCGCGATCGGCACCGGCGACCCGAAGGGCGAGGAGTTCGCGCGCTTCCGCGCCTTCTGGCTCGAGCATCCCGGGCCGGCCGCCGACGCGGTCGTCGTGCACGCGCTGCTCGACAGCCCGAGCACCACGGGCGCGTTCCGCTTCACGGTAAGACCCGGCCAGGAGACCGTGTTCGACGTGGAGTCGACGCTGTTCCCGCGGGCCGACATCACGGAAGCCGGCATCGCGCCGTTGACCGGCATGTTCCTGTTCGACGCCAACGACCGCGCGCGCTTCGACGACTGGCGTCCGGCCGCGCACGACAGCGACGGGCTGTCGCTGTGGACCGGCGCCGGCGAACAGATCTGGCGGCCGCTCGACAACGGGCGCGACCTCGAGGTCAGCGCCTTCGTCGACACCAACCCGCGCGGCTTCGGCCTGATGCAGCGAAAGCGCGCCTTCGCCGACTACCAGGACCTGGCGCTTTCCTATGGGACGCGCCCCAGTCTCTTCATCGAACCGGTCGGCGCCTGGAATGCCGGCGCGGTCGACCTCGTCGAGATCCCGTCGATCTCGGAGACCAACGACAACATGGTCGCGTTCTGGCGCCCGAAGGACAAGCTCGCGGCACATGGCGAGTACGGCTTCACCTACCGCATGCACTGGTGCTGGGAAGGGCCGCTGCCGACCGCGCTCGGGCGCGCGGTCGACACCAGGATCGGCGCCGGACCGGACGGCGGCGGCCGCACGGTGATGATCGACTTCGTCGGCGACGCGGTGAAGCGTCCCGACCTCCATCCGACGCCCGACCTCGGCATCGCCAAGGGAACGATCCGGAACGTGGTCGCCGAGCCGAACCCCGAAACCGGCGGCTGGCGCGTGTTGTTCGAGTTCCTGCCTGGAGGCGAGCGGCTGGTCGAGATGCATGCCCGGCTGATGGACGGGCAGACGCCGCTCACCGAAACGTGGATCTATCGTTGGACGGCCTGAGCGGCACCGACGCCGGCTGGAGCGTGCTGCCCGACGCGGCGCCGCTCGCGATGGCGCCGCAGGACCTCCGGCGGCGATCCGCGAGGCGCGGCCGGCCGGGCACCGCGCCGCGGGCAATGGCGCTCCGGCGCCTGTTCGTGATCGGCGGCGCCGTCATCCTCACCGCCGGTGCCGCCCGGGCGATGAACCAGGTGCTGAACGGCGTCGTGGTGACGCCGCTCGGCGTCGCGGTCGTCGTGCTGTTCGTGGTGCTGTTCGCCTGGATCGCGCTCGCGTTCACGAGCGCGCTCGGCGGTCTCGTCTCGTTGCTGACCGGCGGCGGCCTCGGCCTCGGCATCGCGCGCGACGGTCCGCTGCCGCGCCCTGCGGCCCGCACCGCGCTGCTGATGCCGACCTACAACGAGGATCCGACGCGGGTCGCGTCGGGGCTCGAGGCGATGCTGCGGTCGCTCGCCGCCCTCGACCGCCAGGATTGCTTCGACCTGTTCGTGCTCAGCGACACCCGCGACGCCACGGTCGCGGCGACCGAGGAGCGGGTGTTCGCGACGCTGCGGGATCGCGCGGCCGCCGCCGGCGCCGCCGTCTACTACCGGCGCCGGCGCGACAACGCCGAGCGCAAGGCCGGCAATGTCGGCGAGTGGGTCAGGCGGTTCGGCGGCGCCTATCCGCAGATGCTGACGCTCGACGCCGACAGCGTCATGGACGGCGCGACGCTCGTGCGGCTCGCCGCCGCGATGGAGGCGCACGAGGGCGTCGGCCTGATCCAGACCCTGCCGGTGATCGTCGGCGGCGCGACGCTGTTCGCCCGCCTGCAGCAATTCGCCGGCCGCGTGTACGGGCCGCTGATCGCGCACGGCATCGCCTGGTGGCACGGCGCCGAAGGCAATTACTGGGGCCACAACGCGATCATCCGGACCGCCGCCTTCGCGGCCGAGGCGGGCCTGCCGACGCTGCCCGGCCGCAAGCCGTTCGGCGGCCACATCCTCAGCCACGACTTCGTCGAGGCCGCGCTGATGCGTCGGGGCGGTTGGGCGATCCACATGGTGCCGTCGCTTCCCGGCTCCTACGAGGAAAGCCCGCCGTCGCTCACCGACATCGCGATCCGCGACCGGCGCTGGGCGCAGGGCAACCTGCAGCACGCGAAGGTGGTGTCCGCCCGCGGCCTCCACTGGGTGAGCCGGCTGCACATGATGATGGGCATCGGCTCCTACGTGACGTCGCCGCTCTGGCTCGTGTTCCTGCTCGCCGGCATCGCGATCTCGCTGCAGTCGCGCTTCATCCACCCGGTCTATTTCGGCGCGCGGCCCAGCCTGTTCCCGGCCTGGCCGCACGTCGATCCGGTGCTGGCCGCGCGCGTGTTCGCGTTCACGATGGCGGTCCTCCTCGCGCCGAAGCTGCTCGCCGCACTGGCACTCGCGACCGACCGTGCCGCGCTGCGCGGCGTCGGCGGACCGGTCCGGCTCGTCGGCTCGATCCTCGTCGAAACGCTGCTCGGCGGGCTGATCGCGCCGATCGCCATGCTGCTGCAGACCGGGGCGGTGCTGTCGATCCTGCTCGGTCGGGACTCCGGCTGGAACGCGCAGCGGCGCGACGACGGCTCGGTGCCGCTCCGCGAGGTCTGGCGCGGCTACTGGCGCATCACCGCCTTCGGGGTCGTGCTCGCGGCCGCGGCGTTCGTGGTGTCGCTGCCGCTGATGCTGTGGATGCTGCCGGTGCTGATCGGCCTCGCGCTCGCCGTGCCGCTGGTGGCACTCACCGCATCGCGCGCCGCCGGCCTGGCATTCCGCCGCGCCGGCCTGCTGCTGATCCCGGAAGAACAGAACCCGCCCGAGGTGCTCCGGCGGGCGCGGGTGGTGCGTGACTGAGACCGCCGGTGGGATGAAGGCCAGGGCTCTGCCCTGGACCCGCCAAGGGCCCGAGGCCCTTGGATCCCAGGAGTTAAGGAAAACCCCGGGCCCCGGTCGCGCGGGCATCGATGGTGTGGCCCGGGGTTTTCCTTAACTGATGGATTGCAAAGGCTCAGCCTTTGCCGGGGTCCAGGGGCGGAGCCCCTGGCCTTTCACCCCGCCCTGCGCATCTCCGGCAGCAGCGCCGCGAGCAGGCCGATCGCGGGGAGAAAGGCGCAGACCTGGTAGACGAAGCCGATGCCGCGGAGGTCGGCCAGCACGCCGAGGATCGCGGCGCCGAGCCCGCCCATGCCGAACGCCAATCCGAAGAACAGGCCGGACACGAGGCCGGTGCGGCCGGGCAGCAATTCCTGCGCGTAGACGATGATCGCGGGCTGCGCCGAGGCGATCACCAGCCCGATCACCACCGTGAGCGGCGCGGTCCAGGCAAGGCCGACATGCGGCAGCAGCAGCGTGAACGGCAGCACGCCGGCGATCGAGGCCCAGATCACCCGCTTCCGGCCGATCCGGTCGCCGATCGGGCCGCCGATCAGCGTCCCCGCCGCGACCGCGCCGAGGAAGATGAAGAGGTGCACCTGCGCCGTGCGCACCGACACGTGGAAGGTGTCGATCAGGTAGAAGGTCAGGTAGGAGCTCAGGCTCGCGAGATAGAAGAACTTCGAGAACACGAGCGAGATCAGGATCGCGAGCGCGCGCCCGGTGTCGCGGGACGAGAGCCCCGAGGCGCGGGACGCGGCGCGCGTCCGGACCGAGGCGACGGCGCGGGCATACCAGGGCGACACCGCGCCGAGGATGATCATCGCCAGTACCGCGACGGCGCCGAACCAGGCGACCCGCCCCTGGCCGCCCGGCAGGATGATCAAGGCCGCGAGCAGCGGGCCGAGCGCCTGGCCGCTGTTGCCGCCGACCTGGAACACCGACTGCGCGAGACCGTGCCGGCCGCCGGAGGCGAGGCGGGCGATGCGCGACGATTCCGGGTGGAAGATCGAGGAGCCGGTGCCGATCAGCGCGGCGGCGAGCAGCAGCAGCGGGTAGTTCGGCGCGTGCGCGAGCAGCACGAGGCCCGCGAAGGTGAACACCATCCCGGCCGGCAGCGACCAGGGCAGCGGCCGGCGATCGGTGTAAAGCCCGACCAGCGGCTGCAGCAGCGACGCGGTGACCTGGAAGGCGAAGGTCAGCAGGCCGACGGCGGCGAAGCTGAGCCCGTAGCTCGCCTTGAGCAGCGGGTAGATCGCCGGCAGCAGCGACTGCATCAGGTCGTTCAGCAGGTGCGACACGCTGACCGCGGCGAGGACGGACGGAACCAGGCGGGTGGGATCGCCCGCGCGCCGGACGGGCGCGGACAGCGTGGTCGTGCTCAATGCAGGGTGTCCCGAAAACGGCGGCGCGCGAGAGGTGGGCGGCGGCCGGTCAGCTGTCCAGCTCGATGTCCCAGTAGAGGTAGTCGCGCCAGGACGCGTGCAGGTAGTTGGGCGGGAACGAGCGGCCGTTCTCCTGCAGCTCCCACGTCGTCGGCTGGCCGACCTTGTGACGCGGGAACATCTTGCATTCGCGCGGCAGGCGCGACCCCTTCATCAGGTTGCACGAGCCGCATGCGGTCACGACGTTCTCCCATGTCGTCCGCCCGCCGCGGGAACGCGGGATCACGTGATCGAAGGTGAGCTCGCTCGTCGGCAGCCTTTCGCTGCAATACTGGCAGGAGAAATTGTCGCGGAGGAACACGTTGAACCGCGTGAAGGCGGGGCGCCGGGAGGACGGGATGAAATCCTTGAGCGCGATCACGCTCGGCAGCCGCATCGAGCATGACGGCGAGCGGACGCGCTGGTCGTACTCGTTCAGCACGCTCACCCGGTCGAGGAACACCGCCTTGACCGCGTCCTGCCACGACCAGACCGACAGCGGGAAATAGGACAGGGGGCGGAAATCCGCGTTGAGCACGAGGGCCGGGAAGTGCTGACCGCCATCAGGCACGGGCGCGTTCCTTCTCGGGCGGCGCCGGGCCTCGCGGCCCCCGAAGCGCAGAACGCTTCGCGACGTCGCCGACAACCTGCGGTTTTTATCGCAGACGCCTCCCGGTGCCGCAAGGCGACGGCCCCGCGAGGCTCGGCCGGACCGCCCGTCGTCACAGTGATGTCACGGGACCGGCTTGCAAGTGACTGAACGGACCCGATTCGCGCCGTCGCCGACCGGCCTGCTGCATCTCGGCCACGCCCACGCGGCGCTGTTCGCGCATCGTCTGGCGCGGTCGCGCGGCGGGTCGTTCCTCCTCCGGATGGAGGACATCGACGCGACTCGATGCCGGCCGGAACACGCCGACGCGGCGCTCGCCGACCTCGCCTGGCTCGGGCTCGCGCCCGACGAACCGGTGCGGGTGCAGTCCCGTCACCTCGCCGACTACGCCGCCTGCCTCGACCGGCTGGCCGCCGACGGGTTGCTCTACCCGTGCTTCTGCACCCGGGCCGAGGTGCGGCGGGAGATCGCGGCGCTCCCGTCGGCGCCGCACGACCCGGACGGCGCGCCGGTCTATCCCGGCACCTGCCGCGCGCTGCCGCCGGATGTCCGCGCCGAGCGGATCGCGCGCGGCGACCCGAGCTGCCTCCGCCTCGACACCGGCGCGGCGCTCGCGCGCATCGGCGGCGAGGCGCGTCTCTCCTACCGGCACGTTTCCCACCGAGGCGGCGGCACGACCGTCGCGTGCCGGCCGTCCCGCTTCGGCGATGTCGTGCTCGGCCGGCGCGACGCGCCGGTCAGCTACCATCTCGCGGTCACCCACGACGACGCCGCGTCGGGCATCACCACCGTCACCCGCGGCGAGGATCTCGCGACGAGCACGGACGTTCACCGGCTGCTGCAGGCATTGTTCGACTGGCCGGTCCCGGACTACCAATTCCACGCGCTGCTGCGTGACCCGTCCGGGCGACGACTGGCCAAACGTGACGGGGCGCGATCGCTTCAATCGATGCGGGAGGCCGGCATGTCGGCGGACACGGTGAGAGCGCTCGCGGGTTTCCCGGCCGGGAAGCCGCCGCGAGATGTCTGAGGCCCGCGCCGCGGGCGCGGCGTCCGGGCAGGCGACGGGCGCAACGTCCGAAGCGCGGTCGTTCCCGCTGCTGCACCAGATCAACACCACGGTCCTGCTGTCGCAACTCGGCCGCGCGGCGACGCTCGACGACGTCACCGACCGCGTGCTCGACGCGGCGCTGCCGCCCGGCACGGACTGGGTGTGGATGCTCGGCGTGTGGCAGACCGGCGACGCCGCGCGCGCGATCTCGCGCGCCGACCCCGCCGTCCGGCGCGCCGCCGACGAACTGCTCGGCCCGGACTGGACCGACGCCGACATCAGCGGCAGCCCGTTCGCGATCACCGGCTTCGAGGTCGCCGACCGGTTCGGCGGCGCGGCGGCACTCGGTCGTCTCCGCGCCCGCCTCGCCCGGCGCGGCATCCGGCTGATGCTCGACTTCATCCCCAACCACACCGCGCCCGACCATCCCTGGGTGCGCAGCCGGCCCGACCTGTACGTCCGCGGCGACGCCGAGACGATCCACAACGACCCGCTCAACTGGCGGCGGATCGACACCGACGAGGGCGAGCAGATCATCGCGCTCGGCCGCGACCCCTACTTCCCGGGCTGGGCCGACACGCTGCAGCTCGACTACGCGAACCCCGAAACGCAGGCCAGGATGCGCGCGGCCCTGCTCGACGTCGCCGCGCTCTGCGACGGCGTGCGCGTCGACATGGCGATGCTGGTGCTGCCCGAAGTCGTCCGCCGCACCTGGCAGCGCGACGCCGCGGATTTCTGGCCCGACGCGATCGGCCCGGTGCGCCGCGCGCACCGCGGCTTCGTCTTCCTCGCCGAAGTCTACTGGGGGCTCGAGGACGCGCTGATCGCGCGCGGCTTCGACTACGCCTACGACAAGGCTCTCTACGACGCGCTCGCCGCGCGCGACGCGAGCCGCGCCCGCGCCTCGCTCGCGGCGCCGCCCGATCGTCAGGCGACACTCGCCCGCTTCACCGAGAACCACGACGAGATGCGGGCCGCCTCCGTGTTCCCGTGGCCGGTCGCCCGCACCGCACACGCCATCGCGCTGCTCGCGCCCGGCCTCCGCCTCACCCACGCCGGCGAGGCCGAGGGCGCGCGCGACCACGTCTCGATGCATCTCGGCCGCGCCCCCGAGGAAACGCCCGACCCCGACATCGTCGCCTATTTCGCCAAGCTGTTCGCGGTGCTCGACCTCCCGGTCCTGCACGAGGGCCGCTTCGCCTTCCTCGAGCCGGAAGCCGCCTGGAGCGGCAACCCGAGCCACAGCGGCTTCGTCCTGTTCACCTGGATCGGCGGCGGCCGCACGGTCCTGGTCGCCGCCAACCACGCGCCAGACCGCGGCCAGTGCCGGGTCTGGTTCGACACGCCCGCCGATGGCCCGATCCACCTCGCCGACCTGGTCGGCCAGGAAAACTATACCCGCGACGCCGGCGACATCGCCCGCCACGGACTCTACCTCGATCTCCCCGCCTGGGGCCTGAACGTGTTCGACGTCGGGAAGGGGTGAGGGAGGAAGGCCAGGGGCTCTGCCCCTGGACCCCGGCAAAGGCGGAGCCTTTGCAATCCATCAGTTAAGGAAAACCCCGGGCCACACCATCGATGCCCGCGCGACCGGGGCCCGGGGTTTTCCTTAACTCACGGGATCCAAGGGCCTCGGGCCCTTGGCGGGTCCAGGGCAGAGCCCTGGCCTTCCTTTCTCCCCTTTTCCCGCGCCCGACCACGGCCTAAGCCTCGGGGCATGAAGCTCGTGGCCGCACGTCTCGACCGGATCAATCCCAGCCCGACCATGGCGATCAGTGCCACGGCGCGTGCGCTCAAGGCGGCGGGGCGCGACATCATCAGCCTGTCGGCGGGCGAGCCGGATTTCGACACGCCCGACAACGTCAAGCAGGCGGCGATCCGGGCGATCGGCGCCGGCGAGACGAAGTACACCGACAATGGTGGCACGCCGGCGCTGAAGCGGGCGATCGCCGCCAAGTTCGAGCGGGATTCCGGGCTCGTCTATGCGCTGCCGGAGATCATCGTCTCGACCGGCGGCAAGCAGGTCATCTCCAACGCGCTGGCGGCGACGCTCGAGGCGGGCGACGAGGTGGTGATCCCGGCGCCGGGCTGGGTGTCGTATCCGGACATCGTGCTGCTCGCGGACGGCACGCCGGTGATCGTGCCGTGCGGGCCGAACGCCGGGTTCAAGATGCGGCCGGAGCAGCTCGCGGACGCGATCACGCCGCGCACGAAGTGGGTGATCCTGAACTCGCCGTCGAACCCGACGGGGGCCGGCTATGACGAGGGCGAGTTGCGCGCGCTCGCCGACGTGTTGCTCGCGCATCCCGATGTCTGGATCCTGACCGACGACATCTACGAGAAGCTCGTCTATGACGGCTTCGTCCCGCGCACGATCGCGGCGGTCGAGCCGCGTCTCCGCGACCGCACGCTGACGATGAACGGCGTGTCGAAGGCCTACGCGATGACGGGCTGGCGGATCGGCTACGGCGGCGCGCCGCTCGCGCTCGTGCGCGCGATGGACAAGCTGCAGAGCCAGTCGACGTCGAACCCGAGCTCGGTGTCGCAGGCGGCGGCGCTCGAGGCGCTGTCCGGACCGCAGGACAGCGTCGAGGCGATGCGCCGCGTCTACGAGGGGCGGCGAGACATCGTGGTGGGCGCGATGAACGCGATCGACGGCGTGAATTGCCCGCGACCCCAGGGCGCGTTCTACGTGTTCCCCTCGATCGCCGGCCTGCTCGGGCGGCGGGCGCCGAACGGCACGGTGATCGCCGACGACGAGACCTTCGCGACGGCGCTGCTCGAGGCCGAGGGGGTCGCGACGGTGCACGGGGGCGCGTTCATGTTCCCCGGCCATTTCCGGATCTCGTACGCGCTGGCGACCGAGGACCTCGAGCGCGCCTGCGTGCGCATCGCGCGGTTCTGCCGATCGCTCGCGTGAGCCATCCGCCGCTCGCGCGCGGGGTCGGCGCGAACGCCGTTCCCGCGACCGTCGCGGCCGCCGTGCGGGCGCGCGCGCTGACCGCCGCGGGCCACCACGTGATCTCGCTCGCGCTGGGCGAGCCCGACGCGCCGACGCCGCCGCACGTGATCGAGGCGATGCACCGGGCGGCGCAGGCCGGCGAAACGCGCTATCCGCCGATCCCGGGCACGGTCGCGCTGCGCGACGCGGTACGGCGCAAGTTCGCGCGCGAGAACGGGCTCGCGTTCGCGGCCGACGAGGTGATCGTCACCAATGGCGCCAAGCAGGCGATCGCGGCGGCGATCGCGGCGACGGTCGACCCGGGCGACGAGGTGGTGATCCCGTCGCCCTTCTGGGCGAGCTACCCGATCGCGGTCCGCGCGGTGGGCGGGACGCCGGTGTTCGTGCGGTGCGAGGCGGTCGACGGGTTCCGGCTCGACCCCGACGCGCTGGGCCGCGCGATCGGCGCGCGAACGCGGTGGGTGATCCTCAACGTGCCGAACAACCCGACCGGCGCGGTCGCCGAGCCCGAGCGGCTGCGGGCGATCGCCGGCGTGCTGCGTCGCCATCCCGATCTCTGGATCATGTCGGACGAGATCTACGAGCACCTCGTGCACGAGGGACCGGTCCCGCATCCGAGTCTCGCGGCGCTCGCGCCCGACCTGCTCGGGCGCACGCTCACCGTGAACGGCGTTTCGAAATCCTATGCGATGACCGGGTTCCGGATCGGCTACGCCGCCGGCCCGGCGACGCTGATCGCCGCGATGACGACCATCCAGGGCAACGTGACCTCGGGCGCGAGCTCGGTCGGGCAGGCGGCGGCGGTCGCGGCGCTCGACGGCCCGCAGGACGCTCTCGCCGCGATGCGGGCGGATTTCCGCCGCAGGCGCGACCGCACGATGGCGGCGCTCGCCGATGCGCCGGGCCTCGCGTGCCCGCGCCCGGATGGCGCGTTCTACCTGTTCCCCTCGGTCGCGGGGCTGATCGGTCGCAGCAGCGGCGCGGGGACGGCGCTGCCGACGGATGCCGCGGTCGCCGACGCGCTGCTCGAGGAGGCGCATGTCGCGACCGTCGCCGGCGCGGCGTTCGGGGCGCCCGGCCATCTTCGGCTGAGCATCGCCGCCGGTGACGTCGCGCTCGCCGATGCCGCGTCGCGCATCGTGCGCTTTTGCCGGGCGGTGCGTTGACGGGTGCGGTCCGGGCGGGACGCGACGCGGACGGGCCCGCGATGGCGGCGCTGATCGAGGCCTGCTGGTCGGAGTATCCGGGCTGCGTGATGGATCTCGACGGCGAGAACCCGCATCTCCGCGCGCCCGCGACCCATTACGCGGGGCAGGGCGGCGCGTTACTGGTGGCCGAGGCGGACGGGCGCCTGGTCGGCACCGTGTCCTCGGTGGTGGCGGGCAAGGGCGTGCTCGAGCTCAAGGGCCTTTATGTCGACCGTGCCTGGCGCGGCACCGGGCTCGCGCAGGCGCTGCTCGCCGGCGTCGAGGCGTTCGCCCGGCGGCGCGGGGACCGGCGCCTCGTGCTCTGGAGCGACACGCGGTTCGGCCGCGCGCATCGCTTCTACGAGCGTGCCGGCTACGTGCCGGCGGGCGCGATCCGGGCGCTCGGCGACCGCTCGAACTCGCTCGAATACCCTTACGCGAAGCCGCTCGCGTCGGTCGCGGTCGAGCGTCTCGACGGGGCGGCCGCGACCGCCGCCGCCCGCGCGCTCGCCGCGATCCTGGCGGACGTGGTCGCGTCGGGCGCGTCGGTGTCGTTCCTGCACCCGCTCGCGGCGGATCGGGCCGAGGCGTTCTGTCGCGAGCGTGCGCGCGCGGTCGCGACCGAGGGGCTGCTGCTCTACGCCGGCTGGTGCGCGGGGCGGCTCGCCGGGACGGTGTCCGTGCGGCCGGCCGCGCAGGAGAACGCGGGCCACCGGGCCGAGATCGCCAAGCTCGTCGTGCACCCCGAATGCCGCCGGCGTGGTCTCGGCGAGGCGCTGCTCGCGGCGGCGATCGCCGGCGCGCGCGAGGCCGGGCGGACGCTGCTGACGCTCGACACCAGGCCGGGCGACGCGGCCGAGCGCATGGTTCGGCGCCACGGCTTCCGCGAGGTGGGGCGGATCGAAGGTTACACCCGCACGGCGGACGGCCGGTCCGAGCCGACCGTTCTGTTCGCGCTCGAGACCACCGTCACGCCGCGCCCCGATTGATCGCGGCGCCGGCCGGGCCTCACAGCATCGGCCAAGCCTCACAGCATCGGCAGGCCGCCGGTGACGGCCAGCACCGCGCCCGACATGTAGCTGCCCTCCTCGGAGGCGAGCAGGACAAAGGCGCCGGCGAGCTCGGCGGGCTGCCCGGCGCGGCCGAGCGGCGTGTTCTTGCCGAGCTCGGCCAGTTGCGCCTCGTCCTTGGCGATCGGCTGGATCGGCGTCCAGACCGGGCCGGGGGCGACGCAGTTCACGCGGATGCCCTTGGGCGCCAGCAGGTTCGACAGCCCGACCGTCAGGCTGTTGATCGCGCCCTTGGTCGCCGCATAGATCAGCATCGTCGGCGTCGCGACCTTGCTCTGCACGCTGCCGGTGTTCACGATCGACGCACCGGGCGCCATGTGCGGCACCGCCGCCCGGGTCAGGTGGAACATCGCGAACACGTTCGCCTCGAAGGCGCCGGCGATGTCCGCCTCCTCGAGATCGGCGATGTCCTCGTTGGTCGTCTGCGCGGCGGCGTTGTTGACCAGCACGTCGATGCGGCCGAGCTCGCCGACCGTGCGCGAGACCAGCGTGCGGCACCAGGCGGCATCGCGGATGTCGCCCGGCAGCAGCAGCGCGCGGCGGCCCGCCCGTTCGACCCAGCGCGCGGTCTCGGCGGCGTCGTCGGCTTCGACCGGGAGAAAGGACAGCGCCACGTCCGCGCCTTCCCGCGCGTAGGCGATCGCGACCGCGCGCCCGATGCCGGAGTCGCCGCCGGTGATCAGCGCGACCTTGCCGCGGAGCAGACCCTTGCCGACGTAGCTGTCCTCGCCGTGGTCGGGCTTGGTGCGCATCGCGGTTTCGAGGCCGGGCCGCTCCTGCGGCACCTCGTCGACGGGAGGCTGCACCTCCTTGACCCTCGGATCCTGTGCCATGCGTCCCGCCCCCATCACCGTCGAGCCGTTGCGAACGGACCGCGGGGATGGTTGGTTGCCGGGCTTCCCCCTTGGCCCCAAACGAGGAGCGACGCGATGAACGCGATCGACACCCTGCTGTCCCGCGCCTCCTCGTCGCGGCTGACGCCGCCGGTGCCGGCGGGACACGCGCTCGAGCAGGTGCTCGCGTCGGTCGGGCGGGCGCCCGATCACGGCGCGCTGCGGCCCTGGCGCCTGCTGGTGATCGACGGTCCGGCGGCGCTCGCGCGCCTCGCCGATGCCGGCGCGCGGGCACTTCGCCGGCGCGAGCCCGAGGCCTCCGAGGCCGACGTCGCGCGCCAGCGCGAGAAGCTGACGCGGGCGCCGATGGTGATCGTGCTCGGCGCCCGGGTCGCGCCGCACGCCAAGATCCCGGAAGGCGAGCAGCTGCTGTCGGTCGGCGCCGCGGGCATGAACCTGCTCAACGCGCTGCACGCGCTCGGCTTCGCCGGCAAATGGGTGACCGGTCCCAATTGCGAGGATGACGGGTTCAGGGCCGATCTCGGCTTCGCCGCCGACGAGCGCGTCTACGGCCTGATCATGGCGGGGACGGCCGACGCGGCGGCGTCGCCGAAGCCGGCCGCGCTCGACGGGCTGGTCAGGCGCTGGGGCGACTGAGCGGGGCATCGCCGGCGCCGAAGAACGACGCGAGCCGGGCGGCGACGAGGTCGGGGTTCTCCTCGACCGGGAAATGACCGGCGTCGATGGCGCCGCCCTCGAGCGGTCCCGCGACATGCGACCGCCACAGCGCGACCGGATCGTACCAGCCGCCGAGCACGCCGCGCTCGCCCCACAGCACCAGCGTCGGGCAGGTGATCCGCTCCCCGCTCGCGTGCGCGATGCGGTCGGACACCGCGTCGAGCGCGGTCGCGTGCCGGTAGGCCTCGCCCATCCGGCCGATCGTGTCGGGATCGACGCCCGCGCTCACGTAGTCGGCGATCGCCTCGGGATGGAAATGCGCGTCCGGCGCCTCGCTTCCCGGCAGCGTGCCGCCGAGCCACATCGAGGGCGGGGTGCGGATCAGGCTTTCCGGCTTCGGGTGCGTCTGGGCGAACCAGAACGCGCGATAGGCGGCGAGCGAATACGCCATGTCGGAGCGCTCCACCGGCTCGAGCGAGGGCACCACGTCGAGCAGCGCGAGGCACCGCACGCGCTCCGGCGCGTCGAGCGCGAGCCGTTCGGCCACCCGCGCGCCACGGTCGTGGCCGGCGACGGCGACGCCGGCGAGGCCGAGCGCGTCGAGCAGTGCGAGCAGGCGCCGCGCCATCGCCGCCTTGGTGCCCGCGAGCGGGTCGAGCCGCGTGCCGGCGCAGCTGCCGCCGTAGCCCGGCAGGTCCGGGCAGACGACCGCGTGGCCGGCGGCGACCAGGTGCGGTCCCACCTCGTGCCAGATCGCGTGGGTCTGCGGATGGCCGTGCAGCAGCAGCACGGCGGGCCCGCTGCCGGCCGAACGGAGCCGGAACGTGTCGCCGTCCGCGGTGGTCACCAGGCGCGGCGGTCCGAAGCCTTCGAAGAACATGCGACCTCCCTCGACGGCCAATCTCTCGACGCCAGGCCCGGTGGACGCCATTTGCTGCCATGCGCAAACGCGGTCAACGAGGACAAGACACGATGGCGACACTCGATCCGGAGGACTGGTCCAGCCTCCGCGCGCTCGGTCACCGCATGATGGACGACATGATCGACCATCTGGAAACGGTGCGCGAGCGGCCGGTGTGGCGGCCCGTGCCGGACGCGGTCAGGACCGAACTCCGCGACGGCGCGCTGCCGCGCGAGGGTCGCGACCCGGCGGCGATCTACGCCGACTTCCAGCGCCTGATCGAACCCTACCCGACCGGCAACACCCACCCGCGCTTCATGGGCTGGGTGCATGGCGGCGGCAACGCGGTCGGCATGCTCGGCGAACTGCTCGCGTCCGGCCTCAACAGCAATCTCGGCGGTCGCGACCACGCGCCGATCGAGGTCGAGCGCGAGGTCGTGCGCTGGGCGGCCGAGATGGTCGGCATGCCGGCGACGAGCTCCGGCTTGCTGGTCACCGGCTCCTCGATGGCGAACCTGATCGCCGTCCTGACCGCGCGTCGCGCGGTGCTCGGGGACGCCGTCCGGCGCGAGGGCATCGGCGCCGCCCGCCTCACCGGCTACGCCGGCCGCACCGCGCATGGCTGCATCCCGCGCGCCTTCGACATCGCGGGCCTCGGCACCGACGCGCTCCGCCTCGTCCCGACCGACGACGCCCACCGGGTCGACATCGCCGCGATCGAGCGTGCGATAAGCCGCGATCGCGACGCCGGCCTGACCCCGTTCATGATCGTCGGCAGCGCGGGCACGGTCGATTGCGGCGCCGTCGACGATCTCGCGGCACTCGCCGATCTCGCGGCACGGCACGAGCTGTGGTTCCATGTCGACGGCGCCTTCGGCGCGCTCGCCCGCGTCTCGCCCCGCTACCGCGACCTGTTCGACGGCATCGAGCGCGCCGACAGCCTCGCGTTCGATTTCCACAAATGGGCGCAGGTGCCCTACGACGCCGGCTGCGTCCTGGTCCGCGACCAGGCGCGCCAGACCGACGCCTTCGCCCAATCGCTCGCCTATCTCCGCTGGGGCGCGCGCGGCCTCGCCGGCGGCGGGCCCTGGCCCTGCGATCTCGGTCCCGAACTCTCGCGCGGCTTCCGCGCGCTGAAGGTGTGGATGACGCTGCAGGCGTTCGGGACCGCCGGTCTCGCGGACGTCGTCGACAATTGCTGCGACGTGGCCCAGCACCTCGCCGCGCGGATCCGCCGCGAGCCGGACCTCGAGCTGCTGGCACCGGTCGCGCTCAACATCGTCTGCTTCGGCGTCCGCGGCGACCTCGGCGACGAAGCGGACGAGCGCGTCGCCGATTTGCAGGAGGCCGGCATCGCGGCGCCGTCGACGACCACGATCGGCGGCCGGCGCGCGATCCGGGCCGCCATCGTCAACCACCGCACCACGCGCGACGACGCCGACGCCCTCGTCGACGCCCTGCTCGCCGCCCACGCGCGGGTCGGCGTGCTGGCGGGGGATTGAGGAAGGCGAGGGCTCTGGCCTGGACCCGGTTCCCTTTGCGCACGCGCAAAGGGGCCCGACGCCAAGGGGCCGGTCGTCCCTTGGATCCCTCCGAGTGAAGGAAAATCCCGGACCGCTTACGATCGGGCCGCGCTCGGCCGGTCGGGGGTTTTCCGTGGCGGATGGATTGCCACGGTCGGATGTTCGTAGGCCTCGCGCACGCTCATGTGGCGGACGTCCGCGTCTTGGGCGGCGTTCTGGTGGACGAGGTGGCGAGCCCGGACCCGGCGATGCCGTCGGCACATGCCTTGTCGAGCAGTGTCGCGTGGGTGCTCATCATGGTGGAGACGCGACGGGCGCGGGTGCGGCGGATGGCGTTGGCGATCTGCGCGGCGTCCCGGTCCGCAGGACGGACGCGGCATCGATCGGCAGCGGGCGTCTGTTCCGGCCCGGCGTCGCGATATCTCAGGATCACGGGAGAAAGTCCTGCGAGCGATCGCTAGCTGGACGCTGCGCGTATCGTCGCCGTGACGGCCCTGGTGCGAAGCGGAACGCCGCCGAGGCTGACCATCGTGCGGCGGAAACGAAACCGCATCGAAACGGGCGCGGGTGGTGTTGCCATCAAGCGTGCATAAGCACGTTCACGGTCGCCCGCGCCGGCGATCTCCGTTCACGGCGGGCGCGCGGCCGCGAGGGGATCGGCGTTGCCGGTGCGCGGTCGGCACCGTCCCGGCGGAGGCGTGCGACCGGTCGGGGCCGCCCTGGACGCGCCGGGGCCCGTGCACCCTGGCCTAGCAACGGGCGGCATTTTCCGACAGCCTGCCGGAGCGGCGGGAGGACGACGATGCAGCTCGCGGGCAAGCGCGCCCTGGTGACGGCGGCCGGGCAGGGGATCGGTCGAGCGGCCGCCGAACTGTTCGCCCGCGAGGGCGCCGCGGTCGCGGCGACCGATCTCAGGCCGGCGCTGCTCGTCGGCGCCGCCGGCCTCGACGTGCACGGCCTCCTCGTGCACGGGCTCGACGTGCTCGACCGCGTCGCGATCGACGCGTTCGTCGCGGCGAACGGCCCGTTCGACATCCTCTTCAACTGCGCCGGCACGGTGCAGCATGGCACCATTCTCGATTGCGACGAGGCGAGCTGGCGGTTCTCGTTCGATCTCAACGTGACGGCGATGTTCCACACCATCCGCGCGGTGCTGCCGGCGATGCTCGCGCGCGGCAGCGGCTCGATCATCAACATGTCGTCCGTCGCCTCGAGCCTGAAGGGCGTGCCGGTGCGATGCGCCTACAGCGCGTCGAAGGCGGCGGTGCTGGGGCTCACGAAGTCGGTCGCCGCCGATTTCGTCGGGCAGGGCATCCGCTGCAACGCGATCTGCCCGGGCACCGTCGACACGCCGTCGCTCCGCGAGCGCGTCCGCGCCGGCGCCGTCTCGGCCGGGATCACCGAGGCGGCGAGTCTCGCCGCCTTTCGCGACCGCCAGCCGATGGGACGGCTCGGCACGGAGGCCGAGATCGCGGCGCTCGCGCTGTATCTCGCCGCCGACGCGTCCGGCTTCACCACCGGCACCGCGCAGGTGATCGACGGCGGCTGGTCGCTGTGAGGTCGGTCGGCCGAAGCGGTCGCCCGGGTGTCGGCCGCGCCGGCAGCGGCGGGGCCGACACCCGGCCCGGACGCGCGGGCGCGCGTTCCGCCTGCCGGTGGACGGGCGGCGTCGCGGGATGCGAGGGCGTGCGGCACCCGTCGAGGATCGACGTCGTCGCGACCGCCGGCAGCGCGACCGGCCGCGCTCGCGACGATGTCGGTCACCGGCGCGAGCGTGCCGCGGATCCGCGCGGGCTCGAGGTCCGGCCGGGGAAGGCCGGCGTCGCGCGCACGGCGCCCGGGTTCGCGCTCCCTGCGTGTGTCGCATGCCACGCGGCGTGCGCGGCGACGAGCAGGTGCAACGTCGCGTGCGCGGCGGGTGCCGCCCGTGGTGCCACGCACGCGTTGGCACCGGTCTGATGGATTTCTCCGGCGTCTCGGTGCTGGTGCTCGGCGACGTCATGCTCGACCGCTTCGTCGAGGGCGAGATCGACCGGATCTCGCCGGAAGCGCCGGTCCCCGTGCTCCGCGTGCGGCGAACGCGCGCGATGCCGGGCGGGGCGGCGAACGTCGCGGTCAACGTCGCGTCCCTCGGCGGCACGGCGGTGCTGGTCGGCCTGGTCGGGCAGGACGAGGCGGCGGCATCGCTCGGCGCGCTGCTTCGCGCGCACGCCGGGATCGACACCGACCTCGTCGCGTCGCCGTCGCGGCCGACCATCTGCAAGACCCGCTTCATCGCGTCGCGCCAGCAGGTCGTCCGCACCGACGACGAGGTCACCGCCGATGCCGACGAGGCGGAGGGCGCGTCGCTCGCCGCCTCGCTCGCGGCCCGGATCGGGGCGGCGCGCGCGCTCGTGCTCTCCGACTACGGCAAGGGCACGCTGTCGCCCGCCGTGCTCGCCCACGCGCTCGACCTCGCGCGCGCCCGGCGCATCCCGGTGTTCGTCGACCCCAAGGGCGACGATTTCGGACGCTACCGCGGCGCCACCTGCATCACGCCGAACCAGAAGGAGCTCGGGCGCGCCGTGCGGCGGACGCTCGAGACCGAGGCGGAGATCGTCGACGCCGCGCGCGGGCTCGCCGACGCGGTCGGTTGCGACGCGATCCTCGCCACCCGTTCCGAGCGGGGCATGATCCTGGTCGAGCGCGACCGCGCGCCGGTGTCGGTGCCGGCGCGCGCGCGCGAGGTGTTCGACGTGTCGGGCGCGGGCGACACCGTGATCGCGACGCTGGCGCTCGCGCACGCCTCCGGCCTGCCGCTCGCGGCCTCGGTCCGCGTCGCCAACGCGGCCGCCGGCGTGGTGGTGAGCAAGCTCGGCACCGCCTCGGCCAACATCGCCGAGGTCATGCACGAGCTCGCGTCGGGAGACGCGCCGAACGGCGCCGCGGCGGTCGGGCCGCTGCCGGCGGCGCGCGTCGCGTCGCTGGTGGCGCATTGGAAGGACCAGGGGCTCAGCGTCGGCTTCACCAATGGCTGCTTCGACATCCTCCATGCCGGCCACGTGTCGCTGCTCGCCGCGGCGCGGGGCGCCTGCGACCGGCTGGTGGTGGCGGTGAACGACGACGCGAGCGTGAGGCGCCTCAAGGGCCCGTCACGGCCGGTGAACCCGCTCGGGTCGCGCGCCGCCGTGCTGGCGGCGATCCGCCACGTCGACGCGGTGACGTCGTTCGCCGACGACACCCCGCGCGCGCTGATCGCGGAGCTGCGTCCGGACGTGCTGGTCAAGGGTTCGGACTACACGGTCGATCGCGTGGTGGGCGCGGAACTCGTGCCGCGCGTGGTGCTGGTCGACCTCGTGGACGGTCACTCGACGACGGCGATCATCCGCAAGGCGAGCGGGGCCTGAGGCGCACCGGCGGCCCTGCTCGCGTCAGGGGACGAGGAGTGTGACCCAGCTCGCGACCACGGCCGGTTTCGCGCCGCCCTCCACCTCGAGCGTGACCTCGGACACGATCCGGACCGTGCCGTCCTCGGCCCGCACCGCCTCGCGCGGCGTCGCGTGCGCCCGGACGCGCCGGCCGGCCCGCACCGGCGACACGAAGCGGACGCGATCGAAGCCGTAGTTCACCATCATCGACGCGCCGGGCGGGGTTTCGGCCGCGAGCCCGCCCGGCATGGTCGCGACCAGGCGGGGCAGCAGCGAAAGCAGGAGAAACCCGTGCGCGATCGTGCCGCCGAACGGGGTTTCGGCCGCGCGCACCGGATCGACGTGGATGAACTGCATGTCGCCGGTGACGTCGGCGAAGCGGTCGATCAACGATTGCTCGACGGTGAACCATTCGGACACGCGGGTCTGCGCGAGCTCGTGGGCGAGATCCATGGCGGTGGCCTTCGTGGGCGCGTGATCCGTGACGCTGTCTGGCTTGTGTCGGGACGTTGGCAGCCGGCCGGGCGACGGTCAAACGCCGCCCGGTTCTCGTCGATGCTGGCCCGGCTCAGCCCTGCGCGACGCAGGGTCCGGCCGGGTGGTCGTAGAGCGCGAGCGAGATGTCGAGACCGATCGCGACGCTCGCCGCCGGCGGGCCGAGCGGCGCGGTTTCGGCCAGGAAGCCGGCGAGGTTCTGGTGGTCGACCTGGCCGACCCGGCCGAACAGCGCCCAGACGCGCCGGCCGGCGTAGAGCGCGCAGGAGGCGTCGGCGACGTTCTCGGTCCAGAGCTCCGGCCCGATCGCCTGGTGCTTGCGGGCCAGGAACACGTTCATCATGTCGACGGCGCCTGGATCGGCGATCAGCAGCGTGTCGCCCGGACGCAGGCGCTCGGCGAGCACGTGGGCGGCGACTTCCCAGCGCGGCTTGGTTTCCGTCCGGTAGTAGGGCAGCAGGTTGAGCAGCGCGACGGCGGCGAGCAGGGATGCCGCCGGCAACCGCGCCACGCGCGGCAGCACGGCGAGGCCGATACCGGCCAGCACCAGGAACGGGCCGGTGCTCCACAGCACGTAGCGCGGCATGAACAGCGGCTCGACCAGCGAGACCAGCGCGGTGACGAGCGGCAGGGCGACGGTCGCGACGCCGAGTGCGAGCGCCGTCCGCCGGTCGCGCCGTCGCAGCAGGACGACGATGCCGAGTGCCGCGAGCAGCAGCACCAGCGGGCCGAACCAGGGCATCGCGGTCGCGAACAGCCGGTCGGCGATCAGGCTCGAGACGCGCAGCATGTAGAGGGAGGCGAGGCCGGTGCCGACATGGTGCCACGACAGCGGCGGGATCCAGTCGAGGCCGCTCTGGAACGTGCCGTGCGCGCGCTCGACCAGCAGCACCATGGCGACGAAGCCGGGCGCGGTGACGGCGACCGTCGCCGCCTGCACCGCGAGCCAGCGGCGGCGGAAGGCGCGCGGCAGGCCGGGCGGGCGCCAGGCGATCGCGGCGACGGCGAGGTTCGCGATCAGCAGCCACCAGAGTGCGACGCCCAGCACCAGCAGGCCGCCCGCGGTGCCGAGGCCGTAGGCGAGCCAGGCGCCGCGCACGCCGTCGCGGTCCCGCCAGGGGCGTGACGCGCGGGCGGGATCGCGCAACAGCCCGATCAGCCCGTGCAGCGCCAGCAGCACCGCGCAGATCACCAGCGTGTAGGAGCGCGCCTCCTGGCCGTACTGGACCTCGATCGGCGACACCGCCATCAGCGTGCCGGCGAGGAGCGCCGGGCCGGCGCCGGCGATCTCGCCGGCGACCATCGCCGCGAGGCCGCAGGACAGCCCGCCGAACAGCGCCGCCGGCAGGCGGAGCGCGAGCTCGTCGTTGCCGAACGGCAGGAACCACGAGGTGATCACGAAATAGGCCGGCAGGTGATGGAAGCTCAGCGCGTCGCGCACCATCGCCCAGAACGGCAGCGAGGCGCGCCGGAGCGTGGTCACCTCGTCGAGCCAGAACGGCTTCGATCCCAGCCCGTGCAGCCGCGCGGCCAGTCCGGCGAGCGTGCAGAGGAGCGGGATGGCGCACGACGCGAGGCGCCTCGCGGCGCCGGCGCGGCCGGTGTCAGGCGCGTCGCCGGCGTGGCCGGTGTTCGACGTGCCGGGCGCGGGTCGGGCGCCCGAACCCGGATCGGGCGCGGACGTTTCGGTCGGGATCGTCGACGAAGGAGCATCCATGTCAGCGCGCCATCCCTGGGCGGCCACCGCCGCACGCCGTTCCGACCATTCGCGTCTCCTGTGGCTCGGCGCCCTGCTGGTGCCGCTGCTCGCGGCCCTTGCCGGTTGCGAGGGTGCGCCCGCCGCCGAGGGCGCGGCGTCCGGCTACGGCTACGTGTGCCACGCCGGGTTCTACCAGTGCACGCTGCCGGCGCAGTACCCGGTCGGGGCGCGCTGCCAGTGCCCCGGCTTGGGCGCGCCGTCCTATGGTCGGGTCGGCTGAATGCGACATATCGCCCCCACCTGTCATGGAACGTTCACGGTTTTGTAACACGAGCTTCGCTGTGACGACCTAGGGTCCGCCCGGCGCGACGGACCCACCTGGTTGGGCCGTGCCTTCGTGCCGCCGGTCTCGGCGGCCACATCCGTGCCGCCGTGGCGGCGGCTCCACCTGGAGGTCTCATGAAGCTCGATCGGAAGACGCTCGCCCGCACCGCGGCCGGCGTCGCGATGGCGGTGCCGGCGCTCGCGCAGGCGCAGACGATCAACGGCGCCGGCGCGACGTTTCCGGCGCCCGTCTATACGAAGTGGGCCGCCGACGCGAAGTCGGCCATCGGGATCACGGTCAACTACCAGGCGATCGGGTCGGGCGCCGGCCAGAACCAGATCATCAACGGCACCGTGAACTTCGGCGCGTCGGACGCGCCGATGGCGCCGGCCAAGCTCGACCAGAACCACCTGTTCCAGTTCCCGACCGTGATGGGCGGCGTCGTGCCGATCGTGAACGTCCCGCATGTCGGCGCGAACCAGATGAAGCTGAGCGGCGACGTGCTCGCCGAGATCTTCAGCGGCGACATCACCGCCTGGAACGATCCGAAGATCAAGGCGCTGAACCCCGGCCTCCACCTGCCGCACCTGCCGATCGCGCCCGTGCACCGCGCCGACGGCTCCGGCACGACGTTCGTGTTCACGTCCTACCTGTCGGCCGAGAGCGCCAAGTGGAAGTCCGAGATCGGCGCCAGCACCTCGGTCGCCTGGCCGACCGGCGCCGGCGCGAAAGGCAATGACGGCGTCGCCGGCACGGTCCACAACACCCGCGGCGGCGTCGGCTACGTCGAATACGCCTATGCCGAGCAGAACCACCTCGCGACGGTCTCGCTCCGCGACAAGGACGGCCACTTCATCGACGCCGACCTGTCGACGTTCCAGGCGGCCGCGAGCCATGCCGACTTCGCCGCCGCGCCGCATTTCGCGGTCAACCTGATCGACCAGCCCGGCGCGAATTCCTGGCCGATCGTCTCGGCGACGTTCATCATCGTGCCGATGATGCCGAAGGACGCGACCGCGGCGTCGAACGTGCTGAAGTTCTTCAACTACGGCTACACCCAGGGCGGCCAGACGGCCACCTCGCTCAACTACGTGACGCTGCCGAGCAGCGTGCAGGACGAGATCCGTCAAGCGTGGTCGGCCAACATCAAGGGGCCGAACGGCGAGAAGATCTCCTTCTGAACCACGTGTCCGCGACGCCGGGCTCCGGCCCGGCTCCCTGATCTCGGGGCGCCATCCGAAAGGAACGGAGTGCAACAGACCATCAGCGCGACCCGAAATGCGCCCGGCGTGCCTGCGGCACGCCCACGCGGCAGCTTCGACCCCGCGTTCCGGGCGATCGTCACGGCCGCGAGCCTGACCATCCTGGTGCTGCTGGGTGCGATCATCGTCGTCCTGTTCTACGGCGCGCTGCCGGCGTTCCGCCATTTCGGCCTCGGCTTTGCCACGACCGCGGTCTGGAATCCCGTATCCGATCATTACGGCGCGCTTTCGGCGATCTTCGGCACCGTGGTGACGGCGACGCTCGCGCTGGTGATGGCCGTCCCGCTCGCCTTCGGCATCGCCTTCTTCCTCACCGAGATGGCGCCCGAATGGCTCCGCCGCCCGATCGGCACCGCGGTCGAACTGCTCGCCGCCGTGCCATCGATCATCTTCGGCATGTGGGGCTTTTTCGTGATCGCTCCGGTGATCGCGACCGTGGTGCAGCCTTTTCTGTCCGACACCTTCGGCGAGGTGCCCATCCTCGGCGACCTGGTGTTCGGCGCGCCCTACGGCACCGGCATCTTCACGGCGTCGCTGATCCTGGCCGTGATGGTGCTGCCCTTCATCGCGGCCACCATGCGGGACGTCTTCCTCACCGTCCCGCCGGTCTTCAAGGAAAGCGCCTACGGGGTCGGCTGCACCACCTGGGAGGTCGTGCGCCACATCGTGCTGCCCTACACGCGCTCGGCCGTGGTCGGCGGCATCATGCTCGGGCTCGGCCGCGCGCTCGGCGAAACGATGGCGGTGACCTTCGTCATCGGAAACGCCAACCGGATCTCTTGGAGCCTGTTCTCGCCCGGCAACACCATCGCCTCCCTGATCGCACTCGAGTTTCCCGAGGCGCAGAACGGTACGCTCCGGCTGTCGGCGCTGCTCGGCTGCGGCTTCATCCTGATGGTGATCAGCTTCATCACGCTCGCGATCTCGCGCCTGCTGCTGCGGACGGGCGGCGCGCGCGCATGAGCGCCGCCCTGACCCGACCCGGAAGCCACGACGAGGGCGAGCGCGTCGCGCGTGCCCTCGGGCGCCGGCGCGAGCGGGCCAACAGGCTGATCTCTGCGCTCTGCCTCGCCGCCACCGTGCTCGCGCTGCTGCTGCTGCTGTCGATCCTGATCACGCTGGTCTGGCGCGGGATCGGGGCGCTGTCGCTGCACGTGTTCACCCGCCCGACGGCGCCGCCCGGGAGCGGTGGCGGCCTGCTCAACGCGATCGTCGGCAGCATCATCCAGACCGTCATCGGGCTTGCGGCCGCCATCCCGATCGGCCTCGCCGTCGGGATCTATCTCGCGGAATACGGCACGGGCCAGGTTCCCAACGTCGTCCGCTTCGTCTCCGACATCCTGCTGTCCGCGCCGTCGATCCTGATAGGCCTGTTCGTCTACGTGCTGATGGTGGCGCCGTTCGGCGGCTTTTCAGGTTGGGCCGGTGCGGTGGCGCTCGCGATCCTCGCCGTCCCGATCATCGTCCGCACCACCGAGGACATGCTGCGGCTGGTGCCGATCTCGCTCCGCGAGGCGGCGGTCGCGCTCGGCGCCCCGAAATGGCGGGCGATCGTCTGGGTGTCGTGCCGGGCGGCGCTCGACGGCATCCTGACCGGCATCCTGCTCGCGATGGCCCGGATCTCCGGCGAGACCGCGCCGCTGCTGTTCACCTCGCTCGGCAATCTGAACTGGTCGGTCAAGCTCAACCAGCCGATGGCGAGCCTGCCGGTGACGATCTATTCCTACGCGGGCTCCGCCTACGGCGACTGGGTGTCGCTCGCCTGGTGCGGCGCGCTCATCATCACGGTCGGCGTGCTGGCCATCAACCTGCTCGCCCGCCTCGTGCTGCGGCGGCGCAGCTGAACGCGAACGGGAGAGTGTCCATGAACGAGCTCAAGCGTGACGGCACCCGTCCCGACACCTCGGTCGGTCCGATCGCGGCGCCCGCGGTGTCGAACCCCGACGGCGCGGCCGCGCTCAACCGGCCGCGCCTCTCGATCCGCAACCTCGACTTCTTCTACGGCGCGTCGAAGGCGCTGAAGGGGATCTCGTTCTCGATCCCCGAGCGGCAGGTGACCGGCATGATCGGCCCGTCCGGCTGCGGCAAGTCGACGCTGCTCCGCGTGCTGAACCGCATGTACGACATCTACCCCGGCCAGCACGCCGCCGGCGAGGTGATGATGGACGGCGAGAACATCATCGCCGCCGGCATCGACCTCAACCGGCTGCGCTCGCGGATCGGCATGGTGTTCCAGAAACCGACGCCCTTCCCGATGTCGATCTTCGACAACATCGCCTTCGGCGTCCGGCTGCACGAGCGGCTGAACCGCGCCGACATGGCCGACCGCGTCGAATGGTCGCTCACCCGGTCGGCGCTCTGGAACGAGGTCAAGGACCGGCTCGCGACGCCCGCGTCGGGTCTCTCGGGCGGCCAGCAGCAGCGCCTCTGCATCGCGCGCACGATCGCGACGCGGCCCGACGTGATCCTGCTCGACGAGCCGACCAGCGCGCTCGACCCGATCTCGACGCTGAAGGTCGAGGAGCTGATCGACGAGCTCAAGCGCGACTTCACCATCGCGATCGTCACCCACAACATGCAGCAGGCGGCGCGCTGCGCCGACCAGGTCGCGTTCTTCTACATGGGCGAGCTGGTCGAGATCTCGCCCGCGGCGCAGATGTTCACCGCGCCGCGCGAGAAGCGCACGCAGGACTACATCACCGGCCGGTTCGGCTGACCCAAGCTTCCACCGCGGGATAAACGACATGGCACAGAGCCCCGGCCACATCGTCAGCAGCTTCGAGAACGAGCTGCAAAGCCTGCGCGACCTGCTGACCGAGATGGGCGGCCTGGTCGAGAACCAGCTCGCGCTGGCGATGCGGGCGGTGCTGACGCGGGACGAGGAGGCGGCGGCGCAGGCGATCGAGCGCGACCGCGCCGTCGACGAGCTGCAGCGACGGGTCGAGAGCTTCGTCGTCCGCCTGCTCGCGCTGCGCCAGCCGGTCGCGAGCGACCTTCGGCAGATCGTCGCCTCGCTCCGCGTCACCGCGGCGCTCGAGCGGATCGGCGACTACGCCCGCAACATCGCCAAGCGCTCGATGGTGCTGAACGACAACCCGTTCCCGTTCCGCTTCGGCGCGCTCGCGCAGATGGGCCGCCTCGCGCAGGAGAACCTCCGCCTGGTGATCGACGCGCTCGGCGACGGCGACATCGAAAAGGCCGAGCAGGTCTGGCGCTCCGACGAGGCGATCGACGACCTCGACAGCGCCATCTTCCGGGAACTCGTCACCTACATGATGGAGGACCCGCGCCACATCACGCCGTGCACGCACCTGATGTTCGTCGCCAAGAACCTCGAGCGCGTCGGCGACCACGCCACCAACATCGCCGAAACGATCTACTACGTCGAAACCGGCCAGAACATTCCGGGCGCCCGCCCCAAGGGGCGCGGCACCGCCGCGGCGGAAGACGCCGACCAGATCGGATCGGACCTCGTATGAGAAGCCCTGCCCCAGACACCGTCTCGCCGGGCCGGCCGCTCGCCCTCGTCGTCGAGGACGAGGCCGCGCTGCTGACCATGCTGCGCTACAACCTCGAGAAACAGGGCTTCCGGGTCGAGGAGGCGGGCGACGGCCAGGAGGCGCTCACCCGCCTCGGCGAGATCACCCCGGACATCGTGCTGCTCGACTGGATGCTGCCGTCGCTGTCCGGCATCGAACTCTGCCGGCAGATCCGTCGCCGTCCCGCCACCCGCGACCTGCCGGTGATCATGGTCACCGCGCGGACCGAGGACCAGGACACCGTTCGCGGGCTCAACACCGGCGCCGACGACTACATCACCAAACCGTTCAACATCGACGCGCTGGTCGCCCGCATGCGCGCGCTTCTCCGCCGCGCCCGCGCGCTGCCGAACAAGGGCGCGCTCGCGTTCCACGACATCAGCATGGATCTCGCCTCCCACCGCGTGCAACGGAACGGCCGCGCGATCCATCTCGGGCCGACCGAGTTCCGGCTGCTCGAGTTCCTGATGCAGCACCCGAGACGCGTGTTCACCCGCGAGGAGCTGCTCGACGCCGTCTGGGGCCGCGACATCCATGTCGAGCCACGCACCGTCGACGTCCACATCCGACGCCTGCGCAAATCGATCAACGGCAGCGACGAACTCGACCTCGTCCGTACCGTCCGCGCCGCAGGATACGCGCTCGATACCGAGGCGCTGTAGGGAGACGGCCAGGGCCTTCTTCCTGCAGCATCCCTGTAAGGAACCGTCGCTCACGGCGACGTGAGGGGAAGGCGGGCGCGGGCGAGCCATATCTCCGACCTGGGCGGACCGGGTTGGAGATGGCCATGGCGGCGGACGCGAACCTCACCCGGCGCACCCTGATCGGCACCGCGTCGACCGGATGGGTGGTGGCGCCCTTCGTGGCCGCGGACGCGCAGCCGGCCGTTCCCGGGCCGGTGCCCGTCCAGCGCGAGGCGGCGGGCGCCGCGCCGTTCGCCCACGACGTGACGTTGACCGTCAACGGCGCGACGGTGGCGCTCCGGGTCGACACCAGGACGACGCTGCTCGACGCGCTGCGCGACGATCTCGGTCTGCTCGGCACCAAGAAGGGCTGCGCGATGGGCGCCTGCGGCGCCTGCACGGTCCATCTCGACGGCAGGCGGGTGGTCTCCTGTCTCGTGCTCGCGTCGCGTCTCGACGGTCATGCGGTGCTGACGGTCGAAGGCCTCGGTACGCCGGAGGCGCCGCATCCGGTGCAGCGCGCCTTCGCCGAGCACGACGCGCTGCAATGCGGTTACTGCACGCCGGGCCAGGTGATGTCGGCGGCCGCGCTGATCGACGAGGGTCACGCGGGGTCGCCGAACGAGATCCGCGAGTGGATGAGCGGCAATCTCTGCCGCTGCGGCGCCTACCCGAACATCGTCGCCGCGGTCGAGGAGGCCGCGGGCAACATCGAGCGCCATGCCGGCCTGTCGACGCCGTCGGAGAAAGGCTGAGCCATGCACCCGTTCCGGATCACCGAGGCGACGGACGCGTCCGGGCCGAACGCGATGTTCATCGCCGGCGGCACCGACATGGTGCAGCTGATGCGGGTCGGCGTGCTCGCGCCCGACACGCTCCGGTCGCTCGAGCCGACCGGGCACGAGGCGATCACGCTCGATGGTGGCGTGCTGCGCATTCCGGCGCTCGCGACGATGGCCGCGGTCGCCGAGAGCACGCTGGTGCGGACGCACGCGCCGGCGATCGGCGAGGCGCTGCTCGCCGCCGCCTCGCCGCAGATCCGCAATCTCGGCACCGCGGGCGGCAACATGCTGCAGCGGACGCGCTGCGTCTATTTCCGGGACACGCAGTTCGCCTGCAACAAGCGGAACCCCGGCTCCGGCTGTCCGGCGATCCCCGGCCGCAACCGCGAGCTCGCGATCCTCGGCGGCAGCGACCACTGCATCGCGACGCATCCGTCCGACATGCCGGTGCCACTCGCGGCGTTCGACGCGGCGCTCGTCACGCGGCGCGAAGGCGCGGCCGGTCGCACGATCCCGCTCGCCGCCTTCTATCGCCTGCCTGGCACCACGCCCGAGCATGAGACCGTGCTCGAGCCCGGCGAGGTGATCGTCACGATCACCGTGCCGGTCGGCGTGGCGACGGCGCACTCGACCTACGTCAAGGTCCGCGACCGCCAGAGCTACGCCTACGCGCTCGCCTCCGTCGCGGCCGGGATCGCGGTCGAGAACGGGGTCGTGCGCGACATCCGCCTCGCCGCCGGCGGCGTCGCGCCGAAGCCCTGGCGGCTCGACGCGGTCGAGGCGGCGCTCCGGGGCAAGGCGCCCACCGCCGCCAACGTCGCCGCCGCCGCACGTCTCGCGACCGAGGGCGCCGCGGCGGCCTCGGAGAACCGCTTCAAGGAACTCCTGCTGGTGAACGTCACCCGACGCGCGATCATGACGCTGGTGACGGCATGAACGCGATCGGCGCGCCGGTCGAGCGGGTCGACGCCCCGTTCAAGGTCACCGGCACGGCCCGCTACGCGGCCGAGTTCGAGCAACCCGGCATGCTCCACGCCGGCATGATCAGGAGCCCGATCGCCAAGGGGCGCGTCCTCGGCCTCGACGTGCCGCAGCGCCTGCCAGGGGTCGTCGCGGTGATCGGGCCGAACGGGGCCGAAAGCCTGCACATCGAGAAGGCGGCCCAGCAGACGGTCAAGTTCCCGCTGCTGCAGGACGACACGATCCGATACGCCGGTCAGACGATCGGGCTGGTGGTCGCCGACACGCTCGAGAACGTGCAGGGCGCGCTCGCCCGCATCACGCCCCGGGTCACCGCCGCGCCGGGTGCGACGCTCGACATGGAGGCGTCGCTCGCCGCGGCCGTCCCGCCGAAGAACTTCCGCAACGGCCAGATCCCGGCCGACAGCCGTCGCGGCGACCCGGACGGCGCCTTCGCGTCGGCGCCGGTGAGGATCGATGCCACCTACCGGACGCCGCAGGAATTCCACAACCCGATGGAGCCGCACGCGACGGTCGCGTCGTGGGACGGCGACGCGCTCACCGTCTGGACCGCGACGCAGGGGATCAGCGGCGTGCGCGAAACGCTCGCCACCTTCTTCTCGATCCCGGCCGACACCGTGCGGGTGATCTGCCCCTATGTCGGCGGCGGTTTCGGCTGCAAGGGCAATTGCTGGCCGCCCGTCGCGATGGCGGCGCTCGCCGCGCGCCAGGTCGGCCGCCCGGTGCGGCTCGAACTCACCCGGGAGGACATGTACACCTCGAACGGGTATCGCCCGGCGACGCACCAGCGATTGCGCCTGGCCGCCGCGACCGACGGCACGCTGCTCTCGGTCCGGCACGACGCGATCACCCAGACCTGCGAGGAAAGCGTCGGCGAGTTCGCCGAACCCGCGGCGCTCGCCGCGCGCATGCTGTACGCCTGCGACAACGTCGCGACGTCGCACCGGCTGGTCGACACCAATTACGGCCTGCCGACCTACATGCGGGCGCCCGGCGAAACCCCCGGGGTCTACGCGCTCGAGAGCGCGATGGACGAGCTCGCGGTCGCGCTCCGGATGGATCCGATCGCGCTCCGGCTCAAGAACGACACCGGCCGCGACGCGAACGAGGACAAGCCGTTCTCGTCGCGCCACGTGCGAGAATGCTACGCCCGCGGCGCCGCGCTGTTCGGATGGGACAGGCGGTCCGCCGAGCCCCGGTCCATGCGCGACGGCGACGTGCTGATCGGCTGGGGGATGGCGACCGCGACCTATCCCGCGAACCGCCAGCCGGCCAGCGCCCGCGTCCGCGCGCTCGCCGACGGCACCTTCCTGGTGCAGGCCGGCACGCAGGATCTCGGCACCGGCACCTACACGATCATGATCCAGACCGCGGCGGCGTCGCTCGGCGTGCCGGTCGACCGCGTGCGCGCCGAACTCGGCGACACCGATTACCCGGAGGCGCCCGTCTCTGGCGGCTCGACCACGGCCGCGAGCGTCATGCCGGCGGTGCAGATGGCGGCCGAGAGCCTCCGCGCGCGCCTGTTCGGCCTCGCGCTCTCGAACGGCGGCGACGGCTTCCGCGGCGTTTCGCCGTCCGCGCTCTCGATCGACGGCGCCAACGTCGGCGGGCCGCGCGGCACCGTGTCGATCGGCGCGCTCGTGCAGGCGACCGGCAAGGAGTTCCTGGAAGCGGAAGCGCACGCCAAGCCCGGACCCGATTTCAAGCGCTTCTCGCGACACTCCTTCGGGGCACAGTTCGCCGAAGTGCGGGTCGATCCCGATTTCGGCACCGTCCGGGTCTCGCGCATCGTCGGCGTCTACGACGCGGGGCGGATCCTGAACGCGCGAACCGCGCGAAGCCAGCTGCTCGGCGGCATCACCTTCGGCATCGGTCAGGCGCTGCTCGAAGCGGCCGTGCCGGACCTCGCGACCGGCCACTACGTGAACGGCAACATCTCGGACTACCTCGTGCCGGTGAACGCCGACGTGCCCGAGCTCACGGTCGAAACGCTGCAGTTCGCCGACGACGTGGTCGATCCGCTCGGCGCCCGCGGCATCGGCGAACTGCCGATCGTCGGCATCGCCGCCGCGATCGCCAACGCCGTCCACCACGCGACCGGCACCCGCGTCCGGCACCTGCCGATCCGGGTGGAGGATGTGTTGGCGTAGCGGGAGGAAGGAAGGCCAGGGCTCTGCCCTGGACCCGCCAAGGGCCCGAGGCCCTTGGATCCCAGGAGTTAAGGAAAACCCCGGGCCCCGGTCGCGCGGGCAGTGATGGTGTGGCCCGGGGTTTTCCTTAACTGATGGATTGCAAAGGCTCAGCCTTTGCCGGGGTCCAGGGGCAGAGCCCCTGGCCTTCCTTCGGTCCCCGCACGGCCCCACATCCCCCCCACCGAGGCGGGGCGGGCACCATGACGACGTTGGACGTGAAGTTGCTGATCGACGGTGCCTGGGTCGATGCCGAGGGTGGCGGGACGTTACCGGTGATCAATCCGGCGACGGGCGAGACGATCGGTCAGGTCGCCCGCGCGGGGGCGGGCGATCTCGACCGGGCGCTCGCGGCCGCATCGCGCGGCTTCGCGGTGTGGCGGGCGACGCCGGTGCTGGAGCGTTCGAACCTGCTGCGGCGCGCGGCCGGGCTGTTGCGCGAGCGTGCCGAGGCGATCGCGCGCCTGATGACGACCGAGCAGGGCAAGCCGTTGGCGGAGTCGCGGATCGAGGTCGCGTTCGGCGCCGAAACGCTCGAGTGGTTCGCCGAGGAGGCGCGACGGACCTACGGGCGGGTGATCCCGTCCCGCGCGTCGGACGTGCGTGGCCTGGTGCTGCAGGAGCCGGTCGGGCCGGTCGCGGCCTTCACGCCGTGGAACTTCCCGATCAACCAGATCGTGCGCAAGCTCGGTGCGGCGCTCGCGGCGGGCTGTTCGATCATCGTCAAGGGGCCGGAGGAAACGCCGGGGTCGCCGGCCGAGCTGCTGCGGGCGCTGGTCGATGCCGGTGTGCCGGCGGGGGTCGCGAACCTGGTGTTCGGGGTGCCCGCGGAGATCTCGGCGCATCTCGTGCCGCATCCGGTGATCCGGAAGATCTCGTTCACGGGGTCGGTGCCGGTGGGCAAGCAGTTGGCGGCGCTGGCCGGGCAGCACATGAAGCGGGCGACGATGGAGCTCGGCGGCCATGCGCCGGTGGTGATCCTCGACGACGCGGATCTGGAGCTGGCCGCGACCAACATGCTGGCGACCAAGCGGCGGAACGCCGGCCAGGTCTGCATCTCGCCGACGCGTTTCCTGGTCGACCGGCGGGTGCACGACGCGTTCCTCGACCGCTACGTGGGGCTGGTGCGGTCGATCCGGGTCGGCGACGGGCTCGAGGACGGGACGGAGATGGGGCCGCTGATCACCGAGCGGCGGCTCGACGCGGTGTCGTCGCTGGTCGCGGACGCGGTGGCGCAGGGGGCTCGCGTCGAGACGGGCGGCAACCGGATCGGCAACCGCGGCTCGTTCTACGAACCGACGGTGCTGACTTGTGTGACGCCGGCGATGCGGGTGATGAACGAGGAGCCGTTCGGCCCGGTCTCGCTGGTGATGCGGGTGGACGGTCTGGAGGAGGCGGTCGCGGAGGCGAACCGGTTGCCGTTCGGTCTCGCCGCCTACGGCTTTGCCCGTTCGAGCGCGAACGTGGCCGCACTCGGCGAGCGACTGGAGAGCGGCATGGTGTCGATCAACGGGCCGATCCTGTCGTTCCCGGAGACGCCGTTCGGCGGCGTCAAGGACAGCGGCTACGGCTCCGAAGGCGGCTCGGAGGCGATCGGCGCCTATCTTTCGCCGAAATACGTGGGCGAGCGGCGCTGCTGATCGACGGCGTGCGACCGGATCAAAGCCTGGTTCCGCGCCAGTCGGCGAGGCGATGCACGGCGATCCAGTCGCCGTCGTCCGGCGGCTCCGGCTGATCCGACGGCAGGTCCATCCACGTGAACGAGATGGTCCCCGCCTCGCGAGGCCGCAGCCATGCGAACAGCCTTTCCTCGTGGCCGGCTTCGGGCGGGCGCGGGTCGGCGGGCTGCGGAGGGCGCGTCCCGCGGGCGGACGCCATCTTGTCTTTCCATGTCGCCGTGAGTTGTTGCGGCGATCCGGTGTCGAGCTGGTCGGCCGGGACGGAAGGGACGCCGCGCCTGAAGACGTGGTCGACGATTCGGTCGAGCGTGTCGTCGGAGTTGGACATGGGTTCCTCCGTCTTGTTGCCGTCTCTGGCGACGACATCGACGGCGCGAAGGAAACGATCGTGGTGCGGAGGGATGTCGCGCGGCCGCGCGAACCAGCGTCGCTCGCGTCGCCATGAGCCGGGGCGCCGTTCGCCCCGTGTCGTCTCCGTTCACCTGAACCGCGCATGGTCGTGACACCGAGGGAGAGCGCCGGGCGGCGCGCGGTCGAGCGCACCCTGGTGTTGCTGCTGCCGCTCGCGATCGCGTCGCCGCGGCTGGTCGGGATCGGCGTGCATCGCGGCCTGCTCGATGCCGCGGCCGGGTTTCTCGCGTCCCATGGTCTCGCCGGCAGCGGGCTCGTGCTGCCGCTCGACCTCGCCGAGGAAACGGGGCGCGTCATCCTGCTCGGGCGTGCGCTGCTCGCGATCGTGGCCGGGCTCGCGGTGTGGCGGCTGCTCCGCCTGATCGGTCTCGGCGGCGTCGCCCTGGTGGCGGCGCTGCTGGTGGAGGCCGATCCGCGCTTCCTCGCCGGCGACGACGGTGGGCTGGTGGGGGCGGCGCTGCTGCTGCTCGCGGCCGAGCGCGCGGTCGCGTCGCGCGGTGCGCTGCGTTTCGCGTTCGCCGCGTTCACGGCAGCCCTGCTCACGACCGGGGCGGTCGCCGCCGCATCGCTCGCCGCGTCGGTCGGCTGGGGGGTCGCGCGGATCGCGACCGGACTGCGCGGCCGGAGGCGAGGGGCGGGGATCCGGCTCGCCGCCGGCGCGGTGATCGGGGCGTTGGTGTCGCTGCCGTTCGTCGCGCCGGGCGTGCTCGGCGCGCTGGTGGCGCTGGGCGGCGGCTGGTCGCCGTCGCTCGCGTGGCCGGCGGGGCTCGGGTCGTCGTTCTCGCTCCACCTGCCGTCGGCGCTGCAGGTCGGAAGGGCGGCGGCGCCCGTGCCGGTCGTCGCCGTGCGAGCGGCGGCGCTGCTGCCGCTGTTCGCGCTAGCGCTGCCGGCGCTGCTGCCGGTGCCGCCGCCGCGTCGGGGTCTCGCGCTCCGGTCGGTGCTCGGGTTGGCCGCGGTCGGCTTCGCGGCGCTGCCGGGGGGCCTCGCGGCCGCGCGCCTGCCGCTCGCACTCCTCGCCGCGGTGACGCTCGACGACGCGGCACGCGGCGCGGCGTCGTCGGTGGTGGGACGTGGCTTCGCCTGCGTGCTGGTGGCGGGCGGCGCGTTCGGGTTGATCGAGGCCGGCACGCCGCCGTGGCCGGCGCTGCTCGGGGCGGGGTTCGGCATCGTCGCCGTGGCGCTCGCGTCACGTCCGCTGCCGGCATCGACGACGCTGCTCGCGTCGGCCCTCGCCGCGGAGGCCTACGCGCTGCTCGGGTGAGGCCCGCGGCCTGATCGCCCGCCACGACCGGCCGGATGTGTCGCCGTCCGGCCGGTCGTCACGGTCAGCGGGTGAGCGGCTGGGTGCCCTCCGCCTGCACGGCCTTGAGACGCGTGTAGTCGAGCCCGAGTGCCTGCAGGATGGTCGGCGCGATCTGCGTCGTCGTGACGGGGGCCTCGTTGACGGCGGGCCTGATCGACGGCGACGAGACGATCAGTCCGACGTTGCGGTCGTCATTCGAGAAGCCGCCGTGTTCCGCGAGCTTCGTGCCGCCGGTGCAGATCACGCCGTGATCGGTGACCGCGATGAAATCCGGCACGCGATCGTTCTTGAACGGATCCTCGTAGAGCGGCGTCAGCGAGGAGCGATCGAGCAGCGTCTGGATGTGCAGCTCGGCCGCGTGGCCGAGCAGGTAGGCTTTCGCGGCGGCGTAGTCGGCCTTCTGCAGGCTCGGATCAAGCCAGATCAGCCCCTCGTCGTCGCAGATCTCGAAGCCGTGCGTGCCGAAGCCGGGCACGGCCTGGAACGGCGCGTCGCTGATGGCAACCCGATCCTTGACGTCGATCGGCGACTGGCCGTGCTTCGCGCTCACGATCACCAGCGTCGACTTGTCGAGCTTCTGCGCCTTCAGCTCCGTTTCAAACTTGCCGAGCGCCGCGTCGACGAATCGCGCCTGGACCAGCAGAGCCGAACCCGGCGTGCCGTTGCCGTCCACGTAGCCGCCCGTCAGGTCCGGGGTCGCGACGTCCGCGCCACCGGCCTTGGCGAGTTTCTGCCCGACGCTCACGGCTTGGAAGTTCATGCCGAAGATCGCCGGCGCGCCCGCGAGCCTCTTCGTGCGCGTGCTGTTGTAGCCGTCGATCCAGTTCAGGACCGCCTGCACCTTGATGCTGTCGTAGGTGCGGACGCCGGTGTAGCTGCTCGTGTAGTCGTCACCGGCCTTGGCACCGGCATCGAGCAGGTCCTGCGAATTGATCTCCGGCGCGAACAGCTCGTCGAGACCCTGTCCCGACGGACCGTTCAGGTCTTCGTAGGCCGGATGCTTGTCCGACCAGGCCGTGTAGAGACCGGCCGACTTGATGATCTCGAAGACCGTGTTGGTCCGCACGTATTCGTGCGGGTACATCGGCACGCAGGCGCCGGCTACGACATGGCGCTGCATGTTGTTCGGGTCGAGCTGCGTCCGCACCTGACCGAGCGTTCCGCCGCCGGCAAGATCGGCGACCAGACCGGTCGAGAAATCGTAGCTCTTGTCGAGCTCCTCGAAATTCGTGACCTCGGCGCCCGATTGTCCGGCGCAACCCGGATCGGCCTTGCCCTGGCTCAGCCAGTCGTTGACCGACGGATACACGGTTCGGCTGTAGCTGTCGTCGTAGAACAGGCCGCCGGTCTTCGGCGTGGCACCGGTGAACTGCGCCAGCATGCCCGGGTAGCTGTCGGACGGCGCGGTCGTGAACGCGTTCGGATAAACGACGCCGTGTCGCGCGAGCTGCGCGAGATTGCTGCCCGGATAGGCCTGGATGAAGTTCGCGACATCGACCGCATGCAGGCCGTCGATGCTGACCACCAGCACGTGCTTGTAGACGGTGTTGGCGACGGGTGCCGCGAGGCTTGGTCCGGACCCGATACAGGTCGCGACGGCCGATGCGAGAAGCATCCCTTTGAAGGCCATGGTGACGGTCCCCCGTTGTTGCTTGGGGCACGTTTACCATGCGTTACAAAAACCCCGATGACGTTACGATGAACGTGTGGGATCGGTGCGATCGGACGTGAGGGCGAGCCGGCCTCGGAGTTCGAGCGCGATCGCAGGACGCGACGTTGGTCTTCCAGCACGGTCAGCCAGACCGTCGCCGGCCTGGCTGATCTGTGCGAGGAAACGGCGCTGGCCGGAGCGCGTGATGCGCGCCGGCCAGCGCGGAAGTGTCGATTAATGCGCGATGATCAGCGAGTTCCGCTCGCAGCTCGCGAGCGTCGTGCAGGGAACGTAGGCGACGCCGCGATAAACGTGGCCGGTCTTCGGCGCGCGCACGGTCTTGAACGTCGCCGTCGCCGGCAGCGTCGTCGCGTCGAGGTCGTCGGTGATCATGACGACGCGGTTCGGGTCCGCACCCGGATCGCCGAGCGCGCTGAAGGTCGCCGACGCCGCGAAGATCGTCGCCTTCGTGCCGTGCACGACGCCCGAGATGTTGCGGAGACCCGTCGTCGCCGGCTCGTACATCGTCGGATAGTTCGCGACCGCATAGGGCTGGTCGAGATCGAGGCCCGCCTGCAGCGTGTAAAGTAGCTGCCAGCTGGTGCCGTCGAAATGCCACTTCTGCAGGCCGGCGTTCGGGTCGGCGTTCAGATCCTGCGAGCCTTCGTCGGCGACATAGACCGTGGTCGCGTTGGCGACGAAGATGCCGAACGGATAGAACTCCGTCGACGGCGTCGTCTCGCTGATGTCGGCCGCGAGACCGGTCGGGAAGCCCGGCAGCGGCGCGATCGTCGCCGGCACGGTGCCGGCGCCGCCGACCGCGGCGCCATCGGTGAGCGTCACCGAGTAGACGGTGTTCACGCCGTTGCCGCCGCTGCCCTTCGAGACGAAGTACTGGCCATTGGCGGTGGTGAGGCCGCGAAAATTGTCGTCCTTGCCGGACTTGTCCGCGGCATCGCCGAGCGACGCGACCGAGAAGCCGAACTGGAAACCGTTCTTCGAGCCGGGCGTGCCCTGCTGCGTGCCGACCGGGTAGGTCACCGGGCTGGTGCTGCCGGCGAGGATCGTCTGCACGCCGGTGCCCGACACGATCGAAGTCGGCTCGGTGCCGGAACCGTTGCCGGCGTTGCCGACCGTCACCAGCACGTCGGAGCCGCCGTACTCGCCGTTGAGCAGCAGCGAGGCGCGGCCGTTGTTGCCGCTGTAGGCGTCGATCTGCGTGACGCTCGGCTTGCCGCCGAACGGCACGGTGATCACCGCGCGGTTGGTCGCCGGCGCCGTGTCGGTGTCGGTCGGATCGATGCGGTCCGGCGTGTTCGAGTTCGAGATGTCGATCTGGTTCTTGCCCGTCGCGTAGCCGACCAGTGTGAGCGCGTTGCCGCTCGTCGACGGGTTGACCGCGAGCTCGGATTTCGAGCTGAAGCTCGTCGAGACGCCGGTCATCGCGGTGAGGTCGATCGTCCGTGTCGCCGCCTCGACCTTCGGCACCTTGTTGCCGGTGGTGAGCACGACCGAGGAGCTCAGCGTAATCGGGGCGGTGATGCCGAAATTCGGATCGGGGACGACGTTGTTGAACACCGTCGGATAGGTGCCGTCGGCGACCGCGACCGCGCCATTGGTGTCGGGAAGCGCCTGGCCGACCACCACCGTGCCGGCGTTGCCGGCGTAGGTCGACGACGTGATGAACAGGGTGCCGGTGTCGTCTGGGGCGGCGCGTGCGGCCGGGGCGGCGACGAGGGCGGCGAGCGCGGTCGCGGCGAGCAGTCGGGCGCGCGGTGCAAGATCGGGGAGCATCGGTGTGTCCGGTGGTGGCGCGCCGACCTAGCAGCCTTCCCTCGGTTCCGGTTGTGACAAGATGAAGTCGGCCGGAGGCCCCGTAGCCGATCAAGCTCTAGACGCGACCGGTCGGTTCCGAACCGGTCTCGAAGCGGCGTGTCGCCGCCGCGAACACCTGGCGGTCGAGGCGCGTCAGGCGCTCGAGCTCCGCGTCGACCGCCGCCGTCACCGGTTCGCGCCGAATCACCCGGAAGCCCGGCGCCTCGCGGAAGCCGACGTTGAGGCGGCCGACCGCGGGCGGGGTGTCGATGCCGAGCGCGCGGGCGAGGCGGGCGACGCTCTCGTCCATCCGGTCGGTGAGGCCGACGACGTCGATGCTGCCGAGCGCGTCCAGCGCCCGCGCGATCGCCGCTTCCGGATCGGTCGCCAGCAGATCGCCTTCCGCGCGTGCCTCGCTGCCGGTCGCGTAGATCCCGGTCAGCCGGCGCACGTAGAGATTGTCGAAATGATCGCTGATCGTGGGGTCTTCGGTGCGGAGGAACTCGAGCAGGCCCGCGCCCTGCGCGCGCAGCACGTGCGGCCCGGCGTAGTTCGCGCCGAGCACCGAAAGGTCGAGCGACCGCCAGTAATGATAGAGCGACAGGATACGCGCGCGCGGCTCGCGCAACACGGTGAAGACGAACCGCGCGGGATCGAGCCGCCGCAACGCTGGCAGGTCGTAGTGACCCCAGACCAGGCCGTAGTCCCGACGCGACAGTTCGAGCGACGGCGGAAACGCCGACAGCAGATGCGGCGGCACCGCGCGGTGCGGGTCCGGATCGGTGCCGCGGTCTCCGAGCAGCGTCGCGACGGCGTGGGTGAGCGACGTTCCGCCGGTCTTCTCGAGATGGAGGAACGACAATCCGCCGGCCGCGAGCGCCGGCGCCGCGTCGCGCGTCACCGGGGCCGGCGCGCGGACGATCGCGGCCGAGATGGACGCGCGGGCGTCCGCCGCCCGACGAAGCGGCTCGCGCAGCATCGGCGGGAGGCGGCGCGAGACGCGGGTCCCGGCGAACGGGCGCGGCCCGGGCCCGCGCGGAGTTGGGCCGCGCGGGATCGGCGCACGCGGAGTTGGCGGCATGCGATCGTCGAGACTCCGTGCAATCGGCCCTCCGCGGCGACGTGGTGGCCACGTCATCGCAGGGCGAGGAGGTCTTCGCACGGGAAATGTGTCGGGTCTGTTTCGGCGCGTCGCGGATCCGGCTCCGCGGAGGGCGGCGGCCGGGCACCCGCACGAGGCGGTCAGATCCCGATCTGGTGGCCCACCTCCACCAGACGATCGCGCGGCAGCGCGAAGCGGTCCGACGAGCGCACGGCGTTGCGATACATGAAGCCGAACAGCAGCCGCCGCGCCCAGAACATCTTCGGCGCGGAGGCGCTGCCGGCGATGTCGTCATGGCCCGCGATGAACAGGACCTCCTCGAGGTCGACGTCGCAGCCGAGCCCGCGCGCCTCGGCGAGCGCCGCGTAGACGTTGGGGATCTCGACGAAGCCGAACGCGACCCGGAGTTGCCAGATGTTGTCGCCCAGCGCCTTGACCGTCAGGCGCTCGGCCGATGCGACCCGCGGCACCGGCTCGAACCGGACCGCGAGCACGACGGCGCGCTCGGGCAACGACTGGAACGCCGCCACATGCCGCGCCATCAGAGGCGGCACCGCGACGTCGGTGCGCGACAGGAAGACGACCGAGCCTTTCGTGCGCGTGATCGTGCCGTCCCGGAGCCCTGCCAGCACCTCGTCGCTGCGCTCGCCGAGCGGCGCGAGGCCGCGCCGCACCAGCTCGATGCCGCGCCGCCAGGTCGTCATGATGGTGAACAGGGCGGCGCCGATCAGCAGCGGCACGAAGCCGCCCTGGCCGATCTTCAGCAGGTTCGCGACGAAGAAGGCGAGGTCGATCGTGCCGAAGAAGGCGATGACCGGCACCGCGACCGCGAGCCCCCAGCGCCAGCGCACGCGCATGATGTCGAACATCAGCACGGTCGTCATCAGCATGGTGGTCGACACCGCCGTGCCGTACGCGCCGGAAAGCCGGTCGGAGGTCTTGAACGCGAGCGCGATCGCGACCGTGGTGATCATCAGAAGCCAGTTCACCACCGGGACGTAGATCTGGCCGTAGGCGGTGTCCGAGGTCTGGCGGATGTTCAGGCCGGGGAACCAGCCGAGCTGCATTGCCTGGCGGGTCAGCGTGAACGAGCCGGTGATGATCGCCTGGCTCGCGATGACCGTCGCGACCGTCGCGAGCGCCACCATCGGCGCGACCATTGGGTGCGGCAGCATCGCGAAGAACGGATTGTCCTTCGATCCCAGATGGCCCAGCAGGAACGCGGTCTGGCCGGCGTAGCTCAGCACGAGCGTCGGCAGCACGATCACCGCGAGCGCGAGCCGCACGCGCGAGCGGCCGACATGGCTCATGTCGGCGTAGAGCGCTTCGGCGCCCGTGACCGCGAGGAACACCGAGCCGAGGATCACGAAACTGCCGAGCCCGTGAGCGGCGAGGAACCGCAGCCCGAGAAGCGGGTCGAGTCCCGCCAGCACCTGCGGCGTGCGGGCGAGTTCGACCGCGCCGATCGCGCCGATCACCGCGAACCACACGAGCATGATCGGCCCGAACACGCGGCCGATCGTCGCGGTGCCGAACGGCTGCACCGCGAAGACGCCGACCAGGATCACGATCGCGATCGGCAGCACGTAGGGGTCGACCGCCTTCGTCAGCACGTCGAGGCCGCCCACCGCGCTCAGCACCGAGATCGCCGGCGTGATCGCGCCGTCGCCATACAGCAGCGCCGCGCCGAACAGGGCGGCGGCGGCGAGCAGCGTCGCGCGCGACCGCCAGCTCGACCCGAAGCGCGACCCGACGAGCGCGAGCAGCGCCAGGATGCCGCCCTCGCCCTTGTTGTCGGCACGCATGACGACGGTCGCGTATTTGAGCGCGACGATCAGCAGCATGGTCCAGACCAGCAGCGAGAAGCCGCCGAGCAGGGTCGCGCGGTCCCTGCCGCCGGTGTCGCTCATCACCGTCTGCAGCGTGTAGAGCGGGCTGGTCCCGATATCGCCGAACACGATCCCGAGTGCCGCGAGCGACCCCGCGAGCAGGCCCTGCTTGCCGTCCGACTCCGCCATCGTCGCGATCTCCCGAGGCTTTCGAAGCGGACGTGGCGGGTCGCCGGCCGGAAAGGCAAGGGGCTCCGTCGCGCCACGAAGCCGGCACGCGGGCGCGCGCGGCTCCAGCCCCGCCCGGGTCCGGAGCATCCCCTCGGCCCGGAAGCTCCGGTCGTCGAGTGCCGCCCGCCCGCACGGGCGCGATCGCCCGATCGCCCGATCGCGACGGTCGTGCTCGCGACGGTCGCGACGGGCGCGACGCCGTGGCGTTCTCCGCCGCGACACCCTGCTATGGTCGCCGCGTGGCGACGCGCGGCAAACATTTGGGGGGACCGACCCTGTTCGGCGACGGCGACGGCGGCGCGGCCAAGCCCGCCGGGCCGCGTCGCGGCCAGCCGCTGGCCGACCGGCTGCGTCCGGCCGACCTCGACGCGGTCGTCGGCCAGGATCACCTGCTCGGTCCCGACGGCGCCATCCGGCGCATGCTCGCGCGCGGCAGTCTCGCGAGCCTCGTGCTCTGGGGCGGTCCCGGCAGCGGCAAGACCACGATCGCCCGGCTTCTCGCCGACGCCGCCGGCCTCCGCTTCGTCGCGCTGTCGGCGGTGTTCTCGGGCGTCGCCGACCTCAAGCGCGCCTTCGCCGACGCCGCGGACGCGGCCGCCTCCGGCCAGGGCACGCTGCTGTTCGTCGACGAGATCCACCGCTTCAACCGCGCCCAGCAGGACGGTTTCCTGCCGGTGGTCGAGGACGGCACCGTCGTGCTGATCGGGGCGACCACCGAGAACCCGTCCTTCACCCTGAACGCGGCCCTGCTGTCGCGCTGCCAGGTGCTGGTGCTGCGGCGGCTCGACGACGACGCGCTCGCCCGCATCCTCGAGCGCGCCGAGACGCTGCTCGGGCGCGCGCTGCCGCTCGGTCCCGACGGCCGGGCGGCGCTGCGCGCGATGGCCGACGGCGACGGCCGCTTCCTGCTCAACATGGCCGAGCAGCTCGCCTCGTTGCCGGACGACACCGCGCCGCTCGACGGCACGGCTCTCGCGTCGCTGCTGGCGCGCCGCGCGATCCTCTACGACCGCGACCGCGAGGAGCACTACAACCTGATCTCGGCGCTGCATAAGTCGCTACGTGGCTCGGATCCGGACGCGGCGCTCTACTGGTTCTGCCGCATGCTCGAGGGCGGCGAGGACCCGCGCTATCTCGCCCGCCGGCTGACCCGGTTCGCGGCCGAGGATGTCGGGCTCGCGTCGCCCGAGGCGCTGTCGCTCGCGCTCGCCACCTGGGAAAGCTACGAGCGGCTGGGCAGCCCGGAAGGCGAGCTCGCGCTGGCCGAGCTCGTCGTCTATCTCGCGACCGCGCCGCGTTCGAACGCGGTCTACAAGGCCTATGGCGCGGCACGGCGGGCGGCGCGCGCGACCGGCAGCCTGATGCCGCCCGCCCATATCCGGAACGCGCCGACGAAGCTGATGCGCGATCTCGGCTACGGGCGCGGCTACGAATACGACCACGACGCGGAGGACGGCATGTCCGGCCAGAACTACTTCCCGGACGAGATGCCGCCCGAGCGCTTCTACGCGCCAACCGAGCGCGGCCGCGAGGCGGCGATCGGCGAGCGCCTCGGTGCCGCGCGCGCGAGGCGCCGGGCGCGCGCCGGCGGCACCGGTCCGGGCGGGGACGGCGCTTGAGCGTCGAAACCGTGACCGTCGCCGCCGACGAGGCCGACCTCCGCCTCGACCGCTGGTTCCGCCGCCACCATCCCGGCGTCACCCAGGGCACGCTCCAGAAGCTCTGCCGCACCGGCCAGGTGCGGGTCGACGGCAGACGGGTCGAGGGCGCGACCCGGCTCGAGGCCGGCCAGCAGATCCGCGTGCCGCCGCTGCCCTCCGAAGCCGCGCCGCCGCCCGATCCGCGCATCGACGCGCGCGACGCGAAGGAACTGCTCGACCTCGCCGTCTACGAGGACGCGCAGATGCTGGTGATCGACAAGCCGTCCGGCCTGCCGAGCCAGGGCGGCCCGGGCATCCGGCGTCACGTCGACGGCATGGCGGCGAGCCTCCGCGACGCCGACGGCAGGCGGCCGCTGCTGGTGCACCGGCTCGACCGCGACACCTCGGGCCTGCTGGTGCTGGCCAAGGGACCGGCCGCCGCCTCGCGCCTCGCCGCCGCCTTTCGCGGCCGCGCCGTCCGCAAGACCTACTGGGCGGTCGTGGTCGGCAAGCCGCAGCCGACGGAGGGCGTGATCGACGCGGCGCTGGCGCGGCTCGGCGGCGGGGCAGGGGCGCTCACCGTGCTCGCCGACCGCGACGAGGCAGACGCCGCCCCGGCGCAGACCGCCTACCGCACGCTCGACGCCGCGGCCCGCCGGCTCGCCTGGCTCGAGCTCGAACCCCGCACCGGGCGCACGCACCAGCTCCGCGTGCACTGCGAGGCGATCGGCACGCCGATCCTGGGCGATCCGAAATACGGCGCCGAGCGGGCCCGCCTCGACGGCTTTCCGGACCGCCTGCACCTCCACGCCCGCGCGCTCGAACTGCCGCATCCGGCGGGCGGGCAGCTCCGCCTCGCCGCCGGATTGCCGCCACATATGCGCGAGACCTTTCGATTGTTGGGCTTCGAGGCCCCGCGTGCCACACCGGCCGAGTTGCTGTGACCGCCGAGCGGATCTGACGGCCCGGCCGTTCCGACCCACCGGGGCGGCACGATCGGGGCACCGGCTCGGGACCCGTATTCAGGATCGCCATGATGTCCCACACCGCCGAGCGGACGCGGCACGCGCCCCATCCGTTGCTCCTCTTCCTCGGCCTGCTCGTCGTGGTGCTCGCCGCCGCCTCGTTCCTGGTCCGCCGCATCCCGATCGACGCGTTCAAGCCGCGGATCGAGGCCGCGTTCGGGCGCGCGACCGGGCGCCGGCTCACCATCGACGGCCCGCTCCGCCTGACGCTGCTGCCGGCGCCCGGACTGGAGGCGGACGACGTCTCGATCGCGAACCTGCCCGGCGGATCGCGGCCGGTGATGGCGCATGTCGCCTCGCTGCAGGCCGACGTCGCCCTGCTGCCGCTGCTCGGGGGCGCGGTCCGGGTCGAGACGCTGAGCCTCGACCAGCCGGAGATCCTGCTCGAGCGGCTGCCGGACGGCACGCCGAACTGGCGCTTCTCGCCCGCCCGCCCGGCCAAGGGGCCGGCGGCGCCCGGTCCGACGCGGCCGCACCGGTTCGACTTCAGCGTCCAGAGCGTCGACGGATCGGGCGGCGTGCTCGCCTGGCGCGACCCGCGCGGCCTCGGCACCGGCGCCGTCACGCTCCACACCTTCCACGCCGGCGCCGAGGACCGGCAGCACCCGGTGACCGTCTACGCGCAGGGCGACCACGGCACGGCGCCGTTCAGCCTGTCGCTCGCGTCCGCCAGCCTCGCGGCGCTGGCGGTATCGGACGACGGCGCGACGCTGCCGATCCGCGCCAATCTGGTGATCGGCCGCGGGGAGGACGCCGACCACGTGGCGCTCGACGGCACGTTCCGGAACGGGCCGCATCTTCGCGGCTTCGACGGCACGGTGCGCGCGACCGTGCCGCAGCTCGCCTCGCTCAACGCGCTGCTGCCGCACGCGTCGCTGCCGCAGGCGGCCGACATCGAGCTCAGGGCGGAGCTCGTCTCCGATGCCGGCGGCCACGAGGTGGTGCGCGCGCTCGACCTGTCGGGGGGTGCGGCCGATCTCGGTGTCCTCCGTCCCGGTCTCGCCCTCGCGCGCTTCGCGATCGGCGCCCGTGCCGAGGACGCGCCGCTCTCGGTCAACGCCGCCGGCACGATCGACGGCGCGCCGTTCACGGTCGCGTCGACCGACGCGGGCACGCTCGCGCTCTGGTCGAACCCGCGTGGCTCGGCGCCGGTGTCCGGCAGCGTCACGGTGGGGCGCAGCCGGATCACGCTCGACGGCGCTCTCACCCGGCTCGGCCCGGGCGCCGCGGGACGCATCGCCGGTCAGGCCGACATCGTGCTCGACGACCCCGGCCGGCTCGCCTCGCTGGCCGGGCCCGCGCTCGCCGCGCGGCTCGGGCCATGGCACGAGCCGGTCACCTTCACCGGTCCGGTGTCGCTCGTCCGGCAGCCGGGACACCAGGCGGCGGACGGGTTCGCGGCCGATCTCGCCGCCACCACCTGGAGCCTCGCCGGCCGCGCCATGCCGCCGATGCATCTCTCGGGCGCCACCGCGGGCGACATGCTCACCGCGGCGCTCGCCCGACCCGGCCAGGCGCCGTTCGCGACCTGGCGCGAGGATCTCGGCCGCACCCCGTCGCCGGTCGCGCTCCGTCTCGACGGCACCGGGTTGCCCGCGGGCGCGCTGCTGTGGATCGCCGCCCGGCGCGGCGGCCTCGAGGGCGATCTCGACGTCGACGCGACGCTGTCCGGCCTCGCGCGCGGCGCGCGGCTCGAGCCCGCCACGCTCGCCGGGCCGATCCGGGCCTCGCTCGTGCACGCGACGCTCGACGCCGCCCTGGTCCGCGACGTGCTCGGGCCCGTGCTGGACGCCGCGCACGCGCCATCGGTCGCGCTCGGACGCCAGCAGATCCGCTGCGCCGGGCTCGATGGCCATTTCGACGCCGGCACCCTCGCGCTCGCGAGCCTTTCGCTCGACAGCCCGTTCCTCGCGCTCGACGGCAACGGCCATGTCGATCTCGGGCGCGACACGCTGGCGCTGGCGCTGACCCCGGTGCTGCGGTTCGGCGGCGTCGGCGCGAGCACGACCGTCGCGGTCACCGGGCCGATCGACGCACCGCATGCCGCGCTCGCCGCCTCCGGCGGCCGCTACGCGCTGTCGATCGGCCATGTCGGGCCGGCGTCGGTCGCCTGCGACGGCGCCCCCGATATCGGGCCGGCGCCGGCGGCCAAGGCGAAGCCGCCGCGCGCGATCGACATCCTGCGCGGGCTCGGCATCCTGCGGTGAGCGCGCACCGTTGAGCGGCGGAGCCGACCCGATCCGGCCGTTCGTGATCGCGCGCGCGATGCGCGACGAGGACGGGCGCCACCTCGTGCTGCTCGACGATCGCCCACTCGGATTGCCCGAAGGCGGCACGCTGTTCGTGCCCGGGTCCGCGCTCGCGGCCGCGATCGCCGCCGAATGGCAGGCGGCGCGCGACGCGGGGGCGCTCCGGATCGACCGGCTGACGCTCACGCGGCTGGCCGCCACGGCGATCGGGCGGGTGCGCGCCGACCGCGACGACGCGATCGGACACCTGCTGCGCTTCGCCGAGACTGACCTGCTCTGCCATCGCGCGTCCTCGCCGCCCGCGCTCGTCGCGCGCGAGGCGCGCGCGTGGGATCCCTGGCTCGACTGGGCGCGCGATCGGCTGGGCGCGACGCTGCGCGCGGTCGAGGGCGTGATGCCGGCCGCGCCCGACGCGGCCGGGTCGGCGCGGCTCGGCGCGGCGCTCGAGCCACTCGACGAGCACGCGCTGGCGGTGCTGCTCGGCATCGTGCCGCTGCTCGGCAGTCTCGTGCTCGGTCTCGCGGTCGTGGCGGGCGATCTCGACGCGGTGACGGCGTCGGGCCTGGCCACGCTCGACGCGGCGTACGAGGCGGAGCAATGGGGCGAGGAGGAGGTCGTGCTCGCCGAGCGCGAGCGCCTCGCGGGCGCGGTCGCCGCCGCTCGCCGCTACCTCGACCTGGTCGCATCGCCTTGACGCGGACGGAACGCTGGGTCGTCACCGGACGGGTGCAGGGCGTGGGCTATCGAGACTGGCTGCGGCGCGCGGCACGCGGCGCCGGGCTCGGCGGCTTCTGCCGCAACCGCGAGGACGGCGCGGTCGAGGTGCTGGTGCATGGTCCCGCGGAAGCGCTCGACGCGCTGCACGCGGCCTGCCGGGCCGGACCACCGCGCGCGGCGGTGCGGGCGGTCACGCGCGAGATCGTGGACATCGACGCGGTGCCGGTGCCGTTCGAGCGCCGCTGACCGGTCGTTCTCAGTCGTTTCCTGACCTTCGTCCGATAATGCACTGATCTCGCACGACAAATCTCGGACAACACGCGCCGGATCTCGCGAGGCAGGCGTTCGGGGAAGCCACCCGGAATGATCGTTCGCCGGGCGCGAGCAGTCGGCGTACGTGGCGACCGAAGACGGCGCGCCATCCCGCTGATCTCACGACAGATCCGGCACGACCGAGGAGGCACGCGCGCACGATCACGGATCCGCGAGTTCTTGTCCGCCCGTCGGGTCGACTTGTTTCTCTCCGGTTTCTTTCTTCTTCGTCATGGTTCCATGTCTGCAAACCATGGTTACGTGACCTCGCGCGCCGGGCTGCTATGGAAAAGGCGCACCACGCAAAGGGAGACCTCGATGCACCGGAACGAACGCCCGTCCGAGATCCGCCGTCCGACGTCCCGCCCGCGGACGCGACGCCTGTCCGACGTGGTCGCGACCGCGGCCATGGGGTCCTGGATCGTCCTCGCGGCGATGCCGGTCGTCGTCGTCATCGTCGCCCTCACCTGACGCGAGACCCGCCCGCGATCCTGCTCTAGGCTGAGGGTCCACCGCGCATCCCGGCGCTGCGGCCCGATCCCGGGCGGTCGCGAGATGCCCCGAGCGAGTGCCCCAGCCGATCATGTCCGCCACCGCACGCCACGCCGACCACCCGATCAATCCCGTCTTCGTCGAGCGGTGGTCGCCACGTGCGTTCACCGGCGAGGCCGTGCCGGTCGCCGACCTGCTGACCATGATCGAGGCGGCGCGCTGGTCGCCGTCGTCCTACAACTCGCAGCCCTGGCGCTTCGTCTACGCGCTCGCCGGCACGCCGGCCTGGCAGACGCTGCTCGGCCTGCTCGGCGACTACAACACGAGCTGGGCGTCGCGGGCCGGCGCGCTCGTGTGTCTCGCCTCCAGCCGCACCATGCTGCCGCCCGGCAAGACCGAGCCGGTGCCGTCGCACAGCCACTCGCTCGACGCCGGCGCGGCCTGGGGCGCGTTCGCGCTGCAGGCGCACATGCTGGGCTGGGCGACGCACGGCATGGTCGGGTTCGACATGGAGCGCGCCGCGACCGAGCTCGGCATCCCGGACGGGTTTCGCGTCGAGATGATGATCGCGGTCGGCCGGCAGGGTGACCCGTCGGCGCTGCCCGAGGCCCTGCGCGGACGCGAGGCGCCGAGCCCGCGACTGCCGGTCTCCGCCATCGCCGCCGAGGGCCGCTTCCCAGACGGGCCTTGACCCCGCCTGACGCGGCGGCGGCCGAGACGCCTCGCGCCGCGACGCACCACGCGCCGCATCCGAAGTTCCTCTCCGCGCCCGTCCTGCTGCTGGTCGCACCGCTGTGCGTGCTGGGCTCGGTCATCGGTATCGAGATCCTGGTCCGGCTCGGCGTCACCACCAACACCTCGCTGATCGGCGCACTCGCCGCCATGGCGGTCGGCCGCCTCCCGCTCGGCCCGCTTCGCCTGTTCCGCTCCGTGCATGCGCAGAACCTCGCGCAGAGCGCGATCTCGGCCTCGACTTTCGGCGCGGCCAACAGCCTGCTGCTGCCGATCGGCATTCCCTTCGTGCTCGGCCGCACCGACCTGGTCTGGCCGATGTTCGCCGGCGCGCTCGCCGCGACCCTGCTCGACGCGACGCTGCTCTATCTGATGTTCGGATCCCGCGTGTTCCCCGCCGAAGGCGCCTGGCCGCCAGGCGTCGCCGCCGCCGAAGCGATCGAGGCGGGCGACCAGGGCGGACGGCGCCTGCTGGTGCTCGGCGGCGGCTTCGCGGTCGGCCTCGCCGGTTCGGCCGTCGGCATCCCGATGTCCGGCTTCGGCGTCGCCTTCATCGGCAACGCGATCGCCCTCGGCGCCTTTTCGATCGGGCTGCTGATCCGCGGCGATCCGCACCTGGTCGCGGCCCTGCTCGCGACGATCGGCCACGGCGCCGCGAGCGTCATCCCGGGCGGCGATCTCGGCCACACCCGGATCCCGCAGGGCATGATGCTCGGCGCGGGCCTCGTGGCCCTCGTGCAGGTGCTGTTCGCGCTCCGCGGCGGCCGCCGCGACCGCCCCGGGGACACGCCGCACAGCGAGAGCGCGGCCCGCTCGGTGCCCGCCGCCGTCGGCGCCGGCGCCGTGACCTACCTGCTCATCGCGTCCGGCATGGCGGCCATCGCCGGCTTCTGGACCGAGATGGGCACCGGCACCCTGATCCTGTTCGTCGGCTACGCGGCACTCGCCGCCCTGCTGCACGAACTCATCATCGGCCTCGCCGGCATGCATTCCGGCTGGTTCCCCGCCTTCGCGGTCGCCGTCGTCAGCCTCGCGGTCGGCCTGCTGATCGGCTTTCCGCCCGGGCCGCTCGCCCTGCTCACCGGCTTCACCGCGTCGACCGGCCCCGCCTTCGCCGACATGGGCTGCGACCTCAAGGCCGGCTTCCTGCTCCGGCAGGACGCGAACGACCCCGCGTTCGAGCGGGACGGGCGACGACAGCAATACATCGCCGCGATGTTCGCACTCCTGGTGGCCGCCGCCGTGGTGGCGGCCACCTTCCACATGTTCTTCGCCGCCGGAAAAGTGCCCCCCGTCGACCGCGTGTTCGTCTCCGCGATCAAGGCCGGCGCGAGCCCGGCACTCGCCACCACCCTGCTCCTCGCCGCCATCCCCGGCGCCATCCTGCAGGCCCTCGGCGGGTCGCGCCGGCAGGTCGGCGTCCTGTTCGCGACCGGCCTGCTGCTCCACTCGCCACTCGCCGGCTGGGCCATCGCGGCCGGGCTGCTCCTGCGCGCGATCTGGAACCGCGCCACGCACGGCCGCCCCGAAGGCATGCAGGTCTTCGCCGCCGGCTCGATCGCCGCCGACGCGCTGCTGTCGTTCGCGTTGGCGGTGCTGTGAAGGAAGGCCAGGGCTCTGCCCTGGACCGGGTTCCCTTTGCGCAAGCGCAAAGGGGCCCGACGCCAAGGGCCCGAGGCCCTTGGATCCCGTGAGTTAAGGAAAACCCCGGGCCCCGGTCGCGCGGGCATCGATGGTATGGCCCGGGGTTTTCCTTAACTGACTGGATTGTCAAGGCCGCTGCCTTGACCGGGGTCCAGGGGCAGAGCCCCTGGCCTTCCTTCACGGCACCATCACGATGACCGACGCCAGGCACGCGATGCCTTCTTCGCGGCCGGTGAAGCCGAGGCGTTCGCTGGTCGTCGCCTTGACGGAGATGCGGTCGGGTTCGGTGCCCAGGAGGTCGGCGAGGCGGGCGCGCATGGCGTCGGCGTGGGGTCCGATCTTCGGCCGTTCGCAGATCAGCGTGAGGTCGGCGTTGGCGAGTGCGCCGCCGCGCGCGCGGATGCGTTCGGCGGCGTGGCGGAGGAACCGGGCGCTGTCGGCGTCTTTCCACTCGGCGTCCGAGGGCGGGAAGTGGCGGCCGATGTCGCCTTCGGCCAGGGCGCCGTAGATCGCGTCGCAGAGCGCGTGGATGCCGACATCGGCGTCGGAGTGGCCGGCGAGGCCGTGGCTGTGCGGGATCGCGAGGCCGCACAGCATGAGGGTCCGGCCGGGTTCGAGCGCATGCACGTCGAAGCCGTTGCCGATCCGCGGCGTCATCGCGTCCTCCCGAGGTCTGGAGCGGCGCTCATGACGCCGCGCCGTTCGCGCGTCAATGCGCGCCACCGGTTGTTGCACCGCGGCAGGCTCCGCGCGTAGGTTGCACAAATCATGGGCACAGAGATCGTTTTACGGCCGATATTACTGGGTTCGCTCGCGTTGCCCTCGCCGGTGATCCTGGCGCCGATGTCCGGTGTCACCGACCTGCCGTTCCGTCGCCAGGTGCGCCGGTTCGGGCAGGCGCTGCTGGTGTCCGAGATGATCGCGTCGTGGGCGATGGTGCGCGAGAACCGCAACACGATGCGGATGGCGGCGCTCGACGCGGGGGGCGTGAACGCGATCCAGTTGGCCGGCTGCGATCCGGGCGCGATGGCGGAGGCGGCCCGGATCGCGGCCGGCCAGGGGGCCGACCTGATCGACATCAATTTCGGCTGCCCGGTGAAGAAGGTGGCGATCGGCCAGCAGGCGGGGTCGGCGCTGATGCGCGACGAGGCCGCGGCGGCGCGGCTGCTGGAGGCGACGGTGCGGGCGGTCGAGGTGCCGGTCACGCTCAAGATGCGGACCGGTTGGGACTGTGCCCACCGCAACGCGCCGGCGCTCGCGCGCATCGCCGAAGCGGTCGGCATCCGCATGGTGACCGTGCACGGGCGCACGCGGCAGCAATTCTACGAGGGGCGGGCGGACTGGGCGTTCGTCCGGCAGGTGAAGGAGGCGGTGCGGATACCGGTGGTGGTCAACGGCGACATCAGGAGCGAGGGGGACGCGGTCGCGGCGCTGGCGCAGTCGGGCGCCGACGGCGTCATGGTCGGTCGCGGCTGCTATGGCCGGCCTTGGCTGCCGGCCCGGATCGAGGCCCATCTCACCGGGGCACGTGGTGCCGCCCGAGCCCGATCTCGCGACCGAAAGATCCATTCTTCTCGGCCATTACGAGGCGATGCTCGACCATTATGGCACCGAGCCCGGGATGCGCCTCGCGCGGAAGCATGTGGGCTGGTACTCGCATGGCCTGCCGGGGTCGGCCGAGTTCCGGGCGCGCGTGAACCGGCTCGCCGACGTCGCGGCCGCCAGGGCCGAGATCGATCGCTTCTACGACGGGTTGCTGGCCGCCGGGTTCACCGCGCGCGCGGCGACGCGGGCGGGGTCGAGCGGGCGGACCAGGAGACGACGGCTTGGGCGGCGTGAAGCGCCTCGGCCCGGTGGCGCTCGCGTCCCGCCGCCCTCCTGGTGCGCCGCCGCAGATGGTCGACGCCGCGAGCGTGCTCGACGCGCTGCCGCTCGCCGTTCTCGTGCTCGACGAGGCCGATCACGTGATCTCGGCGAATGCCGCCGCCGAGCCTTTCTTCGGCACGTCGGTGGGCGCGCTCTGCTGCCAGCGGCTGCAGGATTACGTGCCCGCCGACAGCCCGCTGTTCATGATGCTGCGGCAGGTGCGCGAGCGCGGCGGCCGCATCGTCGAGCACGACCTCGATCTCGAAAGCCCGCGCATCAGCCGGCACGACGTGACCGCGCAGGCCTCGCTGCTCGGCGACGGGCCGTCGCATCTCGTGCTGACGCTGCAGGACGGGTCGAGCCTTCGCGCGCTCGACCGCCGGCTGACCTTCCGCAACGCCGCGCGCTCGGTCGCGGGCATGGCGGCGATCCTCGCCCACGAGGTGAAGAACCCGCTGTCCGGCATACGCGGCGCGGCGCAGCTGCTCGAGGGCACGGTGCCGGAGGAGGATCGCGAGCTCGCGGTGCTGATCCGCGACGAGGCCGACCGCATCCGCGAGCTGGTCGAGCGGATGGACATGTTCAGCGCCAAGCCGATCGAGCGGGCGCCGGTGAACATCCACCGCGTGCTCGAGCATGTCCGGCGCCTCGCCCACAACGGCTTCGCGGCGCATCTTCGCATCGTCGAGCGCTACGACCCCTCGCTGCCGCCGGTCTGGGCCAATCGCGACCAGCTGGTGCAGGTGCTGCTCAACCTGGTGAAGAACGCGGCGGAGTCGATCAGCGGCGAAAGCGGCACGGGCGAGATCACGCTCGGCACGTCCTACCGGCACGGGCTCCGGCTCGCGATCCCTGGTTCGGGCGACCGGGTGCACCTGCCGCTGCTGGTGACGGTGCGCGACAACGGCCCCGGCATCCCGGACGACATCAAGCCGCATCTGTTCGAGCCCTTCGTCAGCTCGAAGCCATCGGGCAGTGGCCTCGGGCTTGCTTTGGCGGCGAAGATCATCGGCGACCATGGCGGGCTGATCGAGATCGACAGTCATGGCGACCGCACGGAGGTGCGGCTGCATCTGCCGGTCATGCCGGACGACGGCGAGGGCGACGGCGCCCCCGGACGACGCTGATCCGTGCCCGCTGGTTTCGTCGTCCGACCGGACGATCGCGGTCGGTGCGGCGACTTCGGTATCCAGGCAAGCATCCTCGCGCGGCCGGCCGATCCGGGCCTGCCGCGCGGTGCTCCACCTCTTTGAGAAAAGAGCATTTCCTTCCGATCGGACGATCCCGTCCGATCGGGAAATGCCCTAACGAGGAAGGCCGCGCGCGCCTCCTCTGAATGAGATCATGACGCTCCCCACCATCCTGATCGCCGACGACGACCGCTCCATCCGCACGGTTCTGACCCAGGCCCTCGGCCGGTCCGGCTACCAGGTGCGCACCACCGGCAACGCCAGCACGCTGTGGCGCTGGGTCGAGGAAGGCGAGGGCGACCTTGTGATCACCGACGTGGTGATGCCGGACGAGAACGGCCTCGATCTGATTCCGCGCATCAAGCGGGTCCGGCCCGACCTCCGCATCCTGGTGATGAGCGCGCAATCGACGCTGATCACCGCGGTCAAGGCGACGCAGCGGGGCGCGTTCGAGTATCTGCCGAAGCCGTTCGATCTGAAGGAGCTGTTGGCGGTGGTCGGCCGCGCGCTGGAGGCGCCGGTGGCCGCGCCGCCGCCGCCGCCGGCGGCCGAGGGCGAGGACAAGCTGCCGCTGATCGGCCGCTCGGTCGCGATGCAGGAGATCTATCGCACCATCGCGCGTCTCACGACCGCCGACCTCACGGTGATGGTCAACGGGGAAAGCGGCACCGGCAAGGAGCTGGTCGCCCGCGCGCTGCACGATTACGGCAAGCGGCGGGCCGGCCCGTTCGTCGCGATCAACATGGCGGCGATCCCGCGCGAGCTGATCGAAAGCGAGCTGTTCGGCCACGAGCGCGGCGCGTTCACGGGTGCCACGAACCGCAACCAGGGCCGCTTCGAGCAGGCGGCCGGCGGCACGCTGTTCCTCGACGAGATCGGCGACATGCCGCACGAGGCGCAGACGCGGCTGCTGCGCGTGCTGCAGGAGGGCGAGTTCACCACCGTCGGCGGCCGCCAGCCGATCCGCGCCAACGTGCGGATCGTGGCGGCGACCCATCGCGACCTGCGCCAGGCGATCCGCGGCGGCTCGTTCCGCGAGGACCTGTTCTACCGGCTGAACGTGGTGCCGATCCGGCTGCCGCCGCTCCGCGAGCGGAGCGAGGACATCGGCGTGCTCGCGCGCCACTTCCTCGAGCGCGCGCAGGCGAGCGGCCTGCCCGGCAAGACGCTGACCGAGGGCGCGATCGAGGCGCTCCGCGCGCATCGCTGGCCCGGCAACGTGCGCGAGCTCGAGAACCTGATGCGCCGGCTCGCGGCGCTCTATCCGCAGGAAACCATCAACGAGGAGGTGATCGCCGGCGAGCTCGCCGAGACCGGCGCCGCGCCGATGTCGCACGACGGTCCGGACGGCCATCAGGCGGCCGCCGAGACCCTGTCGGAGGCGGTGGAGCGGCACATCAAGCAGTTCCTCGCCGCGAGCGCCGACGGCATGCCGATGCGCGACATCTACGACCGCGTGATCGCCGAGGTTGAACGGCCGCTGATCGCGATGACATTGGCGGCGACGAAGGGCAACCAGATCAAGGCGGCGGCGATGCTCGGGCTGAACCGGAACACGCTGCGGAAGAAGATCCGCGATCTCTCGATCCCGGTCGTGCGCGGGCTCGGCTGATCGATGGCGGCATCGATCGGACCGGTCCGGCGCGCGGCCGCGGACGACGAGCCCGGGCGGGCGCGATGAACGTCATGCCGAGATTGCCGCAGGCGCGCGACGAGGAGGCCGGCGAGCCGACGCGCCGCCACCTGGTCGACGTGCTGCTCGGGCGTCAGGTCACGATGGCGCTGACCGCGATCGCGCTGATCACCGGCCTTGCGACCTTCATCGTGCTGTCGGGCGGCCTCGTGCTCGCACGCCAGGCGCGGCTCGACGTCGCGCTGCTGCTCGCCAACGCGGTCGTGCTGCTGCTGCTAGGTCTGTCGCTCGGCGCGCGGGTCTCGCGCGTCTGGCTCGAGCGCCGGCGCGGCCTCGCCGCCGCCCGCCTGCACGTGCGCCTGGTGGTGCTGTTCAGCGTGGTCGCGGTGGTGCCGACGCTGGTGGTCGCGCTGTTCGCGACCGCCTTGTTCCATCTCGGCATCCAGGCCTGGTTCAACGACCGCGTGCGGACCGCGCTCGCCGAGAGCCTCGCCGCGGCGCAGGGCTACCTGCAGGAGCACAACGACGCGATCCGGTCCGACGCGAGCAGCCTCGCCGACGACCTCATGACCGCGCACGCGGGCGAGCTGGTGATCTCGGATCCCGAGGCGGTGACGCAGATCCTGTTCAACCAGGGCCTGCTGAACGGGTTCTCGGAGGCGATGATCTTCGACCCCGTCACCGGGCAGGTGATGGCGTCCACCACCCGCGCGCCGCCGCTGCCGCCGCCCACCGCGGTCCTGAAGGCGCGCACCGGCGAGGTGGCCGTGCTCGACAGCCCGGACCACGCGACGGTGAGCGCGGTGATCGCACTGCCGACCCCGCAGCTCCTGATGCTGGCGATCAGCCGTCCGGTCGACCGCACGATCCTCGGCCACATGGAACGGACCGAGCAGGCGGTCGCGGCCTATGACCGCCTCGACCGCAACCGGTCCGGCCTGCAGGTCACGTTCGTGCTGATCTTCGCGCTGGTGGCGCTCGGCGTGCTCGCCGCCGCCGTCATGATGGGGCTGCTGCTCGCCAACCAGATCGCGCGCCCGCTCGGCACGCTGATCCTCGCCGCCGAGCGCGTGCGGACCGGCGACCTCGCAGTGCGGGTGCCCGAGCGCGGCGCCGACGACGAACTCGCGGGCCTGCTCCGCGCCTTCAACCGCATGACCGACCAGCTCGCCGCCCAGCGGACCGAACTGATGAGCGCCTACCGGCAGATCGACGAGCGCCGCCGCTTCACCGAGACCGTGCTGTCGGGCGTGTCGGCGGGCGTGATCGGGCTCGACAGCGAGGGCCGCATCGAGCTGCCCAACCGCACCGCGAGCGAACTGCTCGGCACCGACCTGCTGGCGGCGGTCGGTCACGGCCTCGCCGAGACGGTGCCGGAGTTCGCGTCCCTGCTCGCCGAAGCGAGGCGGCATCCGGAACGGCCGCCGGTGGCCGCGCTGCAGCTCGACACCGGCGGTCGGCGGCGCAACTTCACCGTCCGCATCGGCGTCGAAAGCCGGGCCGGGCATCTCGATGGTTTCGTGGTGACCTTCGACGACGTGACCGAGCTCGAGGCGGCGCAGCGCAAGGCCGCCTGGGCGGATGTCGCGCGCCGGATCGCGCACGAGATCAAGAACCCGCTGACGCCGATCCAGCTGTCGGCCGAACGCCTCAAGCGCCGGTTCCGGCGCGAGATCACGTCGGATCCCGACACGTTCACGCAGTGCGCCGACACCATCATCCGCCATGTCGGCGACATCGGCCGCATGGTCGACGAGTTCTCCGCCTTCGCGCGCATGCCGATGCCGGTGATCAAGACCGAGGACGTCGGGCGGATCGCCCGCGAGGCGCTGATCCTGCAGCGCGACAGCCAGCCGGAGATCGCCTGGACCACGGCGATCCCGGACCGCGGCCCGACCGCACCCTGCGATCGCCGCCTGCTCGGCCAGGCGCTCACGAACCTGCTGCTGAACGCCGCCGAGGCGATCGCGTCGCGGCCCGGTGCGGGGGCGGTCGAGGTGTCGGTGACGACGGCCGGCGACACCGTGCGGATCGCCGTCGCCGACGACGGCGCCGGACTGCCGGATGCCGAGGACCGGGCGCGCCTGACCGAGCCCTACGTCACCCACAAGCCGAAGGGGACGGGGCTGGGGCTTGCCATCGTCAAGAAGATCATGGAGGACCATGGAGGAGCGGTCGCGCTTGACGACCGTGCCTCCGGACCGGGAGCCGTGGCAACATTGATCCTTCCTGCGCGAGACGACCATGGCGCATGAGGTTCTGATCGTCGACGACGAGCCCGACATCAGGATGCTGATCGACGGGATCCTGCGCGACGAGGGCTACGAGACGCGGCAGGCCGCCGACTCGGACGCGGCGATCGCAGCGTTCCGTGCGCGTCGGCCGGCGCTCGTGGTGCTCGACATCTGGCTGCAGGGCTCGCGTCTCGACGGTCTCGGCATCCTCAAGGCGATCAGCGGCGAGCAGCCGCGGGTGCCCGTCGTCATGATCTCCGGCCACGGCACGATCGAGATGGCGGTGACCGCGATCCAGTTCGGCGCCTACGACTTCATCGAGAAGCCGTTCCAGGCCGACCGCCTGCTGCTGGTGCTCGACCGCGCGCTCGCCGCCGCCCGGCTCGAGCGGGAGAACGCCGAACTCCGGCTGCGCGCCGGTCCGGAATCCCTGCTCGACGGCGAGGGCGCCGCGATCACCGCCGTGCGCCAGCAGATCGAGCGCGTGGCCCCCACAGGTTCGCGGGTGCTGATCACCGGTTCGGCCGGCGCCGGCAAGGAAGTCGCGGCCCGCATGATCCACCGCCGGTCGCGTCGGGCCGACGGTCCGTTCGTGGCGCTGAACTGCGCGACGCTGGCGCCGGCGCGGTTCGAGGAGGAACTGTTCGGCATCGAGGGCACGCCCGACGGCACCGTGCCGCGGCGCACCGGCGTGCTCGAACGCGCGCATGGCGGCACGCTGCTGCTCGACGAGGTGTCCGACATGCCGCCCGAGACGCAGGGCAAGATCGTGCGCGCGCTGCAGGATCAGACCTTCGAGCGGATCGGCGGTTCGTCCCGCGTCAAGGTCGACATCCGCGTACTCGCGACCACCAACCGCGACCTGCAGGGCGAGATCACGACCGGCCGGTTCCGAGAAGACCTGTATTACCGGCTCGCCGTGGTGCCGCTCCGCATCCCGAGCCTCCGCGAGCGCCGCGAGGACATCCCCGAACTCGCCCGCCTGCTCGCGGACCGGTCGTCGGAGATCGCCGGCATCCCGCGCCGGACGCTGTCGGCCGACGCGCTCGCGGCCCTGCAGAGCTACGACTGGCCGGGCAACGTGCGGCAGCTGCGCAACCTGATCGACTGGCTGCTGATCATGGCGGGCGGCTCGGCGGCCGAACCGATCCGGGCCGAGATGCTGCCGCCCGAGATCAGCCAGGGCGCGCCGGTGCTGCTCAACTTCGACCCCGGCGCCGACGTGATGGCGCTGCCGCTCCGCGAGGCGCGCGACCTGTTCGAGACGCAGTACCTGCAGGCGCAGCTGGTGCGCTTCGGCGGCAACATCAGCCGCACCGCCGGCTTCGTCGGCATGGAGCGGAGCGCGCTGCACCGCAAGCTCAAGCAGCTCGGCGTGAACTCCGAGGAACGCCAGGCGGTCGGCTGAGCCTGGGCGCGCGGCGTCCGCGCTCCTCGTCTGCGACGATCTCCGTGCGGCCGACGTGTGACGCCCGCGCGCGCCCGAGCGGCCGGACGAGCGCGGCGCCGCGCGCCCTGGCGGGGGTCGGGCGGTGTCGGACCGGGCGGCGCCCCTGGGCCTTCACCGCCCGCGCTGCTATGGTCCCGGCCAAAGGCGCGAGCGCGCGCGAACAAGAACACGACGAGGTTTCCCGTGGCGAACGAGCGATCACAGAACGTTCAGGACGTCTTCCTGAACCATGTCCGTAAAGCAAAGACGCCGGTCACGGTCTTTCTCGTCAACGGCGTCAAGCTGCAGGGCATCATCACCTGGTTCGACAATTTCTCGGTCCTGCTGCGCCGGGACGGCCATACGCAGCTCGTCTACAAGCACGCGATCTCGACCGTCATGCCGGGCGCCCCGATCCAGCTGTTCGACCCGTCCAAGGAAGAAGGCGGCCGCGAGACGCCGGCGCAAGCCGCGACGCCGGCAGGCACCGCCACCGCCTCGCGCGTCGGTCCGGGCACGCTGACGGTGCGCGACATCGGCCATCCGGGTGTCGACTGAGGCCAGTGGCAAGCCGGGACGGATCGATCGAGACCGAAGCCGCACCGACCAAAGCTGCGGTGCTGCTGCCGTGGGATCGGCACGAGCAGGGACGCGCCGCGGAGGCGCGCCTCGCCGAAGCGGTCGGTCTCGGCGCGTCGATCCGTCTCGTGGTGGTCGCGTCCGGGATCCTGCCGCTGCGCCAACGCCGCCCGTCGACGCTGCTCGGGGAAGGTCAGGTCGAAAACCTCCGCGCCACCATCGTCGAGCGCGAGGTCGAGGTCGTCGTGGTCGACGCGACGCTCAGCCCCGTGCAACAGCGCAACCTCGAACGTGCCTGGTCGTGCAAGGTGATCGACCGCACCGGTCTCATCCTCGACATCTTCGGCGAGCGCGCCGCGACCCGCGAGGGATCGCTGCAGGTGGAACTCGCCCATCTCGAATACCAGCGCTCCCGCCTGGTGCGGTCCTGGACCCATCTCGAGCGGCAGCGCGGCGGCTTCGGCTTCCTCGGCGGCCCCGGCGAGACGCAGATCGAGGCCGATCGCCGCCTGATCGGCGACCGCATCGTCAAGCTCAAGCGCGAACTCGAGCAGGTGCGCCGCACGCGCGGCCTGCATCGCTCGGCGCGGAAGCGCGTGCCGTTCCCGATCGTCGCCCTCGTGGGCTATACGAACGCCGGCAAATCGACGCTGTTCAACGCGCTCACGGGGGCCGCCGTACACGCCGAGAACCAGCTCTTCGCGACGCTCGATCCCACCATGCGGGGATTGCAGCTGCCGTCCGGCCGACGAGTGATCCTGTCCGACACCGTGGGCTTCATCAGCGAACTGCCGACCGAACTCGTCGCCGCCTTCCGCGCGACCCTCGAGGAAGTCGCCGAGGCCGACATCATCCTGCACGTGCGCGACGTCGCCCACCCCGACAGCACGGCGCAGCGCGCCGACGTCACCACCGTGCTCGACAACATGGTGGAAGACCACGCCCTCGATGCCGAATGGCGCGAACGCTGCTTCGAGGTGCTGAACAAGATCGACCTGCTGCCGCCCGACGCGCCGTCGCCCGACATCCCCGGCGCCGTCGGCGTGTCGGCGCTCACCGGCGTCGGACTGCCCGACCTGCTCGCCGCGATCGACGCGCGCCTTTCGGCCGGCATGGAAACACTCGACGTCGCGGTCGGCACGTCGGACGGCGCCCGCCTCGCCTGGCTCTACGAGCACGGCGAGGTGCTTTCCCGCGACGACACCGACGAACGGATCGCACTCACCGTGCGCCTGCGACCGGAAGACCGCGCGCGCTTCGAGCGCGAGACGGAGGACCGCTCATGACTGGTCTGGACGAGGCGGCGCACCGCCTCGACGCGATCCTCCGCGAGGCGGCCGCGCGCGAGGTGATGCCGCGCTTCCGCGCCCTCGACCGCGCCGCCGTGCGCTGCAAGAGCGGACCGCTCGACCTCGTGACCGAAGCCGACGAGGCGGCCGAGCGCATGATCGCGTCCCGCCTCGCCGACGCCTTTCCGGACGCCATCGTGATCGGCGAAGAAGCCGCCGCCGCCGACCCCGACCTCATCGCGCGTCTCGCCGGCGCCGCACGCGCGATCGTGGTCGACCCGGTCGACGGCACCGCCAACTACGCCGCCGGCCTGCCCCTGTTCGGCACCATGGCCGCCCTGATCGAGGACGGCCAAACCGTCGCCGCCGTCATCCACGATCCGGTCTGCGGCGACAGCGCGGTCGCGACGCGAGGGGGTGGCGCCTTCATCGTCACGACCGGCGGCACGCGCGAGCCGCTCCGCGTCGCAGCGCCCGCTTCCGTCGCCGACATGGCCGGCAAGGCAGGTCCGCGTCACTTCGGCGCCGACGCGCCACGCCTCGCGACCGCATTGCTCGGCACGCTGGCGAGCTGGGACTACCGCTGCGCCGCGCACGAATACCGGATGGCGGCCTCCGGCCACTGCCACTTCCTGCTCTACTCGACCACGATGCCCTGGGACCACGCGCCCGGAACGCTGCTGTTCACGGAAGCCGGCGGTCATGTCGCCCGCCTCGACGGCACGCCCTACCGCGCCGCCGACCTCTCGGGCGGCCTGCTCGCGGCACCGGACGCGACGAGCTGGCACGCGTTGCGGGATGCGTTGTTTGGGTGAGGGAGGAAGGCCAGGGGCTCTGCCCCTGGACCCCGGTCAAGGCGGCGGCCTTGACAATCCATCAGTTAAGGAAAACCCCGGGCCGACGAGGCCTGCCCGCACATATGCGGCCCGGGGTTTTCCTTAACTCAAGGGATCCAAGGGCCTCGGGCCCTTGGCGGGTCCAGGGCAGAGCCCTGGCCTTCCTTCAACACCGAACACCGCAACCGCACGCGGCCGGCGCGCGCTTCGGGGCGGAGAGGGTGGCGCATGGTGGATTGGGCGAAGGCGAGGACGGCGCGTGGGGCGCGGCTCGAGGCGGCGGCGGCGCTGGCGGACGGCAAGGTGGTGCAGGCCGGGGATGTGACGCGGCTGCTCGAGGCGGTGATCCGGCCGGGCGACCGGGTTTGTCTCGAGGGCGACAATCAGAAGCAGGCGGATTTTCTCGCGCGTTGTCTGGTGGCGGCCGACCGGTCGGTGATCCATGACCTGCACGTCGTGCAATCGGGGATCGTGCTGCCGGAGCATATCGAGCTGTTCGAGAGCGGCATCGCGCGGAAGCTCGATTTCTCGTATTCCGGCCCGCAGAGCGGCGCGATCGCGCGCGCGCTCGACAAGGGCAGGATCGAGCTCGGCGCGATCCACACCTATATCGAGCTGTTCGCGCGCTACTACATGGATCTGACGCCGAACGTGGCGCTGATCGTGGCAAGGGCGGCCGATCGGCAGGGCAATCTGTACACGGGGCCGAACACCGAGGACACGCCGACGATCGTCGAGGCGACGGCATTCAAGAACGGCATCGTCGTCGCTCAGGTCAACGAGATCGTCGACTCGCTGCCGCGCGTCGACATCCAGGGCGACCAGGTCGATTTCGTGGTGCAGTCGCCGGACCGCTTCTATGTCGAGCCGCTGTTCACGCGCGATCCCGCCGATGTCACGGAAACGCAGATCCTGATGGCCATGATGGCGATCAGGGGGATCTATGCCGAGTATGGCGTCAGGCGTCTCAATCACGGGATCGGCTTCGCGACGGCGGCGATCGAGCTGCTGCTGCCGACCTATGCCGACGCGCTCGGGCTGAAGGGCAGGATCGCGACGCATTGGGCGCTGAACCCGCATCCGACGCTGATCCCGGCGATCGAGAGCGGCTGGGTGTCGCAGATTCACTGCTTCGGTTCCGAAGTCGGGATGGACGACTACATGCGGGCGCGGCCCGACATCTACTTCACCGGGCGGGACGGTTCGATGCGATCGAACCGGATGATGTGCCAGAACGCCGGGCTCTACGCGTGCGACATGTTCATCGGCTCGACGCTGCAGATCGATCTCGACGGCAATTCGTCCACTGTCACGCCGAACCGTATCGCGGGGTTCGGCGGCGCGCCGAACATGGGGGCCGACGCGCATGGCCGGCGTCACCCGACCGAGGCCTGGCTCAAGGCCGGACGCGAGGCGTCGGAGGGTGGCGGCACGCGACTGGTGCGCGGCCGGAAGCTCGTCGTGCAGATGATGGAGACGTTCGGCGCGGGCAATGTGCCGGCGTTCGTCGAGACGCTCGACAGCCTGGCGCTGGCCGAAAAGCTGCAGCTCGAACTCGCGCCGGTGATGATCTATGGCGACGACGTCACGCATGTCGTGACCGAGGAGGGGATCGCGAACCTGCTGCTCTGTCGCGGCCGCGCCGAGCGCGAGCAGGCGATCCGCGGCGTCGCGGGCTACACCGAGATCGGGCGGCAGCGCGACCGCGGGATGGTGGCGGATCTGCGCGCGCGCGGCATCGTCAGGCGGCCGGAGGATCTCGGCGTCGATCCGCTGGATGCGACGCGGCATCTGCTGGCGGCGCGGTCGATCAAGGAGCTCGCCGACTGGTCTGGCGGGCTGTATCGACCGCCCGCCAGGTTCCGCAACTGGTAGGGGTCGGGCGATGGAGAACATGACGTTGCGCCACCAGGCCGAGGATGCGCTCGGCGGCACCGCGCGACAGGCGATCGTCGGCGTCGTCGCGTCCGGCAATCTCGAGATCCTGGCCGAGCGGGTCGAGGAGGCCGCGTGGTGCGTGGTCGAGATCGCGACGCCGGTGACCGGTTTCGGCGATGTCTGGCGCGCGGTGGTGCAGGATTTCGTCGAGCGCGCGCGTCCGGGCGGCGTGCGGTTCCGGGTCAACGACGGCGGCGCCAAGCCCGACACGGTGATGCTGCGCCTGATGCAGGCGGCGCGCGCGCTCGAGGTGGCGTCGTGACGCCGGCGACCGATCTGTCGCGCGCGAGCTGGCTCGAGGCCACGGCGCGGGAGCGGGTGGCGGGCATGCTCGACCCGGGCAGTTTCGCCGAGTTCCTCGGGCCGGAGCAGCGGGAGATGAGCCCGCATCTGCCGCTGTTCGACCTGCCGCGCGCGTTCGACGACGGCGCCGTGGTCGGGCGCGGCCGGCTCGACGGCCGTCCCGTCCTGCTCGCCGCCCAGGAGGGCCGTTTCATGGGGGGCACGTTCGGCGAGATCTCGGGCGCCAAGGTCGTGGGCCTGCTGCGTGCCGCGCGCGACGCGGCGCGGGACGGCGATGGCGGCACCGTGCTGCTGCTGCTCGACACCGGCGGCGTCCGGTTGCAGGAGGCGAACGCGGGGGAGCTCGCGGTGTCCGAGACCGTCCGGGCGATCTGCGAGGCGCGGGGCGCCGGCGTCCGGGTGATCGCGCTCGTCGGCGGCAGGGCGGGCGCGTTCGGCGGCGGCGGCATCATCACGTGCTGCTGCGCGCGCATCGTGATCTCGCGGCATGGCCGGATCGGCGTGTCCGGTCCCGAAGTGATCGAGACCAACAAGGGGGTCGAGGAGTTCGACGCGAAGGACCGTGCGCTGGTCTGGCGGATCACCGGCGGGCGCACGCGACGGCTGATGGGCGTTGCCGATGCCTGCGTCGCCGACCGGATCGACGCGTTCCGCGCGGCGGCGATCGCGCTCGCGCAGGACCGTGTCGCGGCGTTCGACCTCGCGACGTTGCGCGACGAGCAATCGCGGCTCGAGCGGCGGCTCGCCGAGGACGGCGACAGCCGCGACGCCACCGAAATCTGGACCAGGCTCGGGATCGACGATCCCGCGACGATCGCCGACCTCGACGACGACGAGTTCGACGCGCTGTGCGCGAAGGATGCGGCGGCCCATGACGCTCGCTGAACTCGCGGACGCGCTGTTCCCCGGCGGCCATGCGCTCGACACCGATGCGTTCGGCGTTACCTCCGGTCGGGCCACGACGAAGGCCGGCATGCTTGTCGGCGTGGTCGGCGTGTCGGACGGCAAACCGGTCGGCGTCGACGCGGCGATCCGCCTCTCCGGTGTCGTGCTCGCGCATGCGGAACGCGCGCCGCCTGCGCCGCTCGTGGTCCTGGTCGACACGCAAAGCCAGAGCATGACGCGGCGCGACGAGCTGCTCGGTCTCGCGGACTATCTCGCGCATCTCGCGAAGAGTTTCGCGCTCGCCTCTTCCCGTGGGCATCGGACGGTCGGCATCCTTTACGGCGGTGCGGCGGCCGGTGCGTTCATCGCGACCGCGCTCTCGACCGACATCCTGATCGCGGTTCCGGGCGCCGCGCCGAGCGTGATGGACCTGCCGTCGATCGCGCGCGTGACCAAGCTGCCGCTCGACCGGCTCGAGGGCCTGGCGAAGACGACGCCGATCTTCGCCCCCGGCATCGAACCGCTCGCGGCGACCGGCGCGGTGACCGAGACGTGGGACGACGATCGCGGCCGCTACGCCGACGCGCTCGACCGGGTCCTGGTGGCGGACGCTGTCGGCGAGGACCGGCGCGACCGGCTCGGGTCCGAGCGCGGCGGCCGGACGAAGGCGGCGGAGGTCGCCGCGCGTGTTCGCGCCGAGGCGCGACCGGGTGGGTGACGCCGGCGCCGGTGCACCCGCGTCTTGAGCGAGCCGGTCGCGATCCTGTGTTCGGGGCAGGGCGGTCAGCATCGCGAGATGTTCCGCTGGCTCGGCGACGTGCCCGAGGCGGCGCCCGTGTTCGAGGCGGCCGCCGCGTTCCTCGACGGCGCCGACCCGCGGCGCTTCGTGCGAGACGCCGACGAGGCGGCGCTGTTCGGCAACCGCGCCGGCCAGATCCTCTGCTGCACGCAGGCTCTGGCGGCCTGGGCGATGATCGGGGCGCGGCGGCCTGCCGGCGTGGTGCTCGCGGGCTACAGCGTCGGCGAGCTCGCCGCCTGGGGCTGCGCCGGCCTGTTCGCGCCGGCGCAAGTGCTCGCGCTCGCCGCTTCGCGCGCGGCGGTGATGGACGCGGCGGCGCCGGCAGGGGCCGGTCTCGCGGCGATCGTCGGGCTGCGGCGGGCCGCGCTCGACGCGATGCTCGCGGCGCATGGCGGCCATGTCGCGATCCACAACGGTCCCGAGAGCGTCGTGATCGGCGGCGACGGGGCGGCGCTGGCGGCGTGCCTGGAAGCGGCGATCGCGGGAGGCGCGCGCACGGCGCGGCGTCTTCCCGTCGCAGTGCCGTCGCACACCGCGCTGCTCGCCTCCGCGAGCCCGTCGTTCGGGACGCGGCTGCAGGCCGAAACGCTCGGGGTGCAGCCGCCCGGCGTGCGGTTGCTGAGCGGGATCGACGGCGCGGTGGTCCGCGACACGGAGGCCGGCCTGCTCGCGCTGGCGGCGCAGATCTCGACCACGATCGACTGGGCGGCGTGCCTCGACAGCTGCCGCGAGCTCGGCGCGCGCCGGTTTCTCGAGCTCGGACCCGGTGCCGCGCTCGCGGCGATGGCCGCCGAACTCGGGCCCGACGTCACGACGCGATCGGTCGGCCAGTTCCGTAGCCGCGACGGCGTGCTGGCCTGGCTCGGCGCCTAGAGCACTTCCCGATCCGATCGGATCGGGAAGTGCTCTACCTCTCTGACAAGAGAGCATTTCCTTTCGATCAGACGACTCCGTCTGGTCGAAAGATGCTCTTGAGCAACCTCATGTTGACCGGACCACGACGTGGTCCGGTCAACGTGAGACAAGCTCTATCTACTAAGCTCTAAGCCGGAGGGTCCGACACCCGACGCGTCAGCGTCGGACGATGGCTTCGGCCGCGGACAGCGTGTTCCGCAGCAGGCAGGCAACCGTCATCGGCCCGACGCCGCCCGGCACCGGCGTGAGCGCGCCCGCGACGCCCATCGCTTCCTCGAACGCGACGTCGCCGACCAGGCGCGAGCCCGCCGCCGTCGTCACGCGATTGATCCCGACATCGATCACGGTGGCGCCCGGCTTGATCCAGTCGCCGCGGACGAGACCGGGGCGCCCCGCGGCGGCGACGACGATGTCGGCCGTCCGCGTCTCGGCGGCGACGTCGCGCGTCTTCGAATGCGTGCTCACGACCGTGCACTCCGCACGCAGCAGGAGCTGCGCCATCGGACGCCCGACGATGTTCGACGTGCCGATCACCACGGCGCGGCAGCCGGCGAGATCGTCGCCGAGGACCGAGCGGATCAGGATCATGCAGCCGAGCGGCGTGCAGGGCACGAGGGCAGGGTGGCCGGTCGCGAGGCGGCCGGCGTTGACGACGTGGAACCCGTCGACGTCCTTGTCGGGATCGATGGCGCCGAGCACGGCGAGCGTGTCGATCTGCGGCGGCAGCGGCAATTGCACGAGGATGCCGTGCACGGCGTCGTCGGCGTTGAGGGCTGCGACCAGGTCGAGCAGCGCGGCCTCGGTCGCGTCGGCGCCGAGGCGGTGCTCGAAGGAGTTCATGCCGGCGGCGCGCGCCTCGCGGGCCTTCGACCGGACATAGACCTCGCTCGCCGGATCGTCGCCGACCAGGACGACGGCGAGCCCGGGCGTCACGCCGCGTGCGGCATGGAAGCCGGCGACGTCGCCGGCGACCGCATCCTTGATTCCGCGCGCGATCGCCCGGCCGTCGATCAGTCGCGTCTCGACGCGGGCGAGCGGCAAGGACGCGGACGGCGTCAGAGACGAAGGCGGCGTCATGGACGAAGACGGGGGCGGGGCAGGGTGCGGCAGGTCGGACACGGCGCCTTGTGCCCGGGAACGTGCCAGGTCGGCAAGGTTGCCGGTCCGCGCAACGTTCGGTCAGCCCGCGGTGAAGCCGCCGTCGATCGGCAACGTGACGCCGTTCAGCATCGCGCTCCGGTCGCCGAGCAGTGCCAGGATCACGTCGGCGACGTCGGCCGGCGTGCAGAAGCGCCCGAGCGCGATGCGGCGCAACATCGGCGCGGCTTTCTCCGGATCGGACCAGGCGAGTTCGCCCATCGGGGTCAGCGTGACGGTGGGGTTGACCGCGTTGACCCGGATCCCGTGCGGCCCCCATTCGAGCGCCAGCACGCGGGTGAGCGCGTCGAGCGCGCCCTTCGACGCGCAGTAGGCGGCGTGATCGGCGAACGCGACGGTGGACGCGACGCTCGACACGTTGACGATCGCGCCCGGACGGCCGCGCGCGATCAGGTCGCGCGCCACCACCTGCGCGACACGGAGCGGCGCGACCGTGTTGACCGCGAGCACGCGGCGGAACGCGTCCATGTCGGCGGCGAGCGCCGGTTGCAGCGAGGTGACGCCGGCATTGTTCACGAGCAGGTCGATCGGCAGCGCGTCGGTGACACCGCGCGCGGCCGCATCGAGATCCTCGACGTCGACCGCGACGATGTCGCAACCGGTCTCGTCCCGGAGCGACACGAGATCGGCTTCGGTCCGGCTCAGGGCGACGACGGCGCATCCTGCGCGCGCCAGTTGCCGGACGACCTCGCGGCCGATCCCCTTGCCGGCGCCGGTGACCAGCGCGCGGCGTCCGGTGAAGTCGGGATGGCCCATGCCGTCGGGTCTCCTCGGAGCGGGCGAATGTGGCACACGCGGTGGTCGACGCCCAGTCGGGGGCGCGCGACGCGCGGCGGCAGGCCGGCGCTTCGACGGATCGGGGCGGCTCCGCTCGACCGGAGATCCGGCCGTCGTGCAGCTCGCAACGATCGGACATCTCGCTCGAACGGGACGAAAGCGACCTAGGACGCGCGACAGGCCCTCGTGGCGTGCATGTGCACGCGGGGCCTCAGGCTCACGCGCCGGTGGCGAGCTCGTCGAGTTCGCGACGCAGCCGCGCGGCGCGGGCGCGGCCGAAATCGCCCTCGAACGTGGTCTGCGCCATCTCCCACAGCGGCAGGGCCGCCTCGACGCGGCGGACACCGCGACGCGACAGGAACAGCTCGAGCGCGCGACCGGTCTTCGGCGGACGCGCTTCGACCAGGCCCTGCGTCTGCAGCGGCCGCAGGGCGCGGACGACGGTGGTGCGATCCATCACCATCCGCTCGGCCAACTCCGCAAGTCGCAGGCCGCGTTCGTGCATGAGCATCGCGAGGATCGTGAACTGCGAGATCGTCAAGCCGGACGGCGCGAGATGCTGGTCGTAGAGCCGCGTCAAACGTCGCGCGCCGCGTCTGGTGGCGAAGCAATGGCAGCGATCCGGTCCGTCCAGGGGCATGAGCCCAATCACGCGTGGCCGATGCTGCTGTCAACTCAGGTGCGGACACACCAACGAGACCGTGATCACGCGTCAGCCGCGCGCTGTCGCGCCGGCGGCGGAGGCGGCGCAGCGGTCACGTGCCGGGGTGCCCGAATGCGCCGTTCGATGGCGGCCGATCGTTCGCTTCGGCGATGCTGCAAGGAGCCGGCTTCAGCCGCGAACGATCCCGCTCCGATCGACGCCGTTGGGATCGCGCCGACGGGATGTGAACTGGCAGAACCCGAAAGGAAACCGACCGTGCATCGCGGCGGCGGCATCACGGCGTTGCTTCGCCCACGCGATCTGGCGCCGGATGCGACCACCATCTCGCGCATTCCGCGCGTCATCACAGTCCTGTGCGCTGAGCGGGGAAGGCGGTGCGGCACGCGCTCACCCGGTGCGAAGGCGCCACGTGATGCCAGCCTGCTCGAGGTGCCGAGCCGCGCATCGGACGCATGTCACGCGTCAGTGCGAGCCCGTTCGCGTCCGACACGTCGCCGAATGTCGACCCCGACGAGTTCGATCGTGGTGGTGGTCGGGCGCCTGGAACAGGATGGGCGGATTGCCGAACGGAACCACCGCACCGAAACCACGCATAAGATATATTATGCCAATCGAGGGCGTGGCGGATCGGACTGATCCAGGCGCGGGTCGGTCAGTCGATCGCATCGCCGCGCCCCGACGACCCCAGCGACGGCCGCGTGGCACGCCCATCGCCTCGGCGATGCGCTGGTTGCGCGTCGCGAACTCGAGCACCGCGCCGGTCTCGAGCTGGTCGGTTGTCTCGCCCTGGATCCGCCGCCAGGATCGGAAGGTCGAGGACTGAGATCGGACCCGGTCTGGCGATGCCGACCACCGGCTTGCCGGGCTGCAGCTCGCGGCCCGAAAGCCCACTAGGGGTTACGCCATAGAACGGAGCTGAATTTACGTTTAGCAGACTGGAAAGCCTGTAAGGTCGAGGAACTCGCAAGCGTCCCCTCCGTGCATCAGGCGGCTCGCAGGAACTCGCGGGCGAGGACGCCCATTATGACGTCGTCGTGCCATTCGCCACCAACAAAGGCGGCTTCGCGCTCGAGGCCCTCTACGACGAAGCCGCAGGCTCGGTAGCAGCGGATCGCGCGCTCGTTATAGGCGACCACGCGCAAGCTGATCCGGTGCAGCCCGAGCGGGCCGAAGGCGTGTGCCAGCACGAGCCGGACTGCTTGCCGGCCCAGCCCTATGCCGAGCTTCGCCGTATCATAGAAGCCGACCGCCAGCCGTGCTCTCTTGTCGTGCGGGTCCACACCGTCCAGGCGCGCCTCGCCGAGTAGCCGACCTTCGTGCTCCACCACCCAGGCATACGGGTGCCCGGCCAAACCCTCAACCCAGCGTGCCGCGTCGGCCTCGGCCAGCGGCTGCAGGTTCGCCGGGTCGGCGCCGAACATCCGCATGATCTCTGGATCGTTGCCCAACGCCAAGCGACCCGCTGTGTCCTCCGGCCGGGGTGGGCGCAATACGACGCGCGGCCCGCGCAGCACGGTGCCATCGGCCGTCAAGGCGCCCGGCTCCGCTGTACTATCCCGGCGACGGTGTTCTTGCTCAGCCCTACTTCGCGCCCGACCAGGCGGTAGCTGCGGCCCCGCGCGATGAGGGCTAGCACCTTGGGCGCAAGGCGGTCCGACTTCGGCCGCTGGCCGGGCTGGCGGCCCAGCGGCTTGCCGCGGGCCTTGGCCGCGGCGATGCCGGACCGGATGCGCTCCTGGGTCAGCTCGCGCTCGAACTCGGCGATGCCGGCCAGCAGCGTGGCCATCAAGCGCCCGTGCGGCGTCGTTAGGTCGAACGCCATCCCGTTCAGCGCCACCAGCGAGACACGCCGGGTCTCCAGCTCCTTGAGCGTGGCCAACAGGTCCGTCGTACTGCGGCCCCAGCACGACAGCTCCGTCACCAGCACCGCGTCGATTTCGCGCCGCTGCGCGAGCGCCAGCACTTTGCGCCGCTCAGCTCGGTCCAGTCTCACCCCAGACGCTGTTTCTTTGTAGGTGCCGACAACCTCGTAGCCTGCGCGGGCGGCGAACCCGGCCAGATCCCGCTCCTGGCGTTCGCAGGATTGGTCGGCGGTCGAAACCCGGCAGTAAAGCGCGGCCCGCTGTCCCAATTGGACCCCCTCTGCAAAGCGGCCTGCAAGCCCTTGTTTCTGCACGGGCCTGGCCCGTAGCAGATGAACTCTACTCTACCACGAGGCTGACCTCAGCATCTCCGTGCACCACACGGACGGCGGCGGGGTGAGCGACCATGTGTTTGCTTTGGCGCATCTCCTGGGCTTTCGCTTCGCTCCGCGCATCCCTAACCCCGCCGACCGCAAGCTCTACGCCTTCGGCCCGGCCTCGACATGGTCGGCGCTCGCGCCGTTCATCGCGGGCAAGCCCGACGATAAGCTGATCGCGACGCAGTGGGACGACGTGCTCCGGATGGCGGCCTCGGTGCGGACGGGCACGATCAGCGCCTCTCTGCTACTCAAGCGGCTCGGCGCCTACCCGCGGCAGAACGGGCTGGCCCTGGCGCTGCGGGAGATCGGACGCATTGAGCGCACCCTGCACGCCCTGGACTGGCTGGAGCGGCCCCAGCTTCGCCGGCAAGCCACGGCGGAGCTGAACAAGGGCGACAGCCGCAACGCCCTGGCTCGTGCCGTGTGCTTCCACCGCCTCGGGCGGCTGCACGACCGCACGGCCCAGGCCCAGCAGCACCGGGCCAGCGGCCTCGCCCTGGTCACGGCCGCCATCGCGCTGTGGAACACCGTCTACCTCGGTCGCGCCCTGGGCGCAGCACAGCGCAACGGCGACCTGATCCCAACCGCGCTGCTCGCCCACTTTGCCCCGCTCGGCTGGCAACACCTCAACCTCACCGGCGACTATCTCTGGGGTGCCGACGCCAGCTTTGGACCGGACGGGTTCAGGCCGCTGCGTGGCATGGTCGCCAGCCTGCCCAAGGTCGCTGCCGCATGACCGTATTCCCGGTCCATGCCGCTAAACGTGAATCCAGCATCCGGCGTATGGCGTGGCCCCACTATTGAGATAACTGTCGATGCGGAGCGCCGGTTCGCCGGATTGTCGAACCAGGCGCGCGATCTCAAGGGCGTGGTCGTGGCGCGAGGCGAAGGCAACGCCCGGCGAAGGGATACGCGGGAGCGGCGATCCCTCGCCCACTCAGACCCGTCGTCCGGGCGGTGGGAGCGCGCCGTGACGGGCAAGGATACTGTCGTTGCTCTCGTCGATTTCGATCAGCTTGACCTCGTAGCCCCAGAGATCGGCGAGCGCGCGGAGCGTCTGGTCGGCGTCCTTCTTGTGCAGCAGCTGACCGGGTTTCGTCCGGTGCTCGACATGCAGGCAGCGATCGGCCGAGAGGTCGGCGTCGACGATCTGGATCTCGGGCGCGTAGCGGCTCGGATCATGGAAGCGCGACAACGCGCGCCTGATCTCGCGATAGCCCTCGTCGTCGTGGATCGCGTCGACCAGCAGGTAGGACTTCGACGCGTCGTCCAGCAGCCGGAACATGCGAAACTGACGCATCACCGCGGGCGACAGGAACTGCAGGATGAAGCTCTCGTCCCGGTATTCGGCCCATACGTGCCGCAGCGTCGCGAGCGGATCCCGGTTGCCGGCGATGTCCGGAAACCAGGCCCGGTCCTCCGCAGTCGGCGCCGTGCACACGCGCGCGATGTCCGACATCATCGCGTAGCCGAGCGCGTAGGGGTTGAACCCCGACGATGCCGGATGATCGAAGCCCGGCTGCATGATGACGTTCGTCGTCGAGTGCAGCACTTCGAGATAGGCGGCGTCGTCGATCCGGTTCTGCTCATGCAACCGCGTCATGATGTGCTGGTGCACCCAGGTGGCGCACCCCTCGTTCATGACCTTCACCTGCGGCTGCGGATAGAAATACTGCGCGATCAGCCGCACGATGCGGATCACCTCGCGCTCCCACCGCTCGAGCCTCGGCGCGTTCTTCTCGAGGAAATAGAGCACGTTTTCCTCGGGCAGGCCCAGCCGCCGCCGACGGTCGGTCAGCTTCTCGTCGCGCTTGCCGCGCGTGCCGGACGGGACCGTGCGCCAGAGATCGTTGAAGCTGCGCTCCTCGTGCTCGATCCGCTCGCGTTCGCGATCGGTCTCCGATTTGAGGTCGAGCGGGCGCGCGCCGGCACTCCTGTGCACCGCCTGACCCTGCAGCGCGTGCGCGGCATCGAGGATGCGCTCGACCGCCCGCCTGCCATGCTGCTCCTCGCAGCGGCTGACATAGCCGCGCGCGAATTCGAGGTAGTCGAGGATACCCGACGGCTCCGTCCACTGACGGAACACACGGTTGTTCTTGAAGAAGTGATTGTGGCCGAACGCCGCGTGCGCGATCACCAGCGCCTGCATCGTCGCCGTGTTCTCCTCCATCAGATAGGAGATGCACGGGTCCGAATTGATCACCACCTCGTAGGCCAGCCCCATCAGGCCGCGGCGGTAGGCGTTCTCGTGGCTGACGAAACGTTTGCCAAACGACCAGTGCTTGTAGGTCAGCGGCAGGCCCGACGTCGTGTAGACGTCGAGCATCTGCTCGGACGTGATCAGTTCGATGCGGTTGTCGTAGAGATCGAGGCCGAGCTCGCCGACGCCGATCCGCTCGATCGCCTCGTAGCAGTTCTGGATCGTGTCGTAGGTCCAGTCGACGCCCCGATAGAGTAACCCGTCGGCGCCTCCATCGATCACCGCGCTCATGCGCGCCCCCCTGCCGACAGCAACTTGTCGCGGCGCGAGAACAGGTCGCGGAACACCGGGAAGATGTCGCGCCGGTCGCTCACCTGGCGCATGGCGAGGTTGCGGCTGCCGGCGGCGACGCGCGCGTAGCCGCGCCAGAGATCGCTCTCGCCCCGGATCACCGCGCCCGAGCCGCTGATCTCGATATAGGCGTAATATTGCACGAGAGGCAGGATTTCGCCTTCCAGGATGCCTGAGGCGCGCTGCGTGTCGCCCGAGAAATTGTCGCCGTCTGAAGCCTGCGCGACGTAGATGTTCCATTGATCGGCCGGGTAGCGCGCGCGCTGGATGCGCTGGAACTCGAGCAGCGCGGACGAGACGATGGTACCGCCGGTGCGCGGATCGGTGAAGAAGGTCTGCTCGTCGACCTCCTCGGCCTGCTCGGTGTGGCGGACGAACACCACGTCGACGCGCTTGTAGCGGCGCTCGAGGAACACGTGCAGCAGCAGGAAGAAGCGCTTGGCGAGATCCTTCATCTGCTCGGTCATCGAGCCCGAAACGTCCATCAGGCAGAACATGACGGCGCGCGCGCTCGGCTTCGGCGCCGGCGAGAAGCGGCGGAACCGCAGATCGACCGGATCGATCCACGGCACCCGCGCCATGCGGCGATTGAGCGTCACCAGCCGCTCGCGAAGCGCGCCGAGTTCGTCCGGCGTCGCGCTGCCCGCGGCGGAACCATCCGGGTCGACGCCGCCGATTTCGGCGAGCGCGATCGCCGCTTCGAGCGCCCGCACCTCGTCGCTCTTCGGACGCCGCAGGCCGATCCGTCGCGCCATCGAGTAGCGCATGGTGCGGCCGAGATCGAGCTGCGACGGCGAACCGTCGCTCGAGATCCCCGACCGCTGCGGCGACGTCACGTCGCTCGTCGCGATCTCGCGCTTGACGAGATCGGGCAGCTCCAGATCCTCGAAGAACAGGTCGAGGAACTCGTCCCGCGTCAGCACGAAGCGGAACTCGTCCTCGCCGCCGCCACCATCGCCGGCCTCGCCGCTGCCCCCCTCGCCTGCCCCGCCTTCCGGCCGCTTGATCCGGTCACCCTTGGTGAAGACGCGATTGCCCGACAGCACGACGTTGCGCGCCCCGCCCGAGAACACGGTGTGGAAGGTCGGCTCGTGCAACTGATCGGCCGGGATGCTGACCGCGTCGCCGTGGCCGACCTCGCGCAGCTTCCCCGACGACACCGCGTCGCGCGTCGCCCGGATCATCGATTCGCGCGCACGGACGAGCACGCGTCGCCTGTTCTCGAGGTTCTTGCCGTGCGGGTTCGAGCGCCGGTCGATGATGAACACCTGGGATGCCGCCCCGCTCAGGCCGATTGCTTGACGCGCATGTACCACTCGACCAGTCGCCGAACCTGACGTTCCGTGTAGCCGCGGGACACCATGCGCTCGACGAAGTCGCCGTGCTTCTTCTCGCTGTCGTTGTCCCGCTTGGATCCGAAGCTGATCACCGGCAGCAGATCCTCGACCTGACTGAACATCCGCTTCTCGATCACGTCGCGGATCTTCTCGTAGGAGGTCCAGGACGGGTTGTGGCCGCTGTTGTGCGCCCGCGCGCGGAGCGCGAATTTCACCACCTCGTTCCGGAAATCCTTCGGGTTCGCGATGCCGGCCGGCTTCTCGGTCTTGGTCAGTTCGGCATTCAGCAGGTCGCGGCTCATCATCTGCCCGGTGTCGGGATCCTTGAAATCCTGATCCTCGATCCAGGCGTCGGCGTAGTCGAGATAGCGGTCGAACAGGTTCTGACCGTAATCGTGGTAGCTCTCGAGATAGGCCTTCTGGATCTCGTTGCCGATATACTCGGCATAGCGTCCGGCCAGCTCCGACTTGATCATCGCGAGATAGGCGGCTTCGGTGTCGGCGGGGAACTGCTCGCGGCGCACCGCCTGCTCCAGCACGTACATCAGGTGCACGGGGTCGGCGGCGATCTCGGTCGCGTCGTGGTTGAAGGTCGCCGACAGAACCTTGAACGCGAACCGGGTCGAGATCCCGTCCATCCCCTCGTCGACGCCGGCGCTGTCGCGGTACTCCTGCATCGTCCGCGCCTTCGGGTCGGTCTCCTTGATGTTCTCGCCGTCGTAGATCCGCATCTTGGCGTATTGCGTCGAGTTCGGGTGCGCGCGCAGACGCGACAGCACCGCGAAGCGGGCCAGCATCTCGAGCGTGTGCGGCGCGCACGGCGCCACCGCGAGCTCCGACGAGCGCAGCAGCTTCTCGTAGATCCGCGTTTCCTCGGACGCGCGCAGGCAATAGGGCACCTTGACCACCGAAACGCGATCGAGGAAGGCCTCGTTGGTGCGGTTGTTGCGGAAGGTCTGCCATTCCGCCTCGTTGGAATGGGCGAGGATCATGCCGGTGAACGGGATCGAGCCGATGTTCTCGGTCCCGACATAGTTGCCTTCCTGCGTCGCCGTCAGCAGCGGATGCAGCATCTTGATCGGCGCCTTGAACATCTCGACGAACTCGAGGATGCCCTGGTTCGCGCGGTTGAGACCGCCCGAGAAGCCATAGGCGTCGGCGTCGTTCTGGCTGAAGCTTTCGAGCTGGCGGATGTCGACCTTGCCGACCAGCGCCGAAACGTCCTGGTTGTTGTCGTCGCCCGGCTCGGTCTTGGCGACCGCGATCTGCCGCAGCCGCGACGGATGCACCTTCACCACCGTGAAGCGCGACATGTCGCCGTCGAATTCCTCCAGCCGCTTCAGCGCCCAGGGGCTCGCCACCCCGGTCAGCACGCGCGGCGGGATGTTGTAGCGCTCCTGCAGCACGGCACCGAAGCGATCGGGATCGAACAGGCCGAGCGGACTCTCGAACACCGGGCTCAGCGTCTTGCCCGCCTTCAGGACGTAGATCGGCTCGCGCTCCATCAGCGCCTTCAGCCGCTCGCCGAGCGACGACTTGCCGCCGCCCACCGGGCCGAGCAGATAAAGGATCTGCTTCCGCTCCTCGAGCCCCTGCGCCGCGTGGCGGAAGAAGCCGACGATCCGTTCGACCGTCTCCTCCATGCCGTGGAAGTCGGCGAACGCCGGATACACCCGGAGCGTGCGGTTCATGAAGATGCGGGACAGTCGCGGATCGCGCGACGTGTCGATGCTTTCCGGCTCGCCGATCGCCTTCAGCATCCGTTCCGCCGCGCCGGCATAGGCGCCGCGGTCGGTCCGGCAGAGCTCGAGGTAATCGGAAAAGCTCATCTCGGTTTCGCGACGTTGGTCGCGGAGCGAGGTGGCGAGCGAGAAAACGTCGAGCGGAGCCATAGCCAATCCTCCTGGCCGCCGGCTCCCTGACACTGATCAGGTGGGAGTGGATGTCCCGCGCCGTCCGGCCTCAACCGTCCGAATTCAACGCACTCCTGTCGCAGTCAAATTTCGGTGACCGCGCCGGTCAGTGAGAAAAACGAGCTGGAGATGTGATCTCCTAGGTGAGCAGGTCCTCGATCATCGCAAGCCCGATGACCGACTCTGATCCGTTCGCGCCCGTGATCCGCAACGCTATCGCCGGCTCCACCGCGCTTTCAACATCAATCGCGCTCCATCGGACGTCATCGCCGGGCGACACTGCAATCGGCAGGCCACGCCGTGGCCGAACGGCATCGGTCAGGTTGGTGGCTCGATGACCATGCCGTCGAACGCCGCCTCGACGCCGGTCGGCAGGTGGCGGCGCATCCAGTCCCAATCGAGGTCCGGGCCCATATGCGTGAGAATGGTCCGGCGCGCGCCGACCCGGCACGCCCAGGGCAGCACGCGCTCGAGATGCGCGTGGCCGCCATGCGGCTCGCGCTGGAAGCAGTCGATCACCCAGGTGTCGACGCCCCGGAGCGCGGCGAAGGCGGCCGGCTCGAGGTCGCTCACGTCGGTCGAGTAGGCGAACCAGTCCGAGCGCAGGCCGAGCGTGCGGATGCGGCCATGCACCTGCGGGAAGGTGGCCACCAGCGCGCCGAGGATGCCGACCGTCTCGCCGGCGACGACGGCGCGCGGCTGCAGCACCGGCCGGTAGAAGACGGGCGGGCGCCACGGCAGGAACGCGTAGGCGAAGCGGTCCCGGAGCTCGGCCAGCGTGTCCGCCGTCGCCCAGGCATCGAGCGGCCGGCCGGCGATCCGGTTGAGGCTGCGGACGTCGTCGATCCCGCACACGTGGTCGGCATGGGCGTGGGTGAACGCGATCGCGTCGACCCGCGCGATCCGGCAGGCGAGCAGCTGCTCGCGGAGATCGGGGCCGGTGTCGACCAGCAGCGTGCCGCCGTCGAGCTCGAGCACCACCGAGCTCCTGCTGCGGCGGTTGCGCGCCTCGGCCGGATCGCACGCGCCCCAGTCGCCGGCACCGTCGGCGCCGCCGATATTCGGCACGCCGCTCGAACCGCCGCAGCCGAGCACGACGACGCGCCCGGTCACGCCCCCCACCTCATGCCGCCCGCCGGAACAGGCGGTGGAAATTGGCGGTCGTGAGCGCGTCCAGCGCCGCATCGTCGGCGCCACGCACCGACGCCAGCACCGACGCCGTGTGCACCACGCGCGCGGGCTCGTTCCGCTTGCCGCGGAACGGCACCGGCGACAGGAACGGCGCGTCGGTCTCGACCAGCAGCCGGTCGGCCGGCACGGCGGCCGCGACGGCGCGGATCTCGTCGGCCTTCGGAAAGGTCAGGATGCCGGAGAAGCTCACGTAGCCCCCGAGTGCCACCGCCCGCGCGGCCAGCGCCGCGCCCGACGAGAAGCAGTGCATGACGAACGGGAACGGTCCCCGCGCCTGCTCGTCGGCGAGGATCGTGCCCACCGCCTCGTCGGCGCCGCGCGCGTGCACCACCAGCGGCAGCCCGGTCCGCCGCGCCGCCGCCGCGTGCACGCGGAAGCTCGCGACCTGCAGCGCCTCGGTCCCGGCCGCGGCCACCACGTGGTCGAGCCCGCTTTCGCCGATGCCGATCACGTCGGACGACGCGGCGGCGGCCTCCAGCTCCTCGACCCGCACCGGTGCTTCGTCGGCCACCTGGCACGGGTGCACGCCGACCGTCCGCCAGGCGCGAAGCCCCGCGGCCTCGGCTTCCCGCACGATGGCGGCGAGTGCGTCGGCCTGCGACAGCAGCGTCGAGATCGTCACCACGCCGGCGAGACCGGCCTCGCGTGCGCGCGCGATGGCCGCCGCGCGCTCGTCGGGCGCGTAATGGTCGAGATGGCAGTGGCTGTCGATCACGCGGTCGCGGGCTCGACGTAGCGGGGGAACACGCCGGACGGTGCCGGCAGCACCGTGCCGCCCGGCAGCGCCGTCGCGAGCGAGGCGAGATCACGCGCGTCCGCGGGCACGCCGAGCTGGTCGAGCAGGCGCGCCATGCTGCCGGGCATGAACGGCGTGAGCACCGTCCCGAGCACGCGCAGCACGTCGGTCAGCACCCGCAGCACGACCGCCATCCGCGCGGGATCGGTGCGCCGGAGCGCCCAGGGCGCCTGCCGGTCGACGTAGACGTTCGAGGCCCGAACCACTTTCCAGATCTCTTCCAGCGCGTCGCCGAACGCCTGCCTGTCGAGCAGCGGCCGCAGCGAAGCGGGCAGCCCGTTCGCCTCGGCCAGCAGGGCGGCGTCCTCGCCGGGCGGCGCGTCGGCGGCGCCGGCCGCGCCGGCCGCGGCGGGCAGCACGCCGTCGAGGTTGCGGGCGATCAGCGACAGCGTGCGCTGCGCCAGGTTGCCGAGCTCGTTGGCGAGCTCGACGTTCAGCCGGCTGATCAGCGCGCGCCGGCTGAAATCGCCGTCGCGCCCGAACGGCACCTCGCGCAGCAGGACGAAGCGGAACGGATCGAGCCCGAACTCCGCGACCAGGCTCGCCGGCGCGATCGCGTTGCCGAGCGACTTGCTCATCTTCGCGCCCTCGACCGTCCACCAGCCATGCGAGAACACCCGGCGCGGCGTCGGCAGCCCCGCCGCCATCAGGAAGGCCGGCCAGTAGACGGCGTGGAAACGCGCGATCTCCTTGCCCACCAGGTGCAGGTCGGCGGGCCAGCGCGCGGATGCCGGCGTCTCGTCCGGCCAGCCGAGCGCGCTCAGGTAGTTGGTCAGCGCGTCGAACCAGACATACATCACGTGGCCCGGATCGTCCGGCACCGGCACGCCCCAGGCGAAGCTGGTGCGGCTGATCGAGAGATCGCGCAGGCCCGCGCGCACGAACGACACGATCTCGTTCCGCCGCGCCGCCGGGCCGATGAAATCGGGATGCTCGTCGTAGAAGGCGAGCAGCCGGTCGCCCCAGGCCGACAGCCGGAAGAAATAGGACGGTTCCGTCACCCACGAGACGGGCGCGCCGGTGGCGATCGCCCGCTTCTGCCCGTCCGGCCCGCTTTCGAGCTCGTCCTCGTCGTAGAACGCCTCGTCGCGGAGCGCGTACCAGCCCTCGTAGGCGCCCAGATAGATGTCGCCGGCGTCGCGGATCCGACACCACAGCGCCTGGCAGGCGCGACGGTGGCGCGGCTCGGTGGTTCGGATGAAATCGTCGTAGCCGACGCCGAGACTGTCCGCCATCGCGCGGAACTCGGCCGAAACGCCGTCGACGAAGTCGTGCGGCGACATCCCGCCGTCGAGCGCCGCCCGCTCCACCTTCTGCCCGTGCTCGTCGGTGCCGGTCAGGAAGAAGACGTCGTAGCCGTCCAGACGCTTCCAGCGGGCCAGCACGTCGGCGGCGATCGACGTGTAGGCGTGCCCGATATGGGGCGAGCCGTTCACGTAGTAGATCGGCGTCGTCAGGTAGTAGCGCTTGCTCATCGGGCTCCGAACGAAACGAGGCAAGCGGCGTTGCCTCCCGTGACCCGATTCCGAAGTCCGTGACATCGACGCGCGGTCGGAACAGGCCGCTCGAGCAGCCCCATGTGGGCCGGACCACGTCGTGGTCCCGTCCACCACATGAGACAAGTCGCTCTATGCACCGAGTTTCTAGAGGACGACCTTCCGCCAGACCGACTCCGGCTCAGCTGAACATGCCCTGGATCTTGGGTTGCGGTGGCCCGCTGATCCGGCCCGTCCGCGATGAAGTATGGCGACCTTCGTGGGCAGGACACCAGATCCATCGAGGGCGAGGCCTGCGAGATCCTCGATGTCGGCGGGTCTCGATCCGTGACTTCGAGTCCGACGTGTCCGTCGAAGCGCGACGGGAGCATGGTCAGGCGCGGGTCCGCGCCGTCGCTTCCTCCAGCGCCGCGAGCACCGTCTGGCGCCGGTCGAGGTTGAACCGCTCCGCCTCGTCCCGCAGCGCGCCGATCCGCAGCGACGACGCGGCGTCGCGGGCCGCGCCCGCGGGATCGGTCGCGGCGAAGGCCCTGGCGCGCGCTTCGAGCCCGCACCGCAGCAGGTCGGCGAACATCCCGAGCCCGTCTTCGGCGCGCGCGACGCGGTCGGCGAGCGCGAGCGCGTCCGCCTCGTCGGCGAGCACGCGCTCGACCTCGGCTTGCATCCGCGCGTGCTCCGGCGAGGCCGCGCCGATCGCGCGCCCCGGCGACCCGGCCGCGCCGGCGGCGAGGCGCTGCCGCGTCGCCGCGTCGGTGCCGGGCAGCAGCGTCCCGAGCGCGTCCGCGACCGCCGCCTCGCCGAGCGGCGCCAGGCGCAGGGTCCGGCAGCGGCTCCTGACCGTCGGCAGCAGCCGTCCCGGCGCGGCCGACACCAGCAGCAGGATCGCGCGCGACGGCGGCTCTTCCAGCAGCTTCAGCATCGCGTTCGCGGCCGAACGGTTGAGATGCTCCGCCCCATCCACCACCACGACGCGCCAGCCGCCCTCGGCCGGCGTGAGCGACAGGAAACCGCCGATCGCGCGGACGTCGTCGGCGACGATCTCGGTCCTGACGCGCTTGCGCCTGTCGTCCCACGCCCGCTCCAGCAGCGCGAGATCGGCGTGCGTGCCGTGCGCGACGCGGCGGAACACGGGGTGCGCGGGCGGAACGTCGAGGCCGTCGCCCGGGAACCCCGCCAGCAACGCGCGCGCGAAGCGGAACGCGAGCGTCGCCTTGCCGATGCCGGCCGCGCCCGCGATCAGCCAGGCATGGTGCAGCCGCCCCGACCGCGCCGCCTCGCGCATCGCGCGCTCGGCGCCGGCGTGGCCGAACAGATGCGGGTTCGCGCGCGGCGGCGGGATGCCGGGGGTGGCGTCGCTCAACCGCCGGTCACGTAGTGCTCGAGCACGGCGAGCGAGCGCATCGGCAGCGCCATCCGCGGCACGTCGGCCGCGGCGACCAGCGGCACCTGCATCGGCGGCACGCCGTGGCCGCCGACGTCGAGCGTGCCGACCCGGGCGCCGCTCCGGATCGGCGCCGTGAGCGGCGCGTCGTAGCGCACCGAGACCGCGAGCCCGTTGCGCCAGCCTGGCGGCAGCGTCAGCACCACGTCGGCGGCGCTCGCCAGCGGCACGACGCGCTCGGCGCCGAGCCAGACCGGCGCGTGGTCGATCACCTGCCCGGCCCGGAACAGCGTCACGTCCTGGAACGTCGCGAACGCCCATTCGAGCAGGCGCTCGCTCTCGGTCACCCGCGCGTGCGAGGACGGCATGCCGTTCAGCACCATGATCACGCGTCGGCCACCGCGGAGCGAGCTCGCGCAGATCCCGAACCCGCCGGCGTCGGTGTGTCCCGTCTTCAGCCCGTCCGCGAGACCCTTGTCGACCAGCACGTTGCGGTTGCCCTGGTCGATGTTGTCGAACCGATAGCTCGTCTCGCTGAAGAAATGGTAATATTGTGGGAAGGTGTGGACGATGTCGTGCGCCAGCGTCGCGATGTCGCGCGCGCTCATCACGTGCCCGTCGGCCGGCCAGCCGGTCGCGTTCATGAAGTGGCTGCGCGTCATCCCGAGCTTCGCCGCGGTCTGGTTCATCAGCGCGACGAACTGGTCCTCCGACCCGCTGATCCCCTCGGCCAGCACGATGCAGGCGTCGTTGCCGGACTGGATGATCATGCCGCGGATCAGGTCGTCGACCTGCACCTGGCCGCCGATCGGCACGAACATCTTCGAACCCTGCATCCGCCACGCCTTTTCGCTGACGGGAAGCGGCTGGGTGAGCGCGAGCCGGCCCGAGGCGAGCGCCGAGAAGGTCAGGTAGGCCGTCATCAGCTTGGTCAGCGAGGACGGGGGCATCTCGTCGTCGGCCGCCTTGTCCATCAGCACGGCGCCGGTGGTGTCGTCGATGATGAACGCCCAGCGCGCGACCGTGTCGAACGGACCGACCGGCGTGTCGGCCGGGCTGCCGGCATCGGCGGGCGCCTCGCCGCCCGCCGCATCCTTCTTCGCCGCGTGACGCGATGGTCGCGCGACGGCGTCGGCGAGGGTCGCGCCGAAGGCGGCCGCGACCGCGCCGAGCAGCGCCGGACGCCGCGCGAGCCCGTGTCCGAGGATCGGTGTCCTGTCGTCCCGCACGCCCATCGCCTCGTCCTCGCCCCCCGGCGTCGTCGCGCGCCCGCCGGCCTACTCGCCCATCGCGTCACCGGCCGAATCGGACGTCGGACCCGCGGTGATGCGCGCCCCGCTTATCCCGGCCGCCAACGCCTGGTCCAGCGCCGCATCGGCGGTCGCGACGTCCGCGAAAGGACCGCGCGTCACCAGCCAGGAGGCGTGCCGGCCGGGGCCGTCCGCCGTCGCCAGCCCGCCGATCGCGGCGGCGACCCCCCGCGCGATCGCCGCATCGCTGAACCGCCCGGCGTCGAGCATCAGCAGCACGGACGACACCGGCACCGCCGTGACGGTGTCGGGCACGGCGGTGCCAGCCCGCGAGGCATCGTCGTCAGCGGCGGCGCCCGACCGGTCCGGAAGCGCCGCCGACGCGGCCGGCGCGGCGGGCGCCGTGCTGCCGGGCGGTCCGAGCGGCGTCGCGGTGACGCCCTCCCGGGGCGCCGTCGCCGCGGCCCGCGGCAGCCCGCCGAGATCGTCGGCGATCGCCTGGCTCGCTGCCCCGTCGATCGCGACCGCGACCGGCGTCGTGCCGGTCATCCCCAGCGCACGCATCGCGGCCGCGTCGAGCGCGATCGCGCGGCCAGGATCGGCGGGGCCGAGCGCGTCGGCGCGGACGTCCATCCGGCGCCCGTTCAGCAGGTTGGTGACCTCCAGCACCACCGGCAGCTGCAGCGACTGCGCCGCGGCGGCCGGGCGGGCGGGGTCGAACACGGCGCCGTCGGTGAGCGGCCCGGGCGGCGGCGCCCAGGCGACCGCGAGGCCCGAGAAGCCGCCACCGAACCGCGCCGCCGGGTAGAACCAGACGCCGCGCTCGCCGCGCCAGGGCGCGGCGACCACGTAGCGCGCAACCGAAGCCGGCGCCGGCGGCGCGGGCCGGCCGCAACTCGCGAGCTGCAGCAACGCCGCGCCGAGCCCGACCGCGAGCCGCCTCACGTCGCAGCGCTGCCGAGCAGCCCGACCGCGAGCGCGTAATAGTCCGATGGATTGTAGCGCCGGATGGCGTTGAAGTTGCGGTAAACGAGGAACGCCTCGCCGCCCTCGCCGTCCGGCTGCAGCAGGCTCGCGTCGACGTCCGAGCGCGAGAACGGCCGCCCGTCCTGCCGGCGCACGCCGAGCGCCTCCCAGGCGCCGAGCGGGCGCCCGGCGCCGCGGCCGAGCAGCGACGGGTCCACCGCGCGCGTGAGCCGGACCTGCTGGCCCCAGGGTTCGCCCGCGTGCCAGCCGGAATGGGCCAGATAGTTCGCGACCGACGCGAACACGTCCTCCTCGCTGGTCCAGATGTCGGCGCGGTCGCTGCCGCTCCAGGCCTGCGCGTAGTGCAGGTAGGCGCTCGGCATGAACTGCGGCTGGCCCATCGCGCCGGCATACGAGCTCAGCATGGCGCCGACCGGCACCGCGCGCCGGTCGGCGATCCGCAGCGCGTCGATCAGCTCGGTCCGGAAGAACGCGGCACGGCGGCCGTCATAGGCGAGCGTCGCCAGCGCATCGAACACGCCGTAGCTGCCGGTCTTGGCCCCGAACCCGGATTCGAGGCCCCAGATGCCGATGATCACGCCCGGATCGACGCCGTATCGCCGGTCGACCGCGCCGAACAGCGTCGCGTTCGCGCCGTACGCCTCCTGTCCCTGCTGGAGGCGGGAAGCGGGCAGCACGCGCGCCCTGTACTGTGCCCAGGTGAGCGTGAACTCGGGTTGGTGGCGGTCGAGCTGGATCACCCGCGCGTTCGGCTGCGCGAGCGGCGCGAGTGCCGCCGCGACCGTCGGCGCGGAGATCCCCTCCGCCCGCGCGTCCGCGCTCACCCGCGACAGGAACGCGCCGTAGCCGCCGGCCGCGCGCGCCGCGCAGGCGGCGGACGCGAGGGACGCCGCCGCGCCGGCGAGGGCTGCCCGACGGCCGAACCTGGAAATGTCTGAGGCCAATGCGATGATCCGACACGACTCCGGTGGCGCCGAACATACGCCCGACCCGGCCGGCGCGGAACCGCGCTCGCCCAGGCGGCGTTTGGCCAGACTGTTTGGGGGGAACGCGTGGCGGAACGAACGGGACGACGGCGCCGGATCGGTCTCGGCGTGCTTGCGGGGTTCGTCCTCGTCGTGGCGCTGCTCATCGTGTTCTGGGATTGGGACTGGTTCCTGCCGATCGTCGAGCGGCAGGCCAGCAACGCGCTCGGCCGTCCGGTCACGGCGACGCATCTCCACGTCCATCTCGGCCGCGTCACCACCGCGACCCTCGACGATGTCGTGGTCGCCGAGCCGCGCGATTTCGCGGGCGAACCTCCCGTCGCGACCGTCAAGCACCTCACGGTCGCCGTCGGCGTGCTCGACTACATCCGCGGCGACGGTCTGGTGATCCCGCGGATCGACGTCGACGGCGCGCAGGGCGACCTCATCGCTCGGCCAGACAATTCAAACAACTACACGTTCAAGTTCATGCAGCCGACGAAGACGCCGGCGCCGGCCAAACCGTCACCGAGCCCCAAGATCGGCGTCGTCACGATCGAGGACACCCGGATCGACGTCGCGATGGCGAAGCTGCGGGCGAAGTTCCGCATGCTCGTCCACACCACGCAGGACCCGGCCGACGCGACCAGGAACCGCATCGTCGTCGCCGCCGACGGCACCTATGCCGCGCAACCGGTCACCGGACACCTCGTCGCCGGCGCGCTGCTCACGCTCCGCGACAAGCGGACCCCCTATCCGATCGATCTCCAGGTCGCCAACGGTGGAACCCACGTCTCGCTCGTCGGCACCGTGCAGGACCCGCTCGCATTCACCGGCGCGCGTCTCCGCCTCGTGTTCCAGGGCCCCGACATGGGGCAGCTCTACGCGCTGACCGGCGTGCCGATCCCGACCACCCCGCCCTACCGGATCGCCGGATCGCTCGACTACACGAAGAACCGGATCGTCTTCCGCGATTTCGAGGGCAAGCTCGGCTCGAGCGATCTCGGCGGCACCATCGCGGTCGACCCGCACGACAAGCCGCCGTTCCTCACCGCGACGCTCCACTCCCACGACGTGAACCTCGTCGATCTCGGCGGCTTCATCGGCGCCAAGCCCGGCCACGCGGCCGAGAACAAGGCCGCGCACGGCGACGCCGGCGCCAAGGCCGGACGCGCGAACGTGCTGCCGACCACGCCCATCAGCCTGCCCAAGCTCAAGGCGATGAACGTCGACCTGTCCTACAAGGGCGATCACATCGAGGGCCGCTACATCCCGCTCGACGACATCGTCGTCGATTTGCACATCCGGGACGGGGCGATCGACCTCCGGAAGATCGATTTCGCGGTCGGGCGCGGCCAGCTCGACGGCCACGCGACGCTCGACCCGGTGGGACACGACGTGCGCGCGGACGCCGGCGTCACCGTCCGCAACGTCGACCTTTCCCATCTGCTGAACGCGACCCACGCCTTTCACGGCAAGGGCATCGTCGGCGGCGGCCTCAAGCTCGACGGCACCGGAAACTCGATCGCGAGCCTCGTCGGCAACGGCTCGGGCGGCGTCGAACTCTACATGCGGGACGGCGGCGACATCTCGTCGCTGCTGCCCGACGCGCTCGGCCTCGAGTTCACCAACGCGCTGCTGTCGGCGCTCGGCGTGCCGAGACGCACGAACGTCGACTGCTTCGTCGCCAGCCTGCCGCTCCACGACGGCGTGCTCGACACCAACCTGTTCGTGCTCCAGACCGGCGAGGCGCGCACCACCGGCAAGGGCACGATCGATTTCCACGACGACGCGATCCGCTACGCGCTGACCACGCGTTCGACCGGTTTCAGCGTCGGCTCGCTGCCCGGCCCGATCAACATCGGCGGCACGCTGTCCGATCCATCGATCCTGCCGGGCGCCGAGATCGTCGGTCGCGGTGCCGCGGCCGCCGCGCTCGGCGTGGTGTTCGCCCCGCTCGCCATCCTGCCGACGGTCCAGTTCGGCGTCGGCAAGAGCAAGGCCTGCGAGGAGGCCGTGACCGGCGCCTCGGCCGGGCCACCTTCGGGCGCCACGCTCGCCGCGTCCGACACCGCCGCCGCTTCGGGCACTGCCGGCCCTCGCCAGGCGGCAGCACCGGTGCACCACACCAGCAAGTCGATCCACCGGATCTGGGAGCATCGGCTGCACGCGCACGGGTCGTGACGCCCCGACCGGTTGGCTGTAAGGGCCTTGCCCGGGAGTGGGATGGCCTGACGCCGCCGACCCGGACGGGAGTGGGGACGGTGCGGTGACCGAGTGCTTGCTCCCTTCCCGCGCGGCGCGCCGCGACGGAGACGGCGGGACGTGATCAACCTGTCCGTCAACTCGATCATGGCGGCCGCCGGCAAGCGGCCGCTGCTCGAGGCAGCCGCCATCATCGTCGCGACCTTCATCCTCGAGGACGCGGCGACCGTGATCGCCGGCATGCAGGTCACCGACGGCAAGCTCGCCTGGCACGTGGCGCTCGGCGCCCTCTACGTCGGCATCATCGCGGGCGATGTCGGCCTGTACGGCCTCGGCCGCCTCGCCGCCCTGTTCCCGCCACTGCTCCGGGTCGTCCGCGTCGATCGCAGGCGGCGCGGCAACCAATGGCTGTCCGGCCGGGTGTTCCGCGTCGTCTTCGTCGCCCGCTTCCTGCCGGGCGCGCGGTTGCCGACCTACACCGCCTGCGGTTTCCTCGGCGCCGACATCGTTCGTTTCACGATGGCGGCCTTCGTCGCGACGGCGATCTGGACCTCGCTGCTGTTCCTGCTATCGCTGCGCGTCGGGCGCTTCCTGATGAACCATTTCGGCGCCTGGCGCTGGGCCGGCATGCTCGGCCTCATCCTCCTGCTCGTCGCCGCCGGCCGGATCGCCGCCTCCATCCAGAAAGAACCGGAATGAGCACGCAGGCCGCGATCATCCCGCACGGTGCGAGCGAACGGGACCGGCTGATCTCGCCCTTCGAATACTGGCCGGGCTGGCTGTTCTACACCCCGGTCGTGGCCCACTGGCTGCTGCTCGGCCTCCGGCACCTGAACTGGACGCTGCCGACCGCCGCCAACCCGCGCATCGAGGCGGGCGGCCTCTGCGGCGAGAGCAAGGTCGGGATCCTCGGTCAGGCCGGCCCGGACGCGACGCCCTGGATCGCGCGCTTCCGCGCGATCGAGACCGGAACCGGCGACGCGGCGCGCGTGCGCGCGCTGATGGACGACGCGGCGCTCGCCTTCCCGGTCGTGATCAAGCCCGATATCGGCTGCCATGGCGCCGGCGTGCGACTGGTCATGGACGAGGCCGCACTCGGTCCGACGCTCGCCGCCTTCCCGCGCGGCGTCGGGCTGCTGGTCCAGGAATTCATCGCCCACGAGGGCGAGGCCGGCGTGTTCTACGTCCGCGGTCCCGACGACCCGCACGGACGCATCACCTCGATCACGCTCAAATCGTCGCCAATCGTCCGCGGCAACGGTCACGACACGCTGCGCCAGCTGATCGACGCCGACCCGCGCCTCCGCCGCACCCAATCGCTCTACCTGCCCCGCCTCGGCGCCCGCGCCGACCAGGTCGTGCCCGACGGCGAGACCGTGCGCCTCGTCTTCGCCGGCAACCACTGCAAGGGCTCGCTGTTCCACGACGGCACGTCGCTCGCGACCGAGGCACTCCGCAGCCGCATCGACGCGATCTGCCGGGCACTGCCGGATTTCCACTTCGGCCGCATCGACCTCCGCTACCGCGACCTCGCCGCGCTCCGCCGCGGCGAGGAGTTCCGCATCATCGAGATCAACGGCGTCGGTTCGGAGGCGACCCACATCTGGGACCCCAGGACCACGCTGGTCGACGCCTACCGCGCGCAGTTCTCCCACTATGCCGAAGCCTTCCGGATCGGCGCCGAAATGCGCCGCCGCGGCCACCGCGCCACCGGCCCGCTCGCGCTGCTGGCCCTGTGGCGCCGCCAGTCCCGCCTGATCGCGTCCTATCCGATGAACGACTGACGGGCGCCGGGGGGACGAGAAGGCCAGGGCTCTGCCCTGGACCGGGTTCCCCCGCGCAAAGGCCAAGGGCCCGAGGCCCTTGGATCCCAGGAGTTAAGGAAAACCCCGGGCCCCGGTGCGTCGGGCATCGATGGTGTGGCCCGGGGTTTTCCTTAACTGATGGATTGTCAAGGCCGCCGCCTTGACCGGGGTCCAGGGGCAGAGCCCCTGGCCTTACGTCTCCCCCGGCGCCCGCAGCGTCAACGACAGCGCGTGCAATCCAGCGGCGAACTCGGCGGCGACCGCGTCGTGTGCCGCGCGGGAGCGTGCGACCCGCGACATGCCTTCGAAGTGTGGGCTGACCACCATCACGTCGTAATGGGTTTCGCCTGCCTCGGCCGCGCCGGCGTGGCCGGCGTGCGAGGCGCTGCGGTCGGCGACCGTCACCTCGGCCGGCGCGAACCGCGCCGCCAGCATCGTTTCGAGACGTGCCGCCCGTGTGTCGTTCATCGGTTCACCCCTCGTTCGTCGCGCCCGTCAAGATCTTGTTCTCACAGGGCCGCTTCGCACATGGTGGCGCGTGATCAATCGACGAACGGCACGGCCACGGGCCTTCGCGCCCGACCCGGATGCGCCGGGCCGGCACTGCGACATGCCCGGCTGCGACGCGGACGCAGGGTATCGCGCCCCGAAATCCCGCACCACGCTGAACGATTACTGGTGGTTCTGCCTCGACCACGTGCGCGCCTACAACGGCGCCTGGGATTTCTACAAGGGCATGACCGCGGGCCAGATCGAGGCGCAGATCCGGGCGACGCGCACTGGCAGCGGCCGTCCTGGAAGCTCGGCACGCTGGGCAGCACGATCAGGTCGGAGGACGCGATCCACGATCCGCTCGGCGTGCTGTCCGGTGCGCGCGGTCCGAACCGGGGCGACGCGTCTCGCGCGCCGGAGGTTCCGCCTCGCCTCCGCGAACCGCTCGACGCGCTCGGGCTTGCATGGCCGGTCTCGCTCGACGAGGTGAAATCCCGCTACAAGGACCTCGCGAAGCGGCATCACCCCGACACCAACAACGGGGATCGCTCCAACGAGGAGCGCCTCAAGACGATCAACGATGCCTATTCGACCCTCCGCCGGCATCTCGCCACCGGCGGCGCGACGCCGGTCGGCGCCGGCTGACCCGATCCCGCCGCCCCGGCCCGCCCCGGCCCGCAACGCACCGCTTGATTGATGAGACCGACGTTCTGATGAGAATAGCCCCATGAGCAAGATCGCCTCCCTCTCGGAAGGGCTCGAGACCGAGCGCGACGACGCCGCGCGTGGAACGGACGCGATCGATCTGCCGGACGTCACGGTCCCGGTGCGCGAGACGTTCGGGATCGACAGCGAGCTCCACGTGCCCGCCTATTCGGTGCGGACCGAGCATGTCCCGGAACGGGACGGCACCTACAAGTTCGACCGCGACACCACGCTCGCGATCCTGGCCGGCTTCGCGTTCAACCGGCGGGTGATGATCCAGGGCTATCACGGCACCGGCAAGTCGACCCATATCGAGCAGGTCGCGGCACGGCTGAACTGGCCCTGCATCCGGATCAACCTCGACAGCCACATCTCGCGCATCGACCTCGTCGGCAAGGACGCGATCGTGCTGCGCGACGGCCGCCAGGTCACCGAGTTCCGCGAAGGCCTGCTGCCGTGGGCGCTGCAGCATCCGGTGGCGCTCGTGTTCGACGAATACGATGCCGGCCGCCCGGACGTGATGTTCGTGATCCAGCGCGTGCTGGAGGTTGAGGGCAAGCTCACCCTGCTCGACCAGAACCGCGTCATCCGGCCGCACGGCGCGTTCCGGCTGTTCGCGACCGCCAACACGGTCGGCCTCGGCGACACGACCGGCCTCTATCATGGCGTGCAGCAGATCAACCAGGGCCAGATGGACCGCTGGAGCATCGTCGCCACGCTCAACTACCTGCCACACGCGCAGGAAGTCGCCATCGTGATGGCCAAGATGGGCATCGAAAAGGACGACCGCGAGGCGCGCAAGCGCGTCGAAAGCATGGTCGCGCTCGCCGATCTGACACGCGCCGGCTTCATGTCGGGCGATCTGTCGACCGTGATGTCGCCGCGCACGGTGCTGACCTGGGCCGAGAACGCCCGCATCTTCGACGATGTCGGTTTCGCGTTCCGGCTCACCTTCCTCAACAAATGCGACGAGGCGGAGCGCGCCACCGTCGCCGAGTATTACCAGCGCTGCTTCAACGCCGACGTCGCGACGGGCAATTTCGTCGCCCGTCCGTCGCGGTGAGCGCGGTCGCGACCTGATGGCGAGCGCCGGGTCGGGCGGCAAGGACGGCGGCGGCCGGGACGGACCGTCCGAGGATTTCAAGCGCGCGACGGCCGGCACCGTCCGCGCCGTCAGCGGCGAGCGCGAGGCCGAGGTCACCTTCGCCGCCGGCCGCGAAGGGCTCGCCGGCAAGCGCGCCCGCCTGCCGCTTCCCACCCGCGCCCTCCCCGAGGCGGAACGGACCAGGCTGCGCGGCGCCGCCGACGCGATGGCGCTCCGCCTCAGGCACCACGACGCGGCACTCCATGCCGAACGCAACCCGCAGCCCCGCGAGGCCCGCGAGGCCTATGACGCGATCGAGCAGGCCCGCGTCGAGGCGCTCGGCAGCCGGCACATGCAGGGGGTCGCCGCGAACCTGAACGCCCGCCTCAAGCACGATTGCGAGGCGGACGGCTACGACCGCATGACCCGCAAGGAGCAGTTGCCGGTCGCCGCCGCGCTCGGCCTGCTGGTGCGCGAGCGCCTGTCCGGCGCCGCCGCCGGGCCGGTGGTCGAGCGCGTGCTCGGCCAATGGCGGACCGCGCTCGACGCCGACGCGCTCGCGACGCTCGACGAGATGGCGCGCTCGATCGACGACCAGTCCGCCTTCGCGCGCGCGTCCCGGAAGCTGCTCGCCACCTTCAACCTCGCCGAGGCGGAGGCCGAGCCCGACGAGGAGCAGGAGGAAGGCGAGCAGGGACAGGAAGGCCAGTCCGAGCAGTCGCCGGCCGACCAGGAACAGGAGGAGGCGCCGCCCGAGCAGCCCGACCTCGATCAGATGCTCGGCGCGAGCCCCGACGACCAGTCCGGCCTCGACGCACCGCCGGAGGGCGAACCCGACGAGGACGACGAGGGTGCCGACGCCGAGGGCGAGGAACGCCCGGGCGGCCCTTCACCGCGCCGCGAGATGGCCGAGCCCGGCGACGGCGTCGACTACCGCGCCTACACGCGGAATTTCGACGAGGAGGTTTCCGCGTCCGAACTGTGCGACGCCGACGAGCTCGCCCGGCTCCGCCAGCAGCTCGACCACCAGCTGCTCCACCTGCACAGCGTCGTCGCCCGGCTCGCCAACCGGCTGCAGCGCCGCCTGATGGCGCAGCAGACCCGGGCGTGGGACTTCGATCTCGAGGAGGGACTGCTCGATGTCGGCCGCCTCGCCCGCGTGGTCGCCAACCCGACCGTGCCACTGTCCTACAAGCGCGAGCGCGAGACCGAATTCCGCGACACCGCGGTCACCCTGCTGATCGACAATTCCGGCTCCATGCGCGGCCGGCCGATCACGGTCGCCGCCATGTGCGGCGACATCCTCGCCCGCACGCTCGAGCGCTGCGGCGTCAAGGTCGAGGTGCTCGGCTTCACCACCCGCGCCTGGAAGGGCGGCTCGTCGCGCGAGCGCTGGGCCGCCGACGGCAAGCCGCGGAACCCCGGGCGGCTCAACGATCTCCGCCACATCATCTACAAGGCCGCCGACGAGCCCTGGCGCCGCGCCCGCCGCAATCTCGGCCTGATGCTGCGCGAAGGCCTGCTCAAGGAGAACATCGACGGCGAGGCCCTGCTCTGGGCGTATCGCCGGCTGATCCGGCGCACCGAGCAGCGCCGCATCCTGATGGTGATCAGCGACGGCGCACCGGTCGACGACAGCACGCTCTCGATCAACCCCGGCGCCTATCTCGAACGGCACCTTCGCGAGGTGATCCGCGACATCGAGAGCCGCCACGCGGTCGAGCTGATCGCCATCGGCATCGGCCACGACGTCACCCGCTACTACCGGCGCGCGGTCACGATCGTGGATGCCGAGGAGCTGGGCGGCACGATGATGCAGAAGCTGGCCGAGCTGTTCGCCGAGCGGCCGCCGGGGCGCAAGGCCGCCGCCTGACGCCGTCCGAGGGCGACCCTCCGGTCCCGCTCGGAGCACGTTCAGCGAGACCGGAGTCGGTCTGGCCAAGGGTCGTGCTCTGGAGACTCAGGAGTTAGAGCAACTTGTCTCAGGTGGACGGGACCACGACGTGGTCCGGTCCACCTGAGGCCGCTCAAGGCTTCCGGAACTTGAGGACGAAATTGTCGGCTTCCCCGACGGCCTCGTATTTCGCGCGGTCGACCGCGCCCATCGCGAGCACGGGCGGCAGCGTCCAGACGCCCTTCGGCCAGTCCGCCGTGTCGCGCGGGTTCGCGTCGATCTCCGACGTCGCGACGAGCCTGAACCCGGCGTGCTCGACCAGCTGCTCGGCGTAGTCCTGCCGCACGTAGCCGCTCGCCGCGGTCGGGTCCTGCGGCAGGCGCGGGTTGCCGCGATGATCCTCGATCCCGAGCACGCCGCCCGGCTTCAGCGCCCGGTAGATCGCCGCCAGCATCACCGGCGCGTCGCCTTCCGCCATCCAGTTGTGCAGGTTGCGGAACGTCAGCACGACGTCGGCGCTGCCGGCCGGCGCGAGATCCGGGTGCTGGGCCCCGAACAGCGTCGGGATCACGCGCCCGTAGACCGCCGGATCGCTCGCCAGCATCTCGCGCATCTTGGGCGACATCGTGAAATGCGCCTCCTCGCGGCCACCGTTCGGCGCGCCGAACGCCGCGTAGTAGGTGCCGTGATCGTGCAGCAGCGGCGCCAGGATCTGCGTCCAGTAGCCGCCGCCCGGCCAGATCTCGACCACCGTGGACCCCGGCGTCACGCCGAAGAAGGCGAGTTCCTCGGCGGGATGGCGCGCCTTGTCCCGCGCGACGAAATTCGCCGACCGCGTCGGTGCCGTGACCGCCTGCTGCAACGCCGGCTCGAGCGCCCCCGCCGGCGACGCCGCGCTCAGGAACACCGGGCACAGGAGCATCGAGCCGGCGATGAAAGCTGCGCGCATGATCTGATCCTCGTCCGTCGCACCCCTCATAGCACCCGACGCCCCGGCGTGCGCCTGGAGCATTTCCGATCACACGGAGTCGTCCGATCGAAAGGAAATGCTCTCTTATCAAGAAGGTAGAGCACTAATCCCGACCCGATTGGATCGGGATTGTTGCTCTACGCCAACGGGGAAAGGTCCACCGACACGTCGAGCGTGTGCTTGCCGCCGCCCATGATGATGCCGAACAGCGGGCTCACGTCCGAGAAGTCGCGCCCCCAGCCGAGCACCACGTGCTCGTCCCGCACCACGATGTCGTTGGTCGGATCGACGCCAACCCAACCGAACTCCGGCCCGAGCCAGGCGCCGACCCAGGCATGGCTGACGTCCGAGCCCGCCCGCTTGGCCGTTCCCGGCGCCGGGTAGGTGCGGATGTAGCCCGACGTGTAGCGCGCCGGCAGGCCGAGGCTCCTGAGGCACGACAGCATGAGATGGGTGAAGTCCTGGCAGACCCCGACGCGTCCCGCCAGCAGCTCGCCGATCGTGGTGCGAAGCGTCGTCGCCCCTGCCTTGAAGCGGAAATCGCGGTTGATCCGGCGGTTCAGCGACAGCACGCCCGCGAGGATCGGCGTGCCCCGCTCGAACGACGGCCGCGCGTAGTCGAGCACCCGCGGGTTCGGCGGCAGCCGCGGGCTCGGCACCGCGAACTCGCCGGCGGCCCAGCCCGCCGGCCCGCGCGCGGCCTCCGCGACCGCCTCCCAGGGCGGCGTGTCGCCGGCGACTGGTGGGTCTGGGAAGCCGACGTCGACGGTCGACGCCGCGGTGACCGCGAAATCCTGGTGCGGGTCCTCGATCGACAGCCAGCTGATCCGGTTGCCGAAATGGTCCTGCTCGTCCTGCCGGAAGCTCATCGCCGGCGCGGTGTCGAGCCGCGACGCGATCACGTGCTGCGCGCCCGCGATCTCGCGCGGCAGCAGATGCGCGAGATGCGAGCCGAGCTCGACCGGGCTCTCGTAGCGGTAGGTGGTCACGTGACGCAGCCGGTAGATCACGAGGCGACGCTCCGCATCGCCGGCAGCAGGTCGATGTAGCGGCGCGCGATGGCGCGGCCGAGCGCGCCGATCTCGGCCTCGATCGCCGCCAGCGCCGGCGGCAGCGCCGCCGCCTGCGCGTCGGGGTCGGCGGCGTCCAGCACGCGCCGCACGATCGCGTCCGCCGTGCCGAGCATCGCGTCGGTGCGATCGGCGAGCCCGAGCCCGTCGCGCTCGCCGAGATTGCCGAGCAGCGTGCCGAGTTCGGCGAGCTGGAAGGCGAGCGCGCGCGGGTTGCTGCGATCGGTCAGCAGCAGGTCGAGCACCGGCGCCGGCTCGACCACGCCCTGGTAGCGGCTCCTGTAGGTCAGCGTGCTGTCCCTGAGCTCGAGCAGCAGCGCGAACGCGGTCTCGAGATCCGGGCCGGCGGCGGCCGAGCCCGTCGCGTGCGGCACCGGCAGCGCGGCGGCCGGACCGAGGCCCGCCGCGAGTTCGGACACCGACGCCTCGGCACGCGCGAGACGCAGCCCGAGCTCGAGGAACAGACGGCCGCCGCCGCGCACCATCGTCTCCGCGGCGAGCCCGGCGAGCGTCGCCGCGAAGCCCGCGATGGCGCTGGTGACGCGGGCCAGGCTCTCGAGCGTGCACGCGCGCGCCTGCTCCTCGAAGCCGTCGAGCACGGCGGCGAGACTTCGCGTCAGCGTCGCGTACATGCCCCCCGTGAGCCGGTCGCGCAGCCGGTCGATCCGGCGCGCGGTGCGGCGCACGGCGATCGCCAGCACTCCGTCGAAAGCCGCGAGCCGGCCGAGCGCGGCGGCGAGGCCGGGTGCTGCCGGATCGATCAGCATCTCCCGCGGCAGCAGCTCGGTCCGGATGAAGCAGGCGGCGAGGATCCTGAGCTCGACGAGTTCGCGCGGCCGCTGCACGAAGCGCTCGAGCCGTGTCGCCAGCAGCTGCGCGACCCGCGACGCCGTCTCCAATTGCTCCAGCTCGCGGCCGAGCGAGAAGAACTCCTCGGCGATGCGCGCCGGCAGGTCGCCTTCCGGCCGCCGCAGCACCGCGCGGCCGCGCGCGTGCCCGTGCTCGGGCGAGACGGCGGGCAGGATCCCGCGCCCGCCTTCCCAGATGTCCTCGTCGGTATCGGCGACCACCAGGAGGTCCTTCGCCCGACCCTGCCGCGGCAGTCGGCCGCCCGGCGTCTCGCCGTCGCCGAGCACGCGGACGAAGCCGGACGGCAGCGCGACCCAGCGCTCGCCGTCATGCAGCAGGAACAGCCGGAGCGAGATCGGCCGCGCGTCGAGCGTGCCGTCCGCGAGCGCCGACGGTGCCGCCGACGGGATCGTTGCCGCGACGGCGACGAAATCGCCGGGCCTCGACGCGATCGCCCGCGCGAGCCGTCCGCGCGCGCGGGCGCCGAGTGACGCGACCGCGAGCAACGGGCTGTCCGATCGCGCCGCGCCCCGGATCAGCCAGTCCCCCGGCGCCGCCTCGAACCGCGTCCGCGCCTCTGGCTCGCCGAGCCAGAGCGTGTCGGCCGCCGGCAGCGCGAGCGTCGTGCCGAGCAGGCGACGTGCCGCGCGGGCGACGAAGGGTGCCAGCGCCGGCGTCTCGCCGAACGCGGCGCCGGGATCGTTCAGCAGCGTCACGCGCGACGCCCGCGACAGCGCGAGCAGTCCGGGCGTGCCGGACGCGTCCGTCCAGTCGAGCTCCAGCGGATCGAGCCGCTGCGGCGCCTGGCGTGCCAGCACGATGCCGACCGGGCGGAGCCCGCGCAGGCTTTTGACGAACAACCGTCCGCCCCGCAGCGTCAGGTCGCCGCCTTGCACGAGGTCGCAGCCGAGTTCGCGCGCGAGCAGCACGTCCTCGAACCAGCCGGGGTCGCGATGACCCTCGCTCAGCAGCACCCGCCTGCCGTCGCGCGCCCCGTCCGGCACCGCCGTGCGGTCCAGCGTCTCGCGCCAGAGCTCGAAGAAGCGTTCGAGGCCGGCGATCTCGGTGCGGAAGAACTCCGGCATCACCCGCCGCATCAGGCGGCGGTTCTCGAGCGCGCGGCCGATCCCCGCAGGCCGGGCGCAGCGGTCGCCGACCACCCGGAACGCGCCATCGGGCGCCCGGACGAGATCGGCGGCGTAGAAGGTGAGGAAGCGCCGGCGACGCGCGTTGCCGCGGCACGGCCGCAGGAACTCGCGGCTGCCGAACACCACGGCACCGGGGATGGTGCCGTCGGCGAGCAGCGTCTGCGCGCCGTGGACGTCCTGCAGGATCGCTTCCAGCGCGTCGGCGCGCTCGGCGACGCGGCGGGCGAGCGCCGTGAACTCGCCGGCGCCGAGCACCAGCGGCACCGGATCGCAGAACCAGGACGGCGCTTCGCCGTCCGCGAGCAGGGAAGCCGCACCCTCCTCCTCGGCGGCGCGCTCGAGCAGGCGGCCGCGCTCGGCGAGCAGCGACGGTCCGAGCGACTGCACCGCCTCGAACACCCGCCGCCAGGACGGCCGGATCCGGTTCGCGCCGTCCACCATCTCGTCGAGGAGGAACGCGGGCGCTCCGGCAGTCGCCGCCGACACGGCTTCAGCCTCGCCGGAGGTCGAGCGTCCGCGGCCGGTCGGGCGAGACGCTCGGACGCGGCGGCGCGGTCTGGCCGGGCGAGTGGCCGAACGGGAAGAACCGCGACCGGCGGCGGGCCTCCGCCTCGCCGGCGTTGACCGGGAAGGTCTCGTAGTTGCGGCCGCCAGGATGCGCCACGTGGTGCGTGATGCCGCCGAGGCTGCGTCCGGTCCAGCGGTCGTGGATGTCGAACACCAGCGGCGTCTGCGCCCGGATCGTCGGATGCAGCGAGGCGGGTGGCGACCACGCCTTGAAGCGCACGCCCGCGACGTACTCGCCGGCCCGCTCGGTCGGCGACAGCTCGACCGCGCGGCCGTTGCAGCCGAGCACGTAACGTTCCGGGATCCAGCCCGTCACCCGCGCCTGCAGCCGCTCGACCGAGCTGTCGACCATCCGCACCGTGCCGCCGATCCCGGCCACCTCGCCGAGCGCGTGCCACGGTTCGAGCGCGTGCCGGAGCTCGAGCCCGACGCCGCGGAGGTCGACCGCGCCGACGATCGGGAAGCGGAACGCGAGATGCGGCTCGAACCAGGCCAGATCGAGCGCGACGCCGCGCACGCGGAGAGCGTCGAGCACCTCGGCGAAATCCTGCCGGACATAGTGCGGCAGCATGAAATCGTCGTGCAGCCGGGTGCCCCAGCGCACCAGCCGGTGCGTGTAGGGCTGCTCCCAGAACGCGGCGACGGCGGCACGGACCAGCAGCGCCTGCACCGCCGCCATCCGCTCGTGCGGCGGCATCTCGGTCGAGCGGAACTCGACGAGGCCGAGCCGGCCACTGGTGCCCTCCGGCGAATACAGCTTGTCGATGCAGAATTCGGTCCGGTGCGTGTTGCCGGTCATGTCGGCGAGGATGTTCCGGAACAGGCGGTCGACGAGCCAGGGCGGCGTCTCCCGGCACCGTTCGAGCTCGGCGAAGGCGATCTCGAGCTCGCCCACCGCATCGTCGCGCGCCTCGTCGATCCGCGGGTGCTGGCTGGTCGGACCGATGAACAGGCCGCTGAACAGGAACGACAGGCTCGGGTGGTTGTGCCAGAAGCCGAGCAGCGACCGCAGCAGGTCGGGCCGGCGCAGGAACGGGCTGTCGGCGGCCTCGGCCGCGCCCATCACGACGTGGTTGCCGCCGCCGGTGCCGACATGGCGGCCGTCGAGCATGAACTTCTCGGCCGCGAGGCCCGACGCGCGCGCCTCCGCGTAGAGCTGCGCGTGGCGCGCCGTGAGTTCGCCCCACGACGACGCGGGCGGCACGTTCACCTCGATCACGCCGGGATCCGGGGTGACCGAGAAGGTGCCGAGCCGAGGGTCGCGCGGCGGCAGATAGCCTTCGAGCACCACCTGGCAGCCGCGCTCGGCGGCGGTCTCCTCGACCGCGGTCGCGAGATCGAGCCAGTCCTCGACTTCGGTGAGCGGCGGGAAGAACACGTGCAGCGTGCCGCCGCGCGCCTCGACCGTCAGCGCGGTCCGCACCAGCGCGGGTTCGCCGCGGCCGACCGCGAGCGCGTGGTCGCCGCGCTCACCCGGCGGCCGGAAGGCGTCGACGCCGGGCCCCGGCTCGAGCGGTCCGCCCGGCAGCATCGGCTGCCGGCGCCCGGACGACCGGTCCGGCGGCTCGCCGGACGCGGCATCACCGGTGCCGATCCCGCCGTCGCGCCCGCGCCCGCCAGACGCCGAGGACCGCCGCAGCAGGTCGTAGGGCGAGCGGCGGGCGAAGGCCGGACGCGGTGCGAACGGGTCGCGCTCGGTCGGGATCTCGACCGTGTCGGGATCGGCCCAAGGCAGGCTCTCGAGCGGCAGCCGGAAGCCGATCGCGCTGTCGCCCGGCACCAGGAACAGGAGGTCCGACCGCAGCAGCCAGCGCCCGGTCTGCCAGCGCCGTCCGGCCGCGCCGTCGGCGACGCGCCGGAGCGGCAGCACGCTGCCGGCCGGCCGCGACACGCCGCGGCCGAACACCCGGGCGAGGCGCGCGCGCGCCAGCGGATCGCCGAGCTTCGCGTCCTCGGCGAGCACGTTCCCGGGCAACCGATACTCGCGCCACAAATAATAGTGCACGTCCTCGTGCGCCTGCAGCACGCGTTCCGGATCGACCTGCAGCCGCTCCGCCAGCGCCGCGGCGAACGACGCCGCGTCGGTCTCGTCGGCGTCGCCGTGATCGTCGTCCGACGCCAGCAGCGCCGGGTCGCGCCAGACCGGCTCGCCGTCGTGCCGCCAGTGCGCGTGCAGCGCCCAGCGCGGCAGCTGCTCGCCGGGATAATGCTTGCCGGCTGCGTATTGGATCGCCGCCCCCGGCGCCCACAGCGTCGCGAGCCGCCGGATCAGCCGTCCCGACAGGCGCCGCTTGGTCGGCCCGAGCGCCTCGCCGTTCCATTCGGCGCCCTCCTGGTCGTCGCGCGCGACGAAGGTCGGCTCGCCGCCCATCGTCAGCCGGACGTCGCCGGACGCCAGCCGGCGGTCGACCGCGTGGCCGGCCGCGTCGATCGCCGCCCAGGTCGCCTCGTCGTAGGGCGACGTCACCCGCGGCGTTTCGCGGATCCGGGTCACCGACATCGAGACGTCGAACACCGTCTCGGCCGTCCCGACCAGGCCCGAGATCGGCGCGGCCGAGGACGGCTCCGGCGTCGCCGCGAGCGGGATATGCCCTTCGCCGGTCAGCAGCCCCGAGGTCGCGTCGAGACCGACCCAGCCGGCACCCGGGAGATAGATTTCGGCCCAGGCGTGCAGGTCGGTGAAATCGGCCGTCGGCCCGGGCGGCCCGTCGAGCGGCACCACGTCGGGCTTCAACTGGATCAGGTAGCCGGACACGAAGCGGGCGGCGAGGCCGAGATGGCGCATCGCCTGCACCAGCAGCCACGCCGAATCGCGGCACGACCCTCGCCCGTCCGACAGGCACCGCTCGGGGCTCAGCACCCCCTGCTCCATCCGGACGATGTAGTCGACCCGGTCGCGGACGGCGCCGTTGAGCGCCACCAGCGCGTCGACCGTGTTGCGCGGCGCGCGCGGCACCGCGGCGACGAACGCGTCGAACAACGGCCCACCCGGCGCCAGCACCCGGAACGGCGCGAGTTCGGCCGCGAGCGACGGATCGTAATCGAACGGCCAGGTCTCGGCGGACGGCTCGAGGAAGAAGTCGAACGGATTGATCGTGGCCATGTCGGCGACGAGGTCGACGGTCACCACGAAACGCGTCACCGGGTCCGGGAACACCGCGCGGGCGAGCATGTTGCCCTGCGGATCCTGCTGCCAGTTCAGGAAATGCTTCGCGGGCTCGATCCGGAGCGCGTACGACACGATCGGCGTCCGCGCGTGCGGTGCCGGACGCAGCCGGATCACCTGCGGCCCGAGCGTCACCGCGCGGTCGTACTGGTAGGACGTCCGATGCGTCAGCGCGACGTGCAGTGTCATGGAACGCCCGTGCTCCCCCGGCCCGCCGCCTGGCCCACCGCGGCGGATCGGCGACGCAAGGAAGATGCCGCAGCGCGTCCGGCGAGGCGAGCCGGCTTCACGCGAGCGAGCGCTTGACCTCCCGCACGATGCGCACGAGAGCGTCGCGCCCGAACGGCTTGTCGAGCACGTGCTCGTGCGGCGCCGGCGCGCGGCCCTGACGGTCCGCCGCGTTGCCGCTGATGAACAGCAACTCGACGTCCGGATAGCGGCTGCGGGCGATGTCGGCGAGATCCACCCCGGTCAAACCGTCACCGAGGTCGATGTCGGTCACCAGCAGATCGATCTGCTCGCCGCTGCCGAGCAGCACCAGCGCGTCCTCCGCGTAGCCGACGCCGTCGGCCTCGACGCCCTCCTCGATCAGGATCTCGGCGATCAGCTCGCGCACGAGCGGATCGTCCTCCACCACCAGGACCCGCATCGACCCGGTCAGAACCGGCGCGGCGCCGTATCGTGATCGGCGTCGCGCATGTCAGGACCCGGCTCGCCCGCCTCGAGATCGTCGTCGACGAGCCCGTCCGAGCCGACCGCCCGGTCGCCACCATGCTCGATCACCGCCTGCTCACGCGGCCCGGCCGTGCGGTCGACGGTCCAGATCCGCTGCAGTCCCTCCTCGACCGCGCGCGCCTTCGCGGCCGCCAGCGCGCCGTCCCAGCCGAGCGGCATGCCGTCGGGACCGGTCGGCGTCGCGGTCTCCTCGCTGCGGTCCGGGTTGGTCACGATCATCTCGATCGCGAGCATGTCGGGCGCGTCCTCGGCGAAGCGCTTCATCAGCACCACCGAGTGACCGCCGGGCAGCGGGTCGTGCGGTGCAAGCGTCCTGATCTCGGTCATAAGGCCTCCGTTTCGGGCCGTAACGGCCCGGATGGCGGTGGGTTGTCGGGGAAGAAGGGAGGCCGGGGCCTTCCTCACCCGACCCGCACCGGCACGCGATGCCAGGAGGCGTTCAGGTAGCCTTTGAAGTTCCACAATTCTGCCGGGTCGCTGGGCTGCGTTTGCCCGGCCTCGTCCCAGGCCCGGACGACGAGTTCGGTGTCGCCTGCCGCGAGGTTGAGCATCGCCTGCCACAGCGTCCAGGCCCGGGGCCCGCGCGGCGCGAGCGTCGCCTGCACCCAGGTGCGGCCGCCATCGGCCGACACGTCCACCCGGGTCACCGCGCGGTCCGACGCGATCGCGTAGCCGCGCGCCGTCTGCGGTCCGGCCGCCAGCGTCGCGTGCGCGCCGGGGATGCAGATCGCGGACGTGAGCGGCATCGCGTCGATCACCGCGCCCTTCGACCAGTCGACCGTTGCGGCCGTCGCATCGGGCGGCACCAGCCGGTAGTCGCGCGCCTGCATCGCGTTCGGCGACGGCCGGTCGGCGACCGTGATCGCCCGCAGCCATTTCGCGCTTCGGATCCCGGCGAAGCCCGGCACCACGGCGCGGAGCGGGAAGCCGTGCTCCGGGAGCAGCGGCACATCATTCATCGCCCAGGCGATCAGCACGTCCGCCGTCGCGGCCTTCGCGGCCGGGATCGACACCTCGAACGACGCGTCGCCGCCTGCGGCGCCATCGACCAAGCCGCTAGCGGCGCCCTCGACCGTGTCGGCCGACGAGAACCAGACATGCGCGTCCGGGCCGAGTTCGGCGCCGGCCGCGTCGAGCAGTCCGGCGAGCGACGCGCCGGTCCAGACCGCGTTGCCGATCGCGCCCGGCGCCCACGGATCGCCGCTGGTCGGCGCGACCGATTGCAGGCCGCTCCGGCGGTTGCCGGCGCATTGCAGCACCGCCTCGACGCTGCGAGGCGCGAAGCGGGCGCGGAGCTCCTGCATCGAGAGGTCGAGCGGCCTGGCGACGCGGCCCGTCACGCGCAGCCGGTGGGTGGCCGCGTCGAGCGCCGGCACCGCGCCGTGGCTGCGCACGTAGAACAGCGCCGCCGGCGTGATCGCCGACGCGACCAGATCGGCGAGCGCCGGTTCCTTGTTCAGCGGCGACAGCGAGTGGACGATCATCCGGGCGGCCTCGTGTCGTCGAAGGACGGTCTCGCGTCGAGCGCGCCGAGCCAGGCCGCGAGATGCGGCCGGCCCTCGCGCCAGGCGAGCTCCGGCAGGCGAAGATCGAGATAGCCGAGCGCGCAGGCGAGCCCGATCGCGCCGACGTCGAACGCGCCGGGCCGCGTGCCGCTCTCGGCGGCGGCGAGCGCGGCGGTGATCGCCGCCTCGTGCCGCGCGACCGCGGCGGGCGACGGTCCGGCGTCCCGCCGGCGCTCGACCACGATCCCGACCGTCGCCTCGGTCATGCCCTGCGCGAGCGCGTGGAGCGCGAGCGTGTCCCAACGCGACGGGCCCGATCTCGGCACCAGCGCGCCCCCGGCGAGCGCGTCGAGCACCTCGACCACCAGCAGGCTTTCGAACACGATCGTGCCGTCGTCCCGCATCAGGACGGGTATCTTGGACAGCGGGTTGAGCGCGCGGAGCGACGCGTCGGTCCAGGGGTCGACCGCGATCTCGTCGACCCGGCCGCCGAGGCCGAGCTCGCGGACCGCGATCCTGGCCTTGCGGGCAAAGGGCGAGGTCGGGGACATGTAGAGCCTCATCGTCGCGTTCTGCCCGACAACCCGGTCGCGGCGCCAGCGCGGACGACGCCCGGAGGCGAGAGTGATGGATGTCGTGGAGATCGGCGACGGGACGCTGCGCGCGGGCGTGCTCGCGCACGGCGCCGAGCTCTGCTCGCTCGGCACCGCGACGAGCGGCGAGCTGGTCTGGCAGGCCGGCGACGCCTGGACGCGGCACGCGCCCGTGCTGTTCCCGATCGTCGGCAGGCTCGCCGGCGACACGCTCCACCATCGCGGCCGGGCCTACGGGATGACGCAGCACGGCTTCGCGCGCGACCGCGACTTCCGCCTCGTCGACCGGTCGGCGCACGCCTGCCGCTTCGTGCTCGCCGACGACGACCAGACGCGCGCCTGCTATCCGTTCCGGTTCGAGCTCGTCGTGACCCACACGGTCGCGGCGGCGACGCTCACCACCACCTACGCGATCATGAACGCAGGTCCCGACCGGCTGCCGGTCTCGCTCGGCACCCACACCGCCTTCCGCTGGCCGCTCCGCGACGGCGTGCCGAAGCAGGCGCATCGCCTCGTCTTCGCCCTCGACGAGACCGGCCCGGTGCGCCGGCTCGAAGGCGGGCTGCTGTCGCCCGACCCGGTGAGGTCGCCGATCGAGGGACGCGTCCTGCCGCTCGCGCCGTCGCTGTTCGCGCACGACGCGATCATCCTCGAGCATCCGGCGAGCCGGTCGGTGCGCTTCGAGGCCGACGGCTGCGACCTCGCGATCGAGGTCGCGTGGACCGGCTTCGAGACGCTCGGCATCTGGTCGAAACCTGCCGATTTCCTGTGCATCGAGCCCTGGTCGGGGTTCGCGAGCCCGGTCGGCTTCGACGGCGAGTTCGCCGACAAGCCCGGCATCATCGGCCTCGAGCCAGGCGCGACGCTCGAGCGGACGCTGACGATCCGTGCCGTCTGACGCGCCCGTTTTGGCGGGCGACCGGAACCCGGGCGAGATCCCGCACGAGGCGCTCGGGCCGGGCGCCGTGCTGCTGCGCCACCTCGTCGCGCCGGACGCGCGGCGCGCGTTGTGGCAGGAGATCGACGCGATCGCGGCGGCGGCGCCGTTCCGCCACTGGCGCACGCCGGGCGGCCGCACCATGGCCGTCGCGATGACCGCCTGCGGCCGTTGGGGCTGGACCAGCGGTCCGTCCGGCTACGCCTACCGCGCGAGCGATCCCGAGACCGGGCGTCCGTGGCCGGCCATGCCGGCCCGGTTCGCGACGCTCGCCGCGGGCGCCGCCTCGGCGGCAGGGTTCGCCGATTTCCGGCCCGACAGCTGCCTCGTGAACCGCTACGTCGCCGGCAACGCGCTGTCGCTGCATCGGGACCACGACGAGCAGGATCGGGACGCGCCGATCGTCTCGGTCTCGCTCGGGGAGGCCGCGACCTTTCTCTGGGGCGGTCTCGACCGGGCCGATCCGGTTCGTCGCCTCGCGGTCGCCGACGGCGACGTCGTGGTCTGGGGCGGTCCGTCACGCCTGGTGTATCACGGCGTCGCCCGGCTGCCCGCCGGCGCCACCCTGCTCGGCGGCGCGGCGTGCCGGATCAATCTCACCTTCCGCAGCACCGGCCTGCCGGCATGAGGTTGCTCTAGACGAATGGACAGTCTCATCCCGCCCGGCGGACCGGGCATCCACGCGCTGCTCGCGGCCCGCACCGGCGTGCTCGCGCGCGACGGCGTGGGCGACCTCACCCTCGAGGGCGTCGCCCTCGGCGAGATCGCGCGCGCCCTCGGCACGCCGACCTGGGTGATCGGCGCCGGCACGATCCGCGCCCGCTACCGCCGCCTCGCCGCTTCGCTCGCGCGCGCCGGTCTCCGCGCGCCCACGCGAGACGGTCGCGGCGAGCATCCGCTCGACAGTCGCCGCGAGCATCCGCTCGACGCTTTCAGTCGCCGCGAGCATCCGCTCGACGGTCTCGGCGAGCATCCGCTCGACGACCAAGGCGTGCACCGGCGCGACGACGGAAGCGCGCCCGCGCGCGACCCCGGCGCGTCGCCGATCCGCTACGCCGTCAAGGCGAACGACCATCTCGCCGTGCTCCGGGTGCTCGCCGAGCTCGGCGCCGGCGCCGACGTGGTGAGCGGCGGCGAGCTCAGGCGCGCGCTCGAGGCCGGCATCCCCGCCGGCCGCATCGCCTTCTCGGGCGTCGGCAAGACCGACGCCGAACTCGCGCTCGCGATCGGCGCCGGCGTCGAAACCCTCAACGTCGAGAGCATCGAGGAGCTGGACGCCGCCGCCGCGATCGCGCGCGCGCTCGGCCGCGTGCAGGACGTGCTGCTCCGCGTGAACCCGGAGATCGAGGCCGGCGGCCACGACAAGATCAGCACCGGCCGCGCCGGCGACAAGTTCGGCATCGCGCTGGCGGACACCATCGCCGCCTATCGCCGCGCGAGCGCGCACGCGTTCCTGCGTCCGCGCGGCCTCGCCGTCCATATCGGCAGCCAGATCGACGACCCGGCCGCGTTCGCGGCCGCGGCCGCGCGCCTCGCCGGGCTCGTGGGCGCGATCCGCGCCGACGGCCTCCCGGTCGGGCGTCTCGACGCCGGCGGCGGCTTCGCGATCGATTACGGCGTCGGCGCCCGCGAGGCCGACACCGACGCCGTGGCCGCCGCCCTCGCCGCCGTGCTCGCCCCGCTCGAGCTCGGCGTCACCGTCGAACCGGGCCGCTACCTGGTCGGACCGGCGGGCGTCCTGCTCGCCTCGGCGATCCGGCTGAAGGCGGCGAAGCCGCGCCCGTTCCTGGTGATCGACGCCGCGATGAACGACCTCGCCCGCCCCGCCCTCTACGGCGCCTGGCACGGCGTGCTGCCGGTCGACGCCGCCGGTTGGAACGTGCCGCCCGAGCCGCTCGACATCGTCGGCCCGGTCTGCGAGAGCGGCGACACGCTCGCGCCCGCCCGCGTCTTTCCCGCGCTGGCACCTGGCGCGCACGTGGCGATCCTCGATGCCGGCGCCTATGGTGCGGTGATGAGCTCGGCCTACAACGCGCGACCGGCGGCGGCGATGGCGCTGGTCGACGGCCAGGACTGGTGGACGATCCGCGAACGCGCGTCGGTGGACGCGCTCTGGGCCGGCGAGCGCGTGCCCGCGCGGGACGCGTCGCGACGCGCCAGCGACGCGACGGACCGCGCGTCCTGAGGACCTTCGCCGTCCCCCCGCTCGCGCGGCTGCGTCGACGCGCCGGCCTGGTGCTCTGGACCGAGGCCCTGGTGCCGGCGCTCGCGCCGTCGGCGGCGATCCTCGCCGCCTGGGCCGCCGCCTCGCTCTGGGGCGTGCCGCTCGTGCTCCCCACCGCGCTGCTCGCCCTCTTCACGCTCGCGGCGTTCGGCGCCGCGATCGCGCTCGGCGTCCGGCGCGTCCGCCGGCTGCCGCCGCCGCCGCTCGCGCGCATCGACCGGCGCCTCGAGCAGGCGAGCGGCCTTTCGCACCGGCCGCTGCTCACGCTGCGCGACCGGCCGGCAACGGTGACCGCATCCGAGCACGACGCCGCGCGCAACTTCCGGCCTGATGATCCAGAACGCGCCTTCCGGCACGACGACCCCGCGCGCGCCCTCCGGCACGACGACCCAGAACGCGCCGTCCGGCACGACGATCCAGCGCGCGCCCTCCGGCACGACGATCCAGCGCGCGCCTTCCGGCACGACGATCCAGCGCGCGCCCTCCGGCACGACGATCCAGCGCGCGCCCTCCGGCACGACGACCCCGCGCGCGCCGCCCCGCGGGACGACCCCGCGCCCGCCGCCCGGCAAGACGCCGCGCGCGCGCTGTGGACGGTCCACCAAGCCCGCACCGAGGCCGCCCTCGGCGCACTTCGCACCGGCTGGCCACGCCCCAGCCTGGCCCCGGTCGATCGGTGGCGGCTGCGCTTCGTGCTCCCCGTGCTGCTCGCGGGCGGTGCCCTCGCCGCCGGGCGCGACGCCGTGCCGCTGCTGCTCGCCGCCCTGCTGCCGGGACTGGCCGCCTCGCCCGGCCCGGTCGGACAGGTGCAGGCCTGGATCACGCCGCCCGCGTTCAGCGGCCTGCCACCGGTGTTCCTCCACGCCGGCGTCGCGCCGGCGCCAGTGCCGAGCGGCTCGGTGCTCAGCGTGAACCTCACCGGCGGGGACGACGCGCCGCGTCTGCTGCTCGGCCCGTCGTCGCACGCCCGTTTCCACCGGCTCGCCGCGGCGAGCTGGCAGGCGGGCGCGATCCTGCAAGCCAGCGCCTCCCTCCGGATCCGCCAGGGCGGCCACCGTCTGGTGTCGTGGGACCTCGTGGTCGAGCCGGTCGGCGCACCCGTCGTCGCCTGGTCGTCGCCGCCGGGTGCGTGGCACGGCGGCTGGCGCACCCGGCTCGCCTGGACCGTCACCGACCGCTACGGCGTCACCGCGCTCGCCGCCCAACTCCGGCCGGTACGGCCGGCGGGCGCCCCCGCGATCGTCGTCGCGATCCCGCTCGAGGGCGCGCCGACCCGGCGCTCCGGCGTCGAGATGCCCGATCTCAGCGCCTCGCCCTTCGCCGGCACCGACGTCGACGCGACCCTGGTCGCGCGCAACACCGGCGGCCGCGAGGGCGTGAGCCGGACCGTCCGCTTCACCCTGCCGGCGCGGCCCTTCCACGACCCGCTCGCGCGCGCCGTGCTCGACGTCCGCCGCCGGCTCGCGCTCGCCCCCGCCACCGGCCAGGACGCGGCCGCCGGCGACCTCGAGGCGCTCGGCGACACGCCGCACGCGTTCGATCACCGGTTCGGCCTTTACCTGAACCTCGAGAGCACCGCCGCCCTGCTGCGCCTCGCGCCGCCGGGCGCGAGCGATGCCGCCGAGGCGCGCCTCTGGGCGCTCGCGCTCGAGATCGAGGACGCGCGCCGGAACGGCAGCGCCGACGCACGCGACGACGTGGCACTCCGCGCCGCCGAGGACGCCGTCGACCGCCAGGTCGCGCGCATGCGGACGCTCGGCGCCACCGGTCGCAGCGCACCGGAACAGGCCGAGCTCGCGCGGCGGCTCGACGCACTCCGCCAGGCGCTCGCCGCCCGCATGAAGTCGCTCGCCCAGGAGGCGCTCCGGCACGGTCTCGTCATGCCGCCCGACCCCTCGCAGCACGGCGTCGCCGCCGGCGCGCTCGACCGCATGATGCGCGACGCCGCCGAGCAGGCCCGCAACGGTCACATGGACGAGGCGGCGCGCAGCCTGTCGCGGCTCGAGGACATGCTCGACCGCATGCGCCCGGCGACCGCCGACGACGTCAAGCGCGCGCTGCAGCAGATGCAGGCGACGTCGCAGGCACGCGGCGACACCGCGGCCGTCGCCGACATGGTCAAGCGGGAGGCCGGACTGCTCGACCGCGCCCAGAAGCGCGAGGCCCGCGCGACGCCGCCCGCGCCGCCGCAGGACAGCACCACCTTCCTCGCGATCCCCCCCGATCGCGACTTTCCCGGCTCGCCCCAGGGCAGCTCGCCCCAGGGCAGCCCGTCACAGGGCGCCGCGCCGGACAGTGCCGAGGCGGGCGGGACCGACCCCAACGCCTCGCCGCCGCCGGAAGGCGGCAACCCGGCCGACGGCGCCGCCCTCGCGGACCCGCCCCAGCCAGACGTCGGCCAGGCGAGCCCGCCGGCGCCGGCCTCGAGCGCCGCGCCCGCCTCATCGCCCACCGGCGACACGGCGGAGCGGAGCGCCGACCGCCGCGTCCAGCGCGCGCTCGGACGCGCGGCCGGCCTGCTCGCCGACCAGTTCGGCGCGCTCACCGGGCAGCGGCCGAAAGGGCTCGGCCAGGCCGCCGACGACATGAAGCAGGCCGCGCAGGCGCTGGCGGCCGGCCGCGATCGCGAAGCGACCGCGCACGAGAGCCAGGCGCTGCGCGACCTGCAATCCGGCGGACAGCAGATGGCGAACGCGCTGCAGAAGAGCGGCGGCAGCGGCAGCACGGGCGCGGACGGCGGCGGCGCCCTCCTCCCCGGCTTCGCCTCGAGCGATGACGGCGGCGACGCCGGCGACGGCACCGAGGACGGCACCGCCCAGGGCAGCGACCGCGACCCGCTCGGCCGCAAGGTCGACGGCCAGGGCACCGGCACCGCCGACGACACCGAACTCGCGCTGCCGGGCGACGCGGCGAACGCCAGAAGCCGCGCGCTCGAGGAAGAACTCCGCCGGCGCGACAGCGACCGCGAACGGCCCCGCGACGAACTCGACTACCTCGGCCGGCTGTTGCAGCCGTTCTGATCGGCGGGAGGGAAGGCCAGGGGCTCTGCCCCTGGACCCCGGTCAAGGCAGCGGCCTTGACAATCCATCAGTTAAGGAAAACCCCGGGCCACACCATCGATGCCCGACGCACCGGGGCCCGGGGTTTTCCTTAACTCCTGGGATCCAAGGGCCTCGGGCCCTTGGCGGGTCCAGGGCAGAGCCCTGGCCTTCTCTCCCAGCCCGCCTGACCGATCAGAACGGGATTTCGTCGTCGAGGTCGCCGCCGCCCGGGGCATCCCAGCCGCCGCTGCGTCCGCCACCACCAGCCCCGCCGCCCGAGGCCGGCGCCGGGCGGCGTGCGGCCGGGGCCGCGGCACGTGGCGCGTAGCCGCCCGGCTCGTCGTCCGATCCGCCGCCGAAATCGTCGCCGCTGCCGCCGCCGCGCTGGCTGTCGATCAGCGTGAGGTCGCCGCGGAAGCGGTCGATCACGACCTCGGTCGTGTATTTTTCCTGGCCGGACTGGTCCGTCCATTTCCGCGTCTGCAGGCTGCCCTCGACGTAGACCTTGCGGCCCTTCTTGAGGAAGCGTTCCGCGACGTCGGCGACCCGCTCGTTGAACACCACCACGCGGTGCCATTCGGTGCGCTCGCGCTTCTCGCCCGAGGCGCGATCGTTCCAGCTCTCGCTGGTGGCGAGGTTGAAGGTCACGATCTTCTGGCCGGCCTGCGTGTTCCGGACCTCCGGGTCCTTTCCGAGGTTGCCGATCAGGATCACCTTGTTGACGCTTCCGGCCATGGGCGTGCTCCTTCGTTCTGGAAATCTTTTGTAGCCTCTTGGGCTTCGACCCTGGAACCCCGCGCGGGTTCCCATCGCCCGAGGGCGGCCCCGGTCCGACTTGCGTCCGCCCCGACCCCGCCCCAATTTGGTCCGGCATCGGAGGACGTTCATGTCGGGTAGCATTCGCGTGCGTGGCGCGCGCGAGCACAACCTCAAGAACGTCGACGTCGTCATCCCTCGCGACAAGCTGACCGTCATCACCGGCTTGTCGGGCTCGGGCAAATCGTCGCTCGCCTTCGATACGATCTACGCGGAAGGCCAGCGCCGCTACGTCGAGAGCCTGTCGGCCTATGCGCGCCAGTTCCTCGAGCTCGCCGGCAAGCCGGACGTCGACCAGATCGAGGGCTTGTCGCCGGCGATCTCGATCGAGCAGAAGACCACCAGCCGAAACCCGCGCTCGACCGTCGGCACGGTCACCGAGATCCACGACTACATGCGCCTGCTCTGGGCGCGGGCCGGCGTGCCGCATTCGCCGGCGACCGGCCTGCCGATCGAGGCCCAGACCGTGAGCCAGATGGTCGACCGCGTGCTGGCGATGCCGGAGGGCACGCGGCTGATGCTGCTCGCGCCGGTCGTGCGCGATCGCAAGGGCGAGTATCGCAAGGAGCTCGCCGAGCTGCAGCGCCGCGGCTTCACCCGCGTGAAGGTCGACGGCGCGGTGCACGAGATCGGTGCGGTGCCGAACCTGAACCGCAAACTCAAGCACACGATCGAGGCGGTGATCGACCGCATCGTGGTCAAACCCGACGGTCTGGCGCAGCGCCTCGCGGAAAGCTTCGAAAGCGGTCTCGCGCTCGGCGACGGCATCGTCTACGCCGAGGAGGTCGCGCGCGGCGAGACCGGCGCGCCGCCCGGACGCACCGTGTTCTCGTCGCGCTTCGCCTGTCCGGTCTCCGGCTTCACGATCGAGGAGATCGAGCCGCGGCTGTTCTCGTTCAACTCGCCGCAGGGCGCCTGCCCGGTCTGCGACGGGCTCGGCGTGGAGCAGTTCTTCGACCCGCGCCTGGTGGTGCCGGACGAGCGCGTGAGCCTGCTCGATGGCGCCATCGCGCCGTGGCGCGGCTCGCAAAGCCCCTACTACGACCAGACGCTCGCCTCGCTCGGCCGCCATTACCGCGTGCCGCTGTCGACGATCTGGTCCGAGTTGCCGGAAACGTTCCGCGGCGTGCTGCTCGCCGGCACCGGCGACGTTCCGATCGCGTTCACCTACAGGGACGACGTGCGCTCCTACACGGTGACCAAGCCGTTCGAGGGCGTGCTGAAGAACCTCGATCGGCGCTGGAAGGAAACCGACAGCGCCTGGGTGCGCGAAGAACTCTCGCGCTACCAGGCGGAGAAGCCCTGCATCGTGTGCTCCGGCAAGCGCCTGAAACCGCAGGCGCTCGCGGTCAAGATCGCCGGGCTCGACATCGCCGAGGCGTCCGAGATGCCGATCCGGCGCGCGCTCGAATGGTTCGCCGGCGTCGAGGCGACGCTCTCGCCGCAGCGCGCGGCGATCGCCGGACGCATCCTGCGCGAGATCGGCGACCGGCTCCGGTTTCTCGACGATGTCGGGCTCGACTATCTGACGCTTTCGCGCGGTTCGGCGACGCTGTCGGGCGGCGAAAGCCAGCGCATTCGCCTCGCGAGCCAGATCGGGTCCGGGCTGACCGGCGTGCTCTACGTGCTCGACGAGCCGTCGATCGGCCTGCACCAGCGCGACAACGAGCGGCTGCTGGTCACGCTCCGGCGGCTGCGCGATCTCGGCAACACCGTGCTCGTCGTCGAGCACGACGAGGATGCGATCCGCGCCGCCGATCACCTGATCGACATGGGCCCTGCCGCCGGCGTGCATGGCGGCGAGGTGATCGCCTTCGGAACGCCCGACGAGATCGCCGCCCATCCGCACAGCCTGACCGGCGCCTATCTGTCGGGCCGGCGACGGATCGAGGTGCCGACCGAGCGACGTCCGTTCGACCGCAAGCGGCTGCTCGTGCTGTCCGGCGCCACCGGCAACAATCTCAAGGACGTCACCGCGCGCATCCCGCTCGGCACGTTCACCTGCGTGACCGGCGTCTCGGGGGGCGGCAAGTCGACGCTGATCGTCGACACGCTGTTCAAGGCGGTGTCGCGAAAGCTGATGGGCTCCGGCGAGGTGCCGGCGCCCTACGCGCGACTGGACGGCCTCGATCTGATCGACAAGATCATCGACATCGACCAGTCGCCGATCGGACGCACGCCGCGCTCCAACCCCGCCACCTACACGGACCTGTTCGGTCCCATACGCGACTGGTTCGCGGAACTGCCGGAAAGCCGGGCGCGCGGCTACAAATCCGGCCGCTTCTCGTTCAACGTGAAGGGCGGCCGCTGCGAGGCCTGCCAGGGCGACGGCGTGCTGAAGATCGAGATGCACTTCCTGCCCGACGTCTACGTCACCTGCGACGTCTGCAAGGGGCAGCGCTACAATCGCGAAACGCTGGAGATCCGTTTCCGCGGCAAGTCGATCGCCGAGGTGCTCGAGCTCAGCGTGTCGGAGGCGGTGCCGCTGTTCGGGGTGGTGAACCGCATCCACGACCGGCTGCAGGTGCTCGAACGCGTCGGCCTCGGCTACGTCAAGCTCGGCCAGCAGGCGACGACGCTGTCGGGCGGCGAGGCGCAGCGCATCAAGCTCGCGAAGGAGCTCGCGCGCCGCGCGACCGGCCGCACGCTCTATATCCTCGACGAACCGACCACCGGGCTGCACGCGGAAGACGTGCGGAAGCTGCTCGAGCTGCTGCACGCGCTCGTCGATGCCGGCAACACCGTCCTGGTGATCGAGCACAATCTCGACGTGATCAAGACCGCCGACTGGCTGATCGATCTCGGTCCGGAGGGCGGTGACGGCGGCGGCCGCATCGTCGCCGAAGGCACGCCCGAGGCGGTCGCGGCGACCGCGGGCAGCCACACCGGGCGCTTCCTCGCGCCGCTGCTGCCGGCACCGACCAAGCGGCGCGCGGCACGCCGGGCCTGAGACGGTTCACCGCCTCGACATCGGGCCGCTCGGTCGTGCCGCGCGCATGGCGGGCGGTGTCGCCGCGACGACGACGACGGCACGTTGCCGGAGAAAGGAACCGGCGAGCAGCGGGTTCGCGAACCACGGCAGCACGCCGCGCGGCGCGCAAAGGATACCGATCGGCCTAAACGGCACGTGATCGCACCGCGGCCGCACCCGGCACCGGTGCAGACACCCGTGGTCGCGAGACGACAGGCGTAAGGCGCCACGCTGACGACGAGGGCGCCCGAAGCGTCGGACGACCACCCGGACGGCCGACATCACTGCCGGTCGCACGCGCTCACGCCTCGAACGAAGCGTCCGCCTCGTCGCGCGCCCGGAGCACGCGCGAGGCCGACGCGAACGCGCGCGCCGAGACGACGAGACCGCACGTGGCGATCGGGATCGCGACCACATGGAACAGCGTGCCGAGGGCACGCGCGGGCCGGACGCTCAGGTCGGGTGCCGCCCGACCGGTGCGGTTCCGTCAGGCCACCGACGGCACCGCCTCGGGCTCGTGCGACGCCTCGATCGCGAGCTCCACCGCTTCGCGCAGCGACGACACGAAGACATCCGCGCCCGTGATCGAGCGCATCGCCGGATCGGACATCGCCGGATCGTCGGCGGGCCACAGGCCGACGGTGACGATCGCGCCCGGCACCTGCGCCCGCAGGCGCCGCAGCAGATAGCGAAGATGCGTCTGCCGACCGGTGATCTCGAGATAGGACACGCAGATCATCGCGACGCCTTCCCGCGAGATCGCCGGCAGCGCGTTCCGGCCGACATTCTCGTGACTGATCACCCGGGCGCCGATCCCGTGTTTCCGCATCAGTTGCGCCAGCATCAGCGCGGCCGCCTCGTCGAGCGGGCCCCTGCCTGACACGCAGAGGACCGGACACTCGCCACGCCACGCCGGCACCGGTTGTTCGGTCGTGTCGTACCCCGGCGCCGGGGTCTGCGCGACCCGCCGCTCGGGCCGTTCGAGACCCGCGACACCCTCGTCCCGACGCTGCGACTCGGGGGGATCCGCGTCGTCATGGTCGTCGAGATCGGCGACCAGCTCGCTCACGGCATGGCGGATCACGTCGAGCCGCTCGGCCGGCAACACGCCGCGCGAGAAATCGGACGCCGCCAACTGCAGCGCCTTCAACGCCACGTCGTCGTAGTAGGAGGAGAGCGCCCGGCTTTGCAGCAATTGCTCGGCCTGTTCGAGCACCTCGTCGGTGTCGCCCGCCAGCATGCGCTGGTAGAAGCTCTCGATCGGCGTCAGCGCCGGCCGGTCGCCGAGCAGCACGTCGAGGAACTCCAGCCGCTTCACGTGCCGGCCGAGCACCACGAGGCAGAGCGTGATCGGCGTCGACAGGATCAGCCCGATCGGACCCCAGAGCCAGCTCCAGAAGATCGCGACGATGATCACGGCGGCCGGCGACAGACCGGTGCTGTGCCCGTACACCATCGGCTCGATCGCCTGGCCGACCACGCCCTCGACGACCACGAACAACGCCACCGTCTCGAGCGCCATCGACCAGCCCGGCTCGACGGCGGCGGCGAGCAGCGCCGGCAACAGACCGGCGATGAAGGACCCGATATAGGGAACGAAGCGGAGCAGCATGCCGAGCGTGCCCCACAGGATCGGGCTCGGCACGCCGATCGCCGCGAGACCGATGCCGATCACCACGCCGAACGACGCGTTGACCGCGAGCTGCGACAGGAAATAGCGCGACAGCCGGTGCGCGGCGTCGTCGATCGCGACCGTGGTCCGGTGCAGATCCGCCGAACCGAACAGCCGGATGACACGGTCGCGCAGATCTTCCTGCTGCAGCAGCACGAAGATCGCGACCACGATGACGATGCCGAGCGTCTCGAGGGGCGCGAGCAACGGCCCGAGGAACTGCTGCAAGAGCGCGATCGGCGACGGCGCGCCGTTCTCGATCGTGACCGGCATCGCGTGCTGCTGCCCGTGCACCGGCGAACCCGCGGGCGCGGAAGCGGTGCCGGCGGAATGGCCGCCGAGGCGGGTGATCGCCGCGATCAGGCTGTCCGCGCGCGACGTCGCGAAAGCCTGGACGTTGTGGACCTTGCTCTCGATCGTGCTCTGGTAGGACGAGGCGTTGCTCGCGAGGTCCGCCACCTGCGTGCCGATCAGCGCGCCCAGCAGCAGGATGGTCGCGAAGGCGAGCGCCACCGACAGCATCACCGCGAGAACCTTCGGCACGCCGAGATGGCGAAGCGTGCGCACCAGCGGCGCCAGCACGAAGGACAGCAGCACCGACAGCGTGATCGGAACCAGCACGTGCTGGCCGAGATAGAGCGCCGCGATCACCACGACACCGACCGACAGGCCCAGCAGGCCGGACGGGTCGGGTGTCTCGGCCGCCGGCACGCGGGCGCGGGGAAGTGGCAGGACGCTCTGCGTGTCAGCCAAGGCGCGATCCCCGTTCGCCGATCGATCGATAAAGCGGGAGAGACGGTCGGGGTTGCAGTCTCGGGCCGACGCGCCGACGCGCGACCGTTCGCGACGATCGCGCGCCGCGGACGGCGACCATCCCGCGCCGCGGACGGCGAGCATCCCGCGCCGCGGACGGCGACGGCCCGCCTAGGCGGAGAGGCGCGCCGCCAGTTCGCCGATCCCGCCGACGGAAAGGTCCGTGCCATCAGGCGCGCGTGCCTCGTTCGGCCTCGGGCCGAACTCGCGCGGCCTTGCCACGAACACCGTCCGCAGCCCGTGCGAGCGGGCCGCCTCGAGATCGTAAGGGTGCGATGCCACCATGGCGATGCGCTCGGGCGGCAGCGCCAGCACCTCGATCGCCAGCCTGTAGGTGCGCGGATCGGGCTTGAAGCACCCCGCGAGATCACTCCCGAGCACGGCGTGGAAGCCGAGGTCGTGCCGCACCGCCATCGCGATCGTGGCGCCGGTCGCGCCGTTGGTCAGCGCCACCAGCGCGTGCGCGCGGCGCAGCCGGCGAAGACCGTCGACCGTGTCCGGCCAGGGCACCAGTCGCGTCCAGACCGTGGTGAGCGCGTGGCGGGCCTCGTCCGGCACGGCCGCCTCGAGCCCGGCCTCCCGCAGCACCTCATCGAGACCGTCGCGATAGATCGTCGCGGTCGGGACGAACGGACGCGCGCCGCTTGTGACCCGGTCCATGCCGGTGAAGTAGGTCTCGCGCCAGCGATTGGTCAGCGCCGCCACGTCGACCGGAGCGTGGCTCGATGCGAAATACGCGGCGAGCGCGCCGCTCACCGGCGCATAGAAATCGAGCAGGGTGCCCTGCACGTCGAACACCAGGGCCTCGACACCCGCGAGACCGCGCCCCTCGCTCAAGGCGCGTCACCCCGGGGTTCGGCCGGTCGCGGCGCCGGCGACGCGGCGCCGGGCATCGGCGCCGACATGGCGCGCCCGAAGGCCGCCGCGAGGTCGGTCGGGATCAGCACGGTCGCGCCGCGCTCCTTGTTCATCTCGAACAGCAGGTTCATCTGCCGCAACGCGAAGGCGGCCGGGTTCGCGGCGTAGATGTCGGCTGCGCGCGCGATCTCAACCGCGACCGCCTGCTCGGCGGAGGCGAGCGTCACCCGCGCATCGCGCTCGCGCTCGGCCTGCGCCTGGCGGCTCATCGCGTCCTGCAGGCTCGGCGGGATGATCACGTCGCGGATCTCGACCGAGCGGATCGCGACGCCCCAGCCGGCGATCTTGCGGCCGATCGTCTGGCGCAGCTTCTCGTCGGCGCTTTGCCGGTCGGACAGCAACATGCCGAGATCGGACGCGCCGATCATCTCGCGGAGGCTGGTCTGCGCCACGCTCTCGATCGCGCGCGCGTAGTCGCGGATCGCCAGCGCCGCCTTCGCCGCGTCCTCGACCTGCCAGAAGATGATCGCGTCCACCCCGACCGCGACCGTGTCCCGGGTCAGCGCCTGCTCGGCCGTGATGCCGGCGGTCTGGATCCTGAGGTCGATCACCGCCGCGACATTGTCGGCGAACGGCAGCAGGAAATACACGCCCGGCCCCCGAACCCCCGTGAAGCGCCCGAGACGCAGCACGATGGCGCGCTGCCACTCGCGCGCGATCCGGACGGTGGACGCGGCAAGGACGATGACGAGAACGACGGCAAACCCAATGAACGGAAGCATGCGACGATACCGGAACGATTGCCGGATCCCAACGCGGCAGGGTTCCTTGGGGTCCCGTCGATCGTCACGCGGCGATGGCTGGCGGGGCGTGACGGCCAAGCCATGCCCTGGCCCGGGTTTCCTTCGCGCAAGCGCAAAAGGAGCCCGCTGGGGCCCGAGGCCCTTCGATCCCACGATCGAAGGAAACCCGGAGCCGCGGTGCGTCGGGCACCGATGGTGTGAGCCGGGTGTCCTTGACTGATCGGTTGTCGAGGCCGCTGCCTTCACGGGCACCCGTCGCGCAAGCGCGACGGGACCCGGCCCGGGGTCCAGGGGCAGAGCCCATGGGGCGCCTATCCCGCGAGCCACCGCCGCCCGCCGAACAGCCCGGCCGTGAGCACCGCGAGGCGGTCGCCGACGCCGCGCCCGGGTGCCTGGGCGGGGCCGCCGACGCGCGCGAGGTCGCGCCGGGCGAGCACCGCGTGCAGGGCTGCCGCGCGGGCCGGGCCGGAAAGGCGCGGGCGCGGGCTGTCGCGAAGGTGCTGGAGTGCCTCGGCAGCGAGGCGCCGCGGCGTCTCGACCGTGTCGGGCTCGACCGTGTCGGGGAGCCCGCGGCGGCCGGCGTCCCGCAGCGCCGCGGCGTGCAGCAGGCTGGCACCGGCACCGTAGGCCTGTCCGGAAGCGGCCGCGCAGGCGATCGCGCCGGCGCCTGCGTCACCGCCGAGCTGCGCGATCGTGGCGGCGAGCGCGCCCGGGCCGCCGGCCAGCATCGACCACCAGGCCGCCTCCGTCCCGGGTCCTTCGATCTCGGTCTCGCGAGCGTCGATCATCGAGGCGAGGGACGCGGGTGCGACGGTGCCGTCGTCGAGCAGCGCGCCGAGCGGGCCCGCGACCTCGTGCGGGCGTCGCGCGCCCTCCAGGATCTCGCGCCACCATTGCAGCCGGATCCTGGCCGCGAACCCGCTTTCGCCGCTCGACGGCCGCCGCGAGACCACCTCGACGGCACGGGCGAGCTCGTGATTGAACGCGGCCAGCACGAGCGCCGCCTCCCGGAGGGCCGCCGGCACGAAGAGGCAGATCAGGAAGCGGTCGGGATCGTGCCGGCGGACGAGGGCGCCGACCGGCGACAGGCCCGACCGCGACAAACCTTCGCCCGCCGGTGCGACCGACCCGGCTCGCGGGCGTTCGGAGCTCACATCACGATCCCGCCGCTCATCTCGAGGAGACACGATCCATGGCCTTCGAACTCCCTGCCCTGCCCTACCCGCACAACGCGCTCGCCGCGCGCGGCATGAGCCAGGAAACGCTCGAACTGCACCACGACAAGCACCATCAGGCCTACGTGACGGCGCTGAACGGGTTCGTCGAGAAGGATGGCGCGCTCCAGGGCAAGTCGCTCGAGGAGATCATCAAGGCGACGCACGGCAAGGAGGATCACGCGCCGGTCTTCAACAATGCCGGCCAGCACTACAACCACATCCTGTTCTGGCAGGCGATGTCGCCGAACGGCGGCGCCGTGCCCGGCAAGCTCGAGGCCAAGATCAACGAGGATTTCGGCTCGGTCGACGCGTTCAAGGAGAAGTTCAAGCAGGCGGCGACCAGCCAGTTCGGGTCGGGCTGGGCCTGGCTGGTGCTCGGCACGGACGGCAAGCTCAAGGTGACCAAGACGCCGAACGGCTCGAACCCGGTCGCGACCGGCGACGGCATGCCGCTGCTCGGCATCGACGTGTGGGAGCACTCCTACTACGTCGACTTCCGCAATCGCCGTCCCGACTACGTGCAGAACTGGATGGACAAGATCGCGAACTACGAGTTCGCGGAAGCGCAGCTGCACAGCGCCTGAGCCACCGGGGCGGCGCGTCCGGACGCGGGTCCGGGCGCGCCGCGCGGTCAGGTCTTCGAGGCGACGACGGGCGCGGTGTCGTTCGCGGCCTTCGGCTTGACCACGCTCGAGATCGTATCGCGCAGCACGACGACGCGCACGTTCGGCGCGATCTCGACCTCGAGCTCGTCGGTGCCGTCCCGCACGCGCTGCACGGTCGCGAGGATGCCCCCCGCCGTCACGACGCGGTCGCCGCGCCGGATCGCGGCCAGCATGGTGCGGGTATCCTTCTGCTTCTGCTGCTGCGGCCGGAAGAACAGGAAGTAGAACACGACGAAGATGACGGCGATCGGCGCGAACTGCAGCGCCTCGGCCGGCAGTCCCGCGAGACCGCCGCCGGCATCCCCGCTCCCGGCCGCTTGCGCGTAGGCGGACGAAATGAACAGGCTCATCGTGTGGGCTTCCCCGTCCGTGCAGAGTGTGTCGCCGCGTGGCTTGCCGAGACCGGCGGCCGGACCATAGGCTCCGGTCCTTGGCCGTCAAGGAGAGCTCGGACCGGATGGGGATCGACCACGAGCGCACGCTCGCGCGCATCGCCGACGCGCTCGAGCGGCTCGCGCCGCCGCCGTCGCGCACACCGTCGCTCGACGAGGCCGACGCGTTCCTCTGGCACGGCGCGGGATCGGGTCTCGAGCCGGTGCCGCACGTCGCCGCCGTGCCGGCCGCGCTGCTGCGCGGCATCGATCACCAGCGTGATCTCGTGCTCGGCAACACGCTCCGCTTCGCGTCCGGTGCCGCCGCCAACAACGTCGTCCTCTGGGGCGCGCGCGGGATGGGCAAGTCGTCGCTGGTCAAGGCCGCGCACGCGGCAGCGAACGCGGCGCGGCCGCACGCGCTGGTCCTGATCGAGATCGCCCGCGACGAGCTCGCGAGCCTGCCGCGCCTGCTCGCGATCCTGCGGCGGCATCCGGCGCGCCGCGTGCTGGTGTTCTGCGACGACCTGTCGTTCGACCGCGACGAGGCCGGCTACAAGGCGCTCAAATCCGTGCTCGACGGCGGCATCGCCGGCCGGCCGGCCAATGTGCTGTTCTACGCGACGAGCAACCGGCGGCACCTGATGGCGCGCGACATGATCGACAACGAACATTCGACCGCGATCAATCCGGGCGAGGCGGTCGAGGAAAAGGTCTCGCTGTCGGACCGGTTCGGCCTTTCGATCGGGTTCCATGCCTGCGACCAGGACACCTTCTTCGCGATGGTCGACGATTACGCCGCGGCGCGGTCGCTGGCGATCGGTGCCGAAGACCTGCATCGTCGAGCCGCCGAGTGGTCGATCACCCGAGGCGCGCGCTCCGGCCGGGTCGCGTCGCAGTTCATCGACGATATGGCCGGACGCATCGGCGAGGAGCGGCCGCGATGAACGCCCACCCCCCGTGCCGGCTCACCCTGCCCGACGGCACCGTGCTGCTCTCGCTGCACGACGGCGTCTACGAGGCCTCGGCCGACATCCTGCTCGATGCGGCCGGACCGGCCGAGACCGAGGCGCTGCGGGCGGACTATCCGGACGGGTTCCGGGCGGACGTGAACGTGTTCGCGCTCGAACGCGACGATGGCGTCATGTTGTTCGACACCGGCGCGGGCCACAGCTTCGGGCCGGCCCTCGGTCATGTGCCGGGAGCGCTGGACGCCGCCGGCGTCGCGCCCGAGCGTGTGGCCGCCATCCTGTTCACCCACCTGCACGGCGACCACGCGCTCGGCCTGTTCACCGAGGACGATGCGCTCCGCTTCCCGGACGCCGAGATCTGGTGCGCGCGCATCGACCTCGAGCACTACGGCAGCGCCGCCAACCGGGCGGCCGCGCCCGCGGCCGCGCGCGCGGCCTACGACCTCGCCAGGCGGGTGATCGACCGCGCCGGCGCGCGTCTGCGGGTGTTCGATGCGGGCGAGCTTCTGCCGGGCATCGAGGCCGTCCCGCTGCCGGGTCACACGCCAGGGCACACGGGGTTCCTGATCGGCAGCCTCACCCTGCTGACCGGCGACGTGTTCCAGGTCGCATCGCGCCAGGGGGCGCGCCCGTCGATCCATCTCGCCTTCGACGCCGACGCTGCGTTGGCCGAGCGGACGCGGCGCGACACGCTCGAGACGGCGTCGGCCCGCGACTGGCTCGTGCTCGGTTCGCATATCGGGTTCCCGGGCGTGGTCCGGATCGCAACCGAGGGACGCGGTTTTCGTTTCAACTCTGAGCCGGTCGAAGGCTGAAGGTGCCGTCGTCGGCCGAGCGGCGGGCGCGACGTGTCGCCGCATTCCTTCGGGAGAACGTTGATGCATGAGCATCTCGCAGATGGCGAACGGCGTCGAGCTGGCGGCGAAACGCGTGCCACGCTGATGGCGAAGTTCTGGAGGAAGCACGACCCGTTCGCGGGTTTTCCGCGCCACCTGTTCGAGCACGACACGCAAGGTTGGGGATCGACCCACCATTATCTCACCACCCACCACGACATGATCCGACCCAAGATCATCGTCGAGATCGGGGTCTGGAAGGGCGGCAGCACGATCGAGATGGCGTCGAAGCTGCGCGCGCTCGAGCTTGACGGCGTCGTCGTCGCGATCGACACGTGGCTCGGCGCCTGGGACCACTGGATCAACGACGACCTCTTCGAGCAGCTGAGTTTCGATCACGGCTATCCGGCGATCAGCCGCAAGTTCATGGGGAACGTGCTGGTCGCAGGTCTCGAGGACTACGTCGTGCCGCTGCCGCTCGACAGTCTGAACGCCGCCGCCGTCTTCAAGCATTTCGGCTTCAGGCCCGACATCATCCATCTCGACGGCGCGCATGATTATGAAGCCGTCAGCGCGGATCTGCGTGTCTGGTGGCCTTTGCTGCGGCCCGGCGGCTTGCTGATCGGCGACGACTACTATGAGGAGACGCACTGGCCAGGCGTCAGGGAAGCCTTTCATCGCTTCTTCTCACACAATCGGCAGATCCCCCTCGAGAACGTTCATGGCAAGTGTCGCGTCAGGAAGCTTGAGGATGAATGATCGGGCGTCCTGGCCGCCGGTGCGCCGGGTCGACGCGGCCAGCGGTTACGGATCGGGTCGGGTGGCCTCGCCGAAATGATCCGGAACTGCCGGTCGTCCGATATCGAGCATCAGCTGTTCGCACACGACCCGCCAGCAATCAATCATCGCGACATCCTCTATGTGCCGCGATCGCACCGTTATCCCGATCCCGATTTCGGACTTTTCACCGAAACCGGGCGTCAGCTTCTGGAAAATGCCACGTTTGAAGGATTTCCCAGTCGCATCAAGTGTCAGCGCGTCGCGACACCGCTGCGACGAACGCCAGCACTTCCGGAGATCGACCACGCGATCTACGGCGGCATTATCGCGCAACATTACGGGCATTTCCTCACCGAATGCTTGAATACGCTCTGGTATTCGATGCACGCCGGCGGCGATCGGATCTACCTGTTCCACAGTCCGCTGACGGTGGAACAGGTGTTCGCCATTCCATGGATGGCGGACTTGCTGACCTTCGCGGGGATCAGACCGGAGCAGATCGTCATCCCGCGTGTCCCGACGATCATCCGCCGCGCGACGGTGCCCGGCCCGGCGTTCTGCGAGGACGCGTTCGCTTATCAGATCTATGGCGCATTCGGCCGAGCAATCGGCGAGGACGCCGCTCGTCGCCACCCTTCTGCGCGCACGACACCGGCGTTCCTCGCGCGGTCACAGCTGCGCGGGGGCACGATTTACATCGAGAACGAACCCGAGATCCATGAAGCGCTCGAGCGGCGAGGCGTGGAGATCCTTTATCCGGAGAAGATGACGGTCGCAGAACAGATCGGCGTGCACCGGCAACGCGACGCCGTCAGCGGCTTCATCGGTTCGGCTTTTCACACGTCGCTGTTTGCGGACGGGGCGAAAGGCTGCGTCCTGTCGATCGGCGAGTTCGTCAGGCGAACGTTCCATCTCATGGACGCCGTAACGCGCGCGAGATTCAGCTATCTCGCCGTGACCGAGTTTGTCGATGGATCTGCGAGGGCTGGCTTCTTCCGTTGCCTCCGGCTTGCGGATCCGTCCTCAATTGCGGACGCTGTCCTGCGTACCTTTGACGGCGCTGGCGGGACGGTACCGTCCGCTCAAGCCCGGCCGGAAAAGCAGGTCACGGCGGAACTGCCCACCTCGCCTTCCCCTCCTGTGACGCTCCGAAGCTTCGCCGATCATCAGCTCGTCGCGTCGCGGACCACGGGGCGCCTGCGAGCAGTCAAGCGGATCGATGACGACGGGGAGGATATTCCCGTGCTGCTGGTGCGTGACGGCCGGCGAGGGTTGCTTGCAGCGGCGACGCTGGACAACCTCGTTCTGACGCTCGAGGGCGACGAGATGCTGTCGCCCCTCCTCGTCTACGAGATCCTGGTCGGCAACAGACCGGGCACGATCGCCCTTCGCAATCCCGAGACCGGCCGTCTCGTCTCCGCGCCGTCTGAGGAATTCAAGCGCCATGCTTTCAACGAGGTGACGCAGATCGGCGACTGGGAATCGTTTGCCTGGCAGAGGCCCCAAGCGCCCGAGCTCGCCGACCGTGTCTTTCGGCGATTGTTCGGCGCGACCGAACCCGTCAGCGGCAGGAACGGCCTGTCGGAAGGTCGTCGTACAGGTGGGCGCGTGCCGCTCGAACGTGTCGTCGCGCGCCTCGCGTCGATCGATCAGCAAGCGGCGATGCCATCGGCCGGGGCCGGGTGAGTTGCCCTCGGGAGCCTGATCGCGAAGGCCGAGCGCAACCCGGACCGCCGCTCACTCGATTACCCAGTTGCTGCCGTTGCAGTAGAGCGGCTCGTGATTGGTGCCGCCGGAACCATAGACAGCGCCGAACGTCGCCGAGGTCGCGTCGGTCGCGCTCGTTCGCGTGCCCTCGAGGCTCGCGCTGCACGCGGGCATGCCGGCACCGTTGCCCGGCGTGATCTGCACCTGCGCGTTCCGCCCGGCCTGCAGCGTCGAGATCTGCACACCGCCCGCCGTGGTCGCGGACAGGTAGCCTTGCAACGTCCCGGTGCCGTCGCGCGTGACGAAGGAGTGGCCGGCGCCGAGATAGACGTTGCCGCCGATCGTCGCGTTGCCCTGCGTCGAGAGACCGGCCGTGCCGGACGGGTTGATCACCGACAGGCCTCCGGCACCGTCGGCGAGCATGATCGCGCTCGGGTTGGTGCCGGACGGGAACCAGAGCGCGGTCAGCACGTCGAAATGCACGCCGTCGTAACGGATCGGTGCCGGGTTGCCGTTCCACATCACCGGACCGAGCAGGTTCGAACCGTTGCTCGCGTCATAGACCGCGTTCGTCGTGCCGTTGAGCGAATTGCCCGACACCGTCGTGTCGACGGTCGTGCCGGACAGCGAGATGCCGTAACCGGCGACGCTGCCGATGACGTTGCCGGTGATCGTATTCGGCGTACCGCCGAGATTGTCTGCCATGATACCGGTTTCGGTGCCCTTCGCGGCGCCGTAGATGTTGTTGCCGCTGACGACGTAATTGTTGCCGGTCTCGAGATCGATCGCGTCCCACGCGCCCGTCGTGCTCGGGTTGAAGCGGAAGAAGTGGTTCGAGACGATCTGCGACAGCGAGCCATGCGCGAGATAGATGCCGGCGATGACGTTATTGAACTCGCCACCATCCGCGACCAGCAGTTCGGCCGCGTCTCCGGTCTGGTTGCCGTTCCAGTTGATCCCGTACGTGTTCGCGACGAAGACCGGCTTGCTGACGTAGACGCCTTGCGCGAAGCCCGGCACGCTGAGACCCGCCCAGCCGCCGGTCGCGACGAGATCGTCCACGTGATTGTCTGTCGCGAACATCGCGGTCGTCCCGCCGATGCTGACGCCGACGCCCGCGACCGTGCCCGAGGGTGCGAGCGGCATCTCGACCCGGACGTCGTCCACCGACGCATTGCTCGTCGCCACGAGGCCGACACCGGTCGCCCAACCGTCCGTCTGCGTGCCGGACGTGTCCTGGATGTCGAGATGCGACGCGACGACCCTGGTGCCGCTGCCGACCACGCTGAGCGCCGTGTTGGCGAACAGCGGCGACGCACTCGTCCGCAGCAGCTGCATGCCGGTGACCATCACGGCGGCGGTGCTCGCGGCGGTGATGTCGAACCCGTCCGTCCCGGTGAAGATGACCGTCGTCATGCCGGGACCTGCCCCGGCCACGGCGAAGGGCTTCGCCGCCGTGATGGCGGGCATCCAGGCCGACGAGAGCTTGTAACGCCCGGGCGGCAGCAAGATCTCGACCGACTGCGTCGCGAGCGCCGTTCTCGCCTGCGCGAACGCGGCGTTGAAGGCGGCGGTGTCGTCCGTGACACCGTCGCCGGCAGCGCCGAAATCCTTGACGTCGATGGTCTCGCTGAAGCGTCCGACGAGGGTGCGCGCGATGCCACCAGGCATCTGCACCGCCGTCGCCCCACCGAGAACCGGGCTCGGCGGCGTGGTCGCGCCCGCTTGCGTGATGGCCAACATCCCGACGACGGCGAAGGAAGACCGGAGCGTCCGGACTTTGGGCATCATCGTTCCCCGTGAAGGATCACGACCGGCCGGGTATGACCGGCGCCGTGATCGCGTGGCGATCCGAAGCCGACGATAGTCGCGTCTTCATGCACCGGCGCGTGGCCCGCCACGGCTTTTCGGGCTAAGGGGTCGTTTCGGGAAGCGACCAGGATGGCGACCGGATGATCGGAGAAACGGGATGAGAGTGGCGGTCGTTCTCATGCTGAAGGACGAAGCGGCCGAGATCCTGCCCTGGCTCGGCTGGTATTTCGGCCTGGGCGTCGACACGATCGTCGTCTTCGACGACAGCTCGACGGATGGAACCGCCGAACTCCTCGAGCAGGCTGCCGTGACCTCCGATGTCAGGCTCACGCGCCTGGCACCGACGAACGAGAGCTTCACCAACCGCCAGCAGGCGGCCTACGCGGCAGCGATGCGCCGATACGCCGACGAGTTCGACTGGATCGGCTTCTTCGATGCCGACGAGTATCTCGCACTCTACGCGCACCCGGACGTGCATGCGTTCCTCGATCGTCCGTCCGACATCGGCAGCGTCATGGTCCATTGGTGCAACTACAGCAGTGGCAACAATGTCTTCCGCCCGGCGAGCTTCCCCTTCGTCGCCTATCAGACCCACTACGAGGTCGAGGAAGGGGTAAACCGGCATGTCAAATCTTTCGTACGACCGCGGCTGTGGACCGGCCAATGGCAGAACGTCCACGTCTTCGACACCGGGCATCGCAATGTCGACGCGACAGGACGAGACATCGTCTGGTCGGCCACGACGGGGATCACCGCCACGGCGCCCGACTGGTCGGTCGCCAAACTCATGCACTACCAGTGCCGCAGCATGGAGCATTTCATCGATCGCATGCGGAAGCGGGACGACCTCGTGCCGACACCGCGCGCCTTCACCGACGCCGATCGCGGCGGCGAGCACGACGACCGGCCGCTCGCGCGCGAGCGTGCCGTCCGCGACTGGGTCTTCGCGGCCCTGCTCGGCGTGCCGCCGGCGCTGCCGGGCGTGCTGCGTGGTCTCGCCGCGCCGGTCGCCGATCCGGCCACCCCGTCGATCGACACCGCATCGCGGCCGCAACTCCCGGCCGCGGGATGGCTCGGACGGCTGCGCGCCGCGCTCGGCGCGGCCAGCCCGGCGTCCGAACTCGCGCCTTCCCCGCCGCCGGCGATCGCCGCGGCGCCCGCGTCCGATCGCGTCGAGATCCTGCTGCCGCTGACATGGGACGATCGGCGCATCTGCTTCGACGCCGACGCCGGCCGACTTCGCATCCTGAGCGAACGCGAGGACGGGCCCGACACGCTGCATGCGGTCCGCCTCGCGCACCGACCCGACCGGCTGTTCCTGCTACGCCTCGCCGCCTGTGACGCGCCGCTGGTCGCGCAGCGGGACGGGCGGCTCGCGGCGGCGCTCGGGCTCGACATCGTGCCGCTCGACAACGCCAGGGTCGCACTCCGTCACCCGACCACGCGGCGCTATCTCTGCGCCGTGCCGCCGCAGATCAGCGGCGACGTCGTCCTCGACCGTCGCTTCATCAAGGAATGGGAGATGTTCAGCCTCCACGCCGTCGAGCGCACGCCGGCGTCGACCGTGCAGCCCGCGATCGCCTTTCTCGATCGCGTCGCCGACGCCGCGGACCGGTCCGCAGTCCTCGCCGCCTCACTCGGCTCGGGCGAGGCGCGTCTCGCGATGGCGCTGCTGCCGGTGTGGCTCGAGCTGCTCGACGACGTGGCGGCGGCACGGGTCCGGACCTGCCTCGGCCAGGGCTTCTGCGCGATGGTGACGTGACCGGACCGGGTCGCGAACCTCGAGCGGGCGCGCGCGGCTTTCGGTCGGACACGGCACGTATGCGGCGCCGGCGTCGCGATCCGCCGTGCCTCGCGCCCGCGCGAACGGCCGCGTCCGACCAGAGCATTTTCGATCAGACGGAGTCGTCCGATCGAAAGGAAATGCTCTCTTTTCAGAGAGGTAGAGCACTATCCCCGATCCAATTGGATCGGGAAGTGCTCCAAAGGGCCGCGGTGGCGATGGTGCAGCCGCTCTGCCTGCTGATCATGCTGAGCGCCGCCGTCGCGGCCTGCCTTCCGTTCGTCTCCTCGCGCGGCCGGTGCCTGTCGCTGGCCGTCGCGTTCTACGGCACCTACACCGTCGCGCTGATCGTGCCGTGGCTCTGGCCCGCTGTTCGGATCGGTCATTGGAACTGGGCCGGGAAACTGCTCGCCATCCTGGTGAGCGTCGCCTCCATGCGTGCCGCCGGCCTGTCACGCGAGGAGGTCGGGCTCCGTCTTCCACGTGGTGCACGCGCTTGGCTCGCGGCACTGCTCGGCATCGTGGTCCTGGGCGGGTCCGCGATCGCGGAACGCCTCGCCGCGGGAACAGCGCCGTACGACGGGGAAACGCTCGCCTTCCAGGCCAGCATGCCGAGCCTCGACGAGGAGCTCGCCTATCGCGGGCTGCTGTTCGCGCTCCTGTGCCGAGGGTTCCCGACGCCGCGCGGCCGTACCGTGGCCGCCACCCTCGTCGTGCTGCTGTTCTGGATGGCCCATGTCGTCGGCCTACGCGACGGTCGGGTGTGGCTGGCCGGGCCGCGACCGGAGGTCCTGCTGTCGAGCGTGCTGTTCATGACGCTCCGTCTGCTCACCGGCAGCATCGTCGTGACCGCGATCGCCCACAGCCTCGACAACATCGCCAACACGGTCGCCTGAGGCGAACGAGGGGCCTCACCTGAACGCCGGCGGCCGGTCGCCCGTCGGGCCGCATCCGGGCTGTCGTCACGCGCTGGGGCGACCGACCCGATACAGCACGTGCCGGCGCATCGGATGGCCGGGCGGGATCGCCGGATGGTCGAAATCGTCGTCCGGATCATGCGTCATGCCGATCCGTTCCATCACGCGGCGCGAGGCGATGTTCTCCGGCACCGTGAACGCGACGATCTCCGACAGCCCGAGCGCGCCGAAACCGTGCGCGAGGCAGGCGCGCGCCGCCTCGGTGGCGTAGCCCCGTCCCCACCAGCGCGCGGCGAGGCGCCAGCCGGTCTCGACCGCCGGCGCGAACGGGGCGTCGAACGCCACGTGCTGCAGCCCGACGAAGCCGATGCAGGGCTCGACGCCCCGGATCTCGAGCGCCCAGAAGCCGAACCCGTGACGGTCGACATGGGCGCGGAGACGCTCGAACTGCGCGTCGCTCTCTTCCCGGGTGAGCGTTCCCGTGAACCAGCGTCGCACGACGGGGTCGGCGTTCAGCGCGGCGAGTGCCGGCCGATCGTCGTCCCGCCATTGCCGGAGCCTCAGGCGTTCGGTCTCGATCACGCCGACCGCCGCCGCCCGTCGAGCAGCAGATAAAGCGTCGCCGCCACGATCGCGGCTGCCGGCACCGAGACGTCGAGCCGGCCACCGACATGGATCGCGACACCCGCGAGCGCGCCCGCCGCCCAGGCGACGAGCGCGACCGGGTTCACGCCGCCGCGGAACCAGTAGGGCGAGGCCGCCCGGTCCCGCGTGCGGAACGCCTGCAGCGCCCGCGCGCCGATCGGCCGCGCGCGCCCGAGATACGCCGCGATCATGATCGCGATCCAAGGTGTCACCAGCGCGCCGACGAGGTCGCACATCGCCTCGATCGAGTTCGCGAGGTCGAGCAGGAGCAGCGCCGGGAACGCGATCGCGAGGCCGGTCGCCGAAAACAGCAATCCGACCGAGACCCGCCGCCAGCGCCACAGCACCGCATGCAGGTCGAGCATGCCGTTGTAGACGATCACCGCGCCGGTCCCGGCGTTGCCGAGCACGCCGAGCAGCACCACCGGCCCGATCAGCACCGCGGGCACGCGGTCGATCATCCGGCGAAGCACGTCGGCAGGATCGGGCACCGCGGCGCCGATCGCGAGACCGAGCGCGAGCGAGACCACGGCGCCGCCGAACATCCCCGCGAACGTCACCGCGAACAGCCGCGCGGGGCCGACCGTCTCGGGCACGTAGCGCGCGGCGTCGCCGACATAGGGCGCGTAGCTCACGGCGTTGGCGAACATCAGCGTCGCCGACAGCACGAAGGGCGCGAAGGCGAACCCCGCCGCCGGATGCGGCGGCGGCGCCGGAAACAGCAGCGCCGAGACGGCGATGGCCGCGATGCCGCCGATGCCGAGCGCCACGTTGAGCTTCTGCGCCGCCACCACGGTCGCGTGGCCGAACAGGCCGAGGCCGATCGTCAGCGCCGCGGTGACGATCATCGTGAGCACGGTCGTCGTGGTGCCACCGGGGAAGCCGAACAGCAGCTGCAGCCCCTCGTCGACGGCCGGCACGGCGAGCACGAGCGACAGCGCGAAATAGCCGAGATCGACCAGCTGGGTGATCGCCGAGCCGAGATAGCGGCCGCGAAGACCGAAGGCCGCGGCGCTGCTCACGGTCACGTTGGTGCCGGACGCCGCCCCGATCGGCGCCATCGCGGCCACCAGCAGCGCGCCCGGCAGCGAGCCCGCGACGATCGCGAGCAGCGCCGAACCGGCACCGAGCCCGAACACCAGCGGCAGCGCTCCGGTGAGCACCGAGCCGTAGGTCATCTGCATGCCGCAGAGCACGGCGCCGACATCGCGCGGCCGGCTCGACCGCGACCCCGCCGGGATGGTCTCGACGCCGCGCCGCTCGACGACGCCGGCGCGATCGACGACGCCGCTCAACCCGTCGCCCGCTCGATCCGCTCGAGCCCGCCCATGTAGGGGCGCAGCGCCGCCGGCACCGCGACGCTGCCATCCGCCTGCTGGCCGTTCTCGAGCACCGCCACCAGCGCGCGTCCGACCGCGACGCCCGAGCCGTTCAGCGTGTGGACGAACGCGACCGGCCCGTCCGCCGGACGGTAGCGCGCCTGCATGCGGCGCGCCTGGAACGCCCGCGTGTTCGAACACGACGAGATCTCGCGCCAGGCGTTCTGGCCCGGCAGCCAGACCTCCAGGTCATACGTCATGGCGCTGCCGAAACCGGTGTCGCCGGCGGCGAGCAGCATGCGCCGGAACGGCAGCTCGAGCCGCTCCAGCACCGCCTCGGCGCAGGCCGTCATCCGCTCGTGCTCCGCCTCGCTCGCCTCCGGCGTGGTGATCGAGACCAGTTCGCACTTGATGAACTGGTGCTGGCGGATCATGCCGCGGGTGTCGCGCCCGGCCGAGCCCGCCTCGCTCCGGAAGCAGGGCGTGAGCGCCGTCATGCGGAGCGGCAGCGACGCGTCCGGCAGGATCGTGCCCGCGGCGAGGTTGGTGAGCGCGACCTCGGCGGTCGGGATCAGCCAGCGCCCGTCGGTGGTCCGGAACGCGTCCTCGCCGAATTTCGGCAGCTGATTGGTGCCGAACATCGCGTGTTCGCCGACCAGCAGCGGCACCGCGGTCTCGGTGTAGCCGTGCGCGCCCGTGTGCAGGTCGAGCATGAACTGCCCGAGCGCGCGTTCGAGCCGCGCGAGCGCACCACGCAGCACCACGAAGCGCGCGCCCGCGATCCGGGCGGCGTCGTCGAAACTCATCAGACCGAGCGCCTCGCCGATGTCGAAATGCTCGCGCGGGGCGAAGTCGAAGTCCGGGCGTCGCCCGCGCGCGTGCACGAGCACGTTCGCGGTCTCGTCGGCGCCGTCCGGCACCGACGCGTCGAGGATGTTCGGCAGCGCCGCGAGCCGCTCGCGGAGCGCGCGGTCGAGCGCGCCGGCTTCGGCCTCCAGACGCTCGGTGGCGTCGCGGAGCGCGCCTGCCTCGCGCTCGAGCGCGGCGGTGTCGAGGCCCTGCCGGCGCCCCTGGCCGATCTCTTTCGCCATCGCGTTGCGACGCGCCTGCAGCGCCTGCGCCTCGGTGAGCTTGCCGCGCCGCTCGGCGTCGAGTGCCACGAGCTCCGCACCCTGCGCCGGCAGGAAGCGGCGCGCGAGCGCCGCGTCGAACCCGTCGGCGTCGGCGCGGATGTCACGGATGTCGAGCATGGCGGTCCCGCTTGGTCGGCGACCGTCGCGTGGCGATGCGCCCTACGCGACGACCGGCTTCGGCTCGACCATCCGCGCGCAGATGATCGAGATCTCGTAGAGGAAGATCAGCGGCACGGCGAGCCCCGTCTGGGTGATCACGTCGGGCGGCGTCAGCACCGCCGCGACCACGAAGGTGCCGACATAGGCGTAGCGCCGGTATTTCCGGAGATCGCGCGCGGTCACGATCCCGACCTTGGCGAGCAGCGTCAGCGCCACCGGCAGCTGGAACGCGATCCCGAACGCCATGATCAGCTTCATGACGAGCGCGAGGTACTCGCTCACCTTCGCCTGCAACTGGATCTGCAGCCCGTCGGTGCCGGTGCTGGTCTGGAACGAGAGGAAGAAGCTCCAGGCGAACGGGAACACGAAGTAGTACGCGAGCGCCGCGCCGGCCACGAACAGCACCGGCGTCGCGACCAGGAAGGGCAGGAAGGCGCGCTTCTCGCTCCGGTAAAGGCCGGGTGCGACGAACATGTAGATCTGCGTCGCCACGAACGGGAACGACAGGAATCCCGCGCCGAAGAAGCCGACCTTCACGTAGGTGAAGAACGCCTCGTAGAGCGCGGTGTAGATCAGGTGCGGCTGCTCGCCGCGCGCGCGCATGATGTGGGCGAGCGGCTGGGCGAGGAAGAAATAGATCCGCGACGAGAAATGGTAGCAGAGCGCGAACGCGATCGCGAACGCGATGGCGCTCCGGATCAGCCGCTTGCGGAGCTCGACCAGGTGGTCGAGCAACGGCATCGGCGTGTCGTTGATCGGATCCTCGGGGAGCGCCGAGGCGGGCGTGTCGCGCGGGGCCACGGTTCAGCCCGTCTCGGGGCCGGCGCGGGGCGGCTCGGCGCTCGCCGGCGGGACCGTCGCGGCGGCGGGCGGGACGAAGGCGGCGGGCGGGACGAAGGCGGCGGGCGGAATGAACGCGGGCGGTCCGGCCGGCGCCGCGCCGCTCGGGGGTGCGATCGCTGCGGGCGGCATGAAGGCGGGCGAGCCCGAGGCCGCTTGCGGGCGTGCCGCGACCGGCCGGCCAGAGACCCGTCTGCACCCCCGCCGTCTGAAGCTGCGCCGGCTGGAGCTGCGCCGGCTGAGCGGGCTTCAGGCCCGACTTCAGGCCGAGCACGTCATTGCCGGCGATCGGGTTCTCGTTGATTGTGCGCCGGAGCGAGCCGTCGCCGTCGATCGCGCGGAACATCTTCTCGCGCAGGCCGCCGCCGCGAAGATCGCGGAACGCGTCGTGCGCCTCCTTCAGATCGGCCTCGCGCAGCATCTCGTCGACATGGCCCTGCAGGTCGCCCGCCATGCGGCGCATCTTCTTGACGATCTCGGTCACTGCGCGGATGGCGACCGGCAGGTCCTTCGGCCCGATCAGCACCAGGGCGACGACGCCGATCAGCGCGATCTCGGACATGCCAAAGTCGAACATGGCGGGTCAGGTTCTTTCGTCCGCCGCATGGGGCGCGACGTTCCCGTGAGCGGCGTTCACCAGAGCAACCTCATGTGGACCGGACCACGTCGTGGTCCCGTCCACACGAGGCAAGTTGCTCTATCTACCAAGTTCCTAGAGCACGACCTTCAGCCAGACCGACTTCGGTCGAGCTGCACGTGCTCTAGCACGCTCATGTCCGGCGCGGAACCGGCAGCCCCCGGCGGCTCGACCAGGATCTCCCGCCGCGACGGCAGGTCGGCGCGCGACCCGAGCCCGAAGCGGGACAGGAACTCCGGCGTGACGTCCCACAGACCCGGCCGGCCCGGCACCTCGCGCTGACCGGCCGGCCGGACCAGCCGCTCCTCGATCAGCAGGTCGAGCGTGCTCTGCGCCAGCGACACGCCGCGCCTGTCCTCGATCTCGGCCCGGGTGCAGGGACCGTCCCAGGCGACGATCGCGAGCGTCTCCATCGCCGCCCGCGGCAGGCGCCGGGGTTTCGCGACCACGCGGGCGAGCGAGGGCGCGAGGTCGGGCGCGGTGCGGAACTGCCAGCCGCCGGCGACCTCGACCAGCTCCACTCCCCCGCCGCGCCGGGAGGCGGCGAGATGGGCGAGCACCGCGTCGGCGTCCGGCCCGTCGTCGTCGAGCAAGGACGCGAGCCGTCGTGCCGGCACGGGTTCCGCCGACGCGAACACCAGCGCTTCGGCGAGCCGCACGGCGCGCAGGAAGGCGGGATCGTCGCTCACGCGGGCGATCTCCGCCGCAGCATCAGCGGCGCCCAGTCCTGGTCCTGCCGGAGCTCGCAGCCGCCTGCCTTGGCGAGTTCGAGGCCCGCGAGCAGCGTGCTCGCCCGCGACGCCGCGCGGGACAGCGCATCGGCGTCGGCGTCCTCGGGCAGCAGCTGATCGAGCGCGGTCCAGGCCGTGGTGAAGCCGAGCATGCGCTCGAGGCGCGCGAGCGCGTCGGCGACGGTCCAGAACCGGTAGCGGGACGGCGCGAAGCGCCGCTTGGCCCCCGCCCGCCGCGCCGCCGACAGGCACGCCGCAACCAGCGACGGCAGGTCGAGACGCAGCATCGCGCGATCGACCACGAGCAGATCCTCGGGCGCGCCGCGGGCCCAGACGTCGCGGCCGAGCACCGGTCGGCCGTCGAGGAAGCGGGCGAGCGCCCGGATACGCTCGAGATCGGCGAGCCGCTCGGCGAGGTGCGACGCGTCGGCCTCGGCGTCCGCCTCGACCGTCTCCCCCGGCAGCAGCAGGCGGGATTTCAGCCACGCGAGCCAGGCCGCCATCACCAGCCAGTCGGCCGCGAGCTCGAGGCGGATCGCGCGCGCATCGGCGACGACGGCGAGATACTGCTCGGCCAGCGTCAGGATGGAGATGCGGGCGAGGTCGATCTTCTGGCCGCGCGCGAGTTCGAGCAGGAGGTCGAGCGGACCCTCGTAGCCGTCGAGCCGCAGGATCAACCGATCCGGGAGCTGGCCCGGATCGGTCTCGCGCGACGCGGCGCGCGGCGGCAGCGCGTTCACGCGAGCAACCCGTCGCGTTCGGCGAGCAGGGCGTCGCGGTCGAGCGGGACCGCGCGCGCGGCGGCGGCGGCGGCGGCGCGCTCCAGACGGTCGCGCCCGAGCGCGGTGACGGGCGGCACGGACGCCAGCACCGACGCGGTCTCGGCCGGCACGCCGCTGCAGTGGAGCGCCACGTCGCAGCCGGCCGCGAGCGCGCGCGCGGCCCGCGCGCCCGGCGCACCCTCGAGCGCGCCCATCGCGAGGTCGTCCGAGACCAGTACGCCGTCGAAGCCGATCGCGCCGCGGATCACGTCGGCGATCACCCGCGCGGACAGCGTCGCCGGGTGATACAGATCCACCGCGCGATAGACGATGTGCGCGGTCATCATCCAGGGCAGCCGCGCGGCGAGGCGCCGGAACGGCACCAGGTCGTCGGCGTCGATTGCGTCGAGCACCGGCAATGCGGCGTGGCTGTCGAGCGTCGCCCGGCCGTGGCCGGGCGCGTGCTTGCCGATCGGCTGGCGGCCCGACGCGAGCAGCCCGTCGGCGAGCGCGGCGGCGTTTCGCGCGATCGCGTCGGGATCGGCCCCGAAGGCGCGGTCGCCGATCACCGCGTCGGCACCGGCGACCGCGCGGTCGAGCACGGGGGCGGCGACCAGATCGATGCCGGCCAGGCGGCAATCGAGCCCGATCAGCGCCCCGGTCAGGAAGGCGGCGCGCTCGGCCGCGCGCGGCGCGAGCGCGCCGATCCGGGCCGCCGGCGGATGGGCGGTGAACACGGGCGGACGCAGCCGGGCGACGCGGCCGCCCTCCTGATCGACCAGCACCAGCGTGTCGGCGCCGAGCAGGTCGCGCACCGCATCGACCAGCTGCGCCGGCGAGCCGCCGTCCGGGATGTTGCGGCGGAACAGCGCGACGCCGAGCGGCCGGTGCCGGCGCAGCAGCGCCGCTTCCTCGGCCCCGAGTGCCATGCCGGCGAGGCCGACGATGGCGGCGGCCCGTTCCGTCATGCGCGTCGGCGATCCATCAGCGCCGGCCCCGGCGGTCGTCCACGCGGCGCGGCCGGCCGGGTGCGCGCGGCATCAGAACGCCGCGACCGTGCAGGCGCCACCACGGGCGCGAACCCCGTCGCAGAAGGCGGTCGCGGCGGCGACGGTCGGGAAGCCGCCGGTACGAAGACGCCACAGCGTGTGGCCGCCGTGATCGACCGACATGATGGCCGGCGTGCGACCGGCGAACAGGGCCGGCGTGCGCGTGGCCAGACGGTGCCATTCGGCACGCGCCGCTGCCTCGGTGTCGAGGGCGGCGAGCTGCACGGCGACGCGGCCAACCGGCGGCACGACGGCCTGCCCGGCGGCTGGCGCGCCGGTCTCGCTCGCTGAGGTCGCGGCGGACGGGGTCGCGGCGGGCGCAGTCGCGGCGGACGCACTCGCGGCGGACGGAGCCGTGGCGGGTGCGTCGGCACGTGACCCGGCTGGGCCGTCCGGCGCGGCATCGACCGCCCCGGGCGCCGGCGAGGCGGCCGCGCCGGCGCCGCGGGGCGACGCGGCCGGGGACGCGGGCGACGCGTCCCGCGCCGCGGTGGCGCCGCCGGCGGACATGGACATGGACGCGGGCGCGGGCGCGGCGCTGCCGGCGGCCGGCGCCGACGGCGCGGTGCCGTTCGCGTGCGCGAGCGCCGCGGCGAGCGCCTGCGGATCGGCCTGCTCGGGCGCCGGCGCCAGCGTCTCGCTGCCGGCGCCCGCCGAGGCGGGCGGCGGGTCGGCGCCGAGCACCTGCAGGCCGCCGGGGTTCGCGGGCTTGACCTTGAGGGGACCCGGCATCGGCGCGATCAACGGCACGCCGCCGGCGTGATGGCCCGACAGCCGCCAGCCGCCGACCACCACGAGCAGCACGGCGGCGATCGCGCCCGCGATGATCGCGAGGCGGCGCGTCGTCGGATCCATCCCGCCGGGACGGACAGGGCGGTAGGCGGGCTGCTCGCGCATGCTCACCGCATCTCCTCGACCGGCGCGACGCCGAGCACGGCGAGGCCGGCGCGGAGCGCGGTCGCGGTCGCCTCCACCAGCGCGAGGCGGGCGAGCGTCGCCTCAGGCTCGGCCGCGATCAGGAAGCGGAGCGTCGCGTCGGCGGTGCCGCGGTTCCAGAGCGCGTGGAAATCGGCCGCCAGGTCGGCGAGGTAGAACGCGATCCGATGCGGCTCGCGCGCGAGCGCCGCGCCGGCGACCGTGCGCGGGAACGACGCGATGCGCCGGATCAGCGCGAGCTCGGCCTCGTCGGCGAGCGGCGCGAGATCGACCGACGCCAGCGCCGCCGGCGTCAGCGCGTCGGCGCCGTAGGTCTCGGTCGCCGCGCGCAGCACCGAGCGGCAGCGCGCATGCGCGTACTGCACGTAGAACACCGGGTTCTCGCGCGTCTGCGCGACCACGGCGTCGAGGTCGAACTCCATCTGCGCGTCCGCGCGCCGCGTCAGCATGGTGAAGCGCACGGCATCGCGCCCGACGGCCTCGAGCAGGTCGCGCATGGTCACGAACGCGCCGGCGCGCTTGCTCATCCGCACCGGCTCGCCGCCGCGCACCAGATGCACGATCTGGCACAGCACGATCTCGCACCCGACCGCGTCGCCGCCGAGCGCGCGCACCGCCGCCTTCATGCGCGACACGTAGCCGCCGTGGTCGGCGCCGAGCACGTCGACCACCAGGGCGGCGCCGCGGCGGATCTTGTCGGCGTGGTAGCCGATGTCGTTGGCGAAATAGGTGTTCGACCCGTCGCTCTTGCGGAGCGGGCGGTCGACGTCGTCGCCGAACGTGGTCGAGCGGAACAGCAGTTGCGGCCGCGGTTCCCAATCGTCCGGCACCTTGCCCTTCGGCGGCTCGAGCACGCCCTCGTAGAGCAGGCCCGCGGCGGCCAGCCGGTCGATCGCGGCGTCCACCGCGCCGCCGTCGAGCACCGCGCGCTCGGAGGTGAACACGTCGTGGTGCACGCCGAGCAGCGCGAGATCGTCCTTGATCCCGGTCATGACGGCGTCGAGCGTTTCGGCGCGGACGATCTCGAACCACACCGCGGGGTCGGCGATGGTGATCCCGTCCGCCGCCAGCGCGGTGCCGTGGCGGGACGCGATCGCCTCGCCCACCGGCACCAGGTAATCGCCGCGATATTGCAGGCCGCCCGGCACCGCGCGCGCGAACTCGTCTTCGGTGAGCGCCGTGCCGAGCGCCTGCAGCACGCGCCAATAGGTCGCCCAGGCGAGGGCCGCGACCTGGTTGCCGGCATCGTTGACGTAGTATTCGCGGGTGACCGCGTAGCCGGCCTTGGCCAGCAGGTTGGCCAGCGCGTCGCCCACCACGGCGCCGCGGCAATGGCCGACATGGACGGGTCCGGTCGGGTTGGTCGAGACGTATTCGACGTTCGCGACCGTGCCGGCGCCGATCGCCTGGTCGCCGTAGCGCGCACCGGCATGAAGCACCGGCCGGAGCGTCGCCTGCAGTGCTGCGGCATCGAGCCGGATGTTGACGAAACCGGGGCCGGCGGGCTCGGCCCCGACGCCGTGCGCGGCGGCGAGTGCGGCGGCGAGCCCGTCGGCGAGCGCGCGCGGCGGGCGGCCGAGCGACTTGGCGGCGATCAGGGCGGCGTTGGTGGTCAGATCGCCGTGCTTGGCGTCCCGCGGCGGCGTGAGCTCGATCCGGTCGGCGACCGCTTGCTCGACCGGACCTGCCACCGCGGCGAGTGCGGCGAGGACGCGATGCCGCCAGACCGCGTAGAGATCCTCGGTCGGGTCGGAATCGGAGACGGGGTCGGTCATGGGCGTGTCTAGGACGATTCCCGGAGTGCCTTCCACCCGCACGCTCGGCGAGACGGCGATCGGCCGGCTGCTCGCCGCCCCGGTGCGGCCCGGCGTGGTGCTCTGGCTCGGCGTGCGGTCCGCGCGCCGCGACGCGATGGACGCGCGCGAGACGATCCTGCTGTCGCCCGAGGCGGGGATCGACGGCGATCACGCCAGGGGTGCGGCGCGGGCGGTGACGCTGATCGGCGCCGGCGACCTCGCGGCGATCGCGGGCTTCCTCGGCACCGGTGCCGTTCCGCCCGAGGCGCTGCGGCGGAACGTCGTGGTGGGCGGCCTCAACCTGCTCGCGCTGAAGGAAGGCACCTTCCGGCTCGGCACGGCGCGCCTCGCGATGACCGGTCCCTGCCATCCCTGCTCGCGGATGGAGGAGCGGTTCGGGCCGGGCGGCTACAACGCCGTCCGCGGCCATGGCGGCATCACCGCCCGCGTGCTCGCGCCCGGCATCGTGGCGATCGGCGACGCGGTCGTGCGCGAGGTCGATGCCACCACGCCGCTCCCGATGCGTTCGCTGCCGTAGCCGCCAACACGGCGGGATGGAGGTCACGCATGAAGACGACAGGTTCGGCGCAATGGTCCGGCGGTCTCAGGGACGGCAAGGGCGAGCTCACCACGCCCAGCGGCGTGCTCGCGTCGACGCCCTACGGGTTCGCGACGCGGTTCGAGGGCAAGCCCGGCACCAACCCCGAGGAGCTGATCGGCGCGGCGCATGCCGGCTGCTTCACCATGGCGCTGTCGATGATCCTCGGCGAGGCAGGGCTGACCGCGGAGCACATGGAGACCACCGCCGAGGTGACGCTCGACCAGGTGCCGGACGGCTTCGCGATCACCAGGATCCACCTCTCGCTCACGGGCCGCGTGCCCGGCGCCGACCAGGCGCAGTTCGAGGAGCTCGCGAACAAGGCGAAGCTCGGCTGCCCGGTGTCGAAGGTCCTGAAGGGCGCGGAGATCACGCTCACCACCAAGCTCGCCTGACGCGCGAGCCCGTCGGGGCGGGAGGTCGGGCCAAGCCGGCCCCTCCCTTACGCGGCCGCCTCCCAGCCGCCGCCGAGCGCCTTGTAGAGCCCGACGAGGTCGGTCTCGACGGTCGTGTCGCCGACCGCGAGCTGATCCTCCGCCCCCAGCAGCGCGGCTTCGGCGCTGGCGACGTTGAGGAAGTCGACCGCGCCCTGCTGGAAGCCCTGCTGGGCGGCCGCCAGCGCGACGCGGTCCGAGGCGACCGCGCCGGCCGTCCGCGCCCTGGTCCGCTGGGCCTCGGCATAGGTCGTGAGCGCGTCGTCGACGTCCCGCCAGGCGCCGAGCAGCGTGTTGCGGAACGCGAGCGCCGCCTCGCGCTGCTGCGACCGGCGGAGATGCAGCGTGCCGATCAACCGGCCGCCTTCGAACAAGGGCAGGTCGAGCGTCGGTCCGATCTGGAACATGCGGGACGGCAGCGAGAACGCGTTGCCGACGATCCGCCCGTCCGCGCCGAACGAGCCCGACAGGCTGAGCTCGGGATAGAACGACGCCACCGCGACACCGGTCTCGGCGGTCGCCTCGTGCAGCCGCGCCTCCGCTTCCCGGACGTCGGGCCGGCGGCGGGCGAGCGTCGCCGGCAGGCCGACGGGCACGACCGGCGGCACGACCGGCGTCGCGAGCGCGGCGGCGAGCTCGGCCTCCAGCGCGCGCGGCGGCTCGGCGAGCAGGTCGCCGATCGCGTTGACGAGTTGCGCCCGCGCGGCCTCGAGGCCCGGCACCGTCGAGGCGACCGTGTCGACCTCGGCGGCGGCGTCGGCGACGTCGAGCGTCGTCGCGACGCCCTGCCCGAATTGCTGCCGCACGAGATCGAGCTCGTGCCGCGCGACCGCGAGATCGCGCGCGGCGATCGCGAGGCGGGCCTCGGTGCCGCGATATTGCAGGTAGTCCTGCGCGAGCGTCGCCAGCGCGTCGAGCGCGATCGCGTGCCGCGCCTCGATCGCCGCCTCGGTGTCGGCCCGCTCCGCCTCGACCGCGCGGCGCACCCGGCCGAACAGGTCGACCTCCCAGGACGCGGTCAGGCTGTTCTGCCAGATATCGTAGACATAGGGCGCGTACGGCGCCGGCGTGATCAGCGACAGGAAGCCGTTCGGGCTCTGCCGCTCGTGCAGGTAGGAGGATCTCTCGTCGACATGCGGCAGGCCCTGCGCGCGGGCGATCTCGCGCTGCGCGTCGGCCTGCCGGACCCGTTCGGCCGCCTCCTGGAGGTCGAGGTTCTGCCGCACCAGGCGCGCGACCAGCGACGACAGTTCGGGATCGTGGAAACTGTCCCACCAGCGCGGGTCGACCGCGTCCGTGCTGGTGACGCTCGGGACGCCGCCCGGCTCATCCCCCCACACGGCCGGCGCGACGGTGCCGGGCGGACGGAAGTCGGGACCGACCGTGCAGCCGCCGGTCGCGAGCGCCGCGCCGAGGGCAAGGGCGCGGACGGTGCGCCGCATCGTCAGCGTGCGGTGACGCGTCCGGACGCGTCCCGCTGCAGCGCCACCACGTCGGCGAGATGGGTGTCGATCGTGGTCTCGACCGAGAAGCCGGCGCGCAGCAGCCGCGCGAGCTTCTGGTTCGGCGCGATCAGGATCTTGAGCGGCAGGCGCTGCACGATCTTGGTGAAGTTGCCGGTCGCGTTGTTTGACGGGATCGGCGAGTAGATCTCGCCGGAGGCGGGCGGGATGCCCTGGACGATGCCGTCGAGGTCGATCCCGTAGGCGTCGACGTGCACGCGCACGTGCTGACCCGGCAGCACATGCGCGAGCGCCACCTCGCGGTAGTTCGCGACCACGTAGAGGCCGTCGAGCGGCACGAGCGACATCAGCACGCCGCCCGGACTGACGTAGTCGCCGACCTGGACGCTCCTCTGCGTCACCGTGCCGTCGAGCGGCGCGGGGACGCGCGTGTAGCTGAGCGTGAGCTCGGCCCGGCGGACCTGCGCCGCATCGGCGGCGATCGTCGCGCGATCCGCGTCCGCCATCGCCCGCAGCACGTCGAGCTGGTGCCGTGCCGCGTCGGTCGCGGCCTCCGCGCCCTTCAGCTGCGCCTGGTCGGCGGCGAGCGTGGTGTCGGCGGTCTGGCGGCTTTGCTGCGTGCCGGCGCCGGTGCGCGCGAGATTGCGGTAGCGGGTCTGGTTCGCGCGCGCGAGCGCGATCTGCGCCTCGATCGCGCCCGCCTGCGCGCTCTGCTGCGCGATCAGCGAGGGTTGCCGGCCGATGTTGGCGATCGCGTCGCGGAACTGCGCCTGGTCGCGGGCGAGCGTCGCGCGCGCGACGGCGAGCGAGGCGCGCTGGTCGCGATCGTCGAGCTGGACCAGCGTCCGACCGGCCCGCACGACATCGTTGTCGTCGGCGCCGACGGCGGTGACCTGGCCCGCGATGCGTGGCGCGACCGAGGCGTAGTGCACCATCACGTAGGCGTCGTCGGTCCAGACCTTGCTCGTGGGCACGAGGATGATGGCCAGGACGACGCCGATGAAACCGAGCAGGACGACGACGCCGAGGACGACCGGCCAGAGCGGCCGCCGCCTGCCTGCCGCCTGCGCCGCCTCCTGATCGTCGCCGTCGTTCTTCTCGTCGCCGTCCCGCCCGTTGTCGCCATCCGCGTTGATGCGGCTCCCGCCGCTGTCCCGCCCGTCGCCGCCGCGTCCGCCGCCGCCCTGCCCGCCGTCGCGCTGCCCGCCGCCGTCCGCTCCGCCGCCGTCACGGTCGCCGCCGTGCTCGTCCCGATCGTGGCGCGCCCGGCTCCCGCCCGCCACGCCGTCCTGCCCGTGCGCGGGGTCGCCGCGATCCTCGGCCCTGTCCGACGCGTCCATGGCCCGGTCCGGCATCGGCGCCTCAATGCTTCGCGAGCTGGATGCGCGGCGGCATCGTGCGCACCGGCAGCACGACGACGAGCAGCATCAGCGCGGCCGCGAGCGCGCCGAGGATGAGGAAGGCGTCGCTCAGCGTCAGCACGGTGACCTGCTGGCGCACCACCGCGTCGAAGCCGGCGAGCGCGCCGGGCGCCCTCGGCTGCCCGCCGGCGAGCAGCGGCCCGGGATCCTGGGGCAGCACGGGCGCTCCCTGGACGACGCGATAGCGCGCCTGGCCGATCTGATCGGTCAGGCGGACCGAGTGGAGGCCGCCGCGCCAGCGCTGCACCAGTTGCAGCATCCACACCCCGGTCGCCTCGCCGATGGCGCGCGGCGTGTTCACCAGTGCCGACGCGAACGGTCCTTCCTGCGGCGACACGCTGTTGGTCGACAGCAGCAGCAACGACATCACCACCATCGCCTCGCCGACCGAGATCAACCCCTGCCAGAGGAAGAACTCCCCGTCGCGCCAGACATCGGTCAGCAGCGAGCTGCCGACGCAGGCGCCGACGATGCAGCCGAGACCGAGGAAGTTGACCACCCGCGCATCGACGAAGGCCCGATCGAGGACCACCGCCATCAGCGGCAGCAGCACGAGCTGCGACGCGGCGATCTCCGCGGTCACGAGATAGGATTGCGCCGGCCGGAAGCCCTGCACCTCGCGGAGATAGTCGTTCGGCACCGTCGAGCCCGCGAGCGAGATGATCACGAACGAGAACAGCGCGATCAGCCCGAAGGCGAGATTGGGCCGCAGCAGCATCTGCAGCTTGAGCAGCGGCGTGTCCTGACGCCACTCGTTGACCAGCAGCAGGGGGATCGCGACGACGCTGACCAGCGCGAGGACCGAGATCATCGGCGAGTTGAACCAGTCGAGCCGGTCACCCTGCTGCAGCATCGTGCTGAGCGCGCCGAAGCCGATCAGCACCAGCAGCGCGCCGGGCCAGTCGCAATGGCGGAAGCGACCGTAATCCGGCGGGTCCTGCGGCATTCCCCACCACACCAGCGACGCCGCGAACGCGGCGATCGGGCCCGCTTCCCAGAACGCGAAGTGCCAGCCGAGCACGCCGTCCCCCGTCTGCATCCAGAACGCGGCCAGCGCCGTCGCGGCGGACGGAAACACGGTCGCCGACAGCGAGTAGGCGGCGAGCCCGTAGAGCCGGATCGCCGGGCCGAGCGCGCGCAACGCCGTCGTCATCAGCAGCGGGATGGTGAGCCCCTCGCAAAGGCCCTGGACGCTCCGCAGCCCGAACAGCAGCGCGAGATTGGACGTGAACGGGATCAGCATGGTGGCGACCGCGGTCAGCCCGATCACGAACAGCGCCCAGCGCCGCAGCGAGAACGTGACGAGGAACCAGGGCGACACCGCCATGCCGAAGATCTCGGCCGACAGGTAGAGACTGCCGAACCAGGTTCCCGCGTCGTGGCCGAAGCCGAGGCCGCCGCCGATGTCCGACAGCAGCGCCGACGAGACCGCGTCGTTCAGCTCGACCGACATCGCGCTGATGATGATGCCGGCGAGCGCCACGAGCAGTTTACCGTCCACGCCACCTCCCTCGCTGCCGGAGCGCTATCAGGGTGGCCGGCCGCGAACAACCCGACGCACGGGACCGCGCGTCAGCCGGGGACGGACAGGTCGGTCAATCTTCGGTGCTCGTCGACGGCGAAGCGGTCGGTCATGCCGGCGATGTAGTCGGCCACCGCGCGTGCCGCCGCGTCGGTGCCCGGCGATCCCGCGATCGCGCTCCATTCCGGCGGCAGCAGGCGGGGATCGTCGTTCAGGATCGCGAACAGCGCCGCCGTCACCTCGCGCGCCTTCGCGGTCATCCGGTTGACCCGCCAGTGCCGGTACATGCGCGCGTGAAGGAACTCGCGGATCGCGCCGTTCGCGCGCGCGGTGTCGTCGTCGTAGCCGATCACCGGGTGGCCGGCGCGGCGGATCGCACCCGCGTCGGCCGGCGCGAGATCGGCGAGGCGTCGCCCGCTTTCCTCGATCAGCGCCCCGACCAGCCGGTCGATCACCCGCCGGATGGTCTCGTGCCGCAGCACCGACGGCGCCAGGTCGTTGCCGAGACGGCGCGCCGCGTGCAGCGCCGCGCCGATCAGCGGCAGGTCGGCGAGGTCGGAAAGTTGGATCAGCCCCGCCCGGATGCCGTCGTCGAGATCGTGGCTGTGATAGGCGATGTCGTCCGACAGCGCCGCGACCTGCGCTTCGGCCGACGCGTGGTCGCCGAGCGCCAGATGGTGCCTGCGGTCGTATTCCGCCGTGAACGGCGTCGGCGACCGGAGCGGGCCGTTGTGCTTGGCAAGCCCTTCCAGCGTGTCCCAGGTCAGGTTGAGGCCGGGGAACGCAGCGTAGCGGCTTTCGAGCGTCGTGACGATCCGGAGCGCCTGCTCGTTGTGGTCGAAGCCGCCGAACGGCTCCATCGCGCGCCGGAGCGCCTCCTCGCCGGCGTGACCGAACGGCGTGTGGCCGAGATCGTGCGCGAGCGCGAGCGCCTCGGTGAGGTCCTCGTCGAGACCGAGCGCGCGGCTGATCGAGCGCGCGATCTGCGCCACCTCGATGCTGTGGGTGAGCCGGGTGCGGAAGAAATCGCCCTCGTGATTGACGAACACCTGGGTCTTGTACTGAAGCTTCCGGAACGCCGCGGAATGCACGATGCGGTCGCGGTCGCGCCCGAACGGCGATCGGGTGCTCGCTTCCGGCTCCTCGTAGAGGCGCGGCCGCTCGGGGTCGGGCCGTGCGGCATAGGGCGTGAGAGGCATGGGTGGGCTTCCCTGTCGCGACCGTCCGGACCGAGACCGCCATCCGGCCGCAGGGTCCGCCGACCGCCGTCTGGCAGCGCCCCCGCTCTTGCCCTACATAGAGAGCATGGAACAGACGGAATTCACGGTCTCGGCCCGCGCGGCGGCACAGCTCGCCGCCATCGTCGCGGCAGGCGGCGGCAACGGTCCGGACGCGCTTCGGGTGTCGGTCCTTTCGGGCGGCTGCTCGGGGTTCCAGTACAGGTTCGAGCTCGACCGCGCGCCAGGACCGGACGATCGGGTGATCCCGCTCGCCGGCGCGCGCGTGCTCGTCGACGAGGCGAGCCTCGACCTGCTGCGAGGCGCCGAGCTCGACTACACCGACGCGCTGATGGGCGCGCATTTCACGGTGCGGAATCCGATGGCGACCTCGTCCTGCGGCTGCGGGACGTCGTTCTCGGTCGACTGACCGACGCGCCGAGACCCGACGCCCGTGCGGATCGCCACCTGGAACGTGAACTCGGTCCGCACCCGCGAGGCGCATGTCGCGCGCTTCCTCGAGCGCGAGGCGCCCGACCTCCTGCTGCTGCAGGAGATCAAGTGCGAGGAAACGCAGTTCCCCGCCCTCGCCTTCGCCGGCCTCGGCTACGGGGCGGCGATCGTCGGCCAGAAAAGCTACAACGGCGTCGCCGTGCTGTCGAAGCGCCCGGTCCGGATCCTGCACCGCGGCCTGCCGGGCCTCGACGAGGACAAGCCGACCGCCCGCTACATCGAGGTGCGGACGGAGGGTGGCCTGACCGTCGGCAACCTGTATCTGCCGAACGGAAATTCCGGCGGCGAAGCGGGTTACGCGGCGAAGCTCGCCTGGATGGACAGGCTGATCGACCACGCGAACGCGCTGCTCGAGGCCGACGCGCCGTTCCTGCTCGCCGGCGACTACAATGTCTGTCCGACCGACGAGGATTTCGCGCCGAGGACGCTGCCGGCGAACGACGCGCTGGTGCGGCCGGAAACGCGGGCGCGGTTCCGGGCGCTGCTGTTCGCGGGCCTGACCGACGCGCTCCGGGCGGTCCGCCCGCACGGCAAGGCCTGGACCTTCTGGGACTACCAGGCCGGCGCCTGGCCGCAGGACCGAGGCCTGCGGATCGATCACGTGCTGCTGTCGCCGGTGCTCGCCGAGCGCATGACCGACTGCGTCGTCGACCGCGTCCCGCGCGGCGAGGACCAGCCCTCCGACCACACGCCGGTGATCGTGACGCTGGAGGATGGCTGATGGGAATCGCATCGAGGCTGCGTCGCGCCGCCCTGCTCGCGCTCGCCGCACTCGCCGGCTGCTCGTCGTCGCTCGGCAGCGGCGGCAGCCCGCCGCCCAGCAAGACCTACGTCGTGCTGCCGAGCGGCCAGATCGTCCCGGTGAGCGGCGACCGTCCGTCGCCGCAATAGGACGGCGGTCATTGTCGGTCCGCTCCATCCTGCTCCCGCATCCGGCAGATGCCGCCCGGGGACAGCGGCGCCACGCGCGCCATCGTCTGCCCCGCGAACACGTCGAGGCGTGACGACACCGGCAGGCCGGCCGCCTCGAGCGACGCGGCCGTCCAGGTGTTGCAGGTGTCGAGACCCGAATAGCCGCGCCGCGCCGCGTAGAAAAGGCTGCCCGGCGTGGGACCGCGCGCGATGAGGCGCGGCGCGCCGCCGGCGTCGAGCGCGAAGCTCGCCCAGACGAAATCGTCGAGCCGGCGGCGCTGCGCCGGATCGAGCCGGAGCCGCGCGAGCGTGCCGTCGGCATAGGCGCGCGCCGGGTCGGCCGAAAGCCCGGTCGCCTCGATCGCGCCGTTGCCCGGCAGCGGCCCGATCAGGACATCGGCCGGCCCGACCACCGGCGCGATCATGAACGAGCGCCGTCCGAAACCGAGCACCAGGACCCGCAGGCCGGGGAAGACCCGCCGGAACACCGCGAGCCGCCCGGTCAGACCGTCGGCGGCGAGCGCGAGATCGGTGTGCCAGCCGTGATCGATCACGTCGACCGCGTCGGCCGGCACCGCCGCCGGCACGCAGGCCGGGCGACGCGGACCGAGCGCGCAGCCGGCGACGAGAAGGGTCGCGGCGAGCGTCGCCGCCGCTCGCGTGAGGCGGACGCCGAGCCCCGGCAGAGCGGGCCTCGGAAGACGGGGCCTCAGAAGACGAGACGCGCGCCGACCAGCGCCAGCACCGACGCGAGCAACGGCCGCAGGACCAGGTCCGGGATCCGGGAGGCGACGAGGCTGCCGAGCACGATCCCCGGCACCGACCCGATCAGCAGCGACAGCAGCAGCGCGCCGTCGACCGTGCCGAGAACCCAGTGGCCGAGGCCGGCGACCAGCGTGAGCGGCACCGCATGGGCGATGTCGGACCCGACCACCGTGCGGGTCGGCAGGCGCGGGTAGAGCAGCAGCAGCACGGTGACGCCGATCGCGCCCGCGCCGATCGACGACACCGAGACCAGCACGCCGATGACCGCGCCGATGATCACGGTCGCCCGCGCGGTCGCGCGCGGCGTCGGCACCGGCAGGTGGCGCGCGCCGAGCCGCAGGATCTGCGGCCGGAACGCGACGCAGACCGCGGTCAGCAGCACGGCGATGCCGAGCACGGTCGAGATCAGCGCGCCGCCGACCGGCCCCTTGCCGCCGATCGCGCCGATCAGCAGCAGCGTGAGCACGGTTGCCGGCACGCTGCCCGACGCGAGACGCAGCACGATCGGCCAGTCGACCGTCTTCTTCGCCCCGTGCACCAGCGTGCCGACCGCCTTGGTGACCGACGCCTGCAGCAGGTCGGTGCCGACCGCGGTGACCGGATGGATGCCGAACAGCAGGATCAGGATCGGCGTCATCAGCGAGCCGCCGCCGACCCCCGTGATGCCCACCAGGAAGCCGACCAGCAGCCCGGCCAGCGCGTTGGCGGGATGGATCAACGGGCGATGCGCCCGCCCGCTCGGGCTCGTCTGGTCACCATCACTCCTCGGCAGCAGGCGGCGGCGGGTCGCAGGCGGACAGGTGCGGCTCGCTTGCGGGCAACGGACGGCTTATCTAGAGCAACCTCAGGTCGACCGGAACGCCCCGCGTGCCGGCGGCCGACCGCGTCCACCCGGACCAACGCCCGAGGCCGACCCATGCCCGTCTATCGCTCGCGCACCAGCACGCACGGCAGGAACATGGCGGGCGCCCGCGCGCTCTGGCGCGCGACCGGCATGGGAGACGGCGATTTCGGCAAGCCGATCGTCGCGGTCGCCAACTCGTTCACGCAGTTCGTGCCGGGCCACGTGCACCTGAAGGATCTCGGCCAGCTGGTCGGCGACGAGGTCCACGCCGCCGGCGGCATCGCGCGCGAGTTCAACACGATCGCGGTCGACGACGGCATCGCGATGGGCCATGGCGGCATGCTCTATTCGCTGCCGTCGCGCGAGCTGATCGCCGACGCGGTCGAATACATGGTCGAGGCGCATTGCGCCGACGCGCTCGTCTGCATCTCGAACTGCGACAAGATCACCCCCGGCATGCTGATGGCGGCACTCCGCCTCAACATCCCGACCGTGTTCGTCTCCGGCGGCCCGATGGAGGCCGGCAAGGTGGTCACGGGCGTGACCACCAGGCGGGCCGACCTGATCACCGCCATGGTGGCCGCCGCCGACCCGACGGTGTCCGACGCCGACAGCGACACGATCGAGCGCTCGGCCTGCCCGACCTGCGGCTCGTGCTCGGGCATGTTCACGGCCAATTCGATGAACTGCCTCACCGAGGCGCTCGGCCTGGCACTCCCCGGCAACGGCTCGACGCTCGCGACCCATGCCGACCGCAAGCGCCTGTTCGTCGAGGCCGGCTGGCTGATCGTCGACCTCGCCCGCCGCTGGTACGAGCAGGACGACGCGACCGCGCTGCCCCGCACGATCGCGAACCGCGAGGCGTTCGCCAACGCGATGAGCCTCGACATCGCGATGGGCGGGTCGACCAACACGGTGCTGCACCTGCTCGCCGCCGCGCACGAGGGCGGCGTCGACTTCACCATGGCCGACATCGACGCGCTGTCCCGCCGCGTGCCGAACCTCTGCAAGGTCGCGCCGTCGAAGGGCGACGTCCACATGGAGGACGTGCATCGCGCCGGCGGCATCATGGCGATCCTCGGCGAGCTCGACCGCGGCGGCCTGATCCGCACCGACCTGCCGACCGTGCACGCGCCGACGCTGGCCGACGCGCTCGCGCGCTGGGATGTCGCACGCGTCGCCGACGGCAGCGAGGCGGCGCAGTTCTTCCGCGCCGCACCCGGCGGCGTGCGCACCACGCAGGCGTTCAGCCAGGCGAGCCGCTACGACGCGCTCGACCGCGATCGCGAGACCGGCGTCATCCGCGACGTCGCGCACGCCTTTTCGACCGATGGCGGGCTCGCGGTCCTCTACGGCAACATCGCCGTCGACGGCGCCATCGTGAAGACCGCGGGGGTGGACGCGAGCCTGCTCGCCTTCCGCGGTCCGGCGCGGATCTTCGAAAGCCAGGAGGACGCGGTCGCGGCCATCCTCGGCGACCGCGTCCGTCGCGGCGACGTCGTGCTGATCCGCTACGAGGGACCCAAGGGCGGCCCCGGCATGCAGGAGATGCTCTACCCGACGAGCTACCTCAAATCGAAGGGGCTCGGACCGTATTGCGCGCTGGTCACCGACGGACGCTTCTCGGGCGGCAGCGCCGGACTGTCGATCGGCCACATCTCGCCCGAGGCCGCCGAGGGCGGCGCGATCGGCCTCGTCGAGGAGGGCGACGTGGTGGAGATCGACATCCCGCGCCGCGTGCTGCGGGTCGACCTCGACGACGCCACGCTCGATGCACGCCGCGACGCGATCGGCGCCTTCCGCCCGCGCGCCCGCGAACGCAAGGTCAGCCTCGCGCTTCAGGCCTACGCGGCGTTGACGACCAGCGCGGCCCGTGGCGCGGTGCGCGACGTCGCCCAGCTCGAACGCTGATCCGCGGCACCCGACCATCGATCAGCGCCCGCAACGGGCGGGCGCGCCTCCGGAGAGCCACATGCCTCGTCCAAACGCCCTCACCTTCGCGATCGTCGCGTCCTTCGCGCTCGTCCCGGCCGCCGCGATGGCGCAGGCGCAGCCGGGAGACGCCGCGCTCAGTTGCGCGCAGATCGCCAGTCAGATCGGCGAGCAGAACGCGATCGTGAAGCACGCGACGCGGATCGCGAAGCTGCACGCGAACGAGGACGAAGGCACCACCGCCTCGCCCGAGGTGACGCAGGCCAACAGCGACGCCGCGGCCGCGAGCGCGCGCTCGCAGACGCTGCTCGGCGTCGGCCGCTCGAAGAAGTGCTTTCAGTAGTCGCCCGAGCATCATCTGACCGAACAGACCTCGTTCGGTCGGACGAGAATGCTCTGTCCCGATGACGACAGAGCACGATCGGCTCGTTCGAGCCGATCGTGCTCTGCAAGCTTAGTAGACGGGGCAACTTGTCTCGTGTGGACGGACCACGACGTGGTCCGGTCCACATGAGGTTGCTCCAGGACCCCGCGTCCCGCCCGCAATCGTCCCCGTTCGCGGGAACGGCCGCCGGGCGGTCCGACACCGGACGGTCAGAACCCGAGCTTGAGCGCGCCGAGCCCGATCGCGAGACGGGCGGCGTCGAGCGTGCCGACCCCGGTCGCGTTGTCGTAGCCGGCGACCGCCTTGTAGCCCCAGTTGTTGCCGGCCGCATTGTCGGTGCTGACCAGCGTGCCGAGCTGGTAGAGGGCCGGGTTGATCTGCCCGACGCGGCCGCCGAGCGCCTGGACGAGCAGCGAGGTGACGCCGTTCAATTGCGGCGCCACGAAGCTCGTGCCGCCGTAACCGTTCACGATCTGGTTCTCCTCGACGTACTGGTAGCCGCTTTCCGGATCGGCGTCCGTCGAGAGGTCCGGCATGTTGCGCCCCGCGAAGCCCGACGGGAGCGTGACCAGCGTCACCGGGCCCGGGCCGAGATCCTCGGTCAACGACTGGTTCGGCTTCGTCGCGGTGATGCCGGCGACACCCTGCTGATACCAGGGAGCCGCGTAGTAGGAACTCACGCCGCCGCCGTCGCCGACCGAGAACAGGTCGGCGATCGGGATCGCGTTCGGCTGGCCCTGCGCGGCCTCCTGGTTGCGGATGTAGTCCCACGCCCAGGCGCGCTCGGCAGTCACCGACAGCGTGATGCCGTCGGTCAGCGTCGCGGTGAACGGCGTCGTGGTGCCGCCGGAAGCGGTCACCAGCGGGTCGTCCGACGGGCTGTCGACCGCGAAGGGCGCGTTGCAGACCGGGTTCGCCGGGCTCGGCAGACCGGCGTAGGGCGAGCAGCCCTCGACCGTGTCGAAGGCGCCGCTGTCGCCGGAGGCGACGTAGAGCGTCTGGCCCTGCAGCGCCATCTCGAGGAACACGTCGTGGAAATCCGCGAGCTGGGCGGTCTCGTCCGGCTGGCCGATCGCCGGCTGGGCGAAGAAGTCGAGTTCGGGCTCGCCCCAGCTCGTCGACACCGTGTCGGCGATGTTCTCGGACGCGACCGCCTCGAAACCGTCGATGAAGTTCGCGTTCGTGTTGTTCGGCGCGATGTAGACGCGGAGCTTGGCGGCGGGCGAAAGACCGCCCGACTCCTCGACGTCCAGATCGGTCTCGCCTTCCCCGAGCGCGTCGGCCGGCGCGATGTCGGCGCCGCCGTCGACGTCGACGACGGTGAGGCGGCTCTTCGACACCGGAATGCCGGCACCTTGCCAGAACGTGAAGGCGTCGGCCGGGTAGAAATTCGCGAGCGTCACGATGCCGATGGTCGAGCCGCGGCCATTCACGCCGAGCTGGTAGAGCGGGTCGACGTCATAGCGGGCCGCGAAATCTGCCGGCAGATAGTTGCCGGGCGTGCCGCCGACGAGCGTCTGGCCCGCCGGGCGGGACGCTGCGAGGCCGGCAGGCCGGCCGGCGGCCGCGACGTGCAGCGGATGGGCGACGTGAGCGCCGTCGAGACCGCCGATGCCGCGCACCGCGGCCGCGATCGCGGCCGGCAGGCGCGGCAGACCGCGCAGCGCGAGATGGCCACGCCCGTTCACGGTGATCCGGCGCAGCTCGACCCCGAGCGTGCTCTGCACCGTGCCGGCCGGCGCCGTCGCCTCGATCGCCAGGTGGTTCGCGAACACGTAGGTGACCGTGTAGCCGAGCTGCGTCAGCACGTTGCCGACCTCGGCCACCGTGGCGTCGCTCGCCGCGTAGCGGTTCACGAACTGCTTGACGGTGAGGAACTGATGGTAGGTCGCGGTGCCCGGCACCTGCAGCGCTTCCGCGGCCTGCTCGGCGGCGGCCTCGTTCCGCAACGACAGATAGAACGTCATGCTGACCGCGTCGCCGGCGGACACCGCGGACGACGCCGCCACGGCGCGCACGGGCGCGCCGGCAAGCCCCGCCACCAGCAACCCCGCGAGAACCGAACCGACGGATCCGGCGAGACGACGTTCGAACAGTGACGGCATGGATCGTTCTCCAGTCGGGCCGCGCGATCGGCGACCCGTGCGCGAGACATGACGGATCGGCCATGTTAGCGAAAGCCGTCGCGAGGCCCGAAGCGTCATTATCTCGCTCCGCCCGCGCCGCGCCGCCACCGGACGGTTTGCACCCGGCCCGGCCCGGCCGCATTTTCCGGCGATGGAACAGGGACCGGTCATCTGGCTGCTGGCCGGCGAGGCGAGCGGCGACGTGCTGGGCGGCCGCCTGATGGCCGCTCTCCGCGCCGCCCGGCCCGAGCTCCGGTTCCGCGGCGTCGGCGGGCCGCGCATGGCGGAACAAGGCCTCGACAGCCTCTTCCCGCTGCGCGAGCTCGCGGTCATGGGACTTGCCGAGGTGCTGCCGCGCCTCCGGCAGCTTCGCCTCCGGCTCGACGACGCCGTCGACGACATCGCACGCACGCGGCCCGACCTCGTCGTCACCATCGACAGCCCCGGGTTCGCGCTCCGCCTGCTCCGCCGCGTGGCGCCGCTCGGCATCAGACGGGTGCACTACGTGGCACCGCAGGCCTGGGCCTGGCGCGAAAGCCGGGTCAGGCGCTTCCCTGGCCTGTGGGACCGGCTGCTCTGCCTGCTGCCGTTCGAGGTCGCGTTCTTCGCCGGGCACGGCCTGCCCGCGACCTTCGTCGGTCACCCCGTCCTGCAATCAGGCGCCGGCGACGGCGACGGCGCCCGCTTCCGCGCCCGTCACGGCCTCGCCGCCGACGCGCCCGTGCTCGTGCTGATGCCGGGCAGCCGCCGCAACGAAGCCCCTCGCCTGCTGCCGGTGTTCGGCCGCACGGTCGCGCGCCTCAGGCAATCGATGCCCGACCTCGTGCCGGTGATCCCGGCCTCGCACGTCGTCGCGAGCCTCGTCGACGCGCACGCGCGCGACTGGGCGGTGCCGCCGATCGTGGTGACGGACGCGGACGACAAGCACGACGCCTACGCCGCCGCCGCCGCGGCGCTCACCAAATCGGGCACGTCGACGCTGGAACTCGCCCTCGCAGGCGTGCCGATGGCGGTGACCTACCGCGTCAACCCGGTCACCGCGGCGTTCGCCCGCCGGCTGATCCGGGTGCCGCACGTCGCCATGGTCAACCTGCTCGCCGGCCGCGACATCGTCCCCGAACTGCTGCAGGAACGCTGCACGCCCGCGGTGCTCGCGGCCACGGCCGAACGCCTGATCCGGGACCACGCCGTGGCCGACGCACAGCGCACGGCGTTCGCCGCACTCCTCCGCACCCTCGCGCCGCCCGACGACATCCCGCCCGCCACCGCGGCGGCCGACGCGGTGCTGGAGGTGCTGGGGCGCTGAGGAAGGAAGGCCCGGGGCTCTGCCCCTGGCCTTCCTTCACCCCCGCTGCCGCACCCGCCCGCGGTTCCAGTCGCCGGCGCCGCGGAGAAAGGCTTGCCAGCCCCACAGGGCGCCGAGGTGGCGCAGCACCTGGAAGCTGAACGGCTCGATCAGCAGCGAGACGAGTGCGGTACCGCGGCCGATCGGCGGCCGCACCCCGGTCCATCGCGCGTGTGCGTGCAGGGCCATCAGCAGGAAGGCGCCGTCCAGCACGATCTTGGCGCCGATGACCACGCCGATCGCGGCCGCGAGGTGCGCGTGGCCGGTCGCGATCTCGCCGATCAGGATCAGCAGCGCCGTGATCCCGTAGGCCGGCTGGAAGGCGTCGATCGCCTTGACCGGCAGCATCAGCAGGCCGAGCCGGCCGAAGCGCCGGTCGCCGACCATGTCCCGGTAGCGCAGCTGCGTCTGCAGGAAGCCGCCGAACCAGCGGCGCCGCTGGCGGAGAAAGGCGCCGAGCGTCGCGGGCGCGCTGGTGTCGGCGGTCGCCGTCCCGATCACCGCCGAGCGCCAGCCGAGCTTCTGCAGGATGCCGTACCGGCGCAGGCGGTGGATGACCTCGTAATCCTCGACCAGGCAGGCCGGATCGAAACCGCCCACCGCGACGAGGGCCGAGCGGCGGAAGCCGGCGAAGGCGCCGGAGATCAGCAGCAGGCAGTCGACCCGCATCCAGGCGCGGCGGGCGAGGAAGTTGCGGATGTATTCGAGCCGCTGGAACCACTCGAACACGGCCGGGCCGAAGCCGGGGCCGCAGCGCGGCGCGAGCACGCCGGTCGCCGCCACCAGGCCGGGATCGTCGGCGAAGGCGGTCGCCATGGCGCGGAGCGCGTCGGGCGCGAGCGCCGTGTCGGCGTCGACGGTCACCAGCAGCGGCTCGTCGAGCGCGAGCACGGCGGCGTTCAGCGCCCGCGCCTTGCCGCCATGCGCGAGGCGCAGCCAGCGCAGCGACGGCATCACCGGCGAGGCCGCGCTGACGCCACCCACCGGCGGCGGGGTCACGATGCCGTAGCGCCGCGCCATCAGTGCCGCGGTGCCGTCGGTCGAGCCGTCGTCGGCGAGCAGGATCGACCGCGGCGGCAGCGTCTGGCGGCCGAGCGCCTCGATCGTCCGCTCGAGCACCAGCGCCTCGTCGAGGGCGGCGATCACCACGCCGACCGGCTCGGGCGGCGCGCCGGTCGGCGGCCGCCGCAGCCCGGGCCGGTGCAGGCCGAACGTCGCGAGCGTCACGAACACCTGCAGGCTGGAATCGTAGCCGACATAGGCGAGGCCGATGCCCCACACCAGCAAGCCGTGCGGCAGGAAGGCGCGAACGAACAGCACCGCCCAGACGGCGGCGATCGCGACGTGGATCAGCAGGCTCGGCAGCGGCGTCCGCCGCCCCAACGTGGACGCGACGATGGCATCGCGACTGAACCCGAGCGCGTCGAGGGCGGTCGCGTCATTCATCGCATGGAGGCCCGGGCCGGTGTTAGGAGGGACCCTCGCAACCGAAGGATGGAACGATGGCCGCTCCGGCACACACGACGGTGGTCGGCGCGGGGCGCTACACCGCGCCCGCGATCGTGCTGCATTGGCTGGTTGCGATCCTGATCGTGGTGAACCTGGCGCTCGGCTGGGGCGCCGGCTTCCTGCCAGGCCACCTTATCCGACCGGTGATCGACACGCACAAATCGATCGGCATCACGGTGTTTGGGCTGGCGATCCTGCGGCTGCTGTGGCGGGCCTCGCACAAGCCGCCGCGGCTGCTGCCGATGACGCCGGCCGAGCGCCTCGCGGCGCACGCGGCGCACGTCACGCTCTACGTCCTGATCTTCGCCATTCCGCTGACCGGCTGGCTGCACGACAGCGCCTGGCGCGGCGCGGCCTCGCACCCGCTGCTGCTGTTCGGCCTGGTACCCTTCCCGCGGCTGCCCGCCCTCCTGCACGCGCCGGCGCCGGCGCGCGACTGGTGGCACGCGACCGTGTTCGCCATCCACGCCGACCTCGGCTGGGTCGTGCTGGCATTGCTCGCGCTGCACATCGGCGGCGCGCTCAAGCACCAGCTGATCGACCACGAGCCGGAGCTCGGACGGATGCTGCCGGGCCGGCGCCCGGTGCGGTGAGACGACGCGTCGCATGCCCTGAGTGTGGCCCCGACGCGTCCGCCGGCAACGTTACGCGGAGCGGGTTTTCCTAACGGATCGCGTGACAAAGATGTTCCGAACCCGGATTCATCCGTATGATGGAGCCTCCCGTAAGAGTGCGGACGCGACCGATCGGGACCGCGTCGGCGGCCGGCGAAGGACAGGGACAACATGTGCGGTCGCTTCGCGTCGTCATTCGCACCCGAGCGGCTGCGGACCATCTTCGACACCCTCGACACGCTGCCGAACTGGCCACCGAGCTGGAACATCGCGCCAGGCCGCACCGCGCCCGTCGTCCGCCATCGCGACGGCAGCGATGCCCGCTCGCTCGACGTGCTGACCTGGGGTTTCGGTGCCTCCCACATGCGGGACGAAACCGGCGACCGACGCCCGTTCAACGCGCGCGCCGAAACCGTGACGTCGTCCCGGCTGTTCGGCTCCTCGTTCGCGCTCCGGCGATGCCTGGTGCCGGCCGACGCGTTCTACGGCTGGAAACGCCTCGGCTCGTCGGCCCTCGCCTTCGCCTTCGGGCGCATGGACGGCCGACCGGTCGCGCTCGGCGGGTTCTGGTCGGTGTCCGGCGACGGCGACACCGCGAGCGACGCCACCTTCGCGATCCTCACCGTGCAGGCCGGCGCGACGGTGCGCGACGTTCAGGACCGCATGCCGGTGATTATCGAGGAAAGCGACTGGCCGGTCTGGCTCGGCGAGGCGGAAGGCGACGTGATCGGGCTGATGCGCCCGGCACCCCCCGCCGTGCTGCGCAGCTGGCAGGTCAGCCCGGCCGATCCCACCGCCGACGGCCCGGCCCTGCTGGAGCCGGTGGCCTAGCGGGGGCTTGGGTGAAGGAAGGCCAGGGCTCTGCCCTGGACCGGGTTCCCTTTGCGCGAGCGCAAAGGGGCCCGACGCCAAGGGACAGTCGTCCCTTGGATCCCTCTCAGTTAAGGAAAACCCCGGGCCTGGTACGTGCGGGCAGGCCCTGTCGGCCCGGGGTTTTCCTTAACTGACTGGATTGTCAAGGCCGCTGCCTTGACCGGGGTCCAGGGGCAGAGCCCCTGACCTTCCTTCCTCCAAGCTCCGCTAAGCCGCAGCCACCCGCGCCGCCTGGCGGGCGATGAAGGCGGCGGTGTCTTCGCCGCGGGTGATCGGCAGCATGTGGCCGGCGCCGGCGAGGAGTTGGATGTCGACGCCCGGGATCTCGTCGCGGAGCACTTCGCCCTGCAGCTGGTGATCGAGGATGCGGTCGCTGTCGCCGTAGAGCACGCCGACCGGGAGGTCGAGGCGCGCGTAGTGCGTCACCATGTCGGGCAGGTCCGCCTGCGACGCGGCGAGATCGGTCGAGGCGCCGACGAAGGCCGAAGGCCGCAGGCCGAGCAGTCCGCCACCCTTGGTCGCGAAGTCGGCGGGCGCCTGTTCGGGCCCGAACAGGGCCGAGAGCGTCTCCTGCCGGCGGCGAATGGCCAGCGGCACCGCGATCGTCCAGGCGACGAGCACGCGGAGCGCCGGCGATCGCAGCGCGAGCAGCCGGAAGGGCGCCGGCAGCGACGAGCTGGGATGCGTGAGCGGCGCGATCAGCGCGAGTCCGCCGACCTTGTCCGGATGGTCGATCGCGGTGGCGAGCGCGACGGCGCCGCCGAACGAGTGCCCGACCACGAGCGGCCGGCCGAGCCCGAGTGCGGCGATGACGCCTGCGACGGTGTCGCCCTGGGCGCGGAGGTTCGCGCGGCCGCGGCGCGTGCGCGGCGAGTGGCCGGACCCTGGGCGGTCGATCGCGATCACGCGGTGGTGCGACGCGAGGCGGTCGATCACGTCGTAGGCGTAGTTGGCGAGATTGCCGGCGAGCCCGTGCACGAGGACGATCGGCGGGCCCGACCCGCGCTCGACGATGTGGACGTGCTCGAGCCCGACCCCGATGGTGCGGCCCTGCGCCGGGAAGGACTGGCCGACCCGCCGCGCCGTCAGCGCCGTGAAGCCGGCGAGGCCGGCCATCGTGGCCGCGATCACCGAAGCGGAGCCGAGCAGGAGGCGCTTGATCAACGGTTGTTCATCCTTCGAATGATCTCCCAGTAGCGGACGGGGGCGAGGCGTTCGATCGCGGCGACGATCCGGGCGTCGGTTCCGACCAGGATCCGGCGGCGGCGGCGTTCGACCCCGCGGACGATGATCTCGCCGGCGGTCGCGGGGGAAAGGCGGAGCGACCGCTCGACCGCGGCGATGTGGCGTTCGATGTCGGCCGGATCGTTGGTGCCGGTCGCGCGGGCGTTGCGGGCGATCTTGGTCGCGACCCCGCCGGGGTGGATCGTGGTGACGCCCACCTGGGTGCCGGCGAGTTCATGGCCGAGCGCGTTGGCGAAGCCGCGGACGGCGAACTTGGACGCCGCGTAGGCGGCCTGGCGGGGCGGCGCGATCAGGCCGTAGACGCTCGAGGTGAACACGAGGCGCGCGTCATCGCTTCGCATCAGGTGCGGCAGGAAGTAGCGCGTGAGGCGGACGACGGCGTCGAAATTGATCGAGATCAGCCAGTCGAAATCCTCCTCGCGCACCTCGGCGAAGGTGCCTTGGAGGGCCACGCCCGCGTTGTTGAACAAGAGGTCGCAGCCGCCGTGGGCGGCCGCCACGGCGTCCGGCAGCGCCCGGATCGCCTCGCGATCGGTGACGTCGAGCGGGTGCGCGGTCACACGCCGTCCGTCGCCGCCGATGGTGCGGACCGTCTCGGCGAGGCCCGCCTCGTCGCGGTCGACCAGGGCCAGGCGCGCGCCGCGCGACGCGAGCGAGGCGGCGATGGCGCGCCCGATGCCGCTCCCCGCCCCGGTGATCACGGCGACGCGTCCGTCGAGCCGCATCGTGCCACGAGCGGTCATCGGACCGCACCGCCCTCGCGGCTGAACCGGAGCGCGCGATCGCGCACGGTGCCGTAGCGGAGCAGCAGCACGTCGCGGACGTAGTTCTGGTGCAGGCGCCACGGCGCGCGATCGCCCTGCTTGGGCAGGATCGCGGCGGCGCGCTCGACGTAGCCGGAGGTGAAGTCGAGGAAGCTCGTCTCCGCGACGTCGCCCGACCGCTCCGGCGTGACCTTCGTGTAGCCGCGCCGCCGCATGAAGTTCAGCAGCCGGCAGACATGGCCGCTCACGAGGTCGGCCTTCAGCGTCCAGGATGCGTTGGTGTAGCCGACCACGAAGGCGGCGTTCGGCACGTCGGACAGCATCATGCCTTTATAGGACATCGTCCGCGCGGGTTCGACCACCTCGCCGTCCACCTCGATCCTGATGTCGCCGAACACGACGAGCTTGAGACCGGTGGCGCTGACGACGATGTCGGCTGCGAGCGCGCGGCCCGATGCGAGCCGTATCCCGTCCGGCGTGAAGCGCTCGATCGTATCGGTCACCACGTCCGCGCGGCCGTCGCGGATGGCGCGGAACAGGTCGCCGTCGGGCACCAGGCAGACCCGCTGGTCCCATGGCTTGTAGCGCGGCGTGAAATGCGTCTCGACGTCGTAGCCGGGCGGCAATTGTTGTCGCGCGAGGCCGACCAGCCTTCGCTTGGCGGCTTCGGGCCTGGCGCGCGCGGCGCGGTAGAAATACATCGACAGCAGGATGTTCCGGGTCCGGACCGCGCGACGGGCCACGCGTTCGGGCAGCACGCGCCGCATCGCGCGCGCCATCGGATCGTGCGTCGGCAGCGACACGACGTAGCTCGGCGAGCGCTGCAACATGGTCACGTGCGCGGCCGTCCCGGCCATCGCCGGCACCAGCGTGACCGCGGTCGCGCCCGAGCCGATCACGACGACCCGCTTGCCGGCATGGTCGAGATCGGCCGGCCAGAACTGCGGGTGCACGAAGCGGCCGCCGAAACTCTCGACACCGGCGAACGCCGGCGCGTGACCTTCGGCGTAGTCGTAGTAGCCGCTGCACAGCATCAGGAACGACGCGCGGACCTCGACGGTGCGGCCGCCGTGCTCGGCGTCCACCGTCCACAGCGCGTCGCGCGACGACCACGAGGCGCGCCGCACGCGATGGCCGAACCGCACCAGACGGTCGACGCCGCGGACGCGCGCCGTCTCGCGCACGTAGTCGAGGATCGCCTGACCGTCGGCCAGCGGTTTGTGCTCGCGCCAGGGCCGGAAGCGGTAGCCGAGCGTCTGCATGTCGCTGTCCGAGCGGATGCCGGGGTAGCGGAACAGGTCCCAGGTGCCGCCGATCGCGTCGCGCGCCTCCAGCAGCGCGATGCGCCGGGACGGCCGGTCGCCCAGCAGGTGGCAGGCGGCGCCGATGCCGGACAGGCCCGCGCCCACGATCAGCACGTCGAGCGCGTCATCCGGGCGGCCCGCGCCGGACGCGCGCCGCTCGCGTGCGACATCACCGTCGAGCATGGCGTGATCTCTCCTGTTGCGTCATCAGACAATCTTCCGTGTCACACTTCCAATCGGCGGCGGATGGTGTCAAGGCCCGCGCCATGGACACGGAGCCTGCGGCGAGCGGCCGTCACTACCGAGGAGCGTCGCCGGGCGAGCGGCGTGCCGAACGACGCGGCCGCCTGATCGCGGCCGCGATCCGGATCTACGGCGAGGTCGGCTATCGTCGTGCGACGGTCAAGGCGGTCTGCGACGCGGCAGGCCTGACCGAGCGCTACTTCTACGAGTCGTTTCCAAACAGCGCGGCGTTGCTGATCGCGGCGTATGACCGGGTGAACGCGCATCTGGTCCGCGAGATCGGCCGCGCGAGCGCCACCGTGTCGCCGCGCGACGGCGAGGGCCGGCTCCGGGCGGGGTTCGCCCGCTATTTCGAGATCCTCCGCGCCGAACCGAAATCGGCGCGCGTGTTCCTGCTCGAGATGTCCGGCATCGACCCGTCGGTCGACGAGGCGCGCGAGACGGCGCTCGCGACGTTCGGCATGCTGATCGGCCGCGCGTTCGGCGAGGCGCCGGACGACGCGACCGGCATACGCGAGCTGGTGGTCGCGGGCGTCGTGGGCGGCGTGTCGCGGATCGCGCTGCGCTGGGTGGACAGCGGTTACGCGCTGCCGATCGAGGCGGTGACCGAGGCCTCGTGCCGTCTCTGCGATCCCCTGAAGACCGGCGATGGCGTCAGACGCCTGCACCCGAGAGCAGCCCCGACAGCGCCATCCGCTCGTGGCTTTCGGTGATCCCCGCGTGGACGGCGAGCGCCAGTTCGAGCGCCCGTCGCCCGGCTGCGGCGTCGACCAGCACCGGCGCGCCGTCGAGGCACGAGGCGACGAACGCCTCGTGTTCGGCGCCGAGCTGGTCCTCGTCCTGCCACGACACCGCCTCGCGCCTGAACCCGCCGGTGCCGGGCAGCGGCAGCCCGCGCTCGCGATTGATGAAGGTGAGTTCGCGCGCGACGAAATCGGCCGACAGGTAGCCTTCGGCGGAGAAGACACGCATCCGCCGCTCGGTCTTGAGCGAGATCCGGCTCGCGGTGATCGCGGCGACGGCGCCGTTGCGGAAGCGGACGCGGGCGTTGGCGATGTCCTCCCGCGCGGACGAGACCGCGGCGCCCAGCGCGTCGACGCTCTCGATCGGGCTGTCGATCAGCGACAGCACCAGGTCGAGGTCGTGGATCATCAGGTCGAGGATCACCGAGACGTCGGTGCCGCGCGGCTTGAACGGTGCGATCCGGGTCGCCTCGATGTAGAGCGGCCGGCGGATCCTGGCGGCGAGCGCCCGGTGCTCGGCCGAGAAGCGCAGCAGGTGGCCGACCTGCAGCACCAGGTGCCGCTCGGCGGCGCGGGCGGCGAGCGCGTCGGCTTCGGCGAGCGTGCTGCTGATCGGCTTCTCGACCAGCACGTGCCGGCCGGCCGCGAGCGCGCGCGACGCGAGCGCGAAATGATGCTCGGCGGGCGCGGCGACGATGATCGCGTCGGAGGCCGCGATCAGGGCATCGAGCGGCAGCGGCGGTGCGCCGCCTGCCTCGCGCCCGACCGCGTCGGCCCGCGCCGCATCGGGGTCGTGGATCCCGGTCAGGCGCGCTCGCGCGGAACGTGCGACCTTCAGCGCGTGGAAGCGGCCGAAATGCCCGGCCCCCACCAGCCCGATCCCGAGCGCGTCGCTCCGCCCCAACGCCGATCCTTCCGTGTCGCGCCTGCAACCGACCGGCAAGAAGCATGGCGACGGGCTTGCCGCAAATAAGCCGCATGATGTTGCGTTGGTGCTGGCACACACGCCCTGGAGGGGATGGCATGAGGAAGGGAACACTCGTCACCGCGTCGCTGCTGGCGCTGGCGATCGGCGGCGGCTCGGCGATGGCGGAGCCCGGCGGCTGCCTGAAATACGGCGCGGTCGGCGCGGTCGGCGGACATCTCGCCCATCACGGCGTGCTCGGCGCCGCGGGCGGCTGCGCCGTCGGCATGTACAGGCGTCACGAGTACAGGAAGCAGCAGCGCGAGATGAACCGCGAGGCCGCGCGTCAGTCGTCCCCGGGCTGAACCGTCCCGCCGCCGGTCTTCGCGGGTCCGCGTCGGGCCGGGCCGCGTAGACGCGGGCCGGCTCGGGTCTGGCCGGCTCGGGTCTGGCCGGCTCGGGTCTGGCCGGTTCGGGTTTGGCCGGACCGGCCAGACCCGCCATCGATCGGGCGCGCCGGCCGGCCAGGCCGGCGCGCCTTCCACCTCCAAGCGGGTTTCCCGCCATCGGCACGCGCGCCCGCGTCGCCCGCCTGCGCGCCTCGCGCGCGCGGACGGGGTCGCCGCTCGTATTGCATCGGCCCGAGCGTCCCGGCATGTTCCGGCCGCGCGGCGCACCGGCCCGGAGGTCGACCGGGCGGCCACGCGCGCCGATCACCTTTCGCGACGGCCCCAGGGAGCTCCGGTCCTCGGATGATGTATTTCAGCCGTCTGCGGACGGCGCTGATCTTCGGGACCTGCCTGTTCGGCGTGCTGTTCTGCCTGCCGAACCTCCTGCCCCGGCCGGTGGTCGGGATCCCCTGGCGGCAGATCCATCTCGGCCTCGATCTTCGCGGCGGCTCCTACCTCCTGCTGCAGGTCGATCTCGGCGCCATCGCGCGCGACCGGCTGGCCTCGCTGGCCGACGAGGTCCGCCACACGCTGCTCGCGCGTTCGCTCGGCTACCGCGATCTCGCGCCCGACGCGCGCGCGAACGCCATCGTCTTCATCCCGCGCTCGGCCGACGAGCGGCAAGCCGATCTCGCGGCGATCGAGGCGATGCCGCGCGACGTGCCGGACGAGTTCGCGGCCAGCGCCCGGCCGGACGGCACGATCGCGGTCACGCTGTCGGCGGCGGGCCTGCGCAAGCGGGGCTCGCAGGCGGTCGCGCAATCGATCGAGATCGTCAGGCGCCGCATCGACGCGACCGGCGTCGTCGACCCCTCGATCGCGCGGCAGGGTGCCAACCGCATCGTCGTCGAGCTCCCGGGCATCTCGGATCCCGATCGCGTGCGCCAGCTGCTCGGCACCACCGCCAAGATGACCTTCCAGCTGGTCGACGAGAACGCGTCGCCGAACGATCCCGCGCCGCCCGGCGACGAGGTTCTGCCGATGCAGGACCATCCTCCGGGCACCCCGGCGCCGAAGATCGTGGTGTTCCGCCACGTCGACGTCGACGGCGCCGACCTCACCGACGCGCAGGCGGCGACCAACCCGCAATCGGGCGGCTGGGTGGTGAACTTCACGTTCAACGGCCACGGCGCGAGCCGCTTCGCCGAAATCACCGCGAACAACATCGGCAAGCGCTTCGCGATCGTGCTCGACCGCGCGGTGATCTCGGCGCCGGTGATCCAGAGCGTGATCCCGGGCGGCCGCGGTCAGATCGAGGGCGGCAACTTCACGGCCGCCTCGGCGACCACGCTCGCCCTGCTGCTCCGCGCCGGCGCGCTGCCCGCGCCGCTCGACGTGCTCGAGCAGCGGTCGATCGGTCCCGAGCTCGGCGCCGACAGCATCCGCGCCGGCGCGCTCTCGCTCGGCGTCGGCTTCCTGCTGGTGATCGGCTTCATGGGCACGTTCTACGGCCTGTTCGGCTGGTACGCGGCGATCGCGCTGGTCGCGAACCTCGTGCTGATGACGGCGATCCTGTCGATCATCGGGGCCGTGCTGACGCTGCCGGGCATGGCCGGGATGCTGCTCACGCTCGGCATGGCGGTCGACGCCAACATCCTGATCAACGAGCGCATCCGCGAGGAGGTCAAGCGCGGCCGCACGCCGCTCGCCGCCATGCAGGCCGGCTTCGAGCGCGCCTACTCGACCATCATCGACAGCAACGCGACCGCCTTCCTGGCCCACGTGATGCTGTTCGTGTTCGGCACCGGGCCGGTGCGCGGCTTCGCGCTCACGATCACCGTCGGCATCGTGTCGACCCTGTTCACCGCGGTGCTCGTGACCCGTCTCCTGATGGTGCGCTGGTTCACCCGCCGCCGCCCCGCGCTGCTGCCGGTATGAGCGATCCGTCGATGTTCGGGCGCCCGATGCTGCGCTTCGTGCCGGACGGCACGCGGATCGCCTTCATGCGCGGCCGCTACGCCGGCCTCGCGACCTCGGCCGCGCTCTCGCTGCTGTCGGTGATCCTGTTCTTCCAGCCGGGACTGCGCCTCGGGCTCGACTTCGCGGGCGGCGTCGTGGTCGAGGCGGCGACGCCCGGTCCCGCCGATTTCGGCAAGCTCCGCGCATCGCTCGCGTCGCACGGCGTCGCGACCGCCGGGCTGCAGCGCTTCGGCGCGGCCAGCGACGTCCTGATCCGCCTCGACCGCCAGCGCACCGAAGCCGCGACCCAGGACGCGGTGACCAAGGTGCGCGCGGCGCTCGCCGAGGCCGCGCCGGGCACCCGCGTGCTGCAGGCGGATGCGGTCGGCGCGTCGGTGTCGGCCGAGCTGTTCCGCAACGGCATGCTGGCGCTCGGCATCTCGCTGCTGATGATCCTCGCCTATATCTGGTTCAGGTTCGAGTTCGAGTTCGCGGTGAGCGCGGTGATCACGCTCATCCTCGACATCACCAAGACGATCGGCTTCCTCGCGATCACCCGGATCCAGTTCGACCTCGTGATGGTCGCGGCGATCCTGACCATCCTCGGCTACTCCACCAACGACAAGGTCGTGGTCTACGACCGGGTGCGCGAGAACCTCCGCAAGTACCGCTCGATGCCGCTTCGCGAGCTGATCGATCTGTCGATCAACGAGACGCTCAACCGCACCCTCGGCACGTCGTCGACCGTGTTCCTCGCGGCACTCCCGCTCGCCCTGTTCGGCGGCGGCTCGCTGTCGGGCTTCGCGACCGTGATGCTGTTCGGGATCGTGGTCGGCACCTCGTCGTCGATCTTCATCGCGGCCCCGATCCTGCTGCTGCTGGGCGCGAGGCGGCTGCGGCGCGATGCGGTCACCGGCGCACCGGAACGCGCACGGCCGTGACGCTCCGGGACAGCCTCGCCGACGCGGCGCCGGCCGCCGGCCTCGACGAGGCCGCGGCCGCGCTGTGGTACGCGGGCAAGGGCGACTGGGACCGCGCGCACGCGATCGTCCAGGCGCACGAGGGCGAGCCGTCGTTCGATCTCGTGCACGCCTGGCTGCATCGGCAGGAGGGCGATGCCGGCAACGCCGCCTACTGGTATCGCCGCGCCGGTCGGCCGGTCGGAAGCGGGCCGCTCGAGGCCGAATGGGACGCGATCGCGGTGGCGCTTCGGGCGACCCGCCCCTGAGGCCCGGGCCGCGACCCCGACCGCGGGACCGGCCCCGGAGCCGCGGCCCTGGTGTCAGCGGGCCGCGTACAGCGCCAGCGCCTCGATCGCCGCGCGCGCCCGCTCGGCGGCCAGCCCGCTGGCCGGGTTTGCGGCGCTGACGCTGAGCGCGAACAAGGCCTGGTGGTCGAGCTGGATGATGTCCAGCACCGTCTTGCGGTCGGCGTCGGCCGACAGCACGCGTCCGGCCGCGAAGCCGTGCGCGAGCACGTAGTCGTCGAGCAGCGTTTCGCCGTCGAGCGGGATCGGTGGCCCGGAGGTGCTGCGCATCGTCGCGCAGCCATCGAGCGCCACGACGGCGCATGCGAGCAGGATCGGCGCGAACGCGCGACAGGGTCGGGTCATGCGGGCGGTGCAACTCCGGCGGCCGGGGACAGGTTCTCTTCTCGGCTCACGTCATCGCCGGAGGTCCCGTGAAAACCTACCGCATCGCCGAATACGGTTCCATCGACGGGCTTCGTCTCGAGGACGCACCCGAACCGGTTGCCGGTCGCGGGCAGATCCTGGTCCGGGTCCGCGCCTGCTCGCTCAACTACCGCGACCTGATGGTGGTCTCGGGACGGTACGGCGGCGCCATGCCGACCGGCCTCGTGCCGCTGTCGGACGGCGCCGGCGAGGTCGTCGCGGTCGGCGACGGCGTGTCGCGCTTCCGGCCGGGCGACCGCGTCGCCGGCTGCTTCTTCGACAACTGGCAGGACGGCGCCCTCACCGTGCCGCTGCAGAAGACGGCACGCGGCGGCGGCATCGACGGCATGCTCGCCGAATACGTGGCGATGTCGGAGGGCGGCGCGGTCGCGATCCCGGACGGGCTCTCGTTCGAGGAAGCGGCGACACTTCCCTGCGCCGCGCTCACCGCCTGGCACGCGCTGGTGCCGTTCGGCCGCGTGCTGCCCGGCGAAACCGTGCTGACGCAGGGCACCGGCGGCGTGTCGATCTTCGCGATCCAGTTTGCCCGGCTGCTCGGCGCGCGGGTGATCGCGACCTCGTCGACCGAGGAGAAGCTCGAGCGCGCGCGCGCGCTCGGTGCCACGGACACGATCAACTATCGAGCCCATCCCGAATGGCAGGAGGAGGCGAAGGCGCGACGCGGCGGTGCCGGCGCCGACCTCGTGGTCGAAGTGGGCGGCCCGGGCACGTTCGGCCGATCGATGCTGGCCGCGAGCCCCGGCGGCCGCATCGCGGTGATCGGCCTGCTTTCGGGGCCGGGCGAGCGGGTCGACCCGTTGCTGATCCTGCGCCGGCGGCTGCGGATCGAGGGCATCCTGGTCGGTTCCGCCGCCATGTTCGAGGCGATGAACCGGGCGATCGAGGCGGGCGGCATCCGGCCGGTGATCGATCGCGTGTTCCCGTTCGACGCGGCGCCCGACGCGTTCCGCCATCTCGAGGCGGCACGCCATGTCGGCAAGATCGTGATCGCCCTGGCCTGAACCAGGGCGCGCCGATCCGCCGCCGCCCGTTCAGTCGGGCGTGGACGGCGGGATGTTGGCCGGCCCCGCGAGCGCCTCGTGCTGATCGCGGAGCAGGTCGCGGATCTCGGCGAGCAGCACCTCCTCGGCACTCGGCCCGGCGGGCGCCGCGTCCTCCCGCACGTGCAGCCGGCTCAGCAGCCGCACCAGCCAGAACACCGCGAAGCTCACGATCACGAACTGGATGCAGGCGTTGACGAACACGCCGTAGTTGATCGTCACCGCACCGGCCTTCGCGGCGTCGGCCACCGTGTGCTCGACCGGACCGCGCAGCGTCAGGAACAGGTTCGAGAAGTCGATGCCGCCGATCAGCAACCCGATCAGCGGGTTGAAGATGTCTTTCACCAGGCTCTGGACGATCGTGGTGAACGCCGCGCCGATGATGATGCCGACCGCGAGGTCGACCACGTTGCCGCGCATGACGAACGACTTGAAATCGTCGAGCCAACCCGGCCGCCGCACGTGAGGCGCCGCCAAAGCCATGTGGTCTTCCTCCCGTTCGTGACAAACGCGCGTGTCGATCGCTATTGCGCGCGTGCGGTCTTAATTTCGTGTCCGGTCCGGTCGCATGGAGACACGTTGCATGAACGATGAAAAGAGCCGGCTCGGCGAGCACATCGCGCGGGTCCGCCGTCAGAAGGGTTTGAGCTGGGCGGAGCTCGGCGAGGTCGCCGGCCAGTCGCCGGTCTGGACCTGCGCCGCCTGTCTCGGCCAGATGGCGGTCCCGTCGGCGGCCGCGGCGAAGCTCGCCGAGGCGCTGGGCCTCGACGACACCGACCGCGCCATCCTCGAGCAGATCCCCTACCGGGGCGCGCTGCCCCCCGGCCCGCCCACCGACCCCGTGATCTACCGGTTCCACGAGCTCGTGCAGGTCTACGGCACCACCTGGAAGGAGCTGATCGGGGAAGAGTTCGGCGACGGGATCATGAGCGCGATCGACTTCCGGATGACGCTCGAGCGCGAACCGGACCCGGCCGGCGATCGCGTCCGGATCGTCCTGAGCGGCAAGTTCCTGCCCTACCGGACATACTGAGGGCCGACGGTCCGGACGGATGCGTGCGGGCATGTCGTCGCCCACGTGCCGAGGTCCGGCCGCGCTCCGGGCGTCACCCGACCGGACAGAACAGTCCGGTCGGGCGAGCGCACGGCCTAACTGACCCCCGCCAGATATCCCTTGAGCGCGTCGACCTCGTTCTCCTGCACCTCGAGACGCGCCTTGACGACGTCGCCGATGCTGACCAACCCGACCAGCCCCCCGTCCCTGAACACGGGTAGGTGACGCATGCGCTGCTCGGTCATGATCTCCATCGCGTGGCGCACGGTCGTGTCGGGCGACACGTCCCGCAGCAGCGGCTTCATCATCCGGCCGACCGGGACGCCCAGCAGGTCCGCGCCGTCGCGCGCGAGACCCGCGACGAGATCGCGCTCGGCGACGAGCCCGACCGGCTGGTTCGCGCCGTCGACCACGACCAGCGCGCCGATCTGGCGTCGCGCCAGCACGGCCACGGCCTCGGCGGCCGTCGCGTCGTCCCGGACGGTCGCGACCTCGCGGCCTTTCCGTTGCAGTATCGACATGATTAGCATGTGAACGCTCCCGGTTTTTCTTATGCTCCGATGTTCGCTCCCGTTTCGCCGGTTTTGCACGAACATCCGTGTGGCTACTCTGCGGGCGACGCCTCGGTTGACGGAGTTGTGACATGACCGACTTTGCCACCACGCCCGCCTCGACCGCCGCCGTCGCAGCCTCGACCGCCGTCCCCGCGATCGGCGCCCCCGCGATCGGCGTCCCCGCGATCGGCGCCGCCTCGATCGGCGTGCTGCGCGCCCGCCTGCTGTCGTGGCTGGTCGAGCACGCCTACCCGCTCTGGTCGACGGCGGGGGTCGATCCCGACGGCGGCTTCCGCGAGGCCCTGACACACGCCGGCGCGCCGCTGGAGCTGCCGCGACGCGCCCGCGTGCCGCCGCGCCAGGTGATCGCCTTCGGCATGGCGGACACGTTCGGCTGGACCGGACCCGCCGCGGCGCTGATGGAACACGGGCTCGACGAGATGGCGCGCCGGTTCCGGCGCGAGGACGGACTGCACCGGACCCTGATCGCCGCCGACGGCACGCCGCTCGACGAGAACGCGGTGCTCTACGACCACGCCTTCGCGCTGCTGGCGCGCGCGCGCGCGCACGCCGTCCTCGGCGGCGGCCGACACCACGACGCGGCCGCCGCCATGCTGGCGACGCTCGACGCCCGCTTCCGACACGCACCCGGCCGAGGACTGCGGTCGAGCGAGGCCGCGCCGCTGCCCCTGCTCGCGAACCCGCACATGCATCTCCTCGAAGCCTGCCTCGGCTGGGAAGAGGTCGGCGGCGACGCCCGCTGGAGCGCATTGTCCGACGAGATCGCGACGCTCGCGCTCGACCACATGATCGACGGCCAGTCCGGCGCACTGCACGAGGTGTTCGATGCCGACTGGCAGCGGGCCGAGGGCCTGCCCGGCCGCCTGATCGAGCCCGGCCACCTGTACGAATGGGCCTGGCTGCTGCTCCGCTGGGGCGCCGCACGCGAACGCGACGACGCGCTCGAAGCCGCGATCCGGCTGATCGACCTCGCCGAGGCACACGGGATCTGCCCCGACCGCGCCGTCGGCTACGAGGCGATCCTCGACGACATGAGCGTCCACGCGCCGGTCGGACGCACCTGGCCGCAGACGGAACGGGTCAAGGCCGGCCTGCTCGCCCGCTCGCTCACGGGCGAGACGCGGTTCGACGCCGTCGCACTCGCGGGCGGCAACGCACTGCTCCGCTACCTCGACACCGACCGCCCCGGCCTGTGGCACGATCGCATGCACGCCGACGGACGCTGGGGCACGGACCCGGTCCCGGCCAGCACGTTCTACCACGTCGTCTTCGCCGCGTCCGAGCTGGCGCGGCTGGGTGGGGAGTGAAGGAACACCGGGGCTCTGCCCTGGACCGGTTCCCTTCGCGCATGCGCGAAGAGCCCCGACGCCGAGACACAGTCGTCCCTCGGATCCCGTTCGGTTGAGGATCTGCAGGGCCGCCGCCTTGTGGGCGCCCACCCCCTCTCCCTTCAGCAACGCTCGGGGCGGAACAGTTCGGTGGGGTGCAGGAGTTCGTTCTGGGCGGCGATCAGCGCGAGTTCGCGCGTGCCGGTTTGTTCCGTGCGGCGGATGACGCCCCAGACGGCGCTTGCCGCGCGTGTCATGGCGAGGACGGGATCGCCGGTTTCGAGCATGTGGAACAGGAACAGGGCCGAGATCATGTCGCCGGCGCCGTTCACGTCGACGGAAAGGCGTGGCGTGCGGAGGTGGTGGAAGCGGCCGTCGGCGCCGACCAGCAATTCGACCGCGCCGGCGTCGCTGCTGTCCACCTGCAGGCTGGTGACCAGCACGGCGCGTGGCCCGGGCGCGCGCATGCGTGTCCGCAATCGCTCGATGGCGGTCTTGGCGTCGGCGAGCGTCGGGGCCGGCGCGCCGGTCAGGTGCTCGAGCTCGAACTGGTTGGGCGTCATCAGGTCGGCCTCGGGCACCGCGCGTTCGGCGAAGAACGCCTCGACGCCCGGGCGGGCGAAGATGCCGCGTCCCATGTCGCCGAACACGGGGTCGAGCCCGTAGAGGGCGCGCGGGTTGGCCGCGCGCACGCGCGCCACCGTGTCGAGGATGGCGCCGCCCGTGAGCGGATCCCCGACATAGCCCGACAGCACGGCGTCGACCGACCCGAGCACGCCGCGGCGCGCGATCCCGTCCACCAGTGCGCCGATCGTCTCGCCGGGGAACACCTCTCCCGTCCAGTCGCCGTAGCCGGTGTGGTTCGAGAACTGGACCGTGTGGATCGCCGACACCTCGGCGCCGAGCCGCTGCAGGGGAAACACGGCGGCGGCGTTGCCGACATGGCCGTAGGCGACCCAGGACTGGATCGAGAGGATGTGCATGGCCGAGCCTATCGCCGCCGCCGGACGCGGCGCCAGACGAGGCGCGCACCGTGAACCGCGCCTGCCCCGGGGGCGTTGCCGCGGCGCCACGATCCGGCCGTGTTCGGGCTCGATCATCGGGCGATCGACGCATCAGGAGCATGCCATGTCCCGCATCATTCTTCCCGGCCTTCTTGCCGCGGCGCTGCTCGCGGGCGCGATCCCGGCCGGGGCCGCGCGCGCGGCCGATCCCGACGCGCAGGTCGCCAACGATGCCGCCTCGCGGCAGGCGGCGGCGGGTCTCGACACGCGCATCCACGATCTGCGCGCCCGCCTCGGCATCACCACCGCGGAGGAGCCGGCGTGGGACAGCTTCACCGCGGTGATGCGGCAGAACATGCAGGACATGAACGCCAAGATGGCGGCCCGGAAGAACGGTTTCGCCTCGATGAGCGCGGTCGACGATCTCCGCTCGTACGCCGACATCTCGACGGCGCGTGCCGAGGGGGTCACCCGCCTCGTCGGGCCGTTCTCGACCCTCTACGACCAGCTCTCGCCGGCGCAGCGGAAGATCGCCGACCAGGTGTTCCGGAACAACACGAACCGGGCGATGCGCGCGCATGGCTGACCCGCGCGCAGCCCTGGACGGCGGTCGGCGCTTGGGGCTAGACAGCGCTCCTTGCGCCGGTCGGCATCGGCGCGGAACCCAGAGTGCGAGCGCGTCCCATGAAGTCCGGCATCCATCCCGAGTATCACGAGATCAACGTCGTGATGACCGACGGCACCACGTTCAAGACCCGCTCCTGCGCGGGTTCGGCGGGCGACACGATCCGCCTCGACATCGACCCGAAGTCGCATCCGGCCTGGACCGGGCAGCAGCGGGTGATCGACACCGGCGGCCGGATCGCGAAGTTCAACAAGCGCTTCGCCGGCATCGGGACCAAGAAATAGGACTTTAGTCCGTTTTCCGACTTGAAAGCGGCCCCTCTTTCGTCCAGATGAGGGGCTGTCGGGATGCCTCAGGGGTCCCGGCGAGACACCGAAGCATGGGCCGGCCCGCGTGCCGGGCGGCTCGTCCTGACAGTACCTTGCTTTCGAGGAGGACCTGATGACCTACGATTTCGCGCCCCTGTTCCGTACTGCGATCGGCTTCGACCGGCTCGCGCGCCTGATGGACAGCGCCGTCGAGACGGCGCCGACCCCCGCCTACCCGCCCTACAACATCGAGAAGGTCGGCGACGACCGCTATCGCCTGACGGTCGCCGTCGCGGGCTTCGGCCCCGACGAGATCGAGCTGGTGGCACGCGACAACACGCTGACCGTGTCGGGCAAGCCCGCGACGGCCGCCGCCGACGGCGAGCTGCTGTATCGCGGCATCGCCGGCCGCGCCTTCGAGCGCCGGTTCGTGCTCGCCGACCACATCGTGGTCGAGGGCGCCGATCTCCGGAACGGGCTGCTCAGTGTCGACCTCGCCCGCGTCGTGCCCGAGGCGCTCAAGCCGCGCCGGATCGCGATCGGCGCGCGCCGTCCGGAGCTGACCGGCACCGTTCCGGCCGGCAACGACAGCACGGTCGAGCACGACGCGAAGGCGGCCTGACGGCCGCGCGTCGCGCCGGTCGCGCGTAGGAAAGGGGCCGGGCAACCGGCCCCTTTTTCTTTACCGTCCGCGCGGTTCGCCTTGGGGCGAAAGTTTCGACGCAAGTCACGCGACGCTTGACCCCGGGTCGAGGCGCGTCCCATACACGACATTATATGAGGCCCGCGGCGGGGTTCCCGCCAGGCGGGCCGCCCATGACATAGTTCGGGGCGCGACGGTCCCAGTCCCCGGCCGGCGTCACCCGGTTGGAACACGCGCATGACCCTCCTCCCCCTGATGCCGAAGGCCACCGCCGTGTGGCTGATCGAAAAGACCGCCCTCACCTTCACGCAGATCGCGGATTTCTGCGGCATGCACCCGCTCGAGGTCCAGGCGATCGCCGACGGCGAAGTCGCGCAGGGCATCGTCGGCTACGACCCGGTGTCGAACGGCCAGGTGAGCGCCGACGAGATCACCCGCTGCGAGGCGGATGCCGAGCTCCGCCTGCACCTGCTGCCGTCGAACATGCCGGCGCCGAAGCGCCTCCGCGGCGCGCGCTACACCCCGGTCGCCAAGCGCAACGACCGTCCGGACGCGATCGCCTTCGTGCTGCGCAACTTCCCGCAGCTGTCGGAAGCGCAGGTCGTGAAGCTGCTCGGCACCACCAAGGACACGATCGCCAAGGTGCGCGACCGGCAGCATTGGAATTCCGCGAACATCAAGCCGCGCGACCCGGTCATCCTCGGCCTTTGCTCGCAGACCGACCTCAACGCCGCCGTGCAGTCGGCGAACGAGCGGCTGACCCGCGAAGGGCGGAACGTGCCCGTTCCGCCGCCGCCTGAGCCGGACGAAGAAGCGGCCTGAGTCCGCCGGTCAGGGATCCGACGCGCGCAGCCGCTCGAGCTCGTCCTTCAGGCGGAGCTTCTCCGACTTGAGACGCGCGAGGGTGGCGGCGTCGGGCGCCGGACGATGGTCCTCGTCGAAGATGCGGCGTTCGAGCACCTGATGGCGGGCGGACAATGCCTCGATGCGGCCCTGGAGGTTCATCGGTCCCACTCCCTTCGAGATGCCGCTCGACGTTAGTCGTCCGGCCCGAACGGTGCCAAGGAAACTGTCGCGGAATGGTCATCATGCCAGGTGAAACATGCTGACGGACCACGATTCGCTGCTGCGGAAGCTGCACGAGCTCAGGAGCGAGCATCGCGACCTCGACACGGTGATCAGCCGGCTCGCACCGCCCACCTCGGACCAGCTGCAGATCCAACGCCTGAAGAAGCGGAAGCTGCTGCTGAAGGACGAGATCTCCTGGCTCGAAAGCCGACTGATCCCGGACAGCATCGCGTGACGCCGCCGCGCGTCGGCCTGATCATGGGTTCGCAATCCGACTGGCCGACCATGCGGCACGCCGCCGCGGTGCTCGACGCGCTCGAGGTGCCGCACGAGACCCGCCTCGTGTCGGCGCATCGCACGCCCGAGCGGCTGCGCGACTACGCGACCGGCGCCCGCGCGCGCGGCCTCGCGGTGATCATCGCGGGCGCCGGCGGCGCCGCCCACCTGCCCGGCATGGTGGCGGCCTGGACGACGCTGCCGGTGCTCGGCGTGCCGGTGCCGGGGCGCACGCTGAGCGGGCTCGACAGCCTGCTGTCCATCGTCCAGATGCCGGCCGGCGTGCCGGTCGGCACGCTGGCGATCGGCGACGCCGGCGCGACCAACGCCGGCGTGCTCGCGGCGTCGATCCTGTCGATCGGCGACCCGGCGCTCGCCGGCCGGCTGCAGGCCTGGCGCGACGCCCGCACCGACGCGGTCGCCGACGCCCCCGATCCATGACGCCGCTCGCGCCGGGCGGCACGATCGGCATCGTCGGCGGCGGCCAGCTCGGACGCATGAGCGCGATCGCCGCGTCGCGGCTCGGCCTTCGCACGGTCGTGCTTTCGCCCGACGCCGACTGTCCGGCCGCGGAGGTGGCCGCCTGCATCGCAGCGCCCTACGAGGACCGCGACGCGCTCGCGCGCTTCGCCCGCAGCGCCGACGTGGTGACGTTCGAATTCGAGAACGTGAGCGCCGACGCGCTCGAGCTGCTCGCGTCGCTGGTGCCGGTGCGCCCCTCGCCCGCGATCCTGCGCACGAGCCAGGACCGCATCGCCGAGAAGAGCTTCCTCAACGCCGCCGGCATCGCCACCGCACCGTGGCGGGCGATCGCCGACCGCGCCGCACTCGACGACGCGCTCGCCGCGATCGGCCGCCCCTCGATCCTGAAGACGGCGCGCGGCGGTTACGACGGCAAGGGCCAGGTGCCGGTCGGCCACGACACCGACATCGGCGCGGCGGTCGCGTCGCTCGGCGGCCGCGACCTGATCCTCGAACGCCGCGTCGATTTCGCGCGCGAGATCAGCGTGATCGTCGCCCGCGGCGCCGACGGCACGGTGCGCTGCTTCGATCCCGTCGAGAACCGCCACCGCGACGGCATCCTCGATCTCACGCTCGCGCCGGCGCCGATCCCGCCCGACACCGCCGACGCCGCGCTGGCGATCGCCACGCGCGCGGCCGTGTCGCTCGACCTCGTCGGGCTGCTCGCGGTCGAGATGTTCATCGATCGCGACGGGCGCGTGCTCGTCAACGAGATCGCGCCGCGCCCGCACAATTCCGGCCACTGGACGATCGAGGCCTGCCTGCACGACCAGTTCGACCTCCACGTCCGCGCCGTCGCCGACCTGACGCTGCCGGTGCCGACGCGACACGCCGACGCGCTGATGCAGAACCTGATCGGGCCGGACGGGATCGCGCGATGGAACGCGCTGCTCGCGCGCCACGACGTCGCCCCGCACCACTACGGCAAACGCGACGCCCGGCCCGGTCGCAAGATGGGCCACTACACCGTCCTGTTCCCCCGCGGCGCCCTGCCGGGCGAGTTCGGGATCGAGGACGCGCTGTCGTGAAGGCCAGGGGCTCTGCCCCTGGACCCCGGCAAAGGCTGAGCCTTTGCAATCCATCAGTTAAGGAAAATCCCGGGCCCATAGGACCTGCCCGCACGTCAGAGGCCCGAGGTTTCCCTTAACTCAAAGGGATCCAAGGGCCTCGGGCCCTTGGCGTCCCCTACGACCGCCGTCCCTCGCCCGGCTCTCGCTTCTCGTGGACGGTGCCGCCGCCGGTGCTGTTCTGTTCGTTCGGGTGCTTCTGGCTGCCCTGGTCGTGCTGGTGGTGAGCGCCGGCGTGTTCTTTCGCGCCCTTCTTGCGGTCGACGTCGGCGCTGCCGGGACCGCCCTTGGAGCGGTCGGTCGCCGGGATCTTGCTGCTGGTGGTCATGGGCGTTCTCCTCGCGAGACGGCTCAACGACGGGACGGAGGCGTGGTTCACGCGAGCAGACCGTCGTCGCGGAACGAGAACGTGCGGCCGTTGCCGACGATCAGGTGGTCGCGCACCGCGATGCCGAGCACGGCGGCCGCGGCCGCCACCTCGCGCGTCATCTCGAGATCGTCCTCCGACGGCGACGGGTCGCCGCTCGGGTGGTTGTGCACCAGCACCACGGATGCCGCGTCGAGCTCGATCGCCCGCCGCACCACCTCCCGCGGGTAGACCGGCGTGTGGTTCACGGTGCCCCTCGCCTGCGCCTCGTCGGCCAGCAGGCCGCCGTCCGCGTCGAGGAACAGCACCCGGAACTGCTCGATCCGCTCGCGGCCGAGCACGGCCGCGAGATAGGCGTCGAGACGGGCGCGGTCGTCGAGCACGCGCCGCCGCAGCAGACCCGAACGCGCCAGGCGGAGTGCGGCGTCGTGCAGCAGCCGGCAGGCCGCGACGACGTGCGTGTTGACGAGCGGATCGAGGCGGAGCGCGCGTTCATCGGCGGCGAGCACGGCCGCGAACGAGCCGAACCGCGCGAACGCCGACCCGGCGAGCGCCGCCGCGTCCGCGCCCTCGCGCAGCACGAGCCCGAACAGCAGCGCGAGCAGCGCGCGGTCGTCGAGCGCGTCGGCGCCGTCGCGCAGCAGGCGCCGGCCGAGCGTCTCGGGATCGGTCTCGAACGCGGCGTCGCGCGCCTCGCCTGGCGCGGGTGGCGCGGGTGACGGAACCGGAACCGAGAACGCCGGCGTCGCGACCGCGTCGAGGATCCCGGTCCGCTCGCCAAAGCCCGCGCTCATCCGAGCAGTCCGGCGCGGCGGTAGGAGAACAGCCCGTCGGGATCGGCGCGCACCCGGTCGTGCAGCACGATCGACAGCAGGGCGGCGGCGTCGCGGAGCGCACGGGCCGCCTCCGCCCGGCGCCGTGCCCCGTCCGGCCCGTGCCCGGCGGGATCGGCGAGGATCAGCGCGGTCGCGTGCAGTTCGAGCGCACGCCGGAGTGCCGCGCGGCACCCGACGCGGAGTGCCGCGTCGTCGGCCGCATCCTCGAGCGGCGACCTCTCGTCCGCGAGCAGCCGGTTGCGGTTGTCGAGCAGCAGCAACCTCCCGGGGCCGGTCGGGTCGCCGGTCCGGAGATAGGCTTCCAATACCGCGAGGCTGCCCAGCACCGGCCGCCTCTGCGCCTCCGCGCGGGCCAGGCGTTCGGCCGCGACCGACACCAGCCGGAGCGGCAGGATGGCGCGCAATGCGAGCCCGCCCGCGTCGGCGAGCGCCCGCGGCGACGCCGCGAGAACGCCGCCGAGACTGCCGAAATGATTGATCAGGCCCTTGGCGAGCGGCTTGGTGTCGCCGCGCGCGATGCCGATGAACAGCAGCATCTCCAGCATCTCGTAGTCGGCGAGCCCGTCGCCGCCGCGCGCGAGCAGCCGGTCCCGCATGCGGGCGCGGTGACCGGCCGGACCGGTGCTCGCGAAGGGTGGCGTCACCATCGTTACGAGAGCATAACGGAAGCGCGCGCGGGCGTGAACCCGGCCGTATGCCATGGCTTGCGGCGTGCGCGCTTGCTAGACCGACGCCATGACCTCCTACCTCGATCGGCTCAACCCCGAGCAGCTTGAGGCGGTGACGACGCTCGACGGGCCGCTGCTCGTGCTGGCCGGCGCCGGCACCGGCAAGACGCGCGTGCTGACCACCCGCTTCGCCCATATCCTGCTGACCGGCCGCGCCGGACCCGGACAGGTGCTCGCCGTCACCTTCACCAACAAGGCGGCGCGCGAGATGCGCGAGCGCGTCGCCGCCTCGCTCGGCCGCGCGGTCGAGGGGCTCTGGCTCGGCACCTTCCACGCGCTCTGCGCCCGCATGCTGCGCCGGCACGCCGAGTACGTGTCGCTCACCTCGTCGTTCACCATCCTCGACACCGACGACCAGATCCGGCTGCTCAAGCAGGTCATGGCCGAGGAGCGGATCGACACCAAGCGCTGGCCGCCGCCGCAGATGCTCAACGTCGTGCAGCGCTGGAAGGACCGCGGCCTGACGCCGTCCCGCGTCGGGCCGACCGACGACAGCGACTGGGGCGGCCCGGGCGCCGCCCGGCGGGTCTATGCCGGCTACCAGGCGCGGCTGGCCACCCTGAACGCGTGCGATTTCGGCGACCTGCCGATGCACGTGACCGAGATCCTGCGCACCAGGCCCGACGTGCTGGCGCAGTATCACCGCCAGTTCCGCTTCATCCTGGTCGACGAGTACCAGGACACCAACACGGTGCAGTATCTCTGGCTCCGCCTGCTGGCGCAGCGCGCCGACGGCGCGGTCCCGAACATCTGCTGCGTCGGCGACGACGACCAGTCGATCTATTCCTGGCGCGGCGCCGAGGTGGAGAACATCCTCCGCTTCGAGAAGGATTTCGCGCCGGCGCGCGTGGTGCGCCTCGAAAGCAACTACCGCTCGACCTCGCCGATCCTCGACACCGCCTCGGCGCTGATCGCGCACAATGGCGGCCGGCTCGGCAAGACGCTCCGCTCGGGGCGCAACGACAGCTCGGGCGAGAAGGTGAGGATCGTCTCCGTCTGGGACAGCGACGAGGAGGCGCGCGCGGTCGGCGAGCGCGTCGAGGAGCTGCAGCGGGACGGCGAGGACCTCGCCGAGATGGCGATCCTGGTCCGCGCCGGCTTCCAGACCCGCGCCTTCGAGGAGCGGCTGATCACGCTCGGCCTGCCCTATCGCGTCGTCGGCGGCCTCCGCTTCTACGAGCGCGCCGAGATCCGCGACGCGATCGCCTACATGCGCGTGCTGAGCTCGCCCGCCGACGACCTCGCCTTCGAGCGCATCGTGAACCTGCCCCGGCGCGGCGTCGGCGAGGCGGCGCTCGCCACCATGCACCGCGCCGCGCGCGAGGCCGGCGTGCCGATGGTGGCCGCCGCCGCGAACCTGGTCGCCGCCGGCGGGCTGAAGGGCCGGCTCCGCGACACGGTCGGCCAGCTGATCGCGCTGTTCGAGCGGCTGCGTGCCGGGCTCACCGCGGGCGGCCACGTCGCGACCGTCGCGTCCCTGCTCGAGGACAGCGGCTACATGGAGATGTGGCGGCTCGACAAATCCGCCGAAGCGCCGGGACGGGTCGAGAACCTCAAGGAGCTGATCCGGGCGCTGGCCGATTTCGAGACCCTCGGCGGCTTCCTCGAGCACGTCTCGCTGGTGATGGAAACCGACGAGGCCGCCGCGAGCCGGCTCAGCCTGATGACGCTGCACGCCGCCAAGGGGCTCGAATTCGACTGCGTGTTCCTGCCCGGCTGGGAGGAAGGCGTGTTCCCGAGCCAGCGCGCGCTCGACGAGGGCGGCAACGCCTCGCTCGAGGAGGAGCGCCGCCTCGCCTATGTCGGCATCACGCGGGCGCGCCGGCGCCTGATGATCAGCCACGCCGCCAACCGGCGCATCTACGCGAACTGGCAGACCTCGATCCCGAGCCGCTTCGTCGACGAGCTGCCCGAAGCCTCGATCGAGCATCTCGGCTCGGCGGCGCTGGCCCGCGAACAGCGCCTGACCGCGCCCCCCGTGTTCGGCGGCCAGTTCCCGCTGGTCGCAGCCCGGCCCCGCACCGTCGAGGCCTGGGAGGTCGGCGCCCGGCCGGCCAGGGCCGAACGCATCGCGGTCGGCGCCCGCGTGTTCCACCAGAAATTCGGCTACGGGCGCGTGCTCGCCGCCGAGGACGACCGGCTCGAGGTGGCGTTCGACAAGGCCGGCACGAAGCGGATCAAGGACAGCTTCGTCGAGACGGTCGACGCGTGAGCATCGGCGCCGCCGCGCGGCCGCTCGAGACCCTGTCCGTCGACGTCCACGAGGACGCCGTCGAGGCCTACGAGGGCGCGTTCGACGCCGTCTGCGACACGGTGGGCTTCTTCCAGCTCGACGAGGCGCGCGGCCTCTGGCGGATCGAGGGCGTCCGCGCCCGCGGCGAGAACGAGGCCGCCCTGGTGGCCGCGCTGGCGCTCGCCGCGGCCGCGAGCGGGGTCGCGGCGCCGCTCACCCGGACCGGCACCGAGGCGGAGGGCTGGCTCGCCCGCACCGCGAGCGCCTTTCCGGTGCAGCGCGTCGGCACCCGGTTCTCGATCCGCGGCACGCACCTGCCGCCCGGGCGCGACCCCGGCCGCATCACCCTCGTGCTCGACGCCGGCATCGCGTTCGGTTCGGGCGAGCACGGCTCCACCCAGGGCTGCCTGCTCGCACTCGAGACCGTCGCCCGTCGCGCGCGGCCGCGCCGCATCCTCGATCTCGGCTGCGGCTCGGCGATCCTCGCGATGGCGGCCGCCGCATTGCTGCACCGGCCGGTGCGCGCCATCGACATCGAGCCCTGGTCCGCGCGCGTCGCGGCCGAGAACGCGCGCCTCAACGGACAGCGGAACCTCGTGCGGGTCGCGCATGGCGATGGCTGGCACGCGCGCGCCGTCGCGTCCGGCAAGCCCTACGACCTCGTCTTCGCCAACATCCTCGCCCGGCCGCTCTGCCGCATGGCCGCCCCGCTTTCCCGCGCGCTGGCGCCAGGGGGCACCGCCATCCTCGCCGGGTTGCTGCAGGGCCAGGTGCGGATGGTCCTCGCCGCGCACCGCCGCCAGGGCCTGACGCTCGAACGCCGCCTCGACGTCGGGGACTGGTCCACCCTGGTGCTGCGCGCGCCGTAGGGAAGGCCAGGGCTCTGCCCTGGACCCGCCAAGGGACAGTCGTCCCTTGGATCCCTCTCAGTTAAGGAAAACCCCGGGCCTCATACGTGCGGGCAGGCTCTCGTCGGCCCGGGGTTTTCCTTAACTGACTGGATTGTCAAGGCCGCTGCCTTGACCGGGGTCCAGGGGCAGAGCCCCTGGCCTTCCTCAGTGCGTCAGCTCGCCCGGCGGCGACACGCCCGGGGTGGCCAGGCCGGGCGGCGTCTGCGGCGACAGCACCGAGGCCGCGTCCATGCCGGGCGACATCACGTGCGTGTAGAGTTCGCGGAACATCCAGGACGTGAGGCCGACCGACAGGATCAGCAGCGGCACGTTCAGCATCAGCGTGAGCGAGTTCCAGCGCTGCGTCTCGGAGAAGTCGAGATGGAACAGCAGCACCAGCTGCGCCATCACGGTGAGCAGCGCGATCACCGAGATCAGCGACAGCACCAGTCCGGGCGGCAGCAGGTGGGTGATCACCAGCAGCAGCGAGACGCCGAGCAGTCCGAGCGAGAGCAGGTAGCCGACGATGTACTGGAACTCGTTGGCGAGCTTGATCTCGGGATGATCCCACGGGTTCCGATTGTCGACCGACATCAGATCGATCCCCTGAGATAGACGAAGGTGTAGACGAACGCCCAGATCAGCGCCTGGTAGAGCCAGAACACTTTGAGGTTCGCGAGCCGGTAGGTGACGAGCTGCGTCAGGCCCTGGCGGGCGACCTGCGCCATCATCACCACCATCCAGAGCAGGCCGATGGCGATGTGGATGCCGTGCACCGCGACCAGCGTGAAGAAGATCGAGAGATAGCCGCTCCGCTGCGGCACGATGCCGATCGAGACCAGGTGGGTGAGCTCGTACCATTCGAGCAGCAGGAACAGGAAACCGATCACCGCCGACGCGCCCATCCACCCCAGCATGCCGCGCGGGCGGTCGCGCTTGAGCTCGACCATGGCGATGCCGTAGGCGAGCACGCTGGTCAGCAGGATGATCGTCTCGAAATAGCCGTGGATCGGCGAGGCGACGTCGCGCGGGCCGGGACCGCCGTTCAGGCTCATGCCGTAGCTGAGCACCTCGTAGGACGCGAACAATGCCGCGAAGATCAGCGAGTCGCTCAGCATGTAGAGCCAGAAGCCGAGCAGGCGCGTGCTCATCATGTCGTGCTCGTGCTCGGTGTCGTCCCACAGCTTCACGCGTGCGGGGTCGACCTGGCCGTGCGCGTGCGCGCTCACCGGGTCGCCGGCGGCAGCGCGGCGCCGCCGTCATCGGTGCCGTAGGCGACGACGCCGCCCGGCACGTAGAGGCCGCCGCGTGGCGCGAGCCGCGGGCGGCGCAGCGCCGCCGCCTCGATCCGCCGGACCTCGTCGGCGCTGATCCTGGTGCCCGTACCGCCGCCGAAGGAGCGGATGATGATGACCGCGAAGATGCCGGCCAGGGCGACGATCGCGAGCCACCAGATGCGCCAGACCATGGCGAACGAGAACGCCGCGGCGCCGATGCCGAGCAGCATCGGCACCACCGTGTTGATCGGCACCTCGATGTCGTGGAAGTGCTCGGGGCCGCTGCGGGCGAACCCGTTCTCGCGCCGCCAGGCCCATTCGTCGCGGGCGTTGACGTGCGGCACGACGGCGAAGTTGTAGACCGGCACCGGCGAGTGCGTCATCCACTCGAGGCTGCGCGCCGTGCCCCAGGCATCGGCATCGACGCGGTTCTTCTCGCGGTCCCGGATGCTGACGTAGATCTGCGCGACGTAGGCGAACAGGCCGGCGATGTAGATGAAGATCCCGAGCTCTTCCACGATCATCAGCGGTTCCCAGCTCGCGTAGGGGATGTAGGCCATCCGGCGCGGCATGCCGTCGAAGCCGAGGCCGAACATCGCGGTGAACACGGTGAACGTGCCGGCGATGAACAGCCAGAACACCAGCTGACCGAGCCGCTCGTCGAGCTTGAAGCCGAACACCTTCGGGAACCAGAAGGTCGCGCCGGCGATCGACGCGAACAGCGTCACCATGATGATGCAGTGGAAATGGGCGACCACGAAGACGCTGTTGTGCGTCATGTAGTTGATCGCCGGGATCGCCAGCATCATGCCCGTGAGGCCGCCGATCAGCTGCATGAAGATCGCCGCGACCGCCCACAGCATCGGCGTCGCGAAGGTGATCCGGCCCCGGTACATCGTGAACGCCCAGTTGAACACCTTCACGCCGGTCGGGATCGACACCAGCATGGTGGTCACGCTGTAGAACACGTTGACCATCGGGCCCGCGCCCATGGTGAAGAAGTGGTGCAGCCAGACGCCCCAGGAAATGCAGCCGATGCTGAGCGTCGCCGCGACCATCACCGGATAGCCGAACAGCGGCTTTTCCGAGAACGTCGGGATGACTTCCGACATGATGCCCCAGGCGGGAAGCACGATGAAGTAGACTTCCGGGTGACCCCAGATCCAGAACAGGTCGGCATACAGCATGAAGTTGCCGCCGAAGCCGGTCGTGTAGAAATGGGTGCCCATGTAGCGGTCGAGGGTCAGCAGGCCGACCGCGACGCCGAGCACCGGAAAGGCCGTGAGGCCGATGACGTTGGTGGTCAGCGCCGTCCAGGTGAACATCGGCAGCCGCATCCAGGTCATGCCCGGCGCACGCATCTTGATGATCGTCGCGATGATGTTCACCGCGCCGAGCGTCGTCCCGATACTGCCGATCTGCAGCGCCCAGCTCCAGTAGTCGACGCCGACGCCCGGGCTGTAGGACATCTCGGTCAGCGGCGTGAGGCCGACCCAGCCGGCATGGCTGAAATCGCCGACGAACAGCGACAGCATGACGAGGCCGGCGCCGACCACCGTCATCCAGAGCGAGACCGCGTTCAGGTAGGGGAACGCCATGTCGCGCGCGCCGATCTGCAGCGGCAGCAGATAGTTCATGAAGCCGGCCAGGATCGGGGTCGCGGCGAAGATCAGCATGATCGTGCCGTGCGAGCCGTAGATCTGGTCGTAGTGATAGGGCGGCAGGTAGCCGTGTTCGGCCCCGAGATAGCCCGCCGAGTGCGGACCCGCGGCGAGCACCTGCTGCGTCCGCATCATCACCGCGTCGATGAAGCCGCGGAACAGCATCACCACGCCGACGATCACGTACATGATGCCGATGCGCTTGTGGTCGACCGAGGTCAGCCACTCGCGCCACAGGTAGCCCCACTTGCCGAAATAGGTGACCGATCCGATCACCGTCAGCCCGACCAGCATCGAGAACGCGAACGCGCCGGCGATCAGCGGATTGTCGTAGGGGATCTCGGACAGGCTCAGCCGCCCGAGGATCGGGTTCCAGGCTCCAACGCCGGTCATCATGCGCGTTTCATCCTGATCAGGGCTGGGACGACGCTTGGGCGGCGGTCGTCGGCTCCCGCCTTCCGTCGTCGCCGGAGGACTTCTTCTCCGTCATGCCGGACGGCGTCGGGTAGACCTTGCCGGCCATCACGTTGTCGACCACGTGGTCGAACAACCCGTTCTCGACCGACGAGAAGACGAAGGTTCGGCCCGATTTGTTGATCGTCGGCGTCGCGAAGCGATCGAACGCGGCCTGGTCGAGATGCGACGGCGATTGCGCGGCGTTCGCCGCCCAGCGCTCGAACTCCGCCGGCGGCACGACCCGCGTCCGGAACTGCATCCACGAGAAGCCGGGACCGCTGAAATCGGCGGCGATCCCCTCGTAGGTTCCGAGCGCGTTCGCGATCAGCGCCTGCTTGGTCAGCATGCCCGGCATGATGTCGATCTCGCCGGCGAGCTGCGGAATGAAGAAGTCGTTCGGCACCGTCGCCGACGTCATCCGGAAGCGGATCGGCGTGCGGAGCGGGATGACCAGCTGGTTGGCCGACGCGATATGCAGGTCCGGATAGATGAACAGCCATTGCCAGTCGGTGGTGACCACCTCGACGTTGACAGGCTTCTTGTCGGTGTCGGCGCTGGTGCCGCGCTTGAGGATGCCCGGATTGAACGGATTGAGCGCGTAGGTCGCCTTGTAGGAATAAAGGCTGAGGAAGGTGACGATCGCCAGCGGGAAGCCCCACGACACGATCTCGATCCACAGCGAATGCGTCCAGTCGGGGCGGTAGGCGCCCTTCCCCGTCGCCTTGCGGTAGCGCCAGATGCACCACACCAGCAGCAACGTCGTCGGTCCGATGATCAGCATCATGGTCGCGACATCGACCAGCAACGCGACGAAGCTCACCCACGCGATCGGCCCGCGCGGGTCGAGGACCCAGAACTGGCTCCAGTCGCAGCCGCCGAGAACGAGCGGCAGCAGCACCGCGAAACCGCGTCTCGTGGCCGCGACGCGACGGCGGCCCGTCGTCATCGAGCGGGACCGCGACGCATGCGGGCCCGGCCATGCCATCCGACGACGCGAGCGCGACGCCACGGGTCCGTCATCCCTGCGATCTCCTGTGACGCGTTCGGCGCGACGGTCCGCAACTGAGGGTGGTTCAAACGCCGTCAACCATGGCCGGCAGAGAAACACTTCCGGCCGCGCGCGGCACGCGTTTCTTCGCGGCACGTGTTGCGCGATCGCCCACCCTCGATCCGGGCCGACCGACTCCGGTGACATCGTGACACGGCGGTCACCACCGGCCGGGCGTCGTCCCGCGCCGGCGATGCCGCGTCGTGCGCGCCGTTCAGCGCGCCTTGCGACGGGCGTAGCGCGCGTCGCGCAACGCCTTCTGTTCGGCTGCGAGCGCGAGTGCCCGCGCCTTGCTCTCGGCCTGGGCGATCGCGGCGGCGTCGGCCTTGCGGGCCTGGTACTCGGCTTCGGCCTTGGCCTCGGCCTCCTTCGCGGCGGCGAGGCGGGCCTCCTCCGCGGCGATGCGGTCGAGCTCGGCCTGGCGGAGCGCCTTGCGCTCGGCGGCGCGCGCCTCGCGGGCTTCGGCGACCGCGGCGAGATGCGCGCGGCGCTCGACCATGACCGGATCGTCGGGCTTCGGCTGCGCCCTGAATTTCGCGAGGATGGCTTCCTTCGCCGCGGCGGCGGCGGCGAGGCGACTGTTCGGACCTTGATCTTTGTATGACTGCATGCCGGTCCCATAGCACAGCCCGCGCCGCGCGGGGAGACGGGACGGCGTGCGGCGTCGTGTCCGGCGACCGGGGCCGGCGCGTCAGGTCACGCGGGCTCGCCTCCGATGGGCGGGGTCGTCCCATTCCCGCGCCGCCATGACGCCGCGGATCGCGCCGACGGCGTCGAACACGTCGACATAGGCGGTGTAGAGCGGCGAGAACCCGACGCGGAGAAGGTCGGGCGCGCGAAAATCACCGGTGACGCCGCGGGCGATCATCGCCTGGCAGATCGGGTAGGCCTCGTCATGCGCGTAGGCGACGTGGCTGCCGCGCGCGCCGTCTTCCTCCGGCGACGCGAGCCTGAAGCCGAACGCGTCGCAGAAAGGCGACATCAACCGGATGAACAGCGCGCCGAGCGCGCGGGATTTCGCGAACATCGACGCGAGATCGACACCGTCGAACAGCCGGAGGCCGCACTCGAGCGCCGCCATGCCGATCACCGAGGGCGTGCCGCACAGGAATCGCGAGAGACCGTCGCCGGGCCGGTAGCGGTCCTCGAACGCGAACGGGTCGGCGTGCCCCATCCAGCCCGGCAGCGGCGACACCAGCGATGCCTGCAGCCGGCCCGCCACGAACAGGAACCCGGGCGCGCCGGGACCGCCATTGAGATATTTGTAGCCGCAGCCGACCGCGAGATCGACGTCGTGGCGGTCGAGCCCGACCTCGACGGCGCCGGCGCTATGGCTCAGATCCCACAGCATCAGCGCGCCCCGGTCGTGCGCCGCGCGCGTGATCGACGCCATGTCGTGCTTGCGTCCGCTCCTGTAGTGCACGTGGGTGAGCACGACGACCGCGGTCGACGCGTCGATGCGGCCGGCGATGGCGTCGGTCTCGACGATCCGGACGTCGATGTCGCCGCGCAAGGCAGCGACGCCGTCGGCCATGTAGAGGTCGGTCGGGAAATTGCCCGCCTCGCACAGGATCGTCGTCCTGCCGGGGCGCGCGGCGAGCGCGGCCGCGATCAGCTTGAACAGGTTCACGGACACGCTGTCGCAGACGATCACCTCGCCGCGCGCGGCGCCGATCAGCGGAGCCACGAGATCGCCGAGACGCGCGGGCGCGCCGATCCAGTCGTGCCGGTTCCAGCTCGCAATCAGGTCGCGGCCCCACTGGCGCCGGATCAGGTCGTCGACGGTCGGCGCCGTGTCGCACGGCAACGCGCCGAGCGAGTTGCCGTCGAGATAGAGGCCGCCGGGCGGCAGGTCGAACCGCGCGCGCAGCGCCGCGAGCGGATCGCGCGCGTCGAGTGCCAGCGCGTCGGACCGCGAGAAACCTGTCATGGCACGGAATGGACCTCGCGGAACGCCGATCGGCAAGTGCCGAACGGCCGTCGACGGGCGCGACAATGGATGGCGCGCCGGGGCGCGACAATGGATGGCGCGCCGGGGCGCGACAATGGATGGCGCGCCGGAGCGCGACGCCGCATCGTGGCCGCCATGGATCACCCGCTCGCCGCCCGCAAGCCGATCGACGACATCGTGGCCGACGGCGAGGCGCAGCACCTCTCGAAGACCCTCGGCAAGGTCGCCATCACCGCCCTCGGGATCGGCTCGATCGTCGGCGCCGGCATCTTCGTGCTCACCGGCACGGCGGCGGCCCGCTACGCCGGACCCGGCATCATGCTCTCCTTCATCCTCGCCGGGATCGCCTGCTCGTTCGTCGGCCTCTGCTACGCCGAGCTCTCGGCCATGCTGCCGGTGAGCGGCAGCACCTACACCTACGCCTACGCGACCCTCGGCGAACTCGTCGCCTGGATCATCGGCTGGGACCTGATCCTCGAATACGCGGCCGGCGCCGCGACCGTCGCCTCCGGCTGGTCCGGCTACGCCGCGAGCCTGCTCAAGAGCCTCGGCGTCACGATCCCGCGCGCGTTCTCGACCGCGCCGCTCAACCTGCCGGCGGTCGGCATCGTCGTGCTGCTCACCGCGCTGCTGATCGCCGGCACGCGCGAGACCGCGCGTCTCAACACGATCATGGTGGCGCTCAAGCTGCTCGTCGTGCTCGCCTTCGTCGGCGTCGGCGTCTTCTTCGTCCGCCCGCACAACTGGCTGCCGCTGATCCCGCGCAACACCGGCCAGTTCGGCCATTTCGGGTGGTCGGGTCTGTTCCGCGGCGCGGGCGTCGTCTTCTACGCCTATATCGGCTTCGACAGCGTCTCGACCGCCGCCCAGGAGGCGCGCGATCCGCAGCGCGACATGCCGATCGGCATCCTCGCCTCGCTGGTCATCTGCACCGCCCTTTATATCGGCGTCGCCGGCGTGCTGACCGGCATCGTCCCCTACGCGGAGCTCGACGTCGCCGACCCGATCGCCGTCGGCACCGACCGGTTCGGCCTGCCCTGGTTCTCGCTGCTCATCAAGGCCGGCGCCCTGCTCGGCCTCACGACCGTGATCCTGGTCTCGCTCTACGGTCAGTCCCGCATCTTCTTCACCATGGCGCGCGACGGCCTGCTGCCCGGCCTGTTCGGCCACGTCCATCCCCGCCTGCAGACGCCCTATCTCAGCCAGGCGCTGATCGGGCTGGTCGTCGCCGCGGCCGCGGGCCTGGTGCCGATCGCCGTGCTCGGCCAGATGGTCAGCATCGGCACGCTGCTCGCCTTCATCCTGGTCTGCGTTGCCGTCGTCCGCCTGCGCCGCACCGACCGCCGCATGACGCGGCCGTTCCGCGTGCCCGCCGTACCGCTCGTGCCGTCGCTCGGGATCGTGTTCTGCCTCGGCCTGATGGCGAGCCTGCCGATCGCGAGCTGGATCCGCCTCGCGGTGTGGCTCGCCATCGGTCTCGCGGTCTACGCGACGTATGGCCGGCGGCATTCGAGGGTCCGCCGCAAGGCGACGGCGTCCGCCGAGAACGCCAGCACCGAGCCGCCCCCGCGCTGAGCCCCAGCGCTGAGCCGCCCCAACGCTGAGCCGCCCTCACTCCGTCGCCGTCTTCGTCGCGGTCGCCGGTCGGAACCAGGATCGACCGCTCGCGAGGTCGAGCGTCACGTCCCATTGGCCGAGCACGCGCTGACCGACATCGCCATCCATGATGAGATCCCTCACGAGCGCGGCACCGCGGACCGGGATCCCCCCGACCAACCCGAAATCCGCCGCCTGGCGGTGCTCGTCGGTCCGCGACAGCCCGAGCAGCCGCGCGACGTGCGCGCCGACCAGGATCGGCCCGAGATTGCCGATGTCGAGCTCCATCCAGGCGCGTCCCGCCGACGTCGGGACGGCCGCGTCCACGGTCAGCGCGACACCTTCGACGTCCCGGACGAGGCGGACCGGCACCTCCCGGGCGCCCTCGAGCCGGTGCCGCAGGCTCGACGGCGTTTCGACGACCAATTCGTGCGCGAGCGGCCTGATGGTGACCGTGCGGCCGGCGAACGCGTCGAGCGCGAGAAGACCCGACAGGACGGGCACGCCGGGCCCGATCAGCGCGCCGAGATCGAGCACGGACGCGATCGGAACCGTGAACGGCCGGCCGGCCATGCTCAGCTGGACACCGTCGCAACGGGGCGTGTCGAGGCGCTCGCCGGTCGCACGGAAGCCCGTCAACTGCCCCCAAGGGTGACAGCCCGCGAGCGTCGCCGTGGCAGGCGTCACCGTCGTGACACCGGCGCCGGTGTCGAACAGGAAGAGGCCGTCCCGGCCCGCGATCGTCGCGTGGAGGCCCGTGCCGCCCTTGGGCAACTCGGTGGTCGGAATGACGAGCGGTCCGGGCGGGCCCGCACCGGCGGCGGCCTCGACCGGCGCGGCCCAGCAGGCGAGACCACAGGTCAACCAGATCGCGCGCGACCGAACTCTCACCGTCAATTCTCCAGCTTGTTGCGGCCGGTGCGGCCCGCCGCCACGCCGGAGCCGACCGGAGAGGCCGGACGACGTGGCCGTGCGGCGCCGACGATCCCTCGCGCGCCCCTCTCGGACGCGCATCCCCGCTCGGCGATGATGCGTCGCGGTCCGCCGTCCATCGTCTGCGCCGGCGCGGTCGCGCTCCCGCGCGCCGGAGCCGCCACGGCGCGTCGCGACACCTGGAGCACGATCGACGCGAAGCGAGCCGGTGAACGTGCTCTGTCTTCAGGAGAAAAGAGCTCATCGGGGCGAACGACTCTGCTCGATCACCCAACGCTCTAGCCGAGATAGCGGAGATGGATCGCGATCCGGTGCACGCCCGGCCCGATCGCGATCCGGGCCGACGCGAAGCTCGGCGGCCCGAGCCCGGTCGGCGCGTCGTTCGAGAAGCCGAACCCCTCCGCCGGCAGGCCGAGGAAGTTGCGGTCGAAATGGTGGTTGTTGTTCTCGTCGTGGTAGATCGCGATCGCGTATGTCCCGGGCCGCGACACCGCGACGCAGAGCACGGCGACCGGACCCGTCAACATCACCCGGGTGATCGCGAGCGACCCCGCGTGCTTGAGGAACCTCGTCGGATCCGCGCCATACGCGGTGAGCGTGATGTTGCCGGCGATCCGCCGCATCCCGGTCACGTCGACCTCGAGCCGCGGCCAGGACGGACCGGCGCTGCGGGCGTCGCAGGCCGCCGCCGCCTCGGGCGGCTCCGGCGGCGACGGCGTGACCGCGCCGGCGGTCCCGTTGCAGGCGAGAGCGCCGAGACAGGTGGCGGCCGCGGCCATCGGCCCGATCAGGCGCTGTCTCGTGGTTCGCACTCCCGCCCCTTCCCGCGCGTCGGCCGGCTCGACGTCGCGACCGGACGTTCGCTCTCACGACCGCCCGGCGCGTGTAGCGGCGCGCCGGGCCGGCCGCAACTTCCCCACGCCCGCCCGCACGAGCGGACTTGAAGACCCCGCGCCCGATCGACCACAACCGGCGCCGGTGCCCCCTCCCGCCCTCGACAGTCCCGCGCCCGACCCGCCGCTCGCGTCCGGCCTGTCGGACGAGGCGCGCCGCCATCTCGGCCGCGGCTTCAACTGGCTCGGCGGCGCCTCGATCGCCGCGCGGATCGTCGACCTGCTCACGATCGTCGCCATGCTGCTCCTGCTCACCAAGCAGCAGGTCGGGCTCGGCTCGCTCGTGGTCTCGATCGGCACCATCGTCGAGGCCTTCAACGGCCTCGGCACCGGCGACGCGCTGATCCAGTCCCGCACGGTCGACCGCGAGCAGCTCGACACCGTCTTCTGGTACGTGCTCGGCGCGTCGGTGCTGACAGGCGGCGCGACGCTGCTCGCCGCGCCGTCGATCGGGCGCGCCTACGGCCTTCCCGGCCTGACCCTCCCGCTGCTGCTCATCGCCTGCAAGATGCCGATCGTCGGCGCCGCGGTCGTGCCGCTCGCGCTGCTCAACCGCGAGCTCCGCTTCCGGCGCGTCGCGGCGGTGAACCTGCTCGCGACCCTCGTCGCCGCGGCGACCCGCCTGGCGCTCGCCTGCCTCGGCGCCGGCGCGACCGCGCTCGTCGCCGGCTACGCGGTGAGCGGCCTGGTGATCCTGCTCGGCGCCACCCTCGCCCACCCGTTCCGGCCCCGCCTCCGCGCGCGCGCCGGCGCGATCGCCGGCCTCGCCCGGTTCGGCCTCCGTTCGACGCTCGCGAACGCCGCCGAGCAATCGTTCAAGAACGTCGACTACCTGCTGGTCGGCTGGTTCTACGGCGCCGCCCCGCTCGCGACCTACCGGCTCGCCTTCGACGTCGCCATGGAACCGCCGCTCGCGGTCAGCACCATCGTCAACCGCACCTCGCTGCCGGTGCTGGCGCGCGAGGCCGCGCGCGGCGGCGATCTCACCGCCATCCTGGCCTGGTCGCTCGGCAAGATCGCGATCCTGGTCGTGCCGCTGCTGGTCGCCCTCGTCTTCGCGGCCGGACCGCTCACCGCGCTGCTGCACGACGCGGCCGGTCGTTCCTACGCCGACGCCGCCGGTCCGCTCGCCATCCTCGCCGGCGCGGCACTGGTCCGGGTCATGTTCCAGCCGCTCTCGACCGTCCTGGTCGGCGCCGGCCGGCCCGGCATGGCGGCACGCCTGTCGCTCGCGACGCTGATCATGCTCGCGTGCGGCGTGGTGTTCGCAGGCACCCTCCTTCCCGCCGCCTCGGGCCTGCTCGCGGTGTCGGCGATCTGGCTCGCGATCTATCCCGGGCTGGCCGTCTGGGCGCTCCGCTCGCTTCGCCGGCACGAGGCGATCGCCTGGGCGCCGATCCTCCGCGCCGTCGCCCTGCCGTCCGCCGCCGGGCTCGGGCTCGCCTCGTGCCTCGCGATCCTGCATCTCGCCGCCGGCCCGCTCGCGCCCGCGATGTCGCTCGGCCTCGCCGTCCTGCCGACCGCCGCCTGCTACGGGCTGCTCCGGCGTCTCGCCCGGGCGGCGCCCTCGGCCGCGTCCGCCACCGCCGCGTCGTAGAAACGCTCGAGCGCGCGGCCGAGCGCCCGGCCGTCGAACCGCGCCTCGACGAAGCGGCGGGCGGCGAACCCCATCCGGCGCCGCATCGCCTCGTCGGCGAGCAGGCCGGCCAGCGCGTCGGCGAGCGCCTCCGGATCGCGCGACGGCACCAGCCTGCCGGTCTCGCCGTCCGCGACCCCTTCGGGGATGCCGCCGACCGCGGACGCCACCACCGGCACGCCGGTCGCGGCCGCCTCGAGCAGCACCATGCCGAGCCCCTCGGTGCGCCCGGTCGCGGTGGTGACGCTCGGCAGCACGAGCACGGACGCCGCGCGCATCATGGCCAGGACCTCGCCGTGCGGCCTCGCGCCGAGGAAGTCGATCCGCGCACCGAACCCGGTCGCGCGCGCCCGTGCCTCGAGCCGGCGGCGGAGCGCGCCGTCGCCGACGATCGCGAGACGCAGCGCCGGGTACCGCGGCGCGAGACGCGCGAAGGCGTCGATCGCGTCGGCGGTGCCCTTCATCTCGACCAGCCGCCCGACATGCAGCAGCACCGGGCGCTCCTCGGCCGGATCGCGCCGGCCGATCGTGCCGCAATCGATCCCGGTGTAGTGGACGATCGTCCGCGCGGCGGGGAACCCCTGCGCCAGGACCCGGTCGCGGATGAACGACGACACGCAAAGGAACAGCGCACCCTGCCGCGCGAGCGCGCCGCGGCAGAACGGGTAGTGGGCCCAGGCCGGCGACGCGAGCAGGGCCGCGGTCGAGAGCGTCGCGTCGAAGCCGTGGAAGGTCGTGACGAGCGGCACGCCGAAACGCTGCGCGAGCGGCAGCGCGTGCACCGCATCGATGCCGAAATGCGCGTGGATCAGCGCCGGCCGCGTGCCCGCGAGCCCGCGCTCGAAGGGCGATGCCGCGCGCGTCGCCATCTGCCGCGCGATCGCCGGCAACGCGCGCAGCCGTCCGCGATCGGCGAGCGCGTACGAGCGCGCGCTCGAAGGTGCCGGACCGTGGCGGATCCGCCCGAGATAGAACGGTTCGTAGCCGACCAGTCGCCCGGCCTGGTCGGTGATGAAGGGTTCCGAGACCCGGAACAGGTTCTGCCGGAAGATCGCGACCACCGGGCGGGAACGGGACGGCGTCATGACGCGTCCCCCTTCTCCGGGCGACGGCGATGGACCGTCGCGCGATCGCCGTTCATCCTCGAGCGCGGTTCGAACTCGGGGGCGCGCTTCGGTTCGGGCGTCCCGGTCCCGGCGTCCGGCACGATCCGGCGCAGGATGGCCGCCCGTGCGGGTTCGGAACGCCGCTCGAACCTGCCCGTCGGCGCGCGAGGTCGAGCGGCACCAGCAACCGGAGACAGACAGTGGCCGTCGTCAAATACAGGTCCCATCATCCCGGCCTCGTTCCCCGCCGCACCAGGATGGAGGTTCCCGGTTGGGCCGGCCGATCCGAGCCGAGGCAGGATGGGTCGATGGAGCATGCCTGGCATTGCCTCCCGTTCACCGAGGCGGCGCGGGCCGGCGTCGAGCTCTGCTACCCGCACCCCGACGCGCTGCTGGTGTCGAAACGAGACGGGATCCTCCGGTTCGACGGCGATTTCGGGCTGGACGACGCGCGCCGGCCGCCGTTCCGCGGCTTCGGAACCGACTACTTCACCTACCAGCTGCTGCTGGATCTGAAGGTGGAGACCGGGTTCGCGCTCAGGACGGAGCCGCATCCGCGCTTCTTCACCGACACGACCGGGACGGTCCCGGTCGCCGTGCCGGCGGTGATCAGGCATTGGTGGCCGATGATCTATTTCGCGGTGTTCAAGTCGCCGCCGGAAGGCCAGACGCACGTGTTCCGGCCGGGCGAGCCGTTCATGCAGGTCACGGTGGTGCCTGAGGAGGACGCACCCGAGCTCGTGCCGATGCCCGACGAGGAGGCCGCGGAACGCGAACTGCAGTCGCGACGGATCCACGAAAGCCGGTCGACGCTGGGCGCCGACAGCCGCTGGGTCTCGGCGACCGACACCGTCTTCGACGGGACCTATCGCCGGCTGCTGGCCGCCGCGCGGGCGCGCCCCGCCGGCTGATCGGGGGGCGCGACGGCGGCTCAGTAATACCGGTGATGATGGTGGTGGTGATGGTGATGGTGATGGTAGCGCCGGTGGCGGTAGTAGCGGTGGTGATGGTGATGGTGGTGGTGCGGAAAGAACTGCGCCTCCTCGACCACCGGCGTGTCGGTCTCGGGCGCGGCGAGGGCGGCGGCGTTCTCGGCCTCCAGAACCGCCCGCGCGTTCGGGATCGGCTGCAGGAGGTCGGCGTAGGAGGCCGCTGGCGTCTGCCCGACGCGCGCCGCCGCCGCGCCATCCGCGGGAACGGTGCCCGCGAGCGCACCCACCGCACCCAGCAGCAGGATCACGTTCTTGTCCATGTTCCCCGAACCTCCATGCCGACCCGTTCGTCTTCGCGGCCGGTGCATCGTGATGCCGGCGTGAGACGAGATGATGGCCGGCGCCGCATCAAGCCTTCGTTGCACGAACGGCGGGGATTGGCCAATCGCGAACGCGCCACGACCCCGCCGGAGACAGCACGCGGAACGACCAGGATGCTCCCCCTCCCCGCCAGCTGCGATCACGTCGATCGAGCCAGACCCACAGGTTTCGAGAGAAAACCAACTTCGTGCAGTCTTTCTCTCATGTCGCACGCCTCACCTGTTGACGATGCCCTCCTCGCGTTCCCGGAGAGTGGCAACAGCGCGGATTCCGGCGTGCCTGTTCACCGATCTCGCCCGGCGCTCCGACGGCATCCTTCAGACGGTCAGCGACGCCCCTATCCTCGGGGCCAGCATCGACCGGCCCAGGCGCATGGTGGTCAACTCGCCCTCCGGCCTCCAACCGAGATCGGGACCTGCACCGCACCGATCTCGCGGCCGACGCGCGGACGCGCCAGCAACGCTGCCAGCAGCCCGCAGCAGGCGGCGCCCGTCAGCCACATGCCGGGCACCGCGCGATTGCCGGTCTGCTGGATCAGCCAGGTGCAGGCCGCCGGCGTGAAGCCGCCGATGCAGGTGGCCAGGCTGTAGGCCATCGAGAACCCGGAGTTGCGCACGTCCGGCGGCACGAACTCGGTCAGGAACACCACCATCGCTCCGTTGTACGAGCCGTACAGGAACGACAGCCAGAGCTCGACCATGAGCAGGTGCGTGAACGAGGCATGGCCGACCAGCCAGTGCATGGCCGGATAGGCGGTGAGGATGGTGAGCAGCGTGGTCGCGATCAGCACCGAACGACGCCCGATGCGATCCGTCAGCGCGCCCGCGAGCGGCAACCAGACCAGGTTCGACAGCCCGACGCAGAGCGTCACCACGAGGCTCGCCCGGCTGGACAGGTGTAGCACCGCGCGGCCGAAAGAGGGCGTATAGGCGGTGATGAGGTAGAAGGCGGACGTCGTCATCACCACCATCAGCACGCCGACGAGAACGACCCGCCAGGCCGAGAGCAGCCGGCGCATGATCGCGCCCATCGGAAGCGGACTGCGCGATGGCGCGTGCGCGGTCTCGTCGCGGGCGAGCGAGCGCCGCAGCACGAACAGGAACGGCACGATGGCGCAGCCGATCAGCAGCGGGATGCGCCAGCCCCAGGCATCCATACGCGCCGGGCTCAGCCATGCCTCGAGCACCACGCCGAGCGAGGCCGCCACGATGACGGCGACCTGCTGCGAGGCCGATTGGAGCGAGACATACAGGCCGCGCTGCCCGGGCGGCGCCAGGTCGGCCAGGAACACCGAGGTGGATCCCAGCTCCACGCCGGCCGAGAAGCCCTGCAACAGGCGACCGGCCAGCACCAGGATCGGCGCGGCGAGGCCGATCGCCGCGTAGCCGGGCGTGCAGGCCAGGGTCAGCGTGCCGAACCCCATCAACGCCAGCGTCAGGACCAGGCCGCGTCGTACGCCGATGCGGTCGACATAGGCGCCGAGCACCAGCGCACCGAGCGGACGCATCAGGAAGCCGGCGCCGAAGGTGGTGAGCGCCAGCAGCAGCGACCCGATCGCATTGCCGGTGGGAAAGAAGGCCCGGCCGATGGCGGCGGCGTAGTAGCCGAACACCATGAAGTCGTACATCTCGAGGAAATTGCCGCAGGCCACCCGGACCGCGAGGCCCAGTCGAGACCGGGTGGTCTGGCCGGAGGGTGTCATGGCTCGGCGCCGCGGCCGCGAGCACGGTGCAGTTCGGCTGCGTCGTCCCGGAACGCTCTCCAACTCATCGCCCATCGATCTCCGGCATTGGATTGACGTCGGCCCAGGTGCCGCGGGCCTGGAGCGTCCCGCGCAAGGCATCGCTGTCATAGCCGATCGGCGAGCAGGATCTGCCCTGCACCGACGCTGTCGAGCATGTCCGCGGCACTTCGGCCGTCTTGCGCCTGGTGCTCGGTCAGCTTGGGCACGACCGGATTGCCGTCGCCATCCACCGGGGCATCGATCTTGGTGGTCAGCCCACCGCGCGAACGCCCCATGCAGACGGCTCGAGCGGCACACGCAACCGAGGCAGGCGCGCCTTCCGCAAAACCCCCTTTCGACATTGGCCCCAAGCTGACGAGCGCGGATCGACGAGCTGACGCGGCGACGTTGGCCAACCATGTCCGCGTCCCGCCGCCCCGGTTTCAAGTCTCTCCGCCGCAGTTGGAGCAGCCCCGCAGCGTAGGCGCGTGTCGACGGTCGCGACAACCGACCGAGACTCGCTAGTCGTCTCCGACCGGCGAGCTTCGTCGCGCGGCGATCGATCGCGCTGCCTGATTCTCGCCACCACCATCAGCAGCCCGTGCGCGGCCGCGAAGACCATCAAGCTCCCGAAGAGTGGCGACAGCGGCGTTGTCCACAGCCGCCAAGCCGAGTGCGAGAGCCTCCAGGCAGACGAGCGTCGCGCCATGCAGGGCGACGCGGCCCGCGCGACCACGCTGCGCTGGCAGGACCACCTCGCCACGCCGGGCGATGCAGCAACTGGTCTCAGGTCTGGTATAAGGTAGGGCCCTACACTACCGGACGCGCATGGCGCACACGATCCGCGACAAGCAGAAGCTCCTGGCCCGTGTCCGGCGCATCCGAGGACAGATGGAGGCGGTCGAGCGCGCGCTCGCGGCCGAGGCCGAGTGCGAGAAGGTCATGCACCTGCTCGCCAGCACGCGCGCCGCGATGGCCGGGCTGATGTCGGAGATCGTCGAGGACCACGTCCGCACGCATCTCGTCGACGTCGACGCCCATCCGGACGCCCTGAACCAGGACGCCGTCGAGCAGCTGCTCGCCGTCGTCCGTACCTACCTGAAGTGAGGCCGCCGACCATGCCCGAGAGTGCCGTGCCGACGGGACACGACCATGTCTTCCTCGGCGAGGGACACGAGCACGCCGAGCGACGCACCTGGTCGGTCATCTGGCTCTGCGGCGCGATGATGATCGTCGAGATCGTCGGTGGCGGTCTGTTCGGGTCGATCGCCCTCGTGGCGGACGGCCTGCACATGTCGACGCACGCGGGCGCCATGCTCCTCGCCGCGTTGGCCTACCGCTACGCCCGCAAGCACGCGAACGACGCACGGTTCACCTTCGGCACCGGCAAGCTCGGGGATCTCGCGGGCTTCACCAGCGCCATCGTCCTGGCGATGATCGCGCTGCTCATCGGCTACGAGGCGGTGTTCCGGTTCGTCTCTCCCGTGCCGATCCGGTTCGAGGAGGCCATCCCGATCGCCTGCCTGGGTCTCGCCGTGAACGTCGCCTCCGCCTGGCTGCTCGCGGGCGGCGGGCATCATCATCACGACCACGATCATGGGCGCCACTTTGGGGAAGCGGCTCACGACGACGATCATGCTGTGCCGACGATCGGTGGAACGTTCCGCCTGAGCGTGTTCGAGGAGAACCATCCACCTGTGTTCCGGCTTCGGGCGGCGAGCGGCACTCTCCCGGGCGCGAGCACCGTCAGCGTCGAGACGGTGCGGCCCGACGGTGCCCGCCAGTCGTTCGCCCTCGCCGATCACGGCGGCCACCTGCAGAGCGTCGACACGATACCGGAGCCGCACGCCTTCGACGCGATCGTCCGGGTCGCGGGGCAGGAGCACGTGTTTCCGTTCGAGGAGCACGCGCACGAACACGGCGTGGCCCAACGGGACAACAACATGCGAGCCGCCGTCGTCCACGTGCTCGCCGATGCCGCCGTGTCGGTCTGCGTCATCGTCGGCCTGGTGCTCGCGCGGGCGTTCGGCTGGCTTTGGATGGATCCTTTGGCGGGCATCCTGGGCGCGTGCGTCATCGCGTCCTGGAGCTACGGGCTGATCCGCGACACTGGGGGGATCCTGCTGGACATGAACCCGGATCGGGGGACCGCCGACCGCATCCGGCGCACTGTCGAGGACGAAGGTGACCGGGTCACCGATCTGCACGTCTGGCGTCTCGGCCCCGGCCATCTCGGCGCCATCGTGGGCGTCGCGACGGACAAGGCCCGGGACGGCGGCTTCTACCGCGAGCGGCTCGGCAATGTCCCGTCGCTCTCACACGTGACGATCGACATCGAACGCGCGGCTTGATCGGAGGCGACGGCGTGCCACGGGCGCTGAGCCTGCGGCTGGACGAACTCGAGCGCGAGCAGACCGCGCGCAAGGCCGAGATCGCGGCCGGCCGCGCAACTCTGCCGAGACAAAGTGGCGGATCTGGTCTCGTCGCCGGCAGATGCCTCGATCCGAGGAGAGGCAATCGGCGCGCTTCGTGCATCGATCATCGCGTCCCGCGGACGCGTCGACCGCCCGGCCGCGTGGCCTGGGCGCGTTCGGAGTTTCGTTCGGCGCTGCTGTTTGGTTGCGGGGACAGGATTTGAACCTGTGACCTTCAGGTTATGAGCCTGACGAGCTACCGGGCTGCTCCACCCCGCGTTTGTGTGTGTGATGCTGTCTTGGAAGACCTGGCGGCGACCGACTTTCCCGCGGCTTAAGCCGCAGTATCATAGGCGCTGGGGGTTTTCACGTCCGAGTTCGGGATGGGATCGGGTGGTTCCTTCCCCGCCATGGCCACCAGGTCGTCCGAGACAGCTTCTTGATCGGTTCTGGTGTTGTGTGTGCGTGTATGTGGCTGACTTCCATGCATGGTGCGGATCCGATGTTCCGCCTGTTGGCGGTTTGTTGGATCGGTTGGTTGTGAGCCTATCGGGCGATTAGGACCGCTCGGCTGAGCACCTTACGGTGCGTAGACCTGCGGCCTATCGACGTGATGGTCTATCACGGCCCTCGGGGAGACCTGGTTTTGAGGAGAGTTTCCCGCTTAGATGCTTTCAGCGGTTATCTCGTCCGCACGTAGCTACCCGGCTGTGCCGCTGGCGCGACAACCGGTGCACCAGAGGTGCGTCCATCCCGGTCCTCTCGTACTAGGGACAGCGCCTCTCAAGTCTCCAACACCCACGGCAGATAGGGACCGAACTGTCTCACGACGTTCTAAACCCAGCTCACGTACCACTTTAATCGGCGAACAGCCGAACCCTTGGGACCTGCTCCAGCCCCAGGATGTGATGAGCCGACATCGAGGTGCCAAACCTCCCCGTCGATGTGGACTCTTGGGGGAGATCAGCCTGTTATCCCTAGAGTACCTTTTATCCGTTGAGCGATGGCCCTTCCACGCGGGACCACCGGATCACTATGGCCGACTTTCGTCTCTGCTTGACCTGTCAGTCTCGCAGTCAGGCGGGCTTATGCCATTGCACTCAGCAGCCGATGTCCGACCGGCCTGAGCCCACCATCGCGCGCCTCCGTTACACTTTGGGAGGCGACCGCCCCAGTCAAACTGCCCACCATGCAGGGTCCCGGACCGGGATGACCGGCCTCGGTGAGACATCAGAAGAGCCCAGGGTGGTATTTCAACGGTGGCTCCACCAGAACTAGCGTCCCGGCTTCGTAGCCTCCCACCTATCCTACACAGTGCTCCCCTGATGCCACTGCAAAGCTGCAGTAAAGGTTCATAGGGTCTTTCCGTCTGACCGCGGGTACCCCGCATCTTCACGGGGAATTCAATTTCGCTGAGCCGATGCCGGAGACAGCGGGGAAGTCGTTACGCCATTCGTGCAGGTCGGAACTTACCCGACAAGGAATTTCGCTACCTTAGGACCGTTATAGTTACGGCCGCCGTTTACCGGGGCTTCAATTCAGAGCTCTCACTCCTCCTCTTAACCTTCCGGCACCGGGCAGGCGTCAGGCCGTATACGTCGTCTCTCGACTTCGCACAGCCCTGTGTTTTTACTAAACAGTCGCTACCCCCTGGTCTGTGCCACCCGCCCATGGTTGCCCAAGAACGGGTCCTGCTTATCCCGAAGTTACGCAGGTAATTTGCCTAGTTCCTTCGACATCGTTCTCTCAAGCGCCTTGGTATGCTCTACCAGTCCACCTGTGTCGGTTTCGGGTACGGTCCATTCGCCAGAGCTGTTTCCTGGAATGCTCCGAAAGCCGGTCCAATCCGATAAGGACCGACAACACATCGCATTCGTCACTGCTGGCGGGCCCAGGAATATTCACCTGGTTCCCATCGGCTACGGCTCTCGCCCTCGCCTTAGGGGCCGGCTTACCCTGCGCGGATTAACCTTGCGCAGGAACCCTTGGACTTTCGGCGACAGTGTTTCTCACACTGTTTGTCGCTACTCATGTCAGCATTCGCACTTCCGATACCTCCAGGAGGGGTCACCCCATCTCCCTTCACGGGCTTACGGAACGCTCCGCTACCGCGCACGATCGCTCGTGCACCCACAGCTTCGGCACGTGGCTTGAGCCCCGTTACATTTTCGGCGCAGGGTTTCTAATTAGACCAGTGAGCTATTACGCTTTCTTTAAAGGATGGCTGCTTCTAAGCCAACCTCCTGGTTGTTTTGGAATCCCCACATCCTTTCCCACTTAGCCACGATTTGGGGGCCTTAGCTGGTGGTCTGGGCTGTTTCCCTCTCGACGACGGACCTTAGCACCCGCCGTCTGTCTGCCGGATTATGCGTCTGGGTATTCGGAGTTTGGTTAGGTTTGGTAGGGCTTTGGGCCCCCCTAGCCCATCCAGTGCTCTACCCCCCAGGGCAAACACCCGACGATCTACCTCAATAGATTTCGCGGAGAACCAGCTATCTCCGAGTTTGATTGGCCTTTCACCCCTAGCCACAGCTCATCCCCGACTTTTTCAACAGGCGTGGGTTCGGCCCTCCAGTGCGTGTTACCGCACCTTCAGCCTGGCCATGGCTAGATCACTCGGTTTCGGGTCTTCTACCGGCAACTATGCGCCCTATTCAGACTCGCTTTCGCTGCGCCTACACCTAACGGCTTAAGCTCGCTGCCAACAGAAACTCGCTGACCCATTATACAAAAGGTACGCCGTCACCGCAGATGCGGCTCCGACTGCTTGTAGGCATCCGGTTTCAGGTCTCTTTCACTCCCCTCGTCGGGGTGCTTTTCACCTTTCCCTCACGGTACTTGTACACTATCGGTCACCAGGGAGTATTTAGGCTTGGAGGGTGGTCCCCCCACGTTCAGACAGGATTTCACGTGTCCCGCCTTACTCAAGGATCTTCGAGTACTTACGCATACGGGGCTGTCACCCTGTCCTGCCGGCCTTTCCAGACCATTCTGCTTCCCGCTCGAAAACCACTGGCCTGTTCCGCGTTCGCTCGCCACTACTAGCGGAATCTCTGTTGATGTCTGTTCCTCCAGGTACTGAGATGTTTCAGTTCCCCGGGTTCGCCTCATCATCCTATGTGTTCAGATGATGATACCCATCGCTGGGTGGGTTGCCCCATTCGGATATCCACGGATCAAAGCCTGCTCGCGGCTCCCCATGGCTTTTCGCAGCGTGCCACGTCCTTCATCGCCTCCTGGTGCCAAGGCATCCACCGAATGCCCTTCTCGCGCTCA